>NZ_LMJQ01000002.1:0-148381 GCF_001429475.1 Bacillus sp. Root131
CTTGTCTTCAAACGAAAAACACCTCCAATGAATTTGCATACTTAGTATGCGAATTCAGGAGGTGTTTTTTTCATGTACCACTATTCGGGTTCACTTCAGAAAAGATCTTGAGGGTGTTTTTTACGCTTTCTTAAGCAACAAATACATAAAGTAAGGAGCCCCAATTAAAGCAACGACAATACCTGCTGGGATGCCGTTAGGTTCAACGATGTTTCGGCCAATTGTATCTGCTAATAGCAATAGCCATCCGCCGATTAAAACGGCAATAGGCATGAAAATTTGATGTCTTGGACCTACTAAAGATTTCGCGATATGAGGAGCCATTAGTCCGATAAAGCTAATTCCTCCTGTTACGGAAACAGCTGCAGCTGCAAGCGCAACGGCTGCAACTAATAAGTATCTGCGTTCTTTTTCAATTTCAATTCCAACACCGATTGCGACTGGCTCGTTTAATGCTAGAATGTTTAATCGATTTGCTTTATAGAAAACGAACGGAATTAATACGATTAACCATGGGAGCATTGCTAAAACGAAGACCCAGTCATCTCCCCAAATGTTTCCGGCAATCCACTTGGCGATAAAGTCCACTTTCATACGATCAGCGGATGAAATAAGGACAATCATCATTCCAGATAGTGCAAATGAAAAACCAATACCGGTTAATGTTAGTCGGATTGGCTGAAGCCCAGTTGATTTACTATATGAAAATACGTAAATTAGAACAGCTGTCAGAAAAGCCCCGATAAATCCAACGACTGGTAGTAAGTAAAGAAATGAACCTACATCTATTGGAAAGTATAAAAAGAAAATAGCAACAGCAACACCGGCCCCAGAGTTGATCCCGAGAATACCAGGTTCAGCTAAATCATTTCGAGTAATTCCTTGGAATATAGCCCCTGATAAAGCGAGAGCCATACCAGCTAATAATGTAATCACAATTCTAGGTAGTCTTAAAGAGTATAAAACAAACTCCTCTTTAAAAGTCCCTTGTCCCATTAATGTTGGGAGTAGTCGATCATAAGATAAAGATGCTGAACCAAGTCCCATTCCAACTACAATGGTGGTGATGGTCAGTATTAGTAAAGCGAGTATAATAAGACGTTGTTTTCTTAGAATAGATTGCATCATGAGAATGTTTTTCCTCCTTTACGTACAATGAATAGGAAGAATGGTAACCCTACAATCGCGACAATTGCCGCAACTGGTGTTTCGTACGGAGCGTTAATAGTACGTCCGATTGTATCTGCAAGTAGCATAAAGGAAGCTCCAGCAATTGCTGACATCGGTATAACAAATCGGTAATCTGGACCGACAATTGGGCGTACCATGTGAGGTACCATTAAACCGATAAATGCCATATTTCCAACAAGCGCTACAGATGCACCTGCAAGTAAGATAATAATGATAAATAAAATAGTTTTAATAACAATAATTTTTTGACCAAGTCCAATAGCCACTTCCTCACTGAAACTAAGAACTGTTAATTTTTTTGCTAGTAAGATAGCGATAAAGATACTAATTGAAATGACTGGAATAATAATTTTTAATTGGCTCCAAGTTGTTCCAATTACGCCCCCAGCAGTCCAAAGTGATACATCTTGTGAAATTTTAAAATAAATGCCGATTCCTTCTGAAATTGCGAGTAGAAATGCGGAAACTGCAGCGCCCGCTAATACAATTCGAAGAGGAGAAAGGCCGCCTTTTTTCACCATACCAATTCCAAATACCATGATTGCGCCAATTGCCGCACCGATAAAGCAAGCTAATGTTAAGTAAAGATAGCTGATGGAAGGATTGAAAGCAAGTGTCAGTGCAAGCGCAGCATTTGCTCCACCAGATAGCCCTAATAAACCAGGATCTGCAAGTGGATTTCGTGTTAATCCTTGCATAATCGCTCCAGAAACGGCTAATCCAGCTCCTACAAAAATAGCAGCAACTTCACGTGGTAAACGTATTTCTCGAATAATAGATATTTTGTCTCCTTTAGCGGAGGAAGTGAGTGCTAACCATACATCTTTTATCGAAGTATCTGCAGCACCTAATACCATTGCAACCATAAAAATAAGAAAGAATGCAATTAAGCTTAAAATTAGTTTGTATGTAAAAGCTATAGAACGTGGATTTTCATGATCTTTTGTCATTCGTTTCACATCTTTTCTGTTCATAGAATAAAGGAAGAGGAATTCTTAAATTAAGAATTCCTCATGTTTGTATTATTTACCAAGAAAGTTCTTCTTGAAGAAGTCTAGTTGGAAATCTAATGTAAGTGGATCATTGAAATAGAATTCCATCATGTTTGCTTCATATACGCGATTATTTTTTACTGCTGGGATGTTTTTATATGATTCTGTCTCTTGGAATGAGTTATCAGTCTCTTTATTTTTACTTACGATTAAGTAATCACCAGCAAATTCCGGTAATACCTCAGTAGATAATGCGTAGTAACCTTCTTTTAATGCTTTTTCTTTTACTTTTTCAGGCATTTTTAATTTCATTTCTTGGTACAGGATTTCTGTTCCGCGGCCCCAGTTCTCGCCGTATACATAAAGCTGTTTGTTGAAGTTTTCTACAACAGAAACTGTTGCATCTTCACCGATTTTTGCTTTAATTTCTTTACCAGCTTCTTGTGCACGTTTCTTGAAGTCATCAACCCAAGTTTTTGCTTCTTTTTCTTTGTTTAATAACTTACCAATTTCTAAATGCTGTGTTAAGTAATCAACTTTTCCGTAAGTGTATGTTACAGTAGGAGCGATTTTCTTTAACTTATCGACATTTTTAATATTTGATAAACCGATGATTAAATCTGGATTTAGTTCAGCGATTTTTTCAACATTTTCATCTGATACTTCAGCAACATCTTTAAGTTTGCTATCAAAACGTGGGTTTTGTTTAGACCATGAATCTACCCCAACAAGATTTACATCTAATGACATTACGTTACCAGCGAATGATGATAATACAACAACGCGTTTTGGATTTGCAGGAACTTCTACTTTACCATTTTCAGATTGGTATGTAATTGTTTCTGATTTACTACCTTTTGCATCGTTCTTTTTGTCTGTAGAGCCATTGCTACAAGCACTCATAACAAGAACGAAAAGAACTGTTAGTGAAATAAATAACTTTTTCATCGTCTTTCTCCTTTAACATAGATGATATGTGTATACAATAATTTGTTTAACTGTAATCTTTTTGAAAGAGTAGTGGTAATGCAAAATAATTTATTAAAAATCTTGAATATGAGATTTTATAATATAGTATTAACCATATTAATGAAAGAAGATGTAATCTCAATTTGCTAATTATTAACAAATTGATAATGATTATCACTATTGATTATTTAAATAATATAATTTTATATAGGTGTATTGTCAATAGTAATTTTGATTGTAAATTTTGCGGAAACAGGTTATATTTTATTGAGAATGATAATCAATGACTAGTAGCTGAGGAGTGACACGAATGAATCAAGAAGAATTGTTTGATGTAACTGTGATAGGCGGAGGACCTGCAGGGCTTTATTCAGCTTTTTATAGTGGACTCAGAGAGATGAAAACGAAAATAATAGAATTTCAACCACAGTTAGGTGGAAAAATACATGTTTATCCAGAGAAGATGATTTGGGATGTAGGAGGGCTGCTGCCAGTTACAGGTGATAAATTAATTGAACAACTTGTACAGCAAGGGCTAACATTTAAGCCAGAAGTGGTATTAAATACAAAAGTAGAATCGATTATTCGTAACGAAGATGGCACTTTTACGTTAAAAGCAAGCAATGGCGAAGAACATTTTTCAAAAACAGTTATCGTCGCAACTGGAAGTGGTATATTGAAACCTCAAAAGTTATCAATTGAAGGTGCTGAGCGATTTGAAGTATCTAATTTAAATTATACAGTGAAATCTTTAAAGCGTTTCAAAGGTAAGACGGTCATTATTTCCGGCGGAGGAAATTCTGCGGTTGATTGGGCAAATGAATTAGAACCAATTGCGAAAAAAGTGTATGTAACATATAGAAAAGAAGAATTATCTGGTCATGAAGCACAAGTAAAACAACTGCTGAACAGCTCGGCGGAGTGTTTCTTTAATACATCGATTACAAAACTCATTGCTGGTGATAATCATGAAGCGATCGAATATGTAGAATTGACAAATCATGAAACAGGTGAGGTTTCTCATTTACCTATTGATGAAGTTATTATTAATCATGGATATGAACGTGACATTACATTATTAGAAAATAGTGAGTTAGACGTTGCGATTATAGATAATTATTATATTGCAGGTAATGCAAATAGTGAGTCTTCAGTAGATGGATTATATGCTGCTGGAGATATTTTAAAGCACGAAGGGAAACTACACTTAATTGCAGGTGCATTCCAAGATGCTGGAAATGCTGTGAATAAAGCAAAGCAATTTATCCAACCAGATGCAAGTGAGTACGGAATGGTTTCTTCTCATAATGAAGTATTTAAGAAGAGAAATCGAGAACTGATTAAACAGATGATGAAATAATAAGGAACAAGTATACCCCCACATACTTCTCTATTCAAATGGATGAGAGATGTACGTGGGGGTTTTCCTGTTTACTATATTTTCAATCATTATAATGACACCGGTTTCATCAGTTCATATGATATGAACATTTTATTGGTAAAGCATCCTAGAAAACAATTTAGCTATGTTTTGCTTACGCAGAACATGGCTAAATTACGCTGTCCCTTTAGCGCGTTCATTAGGAAATGGCATATTTAGTATAGAAGCAATATATTGTTTTCCATGTTTTCGAGCCAATGATTCTAATATTTGACGGACGCGTTTTGTAAGATGGCCTTGTTTTTTGATGGCTTCACAATATGCGTCATAGAAAGCATATTTAGCCCAAAGGAAATCATCTTGTTGGAATAAGAAATGATTTTTGTACCATTCACCAATTGTATGATAACAATTGTTTTCATGTATTGCTGTGCTTTGAGAAAGAAAACGATCAGATAAAGATACATTCAAATGAGAAATTGTGTTTTCTGTTTCAACTTGTAGTGTTTTTTCTAACATTGTAATGATGTGACGAGTAGCCATATGTTAACTCTCCTTTGTGTAAATGGGTAATACCATTCTATATTTAAAAAATTCTTACTATATAATACTATACAATATATGGAATGCATCTACCTGCTTTTTGAACTGCATTTACAAAATCTTTTTTATTTGTTTACAAAAATAAAGTAAAGTAAGATACAGTATAGATGAAAAAATAATAAAGGAATGAACGCATTGTATATAACAGTAGAAGAGACTGCGGAGTATTTGAATTTACCGAAATCGTATATTGAAGAGTTAATTCAGCAAAAGAAAATTCGTGCGCTATTCGATGGAGAGCAATATTTAGTAAATAAAGAACAATTCAATACACATTTAGAACAAATGGAGAAATATAAGCAGTTAGTGGAAGAAATATTAAATGAACCAATTCCAGAAGATATGGATGTTAAAGACGAAGACTAAACTTTGGGAAATCCCGTATGAAGATATGCAGAAATGTATCTTCATACGGGATTTTTGTTTAAATGTATCAAAATCCTAATGGGCACGCAGAATTTCTTATATTTTTGATAGGTAGTAGTCTACCATGTTAAAAGCATATTTTTTTCTAGCTAGGACAAACATAGAGAACGTAACCTGTACAGATACATATACTATCAGTGCAAAAGCTTATAAATTAATGGAAGGGGTTTTCTCGTGAGTTTATTTCATTGTGATTTTCTGAAAGACTTAATTGGATCTTTTGTGAGAGTAAACAGGGGTGGTCCAGAATCTCAAAAAGGAACAATAATATCAGTATGTCCGGACTACTTCGTATTGAAGAATGAAAAAGGTGAGCTTTATTACTATCAACTTAGCCATCTGAAAAGTATTACGAAAAATGCAAAAGACTGTGGATCAAGTGATTGTGATTGGGAAGATTGCGAATGTGCAGACGACTTTGAAGCACTACTTCTAAGCTTCAAATATTGCTGGGTGAAAATTAATCGCGGTGGTCCAGAGAAAGTGGAAGGCATTTTACAAGATGTTTCTTGTGACTTCGTTACATTAATTGTAAAAGAAGAAGTTATATTAATTGCAATAAAGCATATTAAAAGTGTTAACTATAATGCATTAGCATGCGGAGAGAGCGATGAGAGCGAAGATAGTAATAGTAAGGAAAGTAGTAGCGATAATTCAGGTCGAGCTCGCGCACAAAGACAGTCAAGTAGAGGAAGATAATAAGAAAGGAGGATACAAATTTGGAAAGTATATTATGCTGTGAGCAAATTAAATGCTTAGTCGGTGAGACTGTAAAAGTAAATCTTCGTGGACCAGAGAGTCGAGTGGGGGTACTTGTATCGTTAGGGAGAGATTACCTTACATTACAACTTCCTCTTGGTGAATTAGTATATTACCAATTGAAACATGTGAAGAGTCTAGCTAAGAAAGTGAAAGAAAGTAAATGTGGCGATTCCTATGTTTCATGTTTCTGCTCTGATGATGATACTTTTGTCGATGTATTACGTGACTTGAAGTATAAGTGGGTAAAGATTAATCGTGGCGGTCCAGAATGTGTGGAAGGATTATTAAGTGAAGTGCATGAAGAATGTATTACACTAGTAAACTGCGATGAAGTCATTTATATCATTAATTATCATATTAAGAGTGTGAGTCAAGTAGTGAAATGTAAAAAGAATGAAGATGAATAATGTTTAATAAATAAGAGGGGCATTATGAGGGAAAGAGAAGAACAATTTCTTATTTCGATAGTATGAAAAGGAATTACTTACTATTAAGACAAAACATTGCCCTGATTATTTTTTTTGAAACGGAAGATAGGAAAGCTGATATTCATAGGAAGGAGGATATAGATGAATGAGTTGAATAAAAGTATTGGAGAAAATATATATGTTAAATTAATCGGTGAAAAAAGATTTAAAGGTGTATTAATTGATGTAGGAAATGATATCGTTGTTCTTTACAATGGACAAGATTACGTATATATATCTTTATATCATGTACAATACTATAAATTTTTAAGACCATATGACGAAGAAATATCAAAACCAGATGTTGATTCTGTAATTAAGAGGGAATCCCCTTCAATTTCTTTGAGAAAAGTATTAAGTACTTCTAAAGGTATTTTTACAGAAGTTTATGTAGCAGGAAATGCTCCAATACATGGTTATGTTACAAGTGTGATGAACGATTATATTGTTTTTTATAGTCCGGTTTATAAAACGGTATATATATCTTTAAAGCATTTAAAATGGTTAATTCCGTATAAAGAAAACCAAGTACCGTATGCCCTCAATAAAAATGAACTCCCCGTAAATCCGTTAAATATTACGTTAGCTAGAACGTTTGAAGAACAGCTTATTAAAATGACAGGGAAAATTATGGTGTTCGATTTAGGTGAGGAGTCCAATAAAATTGGAAAAATGGCGAAAATTGATGAAGGTCATATTGAAATATCAAAAGCACGTGATGCAAAAATGTATGTGAATATTCAACATGTAAAATCCGTCCATTGTCCGTAGATTAGTTGGAAGGGCTGGCTTTTTCTTTTATATGCAGAAGAAAAGGTCGAGCCTATTTATTTAGTTTAATTTGGATATGAGGGGAAAAATGAATTGAATATAAATATATTATAGTGTGATCTTTTTAAAAATAATTTTGCACTACTTTATAAAGAAATATGTACGAGCTATCTTTTTATGTATTCAATTTATTTTTTGAGGAGGAGCTGCTCAACTAATTTATTAAAGGGGTTTTGTTTGTGGAGCAGTTTCCGAATTCGTTATCAATTACATTGCTTGGTAGTGCTGGTGGAGCAGCAAAAGCAGTTTTAGCAATTTTAAATCAAGCGATAGCAAATGAAAAAGATCCAATTTATGAAGTATTAAAGAATGCCAAATTTCATTTGGTGGATATAAAACAAAAAGATAGGACTTATTATGATGAGTTGTTTTCGAATTTGAAAGGTCGCTTATATTTATATGAAATAAACCTTCAAAATGTAGTGGAATTTAAACAACATTTAAAAGAAAAAAGAACGAGTGTTGTGATTGATGTTTCAGGAGCAGATACAATTAGAGTATTAAGCTGCTGTAATGAACTAGGAATTTGTTATATTAATTCAGCCTTGGAAAATGAGGCCGTAGATCAGGACGATAGCTTAATCGGCTTTCAGCTTACGGAAAGATATACAAGGTTTGAGAAGGAGAAAGAGAAATTTACAAATACAAAAGCGATTATAGGTTCAGGTATGAATCCGGGTGTTGTTCAATGGATGGTTGTTGAACTTATGAAGGAACGACCAAATGAAAGGCCAAGAGCATGTTATATTGTAGAACATGACACGTCGTTTTTGAATGATACAGCGCTTATAAAGCCACATACACTTTATGCTTCATGGGCAGTAGAGCGATTTTTAGATGAAGCAATCTGGAGTTATCCGATGTATATGAGTCAACATCGCCCTCTTTACTTTTATGAAGATGTATATGCTTCAGAGTATAAAGTGAAGTTGGGAGAAAAAGAATTCTATGGTTGTTTAATGCCACATGAGGAAGTATTAATTTTAGGGAAAAACTTTAATATGGAAGTTGGTTTTCTTTACCGAATTAATGAGTATACAACAAATATAATTAGACATAATTTAGACAAAGTAGAAGATTTATGGAACTGGAATCGTAAAGTGTTTAATCCAGCGGAAGAAGAGGTTGCTGGAGAGGACTTGGTCGGTGTGTTACTCGTTTATGAAAATAGTGAGACATATATGTATAATGTGATGAATAGTAGCCAAGTTTTTCGTAAATATAAAACGAATGCAACGTATTTTCAGGTAGGGTGCGGGATTTATGCGGGCTTGTCCAGTTTACTTTTAGATCGATTTGAACAAGGTGCTTATTACGTCGAGGAGTTGTTATTAAATACAGAAAGTAAGTACGGTGAGTATTTAAATTTATATATGAAGGATTTTGTAATGGGGCATAATAATTTTACTGATGGATTGTTACATGACAGGGTAAGATGGGTGTAATTTGTTACCAAAAGGAAGGAGAGATCTCCTTCCTTTTAGTATTATAAGGTTAAATATTGCCCTGAAAGCAATTTCATACTTATACTTTAAGGAGATAACAATGAAAGTTTTTTGTATCGATCAAGGGGAGTTTTTATATGAACAAATACAAGAGCTTGATTTATGAAGAAAGAAGAGCCTTAAAGGTATTTATATTATTATTCTATATTATATTCTTTTTATATGACGCTATATATTATTTTGTGTATCCGGCTATGAATATTAGTGGAACAGCGGTAGGTTGGCCAGAAGGTAGTCTTGGGATAGGTGTGCCTATATTTGTAATAGCAATATTTCCTATTTCTATATACCTTCAAAAAAGAGGGTATGTATATTCTGTAAAATATTTATTTTTATTTGGGTACATGTTTATCAATCTTGTTAATAATTTAATGATTTATTTGCGAACGGATAGACCTTTTGAACATGGTAGTATGGTAGAAATGTTATTAATTTTATTTGCCCCAGTTTTCGTGAATAGAAAATACTTTTATTTAGTTTCCTTTAGTGTAATTGGAAAGTACGTATTTTTCACATTGCTATTACAAGATTTAAAAGTGGTAATTCCACTTGTTTTATGTGTATTCTATTTCATTATTTCACATTCTTTATTAAAACGATTTCAATCTTATGTAAGAACAGTGGTTGAAATGATGAACAATATGAAAGAGACGGAAAATTTAGCTGTGATTGGAACTATGTCTACAACAATTGCCCATGAAATTCGAAATCCGTTAACAGCGTTAAAAGGGTTTACGCAAATGCAAAAAGAAAGAAATCCAGCTGATACGATGAGCTACGACATTATGTTACAAGAAATTGAAAGGGTTAATGGATTTGTTAGTGAATTGATGTTGTTAGGAAAACCAAAGCCAACAAATTATGAAAGGTGTAATATACGAGACATCCTTCTATATGTTGTGCATCTAATGGAAAGTTATGCAACGCAATATAGAGTTAAATGTCATTTACAAGTAGATGGGAATTTACCGGCTATAAACGGTGATGATAAGCAATTAAAACAAGTGTTATTAAATATCATTAAAAATGGAATAGAATCAATGCCAGAGGGTGGAGAAATTCATATCCGTGCATATCAAAAAACGCAAGGACATTTGTGTATTTCTGTTGAAGACCAAGGATTTGGTATAGAGAATGAAAAGTTGGAAAAAATCGGCAAGGCGTTTTACACAACAAAGGAGAATGGTACAGGACTTGGATTAATGATTACATATAAAATTATTAAGGAACATCAAGGGAGTATCACGATCCAAAGTAGTCTAGGAGTAGGAACGAAAGTCGAAATTTTTCTGCCGACCGTTTAATGTATTGGGAGAAAAGATTTTTCAGAAAAGTGTTCTTGTTGTGTAAATATAAACATTTTATAAAATGTTTCAAGAAGGGTTTTTTTTATAAAATACTTCGTTTATAATGGAGGAAAATATCGACATGAGATTGATTGCTCATGTAACGGTTCAGTAGTGTTATGAAAAGATAAGAAGGGGTGCACGCGCATCCTTTTTTCTATGCAGATATTATGAAAGAGGTGGTATGATGGAATTAACATTAAATTCGACTGTATGTTTACACACGATTCAATTTCGAAAAGAGCAAAAGAATTATATTGTAAAAGATACAATTACAGGAGAAAAATATGAAATGCCGCCACTTTGGATTGATGCATTGGCAATGATGCGTGACGGTTTTTTATTGGGAGAAATTGAGGAGAAATTAAAAGAAGAGTATCCATCTGAAGAAGTGAATATGTTAGCATTCACGAGGCAACTGTTAGAACTAGAACTTGTTGAAATGGTAGATGGAGAAGAGATAGCTTGCACAAAGAAGAAAGAGATAGATTGTTTAGCTTGGGTGCGTCCCCGTGTGGAACAATTCTTTCTTAATTTAAATAGAAAATATAGAAGCAAAGACCAGTAGTGGCCTTTGCTTTTTTTAATCCCGCTATTTGCCGGGCAGTAAGACCCCCACCTCAAAATTCAGCGGAAGCAAAGAAGTTAGGTGTGGGATGAACAAAACCCCCACTGATTAAAGGTTCACTTTATAGGTTGTGTTTAAAATATAACAGCAAATGCTCTTGCGAAAGCACCGTCACTATTTTTAATTTTTAAAGGTGCGGCTGAGAAAAAGAAACGTTTTGTTTCGATAGCATCTAGATTTGTTAAGTTTTCAATTAAGTAAATATTATTCCCTAGTAATATGTGATGAATCGGTGATGTTTCTGTTGTGACTTCATCAGGAGAAATGAAATCTAAACCGATAGATTTTACTTTTAATTGAACTAATTCTTCAGCTAATTCTTCAGAAAGATAAAATGCTTCTTTCTCATAAGCTTCTGTATTCCATTTGGTGGATAGATTAGAATGAAAAATAACAATATCACCTTCTTTTATGTCAGTATTATGCAATACTGCCTTAGGTAATTTTCGCTCTTGAATATGTGTTACATCTATAAGAACAGCTTCACCTACAAATTGATCCAGCGGTAATTGATCGATGGTCGTTGCGCCTGAAATAAAATGCGCAGGAGCATCACAATGCGTGCCAACATGAACGACAGAATGAAAATCTGTAACTTGATAGCCTGATTCTTCAACACTTGTAACAGCTTCTAGTTGTATTTTAGGTGTTCCAGGAAATTGAGACATATTATTTTCAAATGTTTGCGATAAATCAATTACTTTCATTTTACATACCTCCAATATATATTTTTCAAATAATAAAAAGCTCACCCTTCAATATCAAGAAAGGTGAGCTTTACATGCTAGTTGAGTTTTATCTTCCAAAATGCAATGCATTTTGCAGGAATTAGCACCTATTCAGTTTGTATAAACTGAGGTTGCTGGGCTTCAAAGGGCCGGTCCCTCTGCCTCTCTTGATAAAGAAGTATTCAGTTTTTTTGAAAACGGAATTTTCCGATAGTTAAATTGTAATTCATTTCCTTTTTTCGTGCAATACAAAATAGGTATTCACCCAAATAAAGCTGCTCGCATATTGTAGGTTATGTAAATAGAATGCTGCGAAGGAGTGAGTGCAGTGACAGGAAATGTATTAAATTATTATGCTGGTGGTAATACAGCTAGGGGATTTCACAATTTATACGAAGAGAATTTAAAAGGATTAGACAGATTATTTATCTTAAAGGGTGGCCCAGGAACGGGAAAATCTTCTTTAATAAAGGCAATAGGTCGCGAATGGATTGAAAAAGGATATGATATTGAATTGTTACATTGTTCTTCTGATAATAAATCGGTTGATGGTGTAATTATCCCAAAATTAAAAGTAGGAATTGTTGATGGGACATCGCCGCATGTTATTGAGCCAAAAATGCCAGGAGTTGTTGAAGAGTATATAAATTTAGGAATTGCTTGGGACTCAGATAAACTAAGAAAGCAGAAGTTAGAAATTGAAAGATTTGTTTCAGAAGCAAGCAAAGCTTTTCAGTCTGCTTACGCACGTTTTAAAGAGGCATTGGTTATACATGATGAGTGGGAGAAGATATATATTGATAATATAGATTTTAATAAAGCAAATGAACTAACCAATCAGCTAATCCAGAAATTATTTGCAGATAAAAGCGGGAGACAATCGCTTGTAAAACATCGTTTTTTAGGAGCTGCTACACCGAAAGGAGCAGTTGATTTTGTTCCTAATTTAACAGAAGGGTTACCACATCGTTATTTTATAAAAGGGCGCCCAGGCTCTGGAAAATCAACGATGCTCAAAAAGTTAGCTAAGGCAGCTGAGGAAAAAGGGTTTGAAGTTGAAGTATATCATTGCGGATTTGACCCGAATAGTCTTGATATGGTTATCGTAAGAGAATTAGGATTTGCAATTTTTGATAGCACCGCACCACATGAATATTTTCCAAGTCGCGAGGGTGATGAAATTATTGATATGTATGCCCTTATTGTTACGCCAGGGACGGATGAGAAATATGCGAAGGAAATTCGTGATGTCTCCATTCAATATAAAGCAAAAATGAATGAGGCGATGTCTTTCTTAGCGAAAGCAAAATCGGTTCGTGATAAATTAGAACGAATTTATATTGCTGCTATGGATTTTTCAATAGTAGATGCATATAAAGAGGAGATTCAAAAAGAGTTTGAACGAATTGCTGCTACTGTAATTGAAAAGCAACAATAGACGTTTCATTAGGCTGTCAGTAATTTCTGACAGTTTTTTTAGTATGTAGTAAAATTAATAGTGTATTGTCGAATTTCCAAGGAAATAATCAAAAAATGGAGTTGTTATGAAATGAGAGAGAAAATCGAGTTGGAGTTAGAAAGAATTGAAAAAGAGAATGATGTGAAAATTTTATTTGCGGTGGAATCAGGGAGTCGTGCTTGGGGGTTTCCATCGAAAGATAGCGATTATGATGTTAGGTTTATTTATATACATCCAGTAGAATGGTATTTATCAATTCATGATAAACGAGATGTAATTGAATATCCAATTAGCGATGATTTAGATATAAGTGGTTGGGATATTAAAAAGGCATTGCAACTATTCGCGAAGTCGAATCCTGCTTTACTTGAGTGGATTCGATCACCAATTTTTTATTCGAAAAACTCTAATTTTCCAGAACTACTTCAACAGATGAGTGAGAAGAATTTTGATCCAAAAGCAACGATATATCATTATTTACATATGGCGTCGAAAAATTATCGTGAATTTTTGCAAGGTGAGAATGTAAAGCTGAAAAAGTACTTTTATGTATTACGTCCCATTTTAGCTTGTAAGTGGCTAGAAGAGAAAACGACTTTACCTCCTGTAGAATTTGACCGATTGATTACAGAATTATCATTAGAACGTAGCGTATTAGATGAAATTGAAAAGTTGTTAATAAAGAAAAAAGCAGGTACTGAATTAGATGTTGGATTGAAAATTAAGGTGCTAAATCAATTTTTAGAAGAACAAATTCATTACTATCAGGAATATGTAAAAGGAATTGAAAAGGGATCAGGAATCGATATTGAGAGTTTAAATACATTGTTTCGAGATATGTTGTTTGAAGCATATGAAAAAGAGCACAAGTAAGTTTGTGCCCTTTTTATTTTGTAGGAATGAAGAAAACAGATATAGCTGCGATAAGACCTGCAAAGGAGAATAAGTAAAAATTCCATGCTAAGTCATATTGCATTGTCATAATAATACCGACAAGAATTGGGCCAGCAATTGCACCAACTCGGCCAAGCCCCAGTCCCCAGCCTAAGGAGGTAGCTCGGATATGTGATGGGAAGTATTGTGTTACATATGCATTTAATATTTGAGTAATACCGACTGATCCAATACCAGCAAGGCCAATTAAAAGATAAATGATTGTAACAGATGGTTTGATTGTTAATAGTCCGATACATATAGCTGCCATAAGATAAGAGATGCTAATAACAATTTTTGCTCCTATACGATCAGCAATTGCTCCAGCGAATAATGCGCCGATAGCTGCGGTAATATTTAGCATAAGTAGAAATGACAGACTAGACCCAAGAGGATATCCTGCCTGGCGCATCATCTGTGGTAACCAAGTATTTAAGCCGTATATTAAAAACATTCCCATTATATAAGTGATCCAAAAAAGTAGCGTTGCTTTTATGTATTCTTTTGAGAATAACGTAGTAAATCCATTTTTCTTTTGTATAGTAGATGGAGCTTGATGAGTTTTATTTTTCACATGAAATTCAATTGGAAAACGATTAAGAATTTGGTTCACTTCTTCTTGGCGATTACGTGATAATAAAAATTGAATGGACTCAGGTAAATAGCGAATAATGAAAGGAATGAGGAGTAGTGGAATCATTCCGATACCAAACATAATTCTCCATCCGAAATCTTCTAACATAAATATAGACAAAATAGCACCTAACACGATACCTAAAGGATAGCCAGTAAACATAAGAGCATAAATAAAAGATTGCCTTTTTTTGGGTGAATATTCAACAGTAAGTGCTGAAGCTGTTGGGATAACACCGCCTAATCCGATTCCTCCTATAAATCGAGATAATCCAAATAACTCAGGAGAAGGAGCGATAGCCGCTAAACCCATTGTGATAGAAAAAAGTGCTAAACAGCATATAAGCGTCCATTTACGTCCAATTAGATCTGTAATCGTTCCAACTAGAATAGCCCCAATAAACATCCCAAATAAAGCATAGCTTGCAATTGTGCCAGCGTGCGATGGTGATAGCGCCCAGCTTTTGTCTTCTAGGAGCTTTGGTAGAACGGCACCGTAAATACCTAAATCATATCCATCAGCTAAAATGGCTAGCCAACAAATAAAAACAACAAGTTTTGTAATAGAGCTTGAAAAGATAGTTTCTGTAGATTCTAGATGAGGTGGAGCTGAAGGTTGCATAATATTCCCCCCCCTTTTTAATTTGTAGATGAATATATTATTTCATTTAATGTTAATATTTTCCTCCCTGTGTTGAAATTTATCTGAAAAGGTTTTATAACAAATAAAGAAGTTCAACAGTAATTATGTTGAACTTCTTTATTTGTTCACTCATTATCAACTCGTTTTAACGGTTGATCTGCTGGACCTTCAAGAACGTCTCCTTCAATTGAAAAACGAGAACCATGGCAAGGACAATCCCAGGTACAATCACCATTATTCCATTCAACTTCACAGCCGAGATGTGTACAAGTTGTATCGACGATATGTAATTTTCCTTCTTTGTCCTTATAAGCACCTGCTCGTTTACCGTTAACATGTACGACAGATCCTTCACCAACTTCGAGATCTTCTGGCTTACGTAATGCGGTTTCGATCTTTCCTTCAATTAAATGTTTCGCAACATCAATGTTCTGGGAGAGGAACGTTTTTATATCTGGATTTGCATGGAAGCGTGATGGTGCATACAGTTCTTTATAGGGACTGTGGACTTTTAGGATGGAGTCCTTCAGTAGCTGAGCGGCAGCAGTTCCAGTTGTCATTCCCCATTTGCGATATCCAGTTGCAACAAATATATTTGGATTTCTTTCGTTAATATGTCCGATATAAGGAAGCTTATCTAGAGTGATTAAATCTTGTGCTGACCATCTATAAGGAACCTCGTCTATTCCAAAAGTTGCTTCAGCAAAAGAATAGAGTGCTTCATAATGAAGCATCGTATTTATTCCTTGTCCTGTTTTATGACTTTCTCCGCCAATTAAAATTAATTTCTCTCCATTGTTTGTTATATAGCGTAAGGAGCGCTTTGGATCATCAATACTTAAATACATGCCACCTGGATAATCTGTTTTGGCTTTTATTGCAAGAGCGTAGGAGCGTTCTGCGTACATTCGCGTAAAGAAAAAGCTATTCGCATCATAAAAAGGAAAATGTGAACAAGAGACAACATATTCACAAGTGATATGATGGCCCTCTTTTGTAATTATTTGTGGATAATCTCCCTTTTCCACATCCATAGCTGTTGTTTGTTCGTAGACCTTTCCACCCATCTCCACAAACTTTTCTAAAAGTGTTTTTAAATAAAGAAGGGGATGGAATTGTGCTTGATTTTTCATGACAAGTGCAGATTGTACTGGAATAGGAATCGATAGAGATTGAACATAATCACAAGGTATATTTAATTTTTGATAAGCTTCATATTCTTTCGATAAATTTCTTAATCCGTTATCAGTAGTTGTATATAAATATGAATCTTCATTTGAGAAATTACAGTCGATTTTATATGTTTGAACAGTTTCGTTTATGAATTGTAGAGCCTGATTATTTGATTCATAGTAAAGCCCGGCCTTTTCTACACCGAAGTGATTTATTAATTCATCATAAATAAGATCATGTTGTGCTGTTACTTTCGCTGTTGTATGCCCAGTCGTCCCGTTTAAAATACGACCAGAATCAATTAAAACAACATCGATGCCTTCTTTTGCAAGTAAATAGGCAGTAGTAATACCTGTAATACCAGCACCGATAATAGCAACTTTCGCCTTTATATTTTCGGATAAACGAGGGAAAGTAGGAAACTGAGTAGATTCAATCCAATAAGATAGCGGCAGTTGTGGAAATGTATCACTTGTCATTGCTGAAACCTCCTGATTTTAGAACAATTTTCCTTTTAATATTTCCATATTATATGAAATTCATGTGTGTTGTTTTAGAAGAAGTCTATTTTTATTAAAAGAGGTTATAAATTATTTTGATATAATTAATTAGGTGGGGCATTATGAAGAAGTAGGATTTATATAAAACTAAATTCAAGTGATTCTGTTTGTTGATTACATAGAGATTTATTGAATGAGATAGGGTCTATGGCGTTTAAGAAAATGTCTATAGATAGTGGATAAATCCTTATGTAATATATACATTTTCTTTAGTGAAATAAAGTATGATTATAAAAATATAACCAACTTTTATTACTAGGTCATAAAAGTTGTTGACAATATAGAAATTCTATTGTTATGATTCATCATGTGGAAAGGTTGATAGAGAGTAAAAAGAGAAATGTTTTTCATTGATAATAAAAGCGAAAAATAAGTGACGATAGAGTGAGTATATTTTCCTTATAATACATGCTTTTTGGATCATTTAGTAAAATCAATCTGGAAGCAAGAATTGATATATGTAAGTTGCGCAAGGCGCGGCATAAGAAAGGGGCAAAAGGATGAAGGAGCTTCATACATTTGGGTGGTATGCAGCACGTGTATCACCACATTTGCCGAAAAAAGCATTTAAACCAGTGCCTACTCGTTTATTTGGTGGATTGGCTTATTTGCTTGTGGCATTGTCGGGATTAATATCGATTGGTGTATTTGAATTGAATGTGTGGGCGAATCTAGGAATTGCGATTGTTCTTGGATTATGTTTTGCTTCACTAGGATTTTTAGGGCATGAAATTTTACATGGAACTGTTGTAAGAAAGGCATGGCTTCGTGACTTCTTAGGAGCGATTGCATTTATGCCATTATCAACAGGGCCAAAGCTTTGGAGAAAGTGGCATAATGCAACGCATCATGTTCATACACAGCATGAAGAGAATGATCCGGATGCATGGCCGACACTTGAGAAACTTAAGAAGAGTAAGTTTTTGAGTTGGGTATATCGTATGCCTCTACATGTACGTTCATTCTTTAGTTTTCTGTCACTAACAATTCAATTTACATTGCATTCGACTCGAATGTTCTTTCATTTTATAAAAGAGTTCAAGTCATCCAATCAAAAATCTGTATGGCTTCAACTTCTTTTGCCTTGGACAGTTTGGATTAGTTTATTGTTTATTATGGGACCTGGAAAATGGTTATTTGCATATGTCATTCCGTTGTTAATTGCTAACTTTATTGTAATGGCATATATCGCAACAAATCACCGCTTAAATCCAATTGTTCCAGTAAATGATCCGTTAGCAAACTGCTTATCAGTAACAGTGCCGCGCTGGGTAGACGTTTTGCATTTCAATTTCTCATATCATACAGAACATCATCTGTTCCCTGCTATGAGCTCTAAATACTATCCGTTAGTAAAAGAGAAGATTAAAGAAATGTGGCCGGAACGTTATCACGAAATGCCGATGACAAAAGCATTGGCAGCACTTTGGAATACACCACGTGTGTATTATCACGGAAGTGAATTAGTTGATCCGCATAGAGAGCATTTCTACGGTTCTTTAGGAAATGGCTTAGACCCTCATAATATTTCATATCGTGAGGAACATATAGAAGAAAAAGAGAGTATTAAAAAAATAAATCAGTAAAAATTAATATATTTTTGCAGTGAAAAAGCAAGCCATCTCAGGCTTGCTTTTTCTTATAAAGAAACTTCCTTTTTGTTCTTTTTATTGACTTGGAAGGAGTTAGTTTCTTTTCGTTGTAATCGTTTTTCTAAAAGATTAACAAAATAAGTAAATAGAAGAACAAGTACGAGATAGTATGCACCAACGATTATGTAAGTATCTAATTGTTGGAAGTTACCTGCTGCAATTGATAAACCCGATCCCCATAATTCGGACATTCCTACATAAGCAACAAGTGAAGAATCTTTTAATCCGATAATAAATTGGTTTCCTAGAGGAGGAAGAGACAGACGAAATGCTTGTGGTAATATAATTCGTCGCATAGCTAAAGGATAAGGCATGCCTAAAGAGCGAGCTGCTTCTAATTGTCCTCGGTCAACGGATTGAATAGATCCACGGAAAATTTCCGTAATATATGCACCGTTATGAATTGCTAAAGCGATTGCTCCTGCCCAAAAAGGGGTGAAAACAACAACAGATGTAATTCCAAAATAGAGAATGGCAATTTGAACAATTAAAGGTGTACCACGAATAATAGCAATGTAGACATGAGCGATACTATTTAAAACTTTATTGTTAGAGATTCGAAAGAAAGCGAATAATAATCCAATTAATGAACCGAGTACTAGGGAAGTTAATGTTAATTGTAATGTGACAATAGTAGCTTTTAAGAGTGTGGGATAGGAAGAGATAAAAATTTCAAACATGCGTTTCACCTCATATTGTATAGATTTTAGTAGAGAATGAAATGCCCCACATAAAATGAACACTTAATCAGTGTGGCACTGTTTATGAATCTTTTGAATGGCTAACTTACTTACTTCGTTTTTTCCTCTTCACCAAGAATATTACGTCCGAACCATTTTTTACTGATCTTATCATACGTACCATCTTTAATGATTTCATCTAACGCTTTATTTACTTTCTCAACCATTTCTTTATTATCTTTGCGAATAGCAATTCCCATTTCATCAAGATTTAATGGTTTTCCGGCTTCTTTTATATTCGATTTTCCTTCTTTTATCATACGTAGACCAACCATTTGATCCGTAATTACTGCGTCAACACGCCCAGGCTCTAAATCCATAAGAGCAGTAATATCACTGTCATATTCTGTGATTTGATCTGTATATTTTGCAACAAGATTTTTAAAGGTACTAGCTTTTACAACACCAATTTTCTTACCTTTTAAATCTTCTGGAGAAGAGATAGCGGTATTCTTTTTAGCTACAAAAATTTGGGCGCCAGAGCGATAGTACGGATTTGAGAAACTAACAGCTTTTAAGCGCTCCTCTGTAATTGCCATACTACCCAGTATTACATCATATTTCTTCGCTTGAAGACCTTGAATTAGCGTTTCCCATGGGTTTGTAACTGGCGTAGCCTTCATGTTCATCTTTTTAGCAAGAGCTTCACCGATTTCTACATCAAAACCGACAAGTTTGCCGTCATTTTCTTTATAGTTAAAAGGTTTGTATAATCCACTCATCGCATAGCGAAATTCTTTTTCACCATTTGATGAAGTAGTAGAACTTTCTTTGCTACAAGCTCCTAGTATGAAAGATGTACATAGTGTAATGCTCGCAACAATGGTTAATAGTTTTCTTTTCATAAAACCCCTCCTATATATTGATCATACGGATGTTTTTCAGTATGTTATTGAAATATTTTATTTGGATGATTAGTTGTGCACCGTATGAATGTATTCCTTTTCGTTTGAAACAGAAGTTACATTATAAAACGTTACGTAAAAATTGTTTTGCTCGTTCATGTGATGGAGCTGAAAAGAATTGTGCTGGCGGAGCATCTTCTACAATCTTTCCATCGTCCATAAAGATGACGCGATCAGCTACATCTTTTGCGAAATTCATTTCATGAGTAACAATAACCATTGTCATCCCTTCTTCAGCAAGTTCTTTCATAACTTGCAATACTTCTCCAACAAGTTCAGGGTCTAAAGCTGAGGTAGGCTCATCAAATAGCATAATCTTAGGGCTCATTGCAAGAGCTCGTGCAATGGCAATGCGCTGTTTTTGACCACCTGAAAGAAGATGAGGAGTTACATCCGCTTTATCTTGAAGGCCGACTTTTTGGAGAAGTTGATTTCCAATATCCTGTGCATTTGCTTTCTCTAATTTTTTTACATGAATAGGTGCTTCTATGATGTTTTCTAGTGAGGTCATATGAGGAAAGAGGTTAAAGTGCTGAAAAACCATACCGACATTTTCACGGACTTTATTTAAATTTGAATGCTTTGGATCAATTCGCTCACCTTGTAAGTGAATTTCGCCTTCATCGTACATTTCTAAAAAGTTAAGACAGCGAAGTAATGTACTTTTACCAGAACCACTGGCACCAATTAAAACAACAACTTCTTTTTCTTTTACTTCTAAATCAATTCCTTTTAACACATCAAGTGAACCGAATGATTTTACTAGATTTCGAACTTGAATCATACAAAACCCCCAGTTAAAAATATATTTTACAAATGTTGCCCCGTATTTCTGTTATTAGTCATAAATTGTCAGAATCCTTTATTTTTTTCGTGCAATTTGATATTCAAAGAAATAATGATTTTTAAAATCTCTATATCCTTCTATAATGAAAATATGGATAATAATATATAGGTAGTATTTATATTGCTTATAAAAAGGGGGAAAGGGAAGATGGAAAAAGAAAGAAAAACATTTTCTTTTGGATTACGTACACAACTTATGCTATTCACTACAGTTTTAGCTTTTATTACATATTCAACAAGTATATTTTTTATTTACGTGATATACGATTATTTTCAAAGTTATGTAAGTCAAACTGTATATAATATTATCGTTATGTTATTAGGGGTAGTATGGTCTGGAATTTTAGCATATGGAGCAGCCGTATTTTTAATTAAACCACTTCGCAAGTTAGAGGAAGCGGCAAGAAAAGCAGCTGAGGGTGATATTCGTGAAGATGTTCCATTACCGAAGACAGATGATGAAATTAAATCTTTAAGTGTTGCATTTAATATGATGTTAGGAAACTTAAGGGGCATGGTAAAAAATATTGATACAACATTTTCTTATACAAACAATCAAGTACAGCAGATTAGAAAACAAACAGGAGAAGCAACGAGACAAGCGCAAGGTGTATCTGAGACTCTTGCAGAGATTTCTTCAGGCGCTGAGCAATCAGCAGCATCAATTCAAGCAATTGTTTCTGCTGTTGATACAACGACGTCTATTGCAAGTGAAGTAGAAGAAAAAGCGAAGCAGTCTGATACGTTGTCTTCAGAAATGGTTCAAGCTTTAGGGCATAGTACTCGTGTCTTTACGTCTTTAATTCAAGGTATTCAAACATTGGCAAAAGAAAATGAAGATTCAATGCAAAATGTACAGAAGTTAGAAGAACGAATGAAACAAGTAGAACATATTGTGTCTGTTGTGAGTGCGATTGCTAGCCAAACGAATTTATTAGCACTAAATGCTTCTATTGAGGCAGCTCGCGCAGGAGAGCATGGAAGAGGTTTTGCGGTTGTTGCGGAAGAAGTACGTAAACTTGCTGATGAAAGTGATCATTCTGCAAGAAACATATCTCAGTTATTACGGAATATGCAAGATGAAGTACAACAAGTTGCAATGAAAATGACAGAACAAGTGAAAATAGCTAAAGAAGAGGCGAAACGTGGGGAAGCTACGGAATTAATTTTAAAAGAAATGTCATCAAGTGTTATGGAAGTAGCCGATGCAACTCAGCAAATTAGTAGTTATATGAATGAACAAGTGAGCCACATTCATCAAACAGGAGCACAAACAAAAGCTGTAGCAGCAATTGCTGAAGAAACGTCAGCTGGTTCGCAAGAAGTGGCGCGTGTGACGCTACAACAGTCTAAAAATATGATAGTAATCGATCAATTATTAAAAGATTTAGAGAAGCAAGCAACTGATTTGAAACAAACAATTGAACGATTTTCAATGTAAAAGGAAGAACAGAATGCTGTTCTTCTCTTTTTTATTTAGTTTGATTTAATATTTACAGTTAAACTATGAACGTTTCCGCAACATTCTTTTCTCTCCCTTTCGGATGAAAATTATAGCGAGCTATAATATTAAAAGGGGTGTCTTTTATGAAAAAAGAAAAAAGACAACGGTTAATTAAACAATTTGTAAAGGAGTATGAAATAGATAAGCAAGAAAGATTAGTAGAATTGTTAGCAAAAAAAGATGTATTAGTAACACAAGCTACGGTTTCTCGCGATATTCGTGAGTTAAACTTAACGAAGGTACCTTCTCAAGAAGGATTAATGATATATAAAGTTTTCTCAGAAGAGCATTTAAAAACTGATATAAAGTTAAAGAAAAAATTACGAGAAGTTGTTGTGAAAATTGATTGTGTAGATCAATTAATGGTTATTAAAACATTACCTGGTAATGCACATGTTATTGGTGTTTTATTTGATGAGTTAGATTGGACAGAAAAAATAGGATGTATATGTGGAAATGATACATGCCTTATAATTTCACAGTCGAAATCAGATAGGGAGATTATAGAAGAAAGATTAAATTTAATTATTTAGATGTAAAAATCCTGTTTTTAATAAAATTAAAAACAGGATTTTTGTTTAAATACGGAAGTTGAATATTCAACATATATGCGTAATATATGTGTTTTTTATTGAAAAAGCGAGAGAGTTTGTTATAAAAATACAAATTCGTATGATTTTAAAAAAATAACTTGTTTAATATTTCACAATGATAATGTGGATGCTTTCACAAAGATGAAAGTGCAGAGCATTTATTATGTACTTGTAAGACATCAAACATATTTAAAAGGAGGTACAACAAATGAAACATCCGATACATGTTACTTCAGAAATTGGGGAATTACAAACGGTTTTATTAAAACGACCGGGTAAAGAAGTGGAAAACTTGACGCCAGATTATTTGCAGCAATTATTATTTGATGATATTCCATACTTACCAATTATTCAAAAAGAGCATGATTATTTTGCACAAACGTTACGCAATCGGGGTGTTGAAGTTCTTTATTTAGAAAAACTAGCCGCTGAGGCGTTAGTAGATAAAAAACTTCGAGAAGAATTTGTTGATCGTATTTTAAAAGAAGGACAGGCTGACGTAAATGTTGCACATCAAACTTTAAAAGAATATTTACTTTCCTTTTCAAATGAAGAATTAATTCAAAAAATTATGGGCGGTGTACGGAAAAACGAAATTGAAACAAGTAAGAAGACACATTTATATGAATTAATGGAAGATCATTATCCGTTTTACTTAGATCCAATGCCTAATTTATATTTTACTCGTGATCCAGCAGCTAGCGTGGGCGATGGCTTAACGATAAATAAGATGAGAGAACCAGCGCGTAGACGTGAATCATTATTCATGGAGTACATCATTAAATATCACCCAAGATTTGCAAAACATAATGTACCAATCTGGTTAGATCGTGATTATAAATTTCCAATTGAAGGTGGCGACGAGCTAATTTTAAATGAAGAAACAATTGCGATTGGAGTGTCTGCTCGTACTTCAGCTAAAGCAATTGAACGTTTAGCTAAAAATCTCTTTAGCCGACAAAATAAAATTAAGAAAGTGTTAGCAATAGAAATTCCAAAATGCCGAGCATTTATGCATTTAGATACAGTATTTACAATGGTTGATTATGACAAGTTTACAATTCATCCAGCCATTCAAGGGCCAAAAGGGAATATGAATATTTATATTTTAGAAAAAGGATCAGATGAGGAAACTCTTAAAATTACACATCGTACTTCTTTAATGGAAGCATTAAAAGAGGTATTAGGCTTAAGTGAATTAGTTCTTATTCCATGTGGAGGAGGAGATGTAATTGCTTCTGCTCGTGAACAATGGAATGATGGCTCGAACACATTAGCAATCGCACCAGGTGTAGTTGTTACATATGATCGCAACTATGTATCCAATACGTTATTACGGGAGCACGGTATAGAAGTAATTGAAGTGCTAAGTTCGGAATTATCTCGTGGTCGTGGGGGTCCACGTTGCATGAGTATGCCAATTGTTCGTAAAGATATTTAGTATAAATAACGGAGAAAGTAGGGATGAAGTATGTTAATGACTAGACCAAATTTAAAAGGAAGAAGCTTTCTAGCAGAAAAAGATTTTACACAAGAAGAATTGTTATATTTTCTAGATTTGGCAGCAGAATTAAAAGAGAAAAAGAAAAATGGTATCCCGCATCATTATTTAGAAGATAAGAATGTAGCGCTCTTATTTGAAAAAACCTCCACTCGTACGCGCTGTGCATTTACAGTAGCATGTACAGATTTAGGGGCGAATCCTGAATATTTAGGGAAAGGTGATATTCAGCTTGGGAAAAAAGAATCCGTAGAGGATACAGCAAAAGTGTTAGGGCGTATGTTTGACGGAATTGAGTTTCGTGGATTTAATCATGAGACTGTAGAATCTTTAGCACAAAATTCTGGTGTGCCAGTTTGGAATGGATTAACAGACATGTGGCATCCAACACAAACACTAGCAGATTTATTAACAATTAGAGAACATGTAGGGAAGTTGAAAAATGTGAAGCTCGTTTACGTTGGAGATGGACGAAATAATGTTGCTAATAGCTTACTAGTTGGTGGAGCAATCGTTGGAATGGATGTACGTATTTGCACACCAGAATCTTTATGGCCTGCACAAGAAGTAATTGATTTAGCAAAAAAATATAATGAACAGGTAATGATAACAAGTAATGTGGAAGAAGCTGTTGCGAATGCAGATGTAATTTATACAGATGTATGGGTGTCTATGGGGGAAGAAGAAAAATTTGCTGAACGTGTCGAGTTATTGAGACCTTATCAAGTAAATATGAAAATGATTAAAGAAACAGGGAATGAAAACGTGATTTTCTTACATTGTTTACCTGCATTTCATGATGTTGAAACGATGTATGGCGAAGAAGTTTACGAGAAATATGGGTTGAAAGAAATGGAGGTAACTGACGAAGTATTCCGCAGTAAACATTCAAAAGTATTTGATCAAGCTGAAAATAGAATGCATACAATTAAAGCGGTTATGGCAGCTACTTTAGGAAACATGGAGTAAAGAAGAAAGGGAGTCTTCCTTTCTTCTTTCTCCTCCTTTAGACACTATCATTCACTATTGCTTTTGTATTGTTATTGCAATTAAAGAGAGGTGAGTGGAATGGGTGAAGATAAGAAATTAGGGTTGTTTACACTAACGGCTCTTGTAGTTGGGTCTATGATTGGCGGTGGAGCCTTTAATTTAGCGAGTGATATGGCAAAAGGTGCTGGTGCTGGAGCCATTATTATTGGCTGGGTTATAACAGGAATTGGGATGATTGCACTTGGATTATCTTTTCAAAATCTAACTGTAAAACGGCCAGATTTAGATGGTGGTATTTTTAGCTATGCAAAAGCAGGATTTGGTAATTTTATGGGATTTAATAGTGCGTGGGGATACTGGCTATCTGCTTGGCTTGGGAATGTAGCTTACGGTACATTATTATTTTCTTCATTAGGATATTTCTTCCCGATCTTTGAAGGCGGTCAAAATGTAGAATCCATTATTGGTGCAAGCGTATTATTGTGGTGTGTTCACATGTTAATTTTACGTGGAGTTCAATCAGCAGCACTTGTGAATTTAGTAACTACAATCGCAAAATTAGTACCTGTATTTGTATTTATTGTCATAGGAATCTTCGCGTTTCATATTGATACATTCTTAGATGGATTTTGGGGGCAAACTGGTTCTTTTTCATGGGGAGCAGTTGGCAGCCAAGTTAAAAGTACAATGCTTGTAACTCTATGGGTATTTATTGGGGTAGAAGGGGCGGTTGTTTTATCCAGTCGAGCAAAAAATAGAAGTGATGTAGGGAAAGCAACGGTTATTGGCTTAATTGGTACACTCATCATTTACATTTTAATCACATTATTGTCTCTTGGACTTATGCAGCAAGCAGATATTGCTGGTTTGAAAAATCCAGCTATGGCTTATTTATTTGAAAGTGTTGTTGGAAAATGGGGTGCTATCTTTATAAATTTAGGTTTGGTCATCTCTGTATTAGGTGCTTGGTTAGGTTGGACTTTGCTCGCTTCTGAAATTCCATATTTAGCGGCTAAAGATGGAGTATTTCCAAAATGGTTCGCAAAAGAAAATAAAAATAAGGCTCCAGTAAATTCATTATGGATAACAAATGGTTTAATTCAAATATTCTTGTTAACATTCGTCGTTTCTGATCAGGCGTATAACTTTGCATTCTCTTTAGCATCTTCAGCCATTTTAATTCCATATGCTTTTTCAGCATTTTATCAACTGAAGCATAGCTTAAAATCTGAAGAAGTAGATCGAAATAAAAATATAATAATTGGTTTGATAGCAAGTATTTATGGTGTGTGGTTAGTTTATGCAGCTGGTTTAGAGTATTTATTATTAACAATGACTTTATATGCGCCAGGTATTTTTATTTTTTACAATGTTCAAAAGCAAAAGAGTTCGAAGCAAATATTTACTCGAGTGGAATTAGCATCATCCGTAGCAATTGGTGCTTTAGCATTCTTTGCGATTTATGGATTAATTACAGGCAGTATTACTTTATAAAGCGCTGTGAAAGCGAAATGAACTGGAGGGCTGAAATATGGCACGAAGAAAAATTGTAGTTGCACTAGGGGGAAATGCGATACAGTCTGGAGAAGCTACTGCGGGAGCGCAGCAAGAAGCGTTGGAAAAAACGGCGGAACAACTTGTGAAAATAATGGAAAATGATGTGGATATAGTAATTGCGCATGGAAATGGCCCACAAGTGGGGAATATTTTATTACAGCAAAAAGCTGCAGAAACGGAAAAGACACCTGCAATGCCATTAGATACTTGTGGGGCAATGAGCCAAGGGATGATTGGATATTGGATGGAAAATGCGATTGAAAAGGCATTGAAAAAACGGAATATAAAAAAAGACGTAGCAACGGTTATAACGCGCGTTGTTGTGGACAAAAAAGATGAGGCATTTAAAAATCCAACTAAACCAATTGGTCCTTTTTATACAGAAGAAGAGGCCAGAAGATTAATGGATGAAACAAAAGCAGTGTTTAAAGAAGATGCTGGTAGAGGATGGAGACGTGTTGTTCCATCACCGAAGCCTGTAAGTATTCATGAACATAAAGTGATTAATTCTTTGGTGGAAGATGGAAACATAGTGATAGCTGTTGGCGGGGGTGGAATTCCAGTAATTGATTCCGAAGAAGGGTTAAAAGGAACTGAAGCGGTTATCGATAAAGATTTCGCTGCGCAGAAATTAGCAGAATTAGTAGATGCCGATACGCTCGTTATTTTAACTGCAGTTGATCATGTGTATGTAAATTATAATCAACCGAATCAAAAAAAATTAGAGCATGTCACAGTGAATCAATTAGAAGAATATATTGAAGAACAACAATTTGCTGCGGGAAGCATGCTTCCAAAAATTGAAGCTGCTATTAATTTTGTTAATACAAATCCAAAAAGAAAAACAATTATTACGTCTTTAGAAAAAGTATATGAAGCACTAGAAGAAAAAGCTGGTACTATTATTTCAAAACAGAATGTATGCATGTATGTTTAAATTATTATGTACGCTACTTAGTAGTAAAAAAAGAATGAGGTTAATAACTTCATTCTTTTTATTTATTAATATTTTTTGTACTCATTGTTCATAAAGTTTTCATGATGAAATCTGAATATATAAGTTAATTATGATAAAATTCAAATTGAATACGCTTTCTTGATTTTTCGCTCCAACATACAGCAAGAGAGAGGGAATTTTATGAATAGACGGAACGTAGTGAAAGACTTAAAGCAGTTCGAATTATTTGCTCATTTAACAGAAAAAAAATTGAAAGGCTTAACAGAGTTTGTTTATTGGCGAACTTATAAAAAAGGTCAATTTTTATTTTTAGAAGGGGATTCAAGGGAAAGAATTTACTTCATGTTAGATGGTTTTGTAAAGTTAGAGCGGGTTAATCAAAATGGGAACTTATTATACGATGACTATGTAAAGCGGTATTCTATTTTTCCTTATGGTGGTATGTTTACAGACAGAGGATATAACTATACAGCAGAAGCAATGACGGATGTGGAGGTATATTATATTCCAACGGTAATCTTTGAAGATATGGTAAAATCCAGCAGAACGCAATTGATGTACGTTGTTCAGCAATTATCATCTATATTAAAATTGAATGAAAATCGAGTGCAAAATATTACAATTCCTAATGCACAAGATCGTGTTATCCAAACGTTAAATTATTTAATGCAGGATTTAGGAGAACAGAGTGGGGAAAAGATTGTAATTTCATGTCCACTTACAACAATTGAAATATCCAAAATATCTGGAACATCTCGAGAGACAGTTAGCAGCGTATTAAAACAATTAAAAAATGATAGCATTGTTACAATTTTAGATAAAAAAATTACAATACACAATCCAACATATTTTGAAGAAATCTCAATGTGAAAATTGTATATTGATTTTTTAATTCATAATGTATATTAATAAGGTTCTTTATATATTTATAAGGAACTTTTTTACGTTATCCTCTATAAAAAGATTGTATAGTATGGTAATAATAGCTAAAATCGATAATAAAAAACAAAGTGAAGGGGAGAAAGAATGATTCGTATTGAGTATGATCGATTAGTAGCTATTTGTTACAGTATAGGGGTTTTGTTATTATTAAAAATTCCAAATGATAATGAATTAATTGGGGAAAAACTATTCAATGTCTATAAGGTTCCGATACATACGTATGTTTATATGGATTATAAAGTCTCAAATATATTGATTGTTTCTTTCATACTACATGTAATTGCATTTATATTATTTTTAAAATGGCTAGGAAAAAAGGAGTCTAGTACATTTAGAAAAATGAATAAGATAAAAGTAGTAGGCATTAGTATTTTGATTGTAATGATGCCGTTTATTTTGAATACAATCCTCCAGACATTGAATAAAACATGGTACTATGCAGGAAAAACAGGGGTAGAAGCAATAGAATATAAAAAAGAAGATAGCCAGTGTAGAATGGAGAAAAATGGAGATAATATCCAACCGAAGTGCATTGTTACTTTAAAAAATTATCGTAATCATTCACAAGCATTAAAAGTTGTTTTATATGATAATGCAAACGAGAATTCAAAAAGCTATCCAGTACCGAAACCAGTCTATTTACAAAAACATGAGACAAAGCAATTCGAATTTCAAGTTCCTGTTTCTTATAATAGAGGTATGGAAAAAGATAAAGTACCAAATATTAAATTACATTCATTGCATGAAAATGATACGAAATACAATTAATCTGTAAGTAAAAGTTTATGAGTAGGAGCAAGAATTTGAAACGATATAGAAAATCAACTTGAATCATCCAACATACTGTGAGGTAACGGTATATTGGATGATTTTTTTATGTTATCCTCTTTTTCACGTATGAAAAGGAGGAATACTTTGTTGGAAATGAAAAACATCACAAGGATCATACATAGTTTTTACTTTACGCAATCTGTGAAAGTTAGAGCCATAATAACTAGTTTGCCAATTTTTAATGTCGATATCGGGCCAGTTCACATAGTCACCTAGTGTATAAGGATCTAAGCTTTCTCGTAAATCTTTAACCCAGCGTATATTTCGATTTTCTTCATCATCGCATTTCCAAGAGGTAATGTATTCTTGGGCAATAATTGCTTTACGATGAAAATAAGCCGTTTCATTCGGCGAAATATTTTCAACAGCACCTATGAGCGATTGATGCCAAATACTAGCATCTTTATTTGGGGCATGAGAAAGAAAGTATTGCATGAGTTGAATGCCTTTAAGGGGAATAGGTTTATAGACATAGGAACCAGAGCGCTTGAAATTTTCAGGGATGTTACCGCCATTAAAAAATTCGACAGCCTTTATATAAGGAACTTCTTCTATAAAGAGAGAGGGGCTGCCAGTTTCAAGAAGAGGGGATAATAGGGAATGGAGTTCAGAGGGAGAACCGACAAACTCGCCTTGTGCTTCGATTTTATTTCGTTGCTTGGCGAATAATTCGATCGATGAAGTGAGACGTTCATCTATATAAGGTGCCCAGTTTTGCCACGCTTGAAATGCAGCAATAAAGTCTTCCCATTCCCATGTAATTGAGAAAATTGATACATTTTTTACGGGGTGGACTCGAAAAGTTAAGGAAGTGATAATTCCGAAGTTTCCACCACCGCCACCACGGCATGCCCAAAAAAGGTTAGAGTTTTCTTGTTCATTTGCACGAATGGGTTTTGCACCAAATTTTCCACACGCTTGTACCATTTCCACTTCCATTAATTGATCACATTTTAATCCAAATAAGCGTGAAAGCATACCAATACCACCGCCAAGTGCTAATCCAACAATTCCAACGCTTGCACTTGTACCAGCAGGAATTGTAACACCGTAATTCCAAAGTTCTTTATAAACAGTGCCAAGATTTGCACCAGCCTCAATTGTTGCTGTTAATTTCTCTGTATTAACAGTAATGCGATGCATTTCACTCACATCAATAATAAGTCCTCTATTTAAAAGAGAAAAATTTTCATAGCTATGACGTCCACTTCTTAACCGAAATGGTATATGACGTTCACGTGCCCATTTTAAGGCGTTACAGATATCCTTGTTATTTTGACAAAAAACAATAATACAAGGGAGTTTTGGAATACTTAAATTTAAATTCATTCGGGCTACATTGTAGTCAGGATCTGTGGGAACAACGATACGACCTGTTAATTTTGTTTGCTTCAATTTCTTACTCCTTTCCAAAATAATCAGAGCTTTTTATTAATATATGAAAAATGTCTGTAATACGCGTGGACAAGGAGAGGTGGAGAATGAGATTTACCTTTGTGAGAAATAAATAAAGCATAAGAATAAAGAATCTACATAGAGTTCAATGAAAACAGTTGCAAACTGTTCATATTTTGTTATGATAGTGTTACGAAAACGTTTGCATAAAATTCTGATGGGATGCAAAAGGAGAGAAGGACTATGAATAAGACATGGTGGAAAGAAGCAGTTGCTTATCAAATTTATCCACGAAGCTTTATGGATTCAAATGGTGATGGTATTGGAGATTTACAAGGTATTATTGCAAAACTGGATTATTTAAAAGACTTAGGTATAGATGTAATTTGGATTTGTCCAATGTATAAGTCGCCTAATGATGATAATGGTTATGATATTAGTGATTATCAAGATATTATGGATGAGTTTGGTACAATGGCAGACTTTGATGCTTTACTAGATGAAGTTCATAAGCGTGATATGAAGCTTATTATTGATTTAGTTATTAATCATACGAGTGATGAACATCCATGGTTTATTGAATCACGTTCATCTAAAGATAATCCGAAGCGTGATTGGTATATTTGGCATGATGGTAAAGATGGTGCGGAGCCAAACAACTGGGAAAGTATTTTTAATGGTTCGGCATGGGAATATGATGAAGAAACAGAACAATATTATTTACATCTATTCTCACGTAAACAACCAGATTTGAACTGGGAGAATAAAGAAGTTCGCGAAGTACTATATGATACGGTTAATTGGTGGCTTGATAAAGGTATTGATGGTTTCCGCGTTGATGCGATCAGTCATATAAAAAAAGAAGAAGGCCTTAAGGATATGCCAAATCCAAAAGAGTTAAAATATGTGCCATCTTTTGATAAACATATGAATGTGAAAGGTATTCAACCTTTATTAGAAGAGCTAAAAGAAAATACATTATCTAAGTACGATATTATGACTGTTGGTGAAGCAAATGGCGTTAAGATTGAAGATGCTGAGCTTTGGGTTGGAGAAGAGCAAGGTAAGTTCAATATGGTATTCCAGTTTGAACATTTAAGTTTATGGGATGCAGAGAAGAAGAAAGACCTTGATGTTGTAGGGTTGAAAAAAGTATTAACGAAATGGCAAAAAGGATTAGAAAATAAAGGATGGAACGCTTTATATATTGAGAATCACGATAAACCACGTATCGTTTCAACATGGGGAGATGACAAACAATATTGGCGTGAAAGTGCAACAGCTCTAGGGGCGATGTATTTCTTTATGCACGGTACACCGTTTATTTATCAAGGCCAAGAAATTGGTATGACAAATGTTCAGTTACCAAATATTGAAGATTACGATGATGTAGCAATTAAAAATTTATATCGCGAGAAAATTGCAGAGGGCGTACCACATCAAGATATGATGGAGATTATATGGGCTTCTTGCCGCGATAATTCACGTACACCTATGCAGTGGAATGATGAGATGAATGCTGGTTTCACAACAAGTACACCTTGGTTTAGCATGAATCCAAATTACAAAGAAATTAATGTTGAAAAGCAAAAAAATGAAGAAAAGTCTATTTTCAATTTCTATAAGAAAATGATTGCCCTGAAAAAAGAGCACGATGTACTGAACTATGGTACGTACGATTTACTTTTAGAAGACGATCCACAAATTTATGCATATACACGTACGTTACAGGATGAAAAAGTCATTGTAATTAGTAATATCTCAAAAGAGGAAGCTGTGTATAATGAGGGTTCATTTGCACTAGAACGCAAACGTTTGCTTTTAAATAACTATGAAGTTGCGGAACATGAAGAAGTAACAACAATTGCTTTAAAACCTTATGAAACAAGGGTTTATCGCATTTCATAATAAAAAAGGATGCTCTTTGAGCATCTTTTTTTATGAAAAAAAATAAATTTCTATTGCAAAGTGAAAACGCTTTTATTAAAATAGATTTATGAAAACGGTTGCGTAAAGATAAAAATAAAGTAATATAAGGAATCGTTTTCATAAAGGGAACAGAAATTATAATTTAAATCATTATGTTGTTATAAATAAAGGGGAGGAAGAACAGATGAAAATTACGTCTTTTGATTTTTGGCAAAAGTTCGGGAAAGCGTTATTAGTTGTTGTAGCTGTAATGCCAGCAGCCGGTTTAATGATTTCCATCGGTAAGTTAATTGGGATGTCTGCTGGGGATGTTAACGCAGTTCATACAATTGCTCGCGTAATGGAAGACATCGGTTGGGCAATCATTACAAATCTACACATTTTATTCGCAGTAGCAATTGGGGGATCTTGGGCGAAGGATCGTGCAGGCGGTGCATTTGCAGCACTATTAGCATTCGTCTTAACAAACCGAATTACAGGAGCTATATTTGGCGTAAACGCTCAAATGTTAGCGGATTCAAAAGCGACAGTTTCTTCAGTAATAGCAGGAGATTTACTTGTAAAAGATTATTTTACTTCTGTACTTGGTGCACCAGCATTAAACATGGGAGTTTTCGTGGGGATTATCACAGGTTTCTTAGGAGCTAATCTATATAACAAATATTATAACTATAATAAACTGCCACAGGCATTAGCATTCTTTAATGGAAAACGATTTGTGCCATTCGTTGTAATTCTTTGGTCTACAGTTACTGCGATTGTATTATCACTTCTATGGCCATTCATCCAAAGTGGGTTAAATGAATTTGGTCGCTGGATTGCAGCTTCAAAAGATAGTGCACCAGTTGTTGCACCGTTTGTATATGGAACGTTAGAGCGTTTATTATTACCATTTGGTTTACACCATATGTTAACGATTCCGATGAACTATACAGAGCTAGGTGGAACATATACGATGCTAACTGGTTCAAAAGTTGGACAAGTTGTAGCAGGACAAGATCCATTATGGCTTGCATGGATTACAGATTTAAATAATTTATTAGCAAATGGAGATACGAAGGCATATAACGATTTATTAAATAACGTTGTACCAGCTCGTTTCAAAGCTGGACAAGTTATCGGCTCAACAGCAGCGTTAATGGGGATTGCATTTGCGATGTTCCGTAACGTTGATAAAGAAAAGCGTGCAAAATATAAACCAATGTTTTTATCAGCAGCATTAGCAGTATTCTTAACAGGTGTAACAGAACCAATTGAATTCATGTTCATGTTTATTGCTCCAGTATTATATGTTGTATATGCTATTACAACAGGACTTGCATTCGCGCTAGCTGATTTAATTAACTTACGTGTTCATGCATTTGGATTTATTGAGTTAATTACTCGTACACCAATGATGGTTAATGCAGGTTTAACAAGAGACTTAATCAACTTTGTTATTGTTTCATTAGTGTTCTTCGGTCTTAACTTTACACTATTTAATTTCTTAATTAAAAAATTCAATTTACCAACACCAGGGCGTGCAGGTAACTATATTGATAATGAAGATGAGGCATCAGAAGGAACAGGAAATGTACAAGACGGTTCATTAGCAACAAAAGTTATCGATTTATTAGGTGGAAAAGAAAATATTGCTGACGTAGATGCTTGTATGACACGCTTACGTGTAACAGTAAAAGACTTAGATGTTGTTGCACCAGAAGCACAGTGGAAACAAAATGGTGCTTTAGGGCTTATTGTAAAAGATAAAGGTGTACAAGCGGTATATGGTCCGAAAGCTGACGTATTAAAGTCAGACATTCAAGATATGTTAGGTGCGTAATAATATGAAATTGCTAACTTTAAACTGTCATTCTTGGCAAGAAGAGAATCAAATAGAAAAGATACAATACCTTGCTAAAGTAATTCAAGAAGAAGAGTACGATGTCATCGCATTGCAAGAAGTAAGTCAGTCCATACAAGCTGAAAATGTATGCGGTAACAAGAAAGAAGATAATTTTGGACTTTTACTATTAGAAGAGTTAAAAGCGCTACATGTAAAAGATTACAATATTACTTGGGATTTCTCTCATATTGGTTATGACGTGTATGAAGAAGGATTAGCGATTATAACGAAGCATAATATTATAAAAGAAGATACGTTCTTTATTTCAGAAAACGAGGATACAACGTATTGGAAAACGCGTAAAATTGTAAGTACAACACTTGCTTATAATGGTAAGGATATAACGTTTTACTCTTGCCATCTCGGTTGGTGGAATGATGAAGAAGAGTCATTCAAAGGTCAAGTCGATCGTTTGATGGAGCGTGTAGATAGCAATAAGCTCGCCTTCTTAATGGGAGATTTTAATAACAATGCTCGATTGAAAGGCGAAGGTTATGAGTATATGATGCAAAAAGGGTTGTATGACACATATGAATTAGCAATAGAGAAGGATGAAGGAACGACTGTCCAAGGCGAGATTGCTGGTTGGGATGAAAATAAACATAGTTTGCGAATCGATCTAATATTGTGTAACCAAAGTAAAAAGGTTCATTCTTCAAAAGTTATTTTTAATGGTACAAACAGAAATGTAATTTCAGATCATTTCGGTGTAGAGGTTCAATTGGATATATAATAGAAGAAATCCTCACAGAGAATAAAAGCTGTGAGGATTTTTTTTAGGAATACAAGTATTTCCAAGAGAAAATACTTGTATTTTTTATGACATTTCATATATATTTGTTATTATTGAATGTAAAACCGATTTGGTCATTTTGTATTCATACTTTCACTCACTTCGTTATATAATGAAGTAAGTGAAAGTTAATGGGAAAAAATAGTACGTTTTTGGTTAATACACGATGTAGAAAGTGATATAATTGCAAAATGTATGTATCATTTTCTAAAGAAGGAAAAATATATAATTAGGTGATAACTTCTATGAAACAGATTTGGCGTATTTATAAGACAGATTTACGGAATGTAGCCAAACATTGGGCTGCAATTGTTATTGTTTTAGGATTAATGATTTTACCATCGTTATATGCATGGTTTAACATTAAAGCTTCTTGGGATCCGTATGGAAATACAAAAGAGGTTCCCATTGCAGTTTCTAACCAAGATGCAGGTTCTAATTTAAGAGGGAAAGACATTAATATCGGGAAAGAGATTGTAGACTCCCTTAAGAAAAACAAAAATCTTGGCTGGAAATTTGTAGATGAAAAACAAGCAATTTACGGAGTTGAGCGTGGGGATTATTATGCAAGTATTACGATTCCAAAAGACTTCTCTGAAAAAATTGCAACTGTTCTGGATGAAAATCCGAAAAAACCAGAACTGGATTATTATGTGAATGAAAAAGTAAACGCGATTGCACCGAAGATTACAGCAAAAGGTGCATCAGGTATTACAGAAGAAATTAGTAAAAACTTTGTAAAAACAGCAAACGGTGAGATTTTTAAAATTTTCAATGACCTTGGAATCGATTTAGAAACAAACTTACCAAGTATCGAAAAAGTAAAAGATCTTGTATTTAAGTTAGAAGCGCAGTTCCCAGAAATGAATACACTCATGGATAAGGCGTTAGATGATGCGACTCGAGCAGAAGATATTGTGAAAGTGGCGCAAAAAGATTTACCTGTTGTAGAGAGTGTAATAAATGATGGGCAGGAAGCATTGGCGAATTTAGATAAGTTCTTTGCAAGACAAGATCAAACATTAAAAAACGCTCCAGGAACGATAAGAAATGATTTAGTAGTAGCAAAAGGCGTTATGGATAGTGCAGCTGTATTTACTAACTTTTTAATGAATCCAGGTGTGGATTTAAATATTCCTGATTTCTCTGGAATGAATGGATTACCTGAATTCCCTGCAAGACCGGACCTTTCTAAGTTGAATAATGACGGATATAAAAGTATAGCGCAAAATATTAATCAAACAGTAAATAATGTTTTAAGCTCATCACGTGCAGGAACAGCTTATGGGAAAAGTGTTTTAAATGGATTGCAAAATGGTCAGTTTGATCCAGAACAAGCAAAGAAAGATTTAAATGCAGTATCAAATCAATTGCAAGCTCGTACAGAAGGTATTTCGTATCTTATTAATGTATTTACTGAACTTCAAAACTCAGCGACGACTGATTTTGGAAAAAGCTTTTTCCAAGGGCGAGTGGATCGCCTAACTAAGCTGAAAAGTGGTATGGAAAATGCAAACAACGGTATTAAAGATATTGTAAATGTTATCGGTACAGGACAAGAAGTAAAGAAAGATGTAACAGATGTAGCAAATCAAAAATTAGATGCAGCAAATGCATTAATTGATCAAGCTGAAAAAGATTATAATGAAACGTTTGTAGCAGATTATAAAAAAGCAGTTAGCACAGTAGATCAAGCTAAAGCTAATGCGAATGAAATATACGATAATGCAAAAGCTGATTATGATAAAGCGAAAAATGGTCTAGAAAGTACTAAATCTAGTGTCCAAAAAGCACTAGAGGATGTACAAAACAAAGGTATTAATGGTTTAGAAGGTTCGAAGGAAGCCTTGAAAAGCTTAAATGGTCAATTCCAATCTGGAATCGGTTTAATTGATGATATGATTCCAGTTCTAGAAAGTACAAATAAGGTTTTAGCGGATGTAAATAGTGATAAAAACCTTAATAATGGAATCGCAAAATTAAATAAAGCGAAAAGTAGTCTGCAAAAAGGTGTAGATGCAACGAATAAGGGGATTACACTTCTTAACAATGGACAGAAACCTACAAAAGATGTAATTGAAAGTATTAACAATGCTGCGAAGGGCGGATCAGCTCAATTAACAGATGTATTATCGACGTATGATTCAGAGATTGTACCTAACTTCAATACAGCAATTGCTCGTACAAAAGAGATGTCGAAAAATACAACTCAAATTTTAAACGATGCAGACAAAAAGCTTCCAGATGTTAAAAAGTTACTAGAAGATTCATCAAAAGGCTTGGTAGACGGTAGAAAGAAATTAGTAGACATTAAAGCTGAAATGCCGGAGACTGAGAAAAAGATTAAAGATTTAGCAAATAAAATTCGTGATTTTGAATCTGAAGAGGATTTAAAAGACATCATACGCTTATTGAAAAACGATGTTGAGAAGCAAAGTGATTACTTTGCGAATCCAGTAAATTTAAAAGAAAATAAATTATTTGCGATGCCGAACTACGGTTCAGCGATGTCACCATTCTATACAGTGCTTGCATTATGGGTAGGCGCATTATTAATGGTTTCATTATTAACGGTAGAAGTACACGAAGAGGGCGCGAATTATAAGAGCCATGAAATTTACTTCGGACGTTTATTAACATTCTTAACGATAGGTCTTTCACAAGCGTTTATCGTATCGATGGGAGATATATTCTTACTCGGTACGTACGTAGTCGATAAGTTCTGGTTTGTGTTATTTAGTTTATTTATTGGTGGAGTCTTCGTTTGTATCGTATACTCACTCGTTTCTATTTTCGGAAACGTTGGGAAATCGATGGCGATCATTTTACTTGTACTACAAGTAGCAGGGTCGGGCGGAACATTCCCAATTCAAATGACACCGAAATTCTTCCAAGCAATTTATCCGTTCTTACCGTTCACATACGCAATTAGTGCAATTCGTGAAACTGTTGGCGGAATGCTTTGGGATATCGTAATAAGAGACTTACTTGTGTTAAGTGTTTTCGTAGTAGTTATGATCGTTGCTGCGTTATTACTGAAAACACCAATTAACAAATCAAGTGAAAAATTTGTTGAGAATGCAAAAGGAAGTAAAATTATTCACTAAAATAAAAGGTTCCTACCGATAGAGGTAGGAACCTTTTTGTTTAATCAAATTTTAATTTTTTTAATGCTTCCGCGAATGGGTTATTTAATGGTTCTTCTTCTTTTTTCTGTTGTTTCATATATTTTTGAACGTCGCGTTTATCGGCTTTGTTTCCAGATTCTTTTTTACGTCGCTCTTGGAATGTTGATAATTTCTCGCGATAGCCACATTTACATGCGAAAATTTGGCCTGCACCCTCACCACGTAATTCTAGTTTCTTTTTACATTGCGGACAGCGAGCATTTGTTGTACGAGATACATTTTTACGATGACCACATTCACGGTCTTGGCATACGAGCATTTTTCCCTTTTTTCCATTTACTTCTAGCATTGGTTTACCGCAATCTGGACAAGACTTCGTCGAAATGTTGTCATGTTTATATTTCTTATCACTCGATTTAATTTCAGAAACAATTTCTTTCGTATAGTTCTTCATTTCCGAAATGAATACTTCTTTTTTCAATTTACCTTTTGCGATAGCCTCAAGTTTTTGTTCCCATTCACCAGTTAGTGTAGGAGATTTTAATTCTTCTGGTACTAAATCAAGTAACTGGCCACCTTTTGAAGTAATGTGAATATCTTTACCACGTTTTTCAATTAAGAATGAATTGAATAGCTTGTCGATAATGTCAGCACGCGTTGCTACAGTACCTAATCCACCAGTCCATTTTAACGTATCAGCAAGTTGTTTATTTTGCGTATCCATATATTTTGTAGGATTCTCCATTGCTGAAAGTAAAGTTGCTTCATTAAAGCGTGCAGGTGCTTTCGTTTGGCCTGATGTTTGCATAAGTAACTTTACAGTTAATGTATCGCCCTTTTCAATGTGAGGCAGAAGCTGCTCTTTTACGTCATCAGTTACATCATCGTCTTCAAATCGATTTTCGTATACTTCCTTCCAACCAGCATGTAAAATTGTTTTTCCGCGTGCAATGAACGTTTCACTACCAACTTTAGTATGTAATGTTAGTTGCTCGTATTCGAATGCTGGGAATAAAACAGCTAAGAAACGTTTTACAACTAAATCATAAATTTTACGTTCTTTATCTGTGAATGCTGAGAAGTTAACGTATCCTTCTGTTGGAATAATCGCATGATGATCGCTTACTTTACTATCATCAACAAATGATTTATTAGCCTTGATAGGCTTTTGTAATACTTTATGTGCTAAAGGACGGTACTCTCCAACGCCACATGCTTTTAAACGTTCTGGAAGTGTTTCAACGATATCAGATGAAATGTAGCGTGAATCTGTACGAGGGTACGTTAGCACTTTATGTTGTTCATATAACTTCTGCATAATGTTTAATGTTTCTTTCGCAGAGTAACCGAACTTTTTATTTGCATCACGTTGTAATTCAGTTAAATCGTAAAGACCAGGAGAGAATGACTTCTTCTGTTTTTTATCAATTTCCACAACAGTAGCATGTTGTTTATCTAAACCTTTTACAATACCATCAATTTTTTCTTTATTAAAACTACGGCTATTGCCATTTGCATCTTGCCAAGTAAGTTTGAGTTTCTCCATCGTTTGAGCTTCGATGCCGTAGTAAGTTTGTGCTTTGAAGTTCTTGATTTCATCTTCACGACTAGCAATCATAGCGACAGTAGGCGTTTGTACACGACCGCAATTTAACTGAGCATTAAAGCGAGTCGTTAAAGCGCGAGTTGCATTAAGACCGATATACCAGTCAGCTTCTGAACGTGCAACTGCTGAAGCGTATAAATTGTCATAGGCTTTACCTGGTTTTAAATTTGCAAAACCATCTTTAATTGCTTTATCGGTTACAGAAGAAATCCATAAACGTTTGATTGGTTTGTTTAGCTTAACTTTATCGATGATCCAGCGTGCGACTAATTCCCCTTCACGTCCAGCGTCTGTTGCTACAATAATTTCATTTACATCTTTTCTAAGTAGCTGACTCTTTACAGCATTAAACTGTTTACCAGTTTGTTTAATAACCGTTAATTTCAAACGCTCTGGTAGCATTGGTAAATCTTCTAAATTCCACTGTTTATATTTCACATCATAGCTTTCTGGATCTGCTAATGTAACGAGATGACCTAAAGCCCAAGTTACAATATATTTACTACCCTCAAGATAGCCGTTTCCTTTTTTATCACACTTCAGTACACGAGCAATATCTCGTGCAACGGAAGGCTTTTCAGCGATTACAACGCTTTTTGACATATTAAAAACATCCTTTCAAATTTCCATAAGTTAAATATAGCATACATCTTCTTGAGATTCAGTTTCGCTTCATATTTGAGCTGTTTTTAGTGGAATGAACAAAATCCTCACTGATTAAAGTTTCACTTTATATAGAAAAGTAAAGAACTTGTTATTTTACTAGAATAAGAGTAGACTTTGAAGTAGATGAATAAGAAACACATGGGAGTTTGTGGATACAAACTGAGAGTATGGCTACTAGTCCGTCATTGACCATTTGAACCTGTTGGATAATGCCAGCGTAGGGAGAGTGTAAAAGCACATGTTCAGGCACTTTGCGTACGCGCGAAGTGCCTTTTTGTGTATCTCCCATCATTATAGTTAGGAGATGAAAAGGATGAATATGAAAGAAATTAGTAAAGTAGTGGATTTGGTGAGAGAATCTAATCCGCTCGTTCATAATATTACAAATGTTGTTGTAACAAATTTTACTGCTAACGGTTTGTTGGCACTTGGGGCATCGCCTGTAATGGCGTATGCAAAAGAAGAAGTAGCAGAAATGGCTAGCATTGCTGGAGCGTTAGTATTAAATATGGGAACACTTCGTCCTGAGGAAGTAGAAGCGATGTTACTTGCTGGTAAATCAGCAAATGTGAACAATGTGCCAGTACTATTTGATCCAGTTGGTGCAGGAGCAACTTCGTATCGAACAGAAGTTGCGAGACATATTCCAGCCGAAATAGATTTAGCAATTATCCGCGGCAATGCGGCTGAAATAGCAAACGTTATTAATGAGAAATGGGAAATTAAAGGGGTAGACGCTGGTACTGGAAATGGCAATGTTGTAAGTATTGCAAGGCAGGCAGCAGATGAACTAAATACAGTTGCTGTCATTACTGGAAAAGAAGATGTTGTTACAGATGGAGAGCGAACTGTTCTTATTCGAAATGGTCATCCTATTTTAACAAAGGTTACGGGAACAGGGTGTTTACTAACTTCGGTAATAGGAGCATTTGTAGCAGTAGAAAAAGATTATGTAAAAGCAGTAGTAGCCGCATTAACGTTTTATGGTGTAGCTGCGGAACTGGCAGCTGTTAAAACAGTAGAAAAAGGGCCAGGTAGTTTCCAAATTGAATTTTTAAATCAATTAGCGAATACAACTTCAGCTGATATTGAGAAGTATGGGAAGATTGAGGAGTTAGAGTAAGGGGGATGAAACATACGATGCGCATTGAAACAAAGAAAATGTCTAAGTTATTACAAGTGTATTTTATTATGGGAAGTAATAACTGCACGAGGGATCCTTTAGCTGTATTGAAAGAAGCGTTAGATGGTGGAGTGACACTTTTTCAGTTTCGCGAGAAGGGGGAAGGTTCTTTAATCGGAGGAGATAGAGTGCGCTTTGCAAAAGAATTGCAGACGCTTTGTAAGGAATATAGTGTTCCTTTCATTGTAAATGATGATGTAGAATTAGCCATTGAATTAGATGCAGATGGTGTTCATGTAGGACAAAATGATGAAGGGATTACATCTGTTCGTGAAAAAATGGGAGATAAAATTATCGGCGTATCTGCTCATACAATTGAAGAAGCACGCTTTGCAATCGAAAATGGAGCAGATTATTTAGGTGTTGGACCTATTTTCCCAACGAGTACGAAAAAAGATACGAAAGCGGTTCAAGGAACGAAAGGATTAGCTTATTTTAGAGAACAAGGAATTACAGTGCCAATCGTTGGTATTGGTGGGATTACAATTGAAAATACAGCGGCAGTTATAGAAGCGGGTGCGGACGGTGTTTCAGTTATTTCAGCAATTAGTTTAGCTGAATCTGCGTATGAAAGTACGAGAAAATTAGCTGAAGAAGTAAAGAGAAGTTTGTAGAAAAGGACATGTAGTATTTTAAGTGCTACATCGAGAAGTAGACTGCCCAAAAAATTTAAACAAACATTTGATTAAAAAAGCACAAACCTTTTTAAATAAGGGTTTGTGCTTTTTCTTTAAAACATAATAGAAATTAAAAGCATTCCAATTCCGATAGAAGTAAATGTTGCAATTAAGCCTGGAATCATAAAGCTATGATTTAATACGTATTTACCGATACCTGTTGTACCAGTACGGTCAAAGTTAATGGCAGCAACGATTGTCCCGTAGTTTGGAATGAAGAAATATCCGTTTACTGCAGGGAACATCGCAATCAGTAGTGCTGGTGGAATACCAAGGGATAGTCCAAGTGGCATTAAGGCACGTACTGTTGCTGCTTGGCTGTACAGTAAAATAGATAGAATGAATAGTGCGATGGCAAATAGCCAAGGTGCACTTGTTACTAAATGCTGAATAGATCCTTGAATCATATTTAAGTTTCCATTAAAGAAAGTATCTCCCATCCAAGCGATACCGAAAATAGCAACAACTGCTGTTGCTCCTGCTTTAAAGACGTTACCAGACACAATGCTTTCTACATTTGGTTTACAGAAAATAATAATAAGAGCCGCGATAGTTAACATAACCACCTCAATTGTGTTCGGCATGGAAAGACGGGCTAACTTCCCATCAACTATCCATCCTGGACGAAGTGCTTCAAATGAACCAAGAAGTACAACAAGGAAGGTTCCTACAAGGAAAAGGATAACTGATAATTTGGCGCCCTTTACACCTACAAATTCTTTTTTCTCTTCAAGCTTAGGAATCATTCCTTCTTTTAATCGTTTTAAGTATTCAGGGTCTTCATTTAATTCTTTTCCCATCTTACTAGCAACGAATGCTGCTAACATACAAGCAATGAAAGTAGAAGGAATACTCACTTTTAAAATATCTAATAAAGTGATTTTATAGTCAGCTAACATTGCTAAAAGAGCAACTGTGGCAGCTGAAATTGGGCTAGCTGTAATTGCTTGTTGAGAAGCGATTACGGCAATCGACATTGGGCGTTCCGGTCTAACCCCTGATTCACGAGAGACTTCTGCAATAACAGGAAGTACAGAATAGGCAACGTGACCAGTACCTGCACATAGTGTGAATAAATAAGTAACAATTGGAGCAAAAAAAGTAATACGCTTTGGATTTTTTCGTAATGCTTTTTCAGCTAGGTGAACAAGATAGTCCATTCCTCCAGCAGCTTGCAAAGCACCAGCAGCAGTAATTACTGCCAAAATCATAAGCATTACATCGATAGGAGGCGCGGTCGGTTGTAAGTGGAAGACAAAAACGAGTATTGCCATACCAACTCCACCCATTACTCCTAAACCAACTCCGCCTAGGCGTGCACCAATAAAAATACAGAGTAACAAGGTAAGAAATTGTAGCCAAAACATGATAAACTACCTCCGAAATTCATTAGTTAAGATATATTCGAATAGTTTAATTTGAATGAAAATTAAATAAATACCCGAAGAAATCCTTGTTATTTATACATTTTTTATTATATAACACAAAAAAAGTAACATTCACGTACTTTTTGAAATTATTTCGAAAAAGCAATTCGTTAAAAATTTGTATTTATATCTCTAAATAAGTAGACATTTTGATTTATATGTTGTAACCTTTGATAGAGAATATATGATTCTCATAGAACTCCCATATCGTTCAACTCGTTCAGCGAGAAAGGCAAACTGATGGAAACATGAGGACGCAAAACTACAGGAGCTAAGGTCGAAAGGCTATGCTAGCCAGTTACCGGACGGATAGGGTTGGTCTTGGCCAATGCTTTTACATTGGCTTTTTTTTATTCTCGAACATATTGAGAAACATCTTTAAACAAAATATTCATATATTTTGTTTTTTTGTTTAGAATCATTAAGGAAGGTGGATATTAATGAAAAAATATTGGCATAAGTTATCGTTCCTTCAAAAGAACGTCTTATTAACCGTATTAGTTATTTTGACACTTGTTGGAAGTATGGGCGCGTTAAGTTTCAACATGTTTCAAAATAGTATGATGTCTTTATTTGAAAGACAGTCTATTGAAACAGGAGAAATAGTGTTGAAAAAATTGGATGTAGAATTAGTTAGAGACATGGCGAAAGATCCTACAGCCGAAAAAGTGAAAAAAGAAAAGTTAACAGAGAAATTAGATGAAGTGTCAAAAGAATTGAAAAGTGTTGGACAAACGTATGTTACAGGAGCAAAGCCGAATGAAAAGCGGGAATTACAACTCGTTGGTTTGACTACAGAGTTAACAAATGCATTCCCTATAAAGCCGGGAGATTATTATGAACAACCCGCTCATTGGATGAAGGCGTACGATAAGGTCATTGATACGAAAAAGGCCCAAATGACAGAAGTATATGAAGATGAAATAGGTTCGTGGGTGACAATATTAGAACCAATTACAGATGGAGAAAACAATATTGTTGCAATTATTGCGGCTGACTTAGATGCTTCCATTGTTCCTATTACAAAAGAGAAGTTTATGATACAGGGCTTACTCTTTATCATTATTTCATTAGCAATTGCGACTATTACTCAATTCTTTATCGTGCGTCACTCGCTAGCTCCATTAAAAGATTTACGAGAAGGATTACGTAAAATTGGTGAAGGTGATTTAAGTATTAAATTAAAAGAAAGACCAGATGATATTGGAATTATTAATGTTTATTTCAATAACACGATTGAAAAATTTAAAGGGATTATAGATAAAGTAAGGCAAACTGCTGAGCAAGTTTCTTCTTCTTCACAAGAATTGTCGGCGAGTACAGAGGAAAACAGTATGGCAGTTCAAGAGATTGCAAGTTCTATTGAAGGTTTAAGAGTAGGGGCACAGTCTCAAAAAACTTCAGTACAACAATGTTTAGGAATTGTACATGGAATGGAAGATAAGGTAGAAGAGATAACTGGGGCTGCAAAACAAGTTGCGGTTGCTTCTGAAGGTATGGAGCAACATTCAATTGAAGGTAATGAAGTGATTGGACAAATTATTAATCAAATGAGTTTAATCCAAAATGCAGTACAGGATTTATCTTCCATCATTTATTCGTTAGAAACAAGGTCAAAAGAAATTAGTGATATCGTAACTGTAATTACAGGTATTTCAAATCAAACAAATTTATTAGCTTTAAATGCTTCTATTGAGGCTTCACGTGCTGGAGCAGCTGGAAGAGGGTTTGCAGTTGTTGCTGATGAAGTACGAAAATTAGCAGAACAAACTGAAGCGTCTGCAAAAGATATAGCGAAATTAATTGGTGAAACACAAGCTGAGACAGAAGATGCTGTAGTTTCAATGCAAAAAGGTTCAAAAGAAGTAGAAACTGGAATTTCACTTGTTCAAAGTAGTGGAGATTTCTTTGAAAAAATTTCAAAATCAGCGCAATCTGTTACAGATCAAGTAAAAGCTGTCTCTGGTAATTCGAGTGACATTTTACAAAATAGCCAGAATATTGTTCAAGTCGTAAATGAATTATCACATATTGCAAATACTTATGCCAACAGCAGTAGTAATGTTGAAGAAAGCATGAAAGAGCAAGAAATATCAGTACAAGATATTGCAGAATTAGCGACTTCTTTAAGTTGGCTTTCTCAGGAATTACAAGAGCTTATCGGTGAGTTTAAAAGCGAATAAGGAGAAAGTTCAATTCTAATCAAAGGGGATATCTCCGCTACTGATTATGAATTGAACGAATCTGCCCGTTAATAAGGGATGAAAAAGGTGTGAATTTTCACACCTTTATTATATTTAAGAGAGGAATTTACATAAATATGAAATTAGCAATTTCTTATAATGAGATGGTAAAAGAATTTTTAGGGAAAGTAGAAGGAAGTATTAAAATACCTAAAGATGTGCAAGGAACGGAACTTAGGATAAAAAGGAAAACTGAACTATTTCCAAATTTGACTCACATTGTAGATTTAATAGGAGCGACTGCAACGTGGTTATATCATATTTCTAAAGAAAAACATATTGTCGTGCTTTATCATGTAAGAGGAAGTTTATTTCCGATTACTATTGAAGTTTCTAATTTTCTCTCCTATGAAAGTGTGGATTTACAGATTGAAGAGCAACTGGAACAAATTAAAGAAATGAATGAGGAAGAAATAGAAGAGTTTCAAAACGGTAATACATTATATGAAATGTCACCTATTATTATTGGTGAAACATATTATGAGCTACAAGACACGAATACATTACAATTTGTATTCAGTAAAAATATGCAAAGCGTAGAAATAATATTTAATAGTGTTAATTGGAAAGAGACAACGATTACTCGTTATGCACAACAAATACAAGGTGTTTTAATCAATACATTAAAAAATAATAATAATTATATAAATGATTTTAATGTTATTACAGAGGCCGAGATGGCACTTTATAGTCAAGTGAATGATACGACAGCAGTATATCCTGAGAAAAGTATCGTCGATATGTTCTATAATACTGTTACTCAATTTCCAAATCGTATAGCTTTATCTTCAAGGGAAGGTACTTTAACTTATGAGGAGCTAAATAAAAAAAGTAATCAAATAGCTCATATGTTAATTAAAAACGGCGTCCAATTAGGAGACTATGTTGGAATATTTATGAAACGTAGCATAGACACAGTAGTAAGTATGGTAGCTATATTAAAAGCTGGTGCAGCGTATGTTCCGATTGATCCAGATTATCCGGAAAGTAGAATACAGTACATTATTCAAGATAGCCAAGCGAAAGTTATATTGATGAAAGAGACGCCTATAACATGTGATGGGGTTCAAACAGTTTCAATGTATGATAGTGAAACTTGTGAAGATATAGATGTAAAGTTGTCTATTCATTGTGATGATGTAGCTTATATGATTTATACATCTGGTTCAACAGGGAATCCAAAGGGAACGATGTTAGCACATAGAGGCGTTGTTAATCTGTACATTTGGATGCAAAAGCAATATGAATTGACAGAAGAGGATGTATTTGCCCAATTTCCTTCCTTTAGTTTCGATGCTTCTGTATGGGAGTCATTTGCTTCTTTATTCTGTGGAGGAAACTTGTATGTATTATTAGAGGAAGAGCGATTGTCTGTAGAAGCATTTGCACATGCAATCTATAAAGTGAAAGCAACTTCGATCTTGGCATTAGCAACAATTTTTGTTCGACAAGTAGCAACTTATTTAGCAGAAGAAGATATATATAAGCTAGCTTCCCTAAAAAGAATTGCGATTGGCGGTGAAATGTTGCCTGTAGAGGTTATTAAATTGTGGAGAGAAAGAATAGGTACAAATGTTGAAATTCATAATGTATACGGACCGACAGAATGTACAGTAGTGACGACAACTTATAAAATACCTAGTCAGTTAAATGAGGATGTTGCGAGTATTCCCATTGGTAAACCATGTTCTAATTATCAAGTTATGATTTTGGATGAGAATATGAATCTTTGTCCAATTGGTGTACCTGGTGAATTATATATAGATTCAGTAGGATTAGCAAAAGGGTATTTTAATAAACCTAATAAAACAATTGAAGCTTTTATTCCGAACCCTTTTAATCCTATAGTTAGTATATATAAAACAAGTGATATTGTTAAGTTGCTAGAGGATGGAAATATAGAGTTTTTACATCGGAAAGATGATCAAGTAAAAATTAGAGGACATCGTATTGAACTAGGAGAAATCCAAAGTAAAATTTCTCAAAATCATAATATAAAAGAAAATGCTGTTTTTGCTAAGAAGAGTAAGGAAGGTAGCCAATATTTAATCGCGTTCTATACAACTTTAAATAAAAAAGAAATACCAGAATTAGTTTATCAGTTACAAGAGCAATTACCAGATTATATGGTGCCATCTAAACTAATTTATATTAATGAATTACCACTTACACCTAATAAAAAGATTGATGTTAAGAAGTTAGCTCAGTTAGAAGAAAAGTATGAACCGGTTCGTCTACAAGAATATGTTGCACCTTCTAATAAAGCAGAAAAACAAATAGCGAACGCTTGGGCGGAAGTATTAGGAATTTCAAAAGTTGGAGTGCATGATGATTTCTTTACAATTGGTGGACATTCATTGAAAGTATTACGAGTCTTAACATTGTTAAAAGAAGATTTTTCACATTTAACAATTCAAGATTTCTTTAAAGAAAGAACGATATATGGATTAGCTCGAATTGAGCGAGAAGTAAAAGTAGAGAAAGAAGAAGTATTTCGTGAATATAAAGTGATTCACGAACCAGATACTATTACGTATGCAAACGTTTTGGAAGAAACCCAGATTTTAAATGTCTTTTTAACAGGAGCTACTGGTTATTTAGGATCACACATATTATATGAATTGTTGAGAGATACATCTGCTACTATTTATTGTTTAGTAAGACCAACCAAAGATGTGCAACAAAGAATTATAGATACATTAACAGGCTACTTTAGTGATATATGTGAAGAATGGTTACAGCGTATACAGGCCGTAGCTGGTGATCTGGGGGAAGAGTATCTTGGGATGAGCGAAGAAGAATTTATGTTCATCAGTTCTAAGATGGATACGATAATTCATTGCGGTGCAGATGTAAGACATTTTGGAGATGTAAAACAATTTGAAAATATAAATGTCCAAGGAACTAGCCGTATGCTAGCATTAGTGGAAAAAGATGCTACATTCCATTTTATTTCTACGATTGGTATCCCGTTAGAATTAGCAGTAGATCAATGGGATACATACATGAAAACTGGTGATTTTAATTACAGTGTAGACTTAGAGAATGTATATTCAAATAGTAAACTACAAGCGGAAAACATTGTTCGTGAAGCAATGAAAAATGGTTTGCGTGGAAATATTTATCGTGCAGGTAATTTAGCATGTCATTCAGAAACAGGTTCGTTCCAACAAAATATTGAAGGAAACGCATTTTATCGTCTTATTAAAACAATGCTATTAATTGGAAAAGCACCAAATGTGAAGTGGAAAGTTGATTTCACACCAATTGATTTTGCTAGTAAATCAATTGTAACGTATGTACAAGATTCACAAATAGATGGAGAAACATTGCACATCTGTCATCCACATCAAATTGAGTTTGAACAATTTATACAGCTAATTGGAGAGTGTGGATACAATCTTGAACTGGTTACACTTTCAGAATATGAAAATGCCGGACTTGAATTAGCAAAGGGAAATGAAGTAATAGCAGAGTTAATTGCTTCTCAAGTTGCAGGAGATGGAGCGCAGCAATCTGAAATTGTAATGGGTACGCGTAGAACGAATGAATGGATTAAGAAAAAAGAATTGAAAGTACCAGCAATTAATAAAGAATTTATACAGCAGTTATTAGCTCATGGTGAAAAAGTTGGTTATTTTCCAAAAATAATGAAATGATTATGCATGCTTTTGTTTGTTCAATAAAATAAATCATGCTACAATGAAAACGAATTAAGGACCGGGGAGCCAATTGGCTGAGAGGATGTAAGTAAACATCGACCCTCAACCTGATCTGGATAATGCCAGCGTAGGGAGTTACTTAAAGTGATGTAGCATATGTTATTCTATAATAACTTGCATACAAGGCTTTCCTACGCAGTAGGAAAGCCTTTTCTTATTTTTGAAATTTAATTTTATAAGGGGGATTTTATTATGTCACAACAAGTTACAATGTCATTTTCAGTAGTACCACAAGCGAAAACGAAAGATGTATATTCTGTTGTCGATAAAGCAATTGAAGTTGTGCAACAATCGGGAGTTCGTTATGAAGTAGGGGCAATGGAAACAACTTTGGAAGGAGAATTAGATGTACTTCTTGATGTCGTTAAACGTGCACAACAAGCTTGCGTCGATGCTGGAGCAGAAGAAGTGATTACTTCTATTAAAATCCATTATCGTCCAAGCACTGGTGTAACGATAGATGAAAAGGTTTGGAAGTACCGTGATGAATATGCAAAACCAGAAGCAATCTAAACTTATTACAACTATTTGGCTTATCCTTCTCATTGCGATATGGGAAGGATCTGTTTCATTATTTAAAATCGAACCGTGGATTTTACCAAAGCCTTCTGCCATTGTTCAAGAATTAATTAGGATGAAAGATTTACTATTACCAAATACGATGCAAACACTGCAGGAAGTTATAATTGGACTATTCTTTGCAATTTTATTGGGGACGAGCATCGCAATTATTATGGACGTTATACCGTTATTTCGTATTTTAATAAATCCATTGCTCGTTATTTCGCAAACAATTCCAATTGTTGTACTTGCACCACTATTTATTATTTGGTTTGGATATGGGATGTTGCCGAAAGTAATGGTCGTAATACTCGTTTGTTTCTTCCCAATTGCGCTTAGTATTTTAGAAGGTTTTCAAACAGTAGATAAAAACATGTTGAAGCTGTTACAAACAATGAAGGCGACGAAATGGCAAGTTTACCAGAAAGTAAAATTTCCAGCAGTGCTTCCATACTTTTTCTCAGGCTTAAAAATTGCAGTTACATATAGCGTAATGGGGGCAATTATCGGAGAATGGCTCGGTGCAAGTGAAGGATTAGGTGTTATGCTTACGAGGGCTACAAAATCATTTTTGACTGCCCGAGTATTTGGTGTTGCAGCAATCATCGTTATGGTGACATTGTGCCTGTATTTTATCGTAGAGTTTATGGCAAGAATAACAGCACCATGGATATATAGAAAGGACGGCAGAAAATGAAAAAAGGTTTGAAAGTTATGTTAGCTGCCTTATTAGCGGTAGGTGTGGCTGGATGTAATCCGGCGAAGAAAGAAGAAAGTAAAAGTAAAGATCAAAAAGTAAAAGTAGTATTAGATTGGTTTCCAAATACGAATCATACTGGCTTGTATGTAGCACAAACGAAAGATTATTACAAAAAGCAAGGATTAGATGTAGAAATTATTCAACCGGGTGACAATGTAACAGCAGAGCAAATGATAGCATCAGGAAAAGCTGACTTCGCAATAAGCGCACAAGAAAATGTAACGTTGGCTCGTGTGGAAGGGATTCCTGTTGTATCTGTCGGAGCGATTATTCAGCATAACACTTCAGCATTTGCATCACTTAAGAAAGATAATATGACGTCACCGAAAGATTTTGAAGGTAAACGTTACGGCGGCTGGGGAGGACCAGCAGAAGAAGCGACATTAAAGACGATTATGGATAAGCATCAAGCTGATTTTAATAAAGTTGAAAAAATCATCTTAGGACAAACCGATTTCTTTAAATCAATCGGCCGTGATGCAGACTTTGAATGGATTTATTACGGATGGGATGGAATTGAAGCGAAGCGCCAAGGAAAAGAGTTAAATACGATTATGGTGAAAGACTTAGACCCAGCGCTTGATTTCTATAGTCCTGTTATTATTACGAGTGAAAAACATACGAAGCAAGATAAAGACTTTGTGAAAAAGTTTATGAGTGCAACAACAGAAGGTTATAATTTTGCAATTAAGGAACCGAAAGAAGCTGCTGATATTCTAATTAAAGCTGTTCCAGATGTAAATAAAGATTTAGTTCAAGAAAGCCAGAAATGGTTAAGTACGAAGTATCAAGATGATGCGAAAGCATGGGGAGTACAGAAGGAAGAAATTTGGACGAATTACATGAATTTCTTATATGACAACAAAGTTATTAAAAAGAAAATCGATGTAAAAGATGCTTTTACAAATGAATTCCTTCCAAGTGAAAAATGAGCGGATTACAAATGAAAAATATAGTGAAATCTTTCGACGGAAAGAATGTATTAGAGAATATTAGTGCCTCTATACAAGAGGGAGAGTTTGTTTCCTTTGTAGGACCGAGTGGTTGCGGGAAAAGCACATTATTAAACATGATTGCAAATGTTGAAAAACCAACAAGCGGGAACGTAACGTATAAAGATAAGCAAGTACAAGAGCAAGATGTTGTTAGTTATATGCCACAACAAGATTTATTACTACCGTGGCGATCAGCTTTGCAAAATATCGTTCTTCCGTTAGAAATTGAAGGAAAGCCGAAAAAACAAAGGCTGACAGAAGGAATGGAAGCATTAAAGCAGTTCGAACTAGATGAATATGCAGACCATTATCCAGATGAATTGTCTGGTGGTATGCGTCAAAGAATTAGTTTTCTGCGCACATATTTGTGTGAAAAGCCAATTATGCTGCTTGATGAGCCTTTTGGAAAGTTAGATGCATTTACAAAAATGGAAGTACATAGCTGGCTTTTAAACTCTTGGCATCAAGAGAAGCAAACAATCGTTATGGTTACACATGACTTAGATGAGGCAATCTTGCTTTCAGATCGCGTATTTATTTTATCTCAAAGACCAGCGTCAATAGTTGGCGAGGTACAAGTGAAATTACCTAGACTGAGAACGATGGATATGTTAACATCACTCGAATTAAAAAAGGATAAAGAAGAGATTTTAAGTGTGTTAGCTCCTTATATGAAAAAATAGAAAAAGCCTTTTAACAGTTTTTAGTATAATTACTGTTAAGAGGCTTTTTTTAGAATATGAAAAGATGGAGAAGGAACAAAAGGGAAAATAGAGAATAGAATATAACAGAGTAGTTTATACTCTTAATATAACAAATGTTAAAGGAGTGAAAGGATAAAATGACTTTATCAACTGTTCTTCAAATGGTTTTAGCTTGATATGGGAGAAGTCTGCCCATTTTTTAAGATTAAGCTAAATTGAAGACAGCAGGTAAAGAACCTTAATCCTTTTTTACGATAATATGTAATGGGTAAGGTGTATTCACCTTACCCATTTTTATATGCATAATTAAATAAGGATTCATACTGTTGGTCTCTCTATTTAGCTTATGGACGATAAGTAAAGGAGAGAAAAAAATGAGTATATTAACAGTAGAAAATTTAAGTCATTCGTATGGTGAGAAAACCATCTTATATAATGCATGCTTTCGATTATTAAAGGGGGAGCATGTTGGGTTAGTAGGGAAAAATGGGATTGGAAAATCAACACTGCTAAGAATTTTAACAGGAGAACTTATACATGATGATGGGAACATTGAATGGTTTCCACATGTGAAGGTTGGATTTTTGCAGCAGCATATAGATTTACAAGAAGGAATAACAATTGCAGGATACTTGCAAAGTGCATTTTCTAACTTGTATGCGATTGAATATGAAATGTTAAAAATTGCAGAAGAGATGGCTGAAGCAGTAGAAGTAGAAAAATTGTTAGTAAGGTATGGAGAGTTACAAACTATATTGGAAAACTCTAATTTCTATCAAATTCATACAGAAATTGAAGAAGTGGCAATTGGTTTAGGGCTGTTTGAAATAGGATTGGAAAAGGATGTTTCAAAGTTAAGTGGAGGACAGCGGACAAAGTTATTACTAGGAAAGCTTCTTCTAGAAAAAGCTGATGTTTTATTGCTAGATGAACCAACGAACTATTTAGATACAGCACATATAGAATGGTTGCAATCGTACTTGAAGTTGTATGAAAAAGCTTATATTATCATTTCGCATGACGAAGTATTTTTGAATAATATTACGAATGTCATTTACCATCTAGAAGAACGAAAAGTTAAGCGATATGTAGGGGATTATGAAAAGTTTTTACAAAGTTATCAATTGCAAAGGAAACAATTACAATCGGCGTATGCGAAACAACAAAAAGAAATTGCTCAGTTAGAAACATTTATTCAAAAAAATAAGATTCGAAAAGCAAAACAGGCAAAAAGTCGAGAGAAAGTATTGGAGAAAATGCAAAGGGTTGAAAAGGTTAAAAATGTACCTCGGTCCCGTTTTGTTTTTACTGTTTATAATGAGCCAGTAAGTAGTATATTACAGGCTGAGAAACTAAGAGTGGGTTATAGTGATTCGTTATTTCCAGAATTGAATTTACAAGTGAAGAAAGGAGAAAAGATAGCTATTGTTGGTCATAATGGTATTGGAAAAACGACAATGTTAAAAACGTTATTAGATCAAATAAAGCCGCTAAGTGGTTCAATTTTTGTTGGGGAACGAGTAAATCCTGCTTATTTTGCACAGGAAGAGTTTGCTTCAGAAATAACACCATTAGAGAAAGTTTGGGCAGAGCGACCAGATATGACAAAGAAAGAAGTGCGCCAAGCATTAGCGAAGTGTGGATTGAAAGAAGAACATGTATTAAAACCTATTCATTTATTAAGCGGTGGAGAGCAAACGAAAGTGCGTTTATGTGAACTCATCGCAACGAAAAGCAATGTTTTAATTTTAGACGAACCGACTAATCATTTGGATGTAGAAACTAAGATGGCTTTAAAAGAAGCGTTACAACAATATAAAGGAACGGTTTTAATTGTCTCACATGAACCTTCTTTCTATGAATCGTGGATAACAAAAGTATGGAATATAGAAGAGTGGAATGCTGAACAATATGAATAAAGAAAAGACATTAGCTTTTATGAGCTAATGTCTTTTCTTTGTGATTAACATGATTTTCGAGAACTCTTACATGAGAATTGTATGAAGAAGCACTCTTATGGTGCGCTTATAAGCGTGCTTTTTCTTTTGTTATATTTATAATAATACGAAAGCCTTTCCCTAACAGGTGACTATCTTTCTTTATATATATAGATAGTTCAAAGTGGAATGAAAATAATTCCTATATGTAAAGAATAATGTGGATATTATAGGAAGACAATAGAAATTAAAGGAAATTCATGTAAAATTCAAATTAACTTCATATCAACTTCATATTAGAAATTAATTATAATAGGTTATTGTGATGCTTTTTATTTTTCATAAAATTAAAAGTTTGAATTTAGGAGGTATTGCTCAAACCTAAATTCAAACTTTAGTGAAATAATTAATGGATATTACGTCTAGTTTTCGCTAATGACGGCATTTAAAAGTTCGGCAGGATTACCCGTTCCTGCACCACCAATTGTAATTGATCCACCAGGAGGAATTTCGCCATTCCATCCTGCGTTCGTAATTACATAATGATTATTTGTTTTACTACTAATTTTAGAATCCCAAACTTGTGTTAAATTGCCGCTATAATCAAATTCTAATTTCCAATTTTTAATAGGAATCGTTCCGTTATTTTTAATTATAATCGAGAAGTTATAACCGCTTCCCCAATTCGAAGTGACTGAAAATGTAGCAGTGCCATTTCCATCAGGAGGTGTTGTATTAGCTTCATCCGTTTTGACAGTAAGAGCGGTAGGGTGTGATTTATTTCCAGAAGCATCTTTGGCAATTACTGAAAATGTGTATTCCGTATTAGGTTTTAAGTTTTTAATTGTAATGCTATTTGTTGTTGCACTCCATTTTTCTTCTCCGGCAGTAATTTCGTATTCAGTAACGCCTACGTTATCAGTGGATGCAGTCCAGCTTAATTGAACTGAGCTTGAAGTTTTATTCGTAACTATAATGTTTTTAACATTCGTTGGTGGCTCAGTATCTTTTTGGTTAATAGGTCCACCAAGTAATTCTTTTACTAGCGTATCAAGTAATTTTGGACCACTACAACTATATTTTGGACTTGTACGGCAATCTCCGCTTAGTTCCCAAAACATTGCTCCACTTAAACCTTTCGTCTTTATATAGTCTGTTTTATATTTCATAGATTCATTGTCATCGTAGCTAATAAATGTGCCTGTAGTTGCATTATATAAATAAGGTACTTTAGCTGTGTCATTCCAGTAGCGTACAAAACCATTTTTATTAACGTAATTGGCTGTTAAATCACCGTAATCATACACACCTGTGTCACCGGTAGAATAATCATCCCAAGTACCTTTAGAAGCAAGTTTCCCATCACTACCTGGTTTGCAAGGTTGATATTGTCCGTTATTTTCTTTTCCACAACTTTTCCAGCCACGTCCGTAAAAAGGTACGCCTAATACTAGTTTATCCACTGGAACACCTTCATTGGTATAAACGTCTATAGCACCATCTACGTAAAAATTCGTATTTGCTGCTGGGTCATTTGGATCCTTATATAGAGCTGCATTATGATTAGAAGTAGCTTCCCATCCACCGTGGAAATCATATGTCATAATATTAATCCAATCGAGTATTTGAGAAATTTTCTTTAGCTCTGTATGATCAGCGTAGCGTTGACTTGCACCTGACGCGATTGTTAGTAAATATTGTTTGCCATCTTCAGCACCTGCTTTATTCAAAGCATTTCGGACGTCTTGAAGAAGAAGAGTGAAATTTTGTTTATCTTCAGGACGATAACTACCACCAGGAATTGTTTCAACGCCCGGATATTCCCAGTCTAAATCTACGCCATCAAATCCATATGCGCGAAGAAAAGCTACTGTAGATTCGGCAAATACTTTTCTTGTCTTTTCATCAGCGGCCATATCAGAAAAGCGGTTAGACCAAGTCCAGCCACCAACGGAAATTATTGTTTTTAAATGAGGATATTTAGCTTTTAATCGTTTTAGTTCTCCGAAATTTCCGCAACGGGCATATTTATCGCAATCTTCCCAAGTTGTACCTGAGCCAGGATACGATTTGGTAACATCAGCCCATGGTTCACCGAGTACGAGAGTACCATTAGGAACCTCTTTATTTTGCAATGGTACACCAGATTCTTTACAGTTCCACGTTTGTTTATTTGGATTATCCGGATGGGTAGAAGGATTTCCATGTTTTCCCTTCCAACAAATATCCGCGAAAGCATAGTTAAGGTGAGTAAGTTTTGATGCATCAATGTCAGCAACTTGATAATTACGTCCGTAAACGCCCCACGAAGGAAAGTACCCAACAATTTTTTGACTTTGCTTTGGTGAATCTGCTAATGCGAGATTTGGAGTAATAAAATTTGTGAGAAAAAGAGGTAAGAAAAGTAGTAGAGATAGTAATAGCAGTGTGAATTTTTGAGACCTCATAGCCATTTCTCCTTTCAAAATAAAAGATATATTTAAAGGCATACGCCAATAAATCAAAATGAATCTAGACGTATGAAACGTCTAGATAAAATGATCAGACATCACGAAGTCTATACAAGGGAGCTGGGGGTGATTAAATCGTAACAAATGTAAGATTTAGTGTAAACGCTTTATTAAGTTGAAAAAGACTTTCTCAATACAAAAAGGCTTGAATACAAACTATATATGAAAACGAAAGGTCGGTATGGGAGGAAATAGCTCATTATAAATAAATTTGAGAAAAAATTGTATGGAGCCAATTATTAAAGACGTAGAAAGATAAGGAAATATCATGTAAAATAATAGTAAAAATATGTAAAGGAGGGAATAGTGTGGATGTGTTTTTGAACATTGCTGAAGAAAAAATTCGCCAAGCAATACGGAATGGTGATCTTGATTATCTTCCGGGAAAAGGAAAACCACTACAATTAGAAGATTTTTCAATGGTACCTCCAGAACTTAGAATGAGTTATAAAATTTTAAAAAATGCGGGAATGATTCCACCAGAGATGGAACTACAAAAAGATATATTAAAAATAGAGGATCTAATTGCCTGCTGTTATGATGAAGAAGAGAGAAAGAAATTACGAGAAGAGTTAACAATAAAAACGTTACGTTTTCAGCAGGTAATGGAAAAGAGAAAGATTAAAGATAGTTCAGCTTTTCGTATGTATCAAGACAAAGTATTTCGTAAATTACGCTAAGAGGGATAAGATGACTACATTTAAAACGATAGAAGAAATAGCGACCTATATCGAAGAACAACAATTGGTACTTCTGTTTATTAAAACGGAAAATTGTGGTGTTTGTGATGTTATGCTAAGAAAAGTAAATTGCGTATTAGAGAATTATGATTACGTAGAGAAAATAGAGATATTACTACAAGACATGCAAGAGATTGCGGGGCGATATGCCGTATTTACAGGACCGACAATTTTATTATTTTATAATGGAAAAGAGATCCTTCGAGAATCGCGCTTCATTTCACTTGAAAATCTAGAGAGAACCATTCAATTATTCGAGGAATAAGGGAGGCTTTTATATGGAATTTATTATCGTCATACTATTATTTGTTGTAGTTGGAATAATCGTAACAGCAGTTCGATCGAACAAAAAGAAGGTAAATCTTACAAAACAAAATAACATTCATAATTCATCTAACAGCTCATCACCATTATTTTTCTTTGCTGGATCTGATAATGATAGCTCGCATGATGGCGGTTCACATGATTGTGGAGGGTCTTTTGGGGGAGATAGCGGGGGAAGCTGCGGTGGTGGTGATTGATGAAAATGCGCCTTATATAGGCGTATTTCTTTTTAAACAAACGTTTGATTAGTTGGCTTACATATGCATAAACACAGTTAAACAAACGTTTGATTAATATTTTTAACATACTAAGGGGAATGGAAATGAAAAGGGAACCGAGAGTGAAAAATAAGGGGAAAGTAGTGTTATTTTTATTAGCTGCGGGAGGCGTATTTCTTGTTAAATTAACATTTAAATTTGGAACAATACATATGATTCGAACTTGGTTTGAAAGTACATTTTCTTAAATAAGGAATATAGCCTCTTGCGATAGAGGTTTTTGATTTGTTATTATTAGACTGAACGGTCGGTTTAAAGAGGTGTGAATATGAGAAGAAGCGCAGAAGAGATAAAGAAAGAAATTGCATATAAAGCAGAAAGTCTATTTTCACAGAAGGGCTACGCAGCTACATCTATGGAAGAGATTTGTGAAATTACAGAGCGAAGTAAAGGAAGTATTTATTATCACTTTAAAAGTAAAGAAGAATTATTTTTATTTGTAGTGAAACAGCATACGTATGATTGGGTTGAAAAATGGAATGAAAAAGAGAAGTTGTATAGTACTAGTACTGAAAAACTATATGGTCTCGCGGAATATCATGTAGAGGACATACAGCAACCAATTTCAAATGCAATAGAGGAATTCTCTATGAGCCAAGTTGTAAGTAAAGAGATTCTGGATGAACTGTTAGCTTTAACTAGAGAATCATATGTTATGTTTGAGAAATTAATTGAAGCAGGTATACAGTCTGGAGAGTTCCGTGAAGATAATACTCGTGATCTTATGTATATTGTGAACGGATTATTATCAGGGCTTGGAGTACTTTACTACGAGTTAGATTATAAAGAGCTGAAACGTATTTATAAAAAGGCAATAGATGTATTGTTAAAAGGAATGGCAGCTGAATAATAAGTCAGTTGCTTTTCTTACAAAACAAATTAGACCGAACGGTCGGTTTATGGAAGGGGAATGAAAGTGAAAGCTTTATTTAAAAACCGAGCATTTATGCTCGTTATGGCATCTGATATTTTACAACAATTTGCAATTTGGATCAGAAATATGGCTCTTTTATATTTCATAATGGAGCGGACAAATAATGATCCAGTTTCAGTGTCTCTATTATCTGTCATGGAGTATGCACCTATCTTTATTTTCTCGTTCATTGGTGGTGCATTAGCAGATCGCTGGAATCCGAAAAGAACAATGGTCGCTGGAGATGTGTTGAGTGTACTGTCTATTATAGGAATTGTCCTGTTGTTAAAGCTGGATTATTGGCAGGCTATATTTTTTGCAACACTCATTTCCGCGATTGTAGGTCAGTTTTCTCAGCCCTCATCTTCGCGTATATTTAAGCGCTATGTAAAAGAAGAAGAGGTAGCAAATGCGATTGCATTTAACCAAACATTACAGTCATTATTTCTAATTTTTGGGCCAGTGGTAGGATCGCTTGTGTATACACAACTTGGTTTATTTACGTCACTATATAGCTTAATCATTTTATTTTTGTTATCTGCTATCGCCCTTTCATTTTTACCAAAATGGGTTGAAAAAGAGAAAGTGGCAAGAGATTCATTAAAAAATGATATAAAAGAAGGATGGAAATACGTTCTTCACACGAAAAATTTACGTATGATTACGATCACTTTTACTATTATGGGTTTAGCTGTTGGATTAACGAATCCATTAGAAGTATTCCTTGTAATTGAACGTTTAGGCATGGAAAAAGAAGCTGTTCAATATTTAGCAGCAGCTGATGGAATAGGTATGTTAATCGGTGGTATTGTTGCTGCAGTTTTCGCTTCAAAAGTGAATCCGAAAAAGATGTTCGTATTCGGTATGAGCATATTAGCGATGTCATTTTTAGTAGAAGGGCTATCTACATCATTTTGGATTACTAGTTTCATGAGATTTGGAACAGGTATTTGTTTAGCTTGTGTTAATATCGTTGTCGGTACGCTTATGATTCAACTTGTACCAGAAAATATGGTTGGAAGAGTAAACGGGACGATTTTACCACTGTTTATGGGGGCAATGCTAATTGGAACTTCACTAGCTGGAGGATTAAAGGAACTAACTTCACTAGTTATTGTGTTTTGTATAGCAATGGCACTTGTTTTATTAGCGATAGGGCCAGTTCTACGCATGCAAATAAAGAAAGAAGATGTCGTTAATAAAGAGAAACTAACAAATTCGTTAGCTTCGAAATAACTATTTTAAGGGAGCAAAATTGCTCCCTTTTTCTTTGAGGAACTTTTGACAACTATATGAGCCAATTATATACTGATGTTGTAAAAACGATTTTACAGGTTAGGAGCAATGGTGTGAAAAATCAAATCTATGAATTACGCACTGAAAATAATATTTCACAAGGCGCATTAGCTGATAAATGCAAGGTTTCTAGACAGACGATAAATGCAATTGAGAATAATAAATATGATCCAAGCTTAGCGTTAGCATTCCGTTTAGCTGAAGTATTAGGAACAACTGTTGATAAATTATTTTTGTACAAGCAGTAGAGTCGTTTATTATAAGGCGCACCGTTAAAAATAAAAAAGATCCTCTTCTCATGAGAAGAGGATCTTTTCTTATAGTGTTTTAGTCTTTGGACTAGTTGGTGTAACGGATGTATTATTTTCTGGAACTCTAGTTAATAAGAATCCACCGATAATAAACAGAACAATAATACTAAGAACACCAGCGTTTGTTTTTCCTGTTAATTGCGTTGTAACACCGACTAATACCGGGCCCATAATTGCGGCGAACTTACCAAAGATATTATAAAATCCGAAGAATTCATTAGCAGATTCTTTTGGTACTAGTTTTGCAAAGTATGAACGACTTAGTGCTTGAATACCACCTTGAGATGTAGCAACTAACATTGCTAAAATCCAAAAATCAAGTGTCGTTTTTAAGAAATAAGCATATATGCAAATGATGATATAAATAATGATACCGACATATAGCATTTTTTTACCTGTAAATGTTGCTGATAATTTTCCATATAATAAAGCAAATGGACAAGCGACAATTTGTGTTACAAATAATATGATTAATAGATTCGTTGCACTGATACCGAGATCTGTTCCGTAAGCGGTGGACATGGTAATAATTGTATCGACCCCATCAATATAGAAAAAGTAAGCGATTAGGAACATGAATACAGTTTTATATTCTTTAATATTTTTAAAAGTAGCAGCAAGGCGTTTGAAGCTCATTGTAATTGGTCTAGGGTGACGTTCAATATAGTGCTTTTGCTCTACGTTTTTTAGCATTGGAATCGTAAATAACCCCCACCAAAGAGCTGTTATCGCAAATGAAATTTGACTAGCAATACCAACAGATAAAGGGATAGTTCCTTTTTGAGAAAGAATAATAAGAGCGATACAACCGATGAAAGGAATAGTACTCCCAATATAGCCTAATGCGAAACCTCGCGTAGAAATTCGATCCATTCTATCTTCAGAAGTGACATCTACTAAAAATGCATCATAAAAAATGTTTGCTCCAGCAAAACCGACTAAGGCGAGCATATAGCATCCTAATAATAAGTACCACTGAGATGTTGGAACGACTGCTAACATACTTGTAAATACGATACCGAGTCCAAAGAAGAATGTGAAAAATCGTTTTTTAAATCCTTTATAATCAGCAACTGTGCCGAGAATAGGAGCAAGTATAGAAATTAAAAGTGTAGCGAACGAGTTTGCATATCCCCAATATGCTGTTGAAGTTGCCCCGGATAGTCCAGCTTCTTTTGCAGCTGCTTTAAAGTAAATTGGAAATAATGCAGTTGTAATGACGAGCGAATATACCGAGTTCGCCCAATCGTATAATATCCAGCTTTTTTCTTGTCTGGACATTTTTTTCATATAATGTTCCCCCTTAAATTTGTTTTACTAACAGTGTACAAAAATAAAAATTATAAAAAGAGAAACAGTGATGAATTTTACATAACTTTTACATATATACACAGTTCTTTACAATTGGAGTAAATCCTCTACAATTGCTCCGTCTGTTTCGCCTAAGTGTAAACCGAGTAGTCTAGCGATAGTTGGACCTTCATCAATAAGTCTCATATACGGGACGGTAACGCCGGTTTTTATTCCTTTTCCAGCAGCGATAAAAATTGTTTCATAGTTAGGTTTTGTTGGAGAGTATCCATGCGTACCAAATGTATATTTTTTACTAGGCGTAACATCTTTTTCAGTAATTTCTTTTATAAAATCTCCTGTATAGTTTTCAGTGAAATAATACCCCTCTTGCGCTTCTAACATAAATAAACAATTACCATCTGCACCGCAGTCTTTCGCAGCTTCATCATGAAGTATAAATTCAATTCCATTCTGTTTATTTTGCAGCAGTTCTTCAAGGAGTAGTTGTACTTCTCGAATTGTATCCGTATCATTTTTGTCTTTCACATATACATAGGCAGAGCCATCACAACTTTGGCAATAGGCTTTCCAGTCTACTAATTTGCCTTTTTTATTAAGAGATATAAGTCCTCTTTGATGGAATAGCACATTTAATTGGATGGATTTGTTTTCACTTAAAGCGCTATGATCACCAAGGGCAATAATTGTACTTTCTTCGTATAGATCACTGTCTTTTAAAGTTTGAATAATTTTCCCTAGCCGCTCATCATGTCTATGAATTGCAGCTATTGTTTCGTTAGATTCAAAGCCATGATAATGTCTTTGCGTGTCTAAATCAGTGAAATGTACGAACATAACATTAGGCTTTTTCGTCTGAATGGTGTGTACAGCAGAGGCGAGGACGAAATCATCCAGCTCTGGTTGTGATAAACCATTTCTTATATGGCCGAAACGACGATTTAAATCTAATTGGTATAGTGGGCTACCGCTAAATAAGGAAACTAACACTTGATTTTGCCACGGTCTATTGGGGAAAATTTCTGGTAAATTGTAATCAATGTTTGCTCTCCCAGTAACAGGCCATAGAAGGGCAGCTGTCGTTAAATTTGCTTTACGCGCTTCATCATACAATGTTGTTCCTTTTATCGATTTTCGGTACCAATGCCAATCAGGTGATTCACGTCCTGGTTGAAGTAACGTATTACTAACAACACCGTGCTTGTTAGGATAATTACCGGTTACGATTGTTGAGTGGCTTGGATATGTTACAGAAGGATAAATTGGTTCTACTTTTTCGACAACCGTGCCCTTTTTTATTAGAGATTGGAAATGAGGTAGTTTTTGTAGTATAGGAAAATCTAAAGCTGATAAACAGTCGAATGATAAAATAATGACACGATTCGTTAATGCTTTATCCATAAAGTAATCCTCCTAATTATATAAAACCTATTCTTATATATTACTATTAATACCTAGTAATAAAAATATGTTTTCGAATAAAATTTATTGTTTATTTTCAGAAAAATTAAACATATAATAAGTATAAGGGAATCTACGGACGGAGGGAATAGTATGGACTGGTTAGATGGATTCGGTATATTTTACATCATTGGTGGCATCACAATTCTCCTTGTATTTGCTATTTCATATTTACTAAAGAAACGTTTTCCAGACAAACAGTTTGATATTATATTTGCACTGATTGTAATACTTCTTTGCTTAGCATCATTTCCTGTTACCATGATGGTTATTGGTGGGTGGGAAGGAATGGGATATGGATTTATTGGTTTCTTCGTTCTACTAGGTACACTTATTGGTATGATTGCACATCAACTTGTAAAAATCTCTCGAAAAAGCTACATATAAAACTGTAAAAAACGAAAAGAATATATAATAATAAGAAAATTAGCTATTGTTTTAAAAAAGAATTTGTATTATGATAATCAACAAATTTATTTCATTATAACGATGAAAAAGGACTAGTACATGTTCAACCTTTTTAGCAGAGAGAGAATCCGCCAGGCTGAAAGATTCTTAAAAAGGCAATATGGAACCTGTCTTTGAGTTCTGCATATGCAGCGGGAATTTCCCGTTATCAAGAAGAGAGCATATACAATTTTTGTGTATGAATCAGGGTGGTAACGCCGGCAAAGCTCGGTCCCTATTTAGGGACGCGGGCTTTTTTGTATTTTCTGGAAGAAGGAGGAAGACTGACTATGGCAAAAGAACAAGTGCAAGCCATTACGAAGATGGAAGAGGACTTTGCGCAGTGGTATACCGATATTGTAAAAAAAGCCGAACTGGTTGATTATTCAAGTGTAAAAGGGTGCATGATTTTACGTCCATATGGTTATGCCTTATGGGAGAATATGCAGAAGGTGATGGATGAGAAGCTAAAAGAAACTGGCCATGAAAATGTATATATGCCAATGTTTATCCCAGAGAGTTTATTGCAAAAAGAGAAGGATCATGTTGAAGGGTTTGCTCCTGAAGTAGCATGGGTTACGCATGGCGGAGATGAAAAGTTAGCGGAAAGACTTTGTGTACGTCCTACATCTGAAACTTTATTCTGTGAGCATTTTTCAAAAATTGTGCAATCCTATAATGATTTGCCAAAATTATACAACCAGTGGTGTTCAGTAGTTCGTTGGGAGAAGACAACTAGGCCATTCCTTCGTACGACAGAATTTTTATGGCAAGAGGGTCATACAATCCATGAAACAGCAGAAGAATCGCAGGCTGAAACATTAAATATTTTAAACTTATATGCTTCTTTCTGTGAGGATTATTTAGCGATACCAGTTATTAAAGGACAAAAAACAGAAAAAGAGAAGTTTGCTGGAGCAAAGGCAACTTATACAATTGAAAGCTTAATGCATGATGGGAAAGCACTTCAAACAGGAACATCCCATAACTTTGGAACGAATTTCTCTGAAGCATTTGATATTAAATTTTTAGATCGTAACGGTAAGTGGCAATATGTACACCAAACATCTTGGGGTGTATCAACAAGAATGATAGGTGGGCTAATTATGGTTCATAGCGATAATAATGGACTTGTAATGCCACCAAAAGTTGCTCCAGTGCAAGTTGTTATCGTACCAATTGCTCAGCATAAAGAAGGAGTTTTAGCGAAAGCAACAGAGTTACAAGGACATATTCAAAAAGTTGCACGCGTGAAAATAGATGCTAGTAATAAAACACCGGGCTGGAAATTTAATGAGTATGAAATGAAGGGCATTCCAATTCGATTAGAAGTTGGGCCTAAAGATATTGAAAAGAATCAAGTTGTACTTGTAAGAAGAGATACGAAAGAAAAAGAATTTATATCAATGGATCAATTAGAAGAACGTATTCCAGCACTACTTGAGGAAATTCATGACTCTTTATTTAATAAGGCAAAAGTATTTCGCGATGAGAATACGTATAGTGCGACGAATTTTGAAGAGATGAAACAAGTAGCTGATGAAAAGCAAGGATTTATTAAGGCAATGTGGTGCGGAGAATTAGCTTGTGAAGAGAAACTAAAAGAAGAAGTTGGAGTATCTTCACGTTGTATGCCTTTTGAGCAAGAGCATTTAGCTGACGAATGTATTTGTTGTGGTAAAGAAGCTAAACAAATGGTGTATTGGGGAAAAGCGTATTAATAATCCTTCTGATAGGTGATAAAAAGGACTTTAGGCTGCATAATAAAATGCAACCTAAAGTCCTTTTAGTTTTTACAATTTATTTCATGTATTTTTTAGATGGAAGGATGTGTTTTATTTTGCGTTTTTACGGCGAATAAATAGTAACATACCAATTAGGAATGTTGAAAGCCCCATTAAAATAGATGCAGGATAATGTGTTGCCGTATTCGGTAACTTATCGCCTTGTTTTTTCGCATTATCTTTTACATTGCCACCTTGAGAGCCGTTTCCACTGCTATCGCCTTTAACACGGTTACCGCCCTGAGAGCCATTACCACCTTGAGAACTGCTATCGTCTTTAACACGATTACCGCCTTTAGAGCCATTGCCACCAGAGCCATTGCCACCAGAGCCATTGCCACCAGAACCATTGCCACCAGAGCCATTGCCACCAGAGCCATTGCCACCAGAACCATTGCCACCAGAACCGTTACCGCCGGAACCATTGCCGCCAGAGCCACTGCCACCAGAACCGTTACCGCCGGAACCATTGCCGCCAGAGCCGTTACCGCCGGAACCATTGTCGCCAGAGCCACTGCCACCAGAACCATTGCCGCCAGAACCGTTGTCACCAGAACCACTATCGTTCTGAGAACCGTTATTTCCTGGAGGTTTATTATTATCCTTTGAGTTTCCTTCTGCAAAATGATCACTATTTTGTACAATAGCGTTTGTTAATGGGCGGAAGTTTTCAGTTGCAGCATTACCAATATTTAAACCGCTAAAAAAAGATAAAGAGAGTGTTGATGCTAAAATGAAGATTTTCGTCATGGTTTTCCTCCTAAGAAATTAATATTCCATCTAAAATACATCCCTTTGTAATATTTCTTAGGAAAAAGAGTTTTATGCAAAAAAAACTATATATAGAAAAAGGTGGTGTATTTCTCAAAGCAGAAAAGAGTTAATGTAGATTTCCTACAAATAGTAGAGGCGGAGAATTTACATTCAGAACGGTAGAGGAAGTGGCAGTGGCAGTAGCAGTAGATGAAAGAGTATATAGCGTTTGATATTGGCGGTACGCAAATTAAGTATGGCATTGTTTCAGAAATAGGGAGAGTATTAAAGCGTAAAACAGTTGCAACAGAAATTCATTTAGGCGGAGAACAAACTATTCAAAAACTTATATATGTATCAAAAAAAATAATGAATGAACATACTATTGCAGGAATTGGTATTAGCACCACGGGGATTGTTGATATTAATAAAGGAATTGTGACGGGAGGTGCGGATCATATTCCGGGATATCGTACTATTCCTATTATTGATAGATTGCAAGAGATATTAAAAGTTCCAGTATCGATTGACAATGATGTGAATTGTGCAGCGTTTGGAGAAAAATGGAATGGTAGTGGAAGAGAGAAAGAGAACTTTATTATGCTCACCCTTGGAACAGGGATTGGGGGAGCGATTTTTATAGACGGAGAATTGTACCGAGGGCATTCATTTAGTGCTGGTGAATGGGGGAATATGTTAATAGAAGGAAAACCGTTTGAAGAGGTTGCCTCGATTTCAGGATTAATTCGTCTTGTCAGAAAATATAAAGGCAAAGGTGAGTGGAATGGGAGATTAATTTTCGAGTTGTATGATAAAGGAGATCGGGAAGTTGCTCAAGTAGTTAGGATCTTCTTTAAACATTTGGCAATCGGAATTAGTAATCTTGCTTATATTTTCAATCCAGAAAAGATTATTATTGGTGGAGGAATTACCGATAGAGGAAATGAGTTTTTAAAAGAAGTAAAAGAAGAGGTCAGTAAATACTTAAATCAAGAGATTTATAATAATTGTGAGATTGAACTTGCACAAAACGGTAATTGTGCAGGAATGATTGGTGCTATTTACCACTTCTTACATCATCATAAATAAATTATATGAATGTTTTCATATAACTGAGAATTTATCCTTTTTATCGCTAGGTAAATAATGCTACAATATAAGAGAAGAATACAATATTTTCCGATTTGGAAAATGCTTTGTAGAAAGGGAGAAACTTCATGCCTATTATTTTAGAAAAAGGTCAAAAGATCGATTTAACGAAAGGACAACCAAAAGTAGCAAAACTACAGGTTGGCTTAGGCTGGGATCCAATTGGGCAATCAGGTGGATTTCTGTCTTCATTATTTGGAAGTAAACCAAATGTAGATTGTGATGCATCTGTTGTTATGTTAGAAGGAGATCGTTTTTTAAACAAAAATGATTTAGTTTACTTCGGAAATAAACTTTCTACTTGTGGTAGTATTATTCATTCAGGAGATAATTTAACAGGTGAAGGCGCTGGTGATGACGAAACAATTTTCGTAGAATTACATAAAGTTCCGAGCCGTATTAATCGTTTAGTATTCGTTGTAAATATTTATGACTGTGTAAATCGTCGTCAAGATTTCGGGATGATTCGTAATGCATATATTCGTATTCAAAACCCGCAAACTGGTGAAGAATTAGCACGCTATAATTTATCGGATAATTATGCTGGCAAAACGACTCTAATTGCAGGTGAAATGTATCGTCACGGAAGTGAATGGAAGTTTTCAGCTGTTGGAGAAGGCACACAAGATAAAAACTTAAGTGAGATTGTATCACGTTATCAATAAAATAAACCGAGGAGGAATTGAATATGGCATCAATTTCATTGAAAAAAGGACAAAAGGTAGACTTAACAAAAACGAATCCGGGTCTTTCAAAAGTTCTTGTAGGACTAGGTTGGGATACGAATCGTTATGACGGACAAAACGATTTCGATTTAGATGTTAGTATTTTCTTAGTAGGCGCTAACGGTAAAGTTTCAGGTGCAGAGGATTTCGTCTTCTATAATAACCCAAAAGGTGCGAATGGTGCTGTCGAGCATTTAGGAGATAACCGAACTGGCGAAGGTGAAGGCGATGACGAATCGATCAAAGTAGATTTGAAAAATGTACCTGCACATATCGAACGTATTTGTTTCACAATTACAATCTATGATGGAGAAGGTCGTAGCCAAAACTTCGGACAAGTTTCTAACTCTTTCGTACGTATTTTAGATGAAGAAAAGAATGCAGAATTAATTCGTTACGATTTAGGAGAAGATTTCTCTATTGAAACAGCCGTAGTAGTAGGTGAATTATACCGTCATGCAGGTGACTGGAAATTCAATGCAATCGGAAGTGGATTCCAAGGTGGATTAGCGTCTCTATGTAATAACTTTGGTTTAGACGTAGAGTAATAGATTTAATTTATATATCCATCGGTGAAATGTATGTTTACCGATGGATATATTTTTAAAGATAAAAATATAGAGGTGAATATAGATGGTTATTCAATTACAAAAAGGACAGAAAATTGATTTGGGTAAGACAAGCCCTGGTTTAACAAAAGCAGTAATTGGTCTTGGATGGGATATTAAATCTTATGACGGTGGATCAGATTTCGATTTAGATGCATCTGCCTTTTTATTAGATGCAAACGGAAAATGTACGAAGGAAACTGATTTTATCTTCTATAATAATTTACAGTCTCCTTGTGGATCTGTTTTACATACAGGAGATAACCGTACAGGTGAAGGTGAAGGTGACGATGAGCAACTTGTTGTGGACTTAAAGAAAGTTCCAGCAGATGTGCACAGAATTGCTATTACAGTTACGATTTATGATGCAGAAGGCCGTAGTCAAAACTTTGGACAAGTAGGAAATGCGTTTGTTCGTTTAGCAAATGAAGAGACGAATGAAGAAGTTCTTCGTTTTGATTTAGGGGAAGATTTCTCCATTGAAACAGCAGTTGTCTTTTGTGAATTATACCGTCATAATGGACAGTGGAAGTTTAATGCAGTAGGAAGTGGATTCCAAGGTGGTTTAGGTGCGCTTGTAAGAGCGTATGGCTTGGATGCATAGAAAGGAAACGATATTCGTTTCCTTTTTTTGACCTTTCTATAAATCTAGCAAAGAATAGGGGATAAAGGTAAGATGAGTATTTTGCAAGGAATCCTTGATACGTATGCTCAGTTTTTCGACTTGGACATGTGGATTAAAGTGTTGCAAGATCCAGTATCTTGGGGATTAATAGGTACACTTGTTGTACTTGAAGGTTTGTTATCTGCCGATAACGCACTTGTGTTAGCAGTAATGGTAAAACACCTTCCGGAAGAAAAACGTAAAAAAGCATTATTCTATGGACTTATTGGAGCTTATGTGTTCCGCTTTATTGCGATTGGAATTGGAATGTTCTTAATTAAATTATGGTGGGTAAAACTTCTTGGTGCACTTTACCTTGCTTGGTTATCAGTAAAATACTTTATTGATAAGCGTAAAGGTGCAAGTGAAGAAGACGAAGCTCACGGTATGAATCAAAACAGTATTTTCTTTAGAATGTTCGGTGTCTTCTGGGGAACAGTTGCGATGGTTGAATTAATGGATATCGCGTTCTCTGTAGATAGCGTACTTGCTGCATTTGGTGTATCTAATGAAGTTTGGATTTTATTATTAGGCGGAATGCTAGGTATTTTAATGATGCGTGGTATCGCTGGTGTATTCTTAAAATTGTTAGAGCGTATTCCAGAGCTTGAAACGACAGCATATATTTTAATCTTAATTATCGCATCGAAGATGCTATTGTCTCTAATTGATATTCATATTAGTCATACACTGTTCTTCATTATTTTAGTTGTAGCATTTGGAGCAACATTTATAATTCACTACATGAAGAATTCTGGACAAGCTAAAGAAGAAGTTGCAGCTACTAAAGAAGACAATAAATAATTGAAATGGGTTTGCTCGTTTTACGAGCGCCCATTTTTTATAACCAAAAATAGTTTATAATAGAAGAAAGATTTAGAAAAAACGTAAATGTTTTTGGAGGTGAACTGTTGTGTTTTCACGTTTTACACTTCAACCATATGCATTAAAAGATGAATCAGATTTAAAGCAATTTGAAACACTTTTAGAAAAACGCCCACAATATGAGCTGACAGAGAATGAAATGAAATTTAGTTATATAGCATGTCGAATCCTTGGCGTTCCTAATGATGTAGATGAATATTTTAATGAACTGTTTGATTATAGTGAAGCGAAAGGAATCGAAGTTTTACACGAACAAAATTTAAACAAAGTGATTGATTCGGAAAAGCTTCGTCATATTCAAGAAGTGTTCGGATTACATCAAGAAGCACCAAATGGTCTGACAGTAAATAGGCTAGTTGCACATTTATCTGGGAAACAACTTTTACCGAAAGTAGACAATCCTGATTTACAGCATTACATACATGCGACGTTCATTTCAGTATTGAAATTATATGAGAAACAACATAATCAGTCGTTAAAGACAGAAGGTTTCCGTCGTTTCTTAATCGACATAATTAAACTAAGCGAAAATTACGTAGCGAAGTGGTTCTCTACGATTAATTATAAGAAACAAATGCCGCGTATCGTTTGGTATGGTGATGCACAGGAAAGCCGTATATATTTCTTATATTTTCTTATTATGCTCGGTTGTGATGTGCTTTATTATCACCCCGAAGGAAAAGATGGATTTGAAAATATTGATGAAGAGGGAAGAACTTTTGTTGTATCTCATCCGGGTCGCATTTCGCTTGAACCATTCCCTGATCGTCGACGTGAGCGTGTTGCAACAGTAGCGTATCAAGCTTCGAAAGAAATTGAACAAGTACTTCACCACGATAATTCACTATTATATAAACCGTGGCAATTTCGTTCGTATACACCTGTAGCACGTACGTTAAAAACGACATATGATGAACTCTTTTTAATTACGAAAGAAAAGGCATTTGTACGTCCAACATTCTTTGTTGAAAATAAACATATTTATATTCCTTCTTTATTTGCGAAAATATCAGGCGTTTCAAAGAATGATAAAGAATATTTTCAACGATTAAAGGTTGTTACATCATTTGATAACAGTTTATTAATTAATACATTCCCATTTACGAAAGAGCAAAAAGCAAATTTCCAATATCATTATCGAGATGCATTGGACCGAGCTGGGAAATTACATCCTGATCTAATTATGAATAGCCATTGGTGGCCGCATAAGCGTTTACCGGAAGGTTTACAACATGGGATTGCAGAGGCGATTATCCATACGTGCGAAAGTGAAATATGCAAACCAATTGCGAAAGAAACGAAACAAGATGTAGCACTGTATGTTTTCGCACAACTTTCTCAAATACCACCTAATATTTTAGAACAGCTTGAGAAATTTGATTATTCACAAGATGTACCGAAAATTGTTATATTTAATAATGAGAAGAGTGGAGAATTAACTCGTTCTGACGCTGTTTTATTACTATTTTTGAATCAAATTGGAGTAGATGTATTCCATTTCAATCCCACGGGCAGAAACGATATTGAACCGTATGTTGAAGCAGGAGCATTCGATTCCCATTGGCTTGAAGAAGTTAATTTCGATCTTGAGTTTCATGGCTCATCAGCCTATAAAAATTTATCACAAACAATAAAAGGACTATTTCGTCCATTTTTATAAGGAAAGGGAGAATACCATATGAATAACCCAGTCGTACTAGATTCGAAAACTGAATTGAATGAGCAAACCGCACAAGATGTTCGCTTGCAACTTAGACAAGATGCAGATGTGCAACGTATTTATAACGCAGTAGATATTAAAGATCAACTGGAATTAATTGAACTTGGAAAAGAACCTTCTATGGAAATTTCACGTTTCGCTGATCAAATTTTACATACAATGTCTCTATCAAAGATAGAAGATTCTGGTGAATTGTTAAAGCAACTTGGTAAAATTATGGACAGATTTGATAGTAAAGACTTTGCGGAAGAAAAAAGTGGTTTCTTCTCGCGCATGTTCAAAAAAGCGGATAAAATGATAGAACAAATCTTTAGTAAATATCAAACGATGGGCCGCGAAATTGATAAAGTTTATGTGGAAATTACGAAGTACCAAGATGAGATGAAAAAATCAATTGGTACGTTAGATGGCTTGTATGAGCAAAACTTAAAATATTATTTAGACTTAGAGAAGTATGTAGTAGCAGGAGAAATGTTATTAGAGCGTTTAAATACAGAATTAGTTCCGATGTATGAAGAGCGCGTGCGTAATAATGATCAATTAGCAGGTATTGAATTAGAGTCGCTTAAAAACTCGGTTGAAATTTTAGAGCAACGTATTGATGATTTAGAAAAAGCTCGTATGGTTGCGCTACTTACAGCACCACAAATTCGCATGATTCAACGTGGTAATAATAAATTAATTGGTAAAATCAATACAGCATTTATTACGACGATTCCTATCTTTAAAAATGGTATCATTCAAGCAGTAAATGCGAAACGTCAAAAGCTTGTTGCAGATTCTATGGCTGAACTTGATCGCCGTACAAATGAATTACTTAAGAAAAATGCACAAAATATCGCAACGCAAAGTGTAGAAGTAGCGAGATTATCAGGTTCTTCTAGTATTAAAATGGAAACACTTGAGGAAACTTGGAACATTATTTCAAGAGGTATGCAAGAAACACAACAAATTGAAGAACAAAATAAACGTGAGCGTGAAGAAAGTCGCAAGCGTATGGCTACATTAACAGAGAATATCAAAAAAGAATTACAAGGATAAATGAAAAGGCAATGAGGAATAGTCCTCATTGCCTTTTAGTTTCTCTTCACTAATTTAATAATTTCATTCACAACAAGTGGAATGATACTTAATAAGAGAACAAATCCCCAATCTCGCATCGTTAATGCATGTACACCGAATATATTTGCAAGGGGCGGGATGGAGATGATACAAACTTGCATAAGAACACCGATAAGAAGGGAGAAGACTAAATATTTATTTGTAAAGATCCCAATTGAAAAAATCGATTTCGTTCTTGAACGCAAGTTAAATGAATGAACAAGCTGAGAAAAACTAAGAACGACAAATGCCATCGTTTGGGCATGTAATAGAGCATCCTCATCAATTCGCTCTGGGAAAAGAGGGAATAAATTTGTATCTCCAGTATAGAATTTTGCTCCGGCGATAAAGGCTATTAACGTTAAAATCCCAATGACAGCCCCATTGAAAATAAGAAAAGGAACGCTACCACTAAATAGGCTTTCTTTCGCATGTCGTGGTTTTTCCTTCATCACATCTGGATCTTCAGGATCAACCCCAAGTGATAATGCAGGCAGTGTATCTGTAATTAAATTTACCCACAAAATATGAATAGGTCGTAGGGGTGTTGCCCAGCCAAGTAAAATCGCTAAAAATAAAGCGATAATTTCTCCAAAGTTACAAGAGAGTAGGAAGAGAATTGATTTTTTTATGTTACGATAAATATTTCTACCTTCCTCAACAGCTTTCACGATAGATGAGAAATTATCATCTGTTAACACGACATCAGCTGCTCCTTTTGCGACATCTGTTCCTGTAATGCCCATCGCTACGCCAACATCAGCTTGCTTTAAAGATGGTGCATCATTGACACCATCACCAGTCATAGAAACGATATTTCCTTTTGCGCGTAATGCCTTTACAAATTTCACTTTATGCTCTGGAGAGACTCTAGCGAATACATTTAAATGATTAATTTTGCTAGCTAGTTCTGTATCTGAAATGTTATCTAATTCAGTTCCAATCATAATTTCAGATATTTCTTCAGCAATGCCAAGTTCTTTGGCAATTGCAAAGGCGGTATCTTTATGGTCACCGGTAATCATAACTGTGCGAATACCGGCTTTTTTACATTCTGTAATTGAATCTTTCACTTCAGTTCGCGGTGGATCAATCATACCGACAAGACCGATAAAGATAAGATTTTCTTCAAGATGATTTATATCCACATCGTTTGAATTGTATTTTTTAAATGCGAATGAAAGTACTCTTAAAGCTTCTTGAGACATTGCTCCGGCAGATTCTAATATTTGATTTTTATCAGAATCAGTTAAAATCTCGATTTTCCCGTTTTTAAAAATATGGTTACATCGAGGTAAGAGCTTATCGATAGCACCTTTCGTCATGCTATAGCAGTTTTCATCGTATGTATGCACGGTTGACATCATTTTACGATCTGAGTCGAAAGGTAGCTCGTTAACACGTTCATGTATTTTTTCTAAATGATCTTTTTGCATGTTAAAAGTGCTTCCGGCCACCAGAAGGGCAATTTCAGTCGGGTCACCGGTTTGTGATTCGTTATTGTAAGACGCATCATTACATAGCACCATATTCTCTAACAATAGACGTTGCGTATCATTATTTACATTCAAATGTTCTAAGTGATCGTATGTGTTATCACTATAAAAGTGAGTAACAGTCATTTTGTTTTGCGTTAATGTGCCTGTTTTATCTGAACAAATAATTGTGACAGACCCGAGAGCTTCAACAGCAGGAAGTTTACGGATGATGACGTTTTGTTTAATCATACGCTGCACACCAATTGCAAGAACGATGGAAACGATAGCTGGCAAGCCTTCTGGGATAGCTGCAACGGCTAAACTAATAGCAGTCATAAACATTTCTAGTGTATCTCGTCCTTGTAAAAAGCCGATGAGAAACATCACGATACAAATAGCTACAGCAACAAAGCCTAAATACTTTCCGACTTGTGCTAAGCTTTTTTGAAGTGGTGTCATATCATCGTCTGCTTCATGTAACAGGGTAGCAATCTTACCAATTTGTGAGTTCATTCCAGTTTCAACAGCAACACCGACGCCTCTTCCGTATGTTACAAGAGTAGACATAAAGGCCATGTTTTTTTGGTCGCCGAGTGGTACTTGCTCATCACTTTGCATGGAAGGGTGGTAGATTGCATCTTTATCAACAGGGACAGATTCACCAGTTAGAGCAGATTCTTCAACTTTTAAATTTGCGGTTTCGATAAGGCGTAAATCGCATGGGATATATCGTCCGGCGTCGAGCATAACGATATCCCCTGGAACGACGTGCTCAGATGGAATTTCTTTTAGTTCACCATTTCTCTTGACGATAGCTTTAGGCGTCGCCATCTTTTTCAATGCCTCTAAAGCTTGTTCTGCTTTCGATTCTTGGACAACACCGATAACAGCATTTAAAACTACAACGAGCGCGATAATACTGGCATCCGCCCATTCACCTACAAAGGCAGAAATAAGGGCAGCAATAATAAGGACATATACGAGGACGTCATTAATTTGGGCGAAAATACGCTGCCATAAAGTGCGTTTTTGTTTTGTAGCTAATTCATTAGAACCGTATTGCTTTAAACGGTCACTTACAATCTCATCTGTTAAACCGTGTTGTTCGTTTGTTTCTAGGTCAATTAATGTTTGATCTTTCGTCTTACTGTACCAATTGCTCATAAGTAAGCACCTCCAGTAAAAACAGTTAGCAATGGTAGTGTTGCTATTATTTGTGAGTAGTATGTATGGAGAAAAAATCTAAGATGAGGTTCTACTTCTATTGTACAATATTTTACAGTTGGTTGAGGGAAAGAGAAGAGTTGTCATGAATTTGTTGGAAATAAAAAAGAGCCTCATATAAGAGAGGCTTTTTTACTTTTTAATTAATGTACCTAATTCTTCTGTAATAGCTTGCATTTCACTAATGCTGAAAGTTTCACGTTTCATAACATGATCATAAATGTCACGTAAATCTTCGTACATTTCTTCGTTAAAACTAGCAGCTCTCATCGCTCCAGCATTAACCATACGTAATTTTTCTTTAATAGCTTCGACCATATATTCAACGTTTTCTTCTGACTTTACGGATAAATCCACCGAAGTGTCCCCCTTTAAAATAACATAAGGCTATCTTAACATTTTTTATCATTTTCGTTAATGAATCTTTTCAATCCTATTAAATTAGTAGGGATTTCCTTTATATTTAATAATTGGTTGTTTATACTATAAGTATATATGAAGAAATGCACCAAGAAGGGAAGAAACAAAAACATGGTTCAAGTATTGTTTGTTTGTCTTGGGAACATTTGCCGTTCTCCAATGGCAGAAGCGATTTTTCGAGATCTTGTCGTAAAAGAGGGACTCGAAGAGAAAATTGTCATTGATTCTGCAGGAACTGGAGATTGGCATGTTGGCCATCCGCCACATAAAGGAACACAAAAAATTTTAAAAGAAAATGCAGTCACTTTTGAAGGAATTAAAGCAAGGCAAGTAGAAAAAGAAGACTTAACAAAGTTTGATTATATTATTGCCATGGACAACAAGAATATAGCAGATTTAAAAAGTTTAGGTAAAACTGGAGGCTATATTGGTAGACTGTCCGACTTTGTTCCAGACGGTGGCTGGACAGACGTTCCTGACCCTTACTATACAGGGAATTTCCAAGAAGTATATGACCTTGTAACAGAAGGGTGTGCAAAGCTATTAGCTTTCATTCGAAATGAACAAGGAATATGAGGAAGCTTAGAAAGAAATACTTTCTAACATAAGAAATGAAAGGGTGAAGGAATATGGCAAAGAAAAATAATATTGCTCGAAACATTGCGATTGGTGTAGCGGCAGGTGTAGCTGTATCCATGTTAAAGAAAGAAAACCGTGAAAAAGTAAAAAATACAGCAGAAAAAGCAAAAACAAAGATGATTGAAATTGGTGAAAATGCAAAGATCAAAGAAAAAGTGCAAACTGTTACAGATAAAGGACGCGAACTTGCTGATTTCAATGTGGTAAAAGCGAAAGTAGCAGAAATTAAAAAATTAACGCCATCTGTTGTAGAGACGTTAAAAGAAACGAAAGAAATTTTTAGTAAGAAAAAAGTTGAGCCAGAAGAAAAGCCAGAAACGATTGAAATTCAAGCTGTATCTCCAAAGGTAGATGAGCTGAAAGCAGAAGAAGAGCCAGTAGTTGCTGAAGATGGTGGTATGAAAGAAGCGCGTGAATTATTTATAAAAGACTCAAATGCAGTGGAAAAAAAAACTGAAGCGTACATTGAGTTAAAGCAAGATAAAGAAGAGAAGAAAAGCGTTTAAACATATATGAGAAAAATTTTAGAAAAGGTGAGAAGAAATCGTACTTATTCGTTTGGTAAAGATTTATATGACCGGACGATGCGCGATGATGTAGCGGGCTTGGCAGCACAGCTCGCTTATTTCTTCTTGCTTGCAATTTTTCCTGGGCTCGTTTTCTTAATTACGCTTCTTGGATTTATTCCCATTCAAACAGAGGATGTGCTTAGTTTATTAGAGGTTTATGTACCAGATGATGCAATGAACTTAATTGAGGTAAATGTAGATAAAGTTGTAAACCAGCAAAATGGTGGTTTATTATCATTTGGTTTATTATCCATGTTATGGTTTGCCTCAAATGGTGTTAATGCGGTTATGAATGCTTTTAACCGAGCTTATGACGTGAAGGAAACACGTTCTTTTATTACAACAAGAGCGTTATCAATTGTGTTTACATTAGCTATTATTTTTATGATTGTCTTTGCGTTAATTGTTCCGGTATTCGGACAAGTTATTGGAGCAGCAGTGTTTAAAGCACTCGGTTTATCAGATAGTTTTTCTTTCGTATGGAGCATTACACGATTAGTAGCGAGTTTCTTCGTACTATTTGCTTTGTTTAGTTTCTTATATACATTTGCACCAGATCGAAAGTTAAAAAGAAGAGAAGTTATTTCAGGGGCGTTATTTGCTACTGTAGGATGGATTGTGGTGTCTTACTCATTTGCTTATTATGTAGATAAGTTTGCGAATTACGCCAATACATATGGTGGTCTCGGTGGTATCATTATTTTAATGTTATGGTTTTATTTAACTGGATGGGTAATTTTACTTGGCGGTGAAATTAATGGTTTACTCCACCATTATAGAACCGGTGACAATAATTCCCGTAATGAATAATGAGCTCTTGTTCCATAATAAAAAGGAACAGGGGGGATATTTCATGAGTAATAATAAAAAGAACCATAATAATAAAAGTAATAATAAACAAAAGAGCAGTTCGCATCCAAAGCATAAAACGAGTAGCAGTGCGAACGGTCATAATAGCTATCATTAAAAAAAAACGGGTCCTCTATGAGGGACCCGTTTTATTTGCTTCCTTTTAGTAATCGTAAGCCATTCAAAATGACAAGAATCGTACTTCCTTCATGGCCAATAACACCGAATGGAAGAGCTAAAAATTGCAAGAAGTTTGAACAAATTAGCATGGCAATAACGGCTAGCGAAAAGATTACGTTTTGCTTCACAATACGGTTCATTCGTTTTGATAAACGAATTGCTTGGGAAAGGCGAGATAGTTCGTTCTTCATCAGTACAACATCTGCAGTTTCTAAAGCTACATCTGTTCCTTCTCCCATTGCGACACCAATGCTAGCAGTAGCTAGTGCAGGGGCATCATTTATACCGTCTCCGACCATTGCTACTGTACCGTATTTTTCTTTTAACTTTTTAATCGTTTCAACTTTTGTTTCTGGTAAGCATGATGCGTAATATTCCTTTATATTACTTTCAGAGGCAATTGCTTTTGCCGTTTCTTCATTATCTCCAGTAATCATAATTGCTTCGACACCAATGCTTTGTAAATCACGAATAGCAGCTATTGTTTCTTGGCGAAGCGTATCTTTTAAAGCGATAAGTCCAAGAATGCCTCCCTCATCACTAATATAAACGACAGTTTTACCTTCTTTTTCAAGTGAGGCAGAAATACCATTATGAAATGTCTTTGTTTCTTCACCGATAAAGTCAGCTTTACCTATTTTATAAGCGATGTTTTCCAATCTTCCTTTTAGACCAAAACCAGTTACATCTTCAACCTTTTCTGGTTTTTTTAATGTAATGTCGTACGCATGTTGTGCATATTTAACAATGGATTCAGCTAAAGGATGTGTAGAGTGACTTTCAATTGATGCTGTAATAGAAAGTACTTCTTTTTCTGTTATATTTTCTCGAACATATACATCTGTTACGGTAGGTTTACCTTCTGTTAATGTTCCTGTTTTATCAAACGCGATTGCTTTCACAGAAGCAAGGCGTTCTAAATGTATACCGCCTTTAAAGAGAATACCGTTTCTCGCTCCGTTAGAAATGGCTGATAACGTAGCTGGTGTAATGGCAGCTACGAGCGCACAAGGAGATGCGACTACAAGTAAGATCATAGCGCGATAAAACGTTTCATTCCAGCTCCAGTCAAGTAAGAAATGAGGAACGAACATCATAAGCGCAACAACGAGTAGTACACCTTTTACGTATGTTCCTTCAAACTTTTCGATGAATAGTTGTGATGGTGATTTTTCACTTTGTGCACTTTGGACGAGACGGATAATTTTTTGGAATAATGTTTGATCGCTCGGCTTCGTAATTTTAACTTCGATAGCACCACGTAAATTTACAGTACCGGCAAATACTTCATCGCCATGTCTTTTCTCATTTGGAATAGGTTCTCCTGTGATTGCTGCCTCATCGATATTTGTTTCACCGTTATGAATCGTACCGTCAGCAGGAACACGTTCACCAGGTTTAATTAAAATAATGTCGTTAATTTGTAACTCTCCAACAGGAACACGTTCTTCAGTTCCGTTGGAAATACGTAATGCTTCTTCAGGTTGTAAGTCAAGAAGAGCGGAAATTTCTTTTTGGCTTTTACTTAACGTATAAGATTCCATAGCACCGCTGAGCGCAAAGATAAAGATTAAGATAGCCCCTTCTGCCCAGTAGCCAATAATTGCAGCACCAATAGCTGCAAAGAGCATTAGCATTTCAACATTTAGCTCTTTTTCTTCAATCGTATCTTCAATGCCTTCTTTCGCTTTTGCATATCCACCAACTATATAAGCAAGGATATAGCAAGTAATACCTACATTCATTGCATCGTTCTTTGTGAATAACCAGCCAACTAAAATAAAAATACCAGATGCTACTGCAAATACAAGTTCATAATGTTTTTTTAATGTGTCCCATAAAGAGGGATGGGAAATTGCTTCTTTTGCCTGTAACGTTTTTACTTCTGAGTTCATTACTACTCGCTCCTTCCGAATTCTTATTGAGAAAAATAATCAAAATCGAAACCCCTATAAAACGACGAAAGCTGCCATCCATAATGGATAGCAGCATTTCTGTTGAATCTGTTTTTAATCGTTATTATATTGTAATTATTCTATAGTATATCATATGTTTTTATGAGATGGTACGGTTTTGTTTCAAGTATAAACGGAAAACTTGTGTTTTCGCAATTCCTCTGGTATATATGAATATTGTTCATAAAAGATCGGAAAGGAAGACAACAAGTGAAGACAGAGAAATTTTTTACCCATCCGATTGGCGTATTTATTGCTGCAATAGTAGCAACTTTTTTATGGGGAAGCGCATTTCCTTTTATTAAATTAAGTTATGTTGAACTTGGAATTCAACCACAAGAAGTTGGAGAGCAAATATTATTTGCTGGTTATCGTTTCTTGTTATCTGGGGTAATGCTTTTATTCTTTTTTAAAGTGTTAGGGAAAAATATGAGCTTCAAAAAAGGAACGGGGAAACAGTTAATACAAATTGGTTTATTCCAAACGTTTCTTCAATATATCTGTTTTTATATTGGAATGAGTTATAGTTCGGGGATTGAAGGAGCTATCATTTCAGGGACATCATCATTCTTTCAAATTTTACTCGCCCATTTTGTATATAAAGATGATGCTCTCAATATGAGAAAATTAATTGGGGTATCGATTGGTTTTTGTGGCGTCATTTTAGTAAATGTGCCGAGTGATGGTAGCTTATCATTTCATTTTGGAATCGGAAGCTTATTACTTCTTAGTGCAGCAATGCTGTATTCATATGGAAACATATTAGCAAAAGAAGGTAGTAAAACATTAGATGTTGGCTATATGACAGCATACCAAATGATTTTTGGTTCTATAGGATTATTATGTATAGGGGCTTTACAAGTTGGAGTAATGCCATTTACATTTAGTCTACACGCACTACTTATGCTGATTTATTTATCTTTCTTATCTGCAGCTGGTTTTTGCATTTGGAATACAATTATGAAATACAACAAGGTTGGAAAAGTATCTATGTATATGTTCTTTATACCCGTATTTAGTGTGTTATTATCGAGCATGATTTTAGGTGAAGCAATTCATTCATTTGTGCTACTTGGTTTAGCATGTGTAGCCGCGGGAATTATTGTGGTAAATCGGACGCCAGCTAAGCAAAAAATAGAGCAAGAAAAACAAGTGGCATAGAGAGCAGAAAAGCGATTACAATGGAAGAACAGTGCTGTTCTTCTTTTTTAGAAAAAGGATAATAGACTAAGTGTAACGAAAAAAGATACAAAAAGCATTTATTGAGGAGAACATATTATGAATCTACTTTACGTGGTGTTAATTGGGCAAATACTTCTTTTTTTTATTGGTGCAATTTATGCAATAGGGCAGACAAAAAGAACGAAAGTTAATATGCCGTTACCTTTAGCAATCCGTCTTATTCTTAGTTTTTCTTTAACAGGTAGTGCAATTTGGATATGGTTACAAGATCCATCTGTAGAGTATAGTACGTGGGTTGCACTTGGTATGACTTTATCGACTGTGGGAGATTTGTTTATGGCTGGGTTGATTCCAATTGGTCATCGATTAATTGGTGGGATGGTTACTTTCGCCCTTGCTCATTGTTTTTATGTAAAAGCATTTTTGCAAACAGGAATTTCATGGAATGGTTTTTGGATTGGCTTACTTGTATATGGGCTCTTTCTAATTGTAGGATGGTTCTTCTTTATCCGAAATGATAAACAGGATAAATTGTTTACGATAGGAGCTCTAATTTATGGATTGTGGGTTGGGGGAATGGCGTGCTTTGCATTCGCCTTATATTATGAAAATACAGGAATATGGTGGATACCAGCGTTTGGTGGTTTACTGTTTGTGATTTCTGATTTTATTATTGGCGTGACAGATATCGGAGGGCGCAAATTGAAGTATGAGCCACTTTGGATTTGGTTTACATATGTAGCTGCTCAAATGTGTATTGTATATGTGGGATTATAAAAAGATACTCTCAAAAATAGTGGATAGACTATTTTGAGAGTATCTTTTTTGCTTGTTTAATTTGATCAGTATTGTTATTTTGAAATTTCTAATATTATAATTTAATAATTCAGAATTTTGTAGAAGAATATCAGTCGTATTATTTATAATAAAAGTAAAAAGATGATGAGATGGTGAAATGATGCAAAGGAAAAAATGTTGGCGTGAATTTTTTGGAACGATTGCAATTGCATGTTTATTGGTGTTTTTGGCGAAAATTTTTGTGTTTTTCCCTACGACTGTAAAAGGAGCATCCATGAGGCCGACGTTGCAAGATGGAGATAAGGTGATTGTTAATAAGTTAGCAAAACAATTTGAAAGCTATGGGAGAGAAGACATTATTGTTGTGAAAACAGATAATTTTTATGTCAAAAGAGTGATTGGATTGCCAGGAGATATTATTGAGATGAGAAATGATCAATTATATGTAAATTCTGAAGTGAAAGATGAAGAGTATTTGGATAGTAATAAAAAACAAGCAGAAAAAAAACTTATGAATTTAACAGAGGACTTTGGACCGATTACAATTCCTAAAAATAAGATTTTTGTTATGGGAGATAATCGCCTAATAAGTAAAGATAGTAGAAATGGTTTAGGTTTTATTGATAGAGAAGATGTGTTAGGAAAGTTAGCAGGCATTTATTATCCGTTTGAACATATGAAAATAATAAAGTAAAAAAACCAAGCAAATTTTAGTTTGCTTGGTTTTTCTGTTAAACAGTAGGAGATTCGTTAGATACAAAGATATCTTCATGTTTCTTTGTAGTACTTAAAACGAATTTATGTTGTAGCAATTGTAGTTTAAATAACGCTAAAGGATCATGATATGTTTCTGGATTGCTTCTTAGCGTTGCTAATGTTTGTTCATCTTCCTGTATCTCAAGTTGAGCTGCATCCACATTTTGTTTCAATATGCTAAGTGGATCTTTAAAGAACATCATGATATCGCGTTCTAATGCCCCTTCAAATACTTCAAATTGTAGGAAGAATTGTTTTGAAATTGTGTGAGCAATTTCTGTATAGTCTTCTGTTTCAATATATTGTTTATATTTGTTGGCGAGCATAGATTGGTTTTTTTGCATATTACCAAATAATTTTCCGGCACTTTTTAAGAAAAACTGTGTCGGTGTAAAGCGTAATAAAATATTGATGTTTGTTACTGTAATTCGATTTGTCATTCGTACAACATCTCGATTCCAATCATCTAATAATTTGAAATCGCAAGGAAGTTTCATACGTTCTTCTTTATATAATTTATTAAATGTTTCACTCATTTCATCTAAATAAGCTTGAGCTTGAATAAATTCATTATGTGCTGTTTCAATCCATTCTTGAATAGACCCAGTAAATTTAGGAAGAAGTACCTGTTGTACATGCTTTTGAACTCGTTCATTCATTGCAGCATTTAATTCTTCATGAACTAGTTTGAAATCACTATCTTCTTGAACAAGATCAGAGCAGCTCTGTAATAATTCAGGAATTTGAGAATGTATATCTCGTGTAATTTCTTCTTTCGTTAAAAGATAGGATTCGGTAATAGAGCGAATTTTATCTTTTTCAAGAGCAGTAAGGTTATTAATAAATCCAGTAAGTTTCACTGAGATGTGTTTATTCCAGCGTACGGATTTTACTAATGTATTTTCTAATTCCACACGTTCGTTTATGAGATAAGCAATCGTCTTTTGCGTAAACCATATTAGCTTTTCTATACGTTCTTTTTCTATATCGCGTTTTGCAAGATTAGAGAGAATAGATTCTGTTACATCTCCAAGTTGCTGGCTACTCTCTTGCGAAGGAGAGTATGGGAAGAATTGTGCATCTGGAAAATGCACTTTAAGTTTACTAATTAGTTTTTCATTAGTAGTCGTATTATTTGTGTGTAATACGAAGTGAATTTGTAAGTTTGATACTTGTTCACGTAAATAAATTAACGTATCAATTTCTTCACTATGCAATGGTGAAGAAGAATTTAATACGTAAACAAGACTATCTGCTGCTTGTAAGTATTCAAAGTATGCATTGTTTTTATCCAATTGTCCTTGAATGGATGGTGTAATAAGAAATGTAAACTTATTTTTTCTTAAAAACCTACTTGGTAGCTTAATTTCTATACATCTTTTCTCAAGTTCCGACTGAGCAGATGTAGCCGTTATTTGATGGAATTCATTAAGGTTAGGGATACTTCGTATATCTAACGCGGTAAATTCTGTTATTTCAGTTTGACTAGCGTCTTTAAATAGAATAGGAGTTGTTAAAGTTTCATTTAAGATGTTCTCTCCTAATATTGAATTAACAAATGATGTTTTATCATGGTCACTAGTTCCAGCTATTAGTAGTGGCGTGACATTTAAATCGCATAGTTCATGGACGAGTAGCGTAAATTGATGACTTAAATCTACATCATTTTTCTCAGCCCACACAGCGATTGTTTCGAATAAATGAGAAACTGTTTCCATATTTACATCTGCTTCAGCAGATGTATTAGAAAGTAAGGATCCAGCACTTTTTACGAGTAATGATTCTAAAGTTGTAGGTGAGACTTCATTCCATGCTAACACTGCTGCAGAGACAACTAGAGAATCTTTTGCTTTCGTTAAACTGAACCAATTTGTTAATAAATTTGGTACAAGTCCGTTTAATTCATGCATAAAATGATTTCCGGTAATTAATGCAAAGTATGTTTCTTGATAGCGAGTAGAAATTTCATTCCAATCGTCATTATTGTCTGTTTCAATATGCAAGAATAAATGATTAATACTTTGAATCCAAGGAAGGTATAAGGATTCATGTTGATAGCTATTCCAAAGAGCAATAACAAGTTCTTTAAATTGAGCTTGATCAACAGCATATAGAGCTTTTAAAGACTCATAGAAATATTCAGGCTTAATATTTTTTGTAAATCCTTTATTTATGTAATTTATTAACGTATCAAACCAGTGTAAAGATTGTGTTCGAATACCTTCTTGAACAGCTAGTTCGATAGCGTTGTTCCAATCTTCTTGTTTTTCATAGAAAGAACGTGCAATTGCAGTAATATTTGGGTAATCCGGTTGGAATGCAACAGCTTCACTAATCGTCTTAAAAGCAAGTCCTAAACGATCTTGTTCGATATAAAGAGAAAGAAGTTGTAAGGAAACCTCCATCGTAAGAGTTGTATCTTCTGTTTGAATGGATTGATAAATTTCTTCTGCCTTTGGTAAAAATCCTAGTTCAAAATAAGCATCTGCAATATTTTTTGTTGCCCAAAGTGCAAGAGCATTATTTACTTTTTCCCATTTAAATATAGCTGCTTCAAAATCTTTATTTTGATAATAAAATTCACCTTGAGCAAATCGAATATTAGAAATGTTGGAGAATTCATTTTTAGATTCATTTATATATGCTTCACCGAGTACTTCCGATGCAGGAGTAGAAGTTTCTTCTGTTAAAAATGTTTTATAGTAAACTTTTTGAATAAATTGATTTTCAATGGTCATGTTCGTTCCCCCCTGTATAATTTAGAAAAATGATGTTGTATGTAAAAGGGTTCATGTTCTTTTAATAGGTAGAAGTTGCATTATATAGACCAAACTATGTTTTTGCTAGATATATCATTTTTCTTGAGAGTTAAACCGTTGCGAAAAGTAACTTTCCTTTATTGTAACAAAAAAACACGCATATGAATTTTTATTTTTTATCGGGTCATTTGCGGGCAGTAAGAATCTACTCTCAAAATTGGTGAATGTAAGTGAGTTATGTGGGAGTCGGGATGTCTGTAGAAGCAAGATTGGCGTAGATTAATAATTAGTAGAGGATGAAGAAAAGCCCCACTGATTAAAGTTTCACTTTATCTCTGTTAAAGGAAAGAATAGAAGTAGAGTTCATTATAAAAACAATGTATAGTGAATATGTATACCATGTTTGCCTTAAAGATAGAAAGGGTACAATGTGGAATAACGATCGTGCATAGGATGTGTCTTCCGAATGGAACAACATATTGGCGAGTTAATCGCGCATTATGGCTATTTTGGAATTGTTATAGCTTTGGCTGGTGGGATTGTCGGATTACCGATACCAGACGAGTTTTTATTGACCTTTATTGGTTATAATGTTTCAAAAGGAGTTATGTCAGGAACTGCTGCTTTTTTAAGTGGGATGGCTGGTGCGATGTTAGGGATTACGTTAAGCTACATATTAGGTTTAAAACTTGGGCTCCCTGTTTTAAAGAAATATGGGCCGAAAATTAGAATTAAAGAACATCACATTGAAAAAACACATATTTTATTTGAAAAATATGGGCCATTTCTTTTAATGATTGGTTATTTTATACCGGGAGTACGTCATTTAACGGCATATTTTGCTGGGGTATCAAATTTGACACTTTGGCGTTTTTGTTTGTACGCTTACGGTGGTGCGCTCATTTGGATAAGTGTTTTTATTGGGCTTGGCTGGAAGTTAGGCGAGAAGTGGCGCTTCGTTGAGTATAGTTTACATCATTATGGAATATGGATTTTATTAATTTCAGCAGTTGTTACATGTGTTGTATGGTTTTACATAAAGAAAAAGAAAAACCGCTAATAGCGTTTTTTTTAGCTGAAAGCAATAAATAATACACCAGCTGTAATAAAGACTACACCAACACCGGTCATAAAGTTTAACTTTTCACCGAGGATAATCATAGCGAGAATGATAGAAAATACGACGCTTAATTTATCGACAGGAGCTACTTGTGAAACCTTTCCTGTTTTGAGGGCAAGAAAATAAAATAGCCATGAAGAAGCACCTGCAATCCCACTTAATGTGATAAATAGCAGTGCTTTTTTATTTAGCAGTACGTCGCCGATATTTTGAAATTTACCTTGTATGATAATAACGCCTATCATAAATAATGCCATAATAATAGATCGAATTGTTGTTGCAACGTTTGCATCGATTCCGTCTAAACCAAACTTTCCAAAAATCGATACAAGGGCAGCAGCAATTGCTGATAATAGTGCAAATAAGAGCCACGAACTCATAGTAAAATCCCTCCAATCTTACAGTATTATACATGAAAATGATTCTCATGTATAAAGTTGAAGTAATTAAGGTTTATAGGAAGCATGACTCCAACTTAACTTCTTGCTCCACTTGAATTTTAAGGTGGGAGTTTTACTGCCCGCAAATAGTGGGCTAAATAACGAAATAATCCCCACCTTATATTTTTAATAAGGTGGGGATTATTATGCTACTCTGCAATTTCCTCATATAAAAAGTACGTTACATTATAAATATGCTCTACTTCATCGTCTGTCATAAACAGTAATTCGTCACGCTCAATCCCTTTCTTCTTTTCAATAAACTCAATCATATTTTTGCGTTCTTCTCTCTTCATCAATTTTATTTCTCCTCTCAATCTGTTTTAATACAGTTTATTTAAGTTACTGCTATTATATAACAGAATCTTTAGAAAGTTCCACCTATTTTATTGTTTTTTTCAAAAGAACTTTTCGACAAAACAAGCCCACCTAAAGGGGGCTTGTTTTATTTTATAGTCGTAAAAACTCAGGCTCCGTCGTACCGGCACCATCGATGTAATAAATTGTGTCGGGATTGATTTTTATCAATACGTAATTAGGGTCTTCAGGACCGAGTAACCAACGTTTTAAGCTATTATTCCAAAACTTGTTTTTTAATGTTGAGTCTTCCTCGATTGAAGCTAATCCTTCAACTTCAATATAATCTTCATCTAATTTTTTTCCTTCTCGTCCGAGTAGTACATGGACATTAGGATTTTGTTCAATATCTGTTATCTTTTTTGATTGTCGATCTGTTGCAACATATAGTACAAAATCTTCATGGAAAAACATCATAAAGGCACTATGCGGTTTCTCGTTACGTACTGTGGATAATACACCGGTACGTTGTCCTTGGATAATAGTTGCAATTTTCTCTTTTAAGTGCATATTCTTTACCTCTTTTCCTAATTTATATTTTCTCTGTTTAAACAAGATAATTTAAATATCTTTCATACTGTTTTCTTCAAGTCGATTTTTTAAACGTAATTGTGATGAAATCGGACAAGTTAGGAGAAGAATAATAATAATATTGAGGAGAAATACATACGATGGAAGGGTGAAAAGCATGTTTAATAAAATATTTCTTATAGTAGCACTTATAGGTGTACCACTATCTGTACTTGGAAAAACACTTCATTGGCCAGAAACAATTATGTTCGCTGTGTATTGTATTACGATTATCGCGTTAGCTGGTTTTATGGGGAGAGCAACAGAGAGTTTAGCAATTGTATCTGGTCCTAGAATAGGCGGATTATTAAATGCTACTTTCGGTAATGCTGTTGAACTTATCATTTCAATTTTTGCACTTCAAGCAGGGTTAATTGAAGTGGTGTTAGCTTCTTTAACGGGTTCTGTACTTGGAAATTTATTATTAGTAGGAGGACTATCCTTCTTTGTAGGTGGACTTAAATATAAAAGGCAAAGCTTTAACGTTTACGATGCAAGGCATAATTCAGCTTTATTAATATTTGCTGTTGTCGTGGCCTTTGTTATTCCAGAGATTTTTTCAATGAAGATGGACGCTGGCAAGACGTATCAATTAAGTATAGGTGTTTCTATTATTATGATTATCATGTACATTGCTGCATTACTATTTAAGTTAGTTACGCACCGTGGTGTATATCAACATAAAAGTGACGAAGTAGCGCATGAAGAAGAGCCAGAGTGGTCGAAAGGGAAGGCACTCCTTATTTTAGCGATAGCAACACTGGCGGTAGCTTATGTATCAGAGGCGCTCGTGCATACTTTTGAAACTGTTGCAAAATCATTTGGTTGGTCAGAATTATTTATAGGGGTTATTATCGTTGCAATTGTTGGAAATGCAGCGGAACATGCATCTGCAATTATTATGGCTTATAAAAATAAAGTAAATATTGCAGTCGAAATTGCAATAGGTTCTACATTACAAATCGCCATGTTTGTTGCTCCTGTACTAGTATTGCTATCTATGTTCTTCGCGCAGAGGATGCCTTTAGTATTTACCATACCAGAACTTGTATCTATGATTACAGCCGTTTTCTTAACGATTGCGATTTCAAATGATGGAGATACAAACTGGTTTGAAGGCGGCACTTTACTAGCGGCGTATGTCATTATGGGAATTGGTTTTTATTTATTATGAAAAATAGGCATAACAATTGTGCTCAGAGAAAACAATAAACAAAGTAGTATATATACCTTTACATAGGAAGGAGCCAGACAGGTGAAACGAGTATACAGCATATGTCTTTCAACTATGGTCTCGTTTATTTTATTATTTCCTAACATGAGTTTTGCAAAGACAACAGTAGGAACAAAAATGCCTTCATCTGTTTTAAATATTTCAAAAGACAATACATTTCCAAATGATGCGCAAGATTTGCCACGTTTACAGCCAAGTAAGTTTGCTCAAGAACTATTGAAAACAGCTAATATTAAAATTGAAAATCCAGACTTAATTCGGATGTTTAATGAAACGACAATTTCAAATGCGCCGCTTGCAGTAGGGTACCGGGCAAAAATTTATTTAGGTCAATGGGCTTTACATTATGAATCAGTAGACACATCGATTAATTGGGAATATAAACAAGTGAATCGAAATGTGTATGATAATCGCGGAGGAGACCGTTTATATCCACTTCGCTATAAGCAAGAAACACAAAAGACGGTTGAAGGCGATTTAACAGCAGATATGAAAGATGCTGCAGATGTGAAAAAAATGATGCTTCTCAAAGCGCTTGAAAAAGTACAATTGCCCCTTTCGTTTAAAACAACTATTGGTTATGGTACTGGACATGAGCGTGTGTATAATATTAGTCCGAGTCAACTCGGATATTTATACGCTTATACACCAGCAGTAAATGAAAAGGGAAAAGTAACATTTGGAGAAGTGTATCTTGTATTAAAGGGAAATCAAAAAAGACTTGTTGTGAAAAATATTACTTCTCAAGGAATTGGAGCGGCGATTCCAATTCATGATCATTTATTTTTTAAATTCATTTCTTCTTCCCACTCGCAATAACATAAAAAAACGTCAGCTTATAAGCTGACGTTTTTTTATAATGTAATGTTTGCTGTTTTTGATAAGAAATCTTCTGTCGGATAGTAGCTGTTTTTTACAAGAACATTTGGTCCAAGACATTTTACTGCAGGACAGTGACAGCTTAATGATTTTGCTGTTTTTGAAGCACTCCATTTGTCATATGCTTCTTGTAATGTGTTTGTTTGTATGTTTCCTAGAAGTGGAACATCACCAAAGTCCGTCACAATAATATTTCCATCGAAAATATTTACATTTAAACGAGAACGGCCATCTGGATCGTTACGAACGGTTACATTTTTGCTCTCTTGTAATTTTTTAAATGTGGCAATGTCTCGCTCGTCATCGCTACAAGCATAGAAAGGTAAAGTTCCAAATAACATCCATACATTTTCATCGCGAATTTCTAGTAAATGCTCAATCGCATCACGAATTTCAGCTTTTGTTAAAATCTCTAGATTACTCGCGAAGTCACTTGGATACATTGGGTGAACTTCATGACGTTTACAGCCCATCTCTTCGACGATTTGGCGGTGAATATGTTCAATATGTGGTAGAGTTCTTTTGTTTAACATTGTTTCGGCAGATACAAGTACACCTGCATCTGATAGAGCCTTACTATTTGTAATCATTCTTTCGAATAATTTTGCACGTTGTTCGTAAGTAGGTTTACGCTCCATCATTGCAAATCCGCCTTCAACGAAGTCATCAATTGTTCCCCAGTTATGAGAGATATGCAACACGTCTAAATAAGGAATAATTTGTTCGTAACGTGCTAAATCTATAGTTAAGTTAGAGTTGATTTGAGTGCGAACGCCTCGTTCATGGGCGTATTTTAAGAGTGGTGTTACATAGTTGTCGACGGATTTTTTTGAAAGCATAGGTTCTCCGCCAGTAATACTTAAAGAACGTAAATGAGGAATCTCATCTAATCGTTTTAATAAAAGATCCATCGGAAGCGGATTTGGGTCTTTCGGCTGTAACGTGTAACCAACAGCGCAATGCTCACAGCGCATATTGCATAACGTCGTCGTTGTAAATTCAACATTTGTTAATAGTAGTTTGCCGTACTCTTCAAGGTCCATATACGCTTCCCATGGATCGTAAGAAGGAGTAATCGGCTTCATTTTTTGTGATATCGTCATATGAAATACTCCTTTGACTATTGAAATAACAATTTGTCCATTCTCTATAATAGAAGAATATGTGCTTTTTATAAAGTGAAACTTTTTAGCATGAAAAGAGAGAGGGCTTACATTATAGTGGATGACTGTGACAAAATTGGTGAAATTTCATGCCCATAGTAATCATTTTTGCGGTATAATAAAAGCAACTCGAATTAAAAGGAGAGTGCCTTCATGGGAAAAGCAATTCAAGATAAAGATACACAATTAGTATATTTAAAAGAGCGTTTAAATATGTTCATTGAAGTAATTGATACAATTGAACCTGAAGAAGTAGAATTAGAAGATGTAGATCGTCTTCTTGCAATGTTAGATGAATTAGAATTAAAATGTGAGCAATTTAAAAAAGACGAATAATATATTAAAAAGGCTGCCAATTCCAATTTGGTAGCCTTTTTCTGTGCGGATAATAGAAGGACGATAGAAAAAGAGGTATAATCAAGTTGTGAAAAATTTCATTTATGCTTTAATAGCGTGAAACAAATAAAAAGCTAAAGAGCATAACAATGGAATTTTCAGCTCATAACGTTTTGGTAGCGTTCACAATTGAGGGGGAAGTAACAATGGAAAAGCTTCAAGAAAGCATGTATCAACTAATTGTTGAAACGTCAACGAACTTACCGAAAGATGTTCGTCGTGCGATTCAACAAGCGAAAGAGCGAGAAAATGTAGGGACTCGTTCTGCGATGGCACTTGGCACAATTACAAATAATATTAAAATGGCTGATGATAACATCTCACCGATTTGCCAAGATACAGGGATGCCAACGTTTAAAATTTATACACCAGTTGGTGTGAATCAATTAAAGTTGAAGGAAGCTATCTATAATGCGCTTGAGCGGGCGACAAAAGATGGTAAACTTCGTCCAAATTCTGTTGACTCTCTTTTTGGAGACAATAGTGGAAATAATTTAGGACCAGGTACACCGGTTATTAAGTTTGAACAATGGGAAAAAGATTATATTGATGCACGTTTAATCCTAAAAGGTGGTGGCTGTGAGAATAAAAATATTCAATATAGCTTACCGTGTGAACTAGAAGGACTTGGACGAGCTGGCCGTGATTTAGAAGGAATTCGTAAATGCCTTCTTCATGCAGTATACCAAGCACAAGGTCAAGGATGTAGTGCTGGTGTAATTGGTGTTGGTATCGGGGGAGACCGCACATCAGGTTATGAATTAGCAAAAAATCAATTATTCCGTACATTAGATGATGTCAATCCAGTACCAGAGTTACAACAACTTGAAGAGTACGTATTAGAAAATGCGAATAAGCTTGGCATTGGTACGATGGGATTTGGTGGAGAAACAACTTTACTGGGCTGTAAAATTGGCGTGTATAACCGCCTGCCAGCTAGCTTCTACGTATCTGTGGCGTATAATTGCTGGGCATATCGCCGCCTAGGTGTAACAATCCATCCTGAAACAGGTGAAATTATGGATTGGTTATATCAAGAAGGTGAAGATACACTTCAGCATGAAGCACAAGAAAAAACAGAGCAACGTGAGATTGTATTACAAGCACCAATTACAGAAGAGCAAATTCGTGGACTTCGCGTTGGTGATGTTGTAACAATTAATGGCATGATGTATACAGGTCGTGACGCAATCCATAAGCATTTAATGGATAATGATTGTCCAGTAGATTTAAACGGACAAATTATTTACCACTGTGGTCCAGTTGTTGTGAAAGATGACAATGACAATTGGCAAATTAAAGCGGCAGGTCCAACGACAAGTATTCGTGAAGAACCGTACCAAGGCGATATTATGAAGAAATTTGGTATTCGCGCTGTTATTGGAAAAGGCGGTATGGGTGCGAAAACATTAGCGGCTTTAGAAGAACACGGTGGCGTGTACTTAAACGCAATCGGCGGTGCCGCGCAATATTATGCTGAATGTATTAAAGAAGTGGAAGATGTTGATTTCTTACAATTTGGTATTCCAGAAGCAATGTGGCATTTACGCATTGAAGGTTTTAAAGCAGTTGTAACGATGGACTCTCATGGTAATAGTTTACATGCAGATGTTGATAAAACATCACTTGAAAAATTAGCGAGCTTTAAAGAGCCGGTATTTAAATAAACAAAAATGCATCTCGAATCTTTCGAGATGCATTTTTTGGTATATATAGAAAAACATGCAAAGCATGAAAGTAAGTAAGGAAACAGAAACTACAGGTACGATTATATATGGAAAGGAGACTATTTATGAAATATAAATGGTTATATATCGGTCTCATTTTTTCAATTATGATGGCACTTGTTCCAGTTTCAACATTGGCTTATACAAATACTCCACATAACTGGGGAATCCCGCGTCCTAAAAATGAAACAGTACCAGATGCAGGAAAGTTATATACGGATTTACTGCAAAAAAATGGCGGGTTTTATTTAGGAGATACGAAGAAAAAAGATATTTATTTAACATTTGATAATGGATATGAGAATGGATACACAGAGAAAATCTTAGATGTATTAAAAGAGAAAAAAGTACCAGCAACTTTCTTTGTAACGGGGCATTACATTAAAACACAAAAAGATTTATTGTTAAGAATGAAGGATGAAGGACACATTATTGGAAATCATTCTTGGAGTCATCCTGATTTTACAGCGGTAAATGATGAGAAGCTTCGTGAAGAATTAACGAGTGTAACGGAAGAAATTAAAAAAGTAACTGGGCAAAAAGAAGTGAAATATGTACGTCCTCCGCGCGGCGTATTTAGTGAAAGAACGTTAGCTCTTACGAAAGAAATGGGCTACTATAATGTATTTTGGTCACTTGCATTTTTGGATTGGAAAGTGGATCAGCAAAGAGGATGGCAATATGCGCATAATAATGTTATGACGATGATTCACCCAGGATCTATTTTATTACTTCATGCAATATCAAAAGATAATGCAGAAGCACTTGCGAAAATCATTGATGATTTGCGCGAGAAAGGGTATCATTTTAAAAGTCTAGATGACTTAGTAAAAAGCAATCAACCGTAAGCATGTATGCTTACGGTTTTCTCATGCTATAATGATGTGTAAAAAGGATGGGGAAACGTATGTGGAGCGAACATGTTACGTTAGAGTATCCGTATCATTTTGAAGAAGTATTAAAACGTTTATCTTTTGATCCTCTTAACGTCATTCAATTAGATGAGAAAGTCATTTATATCCCGCTTTGCATAGAAGAGGAACAGGTTGTTGTTCGCTTACAAGGGATTGGTACTGTTCAAAATCCACAGTTTTGGATTTCTAGTCAGACAGGAGATCCGGAGAAAGTCATGAAACGAATGAGGGCCATTTTTCATTGGAATGAACCGTTTCAAGATATACAAAATCATTTTTTAAACACATCATTACGTCCACTATTTGAAACATATGCTTATACTCCAATTATTTTAGAATTTGATTATTTTGCTTGTCTTCTTCGCTGTATCATTCACCAACAAATAAATTTGAAATTTGCTACTGTGTTAACAGAACAATTTGTGAAACGGTATGGAACAGAGAAGAACGGTGTATTCTTTTTCCCCACTCCGGAAATAGTAGCAAATATTTCAATAGAAGAATTGAGAGAGCAGAAGTTTAGTCAGCGAAAGGCTGAATATATAGTAGGATTAGGTCGAAGTATTGTCAGTGGTACATTAAATTTAGCGAGTATAGAAACTGGGACGGAAGAAGAAGTTTCAGCACAATTGTTGCCAATTAGGGGAATTGGTGCATGGACAGTGCAAAACTTTTTAATGTTTGGGATTGGACGGAAAAATATGTTTCCGAAAGCGGACATTGGGATTCAGCGTGCAGTGCAAGGTATATTTCAATTAGATGATAAACCTGATGATGCATTTTTAGAAAAAGTGAAACAAGAGTGTGAACCATACTGCAGTTATGCAGCGTTATATTTATGGAAAAGTATAGAGTAGAGGTGTAATAATGATACAAAAGCAACATGAGAGTAAGTTGGAAGTTGGTCAAACGTTTCCTGTGACAATTAAACGTCTTGGGATTAACGGAGAAGGCGTTGGTTATTTTAAGAGACAAGTTGTTTTCATTCCAGGGGCATTACCAGGAGAAGAAGTTGTTGCAGAAACAACGAAAATTCAGCGTGGCTTCGCTGAAGCGAAAGTGAAAAAAGTTCGTAAAGCTTCACCGCATCGTGTGAAAGCACCGTGTCCAGTATATGAGGAGTGTGGCGGTTGTCAGCTGCAACATTTAGATTATAAAGAACAATTGAATCAAAAGCGTGATATCGTTGTACAAGCATTTGAGAAGTACATGAAAAACAGTATGGAAGAGAAAATTCGTCCAACGCTTGGCATGGAAAATCCATGGCATTACCGTAATAAGAGTCAATTACAAGTGGGGCGTAAAGACGAAAAGGTTATTACAGGGCTATATAAACAAAACTCACATCAGTTAATTGATATTGCTCACTGTATGATTCAACATAAAGCAACGAATGAAGCGACAAAAGTTGTAAGACGTATTTTAGAAAAATTAAATGTTTCTATTTACAATGAGAAAAAACAAAAAGGTTTAGTACGCACAATTGTAACACGTACTGCAGTTCAAACAGGGGAAGTACAAGTTACACTTATTACAACAAAAGAAGAATTACCAAATAAAGAACAATTTGTTGCAGAAGTACAAAAACAGATACCAGCGGTTAAATCAATTATGCAAAATGTAAACTGGCGTAAAACATCTGTTATTTTTGGAGATAAAACATTTAAATTAGCTGGAAAAGAAGTAATTCAAGAAACACTTGGCGATTTATCATTTGAATTATCAGCACGTGCATTCTTCCAGTTAAATCCAGAACAAACAATTGTTTTATATGATGAAGCGAAAAAAGCAGCTGCGTTAACAGGCGATGAGAAAATTGTAGATGCGTATTGTGGTGTTGGTACAATCGGACTTTGGCTTGCGAACGATGCAGCGGAAGTACGTGGTATGGATGTAATTCCAGAAGCGATTGCAGATGCAAGAAAAAATGCGAAGCGTCACGGATTTACAAATACGAAATATGAAGCAGGTAAAGCTGAACAATGGTTACCGAAATGGGTAAAAGAAGGATGGCGTCCAGATGTAATTGTTGTCGATCCACCACGTACAGGTTGCGATGATAAATTACTGGAAACGATTTTAAAGGTGAAACCGAAACAAGTTGTGTACGTGTCTTGTAATCCTTCTTCATTAGCACGTGATGTACAAGCATTAATGAAGAGTTATGAAGTGGAGTATGTGCAACCAGTTGATATGTTCCCGCATACTGCGCATGTAGAAAATGTAGTTAGATTAAAGTTGAAATAAGAAGGATTAAAAATGTTGATGTAGTTAACTACATCAACATTTTTTGTTATGCTGGCAGCTAAATCACGTTACGTAATCAATATACATACTTTCTGTATGAAGTATATGAAATTATTTTCTGCATTTGAAAAGAATTTGTAAAAATATACAGTATTCAGATTGTATAGACCACTTTGTATTAATAAATTACAATATGGATGTAACATAGCAATTTTGCTATAGAAAATAAGCTGAAAGGGAGAAGATTTATGAAAAAATGGTTGGCATTGTTTGTTTTTGGGATGGTTTCTTTATTTGCAACTTCTGCACATGCGGAATCATATGAAACAACAAAAACATTAAAAGTATATGAAAGTCGTAGTTTTAATTCGCCTGTGAAAAAAGAACTGCAGCCAGGAGAAAGGGTTTATGTTACAAATCAACATCCTAGTGGATGGTGGAAGATAAGTGGTGGATTTATCGCACCAGAGGGCGCTAAAGTAGAAATTAATCGAACTTTTGAAGCTTTTGATTGGATTAATATGGACAGTGCGAAGTACGTATTTGGTCCTCAAACTGTTATTGCACGTGATGGTACACTAAGAGGTGAAATTTTGATTGATACATATTTGGGGCAGAAGTGGACAAGTGTAAATGGAATGCCACAAATAATGAAGCAGAATTTTGCAGCATACAGTAGCCCTGAAGCTAAAAATCCAGATGCTTGGTTCGCTCCACAAACGGTTAATATTTTGCAGACAAAAGAAAACGGTTGGTCTTTAATTAACACGTATTTAGGGCCAAAGTGGATTGTTCGTTATCCACACGTGGAACATATTAATCGTGATTTTTATGCATACAATGAACCTAAGTACATGCATCACGGTGTGAAATTCTCAGCCCAATCTGTAAGAGTACTTCAACAAGGAGAAAATGGTTGGAAGAAAATTAAGGTTGAGGTTGGAGAAAAATGGATTGCACCACAAGGATCTTATTACCATGTCCCAAATGTATTTACGGCATTTGATCAACCTTTCGGTAGAGCAATCGGTACTTTTGCACCACAAACTGTATTTGTAGTTGAAGAATCTACAACATCATTTGGTTGGTTAAAAATTAGAACATACTTAGGAGATTCCTGGATTCGAACGAATCGTAATTAGTAAATAGATTACTTTATTCCTTTTAGAATGAAGTAACAATATGTTATAGTTCCCTCATATGGAAAAGCTGTATGAGGGATTATATTTTTAGCCCATTAAGACAAGGAGAATACGATGAATAATTATAAATTAACGATTCAGTACGATGGTGCACGTTTTAAAGGATGGCAACGTCTTGGTAATAACGATAATACGATTCAAGGAAAAATCGAAAGTGTCATATCTGAAATGATCGGAAAAGAAATTGAAATTATCGGTTGTAGTAGAACAGACGCTGGTGTACATGCTTTGAATCAAGTTGCTAACTTTCAAAGTGATGAGAAGTTAGTGGAACATAAAGTGAAAAAATATTTAAATCAATATTTACCTAATGATATTAGCATTACGAATGTGGAAGAAGTACATGATCGTTTCCATGCTCGTTACAATTCTAAAGCAAAAACATATCTGTATAAAATTTGGAATGAAGAGCATACAAATCCATTTATGCGTAAATACAGCATGCATGTGAATAAAAAATTAAATGTGAAAAGCATGAAAGCAGCTGCAAAACATTTAGTTGGTTCACATGACTTTACTGCTTTTTCAAATGCGAAATCAAAGAAAAAATCTATGGTTCGAGAAGTATATACACTTGATGTGATGGAAGAGGCAGGATTTGTACAAATTAGAGTAAGTGGGAACGGATTCCTTCATAACATGGTAAGAAAAATTGTTGGGGCATTAATTGAAGTTGGATTAGGACAATTAGATGCTGAAGCAATTCCAAACATTTTAGAAGAAAAGCAGCGCAATCAAATTAATTGTCTTGCTGAGGCAAGTGGGTTGTATTTAGAGAATGTTGAGTTTTAATGGCAAATAAAAAAATCGGGCTAAGTAGCTCGATTTTTTTAGTATTACGAAGATTTCTCGTTTTTTATATGTAGCTTCAAATTCCAAAAAGCAGCAAGCATAATAGCTGCAAAGGAGCCCGAAATTGTTCCTAATAGCTTTGCATAAGGAGAGCTGCTTACATCGGAATTAATGAATAACATCATACAGAGCATGGCAGGGAAAAAGTATAAGTATTGTAATAACTTTAATTTTTTATCATTACTCATATATATAACCCCTTTCTAGCATGTTATATGTTCATTGTAACATGTTTTACCAAATTATTTTTTGCATTTGGAGAAATGTTCATTTCATATGTGTAAATGCAGTTTTTTAATTCGATATTGTAAATTTTGTCTACTTAATCCTAAAAATTTTGCAGCTTGTGAGATGTTACCGTGATTCTCTTTAAGAATTTGATTGATGTAGTTTTTTTCCATTTTTTCTATTGTGTGTTTTAAAGTTTTAGGTGCATCAGTATTGTGATTAGTTAGTGTATGCTGCATGTTGAATTCTTTTTTTATTTGTTCGCGAAAGCGAGTAGGAAGATGAAAAGCTGTAATGATGGTTTCATCTTCTATCAAGTTCATGGAACCTTCAATTATATGTTCCAATTCCCGTACGTTTCCAGGCCAATCGTATGCATAGAAAAATTCACTTACATTTACATCTACATCGGTTACGTTGAGCACGAATTGAGTATTATATTTTTTAATAAAGTGCTGAACAAGAGCTGGAATATCTTCTTTTCTTTCCCGTAAAGGCGGAAGACATAAAGTAACGACGCTTAATCGGTAATATAAGTCTTCTCTTAATCGATCATGTGCGATGGCTTCGAAGGGATCTTCATTAATAGTTGCTATAATACGAACATCAATTTCTTTTTCGTGTGTACCTCCGATTCTTCTTATTGTTTTTTCTTGTATAGCCCGTAGCAACTTAGCTTGAAGAATTGGGCTTAATGAATTGATTTCATCTAATAACAAAGTTCCTCCGTTTGATTCTTCGAATAAACCTGGTTTATCTATTGCTCCTGTAAAGGCACCTCGATTTGTACCAAATAATAGGCTTTCCATTAAGGTATCAGGTATAGCGGCACAGTTTTGTGAAATAAAAGGTTTTGTTGAACGCTGACTTTCATTATGGATGCTTTGTGCAAATAGTTCCTTACCAGTACCTGTTTCTCCTACGAGAAGTATGGAGGAAGATGTACGAATTACTCTTTTTCCTTCTGTAATGATGGATTGAATTGCTTCAGAATCACCAATTATGTGATCAAAGGTAAATTTAGTGCTTTGTTTTCGAGAAGGGCCTATTCTTATTGTTTGCTTTAAGTGACTGATCTCTTTTGATATTTCAATGGCACCTTTAATTTTTCCATTTTCTATTATAGGGAAAGTATCGTTAATCGTTGTAATTTCTTGTCCTTTATTGTTAAAATACGTTTGTTTTATATTTTTCTTTGTTTTTCCAAATTTTAATGCCTCTATAAGAGTACTATTTTTATTTTCTTCAAATGCAAATACCTCTAAAGGACTTTTATATAGCACATCTAAGCGATCCATTGATTCAATTTCCATCATTTTGCGGTTATAGACAATCGTTTTACTTTCCTCATTAATAATATGAATCCCGATATCGAGTTCATTGAGTAAAGTTTCATATAGCATATTCATTTCAATGATCTGTTTAAAATTAATGTCTTCTGTACGCATAGATTATCTTCTCCTCATTTCACCCTATGAAGACTGACTTTTTATAATTTTATTAAAATTCTTATAAAACCGCAAAATTTTTTTGCTATTTTCCTTTTAAAACTTCTCAAATGATAGAAAAATTTTGCGGTTGTGCACGCTTTTTTGTGTGAAACTCTCATTTAATATATGAATCAGAGACTTGGTACGTATTTTGCATAAATAATATTCGAAATCTCTAGAGGGGAGAATATGAATTTTTATAGGATATACAACGTTGCGGTGTCAATTAATAAGAGGGGGAATTTATAAAGTGAAGACAGTTATAGAAGGTGTGTATAGTCCTTGTTATGGAAAAGTAGAGAAGTTATTTGTTACGGAAAGTTCTTACGTATACGAGTGGGAGAAATTAGCGTTAATTGAAACAATAGATAAACAGAAAGTAGAAATTAAGATAGGGATCAGTGGTTATATTGAATCATTAGAAGTAGTAGAAGGACAAGCTATTGCTGATCAAAAGTTATTAATAACAGTAAGGGATGACCTTTTAGTAACAGGCAGTGATTAATGTAAGTGACGTGTAATTTTGCTCTTTTAACTCATTATTTTTACGGTGAATAATTTTAAAAACGCTTACATTAAATGGGTTGGCAAAGTGAAAAGGGGGATTTATATGATGGATCAAAACCAAGGATTAAAAAGAGAATTGAAAAGCAGGCACATATTTATGATTGCACTCGGTGGAGTTATTGGTACAGGACTTTTTTTAGGGTCAGGTTATACGATTCATGAAGCTGGACCTGGAGGAGCAATTGTAGCGTATCTTGTCGGTGGATTTGTAATGTATTTAACGATGCTCTGTTTAGGAGAATTAGCTGTTGCGATGCCTGACGCAGGGTCTTATCAAACGTATGCGACAAAGCACATTTCCCCTGCAGCGGGTTATGTAGTGGGATGGATGTCGTGGTTAAACTGGTCTGCTACGATAGGCATTGAATTAATTGCAGTTAGTATTTTGATGAAACGCTGGTTTCCCGATGTACCGTCATGGATTTGGTGTGTAGTGTTCGCAGTACTGCTCTTTGCTATTAATGCGTTATCTTCAAGAAGTTTTGCGGAAGTGGAATTTTGGTTTGCAAGTATTAAAGTAATTACAATTATTGCATTTATTATTTTGGGCGGGGCAGCAATGTTTGGTTTTCTAGATATGAAAGGAAATGAACCAGCGCCAATGTTCTCTAGCTTTACTGATTATGGTGGATTGTTTCCAAATGGATTATCAGCCATTTTAATTACAATGATTGCAGTTAATTTTTCTTTCCAAGGAACAGAATTAGTTGGTATTGCAGCAGGTGAGAGTGAAAATCCAGAGAAAACGATCCCGAAGGCAATTAACAATACAGTTTGGCGTATACTTGTTTTCTTTGTACTATCTATTTTTATTCTTGCTGGACTATTCCCTTGGCAGCAAGCAGGAGTAATAGAAAGTCCATTCGTAGTTGTATTTGATAAAATTGGTATTCCTTATGCAGCAGATATTATAAATTTCGTTATTATTACAGCAGTACTATCCGTTGCGAATTCAGGATTATATGCAACTTCGCGTATGCTATGGTCTATGTCTAATCAAGGAATGATTAGTCCAATTTTTGGCAAGTTATCTAAAAACGGTGTTCCTATTTATGCATTAATCGTAAGCACAATTGTAGGGTGTCTCTCACTACTATCAGGTATTTATGCGGAAGATACAGTTTATTTATGGCTGCTTTCTATCGCTGGGTTCGGAGCGATACTAGTTTGGGCATCTATTGCTTTATCAAATTTATTAGCTAGAAGGTCATACATGAAGCGGGGCGGGGATGTTAAGGACTTGAAATTTAAAACACCATTGTATCCATTTGTACCACTTCTTGCGTTAGTATTAAATTTAACAGTAATCGTTGGCATGGCCTTTATTCCAGAACAAAGAATGGCATTGTATTGTGGTATTCCATTTATGATTGTTTGTTTACTGTTTTATCGTGCTACAAGAAATAAGGGAAGTAATGTGGAGCATATTGAAAAGACAAATACAACGGAAGTAGAGAATTTATAATAGTGATTAATTAGGAGACTGTAAAATTGTAAACAGTCTCTTTTTTTGTGAAAATAAAGCTGGAAACATACTATGTATGCAAAGGGGAATTAGCGATGAATCCAGAAGTTTTGCAGTTGTTAAAACAAATAGATTCAAGGAAAGAGGAATTACTAGAACTTACAAAAACTTTAATTCGTTTTGAAACACCAGCACCACCAGCGAGAAATACAAATGAAGCGCAAGAATTTATTGCAGAGTTTTTAAGAAAACGAAATTTTAGTATTGATAAATGGGATGTATATCGGAATGATCCGAACGTTGTTGGAGTAAAAAAAGGAATAAAAAGTGACTCATATAAAAGTCTTATTATTAATGGGCATATGGATGTAGCTGAAGTTTCAGCAGATGAGGCGTGGGAAACAAATCCATTTAATCCATTTATAAAAGATGGCTGGTTAGTTGGACGTGGCGCAGCAGATATGAAAGGTGGGTTGGCTGGAGCGCTATTTGCCATTCAACTTTTACAAGAAGCTGGTATTGAATTACCTGGAGATTTAACTTTTCAATCAGTAATTGGAGAAGAAGTTGGAGAAGCAGGTACACTTCAATGCTGCAAAAGGGGTTACGATGCTGATTTTGCAGTCGTAGTGGATACGAGTGATTTACATATGCAAGGGCAAGGCGGTGTCATTACTGGATGGATTACAGTGAAAAGTCCGCAAACGTTTCATGATGCAACGCGTAGACAAATGATCCATGCTGGAGGACGTTTATTTGGAGCGAGTGCGATTGAAAAAATGATGAAAATTGTGCAAAGCTTACAAGAATTAGAGCGCCACTGGGCAGTCATGAAAACATATGAAGGCTATCCATCTGGAACAACAACAATTAATCCAGCTGTTATTGAGGGAGGAAGGCATGCGGCGTTCATTGCGGATGAGTGCCGATTGTGGATAACAGTGCACTTCTATCCGAATGAAACACATGAACAAATAATAAACGAAATTGAAGAGTATATTGGAAAGGTGGCAGCTGCCGATCCATGGTTAAGTGAAAATCCGCCACAATTTAAGTGGGGCGGAGAATCAATGATTGTAGATCGTGGTGAAATTTTTCCTTCTTTAGAAATAGATAGTGAACATACAGCTGTAAAAACGCTTAGCTCAGTACATGAATCAATTCTTTCTAAAAACGCAATTTTAGATATGTCTGCAACGGTAACGGATGGTGGTTGGTTTAGTGAATTTCATATTCCGGCTGTTATTTACGGACCAGGCACATTAGAGGAAGCTCATTCAATAAATGAGAAAGTAGAAGTAGAGCAGTTAATTGAATTTACAAAAGTAATAACAGCATTTATATATGAATGGTGTCATATGAAAAAATAGATTAGTATGTTGAAATAGTACAGGTATGTATACTTGTACTATTTTTTAGTGAACTATTTCAGAGTTAAATAGAAACAACTGAAATAGTTCTTTATTTTGCTATGTCTTTCGTTTCATTTCAAGTAATTTCTCTTTTGCTAATTCAACGGCAATCGCATCATCTAAATAGCCAATTGGAAAGAGATAGTCGGGAATAATATCTGTCGATAAAATGAAATAAAGTAATGCGCTCCCAAGAACTGCACGTTCTTCTTTTGAAATGGTTTCATTGCAAAATTGTTGATACATATCTGTTAATTGTTCAATAAAAGGACCAGCACTATCAATTTGCTCTAATTTGCTTGCGAAACTGTCACGAATACGATTTTCGCCTTCTGTTGTCTGGGCATAGCGTTCGTAATTTTCGAGTTCTTGTTTTACGCGAGTTGTAGTGTAATCGAAATCGAATAAGTTAGAGGATTGTAAAGTTTGCTGAATGGTATCAAGAGATGTGTACATATCCGTTTTTTCTTTATTTATGTGAGGAGAATCAGGGTACATTTCATCAAATAACAATTGGGGTGGAACTTGAAGACATTCTGCAAATTTTTGTAGATGTTTTTGTTTCGGCGGTTGTTTGCCATTAATAATTCTTGAGACCGTTGCAGGATCAATATTTGTAAGTATTCCTAGTTGGCGCATAGATAGGGCGCGTTCTTTTAAAAGTTTTTTTATTAATTTACCAAGCCGATCATTCGGGTTTTCATTAGCCATAGTGTAGGCACTCCTTTTTTAGTGTTGAAAAAATGTTGAGCATTTATTACAAGTATATGAAACAGACAGGCACAGTTGCTCAACATTTTCATAATATGCATTGAAAAGTGAGAAAAAGGGGTGACTATTTATGAGTACGGCAGGCTTATTTTCAATTTTTTTAATCGGGATCGCTTCTAATTTAGATAATGCAGGTGTTGGAATTGCGTATGGCATTCGTAAAATTCGTATTTCGTGGTTTAACAATTTTATCATCGCATTCTTTGGATTTTTATTTACTTTATTAGCGGGATTTTTTGGGAACTGGATTGCGTTATTTATTTCAGAGTTTACAGCAAACTTGATTGGAGCAATCGTTTTAGGGATAATCGGGGTGTTTATTTTATGCCAGCCTTTCTTGAGTCAAAAAAATACAGCAGGTTCTAAAGATGATAATGTACTTATGGGAATTTTACGTGATCCAGAAAAAGCAGATTTCGATGGATCTAAAACAATTAGTTTTTCTGAAGCACTTGTTTTAGGGGTTGCATTGTCTATTAATAATATCGCAGGTGGGTTCGATGCTGGAGTAACAAATTTAAACCTTTGGCTTACAGCGACTATTTCTGGGGTGTTTAGTTTTATTTGCATAAGTGGTTTTGGGTATGTAGGAAAACGATATTTAGCAGAATACTTAGGGAAATGGGCGACGGTTATTGCAGGAGTGTTATTAATTCTTATTGGGATCGATCAGTTGTTGTAAGGAGAGTAGAAAACAAGGTTCGAGTATTTCCTTGGAAATACAGCAAGGGATTGCATATATCGACGTACTTTTCTCCATACTAATACGGATTTCTTTTAAGAAAGGGGGATTTGTATGGGACGCGGGAAAGCATTTGATCATAAGAAAAAAGGGCATGATCATCAACCACCTAAAGGTGCGTTCATTCATAAAGATGTAAATGAACATACTTTGGAAGAGGAAGAGCTACCAGTAAATATTGAGGCGTATAAAAATAGTTTAAAAAAACATTAAAAGCACCTACATAGGTGCTTTTTTTACCGTATATCTTCAATTAATTGTTCGGATTCTTCATGCATACTGTACTCACTTAATACTTGAATGCAAAGCCACTTTAATTCTTCGATCGTATGCTCAAGTTCTTCAGGAAGCACATGGTGAATGTCTTCAAGTCCCATTCCGAAATGAATAAGTTCAAGTACTTGATCATCGATGTTCCGGTCCATTAATAGTTCAAGTACTTCTAAATTGAATATGTATCGGTGAGCTTCGTCGAGTGAAACAACTTTTAGCTTTAAGCTTTCTACAATACTCAATATAAAAAGAAGAATTGTTTTTTCAAGAACAGGTTGTTTTCCCATTTGAAATATTAGTTTCATCTTTCACACCTCCACATATAGCGCTAGGTTGTACTATATTATTCGGGAGGGGGGAGCAAATATGCATAATAAAGAGAAACTTTCAATACCGTTTTTGTATGGATATTGATAACAGATCAAATAAAAAAATCCCGCTATACTAGCAGGATAACTTTCCATTAAAAAATACTCCAGCCTTCTTGAGCAGAAAGAAGTTCAAGAATTTTAAAACCAGCGATACTATTTCCGTTTGCATCTAAAGCTGGCCCGAAAATACCGATTCCCATTTCACCTTTTACGCAGCCGAAAATGCCACCGGCTACACCACTTTTTGCAGGGATACCAACACGGATTGCAAATTCACCAGATTCGTTATACATACCACATGTGACCATAAATGTTTTGCAAATTTTTGTAATATGTTTAGGGATAATCTGTTTCTTTTTATATGGATCATATCCATCCATTGCAAAAATTAAGCCAATACGTGCTAAATCAATACAGTTTACTTCAACTGCACATTGACGAGTGTATAAATCCATAAGTTCTTCGATGTCACAATCGATAATTCCGTTTTGTTTCATATAGTAACAAAGTGAACGATTTAAGTAAGCTGTCTCTAATTCTGAATTGGCAACTTTAGAAGAATAATTAATAGTAGGATTATCTGTTATTTCACGTACAAAATGAAGGATACGCTCCGTTTTTTCCTCGTTATCTTTTCCTGCTAACATGCTTGTAATAGCTAATGCTCCTGCATTAATCATTGGATTAAGGGGTTTGGACGGACTTGTCGTTTCTAACTTAATAATAGAATTAAATGGGTCACCCGTTGGTTCCATTCCAACTTTAGAAAATACATATTCTTCGCCACGGTCTAAAAGGGCAAGGGCAAGTGTAATTACTTTGGAAATACTTTGAAGAGTAAATAGTGTTTGTGAGTTGCCTGCATGGATATATTCTGATTCTTTATGGAAAATGGCAATCCCTAAATCGTCTGGATTTGCATTTCCTAGTTCGGGGATATAAGTAGCAAGTTTTCCTTTTTTTGTATATGGTTTTACTTGTTCTAACAACTGTTGTAAGTTGTTTGTTTCAATGCACTGCATAGTACCAACGCTCCTATTTCGAATTAACTAAGTTTACTTTTCCCGATATGCTCGGAAATAAATAATAACATGAAAAAGTGGAATGATAAAACGAAAGTTACATGTTCTATAGCAGGTCGTTCGTTTCGCGTCCTCTGTATTAAAAAAGGAGAATTTCCCTTTTATATAACAGTTTGGAAATAGGAGATTTATCCATAAAAAATCCAAAAATAAAAACTACACATCTATACAACTATATGTTATTATGGTTATGTAAATAGAAAGCGTTTTCTAAGGCGTACTTATAATGATAACGATTTCATAAATTGAATTAGGGGGAATTAAAATGTTGCAGTTTTTACAACGTATTGGTAAAGCTTTAATGCTTCCGATCGCAGTACTACCAGCAGCAGGATTATTGCTTCGTCTAGGACAAGAAGACGTATTAAACATTCCTGTTATGGCACAGGCCGGTGCAGCAATTTTTGATAATTTAGCACTTATTTTTGCAATTGGTGTTGCAATCGGCTTATCTGTTGACGGTAGTGGTGCAGCTGGTCTTGCAGGTGCAATTGGTTATTTAGTTATGAAGAATACAACTAATGCTTTAAGTGTTACTTACTCAACAGCAGAATTAAATGATAAATTAAAAAGTGTTCAAGATTTAGTCGGTTCAGTAGATCCAACTAAATTAGCAGATACGATGAATAAAGTTTCTAAAGCAGCAGCTTTGACACCAAAAATAAATATGGCTATACTCGGTGGTATTATTGCCGGGGTTATCGCTGGATTACTATACAACAAATTCCATAAGATTAAACTACCAGAATGGTTAGGATTCTTCGCTGGAAAACGTTTCGTACCGATCATTACGTCTATTGTAATGCTTCTTTTAGGATTATTATTTGGTCAAATTTGGCCAACAATCCAAACTGGTATTGATGCAGTGTCACACGGTATTGTAAACCTAGGTTCAATCGGTGCAGGGTTATTCGGATTATTAAACCGTTTATTAATTCCAATCGGTTTACATCACGTAATGAACACTTATTTCTGGTTTGTACTTGGTGACTTTACAAATGCAGCTGGTGATCTTGTTCATGGTGATATTGCTCGTTTCTTTGCAAAAGATCGATCAGCAGGTATGTTTATGACTGGTTTCTTCCCAGTTATGATGTTTGGTTTACCAGCAGCGTGTTTCGCAATGATTGCGGCTGCTAAACCAGAAAAACGCAAAGCAGTTACTGGTATGTTAGCTGGTTTAGCATTAACTTCATTCTTAACTGGTATTACAGAGCCAATCGAATTCTCATTCATGTTCTTATCACCAGTATTATATGGTGTGCATGCAGTATTAACAGGTCTTTCTTTATTCATAACAACATCACTTGGCATTCGTGATGGTTTCACATTTAGCGCAGGTGCTATTGATTATGTTATTAACTTTGGTATTGCAACAAAACCTGTATTATTAGCAGGTATCGGTTTAATTTATGCAGCAATTTACTTTGCAGTATTCTACTTCTTAATTAAGAAGTTCAACTTAAAAACTCCAGGTCGTGAAGATGACGATGAGTTAGTTGAAGATGTGGATGCACCAGTTGCAGGTTCAATTGGTGAAACTTACGTAGCAGCTCTAGGTGGAAAAGAAAACTTAACAGTTATTGATAACTGTGCAACACGTCTACGCTTACAAGTAAAAGATGCTAGTCAAGTAAACGAAGCAGCATTAAAACGTGCCGGTGCAAAAGGCGTTATGAAATTAAGTGACACAAGTGTACAAGTTATCGTAGGTACAAATGTTGAATCTGTTGCCGATGATATGAAAAAACACGTATAAATAATGAGATAAGAGGATGTCCAAAAAGATTGATAACATCAATTTTTTACAGGATATCCTCTTTTTTTTTTTATAATTTAAAGGGAATCTTACTTTTGTAAATTTTCTTTTTCTTTTTTGTACATATGGGTTGGTAATATCTGCAGTGCGTGATAAAGTAGGGATGATATAGAATGGATTATCCATAATCTACTAAAATAAATCTTTAGTAGAGGAATTAAATTATTGGTGAGTAAGGGGAAAAAAGCAATTATGGATCAGGAAAAAAATAATGCGAATGGGAAAGCACATCGGCCGATTGTATACATAAAAAGGACAATCATTCTCGTCTTACTATTATCACTTGTATATTTCATGTATACAAAAATTGTTGAGCATAATAAGAAAGAAGAAACTTTAAAAGCGGCAGCAGAAATGAAGAAACAAGAAGAGCTAAAAAAGAAAGAAGAAGAAAAAAAGAAGCAAGAAGAACAAAAACAAAAAGAGCAGGAAGAACAAGTGAAGCAAGCGCAAGCTGCGGAACAGCCTACTGAAGGACCACCTCAAGAAATTAATGAAAACGCTCAATTGGACCAGTATTTACAAAACGCAGGATTTAGCGGGACAGCTGTTATTGTGAAGAACGGAAAAGTTCTTCTGAATAAAGGGTACGGTATGGCAAATAAAGAGCAGCAAGTACCCAATAATTCAGAGACGACTTTTTATATTGGTTCTATTTCAAAGGCGTTTGTAGCAACCGCTATTATGCAGTTGAAAGATCAAAAAAAATTACAAGTAGAAGATACTGTTGCGAAGTATATTCCAGATTTTCCACAAGGTAATAGTATTCAGCTAAAACATCTATTAACACATACATCAGGGATTCCAGAATATGAGCAGGGAAAAGAAGATATTTCTCATGAAGAACTGATAAAGCGAATAGGAAATCAAAAGCGTATTGGTGGTCCAGGAGAGAAGTGGAAGTATTCCGATTCGAACTACTCTATACTTGCATACATTGCCGAGAAGGTAAGTGGACAGCCGCTCGAAGAATATATTAAACAACATATTTTTGCTACTGTGGGTATGAAACATTCTGGTTTTGGCACAGAATTAGAACAAACAAGATTCCCATCAACGGGTTATAAAATAGTAAATAACAATATGACAACACCTAATATTCCGAGCATGTCACAACTATATGGTTGTGGTGATATATATACGAGTGCACATGATTTATATTTATTTAACGAAGCACTCTTCTCTGGAAAGTTAATTTCAAAAGAGAGCTATGATCAAATGTTTACAGGCGGAAAAAAAGATTACGGATTTGGATGGTACGTAGACCCAGGAAGTTATTCGAATCACGGTGTAATGCCAGGATGGAATTGCTTAAATGGATTTAGTAAAAGCGGAAGTGTGTATGTCGTTTTATTATCTAACATCCAAAACAACATTAAATCGTTTGGTAAAGTGAATAACGACATTTATACAATGTTGCGGAATATTGAAGTGTAAGAAACTATCCTTTTGGATAGTTTTTTTTATGCCCTTAAACAAATATTTCTTTTAGAAAATGTATGTCTTACCTATCACAAAAATATCTGTTTTGTATACATTAAGATGTATGGATGTAAAATTTTGTAATCTAAAAATAATAGGAGGAGAAGTGTATGTGTCTGTTCGGAAAATATTGGCATAAGTTATCAAGATTATTTAATAGACAATTAGGCTATTTTTTAGATGACAAATTATTGCCTGCTGTGGAACGACTTTTATTTTCGCAAAACTTTGCAAGGTTTATTCAAAGAAACTCTAAGCAAGCTACGGAAGAATTTATAAAATCAAGTCAATTTCAATCTATTATTTGTAATATTTTAAAAGAATGCAATACATCACCTTTTAAAGAAATTGCAAAGCAGTATTTAGGTAAAAACGTAGAAATTACGGTGACGGTTGGACAATTAACAGGCGTTATTGTAGCAGTTGGTGATGATTTCTTAACATTGCAAGAAGGAATAGGAACTGAAGTTTTATTACCATTTACAAGCATTATATCAATTAAAGAAGTGTAAGAAAGGAGAGTTATATATGTTATTTACTGATGAATTACGTAACCATGTTGGTGAGCTAGTGCAAGTTGTGACAGCTGTAGAAATTGTTACAGGCATTCTTTTATCTGTGACAGATGGGGCGATAATTGTGCGTACTTCTCCTTCTTATGGACCACCGGAAGATGTAATTGTGCGTACTCCTATTATTGCTTATGTTCGATTGGAAGGGTAAGCGTGATACAAGTATGAGAGTATCAGTTGTTATTCCAGCGCACAATGAAGCGAGTACTTTATCGCAAGTTTTAGTAGAAGTGGAGAAGCTCGAGCCTTACGAAATTATCGTGGTAGATAATGGGTCAACAGATGGGACGAAAGAAATAGCGTTACAACATCATTGTCACATGATTTATTATAAACATTCTCTTGGCAATGATGTTGGACGGGCTATTGGAGCTAGAGAAGCAAAAGGTGAAATTGTCTTGTTTTTAGATGGTGATATTGTTATTGATAGTAAAGAGTTACAACGTTTCGTGAAAGGGATTCAACAAGGGCATCAAATTGTTGTGAATAATTTAACATGGTCGGTTTATTTAAAGATGAGACCACATTATACGACAGTTGGAAAGTTCATGTTGAATCGTTATTTGAATAAAAAGGAGCTTGTTGTTGGATCTTTAATCGCAATTCCACATGCGATGAACAGGAAAGTTATCGAGAAACTTGGGTGGTGGAATTTAGCAGATCCAGCACTATTTCAAGCGATGGCGATGTCTAGAGGAGTAGATATTGTTGATACGGCTTCGGTCGATGTAATTCACACAAATAAGGTTCGTCCTGTGCATACGGGAACATCACCTGGTTCTCCTTATCCGAAAGCGACTAGCCGTATTATGGGTGATCATTTACGTGCTTTACAATACGTAATCGAAACATATGGTAAACGCGGCGGTTTTTCGGAGGGAAACAGGGATAGAGAGTTTATAGGGAACTATAAACCCGTTGTATTAAAGAAGGAAAAAGCGAAATATAGTGCGATTATACCAGTGTCAGAAGAAAAAATGACGATAAGATCTGTTATACAAGAAGTGAAAAAAGCAGGGGTAGATGAAATTATTGTTGTCGCGAATGGCGCAGATTTTGAGACTGTTAAACACGCAAAGCTAGAAAATGTTATTGTTGTTGAATTTACGAAGGCGCTTGGACATAATGTAGCACGAGCGATAGGTGCCATGCATGCTACGGCAGATATTTGTTTATTCGTTGATGGTGATTTTGTTATTCCAGCAAAAAAACTCACTCCATTTTTGCAAGCTGTTGAAGATGGAAGTGACGTGGTTTTAAATGATTTACAATGCTTATTAGATATGTTTCATCCTGCAGATCCAATTAGTATGGGGAAATATTTTGTGAATTTAGTAGCGAAAAGACCGGATTTATGGAATAACTCATTAACGGCAGTACCACATGCTATGCATAAAAGGGTAATAGAGAAAATAGGATATGACTCGCTTGTTATTCCGCCATTAGCCCAAATGAAAGCTATTTTGGAGGTTTTTTCTATTACAGCAGTAGAATTTGTAGATGTTATAAAAACCAATCGGGTACGCCCGGAGCAACATGGGTTTGTAAATGGACGTATTCCGGCATTTGACCGTATTTTCGGTGATCAACTTGAGGCGATTGCTTATCTATTACAATATACAGACGAACGTGGGAGTTTTACGGATGGAGATCGCGATAGAGACATTATTCAACAATTGAGAAAGGAAGAAAAGAATACAGATGAATGCTAGTAGTAAAGTAGCTATTATTGGATTAGGGTATGTTGGTCTTCCTTTAGCAGTCCATTTTGCAGAAAGAGGATATACCGTACTAGGATTAGATAAAGATACTAGAAAAATAGAATCGATTATAAAAGGAGAAAGTTATATTCCAGATGTTTCTTCTAAAGTGTTACAAAGTTTATTGACTAAAAATAAATTAATAGTAAATACACCAGATAAAGGTATTACTGATTTCCAAAATAGTGATTATGTTATTGTTACTGTTCCAACTCCAATTAATGAACGAAGAGAACCAGATTTAAGTGCCCTCATTTCAGCTTCGCATTATATACAACAAAATCTCCAAAAAGGACAAACCTTCATTTTTGAAAGTTCCACATACCCAGGCACACTTGAGGAAGTTATTATTCCTATTATTTCTCAAGCCGGCAAAAAGGTAGGAGAAGATTTCTATATTGGATATTCTCCTGAGAGAATTGATCCAGCAAATAGTCAATATTCAGTTCAAGCTATTCCAAAAGTTATTAGTGGACAAACAGAAAAGTGCAAACAAAAAGTACAGGATTTATATAGTAGCATTTTTGACTTAGTTGTACCTGTTAGCTCTCCGAAAGTAGCAGAGATGTGTAAGCTATTTGAAAATATTCAGCGCTTAGTTAACATTTCTTTAGTAAATGAGTTAAACACACTATGTGAAAGTTTAGGGATTGATTTTTATGAGGTTATTGAAGCGGCATCTACAAAACCGTTTGGATTTACTCCGTATTGGCCAGGACCAGGGATAGGGGGGCACTGTATTCCCGTAGATCCTTTATATTTTCAATGGAGAATAAAAAAGAATGGGGCAATTAGTCAATTAATTGAGGCGGCACATGTAATTAATGAAGAAATGCCAGAGAAAATTGTCCGGAAAGTAAAGGGCATGGTGCAATCACCCGGACTAGTTTTAATTGTAGGAATCGCGTATAAGAAAGATGTAAATGATTTGAGGGAATCACCGGCTTTGCCAATTATTCAATTACTAATAAAAGAAGGATACAAGATAAAATACCATGATTCATATATTTCTTCTGCAGAAATTGGAGATAAGGTGTATCAATCCGTTGCCTTGGATGAACAAACAGTTAAAGAGGCAGGTTGTATTTTAATTTTAACTGATCATTCTAATATCGATTGGAAGCTTTTTAAAGGAATGAACCGAGTAATAGATACAAGGGGAATTATAAAGAAGGTGAGTGTATGAGTAAGAAATGTTTAATTACAGGTGGGGCCGGATTTATTGGATCTCATTTAGCTGAAGAGTTGGTGAGAAGGGGTTATGAAGTCACGATTGTGGATAACTTCTATAAAGGGAAAAATAAGTATCATAATGAGCTAATGAGAGAGATGCGGGTTATTCCAATAAGTGTTTTAGACAAAAATTCTATTTATGAGTTAGTAAATCAACATGATGTAGTGTTTCATTTAGCAGCAATTTTAGGTGTTAAAACGACAATGGAAAAAAGTATAGAGCTCATTGAAACGAATTTTGATGGAACGAGAAACATTTTACAAGCAGCATTAAAAGGAAAGAAGAAAGTAGTTTTTGCATCTACTTCCGAAGTATATGGCAAGGGCAAACCGCCTTTCTCAGAAGAAGGGGACCGATTGTACGGGGCAACTTCTAAAATACGTTGGAGTTATGCAGTGTGTAAAACATTAGAAGAAACATTATGTTTAGGCTACGCATTAGAAGGTTTACCGGTAACAATTGTTCGTTATTTTAATATTTATGGTCCAAGAGCGAAAGATGGTCCGTATGCAGGGGTAATCCCGCGATTTATCAGTGCGGCCCTGCAAGGAGAAGATATTCTCGTATATGGAGATGGAAAGCAGACACGTTGCTTTACGTATGTAAGTGATGCGGTAGAGGCAACGATTCGAGCAATGGATGAGAAGGTAAATGGTGAGATTATTAATATAGGTTCCGAGAACGAAAAGAGTATAAAAGAAGTAGCAGAAACAATTAAAAAACTAACGAAATCTTCTTCAAAAATTATACAAGTTCCTTTTGAGGAAGTATATCCACATGGCTTTGAAGAAATTCCAAATAGAAGGCCGAACGTAACGAAGTTAAGAGAGCTTGTTCAATTTCAAGCGACAGTAACGTGGGAACAAGGATTGAAAGAAACTATTAAGTGGTTTCATGAAGAAAACAATGGCTAAGTCGCTATCAGTTATTATTCCTGCAAGTAATGAAGTGGATACAATTTCAGACGTTATTCAATCGGTAAAACCGTTAAATCCAGTAGAGATTATTGTAATAGCAAATGGTTGTAATGATGGTACAGAAGAGGTTGCTAATCGGTTAGGATGTAAAGTAATCAGGCATACAGAACTATTAGGAAACGATGTTGGACGTGCAGTTGGCGCAAAATATGCGATAGGTGATGTATTACTATTTATAGATGGGGACTTTGCTATTCCAACTTCAAAATTACAATTGTTTCTTAATCCGATTTTACATGATCAGACTGACATCGTTTTAAATAATTTGGACGCATTGTTTTTAAAGAAACAAAAACCCCATTCTGTTACAGTGTGGCGTCAAATATTAAATGCAATGTTAGAGCGTGAAGAATTAAAAATAGATTCTTTATTATCTGTACCTCATGCGTTGACGAAAGAAGTCGTCCAGAGTATTGGATACGAATGTTTAGTTAATCCTATTGTAGCTCATTTACGTATAGCACAAAGTAAATGGAGAATTAGCCGTCATTGTGCTATTGATGTTATTACGCCGAATAAATTTCGACCGGTTGAACATGCTGCATATGGCACGAGCCTTTCTCAATCTGAAAGAAGAATGATAGGTGATCATATAGAAGCTGTTGCGGAACGGATAGTAAGCAGTGATACACGCGGGGGATATTATGATGGAAATAGGAAAAGGAATAGCGTCTATCATACTTTAAATTTCGAAGATTTTTATCAAGGATGGGGCGTTACATCCAATTTGTATAAAGGAAAGCAACTATCGGTTGTTATTCCTGTACAAGATGAAGAGAAAACAATTGGAAACGTTATAGAAGAGCTTCGTAAAATTGAACCTTTTGAAATCATCGTCGTCGTAAATGGTTCGTCAGATAAAACAGCAACGATTGCAAAAGACAAGGGCGCAACGACAATTGTATATAAAGAAGCCCTTGGAAACGATGTAGGGCGTTCACTTGGAACTTATTTTGCAAAAGGAGAAATTGTGTTATTTATAGATGGTGATTTTGTTATTCCAGCTAGGGAGCTATATCCTTTTGCAAAAGCTATTGCAGATGGAAAGGACGTCGCATTAAATGATTTAAATCATTATTTAGATCTAAGAGTACCACTTCATCTTGTAACTGCGTTTAAGTATGCACTAAATTTAGCTTGTGATAGAAAGGATTTAGGGGTAGGATCACTTATTGCGGTACCTAATGCATTTAGCCACAAGTGTTTGAAAGCAATTGGGTATAAATCTTTATTGTCACCTTGTGTAGCACAAGTGAAGGCTCTTCTTTCTGGATTTGAAATTGCGTGTGTATATCGTGTTGAGGTTGATAAGATGAACCGTATTCGTCCCAGTGAACATTTTGCAAAAATAGGTCATCCTCCAGCTGTACTTCGAATTATAGGTGATCATATAGAGGGACTAGAGCAAATAATTGCATTAACAGAAAATCGTGGCGGATTCTATGATGGCAATAGAAAAAGAGATGTTTTATAGAAGTAACAAAAAAGTGTACAACATGTGTACACTTTTTTGTTCTGTTATAAAAACTATAACAGATTAGGAGATAAGAGTATTACAGCTCTACAATGGGTATTGTTCTTATATTACAAAATAGGACTCGTATATAAGAATACCAAAAAAATACAATTAAGGAAAGGGTTAATTTTAAAGACTTTTAAATGAAGTTACCACTATATATATAGTGGTTTGCTCAACTTTTCACAAACATGTCACAACTATTTCGTTCACTTTCTTAAAAAAGTAGTATTCTAAGTGTGTAAGCTGTTATATAAAAAATCTTAGTCCTGTACTAATCAAAAATGGAGGAGATTAGGATGACTCAAGTATTAGAAAATGTTAAAAACGCATGGGAAAACTTTAAAGGTGAAAAATGGAAAGCAGAGATTGATGTTCGCGATTTCATTTTAAATAATGTAAACGTTTTCGAAGGAGACGAATCTTTCTTAGCAGAAGCAACTGAAGCAACGAAACAACTTTGGGATCAAGTAATGGATTTAACAACAAAAGAACGTGAAAACGGTGGCGTTCTTGATATGGATACAAAAATTGTTTCTTCTATTACATCACATGACCCAGGATACTTAAATAAAGATATTGAAAAGGTAGTCGGTTTCCAAACTGATAAACCATTTAAACGTTCTTTACAACCATATGGTGGTATTCGTATGGCGGAGCAAGCTTGTGAATCTTATGGATACGAAATGGACAAAGAACTTAGTCGTATTTTTAGAGATTGGAGAAAAACTCATAACCAAGGTGTATTCGATGTCTATACACCAGAAATGAGAAATGCACGTAAATCAGGCGTTATTACTGGTCTTCCAGATGCATACGGTCGTGGACGCATTATCGGTGACTATCGACGCGTAGCATTATATGGTATTGATCATTTAATTGAAGCGAAAAAAGCTGATTTAAATTTAACTGGCGGTGTAATGAGCGAAGATACAATGCGTTTACGCGAAGAATTATCTGAGCAAATGCGTGCACTTCAAGAACTAAAACAAATGGCTGCTTCTCATGGTTTCGATATTTCTAAACCAGCAACAAATGCACAAGAAGCGTTCCAATGGTTATACTTCGCATATCTTGCGGCGATTAAAGAGCAAAACGGAGCTGCAATGAGTCTTGGACGTACTTCTACATTCTTAGATATTTACATTGAAAGAGATTTAGCAAATGGTACTTTAACAGAAGAAGAAGTACAAGAAATTGTAGATCACTTCATTATGAAATTACGTCTTGTGAAATTCGCAAGAACACCTGATTATAATGAATTATTCTCTGGTGACCCAACTTGGGTAACTGAATCTATCGGTGGTATTGCATTAGATGGTCGTCCATTAGTAACAAAGAACTCATTCCGTTTCTTGCATACATTAGATAATTTAGGACCAGCTCCAGAACCGAATTTAACAGTTCTTTGGTCTAAACAATTACCAGAGAACTTTAAAAACTACTGTGCGAAAATGTCCATCAAAACATCAGCAATTCAATATGAAAATGATGACATTATGCGTGCTGATTACGGCGATGATTACGGAATTGCTTGTTGTGTATCTGCAATGAGAATCGGTAAGCAAATGCAGTTCTTCGGAGCTCGTGCAAACTTAGCGAAAGCATTATTATATGCGATTAACGGTGGTAAAGATGAAAAATCAAAAGCACAAGTTGGTCCTGAGTACGCACCAATTACTTCTGAAGTATTAAATTACGAAGAAGTTATGCATAAGTTTGATATGACAATGGAATGGTTAGCGGGTCTATATTTAAACACACTAAATGTTATCCATTACATGCATGATAAATATAGCTATGAACGTATTGAAATGGCACTTCATGATACGAATGTTCTTCGTACAATGGCAACAGGTATCGCGGGTCTATCTGTAGTAGCAGACTCATTAAGTGCAATTAAATACGCACAAGTAAAACCAATCCGTGATGAAAACGGTATTGCAGTGGACTTCGAAATTGAAGGAGACTTCCCTAAATACGGTAACAATGATGATCGTGTAGATGAAATCGCTGTAAATCTCGTGAAAACATTTATGAATAAACTTCGTAAACATAAAACATATCGTAATTCCGTTCATACAATGTCAATTTTAACTATTACATCTAACGTTGTATACGGTAAGAAAACTGGTAACACTCCAGATGGACGCCGTACTGGAGAACCATTTGCACCAGGTGCAAATCCAATGCACGGACGTGATACAAAAGGTGCATTAGCTTCATTATTATCTGTAGCTAAATTACCATATGAAGATGCACAAGATGGTATTTCTAATACATTCTCTATTATTCCAAAAGCACTTGGTAAAGAAGATGATGTACAAGTACGTAACTTAGTATCTATGCTTGATGGCTATGCAGTAAAAGAAGGCCATCACTTAAATATTAACGTATTTAATCGTGAAACATTAATGGATGCAATGGAACATCCTGAGAAATATCCACAATTAACAATTCGCGTATCTGGTTACGCTGTAAACTTTATTAAATTAACTCGTGAACAACAAATTGATGTAATTAACCGTACAATGCATGAAAGCATGTAAATGAAAAAAGTGTCCCTTCGCTCTTAATATATAGCGAAGGGAGGCTGTTTCAATAAAGGAGGAAGTAACATGGTAAAAGGAAGAATACATTCTGTAGAGTCTTGTGGTACTGTTGATGGCCCAGGGATTCGTTATGTCATATTTACACAAGGGTGTTTATTACGTTGTCAATATTGTCATAATGCTGATACTTGGGAAATCGGTAAAGGTAAAGAAATAACAGTTGAAGAAGTGATGCAGGATGTGACATGTTACCTTCCATTTATTGAAGCCTCCGGAGGCGGTATAACAGTTAGCGGTGGAGAGCCATTATTACAGCTAGACTTTTTAATTGAGTTGTTTAAAAAGTGTAAAGAGGCTGGTATCCATACAACAATCGACTCTTCTGGTGGTTGTTATTCTGAGGAACCAGAATTCCAAAGTAAGCTAGATATTTTAATGGATTATACAGATTTAGTTTTATTGGATTTGAAACATATCGATTCCAAAAAGCATCGTAAATTAACAGGGAAACCAAATGAACATATTTTACAATTCGCTCGTTATTTATCGAATAAGGATAAACCGATTTGGGTACGACACGTATTAGTTCCTGGTGTTACGGATAATGAAGAGGATCTACAAAAACTATCTAGCTTTATTCAAAGTCTGTCTAATGTTCAAAAAGTTGAAGTGTTACCATATCACAAGCTTGGTGTATATAAATGGGAGGCGCTTGGACATAAGTATCCACTCGCAAATGTAGAACCACCTACTGAGAAAAATGTAGAACATGCTAAACATATTTTACAAGCGGTCTAATCCAAATATTGGATTAGGCTTTTTGCTTTCTTTACAATAAAATCTAGAGTATATATTGATAAAAGAGTATACTGAAAGTAGAATATCCATAATTTTGTACGGAATAAGTGGAGAAATTTACATAATTGTAAAGGGAAATCAAAATAGTAAAAAGAATTAAGAAGTAAAAGAGTGAGTATCATGGAATAGAGAACATTTGTAAGTTATTGCGAAAGCTCTTATAGGAAAGTATAATGTAAAGATATGAGCACAGATAGGATTAAGGGGTCAATCTTATATGCTTTGCATATCCACGACAGGTACATAGCTGAAAAGGGAATTATTAGAATCTGTTTATGTAATTTTTAAGGAAAATGTTTTTCCTATTGTCGTATATGCAATATGGAGAAACAAAAAGCTAGGAGTGGATTTGTTTGATAAAAAACCCCAAGGTTTTAATATTAACTGCACATTACGGTAATGGTCATGTGCAAGTAGCAAAAACATTAGAACAAACATTTCGCCAAAAAGGAATTGAAGATGTTATTGTATGCGACTTGTTTGGAGAATCACATCCATTTATAACTGACATTACAAAATATTTATATTTAAAAAGTTATACAATAGGAAAAGAATTATATCGTTTGTTTTATTACGGGGTAGAAAAAATTTATGATAAGAAAATAGCATCTTGGTATGCGAACTTTGGAAGAAAACGTTTGAAAACACTGTTACAGGTGGAGAAACCAGATATTGTAATTAATACATTTCCAATTATCGCTGTACCAGAATTGAAGAAACAAACAGGGATTTCAATTCCTGTCTATAACGTATTAACTGATTTTTGCGTGCACAAAATATGGATTCATCGAGAAGTAGATCGTTATTTTGTTGCAACGGATCACGTGAAAGAATTGATGGTTGATATCGGTGTACCTGCGGAACAAATTGTTGAAACAGGAATTCCAATTCGGAGTAGTTTTGAGTTAAAGGTAAATCCAGACATCATATATAATAAATATCAGTTATGTAAGAATAAAAAGATTTTACTAATTGTAGCAGGTGCTCATGGGGTATTAGGAAATGTAAAAGAACTATGCCAATCATTTATGTCAGTGCCTAATTTACAAGTAGTTGTCGTTTGTGGGAAAAATGAAGCTTTAAAACAGGATTTATTAAGTTTACAGAATCAAAATTCCGATGCATTAAAAGTGTTTGGGTATGTTGAAAATATTGATGAATTATTCCGAGTTACTTCGTGTATGATTACGAAGCCAGGCGGAATAACATTAAGTGAAGCAGCAGCGTTGCAAGTACCTGTCATTTTATATAAACCTGTTCCAGGACAAGAAAATGAAAATGCGATGTACTTTGAAAAAAAAGGAGCAGCAGTTGTCATTCGCGATGATAGTGAGGTTTTTGCAAAAACAGAGGCATTATTACAAGATGATGTGAAGCTTCTTCAAATGAAAGAAGCAATGAAAAGCATCTATCTTCCAGAGCCAGCTGGTCATATTGTAGATGCAATTTTGGCAGAAAATCATGCAGAACCGCGGCATATACCTATTAAATCACCTGCTCTTGCACAATCTTTTACTTAATATGAAACCCTCTTTGTATATGTAAAGAGGGTTCTTTATTATTTTCAAAGAAAATTCAGCTAGTTATCCACAAAAGGATTGCGCTTTCATTAAACAGTAAAGTCGGAATATTAACAACTATATCCACATTGTCCACAATTTTTAGAAAAATATCCACAATTAAAACAGCTGATATATACTTTAATATAGAAAAATATTAAATGTTTTTGAAAATTACTAACAATTTCGTTGGTTTTGTGGATAAAGTTGTCCACAGCAAAAAGGACCCTTATGTATAAGGGTCCTTTTTGCTTACTTCTATCAGTCGAGAAAATTATGTAATGAAAATGAATAATTAGGGGGGAAACTTCTAATTATTCATTTTCACTTTAAATGCTTTTCGAGCGATATCCTGCTGCACGATCTGCTTTTTGAAATTCTCGTTGATAGAGAACTTCTTGTGTACTAGATAATGTATTTTTTGCTTTATCACGTTTCTTTTTATCCATTACAAATCACCTCGTGTCTTAAAGTTACTATTTATCGTTTCCAAAGACATGAGGGGATATACGCATATGGAAAATGTTAATGATTGATTATCATTTCAGAAAATTTAGATTATGCTTCTTTTAATTGATGAGCATCTTGGAAGGTTGTATCTCGCATTGTAGCAAGTGTGTATTGATCTTTTGGAATTTCATATAAGTTATATACTTCTTCGTTTGCGTTAATTTCATCATATACGACTTTTCTTGTTTCGTTTGCTAGATTTACATATTGCAGTTTTTCTGCAGCTTTAATAGAACGAATATTTATTTTACGAATACGCATGAAGATTGTTTCAATATCTAATTCATAGAAAAGTTCACTAAAAAATGAATCTTTTGCTAATTTATTATAGCCTTTTCCATGATATGGTTTGCCGAGCCATGTCCCGAGAAACCCAGCTTTTTCTTGCACATCAAATAAAGTAATTGTTCCGATGGGGTTACCCCATTCATCTAAAATTGTGCGTGAAATTAATTCACCACGCTCTTCAGCTTCAATTGTTTGTTTCGTTAAGAATAAATATTCTTCATAAGAATAAGCCTTTTGACGCACAAAAGGGAAGACAGCTGGATCCACCATTAACTCGTATAGAACGTGGCTGTCGTGTAAGTCGCGTTTTTTCAACATACTAACTCCTCCTCACACGAGGGTAGCATGACGAAAAAACACCCCACCCTCGAAATTTTTATATCAATCTTTAAAAAATTTCGGGGTGGGAATCGAACCCACTAGAACCAGTTTCTAACGCTGGTGGCGCACCATTTGCCTTCCCCATTCATCAATTTGAAAATGATAATCACGACACAAATTGATTATGGTTTCATTCAGTTTATAATCGTATAATACTTTATCTAGTCAAAAAAATAAACTAGTTTTTTTTATTTTTTTTGTAAATTATTTTTCCATCAATCATAGTTAGTACAGGCTTGGCTAAATAATGAAAAGGATGATGAGTCCATAACACGAGATCGGCGTCTTTTCCAACCTCGATACTTCCAATTCTATCCTCTAAACGCAAATTTCGCGCTGGGAATATGGTGATTCCTTCTAGTGCTGTTTTCTCATCTAACCCTTCTCTTACTGCAACAGCAGCACAAATATTTAAATATTGAATGGGTGTATAAGGATGGTCTGTCGTTATAGAAACTTCCACACCATTTTTGGATAATATATGGTAAGTATCCCATGTCTTGTTTTTTAGTTCGATTTTAGAACGGCGTGTCAGAGTGGGACCAACTGAAACCTTCAAATTGTGTTTCGAAAGCTCTTCAACAAGAAAGTGTCCTTCTGTACAATGTTCAATACGTAGATCGAGGTTGAATTCCGTTGCAAAGCGTAGCGCAGAACTAATATCATCTGCTCGGTGAGCGTGGATACGTACGGGTATTTCACGACGTAATGCTTTTAAAATAGGAAGCATTCGAAAATCAGCTTCGTGCCCGTAGTGTTGTGCTTCATAGAATGATTCCCGTAGTAACCCCATAATCCCCATACGTGTTATGGATTCTTTCGTTCCATTACTATGGACCTTTTTAGGATTTTCTCCAAAGGCAATCTTTAAACCAGCAGGTTCTTGAATAATCATATGATCAATACAAGTTCCAGCTGTTTTTATTACACAAGTAGTACCCCCGATAATATTTTGACTACCAGGCATAACGTGAACGGTTGTAATTCCATTTTGCACAGCGTCTTGAAAGGCAATATCGAAAGGGTGGATACCATCTAAAGAACGAATATGTGGTGTTGAAACTTCAGATGTTTCATTGGCATCATTTCCAGCCCAACCAGTACCTTCATCATAGAGACCAAGGTGAGTATGGACATCAATAAAGCCAGGTAAGAGATGGAGTGCCCGTGCATCTATAACGGTCATATCTTGAGTAGGTTGAATAAAAGGTTTGACCTCGGTAATTCGCTCTTCTGTAACGAGTACATCGCCTTGAAACTTTGGAGATGTAATAGGGTATACAATGGCTTGTTTGAGCAATATTTTCATAGGTACCTCATTTCTGTTACTTTATAATGCTAATGGAAGTTAAGGGAAAGTAACTGAAAGTAACTGAAAGGTTATTTGTATGGTAATGCTTCGGATCCTAGAAAATGAAAGTTTTAAAAGGGCCCATGTAAAATTTTGTTTTAGAAGTACTACATTGTATGCGAAAGTATATTTTGTAATGCATGGTCTATTGCCGGAAATGTGTATTGGTATCCATGTTTAATTGCTTTAATAGGTAATACATGTTGCCCTTCTAGTACAAGTATGCTCATCTCACCTAATAAGGCGTGAAGCATAAATGAAGGGACAGGCAGCCAATGTGGTTTTCTCGTTGCGACAGCGATGGTTTTTCCAAATTCCTTCATTCTTATAGGTGCTGGTGCTGTCATATTAAGAGGGCCATCAATTTCTTTTTTGTGTATGATGAAATCCATCATACGAACGACATCGTCTATATGAATCCATGATAACCATTGCTTCCCAGAACCAATGGTGCCGCCGATATAGAATTGATAGGGAAGTAACATCTTTGGCAAGGCTCCGCCATCTGCACCTAATACAACGCCAAATCTTGTGTAAATTGTTCTTATTCCGAGAGAACATGCTTTAGCTGCTTCTTGCTCCCATAAAAATACTGTTTCTGCTAAAAAATCATTTCCGGGAGTTTCTTGTTGCTCAGTAAAAGACTCTATTTCAGATGTTCCGTAGTATCCAATAGCACTTGCATTAATAAATGTATGTGGTTTTGTTTCCATTACTTGTAGTTGTTGAATAAGTCCTTTTGTTGTTTGAATTCTACTGTTTAATATTGTTTCTTTTTGTTTTTTTGTCCATCTACTATTGATAGATTCTCCAGCTAGATTAATGACTACATCGATAGAGGAGAGTGGAAAGGTAGATAAATCTGGTGTCCAGTGTACGTATTGAAGGTTATGGTTTGAGGTTCTAGTAGTTTTCTTTCGAGTAAGAATGTAGACCATATATCCTTTTTGAATAAAAAAAGTAGAGAGGTATTTACCAATAAAACCAGTGCCACCAGAAATTGCGATTTTCATAATCATTTCCTCCTCATTATATATATTCTTGAAAAGAAAAAATGTTCCTCGACTATGTTAAAATAATAGGGAGGTGAGAGTATGGCTGTCATTACAAAAATAGAAGTACAAAAGCGATCGAAAGAACGATTTAATATTTATATTGATAAAGGCCAAGGTGAAGAGTACGGGTTTAGTGTGGATCAAGTAATCTTAATGAAACATGGATTACAAAAAGGCTTAGAAATTGATGAAATAGAGTTAGGAAATATTTTGTACAATGAAGAGGTACAAAAAGCATATTTACAAGCAATCTCCTATTTATCCTATCAAATGAGAACAAAACAAGAAATAGAAGATTTTTTACGAAAAAAAGAAGTGGGACAGGCCATCATCTCTGAAGTCGTTTCGAAATTATTACATGACCGATATATTAATGATAAAGAGTACGCGGTTTTATATACGCGAACGCAAAGTAATGTGAATCGAAAAGGTCCAACTGTTATTAAAAGAGAGTTGTTAAATAAAGGTGTTCAGGATTTAATTATTATGCATAGTTTACAAGAATATCCGAAGGAAAAGCAAATTGAGAATGCCTTGTTTCTCATAGAAAAGAAAAAAAAATCTTATCAAAAGCATTCTTTTTTACAAATGAAGCTAAAGTTGGATGAGATGCTTGTTCGAAAAGGGTATTCTAGAGAAGTAATTCAAATTTGTTTGGAAGAATTGAAAGACGAAAGAGATGACGAAAAGCAACAAGAAGCGTTACACTATCATGGGAATAAGTATTATGAGAAATATAAGAAGTATGATGGATGGACATTTGAAAACAAGATGAAACAAGCGTTATATCGAAAAGGATTCTCTATTGATGAGATAGAGATATTTTTACAAATGAAACGTGAAGAGGGATGAGGGGAATAATGAGATGAATATGCCAAAACGCTACAGTGAAATGACACCACATGAGCTTAGAGAAGAAATTGGGGATTTGAAGGAGCAAGCAATAAAGGCTGAACAGCTTGGAATTGTAAATGAGTTCGATGTATTAATGAGAAAGATGGCAATGGCTCGCGCTTATATGACTGATATAAACAAATTCCATATTGGTGAAACATATGAATTAATAGAAGAACCTGGTATATTATTTAAAATTACTTACTTCAATGGGGTATTCGCTTGGGGTTATAAACAAAATGATAATGAAGAGATTGGAATACCAATTTCCTTATTGCAAGAAAAATAAAAACCAGAGAGCAAATATCTCTCTGGTTTTCATCTTTGGTAGGCGTTAAAGGAGATAGGAGATTCTAAAATTGGCGTTTTTTACATTCGTTGGCCAATATAATGAGAGACTGGGTTTGCTGCGTCTGTCCGTTAACTTGCGCTTTCGCATGTTTCGGACGAGTCCACGTATGGTTAAATAATTCAGAACGACTATCTAAACGATCACGGTAGCTCATCTTTATCACCTCGTGTAGGAAGTTAATTTTTTAGGTTGTAACTGTATTACTCTTCCTGCTGATTTGCAGCACGCATACGTTCTTGTGGGTGCGTGTTAATTGTGCCGTTAGGTCGCTTCGAAGCGAAGCGTGATTTCGCTTTCGGCTGACCGTCGATTTTGCTGTTGTTTTTTGACTCAGACCAAAATTCGGCTTGTTTACCCATTGCGAACGCCCTCCTCATCATCAGTTGATACCTCTTTAAGAAGTATCACTTATAGAATGTGCAAAACAGAAGAAACTATCCTTTAGAAATGAAGGGATAAATAGGGAAAAGGAGATTAGAACATGAATGATATTTATGAAGCATTAACGAAAGAATTATTAGATAAGAATGACAAGCTTTCTTACGGACAAGCACGTGCGTGGGTTGAATTACTTTGGGAAGATTTTCAAACAACTTATGCAAAATCAGGGCGTTATCAAGGTGAGGAAATGACTGAGCAAGTGGTACGATCATGGATTAATAATCATGGTGTACGCCTTCATGAAATGCGTACAAATAATCCGAAGTATAGCCATTTAATTAATCAAGAAGATCATTTGAAACATTAAAAAAAGCGACTTAAGTCGCTTTTTTTAATGTGGAAGTAATTCCAGCTTTTTTCGAAGTTTTTCTTCACTAAAAATCCATCCTGTATAGGAACTAATAATATTTAAATTATGGTCGAGCTGAACAATCGCGACAAATGGATAATAATCTTTACTGCGATACCGTAAATCAATGAATCGTACTTCATAATAATGATCATGATCAAAAATATCCCAGCGATATACAGGAGAGAAAGATAGGAAGGCCGAGATGTTTTCATCTTGTTTAGCTGCTCGCATAATATCATTTTCTGGGAACGGTACCCGATCGAATTTGTCATATATCATGATGTTACCACGGTGCCATCTCGCAACGTAGTAATAATCAGCTGTAACGACTGCTAAATGATAATGATAAAATCGGTAAGAAGGAGAAATGATAATCTTTTCGACATTTTTGAAACGTTTGTGTACAACGCTTCTTATATTTCGGTGCATCATAACCCGTCCGATATAGTAAATAATCATTAATATATATGCTGCTAAGGCTGTGTATCCTTTATGAGAACCGACGAGCATGCAAGCAATTGCAAGTATATGGATAAAGAAAATTACGGTATCAAATGTATTAATCACGCCGAGTGCGACCCATTTTTTTGTGAAAGGCCGTAATGCTTGTGTACCATAGGCGTTAAAAATATCGACAAACACGTGAAGGAAGACTGCAATAAATGACCAAAGTAGTAGATGAAGATATGGAGCGTCTGAAAAGAAGGCGAAAGAGATGCCACTTATAAGAAATGACCAAAGAATTACCGCGGGAATGGAATGAGTAACTCCGCGATGATTTCTTATATATTTAGCGTTATTACGCAATTTTAAAACTGTGTCAATGTCAGGAATGTTGGAACCAGCAATTGTAGCAAGCATAACAGCTTGTGGGCCAATATCACTTTGTGCTATGGCTGGATCTAATGTTGCTAAGCTACCTAAAGTGATACCCATAACAAGGTGAGTGGCTGTGTCCATAAAAATCCACCTCCGTTTTTTATTAATGTAACTCTTTTTATTCGATACCTCAAGTCCTTTGCCTTCAATTTCCTATGTCATCTTACTTAAATTTTTTCCTAAAATCTTTATAATAGTACTTATATGCAAAAAAATGAGGGGGATCAAGTTTGACACTTGAAATACTAAAAAAATTTAATATAGAGCAGTTTCAAAATGATTTAATTGGTTGGTTTGAAGAGGAGCAGCGCGACTTACCATGGAGAAAAAATAAAGATCCATACCGCGTTTGGGTTTCTGAGATTATGTTACAGCAAACAAGAGTAGAAGCCGTAAAACCATATTACGCAAATTTTATGGGGAAGTTTCCTACACTTGAAGCGTTAGCGAACGCAGATGATGAAGAAGTATTAAAAGCATGGGAAGGTTTAGGATATTATTCTAGAGCACGTAATTTACATGCGGCAGTAAAAGAGGTAAAAGAAGTATACGGCGGGGTTGTACCAAGTGATGTAAAGAAAATTGAAAAGTTAAAAGGAGTCGGACCATATACAAAAGGTGCTATTTTAAGTATTGCATATGGTATACCAGAGCCGGCAGTTGATGGAAATGTTATGCGTGTATTATCTCGCATTTTATCAGTATGGGATGATATTGCAAAACCGAAGACTCGAAAAGTTTTTGAAGAGATTGTGCGTGAAATTATTTCAGTAGAAAACCCATCTTATTTTAATCAGGGATTGATGGAATTAGGTGCACTGATTTGTATTCCTAAAAATCCATCGTGCTTACTTTGTCCTGTACGTGAGCATTGCAGAGGATATGCTGAAGGTGTTCAAAAAGAATTACCAGTAAAAAGTAAAGCGAAAGCTCCTAAAATGGTACCTATTGTTGCAGGAGTACTTCAAACTGAAGACGGTCGTTACGTTATTAATAAACGTCCAAGTACAGGTTTGTTAGCTAATATGTGGGAGTTTCCTAATGCTGAACTTGGAGAAGGTATTCGAAATCAGAAGGAACAGCTTATAGATTATATGAAAGAAAAATTTGAACTCGCGGTTTCTATTGATGAATATGCAATGAATGTACAACATACGTTTACACATCGTACTTGGGATATATTTGTATTTTATGGAAAGGTAACTGGCAATATTGTTGATACAGATACATTGAAATTTGTATCGAAAGAAGCATTTGAGCAATTACCTTTTTCGAAATCGCATCGTACTATTTACGAAAATTGCGTGGAGAAAATTACAATACAATAAATAAAAAAGTGTTCCCAATCTAGGGAACACTTTTTTAGTCGTAAGAAATTTTTGTCCCATGAGTCCAACTAGCTTCACCTTCTTGTAAGCCGCCTCTTGATTCAATTTCTACTACAATTTCTTTGTAAATACTTTGACCTTCTGCATTTAAATAAGGCAGAATCTGTTGTAGTGAGTGATGAAAATAAGCTAATTCATCTTCTTTCCATTCATGTTTTGAAACCATTGTTAGTTCAGTCATATCGCGTCCTATATACATATTTCCACCTCCATTTCTTATAGTTTGAATAAGTAACAAAAGATATATGCGGAAATTATTCAAAATAAAATTACGGATAGCCTCTAAGTGAATTGGTTACATTATTGGTTGTGGAGGTGAGAAAGATGAGTAAAAAACAACAAGGTTATAACAAGGCAACTTCTGGTGCTAGCATTCAAAGTACAAATGCTAGTTATGGTACAGAGTTTGCGACTGAAACAAATGTACAAGCAGTAAAACAAGCAAACGCACAATCAGAAGCAAAGAAAGCACAAGCTTCTGGTGCACAAAGTGCAAACGCTAGCTATGGTACAGAATTTGCAACTGAAACAGACGTGCATGCTGTGAAAAAACAAAATGCTAAGTCAGCTGCAAAACAATCACAATCTTCTAGTTCAAACGAGTAATGAAAGAAAAACACTTCTCCAATTCGAGAGAAGTGTTTTCTTTGTGTGTGGATCTTTGTAATGAAAAGAAAATGAACGACATAACTTCTAATAAGTCAACAAATGTAGTCAAAGGAAAAGGAAGTTAACAATTAGAAATATGTAATTAGGAATAATAACTGATGAATAAGTCCAAAGGGGGTAAGTAATGAACGATTTTGATAAGTTGGTAGGGGAGCAATTAGAAACGATGGATGAGTTGTTAAAGTTACAAGCACATCTAGAGAAGTATCAACAAATTGAAATGAATGAAAAAGATATGTGCGATAAAAAGGAACTGCATTTTATCCGTCAGGAAATATATAGAACAGAAGTAGCGTTGAAGATGTTACATGAGAAATTTGAAGAACAAACAAATAGTGTAATCCAATCTTTTGCAACTGAAAAAATGATTTCAAATTTAGGATAAGATATATCATTGTCTCAGGTGAAAAGTCCTTCAAATAGAGAAGGGCTTTTTTTATTACATGTCCTCGTTTATCCCGCTATTTGCCGGGCAGTAAGACCCCCACCTCAAAATTCAGCGAAAGCAAAGAAGTTAGGTGAGGGCTGATTAAAGTTTCACTTTATAAATAATACAATACAATCCTTGTTCCCTGAGAAGATTGGGGATTATTGTATTCAACGATAAACCTCCTGCATATTCAGTGTGGAAAATAGAGTCTTATCCCTTTAGTTTTAAAATTTTGACAAAAAAGTTATAATAGAAAAAAAGTGAATGCCGTTCAAAGGGCATTTGCAGTTGAAAGAAGGGAGCATATATGGGATTTCCCAAAGAAGGAGAAAAAGTACAAATACATAGTTATAAACATAATGGCTCCATTCATAGAATGTGGGAAGAAACAACAATTTTAAAAGGAACACAGAGTCTTGTGATCGGAGCGAATGATCGTACAGTAGTTACAGAATCAGATGGTCGAACATGGATTACGCGCGAACCAGCAATTTGTTATTTTCATGCTAACTATTGGTTTAATGTGATTGGGATGCTTAGGGAGGATGGCGTATATTATTATTGCAATTTAAGCTCACCTTTTGCGTATGATTCTGAAGCATTAAAGTATATTGATTATGATTTAGATATTAAAGTGTATCCAGATATGACATATACGCTTCTAGATGAAGATGAGTATGAAAAACATAGTCAAATTATGCAGTATCCACCTGTTATAGATACAATTTTAAAACGAAATGTAGCACATTTAACACAGTGGATTCATCAAAGAAAAGGTCCATTCGCACCAGATTTCGTAGATATGTGGTATGAACGATATTTAATGTACAGAAATTAAAACAAACCTGCAGGGAATTTCCCGGCAGGTTTGTCCTATTAGAGGGGGGATTATGTGCAGGGCATAAAAAGATATTTACAATTTGTTAAACCATATCGATGGCTTATTGCTATTACAATTATTATTGGACTAGTTAAGTTCGGTATTCCACTTATTATGCCGTGGTTATTAAAGTATATTATCGATGATGTAATTCAAGGGGCGGGTTCACTTCAAGATAAAACATCTCAATTAATAACAGCGATTGGAATTGCTTTTTTTATTTTTGCGGTATTAAGACCACCGATTGAATATTATCGTCAATATTTCGCGCAACGTATCGCAAATACAATACTGTATGATTTGCGGAAGCATATTTTCGGTCACTTACAAAAGTTAAGCTTACGTTATTATTCGAATACGAAAACAGGGGAGATTATTTCACGGGTCATCCATGATGTAGAACAAACGAAAGATTTTGTAATTACAGGTTTGATGAACGTCTGGTTAGATACTGCAACAATTGCTATCGCTATCATTGTTATGTTTTCTATGAATATAAAATTAACATTTGTTGCGTTATTGATTTTACCTATTTATGTAATAGCAGTGAAATATTTTTTCGGACGTCTTCGGAAATTGACGAAAGAGCGTTCACAAGCGTTAGCGACGATGCAAGGGTATTTGCATGAACGTATTCAAGGAATGCAAGTGACACGTAGCTTTGCGTTAGAAGAGTATGAGGGGAAGCAGTTTGAAAAAAGAAATAATGAATTTTTAACGAAAGCATTAAACCATACAAGTTGGACGGCGAGAACATTTTCGGCAGTAAATACGTTAACCGATTTAGGTCCGTTACTTGTGATTGGTTTTGCAGCATATGAAGTAATTCAGGGGCAGTTAACGCTAGGGACGATGGTAGCCTTTGTTGGATATATGGATAGTTTATATAGTCCGCTTCGCCGCCTTGTTAATTCATCTACAACATTGACACAATCTTTTGCATCGATGGATCGTGTGTTTGAACTGTTAGATGAAAAATACGATATTGTTAATGTGCCAAATGCGATACAAACGGAAAAATTAAATGGAGAAATTGTATTTGATAATGTTTCTTTTCGTTATAATGCAGATGAAAAAGAGATATTACACAACTTGTCATTAACTATGCAGTCTGGAGAGAAAGTAGCGCTTGTAGGAGCGAGTGGAGGAGGGAAGTCATCTCTTGCTAGTTTGATCCCGCGTTTCTATGATGTTTCTGAAGGCACGGTTTATGTAGATGGCATAGATGTAAGGAAGTATAATATGAGAAATTTACGTAGTAATATTGGAATTGTACTGCAAGATAATTTATTGTTTAGCGATACAATTGAAGCTAATATTTTATATGGAAATCCGAAAGCTACAGAGAAAGAAGTGATTGCAGCTGCCAAAGCTGCGCAAATTCATGATTTTATTATAGATTTACCAGATGGTTATAATACTGTCGTTGGAGAACGTGGTGTGAAGCTATCGGGTGGGCAAAGGCAACGCGTGGCAATTGCACGCGTATTTCTAAAGAATCCGTCGGTACTTATATTGGATGAAGCAACTTCGGCTTTAGATTTAGAAAATGAAAGGTATATTCAAGAGGCGCTTCAGACGTTAGCTGCTGACCGGACAACGATTATAATTGCACATCGATTAGCGACAATTACGCATGTTGATACGATCATTTACATTGAAGACGGTCAGATTAAAGAAACCGGTTCTCATGAAGAGTTAATGCGAAAAAGAGGATTTTATTATAATTTATATCAACTTCAACATATAACAGAAACAGCTCCTTTAGCATAAAAGGAGCTGCTTTTTTATTCGTCTTCTTTTTTATCATCGATTTGGAGTTCTTTTTCTGGTTTATGGTATGTGTAGAAGCTATCTACAAGTAAATCTAAATGCTCTACTTCTTCACTATAGTTAATGATGGAAGAAATAAGAGGGAAGAGATGTAACCATGTTTTATATGCTTCTTCATCGTCCTTGTTTTGATATTCCATAAAGATATCAATTAATTCTTGTTTACCTGTTTCAACTTCATCAAGCATTTCAACTGATTGTTGTTTTTTTGCTTTACCAATGAATTTTAATAAAACTTGTTCATGATAATGCGTTAATGAATCAAGTTCGTTTTGGATAGATTCCTGAAATTCTTCCGGCATGTAGCGTAGTTCATTTTCAGTACGGTGTAATGATTTTAACGTACTTAAAGCACGGCTTGTTGTCGCTAACATTTGTCTGAATAAAACGAGCTTACGAATTTTTGCGAACTTTACTTTTTTCGTGTAGCTTCTTTCTTCTTTATACAGCAAATAGTAATGATTTAGTTTGATCATTTTTTCTTTCATACGATCAATATCAGTTTTTAGCGTTGTAAAATCAGAAGCCTGCCTGCTATTCATTCGAATCCATTTTACAATTTCTTCTGTATTATCAACGATACGATGATAAAGTTTTGTTTCATATTTCGGCGGCATAAATACTAAATTTACAAGTGAAGCCGCAATAATACCAATCATAATTGTCGCAAATCGAAGTAAGGCAAAACTAAAGAAGTCTTCGCCTTGATACTCCATAATGGCGATAACTGTTACTAAAGCAATTGATATTGTGTTTTCTAATCGTAATTGCAGTGTAAGAGCAATTACTAATATACATGTTAATCCAATAATAAAAGGATTATGTCCAAAAGCAGTAGCAAATGCGATAGCAAATATCGCACCGATTACATTTGCTTGAATCTGTTCAAGTGCGGTTAAATAAGAACGGTATACAGACGGTTGAACAGCAAAGATAGCTGAAATTCCCGCAAATACCGGACTCGGTAATTGAAGTAAAATACAAGCAAATAAAGCTAACGTGATGGCAATACCCGTTTTTAAAATGCGAGCACCAAGTTTCATACCCTTAATAAGATCCTTTCTCTTGTCATAATGAATGTACAACATGATACTATACATTCATTACAATATGTTAGCAAGTGATATTTTAGTGACGTTAAAAGAAATTAGTATTCATTTTATCCGGCTAATTGTGAACAGTAAGATTCCCGCCTCTAAATTCAGTAGCTGGATGCCGGTAAACGCTCAATTGCTGTAGGCTAATTAAAGTTTCACTTTATAATTTTTCCTAATTTCTTTTAAACATCAGTTTTTAGTAAAAAGACCTGCTGAATTTCAGCAGGTCTCAAATTGTTACTATAGATTACTATGAGAAGTGTACTTCGTCAATTTTTTCTTAATAATGAAAATTACTCATGTTACTCTGTTGAGATAGATGGATCTGCCTGTTCTTTTTTTGGGATAATTTCAAAAAACTGGTTCTGTATATCATCTAATAATGGGGTTAACAAAGCAACTTCCTCATATTGCTCATGCTCGTTTAGTACACGAATATAGTCTAGCAATAATTCAGTTACATCTTTCAAACCATTTTTCCTAATTGATTGTAATGTAACATTTGCCCCTTTTGCAATTCTTCTTTTTAAGGCCTGTTCTGTTAAGCCTAAGTTTGAATCATGACGCAAATAAACAACACCGCCAGTCATGCCAGCGCAAATCCATGGACCAGGGTCACCTAAAACAAGCGCTCGCCCATTTGTCATATATTCAAAAGCAAAACCTTTAATATTGGAGTATGCACCTATATTTCCTTGCTCTTTTTCACGGAGTGGTTTTGTTATTCTACCTCCAATGATCATGTCTGCCCCAGAAAGGCGAATGCCAGCACGAGCATCAGCGTTCCCTTGCACGTATAGTGCCCCTTTTTGTGCCCCATATCCAAATCCTTTTCCGACAGAACCGTTATAATATACTCCGTCTTTTCCTTTTGATTTCGTTATATAAATACCACCACCAAAGGAAGTTTTACCAATGCCATCTTGTGCGCCGCCATTTACGTGTATAAATAAATTTTCACTATTGTAAGCACCTAACCCATTTCCAGGGATAGAACCATTCGTATACTTTAATGTAAGTGGTTCAAGTTGAGTAGCTTCATATAGTTTACTGCGAACGCGATAACATGATTCTAGACCGCCCATAACGCGTTGCTCTACACCAACGCCTACTAATTCTTTTGAGTCAGCGGAATGAACTGTTTTAAATTGTTTTTCTGGTACGTCTTTTGTTGTTGTAACAGATGGATGTTCTATTATTTGTAGTAAATTACATAAGTTTAATAAATTTTCGCCCCGAACTTGCTCTAATAAATCAGAACGCCCGACAATTGCTTGTAAATTTGTATACCCAAGCTGTCCTGTTAATCGTTTTAGTTCTACACCGAAAGAGGTGAATAAATTTAGCAGGCCAGCAACTGCGCTTTCTAATTCGCGTGGGACGAAGCGGCGTAATCCATGTTCTTTTGCCTGTGCTTCAGACTCAATTTGTGTCGCAATTCCAACATGGCAAGTATCTAGATGGCACCCACGGCAAGTAGTACAGCCGATTGCAATCATTGACAGTGTGCCAAATCCAATACGGTTTGCTCCGAGGAGCATGATTTTCAAGGCATCATTTACACTTCGAATACCACCATCTGCCCAAATCTCTACTTTATGTCTCATGCTCGCTTCTAATAAAGCGTTGTGAGCGGCTTTAACACCAATTTCTACAGGAAGACCTACATGTTGCAAGGCGTGAATACGTGCAGCACCTGTTCCACCATCGAATCCGCTAATGTTAATAAAATCAGCACCAGCTTTGGCGATACCGACAGCAATTGTTCCGATATTAGGAACAACAGGGACTTTCACGGCTACTTTGGCAAGTTGATTAGCTGTTTTAATTTCCGTAATCATTTGAGCTAAATCTTCAATTGAATAAATATCATGGTTGTTAGAAGGTGAAATTAAATCTGAGCCGATTGTCGCATTACGTGCTTCAGCGATTTTGGCTGTCACTTTTGAACCAGGTAAATGCCCACCTTCACCAGGCTTTGCGCCTTGACCGATTTTGATTTCAATTAAATTCGATGAGTTTAGTAGTTCGGCATTTACTCCAAATCGCCCAGATGCCACTTGTTGTCCGCGTGTATGTGGGTATTTCCCGATCATATCTTTAATTTCGCCGCCTTCACCGTTCAAGCTAATCATATTTAGCTGATCGGCCGCTTCTGCATATGCGCGAAAGGCAATTTCGTTTTGAGAACCAAATGACATAGAACTAATAATAAATGGTAAATTATGATTTTGAATGCCGATAGATACTTCTTCAGTTGGAACGACATGTTTTGTTTGTTTCGTTTGAACAAGGTGTCTGATTGCGATTGGATTATTCTCTTCTAGTTCACTTAACTTGTCACGGTAGTCATCATAAGGATTTCCTTTTGCAACATCGCCGATTGCTTTCCAAATTCGCGGGAATATATGAAATGATTTTCGCATTCTAATTTTAGGATTGTTATAATCCTCTGCTCGTATTTTTGCATCTTCAGCAAGTGATTCAAGTGAAAAAGCTAAATCATTTGAACCGAAGAAATTTGTGATTTGTAATATATTTGCAATTTCCTCATGTAACCCAATAGATGAATAGAGACGTCCGTAACCACGTAACTCATGAATTCCAATTGTTGAAATGACTTTTTCTAATCCTTTATTAAGTGCATTATACAGATTCGTAATTGGTGTTTTTGTACCATCACTTACAGTCGCGAATAATAAATATGGATTAATACTATCTGCTCCTAATCCATATAGCGTGACAATGTCATGTAAGGAGCGAAGGGCACCAGAACGTATAACGAGAGAACAATTGCGGCGTAATTTATTTTCACTTAATTCTTGATGTACTTTCGCGGTAACTAAATGTGRATCAATCCACAAGCGTTCATTTAGATGGGCTTTTGCGTCATCTAATACTAGTAGGGAAGCACCATTGTTAACAGCAGCTATCGCTTCAGAACTAATGCGGCTTAATGCACATTGCAGGGTTTCTGACGAGCTGAATGTAGCAGAGATTGTGGCAATAGAGTTATGAGTCCTAAATAACGCTGTGAGTTGTTCGTACGTAATTGTGTGTAATTCCTCTGCAATAGGTTGTGCCACGCTGCCTTCTAAAATAATTGGTGAAAGCATTTCAACTACAAATGGCCGTTTTGCGCCGCTTAATAAACTTGGACGCTCTCCAAGTACAGTACGTGTAGAGAAGTGTTCAATTTCACGGTCACGGTCAATTGCTGGGTTTGTAACAACAGCTACACTTTCTTTAATAAAGTCAGCGATATTTCGTCTATCAGTATCAAGTGCGGCAAGTGGTGAGTCATGCCCAAGTGAGCGTATTGGTTCAACACCTTTTGTTGCCATCTGTTCAAGAAGCTGAATATGTTCTCGGTCCCATCCGAAAGCGACGTATTGTTTCGTTTCAACTTGAACAAAATCACATAGCCCTTGGATTTTTTGCGTTTCAGGGATAGATAAATTTAAATGATAATTGGTAGTATCAATTCGCTTTTTAAAACGGTTATATACTTGGATTTGATATTTGTCATATTCATAAAGAACAAGTTCATCTTGTTCATTCCATTTTAATCCGACCTTTTCTCCAGGGGCGAGTGGCTTTGGTTCTGCTACATATTTAGTTGGTGATACAACTCCAGGTTCAGAAGAGAAAATATAAGAGCTTTCTGTCTCTACTTTCCATACTGGGCGTAATCCAAGGGAATCAACGCTGAAAACAGCTTCATCTTTAAAACGGGAAATGATGCCAGCTGGTCCTTGTGCAAAATGTCCCCATGCTTCACGTATATACGTATATAAATCTTGTAAAGGTGTTTCATAAAGTTTAATTTCATTAATAATTGGTGGAAATAGTATTTCCATTGCTTCAAATAAACTGTAGTCGTATTGAACAAGTAGGGTTTCTAAGGTGCGGTTTAAATCTTGAGAGTCACTGCCTCCAGCAGTAAGTGGTACATCAATCATTTCAGCTTGATCGCGTAATTTTGCGATTGTGTTAATTTCACCATTATGTCCGAGAATACTAAATGGTTGTACACGAAAAAAATTAGATAATGTATTAGTAGAGTAGCGGTTATGTCCTAATGTCATAGTTGAAGCGATAAGTGGATGTTGTAAATCATTATAGTAGGCAACAAGTGTATCACCAGCACCTAGAACTTTATATACAACATGATCACGACTTAATGAAGCAACATGAATTGCTTCGTTTTCCTCTATTTTTATTGTGACAGAAAATAATGTTTGCTCAATATTTGTAATTTCATTTTCTGCGATAAGGGCAACTTGCCAAAATAAAGGTTCTTCTTGTTTACCGAGTGGACCGAGCGCATCTGAGTTTGTTGCATCATCACTTTCGAAAATGATAGTAAAGTTTTTGTTGTTTAATTGCGTACGAATATAATCTTTTAAGGCAGTAATGTTTTCTTTTTTATTTAGAAAAAAATGTCCAACGATAAAGTGGGGATGATCCACAATCGTTGGATTATATCCACTACTTTTTAGTTTTTCATTCCAAAGCGTTTTTGGTACATCAATGTGAATGCCGATGCCATCGCCCTCGCCATTAATGAAACCAGCTCTATGATTCATTTTGACGAGTGATTGTATGCAAAGGTCAATGTTTTCTTTTGTAGGAATTTTTCGTTTCTCCATAACGGAAACGATTCCACACGCATCATGTTCTGCATTTCTATAATCTCGAAATAAAGACGGTGTCCATGTATTTGTTTTATTGAGCATCCGTCAATCCCCCCTCTTGTAAAAGTTAGAATAATCTTACTATTTAAGGTGTGAATCACCTTGTACACAGAGATAGTAATGATGTAAAAGAATATAAAACAGATAATTATGAATAATTATACTATTAATGTGGGATTTATGAAATAGAAAAAAGGAAAAAAGAAAGATGTGCTTTCTTTTTTCCTTTTAATGACGAGATTATTTGCTATCTGCTAAAGCAGCAAATGCTCTGCCTACAGCTTCAATTGTATATTCAATATCTTCTTTTGTATGTTCTGTCGTTAAGAACCATGCCTCGTATTTTGAAGGTGCTAAGTTAACTCCTTCTTGAAGCATTAGCTTGAAGAATTTACCGAACATTTCACCGTCTGTATCTTGTGCTGCATCGTAATCTTCAATTGTATTTGTTGTGAAGTATACAGTTAAAGCGCCTTTTAGGCGGTTTAATGTAATATCGATATTATGTTTTGCAGCTTGCTCTAAAATTCCTTTTTCAAGCATGGCACCAAGTTCATCTAATTTCTCATAAAGTCCTTCTTGTTGAAGAACTTCTAGACAAGCAATACCAGATGCCATAGAAGCAGGATTTCCTGCCATTGTACCTGCTTGATATGCAGGGCCAAGCGGAGCAACTTGTTCCATAATTTCTTTCTTACCACCGTAAGCACCGATTGGAAGTCCGCCGCCAATAACTTTACCAAGAGCTGTTAAGTCTGGTGTTACGCCAAGTAAATCTTGAGCACCACCGTACATGAAGCGGAAAGCGGTAATAACTTCATCATAAATTACTAGTGCGCCAGCTTCATGAACAAGTTCATTCACTTTCTCAAGGAATCCAGGTTTTGGCTCTACAATACCGAAGTTTCCAACAATCGGTTCTACAAGAATAGCCGCTACTTCATGTCCCCATTTATCTAACGCTTCTTTTAAAGTTTCTACATTATTAAATGGAACAGTAATAACTTCTTGAGCGATACTTTGTGGTACGCCGGCTGAGTCAGGTGTTCCTAGTGTAGAAGGACCAGATCCAGCTGCTACAAGTACTAAATCAGAATGACCGTGGTAACAACCAGCAAATTTCATGATTTTTGTGCGGCCTGTGTAAGCACGAGCAACACGAATTGTCGTCATTACTGCTTCAGTACCAGAGTTTACAAAGCGTACTTTATCTAAAGCAGGCATTGCCTCTTTTAACATTTTTGCAAATTTTACTTCTAGCGCTGTTGGTGTTCCGTAAAGTACACCATTTTCAGCAGCTGTTGTAATTGCTTTTGTGATGTGCGGGTGAGCATGTCCAGTAATAATAGGACCGTATGCTGCTAAATAATCAATATATTTATTTCCGTCTACATCCCAGAAATAAGCACCTTTTCCACGTTCCATAGCAACAGGAGCGCCACCGCCAACTGCTTTAAAAGAACGAGAAGGACTATTAACGCCGCCAACGATATGTTCTAAAGCTTCTTTATGTAATGCTTCTGATTTTGTGAATTTCACTACCATTCATCTCCTTACAAAAATCTATGTATTATTCTAACATGTTTTTCGAAAAGACGTATTGTTTGTGATAGAGAAGGCAGTTGGGTAAACTATTCGTTGTGACATTTAGGAGGGGGGTCCGATTATGAAATCGGTAATTGAGGTACAAGGGTTACGTAAAGAATTTACAGCCTATTCAAGTCGTCCGGGTTTAAAGGGTGCATTTCGCGATTTATTAAATCGTAATTATAAAATAGTACCAGCAGTAAATGATGTATCTTTTACTGTAAAACAAGGTGAGATGGTTGGTTATATCGGTGAGAACGGTGCTGGTAAATCAACAACAATTAAAATGCTTACGGGGATTTTGACTCCGACATCAGGAGAGATTTTAGTAAATGGGATGAACCCACATAAGCAGAGAGAAGAATTTGTAAGAACCATTGGTGTTGTTTTCGGTCAACGTTCACAACTTTGGTGGGATATTGCTGTACAAGAATCTTTTCGTTTATTAAAAAAAGTGTACGGTGTATCAGACGCTCAGTATAAAGAGCATATGGAACACGTGATTGAAACGTTAGATATTGGTCCTTTATTAGATAAGCCAGTTCGAAAGTTATCTCTAGGTCAAAGAATGCGTTGTGAATTAGCGGCAGCATTAATTCATAACCCACCGTTATTATTTTTAGATGAACCAACAATTGGGCTAGATGTACTTGTGAAATTGAAAATACGTGAATTTTTAAAAGAAATGAATGAACGTTATAAAACAACAATTTTATTAACAACCCATGATATTACTGATATTGAAGCATTATGTGAGCGTGTTATCATGCTGGATGAAGGAAATATTATGTATGACGGTTCTTTAAATAATCTTCGTACGCAGTGGGGAGCAGAGAAGGAAATACATTTTCAGTTTATTGCACCAGTTTCCTATCAGGCTTTATCAATGGTTATGCCAGATAGTCATGTCGTTTGGTCGAAAGCGAAAGAGGAAAACGCGTGGGTTGCAAAAATACCGAATGAAGAAGTTATTATTTCAATGCTTATTTCTAAAGTAGTACAAGCCTTTCAAATTAAAGATTTAAAAATTAATGAAGTGTCTACAGAGGAAATTATTCGTAACATTTATGAAGAAGGTATTAAACATGGGTAAGTATATTGAAATGATTCGAATTCGCTTTTTAATGATGCTTGCGTATCGCACAAATTATTATAGCGGGATTTTAATTTATACGATTAATATCGGTGCGTATTATTTTTTATGGCAAGCAATTTATAGCGGAAAAGAGAACATTGAAAGTTTATCTATTTCGCAAATGACTACGTATATCGCAATTGCGTGGATGGCACGTGCCTTTTATTTTAATAATATAGATAGGGAAATTGCGATGGAGATTCAAGAAGGACGTGTAGCGGTAGAACTGATTCGTCCATATAATTATTTAGGGATGAAAGTGATGCAAGGTCTTGGGGAAGGGATATTTCGTTTTGCATTTTTTTCAATTCCAGGTATGGTTATCGTTACGTTATTATTTTCATTGCAAATTACAACGAATTTTCAAACGTGGTTATATTTCTTCTTGTCTCTAATATTTAGTTTTATTATTAATACACAAATTAATTTAATGACGGGAATGCTCACGTTCTTCCTATTTAATAATAGTGGAATTATGTATGCAAAACGCGTTGTTATTGATTTATTTTCTGGTCTATTATTACCGATTAGTTTTTATCCGTTATGGGCCCAAAAGGCAATGATGTTTTTACCGTTTCAAGCCATTAGTTATATTCCGAGTATGATTTTTTCAGAAGGTATACAAGGAAATAAATTGTATGAGGCATTATTATTCCAAGTAATTTGGGCGATTGTCCTTATTATTCCAATTGTACTTATGTGGAGAACGGCGAGAAAACGTCTAATTGTACAAGGGGGATGATGAGATGATATATATAAAACTATTTTTGCAATATGCAAGCCAATATATAAAAACAAAATTGGAGTATCGGGGCGATTTTATCGTTGGATTACTTTCTGATTTATCACTACAGGCTGTTAATTTAATCTTTATTCTCGTTGTGTTTGGGCATACACAAGCATTAAAAGGCTGGAGTAGAGAAGAAGTAATCTTTATTTATGGTTTCTTTTTAGTGCCGTTTGCCATTTTCTCAGCTTTCTTTAACATATGGGACTTTAATGATCGTTACATTATTAAAGGGGAGATGGATCGTATATTAACGAGACCGATTCATAGCTTGTTTCAAATTATATTAGAAAGAATGGAACTTGAGTCTTTAATTGGGGCCATTACAGGAATGATTGTAATGGGATATGCAGCTGTAGAGTTACAATTATCTTTTTACTGGTATGATTTCTTCTTATTTATATTGATGGTAGGAGGAGGCGCACTTGTATATGGAGGGATATTTGTTACGCTTGCGAGCCTTGGTTTTTGGTCAGATGCGAAAAGTTCAATTATGCCCCTTATGTATAACATAGGTAATTACGGGCGCTATCCTGTTAATATTTATAATCGTGTAATTCGTTTCATTTTAACGTTTGTTTTACCGTTTGCGTTTGTTGGAGTATATCCAGCAGCATACTTTTTAAGAAAAACAGAATGGAATAGTTATGCATTCGCGACGCCAATTGTTGGTGTTATCTGTTTTACGATTGCAATCACTCTTTGGAATCAAGGGGTAAAAAGGTACCGTGGTGCTGGGAATTAATTATAGAAGCTTGTTTGTTTCTAAGGGATAAATCCAATGGTCGTCTCATACATATAAAATGAGGTGGAGGACATGTTATGGGGATTTATTCTATTACTTGCAGCAATCGCTATTTTGAAAAGTGTCCAATTATTATGGAGTTCCTATTCAGATTCAACGCGTTTTTTTTCGCTGTATAATTTGGCCACATTATTTTTAATCTATACAACAGTACTGATCGCGTTTGGATTAAGTTACGTTGTATTAGAGGAAATGGGTTTCGCAGTTTTGAAAGAGGACGGAGAAAGTTTGAACGCTCATTCTTTTCAACTCGTTGAAGTTTGTTTATATTTTAGCGCAGTTACTTTATTGTCTGTTGGATATGGTGACATATCTCCGATTGGAATTGGGCGATGGATTGCAATTGCAGAAGCGCTAATTGGATATACACTCCCTTTTGCTTTTGTGATGAGGTCTGTAATAGACAATGAAAAATAAGGAAGCATTTGTTATAGTAAAGGAAAAGAGTAGGAGTGATAACTATGATTACAGTAGGAGAAATGGCACCAGAATTCACATTAGAGGGAAGTAACGGAGAAGAAGTTAGCCTAGCTGATTTCCGCGGTAAAAATGTAGTTCTCTATTTTTACCCGAAAGATATGACGCCAGGATGTACAACTGAAGCATGTGATTTTCGTGATGCGTATGGAGTATTTCAAGAGAAGGATACGGTTATTCTTGGAGTAAGTCCTGATTCAGCGAATAGACATTTGAAATTCATTGAGAAACATGAATTGCCATTTACACTTTTAGTAGATGAAGATCATAAAGTAGCAGAGTTATATGATGTTTGGAAGCTGAAAAAGAACTTTGGGAAAGAGTATATGGGAATCGAGCGTTCTACATTCCTTATTAATAAAGACGGTGAACTTGTAAAAGAGTGGCGTAAAGTGAAAGTGAAAGGACATGTTGAGGATGTTCTTTCTTATATAAAATAAATCTATAGTGGAGATAAAATATGCAGAAACAAGGCAAGTGTCTATACATATTTTACTGCCTTACATAAAGTGGAAGTGTAGGGCATACCTCCTCAGATGATAGTATTCCAAGTGCGATTATGTCGCACTTTTTTCTATGTAATATATGAAGAAAAAGGGAAAGATACATAAAAACAAGCTCTGAATATAAAAATAAACCACATACTTATAGTAGAAATATTGACGATTTATAAGAAAAGGAGTACACTCTTTATAAGAATTATAAAATAATAATCCGTATAGAATCGGGGTGCATGACGGTGGTCAAAGAAGAATTAAAAGAAGCGCTAGAAATGCTGAAAAATACGGGTGTACGCATTACTCCACAGCGTCATGCTATTTTAGAGTACCTTGTGGAATCAATGACGCACCCAACAGCGGATGACATTTATAAAGCATTAGAAGGTAAGTTTCCAAATATGAGTGTTGCAACTGTCTATAATAACTTACGTGTATTTAAAGAGGTTGGACTTGTAAAGGAATTAACTTATGGAGACGCTTCAAGTAGATTTGATTATGTTACAAGTCAACATTATCATGTGATTTGTGAAAAATGTGGTAAGATTGTTGATTTTCCTTATGGAGGTTTGGAACAACTTGAAGAGGAAGCTGCAAAAACGACAGGCTTCGTTATTAATAGTCATCGCTTAGAAATTTATGGCGTTTGTCCAGAGTGTCATAAGGCGTAATATATAATAAAGAAAGAGGCTGACGGCTATACGTCAGCCTCTTTCTTTATTATATAAGGATTAGCGTGAGGTTAATCGGGATTTACAGTGCTAAGTTAGTAAGAAGGGTTAGATAAAAGTTTGTCGAATTTACTTTGTATTGGTGGAAATGAATTCTTGGAGGGGACATTTTGAAGAAATATGAGATTAAAAGTGACATTCCAACATTGGAAGAATATAAATATTTATGTGATTCTGTGGGATGGACTAATTATATGAACTTTGAGGTGGCGGAAATATCACTTCAAAATTCGATTTACTGTATAACAGTCAAGGATAATAATCAAATCATTGGCATGGGGAGAATTGTTGGTGATGGGGCTATCTATTTCTATATTCAAGATATAGTGGTTCATCCAGAGTATCAAAAGAATGGTATTGGAAAGAAAATAATGAATACTTTAGTAGAATACTTAAATCAGAATGCTCCAGATAAAGCATTCATTGGTTTGTTTGCGTCGCAAGGTAAAACGTCATTCTACGAAAAATATGATTTTAAAGATTATTCGCCTAACATGACAGGGATGTTTACTGTTATTTCGAAAAAATAGGTGTAATAAATTTAATAAAACAATTAAAAAGTTGATTTCTTAAGAAATCAACTTTTTAATGAGTTGAAACGTTTGTAGTGTTGCAAACTCGTATTTCCCTTGATACTTATGATTTATAACTCTTCTTATTATACTTTTCATCAAATTCTTTTCCTTCTAGATCTCGATCTAGTGTTAAAGGTTGATTGCAGTGCATACATGCATCGACACGGCCGAGCATTTTTGTTGGCTTATCACAGCTTGGACAAATAATTTGGATAGTCTTAGTAGATAACATACCAATCCAAAAGTAAACGACAGTGCTAGCGATAACAGCTAAAAAGCCAACCATCATAAACGTTGTCATAACAATAATGTTTTCGCGGAAAAAGACACCTAAGTATGCAATGAAGAGGCCGATAAATACTAAACTTAATGCAAAGGTCCGGATTTTATTGATTTTATTTGAATACTTAATGCTCATTCTCACCACACTCCTATAATAATAATATAACATAAAATTTAGAATTTTCACTCTCGTGTAAATTGATAAAAGGATAAGATATGAAATGGATAGGAGGGGAGCCATGAAGAATGAATGGGTGCTATAATGATTTTTACAGCGATTTTTAAGTTTTTAACGGGATGTGAAATTTTTTTGTAAAAAGTATTGACCCTGTATATACTGCATGATATATTAATAACCGTCGCTGATGCGGAAACGCAGAAAACGACAAAAAAGAAATTGAAAAACTTAGTTGACATTGAAAAATGAAGATGTTAACATAAGGAAGTCGCAAATGAGCGACCAAGTAGTTCTTTGAAAACTGAACGAAACAAACAACGTGAAACGTCAATTTTTATTTTTAGATGCTA
>NZ_LMJQ01000003.1:0-27976 GCF_001429475.1 Bacillus sp. Root131
TTGTCTTCAAACGAAAAACACCTCCAATGAATTTGCATACTTAGTATGCGAATTCAGGAGGTGTTTTTTTCATGTACCACTATTCGGGTTCACTTCAGGGGCTAGGGATTTTTATAGAATGAATATGATTCAAAAAAGGACTTACCCAACATAACATATGAATGTTTCATAAATATAACATTTGAATAAATGTTATATTTATCACATAAGTTAGATGAATATTAAATAAAGAAAGATTCTAGCTATTATTTCTACACTAATGATTACTGAAGTGTTATGAGATAACAGCAACGATTTCACGACTCACTTTATGGTCTTAGAATTTCTCGTTCAGTAATGGATGTAATAAGCATTTTATTAATCATCCAGAGAATTACGTTGTTTAGATGTATAGTTTTGATTTGAAGATTCTCTAAGATCTACTATATCTGTTTCTTCACCAAATTCGGTACCATAATTTATTTCTGTTGATTTGTTATAATTGAAATCCTGATTTACGTCCCTCATTAGCTGAAATAAAAGAGTTATGCACATTAATCCACTTAAACCAACAAGAGCAAATACAACCCGCGATAAAAAGGCGCCTTGTCCACCGAATATTGCAGCTACTAAATCAAACTTAAAAAATCCAATTAATCCCCAATTAATAGCACCGATAATAATTAATGCTAAAGCAATCCGCTGTATAGTTTTCATTGATTTAACACTTCCTTTAATAATTTGATAATATTATGCAGATCAATATTTTTAATTCTTTCTGTATGAATCCTTAGCTATGCTTCTTCATAAAACATTATGCATACCATATACTTACCATCAACATATTAAATTCCATAACGTAAAATATGAGTAGACACTTAATAATTGATATTATGATTAATTATTAACTTTCATGTTACTTCACAGCATTACTAAAGTTCATATTTATTATTAATATTTCTTACTACTTTAATACATAAAATAAATATTAAGCGTGTAGGTATTTTTATCCTCAGAATGAATCATAAGCATCTTTTTTTGCATACTATAATATATTGTGTTTATACTACATAGGAACTATTTAAGTGTTAGCATAAATAGTTAACCTTTCATAACAAGTGAGTAAAGCGGGCCGTAAAATTACGGGCTGCTTTATTATATATAATTTTTCTAAGCAGTATTTAAGCATGGTTAAATACTAAACTATCTTACACAGCTAAGGAAATTACATATGCCCAAAATATTATATCCTTTCTTAAAGTAATCCATCCCTTTAACCTCGATAAAATATTTTGGTTTAATTTATTGAATTACTTCATTTAAATACAAATTTTAATTAGATTATGAAAAAAGCAAGCATTAATATGCTTGCTTTCCATTCTAACCACGATGTTCTACAAGATCAATTACACCTAAAACAACGTGAGCTAAACCAAATTCAAATACTGTATTTGCAATCATTTTATTAGTTCCACGAGTTTGTTTAAGAACATAACCTGCTGCTGTCACTGCTGTACCTAGTGCTGTTGGAATTAATCCTTCACGAATATCCACAGTGATTGCCTCCTTGTATCGTAGTTAATAATTTTGTTCTAATGCTTTAGAAGTACAGCATTAAAACATCTATTAGTATTTTACTTTTGATCAAAATTATGTGGATTTTTATGAACAATTTCACAGTATTCGCCTTTTGTATTTAATTTTAAAATTAGTATCTGTTTTTTATTTACAATTATGATTAATCAAAACTATTTACGCCCATACTAATCTTTGTTTAATACACACTGAATATGGAGTTGAATTTAAAATGGAATATAAAGATAAAACTTCTACTGAAGCTGCACTATTACAATACAAATATGGATTAGGTGTATTTGCTGAAAAAATGCCCAAACTCACTGATAAATTCCATTATTTTACAGAAGAGTGTTTCAAAGATGGTACGTTATCAAAGAAAGAAAAACAATTGATTGCATTGGGCATAAGTCTTTATTCTCAAGATGAGTATTGCATCATTTATCATACAAAAGGATGTATTGATCAAGGTGCTTCAGAACAAGAAATTCTTGAAACAGTTGGAGTAACAGCAGCATTTGGCGGAGGCCCCACTATGAGTCAGGCAGTCACACTTGTTCAAGAATGTATAAAAGAATTAAATAACCATAATTAATTGCTAAAAAATTCACTTGAGGGTAAAAATTCGTGTATTTTCCCGGCACCTCCCATATATTTACTAATAAAAATAAAAAACTTGAGCATTTTTATTATGCTCAAGTTTTCATTTACACTTTTAATTAATACTATAAATTATCCAGGATAAGTACGTAGCAAATGTAGCCCATAAAAAATATGGGATTAGCAACCATCCCGATACTTTAGATAAATTGGAAGAAAACATAATGAGAAGTAACGTAGTAATAGCGACTAGTAAACAATCTACTGTTGCTAAAAACAAATTCTTTTGGCTAAATTGAAAATAGCTGAANGGAAGAAAACATAATGAGAAGTAACGTAGTAATAGCGACTAGTAAACAATCTACTGTTGCTAAAAACAAATTCTTTTGGCTAAATTGAAAATAGCTGAACGCTTGATTGCACATATAATTTAAAAGGAATATAAACCAAAATGTTTTTGGCTTAAATCCATATTTGTTGTAAATAATTGCAACTGATAATGCAATAAGTCCATATAATACAGCCCAAACTATGCCGATTGTCATACCAGGAGGTGTCCAAGACGGCTTTTCTAACGCATCATACCAAGCACGATCAATAGGAAATAAAATACTAGAAACATAAAATAAACCATATGTTAGTAAAAAGACTATAATACTAGATTTTTTCATAAACATTCTCCTTTTTTAATAGAAGGTTTTAGAAACTCTATATGATTCGTGTGCTCTTTCAATGAATAAAACTTTAATGTGTAAATGGGCATTCCTATACTTTGCATTATAACCTTTACATATGAAATTCATATTGATTCATTTATTTTATACAAGTTCTTTCATACTTTTATATGCACAAAGTGCTCTCTCCCGTGCTGCCTTATGATCAACAACTGGCAAAGGGTATGCATTACCAAGCTTAATATTGACCTTTTGTAAAATATGCTCAGGTGCTTCCCAAGGTTTATGTATATACTTATTCGGTATATCTCTTAATTCTGGTACCCATTTTCTTATATACTCTCCATTGATGCATCTGCTCCACTTCCAGCAACCCATTGCCATCCCATTGTATTATTTGCAATATCAGCATCTAGTAGTGTATCCATAAACCATTTTGCTCCTTCCTGCCACGGAATTAACAAATGCTTTACAAGAAAAGAGGCTACAGCCATTCTTGCCCGATTATGCATAAAACCTGTTTGCCATAGTTCTCTCATTCCCGCATCAATAAACGGATAACCAGTTTTCCCCTTTTGCCATACTCTTAATAACTCCTCTTCCTTATCCCACGGGAAATTTTCAAAGCTCTTATTAAGAGGTTTATATACTGTAAATGGATAATGATATAGTAAATAATAAGAAAACTCTCGCCAAATTAATTGACGTATAAAACTATTCACTTGTTCTTCAAAAAGACTACATTGTCTTTCGGTACTTTTATTTATTAAGTAATGATACATCCAGCTCACTGATATTTGGCCAAATGAAAGATAAGGTGCCAACATCGAATGAGTATTTTGATTTGGAAAATCCCTTCCTTCACTATAAGAAGCTAATTTGCTAGAGAAAAATTTCTTAAATGCTTTATATGCCCCTTCTTCTGTCGGATCCCATATTGCTTCCATATGAGATGTCCACGGTATAGTTGGCAGCAAGTGTAATTCTGAAACAGATAAGCTTGCTGGTAAAGAGTTTCCCCACTTTATACTCTGCACTTTCCTAATAGGTTTAGGTATTACCTGCTTTTGAAATGCATTGTAAAAAGGCGTAAACACCTTATATTCAGTGTTATCTTTCTTTTTAATAATCCCCGGTTCTAATAATAAATGTGAGTTAAATTCTTTACAGATAATACCTTTATCTTCTAACATCATTTTCATTTTTTGATTAGATTTTAATCTGTCCGGGTCATAACAAATATTCCAATATACAGCCGTTATATCTAATTGTTCTATAAGAGAAAGTATTTCTTCTTGTGTCTTTCCATTACGTATTATAAAAGTAGAGCCCAGTGCCTTAAGTTGTTTTTGGACATCTATTATAGCATGATGTAACCACCACTTTGCCGCACTTCCTATTGAAAAAGTTTCATCTTGTATATATACCGGAAGAACCTCACCAGACTGAACAGCCTCAAATAGAGCTGGGTTATCATATAAGCGAAAATCTTTTTGAAACATAACAATAATTTTTTTTTGCATAGTCATCCCTTCTAATTTCGATACGATAATCCTTTACTTAATAAAAAAATCTGATGTGAACTTTTCATCTCATTTAGCGACATACAATCCACTATTAGTCCTACTAATAGTAAGTATTATACCTCTCTTTACATTATAATACTTATGCCTACAAACATTGATTTTCAATATCTCTAAGTACGTCATTTCCTATACTGCCTATTTTTTTATTTTTCATATTAGCATATAAATTCCCCAAGACTTTCAGCTCCGTTTTTAGATGTAAAATAACACTAGATAGTATATATAATTTAGCCATGCTCTCTTTTCCGTATTTGTCCTCATACACTTTTTGAAGAGTAGTAAGGTATAAGGTTAATTGAGATATTTTAATTCTTAGCTGTTCTAGAATTAATCTGTCATCACCATACTGTGCAAAAAGTAATGCTTCGTATATAGGACGATGCATATCCTCTTGCTTTATCATTTGTTCTAATAATAAATGCTCAAATTCTTGTTTACCACTTGTAGTAATACCATAGATAGTTCGTTCAGGACGTTGTTCATTACGAATAATATCAACAATTTCTATAAAGTCCTTCTTTTCAAGTTGCTCAAATGTGTAATATAAAGAGCCTTTAGTAATTTTTATATAGTATTTCATTTCACTATTTTTTAAAAGTTGCTGGACTTCATACGGATGCCTATTTTTCTCCATAAGAAGACCCAGCATAAAAAGCTTTGTATTCATAACTCTCCACTCCTTAATAACCTATACCAATAGTATAAGCTAAAAATAAGTAAAGAATCTTTTTGTTTTATAAAATTTATGACTTTACATTTACTTTATCATTATTCTTTGTACCTGCTTTGACATTCCCCATAAATAATATTGCTATAAACGAAACTGTAATTGGAATTAAAGCTAATAGAAATACAGTAGTAATTGAAGATGACATAGCAGCTATAATTTTTTCAAGAATAAAAGTAGGGATACTGGACCTTACATCTGAGCGAAATATTGTACTTGGATCACCTAGATTATTTAACATGCTGGAACCGTGTTCTATTCCCTTAAAAGCATCCTTTAAGTTAGCTGTAAAGGCACTATTTTGAATGGAGCCAAAAATCGTTACTCCAATTGTCATACCTAGTGAACGAAAGAATGAATTTGTTGAAGTAGCTGAACCACGAAATCTCGGTTCCATATTATGAATAGAAACTGTGGGAAGCAAAGAAAACGAAAATCCAACTCCAAATCCCGTTATAATCATGTATATCGTTAAAAGCACACGACTTGTTTGCGGATCCATCGTTCCTAATAAATACATACCTATCCCAAAGGATATTACAGATAGTAGCATCAAGTTGCGGTAACTAATTTTCGTTTGAAATATTCCACCAATTGCACTACCTACCACAGAACCTAACATCATTGGGGTTAAAATTAACCCAGCATTAGTTGCTGATCCACCATACACAGCTTGAACAAAAATAGGAATAAATACCGTTAGAATAACAAATGTTGCTCCATAGAAAAACGTAATAATTTGTGATATTGCAAACTCCTTACGCTTAAACATCCAAAATGATATTATCGGATCTTTCACTTTTCTTTCTACCAATAGGAAGCCAACAAAAAATACAATAAACGATGCAAATACCCCAATGATTTGTATCGAATCCCACTTAAATTCTTTTCCTCCCAATTCTAAAGCGAACATTAAGCTAATTACCGCTATTACGAGTGTTATCGCCCCCCACCAATCAATATTTTGCTTAGTAGGTGGATTATTTTCTTTATAAGCTTTTAAAATAAAAATTAATGACATTAGACCAATTGGAATATTGACGTAAAAAATCCAATGCCAACTAATATTTTCTGTTATATACGCACCTAATAAAGGTCCTAATACACTTGAAGAACCAAATACGGCCCCTAATAATCCAGTCATTTTCCCTCTTTTTTCAATAGGAAAAATATCAAATACAATGGTAAAAGCGATTGGCATCAGTGCCCCCCCACCTATACCTTGAATTGCACGATAAATACTTAGCTGAACAATACTTTGCGCAGTACCACATAATGCAGAACCAATTAAGAAGATTAATAAACCAAAAATATAGAACCTCTTTCTACCATACATATCAGATAATTTCCCAAAAATAGGCATACCAGCCATAACTGCAACCATATAAGCAGAAGTAACCCAGACGAATTTATCCAATCCACCCAAATCTGAGACAATTGTACCAATTGAAGTGGCAACAATTGTATTATCCATTGCAGCCATTAAAATGCCTAGCATTAACCCAGCTATCACTAAGCGTAAGTTGCTCTCTTTTGCAACCATACCTCTTTCCTCCTTTTTTCACACTCAACAAAATGAATAGTCTAATTAAACTATATACTTATTATAGTCTAATTAGACTATTTTTCAATAAATCAGTAAAAAAAATAAATCCCCCCAAATATATTGGAGAGATTACAATTGTAGAATTGCTTCCTATATAAAGTAATTAAAACCGTTAAAACTATCACTTTTTTATACTACCTTGATTTTGCATACATGTAGCTTACTCATTTAGTTTTGGCCTAGTTTGTAAATATAAATTCGAATCCGGACTTGAACCGTTAATAATTATATCTCGAACAATTTTAGAAAGTACCATACTATATACTAATCCATTATCTCCATACGCATAGATAAAGTGACAATTTGGAAACTCTTCATACATTCCAATTATAGGTAAACCATCATGAGTACCACCATAAAAAGCACTTAAATAAAATTCAGGTTCAACTGTTATATTGGGAAAGAGCTTATTAAATTCATTTACTAATTTCTCTTTTTTATGGATTAATTTTGAATCTCTTTCTTGAGCAATGTTTGTATCTTCATCTAACCCACCTATAATAATCCTGTTATCTGCAGTAGTTCTCATATAAATATATGGTCTCGCAGTTTCCCAAATGAGAGTACGTTTATACCAAGAAGATAAATTTTCTACAGGATTAGTAACAACTGCATATGAGCTAATCAGTGTAGCGTTCTTTTCCTTTTTAAATTCCAACCCTTCATATCCTGCAGCCACAATTACTTTATTGGCAGTAATAGAATTGCCCCCCTTTGTATAAAAGATAGCACATTCTTTCTCTAACTTTTTGCCAATAATCTCTGTATCTTCATAAATGTGAACTCCTTTATTAGAGGCTTGTTCTAATAAACTATGTGTAAATTTATAAGGATTTATTTCACCATCATTATACGTATAAATAGCTGCACGTTTTTTAAATGGATATCTCTGTCCAATTTGTTCCTCTGATAGCCAAGTCGCTTTAAAATCATGCTTATGTAAATAATACAGTTCTTTTTCTAATTTCTTTATATCCTCTTCATAACTTGCATAATATAAACTGTCACGTCGTTTAAAATCAGAGCAATAAGGCAAGTTTTGATCAGCATATTCAATATCATTAATAGCTTGTTCACATAATTTCATATGCTTAACTGCATACTCTTCTCCAAATGTATTTACAAGTTCAAAAAACATCTTATCGCCTAAATATTGAATAAGTGCTGTATTTGTAAGGTTACTTCCATGTCCTACCTTTCTTTTATCAACGATAACAATATTTAAATCTGATTCACTCAAATAGTATGCGGATTGAGCACCCGAACTTCCTGCTCCTATTATTAGTACGTCACATTTTATATCTTCGTCCAAACGAGGATAAGAAGGTGTATTAGAAAAAGTCGTGTTCCAATATAATTTCCCTTTCTGTAAATCCATTTTAATTGCACCATCCTAAATAAAATAGTTATATCCCCATCTGTATCTCCAAATCATTCTTACTATATACTTCTTATTAAAATTATTCTTGCTATCATTAATAAAAATTCTTATAAATCTAATAGACTTATCTTAAAGAACATTTTTTAAAAAAACGCCACAAAGTTTTTTATTTAAATTATGTACATACTCAGTACTTCTTATAAAATACATTAAAATATCCAATAAATAAAAGGTACTTACCTATTGATAATTTATATATAAGAGTGAATTTTTATTCATTTTAGTAAATTAATTAATGTATTCAAATACTTTATTAGCAGGAATTTCAACAACTGTTTCTTTTCCACCTGTTTTATCAATCATGAAACCATGAACTTTAACATCAGGAGGCACTAGTGGAAGATGAAGAATCGCATCTATACTCTTCTCAATATTTTCACTAACATTTTCTTGTCTAATAAGCCATTCATTAAGGGTACCATTTGAAAATTCAGGCATGCAATTTTTAAAGAGATAGTCTAATTCTATATTATCTTTTGTAAAATCACGTTGAGTTTGTAGATTAACTGAAGAAGTTTGTTTGTCCTCTATTCCTACAACAAAAATTTCTTCAACATTCTCTTGATAAATAGCAATAATAACAGATCTCACTATATCTCCATAAGGATGTGCAATTACAGAATAGTAGCTGCGTATAGTCAACATGTTTTCTCGTTGAACGTTAGTTATTTGTTGAATAATAGCCTCTATTCCGTTTTCAATGTCTATTAACAATAAAACTTTTTATTCTTCGAATTCATTTGGACACATTTACCAGTATTTCCACAAAAAAATTCATGGTATTGTTAATTAGTCGAGTACGTTATTACTTGACAATTACCCTTAGAAGCCCCGCAGACAATCGGGGTTTCTTCTATTTATCTTTGTCACCTTTTATGGATATGAGTCTTGGTCATAAAGTGCCTAAAAAAGCACTCTTTATTTTTCAAAACTTTTCATATTCAAACTGAACAAACATATATTCTTGTATCAACGCTTTTTACTCATATGATTCCAAAATTCTTATCTAGGAGCACAATTATTCGTTGACTCTTGGACATTTTTGTGAAATTTCTTTAATATTTTTATTTCCTAATATTAAAAATCACGTTATTACAATCACGTGTCAATCTTTACTTTAGTACTAGTCCCTAGGCCCATTAAAAATTCAGTTCAAATTACACTTTCCTTTCCATTGATGACAGGCTCCATAAATCTAATTAACACATATTATATTAAAAATTTACTCATGAAAATCTGATTACAATTTTTGGTTTATTAATAGTTCATAAGACATTCACCTACCTTTTGAAGAGTGTATATAAAAGTACTCTTTTTATTTTTGTTAAAGACATAAACATTTAAATATTATTATTTATAGATTTACACTAAGATAAACTCACATCAATCTTTATACTTTCACTTTAAAAATGATACTTCAATTGTGGTCCTGGTCTCTAGGACCTCTTTTTTATTTAAGAGAAATTTCATTTAAATCCATCCGTTAACCCCATAATTTCACATGATAATAATTACCATATTACTATACATTACAAGGGAATTGTTCCCATAAAATGTTTCAATCATTATATAACGATTGAAACATTTATTAATTTGATGTTAAAATATATAAGATACTTCCAACAAAGTATTACTTCTCAAACTTCAGCCCCTTGGAGCGCACCCCAAGGGGCTGAACCCCACATCCATCAACTTAAGGAATATTTTGAAGTATCCCTAAAACAAAAATTTTATATCACTACAACAGTCATTTATGAGAATTTAGGTCATTTTATTTATTGCTATGCTGTTTTCTTGTGACACAGAGTACAATTATAGACAACATCTAAAATATTAAAGACTTTCTTTTTTTCATAACAGTGGAACTTTCGCCGTTTTTCTGTAGGAGGATAAACAGGCGAAGCAGGATTACTTGAGTTGAAAGCTCTTGATACAATCCGATATAAGCTTCGTAAATTTCGTGGGTTTGTCCTGGTTATAGCTGGAATGAATTTGACAATTGTTACAGAAAAAAGAACTGACATTCTTACAAATCTGGAAAATTGATAATGGCTGTTTATGAAACTTTCAATATTTATAATTAAAGTTGGTGCTACTTCTTTATTGCATTAGATAGCAATGTAATTTATAATACGTTTAAATGATTAAATTCTTAAACGGAAGGTAATGTTAGCGAAATGAACTGTAATGATAAAGTAATGCATATTTTAGAAAATTTAAGACCATGTTTCCAAGGGTTGGGAGATCCAACTCGTCAGCAAATTGTATCGCTTTTAATTGATAAAGATAGCTTGAATGTGACGCAAATTGCGGAGCATATTCCCATGTCAAGACCTACTGTATCTCATCATTTGAAAATATTGAAACAATCAGGGTTACTTCGAGTTCAGAAAAAAGGCACTGAAATGTATTATTGTCTTGAATTTAATGAAACAATAAATCTTTTAAAAGAACTTGTTTCTTTAGTTGAAGATGAATGTCAGAATTAGGTACTCATTTATAGTTTAGGGACACCTTTTGTCCCTTTTTTTAGCGACATTATGTTAAAATGTTTAAGTTTTTAATTATTTAAACTTATGATCTCATACTAATTAAAATGGAGGTTTCAGATGAATAAGAAAACAGTATTAATTGTTGGTGGGTATGGTGTTGTTGGTAGTCAAATTGCTCAAATTTTACATGATCGACATCCTGATTTGGAAATTAGATTAGGAGGAAGAACTTTAGGGAAAGCGTTACCTTTTGAATCAGATAGAGTAAAAATAGTCACTGTAGACAACACAATAGATGATCCTTTAAGAAATTTGGATGATAATTTCACATTAGTTGTTAATGCGGTTAATGACCCGCAAGATAGACTACTTCTATCTGCAGTTCAAAAAAAAATTCCATTGGTTGACATTACTCGTTGGACTGAACGTTTTAAGAGTTCTATTGATCGATTAAAAAATGTTGAGGTCCAATCCCCTGTTGTATTAGCTTCAGGGTGGATGGGAGGGACAGCAGCCCTTTTTGCTAAAATGTATTCAAAAGATCTTCAAGAGGTTACGGTTGATATCAACGCACTATATTCTCTTCAAGACAAAGCAGGACCAAATTCAACAGCATATATGGACCGGTTAACGATTCCATTTGAAGTCAAAGCTCCAGAGGGAATGCGACAGGCTTATCCAATGACTGACCCAATCAAAGTCCGCTTTCCCAACGGTTATATAACCAAATGTTATCGTTTGGATACTCCTGATCACGTAACCCTGCCAGAATCAATTCATGCTGTTTCGGCTAACTTTCGGATTGCTTTTGATAGTAAAATATCTACATATGGACTGGTTTCTCTGGTGAATACAGGAATTTGGAAACTGATTAGTGGAGAAAAATTTAATGACTTACGAAAAAATATTCTTTATAAACCCGGAAGTGGAAGTGCACATAACATAGTTATTCACCTTAAAGGTTATGATGCTACTGGTGTATTGCATAGACGATGTGTGAACATATCCGATCCGTTAGGACAGACACATCTTACGGCTTTAGGAGCGGCTGTCCAAGCAGAGAAAATTTTACAAACATCTGATATTGTGGTTCGGGATTCTGAAATTTACTTTCCGGAAAATCTATTAGATTTGGGTGTGAATGCATCTGTAATTATAGATTTTTATAGAGAATATGGGGTCACTATTACGAAAGAAAATATATAAAAAGTACCGTTCTATACTTGGTAGTACACATATGGCTATCCAGATAAGAAATACAAATATCTCCAAAACGAGAGAATGTACATCTTCATGTGAAAATGTACATTCTCTCGTTTTGCGGTGTTATAAAATTCTTAAGTTAATGGATGTGGGTTACCATACCCCAAAAAGAAAATTGTACGTTTAGACATATTTAAACTGATTCCTGTACGTTAAGGAACCGATTACTTAGTTTACTACTTTTTTTAAAGAATCAAATAGTGAAAATTTGCTTAACGTAAGTTTTATATCAACTATTACGTTGGGGTACAGCCAAGGTACGTGTATTATCTATACTATGAAAATCAGGAGTATTTAAAGTATTCTAAGAAGAAAAATTGAGTGATAAGATACGTTAAATATTTGATATCTTAACTAAGTAAACAATGTATTTAGTTACCTTGAGGGCAACGAACGGTTGTAGACTTCGATGTTGCAAGGATCGTTGTCAAACACATTGTTTACATGTATTTAAATTAAGGTTTTTACTCCTAAGTATAGATAACATGTATATCTCGGCTGTATCCCTTTTTCACTTGTTCTTGATTGATCAAATAAGTCAAAATATCTTTCTAAATTTTTCACTGATATGCCCCCTATTTTATCTTCTTCAAACTTGCATTCCAATAACTCATTTCTCATAAGCCTGTTTCTAAAATAATAATTTAAATTGGGACCTCTCAGAGGTCCCAATTAATTAAAAAGTAATGTCTCCATTTGTTACATCATTTACAATTTTTGTACTAATCCCTCTAACATCTCGAAAACTTCTAAATTATTTTTTTGATAGTTCAGGGAATAAATAATGTAATATACAGATAGTTAAACGTCTGGATTTACCTTTATACGGATATATATGCATATACATCGATGGATTAAAGTTTGCCTCAATAATTCCATAAGCATTTTTATTAGCTGCAGGAACTTCTGTATTTTCAATAATCAAATCAATACCACTAATATTAGCTCCAAGTGCCGACACAGCATCTACGGCAATTTTCTTATAATCATCGGGAATTTGATCTGTCACATCAATTGAGTCTCCACCTGTACTGACATTAGAATTTTCTCGCAGGAAAACAATTTCATCACTTGTTGGAATTGAATCTTTTCGATACCCTTGAGCTTTAAGCATTAGGACCTCTAATTCACCTAATTGTATATTTTCTAAAGGTGTTCTATGGTCCATTCCTCTTAATGAATTCAGGTTCTTTTGAGCGACTAACTCTTCAATTGTATGTGAACCGTCTCCTATAACATTGGCAGGAATTCGTAATAAAACGGCAGAAACTTTGTCATCTAGCACAAAAAATCGATATTCTGTTCCATTAATAAATTCTTCTATTAATACTGATGAATCCTCTTTAAATGCTAATGTGAGTGCTTTTTGATAGTCTTCGTAACTTGCTCCGTCTTCTTTAAAGATAGATATTCCTAAACCATAATTTGTTGTTTTTGGTTTAACGACAAAAGGCTTTCCTGCAAATATATCATAGGAACGTAAAGCTTTTTCTATATCACTAAATTCCTCACCTATTGGTACACGAAATCCATGCTGTTGAAGAATTTTCTTTGTTACTGTTTTATTTTCCATAATTAATGGTGATACATAACTATCTTTACTTGTCATATTCCCATTTTTCACATATTCAACATGATTTCCTAGCTGTAGTTTTAAAAATTGATCTTGTCGATCTAAAACGTCTACTTGTATTCCTTGTTGAATAGCATCAAACATTAAAATTTGTGTAGACAACTCCATGTCAGTAAATCCTGATAGTTGATATGGTTTATCCCATGCTTTTTTATAATTTTCTTTAGCAATACGGTAAGCTACCTGACTTTGACTACTTTTTATAATCTCTTTATAAAGTCTTCCAGCTAAAGTTTTACTTGGATCTGTTAGCATTTCTCTCAAGTTAACAAACAAGGTATTCGAAATCGTTATGTCTAACAGCCCTGTTAAATGTTCCATTTCATCAATAATACGCTCAGCATCTGTTTTAAATTGCGTATGTTCTAACGGATGTTCAAGAGCCACTACATTATTTTGAAATTCACCGATTTTTACCCATTCATCATTATTATCGTCTTGGTCAATCCAGAGTAAATAGATAAGGAAAAGATGTAGAAATTCTGCTTGTTCATGGCTAATTCCATATGTTTCAAAAGGATTTAAATCTAGGTTTCTTAATTCAATATAACGAATACCATGATTTTTTAAATCTGAAACTTGAGGACCGCCCCTTAAACGGACAGAGGCATAAAATTCTTTTTCTTCTAATAAAACCCCTTTATTCACCAGCGAAGAAAGATCAGATATATAGTTCTGTAAACTACTATAGGATACTTGAACATCATTTTCATTACTATAACCATGTTTACTATTTCTAATGCTTCTTACGGCGCCATTTAAAGGATTTATTTCAAAGAAATTCTTTTCACTACTAGGAGAAACACCAAAAAAATAAGTTATTAACCATCGATAGTGTAAATAATTCCTTGTGACTTTCAGATAAATTTCTGTTTTAAATTGATAATAATCCTTTATTTCTGATTGTAATTCAAATAATGCCTGAATCAAATCATCACTAAATTCAAAATTGTAATGAATACCACTAATCATTTGTTTTCGTCTACCATAAGAATTAGATAAATATCGACGATATAAAACATTTTCATGATTATTAAGTTTCGCAATAACAATATCTTCTTCTTTTTCGGGCAACTGTGGTGGCATGCTTAATGGCCAAAGCATTTCGTTTTCCCCCATAGAACGATAGGCTACATCATGGATAGCTGCTAAGTAATTAAATAAATCTCCTAGTGTCTCGGTAACAGGTGTAATTAGTTCCATCTGTGTTTCAGAGAAATCCCGCTGAATATAAGGATGATCATCTCTTACTGAAATACTATTGGGATGTTCTGTTTTAGCTAAACTTCCTGATAGATCAACTCGTTGACTTTCTTTTTCAACGCCAAAACGTGCTTTTAATACATATGGTTTAATACGGTCATTGTTTAACATTTTTTTCATTTCCATATAAACGGTACCCCCCATCAACTCAAATATTTGATATAGAAAGCGACAAAATTATAGCTATTTTTTACATTCAGCATTTGGATATTAATGGCCAAAGCATTTTATTCTTATCCACAGAGAGAGAAGGTATTTCGTAGATAGCTGCTAAGTAATTAATTACGTCTTCTAATGTTTTAGTATTAGGCTGAATGTATGATCTTGTATCTCTTATCGAAACGGGTTTAGACGTTTCAGTTGAACTTTCAAATAAGTCAACTTGTCGATTTTCCTTTTCAATCTCATAACGAGATTTTAATAAGGATGGTTTAACACGGTAATTAAATAACATTTTTTTAATCCACATGAACTCTTCCTCCCAATTTATTTGTTTTTACAAACGATATAATATGACAAAATATAATAATCAAAAGTACCCACATCTCTACATGCGGATACTTTTGTTACTATATTTTGATGTAAACTTAAATACTTCATATGCCATTGGAAGTGGCTATTGTTGTAAATAAGAATCATCTTAAATACTTCATATGGAAAGAGAAATGCTCATTTAAGAAAGTGGAAATAAAGAAGTAGCTATGATCATAGCCCTCCATTTTTTTATAAGTTACCATTTGACTATTTTTTTGAGCATTCTCTAAGAAAATATGCTCTTCCAATTGTTTTGGATAAAACTCGTCTTGACTACCTTGCATAATAAGAATAGGTGGAATCGTGTCTTCTTTAATTAATTCTGAAGCATCCCATTGTTTCCAAGAATTTTTGTCTTCACCTAAATAAGAGGTGAAAGCATTTATTCCCCATGGAATTTGACTAGGGGTTAGGATTGGCGAAAAAGCAGAAATCGCTTTGAATCTCTTAGCATTTTTTAAACCAATCACTAACGCCCCGTGCCCTCCCATTGAATGTCCCATTATGCTTTCTTCACCTGAAAAGTTAGGTACAATAGTCGCAGCAATGGATGTTAACTCATCTACTATATAGGAATACATTTTATAATGCTTTGTCCAAGGCTCCTCGGTAGCATTTACATAAAAACCTGCTCCTTGTCCAAGATCCCATGGTGCAACATCTGAAACGTGTTCTCCACGCGGTGAAGTATCTGGCATGATTACTGCAACTTGATGTTTTTCAGCCAAACGCTGAAATCCACTTTTTTGACTAAAATTATCATCTGTACAGGTTAAACCAGATAACCACCATATAAGCGGGATTTTTTTCTTTTCTTTATTTGATGGTAAATAGATACTAAATTTCATATCACATTGCAAAACTTCTGAACAATGACTATATTTCCGTTGCTCTCCTTCGAAAGAACGATGTTGTTCAATACGTGTAAGACTCATTCTCTCACTCTCCATAAGTTAAAATCGTACGAATGGATTCACCTTTGTGCAATAAATCAAATGCCTCATTGATATCTTTAAATTCTAAATGATGAGTAATAAATGAATCTAAATCAATATCACCTTGCATATAATCTTCAACCATTTCTGGAAGCTCAGATCTTCCTTTAACTCCACCAAAGGCTGATCCACGCCATACTCGGCCCGTTACTAATTGGAATGGACGAGTATGAATCTCTTTACCAGCACCAGCTACACCAATAATAATACTTTCGCCCCAACCTTTATGACATGCTTCAAGAGCAGACTTCATTACTTCAACATTACCAATACATTCAAAGCTATAGTCCACGCCTCCGTCTGTCATTTCGACTATAACTTCTTGAATTGGGCGATCATAATCTGCAGGGTTCACAAAATCAGTCGCTCCCATTTTTTTAGCTAGTTCCCATTTTTGAGGATTCAGGTCAACTGCAATAATTCGGCTTGCTTTCGCTTGAACTAGTCCTTGAATAGCAGCTAATCCAATCGCTCCTAAACCAAATACAGCTGTCACAGCTCCTTCTTCGACTTTTGCAGTGTTGTGTACAGCACCAATACCTGTCGTTACACCACACCCTAATAAGGCAACTTTATCTAACGGAGCGTTTTCGTCGATTTTTGCTAAATTAATTTCATTCACAACTGTATATTCACTGAATGTACTAGTTCCCATGTAATGATAAAGTGGCTCTCCGTTATAAGAGAAGCGAGTTGTTCCATCAGGCATTAAACCTTTACCTTGTGTTTCTCGTACAGCACTACATAGGTTTGTTTTACCAGAACGACAGAATTTACATTCTCCGCATTCAGGTGTATATAGTGGAATAACATGATCACCAGGTTTTAGTGAAGTAACTTCATCACCTACTGAAACGACAACACCGGCACCTTCATGACCTAATACAGCAGGAAATACTCCTTCTGGGTCGTCACCTGATAATGTAAAAGCATCTGTATGACAGACAGAAGTATATAATATTTTTACTAATACCTCTTTTGCTTTTGGCTCTTCTACATCGATTTCTACGATTTGAAGTGGCTCTCCTGGCTTAAATGCAACAGCAGCTCTACTTTTCAAATGAATCCCTACTTTCTTTTGTTTATTAATGTTTACACTACTAAGATTACACCTTATAATCTTAATTACAATACTGACATATTTGTCACTATAAACATTTTTAAAGAGAAAGGACTGAAAATTAATGGTTATTCATTATAAGGACAAAGAATTTTTTACTGGAAAAGATTTGGCTTTATCTGTGATTGGTGGTCGTTGGAAAATAGCAATTATATGGTGTTTGTTACAACGTTCCCCATTAAGGTTAAGTGAAATACAAAAAAAGCTGCCTGAAGTTAATCAACGTATGTTGATTAGACAATTGAGAGAATTAGAAGATGATAAAATAATTACTCGATGTGTATACCCCGTAGTACCTCCTAAGGTTGAGTATGAACTTAGTAAAATTGGTCATCAACTAGAGAATGTTGTAACAGCCATCTGTGATTGGGGAGATGACTTTAGTGATTTTGTAGAAAAAGATTCGGACGAACTTAGTTGAAGAAACAAGTAAATATTGATTCATTAAAAATAGTGCGTAATTGTATGACTTAATCCATAAATTTGCATCCAAAAAACCGATAACTTTGCATCGAATGCTGTAAAGTCATACGTAACGACTAGTTAAGATAATTAACGAAAATATACGCTAAGCAAATTCCGACATAAAATGAGCCGAATTTCCTACTCTAAGGAATATTCGGCCCATATGCTTTATTTAGGCTGTAATTTGTTCTCTTCATATTCTTTTAGTATTTTATAAAAAGTATTTTTCTTAAGTCCTAATAGTTCCATAAATATAACGCTCGTTATCTCTCTTTTTTTCCACTTTTCATAAGTTTCTTCAATAAGTAAGATTGAGAAAAAAGGGACTAAGAAATATTTCTTAGTCCCTTTTTTGTAGATTACTTTGGTGAACCTTTCTGTTAAGCTTGTTTAGAAAGTTCGATACTTTTTGGGGTACAATTTCTTAAGTTGATGGGCATGTATGGTGGCCCCTTGTACTCTCTTCAGCATCAAAAATCCCCTTTGAATTCTGAATCACTTTAATGTGTCATTGTACGGACCTAATTGTTTTTTAGAAAAGTAATGATTTGTCTTCTTACTTTTCATTAACATATTTCCTTTTATAATTAAAAGATAGGTAGCTATTAGAAAATAGATTAGCCCTAATAACCAATCGGAATTTGTAGCCAGATTGTGTAAAAGAATATATCTCATATATGCATAACCAATCGGAACATGTAGTAATACAACCGCACCTAATCCCGGATTGTATATTGTTTTAGATTTTATATTCGCAAAAATACCATGCCATATGAATTGAAAAAAACCCATTAAAATAGGTGCCATCCCAAGCCATATTATATTTTGAAAGAAAACCGGAAGTAAATAAAAAACATACGCAATCAAAATATTTATTACCATAGCAGATTGCGTATTTAATGGATAGCGATCTGGTATATCACTTTTAAATATAACTACATTAAACAGACCAGCGAAATAACCTGGCCAACGATACTCTTCAAATTGATGAACTAAAATGGCTACAAAGCTTAACGCTAACAGTACCTTTATTTCACTCATTTCTCCAAAATTCCCGACTAAATAACCCAAGACAACAATAGCCATAACTAACCCTACATCACACCAGTGCTTTCTAAAGAAACTAATCATCTCAATCACCCACTATCTCAATTTTTATAAAAATAGCGTTCAAATAGGAAATCAATTTGCTTTTCTACAGGCTGTATTCTTATATCTGCCCCTGATTCAAGAATTGGCATCATTAATGCTGGAAGAAAAATGGATCCGAATATTTGTACCGTCATCATCATTAAAATTTCCCGATCCGTTTCATTTGTTATTTCACTCAAAATATTCTTCACTTTACTAAAACCGAGCCTCTTCAAAAAATCTCCATATTCGTATTGAGATGTAAATACCGTAGTGCCCATTGCAATAATTTTCCTAACTAACTCGGGGTATTGCCGAATTACTATTACATAATTAAGTAAAAATATTTTTAATCTTTCTTTTGCTGGCAATTTAGTATCATCTAAAATAGAAAAAGTGTCTTTAAAGCTAATTAATAAGACTTTAATTGTTTCACTAATCAACTTTTCTTTTGAGCCAAAATGGTAATTTACAAGCGCAATATTTGTATCTGACAATGCTGCAATTTTTCTTATCGTTACACTTTCGAAACCTTCGTTTTTAATTAACTCCAATGTTGTATTTAAAATCTTTTCTTTCGTAGATATGTTTTCGTTTTCCCTCAACTTATCTCCCCCTCCAGAATTCATCAATTAAACAATGTTTTAAACATTGTTTAATTTCATGGTATCACCTCCAATTTTTAAAATCAATTTAATCCTTTCGGCATTTCTCTACATTTTTTATGATTTATTCCATACAAAAAGCGTGAAAATGCTAAACTGTTCACGCTTTTTGTATTTGTACTGCTATACACAAGCTCCTATTTTATATTCCACACATAAAATAAATTTCTAAAAAAATTAAAAAATATCTATTCGAAAACGCCATCCTTTCCTAGGGTTCTATAGAAAAAATAACGCATTATTTATTGTTGATTTATATTTTTCATTGCAAGGTATTTAATTTTACAGTGTCAACTATTTTTCAAGCCATTCAACGGATTTATCTAGCCTAATGCCATCCTCAATATTACTTTCTTCCAAGGTATTTGCCATAGCTTGAATACAAATAAAATAAAGTGATTCACTTGAATTGTTACGCCAAATTCGTTCCCCTTCTTGTGCTACCCTAATGACAGTCCCCTCTTTAATTTCAAGGATTTCATCATCAATCTTAAATTGCCCTTCTCCCTTGACAAAGATATACAGTTCTTCATTTTCTCTATGCTTATGATAAAAAGGCATTGAAATACCTGGAGGCAAAACATTAAGGGAAACTTCCATCCCTGTACATTGTAGTTTATCTTTAAGGAATACCTTTCCAGGAGCTTTAAATGGATTTCCATTTTTATATTGGAGCAGATCCTCCCACTTTCCTACTTGAACAGCACTAAAATTTTTACCTTCTATTGTTGAATTATCAAATTGACTCATTCGTATTCTCCTCTCATTTTGTTTTTATGATTTCACCTTGTACTCTCTAACAAATTAACGGATCTCCCTCTTAAAAAAATGTTTCAATTAGCCATAATATCCTTCATCAGCTCATTAAGAAGCTTATTATTAAAGCTTACTTTTTCCCTATTTAGCTTTCTCTACAAAAAAGAAAGTAGAACTATCAAAAATTTTTCTTTTCCTGTTAAACTTCCTACATAAAAACAGAAAAAATGTAAATTTCATAGAAGGTTTATCCCTAATTCCCATTTTAAATTAAGGGGTGGACCAAGACTCCATCTCCCCCTCTATCTCTAAGCTTTCTCTACATTCTAAATACATATCTATTTAAATTTACAAATTAAGGTCTCGGCAGCTTTCATCAAACTTTCACTTAAAGTGGGGTGAGCATGAGGTGTTAATGCAATATCTTCAACTGTCATGCCTGCTTCGATTGCTAAACCCATTTCGGCAATTATTTCTGATGCACCATTCCCCGCAATTTGAGCACCTACTAATATACCATCTTCCTTACGCGCCAATAGCCTCAAGAACCCTTTTTCTTCATTTGAAACCATTGCATGAACGTTTGCTGAAAATGGAAATTTAACTACTTTAACTTCCATATCTTCAGCCTTTGCTTGCTCTTCAGTATAACCAACTGTTGCTAATTCAGGAGTTGTGAAGCAGACTGCTGGAATTGCCAAGTAATCAACAAATGAGAACTCACCGGCGATAGCTTCAGCAGCTACTTTTCCTTCGTAAAACGCTTTATGTGCAAGTTGTGGGCCAGCAACAATATCACCGATAGCAAAAATGTTCGGAAGATTAGTACGGCATTGCTGATCAATTTTTAATAAACCGCGGTTAGAAAACTCAATACCGATTTTTTCAAAACCCATATTTTCAGTATTAGGGCGACGACCAACTGTTATTAATACGTAATCAGCATCAACTTTCTTTTCTTCACCACCAATTTCGTAGGTAACAATTACACCATTTTCGACTTCCTCAACACCTTTAGCGGATGCATCTACTACTATTTTAACACCTTTATTTATAAGATTTTCTTTCAAAATTTGAGTCATTTGTTTATCGAAACCAGTTAAAATATCTTTACCTCCTTCAATAATTGTTACTAAAGAACCAAGGGAAGCGTAAGCGGAGCCCAACTCAGTACCAATGTAACCACCACCGATTACAACCAATTTACTTGGAACTTCAGCTAAATTAAGTGCACCTGTAGAGTTAATCACACGTTTTGTAAATTCAAATGGTGGAATTTCAACTGGGCGCGAGCCAGTAGCTATAATTGCATTTTTAAATGTATATGTTTGAACCGCATTTTTATTTGATACGCATATCGTGTTAGCATCTATGAAATAAGCTTCACCTTTTATCACATCTACTTTATTGCTGTTTAATAACCCCTCAACCCCATCTACTAATTTTTTTACAACGCCGTTTTTAAATTCTTGAACTTTTGCGAAATCAACATTCACAACAGAAGAAAAAATACCCATATCTTCTGAATACTTTGCTTCCTCAAAGCGGTGACCTACAGAAATAAGTGCCTTGGATGGGATGCAACCGACGTTAGCACATACTCCACCAAGATTTTCTCTTTCTATAATTGCCACCTGCTGCCCTAATTGTGCAGCTCTGATTGCAGCAACATATCCTCCAGGTCCAGAGCCAATTACGATTGTTTCAATCTCTCTCATATTACTTTTCACACTCCTCTAAAAATTAGAAAAAATCAGCACGAAATCGTTCATCCTCTACACATCGACTATGTCCTTACACATGCAAGCGAACATATTTTTTAAGTTACTTTTTGATAATAGTGCCGTTATCAACTAAAACTTAAAAATAGACGATCAATTGTTATTTCCTAATTGGTAAATCGCCTCAACTTTCAAGTAATCTCCTTATAACCAATGCGTCTTCATCTGTACTAAAGTTTTTACTATCCATAGCAAATTGGGTTATTTGTATACTTCTCTCATCTGTTTTTCATGATCTCATCATAGACTATCTATTAAGCGAATGGATCCCCAAAAAAGAAACTGAACGGTCTCTTTTTTAAGATAAAAATTACGGCTCACTTGGCCGTAATTTGTTTTTTTAACTCAGCAAGAAGCTGAGAAGATACTGTATCAAGATAGGCTGTATCTTGATATAAGCGTGACAAGGCAAGTGCCCCTTCAAGTGAAGAAATCCAGAAGATAGCAATCTGCTTTGCTTGAGTATTTGATTTTAACTCCCCTTGCTCAATTCCATTTGTAATAATCTTTTCAATCATTCCAAGTAATTGATTCATTGCTATCCGTGCTTGTTCTGCCATGAGAGGATGGTAATCATCCGCTTCTAACGTTACGTTCATAATTGGACAACCTCCGGGAAGAGGATCATTATGAACAAGTGATGTAAAGACTGAAATAACAGTTTTTAACTTATCAAACGTATTGGATGCTTTTTTTATCTCTTCGACATAACGCACTCCCATTTGTGCAGTTGTGTGCTGGAAGGCTTGAATAGCTAAATCATCTTTATTTTTAAAGTGACGATAGATGCCCCCCTTCTCTAGCCCAGTCTCTCGCATAATATCAGAGATCGAAGAACCACTATACCCTTTTACATTAAACAGAGCAGAGGAACGATCAAGAATCATTCTTTTTGTCAATTCACCTTTACGCATAATGTCCCCCTAAAAGAAAACGTTTGGTCTCTTTTAAGTATATGACAAATAGAAAAGAATTAGCAAGAAAAAACAACAGCGAAAATCAAAGAGTAAGGATTTATTGTAAAATGCAAGATGAAAAGATTATTGCTATCATCAAATTATTATTCATTAAGTGAGAAAAACAAAGAATTTTAGCTACTTTTATTTTTGGAGTGCCTATTAAGGAGTTTTTTTCATTGAAAGCAACGGATATATTATCATACATGTCAATCAATATGCTAAATTACATATAAAAAAAGTATAATTTGTTAAAATTTTCAAAATAAGATTTATTATTATAAAATTTCGTTAATATATAACTTGTACTTATATGTTTACACAAAAGAAATAGGGTATGGTCAGTTTCCTTTTGCGAAAATGAATGGATTTGATGTGAAAAATATTGGTTCACAAATAATTGGTGGTAACCCTATTATAAATATTCGTAGCATAAAAATCCCTGCACCTTGTGTGGGGATTTTTTCATAAAGAAAAGACACCCTAAGGTGCCTTTCTTCAACTTGAAACACTTTACTTTTAATAACATCACTTTTAAAACTACAAACATATCTTTAATCTTTATATAATATTTTAATTTATTTGGAATTGCTTTTAATATTCTATCTATGTTGTAGTCGGGAATATTATGGATGGTACGTTTCTTAGTTCCGAACATTTTTTCATTTCAAGATAAAGGGGTCCCTTCTTTATAAAAGAGATACCAAATACTCCCTAAATAAAATCAAAGTCTACTTCTTTAATATCCTTGTATTCCACAACTTCAGCTTCAGTGCAACCGAATAAACCACCTTTCATCATAACCAGGTATAAATTATGTTTCCCAACAACCATAAAACCTGTCTTTGTTAATTTTGGTTCAGCAGCTTCGAAATAGTGAATCTTTTCTTTAACATTCATAAACTTTTTTAAAGCCTCAAACACATACTAATAATATTTACGCTCCATTTTTGGTAGTTACTTAGATATTTCAATTATTTCTTCTAATATAACTGGGTATTTAATACTTGCCAAATCGGTCATTGATTTTGGAGTAGCTATATAATATCCCCTTTAAAATTATAAGATTTATAGAAATCATGACAAATTCAGTTACAACTTTTTTGGTACATTTCGTCGGAGAAAAATCAAAAAAGAGAGCTTAGGCTTCCACTTTCAACGAATACAGACTAGAGAGGACTCAATTAAGTACCGATTTAGAGCATCTCCTATATAATTAAAAGGAGAACAAGTTTTTAATGTTAGTTCGCTTTTTTCTACATTACCACTTAAAAGGAAAAGCCTATATTAGGGTTATGGCAGCTTCTTTACTCATTAGGTCTCCTTACAAAGAGTAATTGTATACAGTACTCTTTTTTGGCACGAATTTTTCCAACAAAATAATTTTTTTATATACCTAAATATCTGACTATATGTTTAAAACAACTAAAAATTCAGGTGGTAGTCGATGAAAACAGTACTTATGCCCCTTAGATATTTATTAATTGCACTTAGAGTTATTTGCTTAGCAATTTTGGTTTATATATGGTATTTTCCTTATTGATTCAAACAGCATTTTTATTAGAAAATCAAATCAACGATTATTAGACAGTTGTACAATCTAATGGTGTTCATTTAGGTATAAACCCTATTCATAAATATAATGAACGCTATTAACGCAAATTCACGTGCTACAATGAAAATGGTAAAATGCAAGATATCACTATTACTGTAACAAAAAGATTACGTCATGATACTTACTTGAAAGTACCAGCCAAAGGAGAAAATAGAAAATAATAGGCGGAAGTGCAACCAAATAAGATTCCTGACTCTACTTAAACAAAATTAGCACTAAATTAAACTGATCATTTTTAGGTTGTAGTTGTCCTATCTTCTATGGTTTAAATATATATAAACTTATAGAATTACCTTCAAATAACTTTTTTAAGTAAAAAGTACTCACATTTAGCTTGGACAAGCATATATTATTGCATAGAGACCCTCCATTTATAAATTTTAATCTAAGAGCATTGTTATCTACTTGAATTAACTTTCTTTAATTTATTATTCGGACTAATTCACCAGGATTTTCAGCGTGAAATTCATGTAACTCTTCATTAACCGATTATGTTATTAATTAGAAACCAGCCTTAGAAACCCTATGTATAGAGCTTCATTTTAAGTTGCACCGTCTTAAGGATTCATACATACAATGAATTACTTTATTTCAATATTGTTTTGGTCATAGAGCGCCTTAAAAAGCGCTCTTTATCTTTAAAATTTATCAAGGGCAAGTATATACTGTTATATCGACGTTTTTTACTCATCTGATTCCAAAACCCTTATCCAGGAGCACAATTATTTGTTTGCTTTTGAATATTTTTTGTAAAATAAAAATTCCATCAATATATTAATTTCTAAATATTAAAATTATTTTATTGCAATTACGTGTCCATCTTTTACTTTCGCTTCAAAGATGATACTTCACTTTTGGTCCTAGTTCCCCTAGGACTTTTTTTATTCCATTAAGGATTAGCACCGTACTATCAAGCTAATAAATGTAAATACATCAAAAACAAAAAATCTCACTCCTTATCAATGTTTATTTATCTCTATTTTCATTATTTACATAGACAATGTATAAATAGGGGTATTTTTTAACGAGCTAGTAACAACAAAAAATCAAAATCATCAATACACATTATTGACCACATTTTAATTGATTCCCTGTACGTTAAAGAATTAGTTTGTATATTTGAGTAGATGTGTGAGACAGATGTAAATTTAGGAGGATCCAATATTTTCTATTCAAACATGATACAATAGAAACATATCCAAAATGGAGGAACAACAAATGAATCCAAACACAAAACAGTTTATTTATGATATCCAGCAAAGAAAGAACAATTATATAGAAAATGCTCTAATAGCAATACAACACCCTAAAAAAGAGCCATCTGAACAGGTCATTCAAAATATAGTAGAGAAGATGGATATGATGATTAGTTTAGTTACTACTTACATGAGGATTGAATTAGGATCAACGGCAGAATTAAAAGAACTTCAGGAAGAAATTATTCATGCTCAAGGATATATTCAAAAACGAAAATTTGAAGAAACACAGAGATAAAACCCTGTGTTTTTATTCAGTCGTCTATGACGCTAATCTGCTATAAATCCAATTAGATGTATTTTGATTATTGTTTTGGCATAATCCATACAATTTGTTGAATGCGTACAATATAACGGTACTGTATCTTCAATGAGCAAATGATCTGGTTTCACACCCTTTAACTTTCCTCTTACAGTTTCAATAACCACATGTTTACCAATTACCGATTGTAATGTCTGATATACGTAGTGATTAAGTACACTTACCATATATTTCTCACTAAAGTCATTTCCCTCCAAATAACACATTCTATAAGACTCCTTTCTAACTTACATTCTTTCTCTTAATAAATGATATAAATCTTATAAATATGCTAGAAGGATAATTCATTATATGAACGAAAATAACATTTTAATAAGGTGCATTTTCTATTCCTAAATTGCAAAAAATTATTTATATAAAGTTACTTTTACTAGTTAATAGGTGATGATATAGGGATACTTTGAATGTATATCCTTTCAAGATATGTATCATTTTAAATACGTCCTTTATTAGAGTACTGCTCATACTTTTTTTGAGATTCTTTCGTAATACGTGCGTTAAGTAAAATTGCCAACAATAAAAACACTCCATATTTTCCTCCTGTAGCTCCTATGATAATCACACTACTACAAACAAGTACAATTAATAGGATAAACGAAACTAAATAAATACGATCATAATTCTTTGACATCTTCTCTACAAACAAGTACAATTAATAGGATAAACGAAACTAAATAAATACGATCATAATTCTTTGACATCTTCTCGTATTTTATGCGTTCTTTCCTTGCATCCATCTAAATTCCTCCTTTAAATTATCCGTTTCACTATAAGATAAATCCCGCTCTTAAAAAGAAAACAATCTATCGTTTCAAATACTTAGTTTGTTTTTGATCAACTAATGTATATAAAATAAAAAGAAACCCTACCAATATTAAGCTTTCCACTATGATAATCCCCACCCTCTCCTTCCTTTGAACCCCATCACATCAGATGGAATATATGTATATCCTGTTATTAGCCGTAGCAAACAAAAAGGATCATCCCTTTTCGTAAAGGATCATCCTTTTCTTCATTCAACAATTTTTAGGTATTCTTGATTAATTAAAATAACAGCCGGTCCATCTACAACAATTCCACCAACTTCAATTTTTTCATAAGGCTCAATTTTAATAGAAGTAATCCCTTTCCGCTTCTTTAACTCGTTACTTAATTCTTGCGTTGGCATGCGTTTCATATCTTCACTCCTTCTTATTGTTTCATTTAANAATCCCTTTCCGCTTCTTTAACTCGTTACTTAATTCTTGCGTTGGCATGCGTTTCATATCTTCACTCCTTCTTATTGTTTCATTTAATCTTATTATGTGAAATAAATTGTAAAAATGGCTTCTTGTTCTAGAACTCCCATCAATTTGTATCGTTGACCATATATTTAGATGTTACCAACTCGCGTATCTCTCTTATGAAAAGAAGATAAACAATTACGATTCAATGTCTCAGTAAATGTAAAAATTCTTAAAGATAGAGATGAGATTGATTGTTTTTTCTTCTAGAAATAATGACTTAGATATATATACCTAAAACAATGAAAGCCCTACCTC
>NZ_LMJQ01000003.1:27992-149937 GCF_001429475.1 Bacillus sp. Root131
AAGTGACTATTTGATCGAGTTATTTAATGAAACTTCGAACGTTCGTAAAAGAAATTTAAAAATAAAAATGGATTAGATTGAAGTAATAACAAAAGAGGTTTCTACTCTAAAAGTGAGTTGAAGAAGTTGAATGTCTTTGAAATGATTTACTTTTAATAATCATCATATTCCCGAAAAATTCAGGATATTTCCGGGAGATGTCATACATTATCTATAATGAACCTTAACAGAAACTTTTTATTTGATTTTCAGTGATCCCTTTAATTAATCCTAGTTCACTAATCAAAAATTCATGTGCGTTATCCAACATTTTTTTGTCGCTTGTATTCAGTGCTTTTTCTTTCTTCATACGCATTAAATCACGTACAACTTCAGCACCTTCTTGTATTTCACCCGTTTTTATTTTGTCCGTGTTCACTTTATGCCTTTGTTTCCACGGCAATAATCTATCTGATTCTCCATGCTGGAAAATGTGTATAATGTGTTTTAATGCAAGTATATCAGTAACTGGTCGTATACTCGAACTCAATATTTTTCCCGTAGGAATCATGACTTGCATATTACGGATTGACATTTTTATCACATAATACTGTTGTTTTTTCCCTGAGAATTCTTTTTCTTCTATGGCTTCAATTATACCTGCTCCGTGCATTGGATAAACAATGTTATCGCCAATTTGAAACATATAATCCACCTCCATNCCCTGAGAATTCTTTTTCTTCTATGGCTTCAATTATACCTGCTCCGTGCATTGGATAAACAATGTTATCGCCAATTTGAAACATATAATCCACCTCCATATATGGTAACCTTCTTAACCTTAACATACATTCGATTTTTTATCAAATATTTTATAATATCATAAAATCATTTTTATCGTCAATAACATTTTTAACAAAAATTAAATTAAGTAGAAAACACCCCAAAACAATAGGGAGTGTGTCAGATTTCCCATAAAGGGCATGGGCATTTCCTCGCTTAAATTCTGAAATCTCTACTCATTAACGTAGATCAGCTTTCCCTTGAAAACGACCAAATCGATCCCGTATTTTTTTCAATCTTGTGTGGTATTCCAAAATCTCAATTCTTGCTTTTTCAGCTAAAGGTGCAATTGGTCGTAAGTCTTTTAACCCCCAATAATCAACCACTACATCAAGTACTTGATCAAAATATTGTAGTGGTCCATAATTCGCTTCTTTTGCAATCACAGCCATTCTATTTTCAAAATCAGGCATGACGGCACCTGGCATTTTAAAATTCTTAATCACATTGGCAATATAATAGCAATAATTAGGTTCCAATTCTAAATGTGTTCGAATGACGTCTCGATAAAACGCATATTGAAGAGTTTCCTCTTTTGCAAGACGGCTTAATAATGTAGCAAGATCTCGATCATGCTTACTTGCAATCTTAGCAACATTATTGTAAAATACCACCGTTGCAAGTTCTTGTAGCGTCGTTATACGTCATCGCTTCGATTGGTGTATGAAAATCAGGCTAAAATCCACCCTCAACGACTGACTTTCTTAATTCATGTGATCGTTTAGAGTTCACACTGCGAGTGAGTAGTAAATATATCATAAATTCGAATGTTACTCCTCTTCTGAAGTCTAAGTATGTATAAAATCTGTAATATCAGAAAGAGACCCTTTAAAAGTCTCAGATAGTTAGAGAAAAAAGAGTATAGATATCTACACTCTTTTTTTATTTACATTCCTATATAGAGTATCAAGACAAGTTGTCTTAATGCTCTATATCAAGGGTGTTGCCAAGCCAAACAGACCAAAAACGAGGATTTTGGGAAGAGTTCCCCAGTGGTTGTATATACAGTTTAAAAGTAATTAAAAACAGAAGGATGATTAATAAAGTGGAATTGTTGTAAAAATGGTAGGATATATACTTTGAGGTGTATATTCTATAGAGGGATGATATTGTATGGTTTCATAATAAGGTATAGCGGGATGTTGATAGTATGGCATATGCTGCATTGCATGATATACTGCATGCATTGTTGATTGAGCTCCATGGGTTGTATAGACTGAGCCTATTGCCCTGTTTTTAATACAGTAAGGATTTATCATAATAATTCACCTCAGTTAATAATTAAATAAACATTTATATAATATGTCTAAAAACTAAACCGTGTCACATCAGGATTAAGCAGATTTATAACGATAATGAGATAAACCTATTCATACCAAGCATTATGAATAGGATATACGCTATTAATAATATAGCAAGTTGTTTATTTTAAATACTTTAGAAGCTCTCAAATTGACTTATCAAAATTAAAATATAGGATTTAATTCCAGATTCCCCCCTGAAATCCATAATTGTTTCCGTACCCCTTTTATGCTAAAAAGCCTTCTTTACAAAAGTTACCTTTAGTCTAAGTACATTAACTTAACCAGTGCATAGGATAATTTTATAAAATCGTGAAGGGTTGATAAAAATGTACTATATTCCTTTTATGTATCCATGTCCTTATTATGTTAATGTACCGTATAACTATGGAAGACCGCCTGTCTACTGGACTTTCCCCAATGAGATAGAGTATGCAAACAGATTTGATTCTTTTAGTTTTTCCGACGGTGTTGGAAGTATTTCGTTAACAGATTATGGATCAGAACCATTTGTTGTTAATATAAATGAAGCAACAAAACAAAACAATAAGTATCGTACTGCTTTATGGACAGGTAAACATTTACAAGTTACCTTAATGAGCATCAATATTGGCGAAGATATTGGCTTGGAAATACATCCTAATGTCGATCAATTTTTACGTATTGAACAAGGTCAGGGGATTGTTCAAATGGGCAAGAGTAAAGATAATTTAAACTTTAAAAGAAATGTCTATGATGATTTTGCAATAATGATACCTGCGGGAACATGGCATAATGTAACTAATACAGGTAATATTCCGTTAAAACTTTACTCGATATACGCTCCTCCAAATCATCCATTTGGTACCGTTCATGTTACTAAAGCAGATGCATTGGCTATGGAAGAAAGTTATAGTCATAGCAATAAGAATACAGTTAGTTATTAATCAAGCTTTATTATAAAAAAGAATGCACATTTTAATTTGTGTGCATTCTTTTTTTATTAATCTATACATAAAGACTTTGCAAGAAAATCTAATACAGTTGTGTTCCCAAAAGTAATGATCTTATTTTTTCGAAATTACATCGATATTCAATCTCTACTTCTTCTGACGGTTTCTTATACTTTATAAAAAACCAAAACATGTCACCTACCTCTGCAAGGTTATAGCTGTGTGAAAAAACTTGATTCTTAATATAGAATGTACACGTTTCTTAATAAAGTGATGCTCTTGTGCTACAATGTTATTCAACTATTTGAGTGGCCTTGTTTGGGGTCATAGTAACATATTAAACTTCTAAATTACATCTATACGGTATCAAATCAACATAAGCCAATAACAACTAGTTAATGGCAGGTTAGGCGGCTCTAAAATTACTGCTGTATTATACCCCACAATAAAGCTAGGTGGAATGGTTGCAGAAGCCCACCCTGGAGTGAAAGATTGATTTGCAATTGTATTACCCGAACTAAAAATCGGTGTTTGACCGATAGAACTCGAGTCAATTCCGATAATTCCCTTTCCGGCAGTATTTTGAATACTGTTACCATTAACTTCTATGAATTTAAATATAGTAAAGTCCGCGTTAAACAATAAAACAGGTACATTTCCTTCATTTACTGTTGTATTGTTTAAAAGAAACAAACCAAAATTTGTACCAACAAATTCCTCGATATCTAACAGGTGTCTTAATGTAGCGGGAGATAAGTTGTCTTGTGTATTATTGCTTATTACTAAATTCCCTTGAAGTGTGCCTGAATTAACGGTTATATTGGTTATGATGATAAATCTGCATCTCGTGTTACCTGAGTCAGACACAAAGGTGTTACCGTCAATAATACTTTGCCCTGAAGTAGAGGAAATAATGATATAGAAGTATCCGTTGTTAGGTGAAGCAGCGGGTGCATAGGTAAAATTGCAATTTGTTATTTGGAATTCAGTTGCTTTAATCGCGATACCGAGTTCGCATACTGAAATTTCACAACTATCAACATATATTCCTGTTGCTAACAAATTATTAATTGAAATAACAGACTCTACACTCAAAATAGAAGGGAAATTTTGGATGATTGACATGTCACGAAAAATAACGTTAGATACTGTAACATTAAACATAGAGATTACAGTATTCAAGGTAGTAATGACGGTAGTTGCCCCTATTCCTTGACCCTCAATCGTTATCGATTTATTAACAGTAACAGTGGATGTAATTATAAAAGTCTCAGCGTCAAGTAATAATCTGTCACCATTATTAGCGACAGCTAAAGCTGCATCAATTGTAGTATAAGTCTGGGTTGAACCCACAGGAATTGTGGCACCGGTAGGAGCTGGAATAGCTCTGACCATTGGAGGAACTGGCTGAGAGAGCTTATAATATGTTCTCCCTGTGGATAGGTCAATGTAAATATCTCCTAAATTTCCAATAGCGCATGTTGGATCTCCAACTCCTGTTAAAACCATGGTACCTGTTTCTCCTGTAGGTCCTGTTACTCCTGTAGGTCCTGTTACTCCAGTTGGTCCGGTTTCTCCAGTTGACCCGGTTTCTCCAGTTGGTCCGGTTTCTCCAGTTGGTCCGGTTTCTCCAGTTGGTCCGGTTTCTCCAGTTGGTCCGGTTGGTCCGGTTTCTCCAGTTGGTCCGGTTGGTCCGGTTTCTCCAGTTGGTCCGGTTGGTCCAGTTGGGAAAGTAAAGGAAGGAATGGCTGGAAACGTTGGCCCCACCAAATTAGAATCCAAAGCTCCAACCTGAATCCCTTCCCATTTCCTATGTTCATTTTGATTATCAAACATATTAACACCTCCAAACAGAATATGCTCATTCCTTAGATGCGGAAACCGATTTTACATCTATAGTATTTTATGTGAGGAGATTCGCCAATTTACCTATATTATGAAAAAGCGAAAAATAAAAGGCTCTGTTCGGTCCTGTTGCGAAGCATCTTAAACTAAGTTACAACCTAAAAAACAGACACAAAAAATGAGTGAATATAAAGCAAAATTGTATGGTAAACAAGTTGTTATGTTATCTAAAACATTTGCTTCTAATCAACTATGTACCAATTATGAATACAAAAACAAAGACTTTAAAAATCTAGCAATTCGTGAGAGGTATCACCCTTCTTGTGGCATACATCACGATAACTTAAAGGAAATCAGAAATATTAGCCAACAGCTACTAAAATAATATTTTTTTGAATTGTTTCCCTTTAAATTATCTCATGTCTGATCCCCCTAGATTCTGTTTTTTAGAATGTATCTTCATGTGGCAAACTTTGCAACAAAACCTTTTGTCCACCCTTTATTCTAAAACGTTCTTCAATTGCTATATATTATTTCCCATCCTTTTTAAATTTAACGAGAATTTTAGTGTCTTTAATTTAGCTGGATTAGAACATAGTAATTTAACTACTTTTTTATACAAAATTTTATACTACTACAAAACATCCGTAAGCCTGAAAAACCCCATAATATATAAAAAACTGTATAATACAATAAAAAACAAACCCAATCACAATTATGGTTTATGCTTTTTATTTGCTACCGATAAGTCAGGTTATACTAGCTGGATTTGTATACAATATTCATCATATATTTTATTTGGCAAATGTGGACAAGTGTATTAGCAAAATAACTAGATTTGAATATGAATAATTATAGTAGGGGTACAAACAACGTACAATTATAAAATCCACTCTAAATTGATATAGCATTTTATTACAGCCAAATTGGCTAAATAAAGGCGAACACTTATTGAAACCAAAGTAGTAACAAAAGCGTTTATTTGGGCTACAACCCTTTGCGTAAAAAAATAAAATTTCTAACTAATAATTGTATTAATGTGAATTTGATCGTTGGGACTCCTAGTAAGTTTCGAAATAAAGGAGATGAATTATTTTGAACTCATATTTTCCAAACCCATTTATATTTCCTAAACAGAAGAAAAACTGTCGTAGAATTTTTCCTGCTTTCCCAGTTACTTTCCCACCTATTGTAAGGGATAGATTTCTTTATGTAGCAAATCAAAACAAAAACATGATAGAAATTTATAATATCTCCAATCCTATATTCCCTGTACATGTAGGAGAATTTAATGGAGAAAATTTAAATATTCCTTCCGGATTGGCTACTACAGGTAACATTCTTTATGTAGCAAATGCTGGCGATAATACTATAGAAATTTATAATATTTCTAATCCTATGGATCCTATACGCATAAGAGGGTTTAATGAAGGAAATTTAAATGCTCCTGCTGTATTAGCTATTACAGGTACTACCCTTTATGTAGCAAATGCCTTCGGCAACAATGTAGAAATTTATGATATTTCTAATCCTATAATTCCTGTACATGCAGGGGCATTTGATGGGACAAATTTAAATTTCCCTAATGGATTGGCTGTTTTTACATTATTCAGCTGGTGAGTTCTGGTTTAATCACACAACTCCTCATAACATTGAATTCCGATAATAAGGTGCTATGCTTACTTCACATATATAGGATATTCCCTATATAAACTCATTAAAAAAGCATTTTATTATGTTTAATAATTGTCTTATTAAATTTCATATTCGTGGTCACTGGATATGCGCATCAATTCACCGGAAACAAACATTCCTTGCAAAGTTTACAAAAAACATAAACAGCTTGGTAAAAAAGAACAACTTTTAGGGATTAACTAGTAATGGTTGAAGTTCATGGTACCTTGAAAAGGCGGAGCTGTTTTGAAGACTTCGCCTTTGTTTATTAAGGGGTATGAATGGTCTTAATAACTTTTATCTTACATGAAGCGTGAAAAAAATTAAAAATTCTGCTAATTTAACAACACGTCTCTTAATATGCCTATTATCCTGTTCTCTAGAATGTATTTTCATGCGGCGAACCTTCCTAAAAACCATAAAATTCCAATTGTATATAATATTTAAATTGTATATGCTACTAAAAATAATTAATAAAACGATATCGGTGTAAAGCCCATAGGATATATACTTTGATGTGTATATCCTGCATGAGGATAATGGTGTATAATTTGATGTTGCACAACAGAATATTGATGATCATGTGGCATATGTTGCATCGCATGATGCACAGCATGCATCGTTGCTTGAGCTCCATGCGTTGCACAGACTGAACCTATTACTCTGTTATTATTACAATACATATTTATCATAACATGTCACCTCAGTTAATAACTAAAATAAATCTTTACATAATATGTCTAAAAGTCAAATAAGGTACTTTAAACAAATGCTAAACTTATTTGAGCATTTTTCTCAGAAACAAATAGACATATATTTCGACTCGAGAGTAATTCTTCAGAAAAAATAATTACCTGTTTATCCTTTAGCAAAACCATTTATGAACATAGCCTAAATAAATTATCCTTTATCTTAATTAAATGAAACCACAGTTCCTTTTTTATTTCGTAATTGCTTAAGTTCTAAATCCATATCATTTATTTTTTTTACAAGTTCGGCACGTTCCAAGCCCAATAATTGATTTTTTTCGGCAAGTCGATGGACCTCAGCTTGCAAGTATTCATTATTTACTTTCAAATTATTAAATTCTATTTGATCTATAATGGATTTATCAATAAAGCTTTCAAGTTCTGACATTCGTTCCTGAGTTTTTCTTTCTTTATTTTTTGATAATAAATCTTGCTTTTCAATATCATCAATGCGTTTTTCAATATATAAACGCAATGTATTCGGATTGTTATAAACGGTACTTTTGGAAATGCTTATTGCCTTACATATCCCACGAATATTTAAGTTTATCGACTTAATTTCTTTAAGCGTTTTGTTAATTCGTTCTTCCATTTCGAAGAAATATTGTTCAATCGTGATAAATTGCTCTCGAGTGCTTTCCTTATAAAGACTTAAATCACCTAAATTAAACTGTTTTAAATATTCCTGGGTTGCAACTATAATGTTTTCGCGCTCCATTTTTTCACTTCCTTTTCGATATCATCAATGCTCTCTACAATACTTTCTAATTCAGGATATTTGTCACAAATCCCTCCAGACCTTATTTCATCTTTTAGTAACATTAACTCGGGATTCAATTTTCGTTCAATATACTTTTTGATACCTTTTAATTCTCTTTCAAGTTCATTACGATACTTTTGGTTTTTCTCGTACAATTTTTCATTATATGCAACGATACTCGCTTTTTCTTGGAATCGCTTTAACGAGAATGGTAATTCTTCTAACGAATGAATCTGAACACCAAGATAATAAGCATCATTAATACTTGATATATATTGATTACGTTCACATAATTTATTGAAGGACTTCGCACATATACCTAATTCTGTATCCGCAATCGGGGTGTCAGTTCTTGAAAGTTTAGATACGATTTCTTCTATATCTGTGAAAATATTCAGTTTGTTTTTTTTCAAAAATTTATTTATTTGATTATACACTTCTTGATATTCTTCAGTTCGAAGTTCTTCTACTATATATTTATCAGAGATGTCATTTATATTTGTGTTCAGTGTCAAACCATCCTTTGTGGACCTCTTTTTCAATGTTTCAATCGCATTTATCTCTATTTTTTTCATCTCGTTAAATCTAATATAATGTTGAGTCATTTCTTCAGTTAAATGGTTCATATGTTGACGAATAAAGTCTAGATGATAACCTTTATTGTATAAAATTGTAGCTAATACAACTCGATATTGATGGAAAGTAACATAGTATATATCTTTATCCATTTCATCATCTGGCACAAACTTTAGCGATTTGTAGTTTCTCTTTCGCGTCACAGAGAATTGACTTACATCGTAATCGATAATTTTATCGAGCTGTAATTGATTTTGATGTCGATAAAAAAATTGCACTAGACGCATACGTAATAAAGTTTTTGACACTTCTATACCCTTATCGTTTACAAATAAATATTGTGTTTTCCTTCTTTCTTTGTATATCTCCGTTAGTGTTCTATATGCTAGCAAAGCATTTTCTGTTATAAAACTTCTAGTCCATTTATATTTTTTTCTTTTACTGTTTTGTAAGTCTTAAAGTTAAGATAATAAAAGACTTCATACTCACCTTTAACCCCTATTTCATCTAATCTACCTATTTCTAAAATTCTGAATTCACCGATACGCATTCCAGTGTCGGCTAATAAAACAATCATACACGCAGCTGCACGTTGAGTAATGAGTAAATCTTCATTTCTTAAATCTTGAATAGCAAGAGAAATTATTTTGTTGTGTATATCCAGCGGAACAAATTTATGTTTCCCTTGTTCTCTCTCAATTTTAATTTTCCTACTGTCATGTTTATTAAGATATTTATAACAATCCGAAAAATTAACATCAGGTACTCTAAGTTCTATCTCCAACAAAAACGTCTTAATAGCCTGTTTTTTATCTGCTAAATTCCGTTCAGATGGTGCATTAGCTAAAAATCCTTTAAGAAAAGAAGCATCAATAAGATTAGGATAGTACATATAATGATTAGATAAATGATAAATGAAATCTCTAACATAATAGAATCTTTTCTTTACAGTTGTAAAACGAAGGTTTCTATTAAATAACTCTCTTAAAATCATATATTTAGCATAATTTTTATATGTTGTATCTAATTGGGTAAAATCATAATGATATGCCCAATTCTCATTTGAAAACCTTTTAAATTCATTAAATTCCCATATATCATTTGTAAAATTTATATTAGGAGTTACAGAAAAATCCACAATTTTTTTTAGATTTAAATTGATAAGTTCTGCTCGTACATTTTTATAAGTTGGTAATTCTTCTAAAGATTTAAGCTTTTGCTCCATCTTGTCCACCCCCAATTTTTTCAAGTAGTTTTACATAATAGGCTGTATATAATTTAAGTTGTGCTTCGATCATACCTCGTTCTTGGCTATTTAATGTACTTTCTTTTAGTGTTTTTAGCATTGTTATGTGTTTCTTAAATAATGGTATTCTATTGGCGGTAGTAGCAAAATGAGGACAAATGAGACATTCGTATTGTTCCTCTTCAATTACACAACCTCTTTGATTACATCCACCAAGTCCATCTTCTACTGGATTAAGATCTTCAACATCTTTTTCTTCCAAGATGTTCCCATATACATCAACTGATGAAACCGTAACTCCTGCAAAAATTTCAGCATATGTTTGAACTTCCGTAGCTTTAAGATAATACTTCTTAGCTGTATGAATACTATTTCCAGACATTTGAACGATCACAGAAGTTGGTATTTTATCATTTATACCTTCGGTATATATATTATTTATAAAAGTAGATCGAAGATCATAAGGACGATATTTACCATCAAGCTGTCCTTCCAATTCTTTTTGATTCTTAGAAAAAACATTCCAAAATTGCCAAGTAAAATCTATGATCCTCCCTTTTACTTGGTCATCTTCTTTCACAAATATATATTTTTTAATATCTGTACTAGCTTGACTATATGCATTTTCCGTGAGACTTATGGCCTTTTCAATAAGATTAATTTTTTCAATTGTTAGAGTCAATTTAATCTTTTGATTACCAGTTCCCTTTGAATAGTATTGAATTACACCAGCTTGCTCATATTTCTCTAAAATACAGTCTCTTTCTAAATTAAATATTTCCCCCAAACGAATTTTAGTAGTAGTGGCCAAATTAAAAATTATATAACAAAGTTCCCCCATAATACTCTGTGACCTTTTTTCTTGAAACTTTTTAGAAAATGAATTGATATCATGTTTAGTCATTGGATTTCCACCATCATAATCTTGAGGTTTTTGCTTAAGCATATCGATTAACAAGATCGGAATTTGATATTTATTTTTATAAAATTTCAAAAAGCTCCTACATGCCTTTACATAAGTATTTACTGTATGTGTATTTGTTTCTTTACCACCTATATAGAAACACCATTGTTCCAGCAAATCCGCATTCACATAAACATTCTCATCAACTTTGTTTAATTGTTTATAGCTAGAGATAAAATTCAAAAATTCAATGAGCGTATAAATATTTCTTGCCATCGTTCTGACCGACATACTAGTTTGTTTCCAAGCATAAGCTTTTAAGTCTTCACGAAGAGACTTATCTTTAATTTGTAAAAAATCAATACCGCACGGCCTATTTTTAGAAGTATTTGCATAACCATCAGAAGGTATTAGTTGCCATCTATTTTCAAACGGTACCTCTTCAAAAGGATTATAATGAATTAACTTATATCCTCTTTCATAGTAAACAGAGAAACAATTTTTCCCTAAAACGTGTTCGTTGTATAGCGTTCCCTCGAAAATATTGTGTTGAATATCTTGCTCTTTTATAACCTTGCAAAGGTATATATAAAATCGAACAAGGTATCGAGAAAGTGTATAACTTTGTTCATGAAATAAAAGAGTTAACTCATTAAGCCTTCGATTTTGATAAAATCGATACTGTTTTTTAAAAACTTCGAACGTAAAATCAGCAATAGAATACGGCTCCTTATTCATCGACATTAAACTATAACGAAACAAGTATAAAAAATACCTTAGTAAAAGAGGTTGTTGTTCTTCACTTTGATAAAACCCTATAAGTAAGGATTTTATTTGATTGTTAGAAATATTTAAGTTAAGTATGTTGGCTTTACTACTCTTATTATCTCTCGTTATCATTTGACCTTCCGGAATAAAGTGCAGCTGGTCTAGTGAACTATCCAGAGGAAAGTTAGTGCTAATTCGATCTAAGAAATACTCTTTTTTTCCTAAGGTGGTCCTTCGTTCTTCCTGAATCAGAAATTCTTTATTTTCCTTTAGTTCATTAAAATCTACCGTATTTAAATGTCTATTTTCTATAGTGTAAAGGTATAAATCGGACAACATTATTCTTGCTATCCTCTTGGTTTTATCACTCCAAGTCTTGTATTCTCGAATACACTTCATACTCACACAATATTGTTTCCAAGAAAAATGCTGGATAGTGTAATTTCTCAATATACTGTATAAGAATCTTTCCAAATTGTAACGAATTGAATTACGAACATATAAAGAAAAACATTGATTTAAATAACTATCCTCAAAAAATTTCCAAAACAAAGATTTAAACTCTTCATTTTTTAGATGATTTTCTACATACTGTTTAAATGTCTTACTTAATTTAATTGGGAATTTATCAAATTTCAATGACTTCGTTGCTGTTGTCATAGCCTTAAACCTCTCTTAGTTAGCTTATCTTGCTTACTAGCAAAAACAATTAAGTCATCTTCTGTTGGATTAAAATATGCGCTCACACTGTTAGTATTTGAATGACGCATAACATAAGCTAACTTAATCTCATCAAAGCCTTCATGTAACACCTTAAACATTGCAAAACCATGACGAAAACGATGGTTAAGATTATCAGTTTTCTTTCCTCTATCAATTTGGATCCCAACTTGTTGAAAAATGTTTTTCATAATCCTATTCCAAGCTCCGCCAGCTATTGGTGTGTAATTTTTACTAAGAAAGACGTATGCATTTCTATCAATATCCATTTCACTAACTTTATCGGCTATATTTTTTTCCAAGTAATTTTTATACGCTTTATCACTCAGGGAAAAAGGAGAAGTAGTTTCATCAATATATTCTTGAATTAAATTAAATGTTTTAGATGAAATATTAATAATTTGAAAACCACCACCCTCTGTATTATAAATCTCATTAGTGTAATTATTGCGTGATATAATCTTCAAACAACCTTTTGCGTATTGCCAAGGCTTATCTGTAAAACGATTCCTTAATATTAATCGGCACCTACCTTTTTGTTTTGTTATATAGTCTCCTTGAATGTCCTCTAAAGTTAAACCTAAAACCTCACCAATTCTAAGCCCATATTCATACATTAATTTGACTATAATCTTCTCTCGAAGTGTATATTTATCCTCAATTAAACTCATCAATTCTGAATATTCGGTGTATTTTATATATTTAGGGACTATAGTTGTTTTAACTTCCTTTAAGTTCATTGAATATTTGTGTACTTCTATTGCATTAGCTTTAGAGTTAAAAGCACTACCACTACCTATAATTTTTTTTATCCCACTTTGTTCTTCAAATACGTTGCCTTTTATCCCTAAATAACGAAAAAATTTTCTATAAACTCCTAAATAAGAATTAACGGTATCATTCTTCCGTACAGTCATAAAATCATACGATATGTATTGTCCAATACCTTGACCGCCTTGTAGAAAAGTTACAAATTTTTTCTTGTCATCCACATCTAAATATCTTATTTCTGTATTAAACAGCTCAATGTATGAATAAAGTAACTTTAAAGCGCGAAGTGCTAATTCTCTTTTGCTAAATCCCTCATTTCCTAGTTCTTCATTTAGGTATTTATAAGTATCAAAATAAACTTTTCCATTTGTACCCATAACCATCATGTATAAAAAATCATTATGTCTTTTGGTGATACCAGCTACCATTACTTCATATAATACATTTCCTCTAATTCTCTTATAACTATTTCCCCAATACCCCTTATATTCAGTGATTCTATCCATATTTCTCCTCCTCTCTAAAACTACCCTATAACTTCCAAAAATAACCTTAATTAACATATTACCATACTGGACATTTTTTAAGATAGGTTAATTTTTTGGGGCAAAAAAAATACACATCACTGTGTTTTTTAATTCCTTTTTAACTTAGTGTAGTGGACAATTTAATAAGGTAGGATAACAGCCCCACCAAATCCCCCAGCCAGCAATCGTATCTGTTACGGTATGACCGATAAGTCCGATTAAGAGTCCTGCCACTGGACCAAATAATGCTCCAAAAACAGTTAATATAGCTAATGCTGGTTTAATAAATGTATTCGGTGCAATAGAAAATCCCCAAAGTCCTAATATCCCGTATAAGGCTGCTCCAATCCCGATTGCTACTACTAACTTTGTTGATAATTTATTCATTACAATTCCCCTGTCATATTGGTCAACTTTTATTATTCTATATTTATTTTAATAATGAATTATGCATCGACACTTCCTTTCTATACAACAAAAAAATGACCTCTTACATAAGAGGTCATTTTCTTTCACGTTCAAGAATCCTCTTATCTTTCAAAAAACACATCGTGTCCTCTGCGGAATTAGCACCTTCCTATAAAATTGCATAGGGGTTGCTGAGGTTTCTTAGGGCCGTTCCCTCCACCTCTCTGGATAAGTATTAATTTGTAATTCGTATTATGGCACTAAAAAGCATAAATTTCAATACTTTTCTAACTATTTTTATTTTTCTTTAAATAGTACATTTAAATCATTGTATTCTTATCGGAATTATGAAATAATAAATTCAAAATCGTTTCGGGAGGAATGCATTATGAAAGTTATTGGTTTAATTGGGGGATTAAGTTGGGAATCTACATCATTATACTATAAACATATTAATACACTTACACTCTCTCAATACGATCAAAATGCGAAGCTAGTTTTATATAGTATGGACTTTGGAGAAGTAACTACTTTATTACAAAACCATCAATATGAAGAAGTAAAAAATGAACTAGTCACGGTTGCAAAGAAGGTTGAAAAATCTGGGGCTGACTGTTTATTAATGTGTTCAAATACTGTACATCTATTTGCCGAAGAAGTAGAACAAGCAATCTCTATCCCGCTTCTTCACATTGGCGATGTAAGTGCTAAAGAAATGGTAAAACAAAATATAAAACGTATCGGACTATTAGGAACAAAACAAACGATGGAGCAAGATTTCTATAAATCACGATTAGCGAAATATAACATTGAGACAATTATCCCAAATGAAGAGGAAAGAACAGTTATCCATCATGTCATATTAGATGAATTAAGTAAAGGGATCATTTCAGAAGCATCTAAAGAAAAGCTATTACAAATTACAAAGTCATTAATTCAAAACGGCGCTGAAGGTATACTATTAGGCTGTACTGAAATACCTTTACTCATCTCCCAAAATGATCTTACTGTTCCCGTTTTTGATACTGCTTTTTTACATGCAAATACTGCTGTGCAATTTGCTGGATAAGAATATACAAGCATAAAGGTACGAACCTCTATGCTTGTATATAGTTACGACTATTTCCCCCGCTATTTACGGGCAGTAAAACCCCCAACGATTAAAGTTTCACTTTATTTAAAAGAGATTCAATAACTGCAATTACTTCTTTTGAACCACCACATTCTAAAAAGCTATCATTAAGTTTTCGTATACCATGCTTATACTTTTCGTTTGAAAGAACATCTGTTACAGCCTCTTTTAAAGTGTGCACATTAACATGTTCTTTCAATAGTCTACGCGCTGCTTCCAGTTCAGTTAATCTTTGCGCTATCATAGGCTGATCTTTATCATGCGGTATTATTACAAATGGGACATTATAATGAATGGCATCGTGTACGCTATTCATGCCGCCATGTGTAATAAAAACATCCGCTTCATTTAATATTTCTGATTGAGGTACGTATGGAGCAATTATAAAATTATCTGGTGCTTTCTTAATTTTAGAAATATCATTTCTATCACCAATTGCCATTACAACTATCCCATCAAAATCTGAAAAAGTATCAATACAAGTATTAAAGAATGGTTCGAGTCCTTCAAGCAGTGTTCCCATTGAAATATAAATAACTTTCTTCTCTTTAAGTGATTCCAGTGGAAACTTTATATTTGTTTTACGCTTTGAAATACTCGGTCCAATAAAAATGTTATTTTCTCCGAACGATTCGCTATTAGGTTGGAAATAACGACTTGTGTATACGAGACAAACATCACCCTTATTATTCATAAATTGAAGATTATTCTTTGGTTTTACTCCAAATTCATGTTCCATCTGGTTTAGTAATTTTTCAGAGATCTCCTCTGGTTGGAATGGTATATCTGCATTTGGATGAAAAGGTAATGTCTTCAAAAACTCTGAAGGAATTAAAAATATAGGCGAGGACACTACACCTGGAACTTGTAAATACTCCTTTACTAACTCTCCCGCACCAAATATATCATAAATTACGAAATCAAAATTTATGCTTTCACTTAATTGTTTCGTAATTTCTAATATATATAAAGAAGTTTGAACATGCACATGAAAGAAAGCATTTAACCCAGATGAGGTTTCAGCATCAATAGAAATCTCCTTTAATAGATCCGGATGTGTATGTACAGTAGCTCCTAAATCTTCAATCCTATCTTTAAAGTTTGCAGTTGTAATATAATGTACGTTATCCCCTCGTTCAGTAAAGGCTTTCACTAAATTTAATGTAGGGTTTACATGTCCCTCTGCTGGAAAATTAACTACTAAAATATTTAGCACTTATTCCTCACTCCTTACATTTCACTGTTTTAATTAAAGCATACTGTTATTTGTACATGTAATCGTCCCCTAATAGTCCTAAAATGCTTGCTACATTATGTTGATAAATAATTTTCAGTCATCAACATAAAAAAAGCATCTACCTATGTAGATGCCTAACCGTGATAAGGAGTGTTCTGTGAGGTTAGAACAAGCTTCTCTGCTTGTCCTATGCTATCAATATATGATTTATTTTATAAAACGTGAATAGTTAATAGAATTATTTTATCCATTTTATATGATCAAATGGATAAAATACCATTTCTACTTTACCTATTATATTTGACTCATCAATAAGTCCAAGTGTATTCCTACTATCTTTACTATGATTACGATTATCCCCTAACACAAATAATTTATGCGTAGGAACTTTTATTTCTCTCAAATTTGAAAAACGATTGGATACTTGTGACATATCTAAATGTATATACGATTCATCACGCTTTTTACCGTTAATAAATACCTCATCCTCTTTTAGTTGTATGTTATCCCCCGATAATCCAATAATTCGTTTCACATAGTAAGTAGGCTCGTCTTCTTTTTTTATAATGACAACATCTCCATGATGAAAAGACGATAAACAGACGTTTACCTTATTAACAAGTATATAATCTTTTTCATTCAAAGTAGGTTGCATCGAAATTCCTTCTACCATACAAAATAAAAATGACTTATTAATAAAAATAACCCCTATTATAATTAAGATGTAGCTACATATGTTCCTCCAATATTTTAGAATAAACGGCTTCATATATACCTCATTTCTAATCTATTCCCAGATAAAAACGCCTCTAGTTCACATGAATGCTAGAGACGTTTCGTCCATTTTAATTCTCTTTAGAGGCATCTGTTTTTGGCGCTTCACCAGTTAATCGCTTATTTTTCAAATCAAAATAAGCATCTAAAACTTCTTTTCCAATATCGGAGTTAATGCCCGATTTATCATTTTCAACCCACGGTACTACAACAGAAAATGCTACTTCTGGATCATCATATGGCGCATATCCAGCTAATGTTAAGTTATAACATTCTCTACGATCGCCTTTCGCATTTCGCCCAATTTCATTTTCTCCACCATATACAGTTTGTGCGGTTCCTGTTTTACCAGCTGGTTTATATGGTGCTTTTTGGAACGCTCTTACTCCCGTTCCATCTCCTTCTTGAAATACTTTTCTAAATCCTTCTTTTACTTGATTAATATATTCTTGTTTCATATCGATTCTATTTAAAACAACGGGTTCTATTGATTGTACTACTTTACCAACCTCATCTTTTTGAACGGTTTGTTCTCTAATCTCTTGAACAATTTGTGGTTTCATTCGATACCCTCCATTTGCGATAGTCGAAATATATTGTGCAAGCTGAAGTGGTGTATATGTATCATATTGTCCAATAGAATAATCTAATAAGAAACCAGGCTGATTATCTTTTCTTCCAATTTGTCCTGCAGTTTCATTCGGTAAATCAATACCAGTTTGTACGCCTAGTCCAAATTGCCTGAAATAATATCTCATTTTATCAAAATATTCTTGTTTAATATCTAGTGAACTATTTTTCACATAATCCACACCAGCAATTTTTAATGCTATATTAAACATATAAACGTTTGAAGAAACTTGTAACGCTCTTAGATCGTCTATATCACCAAAATTTTTCCAAGACTTCTTTTCCTTAGTTCCTTTAAACTTCATAGGTGCATCATAAAAATGTGTTCCAGGAGTTATTGCATTTGTTTCAAACCCTGTTAACACTGTCGCACCTTTAACCGTTGATCCAAGCTCATATGAACTTGTCAGCGTGCCTAAAGCATAATCTTCTACTTCCATTTTCCCATCTTTTTCTACAAGCCTTTTCCCAGCCATTGATAATACTTGGCCATTTTTAGGATTCATCATCACTACGAAAGCACGGTCTAACATTGATTCTGATCCTTTATATTGTTTTAATATTTTTTCTATACTCTCCTCTACTTTTTTTTGCAATTCCATATCTATGGTTAAAGTTAAATTTTTACCGCTTTTTCCTTCCGAAACCGTTTCCGTTCTCATTGTATTGCCTTGTTTATCAGCAATGCTTCTTACTTCTTTTTTCGTACCATGAAGTACATCTTCGTATTGCTGTTCGATATAACTTTTGCCGACCCTATCATTTCGGCTATAATCACGCACTAAATAATAATCTAATCTTTCACGTGGCAATCCTTCATCAGCATTTGAAACGTTACCAAGAACGGAACGGAATAGACCATCATTTACATAGATTCTCTCCCAATCAACTGATGCGTCTACCCCTGGAAGTTTCGCTAAATTTTCACTAATCACCGCATATTCCTGTTCACTAACGTCCTTTTTAATAATTTGAGGTGCCATCTGAAAACCTGAGGTCATTTTACTTTTAATAGCTAACACTTCTATATCTTTAGCCGTTAGTTCTTGAAGATTTTTATCTGTAACGCGCTTCCTTTTTAAATCTTCTATTTTTTTGTCTAGCTCTTTTCCGGTAATATCCTTATCTCGGAACTTATCTATTTCTTTTTTTGATACTAAGTCTTGAGTAAGTTCTGGATTTAATTGCATCCAAAAGTCTTTCTTATCAGTCTCAGTTAACTTATCTATATCTTCTTGCGGCATTTCAATAATGTCTGCAAGTTGTCTTGCTGATTTTAATATTTCTTCTTGTTTTACACCTTTCACCTTTGTATATGTAATCGTACGTAAAGATTTATTATCAACTACTGGATTTCCTTCACGATCAAATATTTTCCCACGTGGTACAGAAAGGCCCACGGTTGCATTTTCTCTCTTCTCTACTTCATTTTTATATGTTTCTCCATCAAAGATTTGCACTTTTCCTAACTGAATAATGATGCCAGAAAATAATAAAAAAACACAAAGGAATAAAATATTTAACCGGAGAGGTACTACTCTACCACTCTTCTTCTCTTGTTTTTTCACCTTGTCATAATCTCCTCCTTACAATATTCCAAATAATAATCACTTTTCTATATTAAAAGTAATGTACAATTTTTATACATTGCTTTGTACAAATATTAATATAATGTTTAAAACTTAATAGAAATTAAAACAAATGTAAAGAAAAGATAAAGTTTACTAAATTAAATATAAAAAATACCCAATAACAAAAAGATTAGCTTTCACTAATCGCTTTGTTATTGGGTATTAATTGATTTAAGAATTACTACTAGTGCGTATTGCTATACATTTATCGTCACAATTAGAAAAAGATTGTTTACTTTGTACTTTCGGTAAGTAAATTGTTACTGTTGTCCCGACACCAACCTCGCTCATGATACTAATTGTCCCTTGATGACTTTCAATAATTTTATAACTTAACATTAATCCAATACCAGTCCCTTTTTCTTTCGTACTATAAAAAGGTTCACCTAATCTCTTAATTCTTTCTTCAGGTATTCCTATTCCTTCATCTATTACATGAATGATGACACCATCATCATTTATTTCTTTTATGTGAATTGAAATTTCCCCACCATTTGGCATAGCTTCGATTGAATTTTGCAAAATATTAATAAATACTTGTTTCAATTGATTTTCCGAGCATTCAATAATTATATCTTTGTCATCCGTAAATAGTTCAACTTGAATATTTGTCATAATTGCTTTTGTATTCATTAACGATACGACATTTTTAAAAATTTGATAAATATTTTTCTTTTCTGTATTTATCTCATCTGTTTTAGCAATTGACAAAAATTCTTGCAGGATCGCTTCTATCCTTTCAATTTCAGAAAGCATAAGATCAAAATATCTTTCTTGATCTTCTTTATTAATTTGGAATAACTGTATAAAACCTTTAATTACAGTTAAGGGATTTCTTACTTCATGAGCTACCCCAGCTGCTAATTGACCAATTGCTGCAAGCGTATCTGATTTGTTTAGCAATTCTTCTGTCTTTTTTCGCTCTTTAATGTCACGTACAATAATCATAATTTTATCATGTAATAATGGTAAGCACCTAGCTTCAAAGAAATCAATACTTCCATTAAGTGTGAGTGGATATTCTACAATTACATTCGTTCCTTTTTCCTTCACTTGATTAATGGCTTCCTGAAACTGCTGTGCTACTGAAGATGGTAATACTTCGTAAAACTTTTTTCCCATAAAAGCTTCTGCGGGTACGTAAAACTTTGTAGGAGATCCTGCTTTGTAATCTATAATTGTGCCATCATCTTCTGTTAAGAAACATAAATCTGGTAAAGCTTTAAATATTAATTCCAGTTCAGATGTTTGTTGTTTTAACTGCTCTTCTATCGCTTTTAAATGTGTAATATCTACACCAACAGCCCAATAACTATATCCTGTTACAGGAAACTGTTCTGATATATTAGACCACATTATTGTTTTGATTTCACCATTTTTACATGTTAAGTGCATTTCCCAATCTCTGAAATTTTTTCCACAAGTTAAAAATTTCTTTTGTATTTGCTGGCGATAACTATGATCAGGATATAATAATTGAAGTGCATTTGGATTTCCAATTATTTCTTCAGCGGTATAACCTGTTACAATTTCACATTCTCGGTTCCACAAAACAAAATCTCCATTATAATCAAGCGCATCGACCATAACAGGCATGTTTTGTAAAATCGTATGTAGTTCCTCCTCTTTCTGAGAAAGCAACGTTGTTTTTTTACTTTGAATTACTTTTATTGCGCCATCTAAAATTAAACTTGAGAGCATTTCAAAGTATTTTTGACAACTGAAAATTTCGCTTTTTTTGGACCATACAACAAAAGATCCTAAATGTTGATTGTATAAGAAAATGGGGATTTCAATCTTTGGAAGTTTACTCTTAATTATCTCATTCATTCCGAATGAAAAAATACACTCTTTTTCAGCATCAAGAAGTTGATGTGATATGTTAGTTAATTTATAAAATTGTTCTGCCATGGTTTCTATTGTACTCACATCAATAAGTTCCATTAGCCGCGAATTCATTCCTTTTTCACCTCAATATGTAAAATTAATACAAATCTAAAATTCATACTTCTCCATTATACGAAGAAAGCTAGTGTAGGTATATAGCTGTAGAATAATTATTCGCACAAATTTTATTTTTCAATTAAAATAAGAAAAGAATGTATATACTGAATATACCTTTAATTAGTAGATATTTCGTTCATTCCTCCTTACATTCACTGAATTTTTCCTTGAGGGTCATACGCGTCACTAATAACGGTATAAAAATGCAACAAGTATAAAATTCATAAAATATTCACAAATTTCATGAAAAATATAAACATTTATTCCAATATATTCTATATAATGAAATGTAATAAGGCTTCTATGAATCTCATAGAATACCTTACCCCTAATAAAAAAGAAAAAAGAATCCCTTTGGATTCTTTTTTCTTTTTTAATTACATTACATATTTATATAAAGCATGTGCCACACCATGTTCTTCATTTGATAACGTTTCGTATTTACAGATTGTTTTTATTTCTTCAACTGCATTACCCATCGCAATTGATATGTTCGCTTTTTCCATCATAGAAACGTCGTTTAGCCCATCACCTATCGCTACAGTGTTTTCAACTGGAATATTAAGATATTCTGCTAAAGTATATAATCCATTCCCTTTTTGAGCATCTCTATGATTAATCTCTAAATTGTGCCAATATGAAGATGTAATTGCTAAATCTGTATTATGAATAAATGTTTCTTTTAGTTTTTTTAATTTCTCAATATCATAAGAAAATGGTAATAGTTTATGCACATGTATATCTGTTTCTACAATTGGCTTACAACTTTCCGCACTATGAAACGCTGTATGCTCAAGATATAATGCTGCGATTGTTTTTAACTCTTTCAAGTCGAAATTTTCTTTTGAATTCTTCACATACTCAATTTCATTACGTACACTCTCTACTCCATAATCCGGTACATACACACCTTTATCAGTATAAAGCTGATAATATAAACCATTCTCTTCAAGATATTCCACAATTTCAAGTGCCTGCATATTTTGAATTGGATATCTCTTCATCATTTTCTTATCTTTATATATAATCGCACCATTTTCCGCAATGATTGGACACTCTAAATCAACTTCTAACAATAATCGTTCAATATCAACAATAGAACGTCCAGTACAAATTGCTACAACATGGCCAGCTTCTTGACATGTTCGAATTGCTTCTGCATTTTCTTTACTAATCATTTTATTCCCCGAAAGAAGAGTTCCATCTAAATCAATTGCGATTAATTTCATTATTTCTTCACCACTTTCTATAAATACACGAGTTCTAATTAATTATTAGGTATCGTTTTCATACAATCCTCGTGAGGTACTTCTTATTTATAATTTATGAAAAGCGTTTCAGGTCAAGAAATAATTAAAAATAAAATCCCAAGCTTTTCTTTTTAAAAAGCTTGGGATTTCAAACTATGAATTATAACTAATGTATTTTGTCTCACACATGTACACATTTTTGTCTTCAGTTGGGATATATACTTTAAACTTTTCTAACCGTTTTCCATAGATATGAATTGTGATAACGCTTTCCTTTTTGCTAATTTCAAGAATATGACAATCCGCAGGTGGAATGACTTTATCGGTTTCTCCTTCTCCCAAATAAAGATTTCCTGTATGTGTTAAATACACAAGTGAATTTCCAAGTTGTTTCGTTTGTATAAAGTTCTGCACCATTATCCTTCCTGAAAAGACGCCTTCTACCCCCCATGTGCCGTCATGATCATGTAAAGGTGTAGATTGTCCATCTTTCCATACGAGAGCTAGTACTTCAAAACGTTTGAGCGGATCCTCATACAATAAATGTCGTGCATATTGAGTCGAATTCGCCTTCTGTTTATCTAACGGAAGCCATGTTTTCTTTTCTAAAAGTTCTTCTAGTAACTTTTCAATGCCACACACTATTTCTTCTTCAAATAAACCGTTTTCCATAAGATCTGTAACACCTTTAATAAACTTTTGAAATGATTTACTTCCATTACAAGTCAACATAGGAATCCTCCTCTACGTTTTATACAACTCCATATTAAGGTAATTACCTGAAACTCACAATTGAGAAACAAAAAACAAGATGCAAATGTATGCACCTTGTTGAGATTTTTATTTGGCTTTCAATCGAATAGGTAAGTATTTTAATGTTTGTTCATTTTCCAATATACATTTTTCTAAACAGAAAGATGGAGATAGCTCTATTTTTTCAAAAGCATTTATAAAGGTAGTTAATGCAATCTCAGCTTCTAAACGTGCAAGTGGTGCTCCTAAGCAAAAGTGAGGACCTTTCCCAAAGGTTAAATGCTTTTCATTTCCTATTCGATGTACATTAAATTGAGAGGGGTGTGAAAATTTTTTCTCATCTAAATTCGCTGCACTAACCCACGCAACAATCATCTGATCCTTTTTCATTAAAGGGCCAAATATATTTGTATCCTCTGTAATCCTCCGGGCCAATGTAACAGGAAAGCGATAGCGTAATACTTCCTCAATCGCTTTTGAAATTAAGCTAGGTTTTTTTCTTAAATCTTCATAAATTCCAGGTGAATCTACTAAAAAGCAATAAAAGCTATTAATAATTAAATTTGTAGTGGTTTCATTCCCAGCCGCTAGTAAACCTAATGAAAAGGTTACAATTTCTTCATCGGTTAATCTTTCTCCTTCATATTCAGCTCGAATTAAATCGGAAATGATATCATCAGTTAAATGATATCTCTTTTCCTGAACGATCGGTAGAAGATATGCCTTGAATTCATTTAATGCTATCCCTTTCTCAGCATCCAGATCATTAAACTTTTCTTTACTATACGGCATAAATAAAATATCAGACCATTCTTTAATTTTTTTACGATCTGTTGTTGGGACTCCTAATAAATCAGAAATAACGGTAACAGGTAAAGGGGCAGCAAACTGTTCAACGATATTAACTTCACTATATTTTTCGATATGCTGTACAAGTTCATCTGCGATAGCCTGTATTCGAGGTTTCCACTGTTCTAGACTTCTTGGAGTAAATGCCTTAGAAACAATGGAACGTGCATTGCGATGTTCTGGTGGATCTGTAGAGTTTATATTTATTCTAGTTTCTAATGGAGGGATTGAGAATTGTCTGCGCTCCCTTCTACTTGAAAATAAGCGATAATCTGATAAAACACGATTTACATCATCATATAAAAAAACATTCCATACATCCTGCTCTTCATCATAATGAACTGGGTGATTATCCCTCATCAAACGATACCATTCATATGGATTCCATAATTCTTCTTTTGTTTTCAGCTTTGAAATTTCATGAACTAAAATAACATTTTCAGGTGAAGCCATAGTTCTTTCCTCCCTTTTCTTTTACAATAAAAGTGATAGGTCGGCAGTTCAAAGTTGTATAAACTATCATATGTTATTTTAACATATACTAAAGGAGATTTTTCATTAGAGGACTTGAGAAATATATAAGGGGGATTTTTATGTACGTTGACATTTTACTACTAGCAGAATTAACGACAGGACCAAAACATGGATATGAAATCAAAAAAAATGTTCAAAATCGTTTAGGTGAGAATTTTGAATTAAATCACAACATGCTTTACCCTGCCCTTCGGCGCTTTGAAAATATGGGTGCTATAACGAAAAAAATACATAAACAAGTCGGAAAACCAAACCGAAATATGTACGATATAACAGAAACAGGAGAAGAAATTTTTTCTGAAATGTTACGAGATTTTCCCGAAAAACTTGCGACAAACAATGCAGAATTCCTTGTTCGTATCGCACTATTTGAAAAACTTGACTATGAGGCTAGAAAAGAGATTTTAACTATACGCCAAAACGTACTACATAATCAGCTTACTGCTATTCAGTCTCTAGAGGTTACCTCATCTTTTATTACTGAAGTCATTGAATTTAGTAAATCACGAATTGAACATGAGTTGACTTGGATTACATCACTTATGAAAAAAATATGAAAAAATAACAAGAAAATTTAAAAACAATGAATGAAAATGATATTTATTATCAATACTATAATTAATAAAAGGGCAACCACGATTTGGCTACCCTTAAACAATTTACACTTCTGGATCGAAAGTTTTGCAATCTGTTTCTTCCGTTGTAGATGCATGTTTACCCTTATGACTTACTACGTAAATTGCCTCTGCACTACATTTATTACCATTCGCCCAAAATTTACAGTTGTTTACTTCACATAAAACGTCTTGTGCCATAGTATCACACCTCCTTGTTCTATTATCATTAACAAAATTCGGAGGTATGATACTCTTTGTCATGCATTTTTTATTACCTTTTTAGTTTTCTTAATGATTCAATATCTCCTCGTACAATCACATCTATATTTTCAGTTATTTTTTCAATGTCAAAATGCCACCATTGAATTTGCAATAATTCTTGAATTGTTTCATTTGAAAATCTCTCTTTTATTTTATTTGCAGGGTTTCCACCAACAATTGTATATGGTGCGACGTCTCTAGTCACAACAGATTTAGCTGCAATGATTGCACCATCCCCTATTTTTATTCCGGGCATAATTGTTGTATCCATACCAATCCAAACGTCATTTCCTATAACTGTATCACCTTTGTAAGGTAAATCAGACAAACTAGGTGTATACTTCTCCCACCCATTTCCAAATATATTAAATGGATATGCCGAAAATCCATCCATCCGATGATTGGCTCCGTTCATAATAAAGTTAACTCCAGATGCAATACAACAAAACTTTCCAATAATAAGGCGATCTCCAAGAAATTCATAATGATGTAATACTCGATTTTCAAATTTTTCTCCATCTTTCGCATCATAATAAGAATACTCACCAACAAGTATATTAGATTTTGTTATTGTATTTTTTATAAATTGAACGTTTTGATTTCCTTCAATAGGGTATTTAATATTTGGATTAGGATTCATTCTGTACAGCACTTCCTTTACCACTTATTTCACTTTCTATCGCTATTACTGGCTTTAAATTGTATATAGGTATAATAAACAATAATCCAATTATAAAAAGTAAAGCCGTCCCTTCATACATCATACTTAATGAAAACATCTCTTTTAATGAGCCAGCTATACTCATCGTTACTACCATTGAACCGGTAAATAGCGGACTTAAAATACCATTTACACGACCTATAAAATCGGTATCGCTATTTTGAATAATAAGCGTATTAATACCAATTTGGATACAAGGAAGAGCTAAACCACTAAAAAGCTGCGCTGTAAGTGTAACCCATAAATTTGTAGAATACCCTATAATGCTAATACCAATTGCTTGACCAAGCATACCGATAATTAACATCTTTTGCGGAGCAACGTTTTTCGCAAATACCATCGCTAATGCCCCGCCAACAATCATTCCCGCACCATTTACTGTTAGTAGCCACTGTAAACTCTCTTTTGATAATCCTAACTGCTCAGTCACAATAAATATACCTAATGGCTGAATTAATCCTATACCTAGTCCTGCAGCCATAAAACAAAGCCCCAGCAAAGTTAATGCTTTTTTCTTTTTGACATACTTAATACCGTCCTTCATCTCCTGCAACAGAGTGATATCTTTCTTTTCTACGTCGTTTTCAAGATCTTTCGGAAGAAATAACAATACAACTGCCGCAAGTACAAACGAGATGCCTGTTATGATGATTGAAATATAAATTCCAAAACTATGAAAGATAAATGTCCCTAGGATTGGTCCTAATACCATAAATATTGCAAATATCGTTTGATATATAGACATTGCTAATTGAATTTGTTCCGTTGATAAATGTTGTTTAAACAACTTCATTCCAGATGGTTGTGAAAACTGTGAAAGGATTGCAGAGATGAGTGTCACAAAAAACACAATTTTCCACGTTCCAAACATAAGCGTAATTAATACAGCGAATACTGAAATGGAACTTAACGTCTCACACCATATCATTGTCTTCTTTGGCTTCCACCTATCAGCAAAAGTACCGCCAATAAATGAAAAAATAAAAATTGGAGCGAATTCAGCAACTGAAATCATCGAAATAGCAAAAGCATCACCTTTTGTCATTTCCATTACATATAGTAATACCGCAAAGTTTCGAACCCATATTCCTATTTGTAAAAATAATGCTGATGCTAAAATCCCTTGAACAAACCGATTTTTTAATACTTGTGATACCCCATTGTTTTGTTTCGTTACTACATTTGTCGACATAAAAAAGCCTCCTATTTCATGTTCTGAACAGGAGGCAGCACAAATCATATAAAAAGACTATATATTCGCAGAGCGAAATACATCCCTTTTCTATAAATGTACAGACTAACCCTATTCAGAAGAATATTTCGTTTTTTAACGAAGATCTCTTACAAATAGAATTAGTTGATCATTGGGATGTCTTCACCCTTCCGTTTCGAATTTAAATAACACATACATACTCTATGTAAATCATTTTCGATGTATGCATGTCTCCTTTTACTATTCTAGAAAGTTAAAGGCAATTCCTCTAAAGAACGCATTAAATAGTTACCTTGCCATTTAATTTCTTCACGATTCCCTTTTATTTGTAGTTCAGGCATTCGATTAAACAAAGTAGTAATAGCAATCTTTGCTTCCAACCTAGCAAGTGGAGCGCCTAAGCAGAAATGGCTCCCATGACCAAAGGCAATATGACGATTATTTTCCCGAGTAATATCGAATACTTCTGGGTTTTCAAATACAGTTTCATCACGGTTTGCAGAAGCTAAGGCAATGACAACCATATCTCCTTTTTCGATTGTTTGGTCGTGAATTTGAAAAGGTTCATCTGCCCATCTTGAAGTTGTAACCTCAACTGGAGAATAATATCGTAGTCCTTCCTCAATAGCGGCATCAATTAATTTTGGATTTTCTTTTAATAACTGTAATTGATCTGGATTTTCGAGGAGCGCTAATACCGTATTTGTTATTAAATTTACCGTTGTCTCGTGTCCCGCCACAATTAGTAACATTATCATTGAATATAGTTCCCGAGCGCTAAGTTTATGCCCTTCACTCTCTGCAAGTATTAAAGCACTCACCAAGTCTTCTTTTGGCTCTTTTCGTTTAATATCAACTAAATATTGAAGATATGTAATAAACTCAGATAGTTGCTTTTCAGTTTCTTTTATTTCTTCTGGTGTTTCTGGGTAAGCAATGACAGCATGAGACCAAATTCTAAATTTCGCTTGATCTTCTTTTGGAATGCCAAGCATTTCACTTATTACAATAATCGGTAAAGGGAACGAATAATCATCAACAAGATTTAATGAACCCTTTCGCTCGACTTCATTTAACAAATCACCTGCAATATCCTGTATTCTTCCTTCCAATTGCGTGATCATCTTCGGTGTAAAAGCTTTTTGTACGAGTGATCGTAAACGATTATGGTTAGGTGGATCTGAATTTAACATATGAGTAGTTAAATAATCACTATTGTCAACAGTAAGAAACACATTCAATGTATCTTGAGAAAATACATTGGCTGGATCTTTTTTTAAGCGACTATCTTTTAAAAGTGGCAAAGCATCTTCATATCTTGTGATAAGCCATTCCGCACCTAGTTCAGTTTTATTCACAAATAAGATAGGTTGCATTTTTCTAGATTCTTTATAAATTTCATACGCATCTTCTTTAAATTGAGCTGAAGCTAAATTAATGCCCTCCTCTATTTTTAGTCCAACCTTGTTTTTCATTGACATTGTATTCCCTCACTCTCATTTGTTTTTGAAAACCAACCCAACATATGCATTATACTCTAATAAAAACGTGAAAATTGTAAATTTTTAACCAAAATCTTACTTCGTATATTGAAAAATAAAAAAGTGAGAGAGTAAAATCGTTTCACTCTCCCACTACTCTTTATGCGAAGCACATAAAATTACTAATTTGTTGATAGCGATAACTTACTTTACGACGACGACCACCTTGCCAAGTGTAACCTGATACTCCGTTTCTTCTCACTTCAGTCGGAAAGAACCATAAGTCCCTTCCGAAAGGACCAGGACGATGTAAACGTAAATAGCCCCATCTTCCTAGACAATTACACATCCATGATTTCATATTGCCCGCTTGAGATGGAGACGCAAAGGTAGACGGTAACGACGGAGCTTGCGACGGCGGTGGTGACGTTGGAGCATCTTCCGCATCATCTGGTCTGTAATCTTCTTGTTCCATATCTCTCGCTTCATCTACAGATTCATACCCGTAGTTTTGTGGATTATAATACATCGCTTGATCATATGGATAATTTTGTTGGTTATACATATTAACAAATCACCTACTTTTCATTCATTACCTTTAACATTTATATGTGATATGCCCTCTCTGGGAAGCTTATGTTATAGCCCAAATTCAACTTAAAAAGCTCGTATTATTAAAAATACGAGCCTTTCAAAAATAGAAGGTGTTTATTATTTCCTTAACTTCACACTATAAAAACGCATTTCATCTAACGAACCTTCAAATTCAAATACTTCTTGTTTAATTAATTGTTTCAAGCGATATTCTAAGAAAGTATCTCCAACCAATTGTTCAACAAGACCAAGTGCTTCACCAATTACTCTAGGAGCTTTGAGGAATTCTCGATCAGCACCCACACTTTTCGCGCATTCAATTATAAATTGATCAAAATAATCTTCTTGTACAGAATATACTTCATTTTCTTTCCACACTCTTAAACATTCTACGCTTCCCGATATTCTATCCCATTCATGTTCAAACTTCATTCGCTTCTCTTCAGTTAAATACGGTAACTTTGCAAAACTTTTTTGGAATAGAGCTAAACTTTCAGGTGGTAATTCTCCAGTTCCACGAATATCATACTCTTGTTTTAATATTTCTCGACTTGCTTCAGATGTATTAATAACTCGAATGTTTTTCTTATCCTTTAATTGTGCCATTACAAAACTTAGGCCTACATGTTCATGTGCATTATCAGCCTTCCAAATTGTAATAGGCGTTTCAACAGGAATAGTATGTAGTTCTTCTATAGTTGCTATAAATCTTGATAAATATTCTTCTTCAAAATAACTATCATAAGCAGTTAAATTATTTATTAACCACTTCTGTCTTGCTAGTTGCCCCCCATTCGTATGCAACTTATATATCGGTCCAATTGAAAAGAATTCAGAAAAAGCAACAACACTCTCTTCAGATAATTCTTCTTGACTTAACATATATGTTAAGCAACCAGCCGTTGAATCATCAAAAGCAATATGTACGTGCGTACTTTCTTTTACATTTCTTTTATAAGTAGGATTACTCGTTAATTGTTTCGGAATATCCATCAAATTTTTAATTGTATCTTCACTATAGTTTTCTTCTAATAAGTTTAACTGTATGAGAATACTTTGAAGTAAATCTTTAACCTCATCCTCGTACATATCCTCTACAGCATTTTTAATTTTATCTATCACACAAATCCCTCTATTCATTTCAAAAATAACGTAGATTATAGTGTATCATTTTAGTATAGTTCTTTAAAGTCAAATCCAGATTGCTAGAGCAATCTGGATTTTCAACAAATACTTTCCTTATATTTTTGAATTGCTAAATATTTTTACTTTGAAAATCCTTGTATCTAAATGTATAATTATATAAAAACAAAAATATAGGAGCTACATTTATGGAGAAAGTACTTACTAATTATAGACATTACTTAAAAAATTGGAGATTTATATTTATTTGCATACTACCTGTTATCGCCTTATTCGTTACTTTCTATGTCATCTTCGAACTACTGTTTCATCAAGATTTCTACTTATCTAACTTAATTTCTGCTATCATATTATTTTTAATATTTACTAATGTTAAAGATAAATTTAAAATTAAAGGCTAAAGAACATTATTTAAAAATAGCCCTTTATTCTTGCATCCTACTATAAAATAAGCCTTGCAGTAAATTTTTACAAAAATAAGAGCACCCTGCAATTGGATGCTCTTATGTGATTAGAGGTTTTTTCTGAGTATTAAGTAGGACACGAAGATCTTGTCCTACTACATAATATATGCTTGTACTTATTATTTCGTGCATATATTAAGCACCATGTTCAGGTACTTAATATATGCATAGTCATTGCTAAAAAAATCTACTCAAATATTCACTATACAATTTCATATTTATAAATTAAAAAACATCCATTGGGGATGTTTTTTATCTAACGATTTTAAGCTTCCATAAACTTAGCCGGTACACCAATTTTTTCAACTACAGAAGATATATTAGTAGGATTAATCATTACATTTTCAATACATACTAATTTATTTTCTAATATCCCATTCTCTGTAGTAATAAGTTCTTCAAACCGATCTAAAGTCATTGAAAATTTGTGTTCACTTCCACCATTCATACTAACTTTTACATACTTCATAGTGTCACCGCCTTTCATAATAATTTACATTTCGACAAGAAGGCGCTTACACCCTTTTTTTATTTACTCTTGGATTTCTCACGTTTACATATATTTTGAAAAAAGAAACTACTATTATTTACTCACAAAATTATTACTAATAAGAAAGATAAAGATAAAAATGCACAAAGTGGAATATATAAACCAGTATCCATTCTAGCGAAGTGCGTATCTTTTTGTCGTTTAAAGATACCAAAATAATTAAACTCACCAATTACTCTAATAGAAAAGACGATCATACAAATCCAGGAACCGACTTGAATAATAACATTAGGAACTGCAAAATGAACAATATTTGCTTGTTGCAACAAAATTATCGCTGCCATACTTAATAATAATGCAATGAACAATGTCATTCCGGCACGAGGTGTAAACGCCTTTTCCCCTGATTTAGTTGGTATAACACTATTTGTCCCCCAATTACCTCCGAAACCCCAATATACATGTAAAAAGCTAACTAAGAATAATATACAAGCAGATATATATGTAATGATAAGCATTTTATCCTCCCCTTATTTTATTTAACTTCTCACCTATAAAATATGCTATCCCCCCCTCATTAGCAACCTTTATTTAATTACATAAAAAAACCGTAATGATTTATCAATATTAAGATAAGTCATTACGGGGTTATTAAACTTCATTATGCATTAAACCTATTTCTTCGGCGTTCCATCCTTGTTTGACCTTGAACTTCATTTTCTTTGTATGGATCTATTTTCTCTGTCATTTTATATGTTGCAACTGGTTCTTCGTACTTATGCTCATGTATCTTTTCTGGAATTTTACTTTTAGATTCTTTCCCACCAAACTTAAATAGTTTCATCTTTAATTTCGGTAATCTCGGAAGACGAATCTTAAATGATAATCTTTTGCGTTTCTTTTTTGGTCCAAGTAGATTTATATTTTCTTTATTATTATCTTTCTCTTTGCGGTGAATGAACATCGCAAGTAATCCTCCTAATACAAGTCCTCCAATTAATAGTAATATATATACATAATGGCTTGTCATTAAACTCGTCATGCGTTCAAGTATGACTAACGACTGTACTTCTTTTATATCCCATAGTAAAGCGGCCCATAATGAGAATAATCCCAAAGTAAGTCCATATGTACGAAAACGAAATAAACATGGAATTAACGCGACACATGCAGCAATTTTCGCATTTGCTATGATTGAGCTTGTTGTAATATCCTGATGCCAAATAACTAACAGTAATGTTATAAATGGCGCATACGCTATCCAGCTGCATATACGTGAATACATCTTTTTAGCAAAATAACTACCGAAACTAGTAAAAAATAAAAGCCCTCCAATATATACAGATTGTTCTAGAGGGATTTGCTTTGTAAGTCCTGCAATTGGAAAGAGGACGCTCAGTAGCATTAAGAGCACATCTAATTTCTTCACCATTCCCCATTCCTTTCAAATTTTTTCAATTAATAAAAATCGCTTTTCCATTTGGTATAGTTTTTGTATTTCTAAAAAACATATTAATCCTGTCTGCACATAAAGTAAATATGTAAACGAAAAGATACTTGACAAATGATATCCTTATTTGCATAAAAAAATGACAAATCCTGATCGATATAACGAGCAGGATTTGTTTACTAGTATTTAAAGTAGAATAATTGAATCTTTCTTTTCTACTTTTACTACATCTACATCCAATTCATCATCAAATTCTTTAAATTCTCTTGCATCTATGTCAGTAATATAACTCTTTATTACTTTTTCCATATGTACGGAATATGTCATGTGTACATTCTTTTTCGAAAGCATTCTAGAATTACAGCACATGTAATGTATCATTTTAGCGATATAATCCCTTTCTAAAGGTTTTACACCTAATGGTAGAATTTCAATTATATATCGCTGAAAAACTTCACTACAATTAAGTGAATATTCACCAGTGCTATAATACATCCCTTTTTGATCTGCATATAAGCCTATTCTATCTAGAGCATCATCACATTCTATTACACCGTAGCTTGGTACATCAAAACCTGTATTTATTCTAATAATATTTAAGTTGGGAACCTTTAATACCTCTGGAACAATATCAGGTAAAATATCTGTATTAATTTCTTTATTTTGTAACTCTTTTATCCAATATTTTCTCAAATTTGCATCTACAATGAAGTAAACTTGTTCATTTTGTTCTTTTGCATATTGTACAATTTCCATTAATGTTTCGAAAACATATTGTTTAAAAAGAGCCCCCATATCATTTCTCTTTGATGGTTGTGATAAAAATGCATTATGTTTATTTATATTTAATAATACGCAATCAATCTTTTGCCACTCTGTATTCCCATATAATTTATATAAAATTTCTTTTCCTTTTATTTTTGAAAGAATAGGTAAGAAATCAAATTTCGATATTCGTTCAATTGATAAATTAACATATGTACAAGGTAAATTTATCTTATTCCAACTACGCTTCAAAAATCCTTTTTGTTCTAATAGACTAAAAACACTATTTACAATTGTTTTACGAGATACACTTTGGCCTATAAATAAATTAATAAATGTTGAAATACGATTTGTTCGTGCAAATCCCTCTCTAATGATTTGTTTTGGATCAATTTTTTCGCGTCCATCACAATTTTTCATTGCGATTAATGCTAATGTCGCATCACTGCGCTCACCCGCGGTAGCATAGACAGCTTTCGTAACATCATCTACAAGATTTGTTTTATATTTTTGACAATATTGCATTTTATATGGATTTTGTAACACCTTTTCAATATTGTATCTCACAATCTTTAATAATACTGGGAAATCTGTATTCAATACATAAGAATTTTCACCAATTTTAGTCAAAACAATTTCGCTATCAAGTAATGCTTGTTCTATTTCCAGCGCTATATTTTCAGACCAAACTTCTAATGTTAATGTCTCTAATCCTTTTGGTGCAAATAAAGGAAATAATTCATTTTTGTTATTTGTTGCTACCTTTTTACATTCTGGAAGTATTGTGAAATAAGAGAATTTACGCTGGAATTCTTTAAATAAATACTCTCTTTCCTTTACTTTTATACCTGGTTCTATTTTAGTACCTTGGACTTTATATATTCTTTCATTGTATGGAAATAACACCCTTTTATTTTCCCCGACAATATAATCTTTCGGATATTGGAGAATATGGTCTAAATCCAAATCTCCACCTATTTGAAAATCATCTTTTAAATTTCTAAATATCTTAATCCATTTCATGCCGGTTGTAGCTTGTTGCATTTTTAGTTTTACAAACCGTATTTTTTTATTATTTGATGCAAACTCTGGGGTAGAAATCAATATCATCCCTCGTTTTCGTCTGAAAAGTAAAGGAATATCTGGATGATTATATTCTTGATAAAATCTCCGAATCCCTATTGAAATATTTAATAATGGAGCGTTCTCACCACCACGGGTTATGCATTCGAATCGATATACATAGGAGAAAAAATCTTGTGTTTTTTCATCTTTTATTGGCCCTGACATCGCCTCACAAATATTTTGTGATCTAAGAGGAGAAAAATAGATTTCTTCTGCATTTGTATTTTCTAAATATATAGGACGCTCACAAAAAATATGTGAGATTAAAGCGGGCACCCACTTAGAATACGTTTCATTATCATGTAGTACTGGCAAATTAGAAATCAAATCGGATTGCCATTCATATTTTGGTGGCTCTACTAATTTATTTGGTTTCCAATCATGAATAATCTCATACCAACTTTGAAAAATATAATTGAGCTGCTCTTGTTTAATAGGTTCTTTTGATACAATCCATGGTGTATTTTCATTTAATACGTACGGATTATGCTGAATAAACAATATATCAGAAAACATATCATACAGTCTTTCATTCAAACGTTTCAACTTACTCGTTAATAAAAACGTCTTATAATGTATCTCTACGATGTCCAGCCATTCAATAGGAAAGTATATAAATGATACCTTTTCATTTAAAAGAGGTTCTACTATATTTTCAAATGTTAACAACCTTAATTTTTTCATAAAATGATTCTTTCCTTTCTTCAGTTGTCTTGATTATCAAAAAGCTAGAACAAAAGTTACTTAATCTAATCCATTTAAACAAAGTATTTAAAAGAAAAGTAAAAACTATCTACATAAAACATTATCAAACCGACTCTTTTAAAAATTAAAAGTAATTATTATCTACAACACCTCTTAGTATTCGTAATTTAATACATTTAAATTATATAATATATATAATATATTGTACTTATCATTTACAATAACTTTACAGAAAAACCAAAAAAGAACACCTTAAATCGGTGCTCTTTTTACAAATATCAAGCGTTATGTAGTTGAACATATAGATAACATGAACCCTCCAAATGAAATTACTCCTAGTAAACCTACTATAAATCCTGTTAAACAAATACAATCAGCAAGACAAATAGAAGACTGCGATAATGGAACGAATGACCTACTTGTACTCGACCCATATTGTTTTATTTTTTCATAATTCATATCTAACATTAAATGTAGACATGTTACACCATCCTCAATAGTATGTAGAGATTCTTTTTCTAATCGCTCCAATAATTTACTATCAAAAGAAACTGATAGAGGATACTGCTTATCTAATTTTATATTTTGATAAATTAGTTGCAAACGAGATAATATATTATTTTTCTTCTTTTCAGATGTTACTGTACATTTCATATTATTAAATTCATTTAATAACAGTGTCAATTCATCTCTTTTTCCGTATAAATCTTTAGCTATTTTTCTCTTTACTTTATACGAATGGAAAATAGATTTTAGTTCAACCATATTCATACACTTCCTAATTACATATTATTTACCCAATTATTTTATAGATAAACAGTACTTTTTAATCTTATTTAAAATACACTCAAGCAACTTATTTTACTATCGATTAACATTACATTAACCTTACACGGTTGTAATAAAATCATTAGCTAGAAGGAAGCAATGCCCAAACTAGACAGATATTTAATGATAAAACCATAAGAAAAAAACAATGATTAGATTTTAAATCTAGTCATTGCTTTATCCATCACATCTTGATTACACCTATATATCTTATTGTTACTCTTTCACTTGAATGATTGAATATATCCATTAATAATGACTATATTCTTTGTCGACACGTACATATATAAAACTAATGTTTTTTAATTGATAAGGTGAAACTTTAATTAGCCCTCATCCATCGGGCTTTTATGGGCAGCCGGCCACCTAACTTCTCTTTGCTCTCGCTGAATTTTTTTAGGGTCTTACTGCCCGGCAAATAGCAGGATAAATGCAATCAATATTCATACGTTATAATAGTACCAGTAGTATCAGTAGTACCACTAAAACCATCAAAACAGTTAGAGCAACCGCCACAACCTCCGCAACCAATACAACCTCCGCAACCAATACAACCGAAGCAACCAATACAACGGAATCCACCACAACGGAATCCGCCACAACGACCTCCGCCACAACCGCCACAACGACCACAACCCCCACAGCGACGAGCAGCATCTTCAATATAGTAATATGGATATTGATTTTGCTGGTCCCAATAGACAATATTTCCAGATCGGTAATCATTAAGGCTTAACGCTTGTATTTCTTGTTGAAACTGATTCATTTTCATAACCTCCGTTTATAAAATACAACCTCATTGATGCTTCCCTATATTTCTGTTCGTTACATCTAAGTAGAAATAGCGCTATAAACTAAGTTCAATACGTACACCAACAAAGTATGACTTATCACTAGATGATGCACCTTGTTCATATACCTATTTTTACTATGGGCTCATTTTTATAAATAGAAATTATAAAATATAAATTCTAGCGTCATATCTTCATACTTACTAAGCTCAATTAATTTCTCAATAATCACGCGGACAAATCCTATATATTTCCATATATCACTTAGATTTTCTTGTACTGTAAATGCCTTTGCTATAACACCTCTAAGTAACCGGTTTCTATGACGGTTAAGAAATTCCTATAAAGAAAAAAGCCCTAATTAGGGCTTTTTATTCTATTTCTCCAGCAAAGCTCTCTATGAAATTTCTAATTGAAAAAAGACACACTTAGATTGATGCGTCTTTTTGTGATGCCTCTTTTGTGAAATCATATAATGCAATTGCGCCTAAAAGAACAAGTATACCTTGAGGAACATCTAGTAAAATAGTTTTCCAAATTTCTGGAATTACCCATTTAATATCTGCTGCTGTTTCAAGATATGTTTGGAAATAGCTGATTGTAAAATTAATTATCCCTAAAAATACAAACAACGATAAACCAAATCGAATTAATTTCTTATTTGTAAACATATAACACCTCTCAAAATTCATTGGATATTCCTGCTTTTGCTTCTTTATATTTCTATATCTCTATATTTGATTTTAACACACAAAGAACTCAAAAAAATACAATATGCAAATTTGCATATTGTATGAACAGCACTTCATGTTAACTTAGAAATTCCTGCAAAGAAAAAACAACTCCGTTACAGCTAACAGCTCGGGTTTCTTTTCTTATTTAACTTCATACCACCAACATTTACGTTCTTTAATTGTAAAATAAATGTGACAGAAGTTTATCCAGTTAATGCGTAGACAATTAAATGAGCTAAATTATCGATATTCTATTTCACCATATCCGTAGCACTAATGACTTTACGCAAATTTGACAAGAAAAAATATATAGATAGGTATGGATCATACCTATCTCTAACATTACTTCTATTCTTTATCCAATTACGTCTTTTACGTCTGTATCCACTGGCCACTTTTCTAATGTATAAGCCATTTCCCAAAATGAATATTCATATTGACTGCTAATAATAAAATGCTGTTTCATACGCTTGCGGTCTGCCTCTGTTACTTTTTCAGCAATAGTATCTAACCGTGTAATTTGTTCTTCAACTAGCGTACGGAACCAATCAGATCCATAAGCAGAAATCCATTCGTTATAAATTGGCTCTTCCGGCTGACATTCTTTTAAACGTTCCCCAATTTCGTAATACAACCAATAGCAAGGTAAAATTGCTGCAATGATATCTCCTAAATGCCCTTCATACGCAGCACGATACATATGTGAAGTATACGCATATGCAGTTGGCGCAGGAATAAAATTATCTTTTTCTTCTTTTGTTATCCCTAGCTTTTTAGCAAAATTCTCATGTAAAGATAACTCGGCCTCATATGTATTTTGAGCATGATGTGCCATACGAGCTGTCGTCTCTAATTCAAGAGCTTTTGCAGCTCCTAAAGTTTGTACTCTAGCAAAATGACTCAAATAATATGAATCTTGAAGCACATAATAGCGAAAACTAGCTAAATCTAACGTTCCTTCACCAAGTTTTTTTACAAAAGGATGGTTAAAACTCGCTTCCCAAATTGAATCTACTTCTTTACGTAATGATGGTGAAAAAGTCATTTAAATCCCTCCAATAATGTATAAAATATAAGTATTTATCCACAATTATTAAAGCTGTAAAATAAAAAAACTTTCTTTACAGGCGTAAAGAAAGTGAAATTGACAGTATTTATTTACTCATTAAATAGCAACGTCTTTCCCACTTCCCTACGCTGGCATTAACCAGATCAGGTACTAAGAGTCTCAAAATCACATTTGATCTCAGCCTATAAAAGGCCCCCCTAGTGGATAAATATTTTGTTTTTATAATGTATTCATCATAGCATACTTCGTGAAACTGTCAAAAGAATTAGTTATATAATCCCCTTAAAACCCTTCTTCTTTTCTAACTTTTAATGATGTTTCAATAATCATATCTAATAGTTTGCTATAACTAATTCCCGCTGCTTCTGCACTTTTTGGCAATAAACTTGATTGTGTCATCCCTGGTAATGTATTAATTTCCATTACATATGGAATTCCATCCTTCACCATCATATCAACTCTTGCATAAACACTACATTTTAATGCTTTATAACAAGCCAGTGACGCTTTATTTACACGTTCATTAATTTCCGCTGGAAGTTCGATAACTTCCTCAACTGTACTAGTATCATCATATTTTGCATTGTAGTCAAAGAACTCGGCTGCATGTCGAATTGAAACTATAGGTAACTGTTTTCCATCCAGAATGGAACATGTAATTTCATCACCTTTTATATACTTCTCAATTACTACTTCAGAATCCCATTCAAATACAGTTTCTAGCATTGAGATCAATTCATTTTTATTGTAAACGATTTTCACCCCGACACTCGATCCGCCAGAGTTTGGTTTTACCACTAATGGAAATCCTAACTTATCTAACTCATCAAGCTTTAGATCCTCCATTTTTGTAAGTTCAATCCAATCTGGTGTTTCTACACCTTCATAACGTAAAATCTTTTTCGAAATATTCTTATCCATACATATACTACTAGATAACATATTACTTCCGCTATAAGGAATCCCTAAACTCTCCAGTGTTCCTTGAACTGTCCCATCTTCTCCATATTTCCCGTGTAATGCGAGCAACGCAAAGTCAATGTCTTTCGCTTTTTCAATTAAATCCATTTTTTCATTTAATGTAATTGGGACTATTTCATACTTATTTTTATCTAAATGAGCAATCATTTCATTCCCTGTCATAATTGAAACTTGTTTTTCAGACGATACCCCGCCCATAATAACACCGATTTTCATTTTCTCAACTCCAAATTTCATTTTTTAATGTATCACCAATTATTTTAATTCCCCGAACTATTTCTTCTTCTTTCAAGCGCGAAAACCCTAATCGGAAAGTGTTCGCCCCTTCTCCATCAGAGTAAAAAACATCTCCAGGTGAAAACGTAACGCCTTTCTCATAACACTTTTGTAAAAGTGTGCGGGCATTCATATGCTCTTCTAGCTCTATAAATAAATGAAGTCCACCATCTCCAGTCATTCTTTTGAAAGGAATGAACTGATTACACGCGCCGACAGCTAACTCATATTTTTTCTTATAAACCGATCTTGCCTTTTTTAAATATTTCTCAAAATATCCCTCATGTAAATATTGAAATAGAACCGCTTGATCTAACGTAGATGTGTGGATTGTTCTTGCTCTTTTTACGCTTTCTAAATAATGAATCAGCTCTTTATCTGCAATAATCCAACCTACACGTAAACCAGGGAAAAGTACCTTTGAAAAGCTACTAATATAAATCACATTATTGCCAGCTCCAGCAAAAGTTAATAAGGGAGCTAAATGTGAACCTGAATAACGTAATTCTTCATTAAATCCGTCCTCTATAATAGGAACCTTATATTTCGAGAATAACCTCATCAATTCCGTTCTTTTCTCTGAACTCGTAACAATACCGGTTGGATTATGATAAGAAGGAATTAAATAAGCAAAATCAAAATCTTTTTCACGTAAGCTTTTTTCAACTTCATTCGTATCAATACCATCCTCATTCATATCAATCCCATGAACTTCAAGTCCATGTAAACGGAACAGCTTTAGTGCAGCGTGGTGAGTTGGATTCTCACAAATGACACGACCGGATTTTTTTGATAAAGAAGAAAGTACAATATCCAATCCTTCTGTAAATCCATTTGTAATTAGAATATCTTTATTCGAAATGTCTACACCTTTCATTTCCATGTAATGAAGTAAATAATTCATTAACGGTTTATATCCCTTTGCATATCCGTAGTTCAATACGATGTCCCCTTCAATGGACATACGAGTAAGAAAAGCTCTTTTGAAGTTTTCAACATCAAATAGCTTCTCATCCGGGGCTATACTATTAAAAACAATCATTCCCTTTTCCCAACGAACACCATGTTTCATTAAATCTAATTCATCCGCTAATGCGGTCACTGTATTAAGTTTATTTTTCCAATCTATTTCAACAGACGAAGTGTTAGATATATCTACCTTCGCAACAAAGTTCCCTTTTCCTTTAACTGCATAAATGAGTCCTTCTTGCTCTAAATCTGCATAAGCAGCAAGTACAGTGTTTCTACTCACACTTAGTAATTCACTTAGTTCCCTTGTTGATGGGATTTTTTGATTCCCGAGCAAGTGCCCTTTCATAATCATCTTCTTCAAATAATCTTTCAATTGAATATAAACGGGACGATCTTTAACAACTTTAAAATCCTTAAACAATTCCTTACCCCCTGCAATCATTTTTGCATATTTATTTCATTCACAAAAGGTCCACGACATATGTATTTTTTATAAAGGGCGGTACGGTCTTACAAGTCTTTTCGATATAAGTTAATTACATCTTTTAAAGCTGCAGCTGCAGCGCCTCGTGGATTAGAAGCCCCACCAATTGTAGTAACTTGTCCCATCGTATCTGTAAAGAACGTAATTCCTTTTTCGGTCCCATTTACTTTTGCTAACGGATGATCTTTTTCTATTTCGCACGGTTCAACATTTAAATTCACATTGCCACCCTCATCCTTATATATTGATGCTATTAATTTAATAATTTTATGTTGTTCCTTAGCATTTTGTATTTGTTGTTTTGTAACGTGCTCGATTCCTTTTATATGTATATCAGTAAGTGTTTTCTCTGTTTCCATTAAGCTGTTTGTCAAAAGTAACAATTTACACGCACTATCTGAACCACTTATATCTAATATAGGGTTTGTCTCAGCAATTCCTTTATTTTGCGCTTCTTTCAGTGCTTCTTCAAATGTCATATCTTCCTCATACATTTTCGTAAGAATATAATTAGTTGTTCCATTTAATATTCCTTCTATTTTTTCAATACTGCAACCGGCTAAACTAAATTGTCCGATATCTAGCGTCGGTAGTGCAGCGGCTGTTGCACCGCTATATCGAATTCGTACATTTACGCCTCTTGCTGCTTCATTTATTTCTCTCCAGTTTGTAACGAGTGCACCTTTTGAAATTGCTACTATATCCATCTGTTTCTCAATCGCTTGTTTCATATATTGTTTCCCTGGATTTCCATCTTTAAGATTTGTAACTGTTGATTCTACCAATACAGTACCACTTATGCTAGTTGTTGCACGTTCCTTCGGATGATACTCTAAATATTTTTCAATTGCAGCGGTACCGCCACCATACATCAATAAATGATGAAGAGATAAGCCGTCTTCATTATGTATTGCAATATTTCTTCCTAATACGCCACTTACAACTAATTGAATCCCATATGTTTCATATATATATGAATACTTTTCATTTAATAATTTTATAAACTCTCTGCCTACTGTTCCGTATCCTGATAATACAACTTGAATCTTCATAATATCCCCCCATATTTTTCTACCAAACCCCTCTTTCAATATAATATAAAGCGCTCTCGAATTCCATCGAGAGCGCTTTATTATTACTTATTTCGGTAAACGTGATAGCTTTTCAGCAATTGTTCTATAAAACTCTTGAATGCTAGAAAAACCTAACGAGTCTGAAACACTTAATCCTACCATGTCGAGATGATCCCAATTCGCTTTCGTTTCGATATGATTCCATTTTCCAACCTGTAATGACTCATGATTATTTACAGCAACATTAGAAATTGGTGCAATCATAGAATTGGTATTTACTACACCATCATTTTGCCACCAAGAAGTATCAACTAACGGACGGTTTTCTTCATATCTCGCATAAGAACCTAAGAAAAATGCATTCCCCATCAACACTTTATTCATCGTTATATGAGGCAAATGTAAACCTGTAATAGGTGCTGCTTGTGATGCATGTCCACTATAAGATAAGTAATAAACATCCGGTTGCGTCTTTACCCAATTATTTAACTCCTTTGCACCATCTGTACTTAAATCCCATTGACTTATATCTTTTGTATTTTTCCAAAGTGAACTATTTAGAATACGATTACTATATTGGAAAAAGGACTCTCCAGCAATCTTCTTTATACCCCATTGATCCAATTTAAAATCATATAAAGATAAATTATTGTTTCCTCCAAAGCTCGCAGCTGTAATGAGTAAATCTTTAACGAACGGCAGCAGAAGACTACCATCCGCAAGTGTTGTACCGTTGTGAGGGGTTGCTAATGTTGTAACACTATGAACATATGATTTTCCGCCTTCAAATAGTGGTGATATTTTGGTGTCTGGGTGATTTTTCGCATAATTCTTTTCTTCAAAACTACCTTCTTTTAATAGCTGTACTAATGTTCTAATCGTTTGTCCACCCATGCTATGCCCAACTAAATGAACTTTATTTGTTTCACTCCAATTCGGCGTAAAACCACTATAAGTTCTGCCAAAACGATTATGTCCATGTTTCTCAGCATGCGAGGCACCATAGTCTACTGTGCCACCGCTAATTTGCGCATACAATTCACATGCACGATCCCAGTTACTAGAAACAGGTCCAACAGCTGCGGTATGTACCGTATAACCATTTCGTTTCAAATCTTCCTGTATATCATGAACACCACCCCAATACTTTACGCCAAGCATTTCTTCTCTACCCCATCCAGCAAATCCATTCACCAATATGATAGGATAATTATTTGGTTGCCTCTCTTCAGCATATGATATTTTCGCTACGAATGAACATAAGGTCACTAATGCGAAAAAACATATTTTTAAAAATAACTTCCCCATACTTTCTCCCCCTAATAAAACGTTTACATTTTTCTTCTAAAAATTAACACAATGTTTTAACAACTTAAACATAATGTAAAGTATTTTATATACGTTGTATATATAGAAAACATATACAATTGTTGATAAATATTAATTCAAGTGAACATTTACTTTTTACAATACAACTTGTAAATCTGTTTATTTGAATTTATAATTAGATATAGTTTCCTCATGTTAAAAAAATTTAAAAACCATAAGAAAACTAATCTCATTGCTTGAAAAGGAGGAAAAAGCATGCAAATCGGATCAAATATTCATACATTATCTCAACCTACTAAAATAACTCCATCTACTCTTGAGCATAATACTATCTCTTCTACTAAACTGGAAAGTAAGAAAGTAAATGATCCTATCAAGTTTGATATTCGTTCATCTGAAAAAGAAATGAAACAGCCTGAGCATAAATTTAATGAATTAGATTTATGGAAGATGTTAAAGGATAAAGGTGTTCCTTTATGGATCATCCTTGAAATGCTACAAAAGGCTCGTAAAGAAAAAGAAGCCCAAAATAATTCAGTTCAAAATTCAAATGCGATTGAGGAAACAAACGAGACTCGATTAAATGAAGTAATGTAAAGCATAATATTTGATTGGTCTACAAACTAAAAAGAGTTCGGGGGTGATAAAGTTTCTATCAACCTCGAACTCTTTTTTTATGATTTTTCTCCAATCGTTACAAACTGGAAAGATACTTTTCCTTCCAAACCTTTAATTAGTTTTTTTACTTTAACATTTTCATTAACCAATGTATTATCTGTCGACATTTTAGGTTTTTCGTCACCTAGAGATTTTTTCAAATGAAGAAGATGCATTTTCATTTCATTTGCCTTTATTTCTTTATACACACTATTTTTTGCTACAATCATATACCATTCCGTTGAATATTTACGATTGTTACCTATCCAGGCATCACTATCGTATGTAACAGGAATCTCTTCCCCTCCTATTTTAATACTTTTCATAGTCTTATCGTCTTCACTTGTAAATAATAGTGACCCTTCTTTTGGGAATTTCGGTAACGTATCTATAATATAATTGGAGCCATTATCTTGTTTTCGAAAAAGTTTTTCTTTAATCAATGCTTGTGCTGTAGATTCATTTAAAATTAAGACATTTCCATTTCCAACTTCCCCTTTTTTCACAGAAAACACTTCATTTTCTTCCGTAATTTCCTGATAACGATTAATAATTGGTGAAATATTATTTTCATCTCCAATAATTAATACACCGTTTGCAGGAAATGAGTTGTCCTTTTTAGAACATGCACTAAAGCTTATTAAAAGTATTATAGTTAACATAAAAATAGTTAATATTCTTTTCATCACGATTCCTTTCATCATACAGTTCATTTTTCCACATACTTTAGTGTAGTCTTACAAGCTAATAAATTCTATTGCTCCATAACCTTATAAAGCTTTTGCAGGTAACGCCAACGGGTTATAAAGAAATATAAAACTTGTATACATATAAATGAAATTAAAATAACGATAGAGCTATTTATGATAGAAAAATCGACTAATTGCTGTAATGCTATATAAGCAACTACAGTATGAATCACTGCAACGAAAATTGGTAAAAAGAACATTAATAATAACTGCCTCGTTACAACTTTTTTCAACTCACCTTTACTTAATCCCATTTTCGAAATCATTTTATATTGCTGTTGGTCGCGATCCAAATCTGTATATAATCGGAAATAAATAAAACTAGCGGCGAATGTAAAGAAGACGATTCCAATTAAAATACTTACCATAAGTAATAAACCATTCTTTTGCTTTGCTTCCAACAAGTTTAATGTTAAAGCTTCAAAGTAGAAATCTCTGTCCCTAAGATTTTTATCGAATATACTCTTTAATTGATTTGAAATCTCTTTCGTTTTTATCCAATCATCTACAACAAATCCGTAAGTACGATATGGAATTTCTTTATTAACTGGGTCACTAGTAAGAGGTATTCCATCATATACCTGATCTTGAACAGCGATATAAATAGTTCTAGAATCATGTGGTAAAACTAAATTTTCTACAGCTTTTTTCACATGAAATGTCTTTGTCCAGTCACCTTGAATGACTTCTATATTCTTTTTATACTCGCCATTTTTAAATTCTTGTTTTTGTGATACGACTCCAGGAATTAATAAAATTTCATCTTCTTTTTCAATTGTTTCTTGTTGATAGCCTAGTGCTTTAGCAAGATCGTTGTATTCACTTAACTTCATTACATTTACGCCATTTTCTGTGTATATATATGAAGATGAAGCCATTCGATACGGAATATTAGCATCAGAAAGGTGTTTTTTTATAATAGAAAGATTTTTATTCAATACTTTGTCATTTTCAAAACTTCCATACAAAAATGTATACGGATTTGTCATCCTTACCAAATCCCTATTTCCAATTGCGGCCGTTGTACCAATTGCTGTAAATGCAACTGCTGAAACAATAGATACTATAAAAAACATCGTTGCATTATCTTTCATACGGTAAATTAATTCAGAAAATGTTAATATATTTGTTCTCTTTAAAAAGAAAGATTCTCTCCTTTTAGCAAGGTGCAGTATATACACGCTACACTGTGTATATAAAAAGTACGTTCCTATAATTACTAGAAGCACACCTATTCCAAGCGTAATAAAATTGGTACTTGGTATGAAGCGAAATACTGAAAAATATCCATACCCTATACTAATTAAAGAAAGTATCGATAATAAAACTGAAGATTTCGGTTCAGGTTTTGGCTTTTCCTCTGCTCGAATAAGTTCCACAAGTTCCGTTACTTTTATCATTTTAAATGTAAATAATGAAACAATTAAAAACAAGAAAAGAAATGTAATAACTGTTAATAATACAGCCTGCACTGGTATATAAAAAGGTAAACCATTATTAATCATTAATACACTTGCACTTATCAATAAGACTAGTTTAGAAAATATGAGTCCAATGAAAATCCCTATACAAATTGAACCAAGTCCAATCAACATATTTTCAATTAATAATAATTTCTTAAGCTGTCTCATTGACATACCTTGCATCATTAAAATACCAAATTCTTTCTTACGCGTTTTTAAAAACGAACTAACTGAATATAGAATGAAGAAAAATGAAAATACAAAAATCAATCCTTGCGAAACTGAAAATCCCAATGTACCAAATGCACTTATTGTTGCACTTGTCGATTTCAACTCACCTTGTAAATCAGGATGAAATAATAAAAGAGCATACGTAAAGAAAATCATAATAGAAAATGCACTACTTAAAAAATGGGCAGCATATGTACGCTTATTGCGAAAAATATTATTAAATGCGAACTGACGAAAAGTCATGCCTTTTCCCTCCTAACAAAGAAAGGACATCCATAATCTTTTGATAAAAAGTTTGCCTACTTTCACCACAATAAATTTCGTTATATAGTTGACCATCTTTAATAAAGATTACTCGGCTGCAAAAGCTCGCTGCATACGGATCATGTGTAACTAACATCATCGTTGCTTTTTCTTCTTTATTTAGAGTATCAAGCATCTCCATTACATCATTTGAAGATTTAGAGTCTAAATTCCCTGTTGGTTCATCTGCAAGTAACAATTGCGGCTTATGAACGATCGCACGAGCAATTGCTGTTCTTTGAGCTTGTCCCCCTGATATTTCAAACGTTCTTTTACTCAATATATCTATAATGTTTAATTTCTGTGCAATCTCTTCCACTCGTTTGTTCATATCTTGCACAGAAACACCATCTAAAGTCATCGGCAATACGATGTTTTCTTTTACAGTAAGTGTGCTAAGAAGATTAAATGATTGGAAAACAAATCCTAATTGTTTTCTGCGGAATAACGCTAATTCTTCTGATGATAATTGGAAAGGATTTGTACCATTAATAAATATTTCTCCCGATGATGGAGAATCAATAGTAGATACCATATTTAATAACGTTGTTTTCCCACTACCTGACGGGCCCATAATTCCTACAAATTCACCTTCTTGAATTGATAAATCAATATCTACTAATGCTTTAAAAGGTACTTTCCCTCTATATACTTTACTAATACTATTTGCCTGCAAAATTTCCATTTATATTCTCCCTTCATTTCCACCGCTCACTATAGAGTGTAAATGAATTGTCTTACAGCTCATATTGATTCATCTTTCATTTATCTTACACGCTTGTAAGATTTCTAAAAAAACTGATAACAAACCTATTTTCAATCTATAAACAAAGCATATCTATCTTATAATATTTGCATATTGGTTTGAATTACAATGCTATTTTCTAATCTTTATTTTATTAATATGAAAAGACCGATTTTTATCGGTCTTTTTACTTTCAAATATTATATTTTAACTGTTGTATGTAGTTAAAGCATATTTGAGTTACCCATTAAATACTATTTCACTTTATAATAACCTCTGCAAAAAAAATGAGTGCTTCGGTTTCATTGCAATCAAAAACGAATTGTAAATATCTGAGGCGGAAATGAATGTGTTTATCCAACATATAAATAATAAAATTGATTTAATATTTCCTGATACAAAGAACGACATCATGGCAGGTACTACTGATAATACAATAATAGGCAAGCTCATAAAGACCCAAAATCTCGTTTTGGATAAGACTGCATTTGTATTTAGCCCAAAAAATCTTTTACTAAATGTTAAGCTAATATCCCCTTTTTTACTTATTACTAAAATGTGTAAACATTCGTGAATGATAAAGATTAAGGTACCTATGCGGGATAAAATGAATATAAAAAAGCTTAGAGTTTTAGCTCTAAGCTTTTTTATGATTTCGTATTAATTCCTTTTACTGCACAATATTTTTTATCCATTCAGATTTACTCAATACATAATGATTATATAGTTGATTTGCTATCTTGTGTTCACTCAAATAAGTAAACCCGCATTTTTTAATAACTTTATTTGATGGTACATTGTTAATTAAAGTAATTGCGTTAAGGACAATTAAATTTGTTTCTTTAAACAAATAGTCAATTAAGCCTTTAGTCGCTTTTGTAGCATAGCCATGATTTTGATGTTTATTTGAGATAGCATACATTATCTCTCTGTTTGGTGAAGGGAGTTCTTCTTTCATGCCTGTGCAGCACCATCCAATGCATTCATTTGTAGCTTCCTTAAATATTCCTAGCTTTAACATATGATTATCTATGTTATTCGTAGTTTTCACTGCCTCAAGAAATGCTTTGTTTGCTGGTATTTCATAATTTGCAATCCAATCCACCCTTTGTTCTTTCGTCGATTTCCAGTCTGGTAAAAACTTTTCTATTTCCGGTTGATTGGCTATTTTATAAATACTTTCTGCATCTTTGACCATAAACCCTTGCAAGTATATATCTCCACAATCTATTCTAAATAACTTAGTTGAACTCTCTTCTCCCATGTTAATTCCCCTTACTTACGTTATAACGCCTTTATCTGCTTCGTAAGTTCTATAAATCGTTCATCAAGTTCTTTATATTCTTTGTCGTTAGAAGTTAAAAAGCTTAATTTCCCTAATACTTCTTGTCTCTCTGTTTCTAACGTTAAACGTAGCTCTTCAATATTATCTCTTGTTTTAGTAGGTTCTTCTAGCTGCTTTTGTATCGTATTGTTTAAAAACACGAGTTTTATGTTAGTTGTTTTCTCTAGAAAATATCGATCGTGAGAAACAATTATTAATGTTCCGTTATACTCAGCTAATGTATTTTCAAGTTGTTCACGTGAAGGTAGATCCAAGTGATTCGTCGGTTCATCTAAAATGAGTACATCTTTTTCATCTAAAATATAAGCCATTAGCTTACATTTTACTCTTTCTCCCATACTCATATGCTCAATCGGCTCTTTCCATTGAGAAGCTTGGAACCCTAAATGTTTCATTAAATTTTGGACTTTTCCTCTTTCTTCAAACGTCTCTTTAAAAAATAAATCTTCTGGCGTTTTGTCCAGTGGCAAATCAAAAACCTCTTGTGTTAAATAACCGATGTTTGCAGATGGTGAAATCCATATTTCTCCTTCAGCAGTTTCCGCTCCCATAATCATCTTCAGTAATGTTGTTTTCCCGCTACCGTTTGGTCCAACAATTGCAACTTTCTCACCGTGCTGAATTGTAAAATTAACGTTTTCAAATAATGCTTTTCCATTAAATTCTTTTTTTAATTGCTTTACTTCTAAAAAGCGTTTTCCTACTTTTTTACTCGCTTGAATAGAGAACTCAATTGAATACTCTTCTTTCACACGTTCTACTTTCGTTTTCTCCAGCTCTTTTTCGAGACGTTTTCTTTTTGACTTCACTTGCGCATCCATTCGTTTCGCTTTTACACGATAAAACTCTTTAAAACTTTCTTGTTTTGTAGACTGCGCGTGTGCCTTTTGTGACCATGAACTTAATTCTTTTATATGTGTTTCTACTTGTTCTATCTTTTTTTGCTGCTTTTCATATTCTCGCTGCTGCGACTTCCTTCTTTGCTCACGTGCTTTCATGTAGCTTGTATAATTACCACTATGGTCAATTAATTTTTTGTCCTCAATTGACCATATTTTTGTTGCGACAACATCTAAAAAATATCGATCATGCGATACAACGATAACTGTACCTTTCATATTTTTTATTTGTTTAATGAGAAATTCCGTACTCATTTCATCTAAATGATTTGTCGGTTCGTCTAATATTAAGACATTAGGATTTTTAGCAAATCCTTTTGCTAATCGAATTTTTAACTTTTCACCACCACTTAAAGTATGAAAATCGTTCGTTGGCACGCCCCATTTCGCAAGCAGTTCTGCTTCTTTTGCAATTACATCGTTACTAATAAAAGATTCTATTTCTTGCTCAACATATGCGGTTGTCATATTCATTTGCTGCCATTCAACAATCCCTTTTGAAGGCTCAATCTTTCCATTTATTAATTGAAGTAACGTTGATTTACCAGCACCGTTTTTACCAATTAATCCGATAACATCCCCTTGTTTTACTGTCACATTCATTTTCTCTAACAACATATTTTCTTTTATTTCAACATAAACATCATTTAATTTTAATAGTTCTTTCATAATACCGATCCCTTTCATTAAGGGAGAATAAAAAAATCCTCCCAAATAAATTTGGCAGGATTAGTCGTTAAAATATTTACACCCAAATAAGCTATTACGCAACATAAATAGCAATACCGTTGTATGGAAATCGGGCAGACTAATCCTATTTTTTAGAAATTGAAATTTATTGAATTTCAACATTTAAAAATAAGATTAGTTAATCATCGTCCACCCATCATTCCTTTCCCTCATTAGTAACCATATTGTACCATAATAGTACTGTATGAGTAAATGCAATTATTTGTGCTGCTAAAAAAGATTGCTTTCTTTTAAGGTCTATTCATTATTTCTTCACTTCATATCGAACAAGTATCAGCCACATTTGTTGTACTACTTGCTTTAGCTTTCCCTAGCAATAAAATTGTAAGCATTCCCTCTTATATAAATTTTATATAAATTCATCATAAATCATATATTATACATACTAAATTTCAGTTCTTATAATAAAGGTATCATTTTTAAGGGGTGGTTCTACAATGGAATTTAGTAAACTAGGAAACAGTGGATTAACAGTAAGTAAAATCGCATACGGGAACTGGATAAACCATGGTGGAAAAGTAAACGAAGATACTGCAAATGATTGTGTAAAAGCCGCACTAGATGTTGGAATTACAACGTTCGATACTGCTGATGTTTATTCGGACACGATAGCTGAGGAAGTACTTGGCCGATCTTTGCAAGGTATACGCCGAGAAAGTATAGAACTATGTACAAAAGTATGCCATCCGACCGGTCCTGGAAAAAATGATCGTGGATTATCAAGAAAACATATTATAGAAAATTGTAATGCATCGTTAAAACGATTACAGACAGACTATATCGATATTTATTATGCACATAGATTTGATATAACAACTCCTCTTGAGGAAACAATGTTAGCTTTCTCAGATCTTGTAAGACAAGGTAAGGTTCTCTATTTAGGCGTAAGCGAATGGACATCAGAACAAATTACCCGTGGTGCAGCACTTGCACGCGAATTGAACATTCCATTTATCGCTAGCCAACCTCAATATTCGATGTTATGGCGAGTTATTGAAACTGATGTGATTCCAACATGTCAACGTGAGGGACTTGGCCAAATCGTATGGTCGCCACTTGCACAAGGTATTCTTACAGGAAAATATCAACCTGGTAAACCATTACCGAATCAATCGCGTGCTAACTCCGATGCTGGAAAACCGTTTTTTGACAAACTCGTGCAACGTTGGATGAGTGATGATGTGCTTACCGCTATCCAGGAAATTAAACCTATCGCACAAGAAATTAACCTTACCTTATCTCAACTCGCAGTTGCTTGGGTATTACAAAATCCAGCTGTTTCTTCTGCAATTATTGGTGCTTCAAATCCGGAACAAATAAGAGAAAATGTAATTGCTTCTAGTGTTAAATTGCAACCTGAAATTATGGATCAGATTGACAGTGTATTAAAAGGTTTCGCTGAGTATGATACTAGTAAAACAGGTTGAATCATGAGTAAGTTTTATCTATAAATAAACACCCCTTGCCAACTTCCCACAGCCCATCCTATAAAGATGGGCTGTGGGAAGTCATATAAACCTCTCTAACAACTGTTAAAAAGTTCTTTAACACGACAGACTTTTCATCCTTCCTCCATCCAGCATATAAATTTATTTCCGGTGTATTTTCTAGAATATCTTTATACATCACTCCTGATTTTTTATAGCTTTCCACCGAGGATGGAACGACAGAAATCCCCATTCCAGCTGCAACTAAGTTTACAATCGTTTGCATTTGAACTGCTTCTTGAACAATATTTAAACTTACCCCATATTTCCAAAAGTAACTAATAATTAAATCATAAAAATTTGTACCGAAATGACGAGGAAATAAAATGAATGGTTCCTCCACTAATGATTTGATTGAAATATTAGGTAACGAAACGAAAGGGTGATTTTCATGCAAAACCAACTTTAAACACTCTTCAGAACAAACTTCAGAAGATAATATTTCATTATTTTGCTCCGAACGAATAAATCCAATATGAATTTGTTTTTCGTAAAGCGCTTTTATTTGTTGGTCTGTTGTCATCTCACGTAATATGAGCTGAATTTTTGGAAAACGTTCTCGAAATGTTTTTAATATGCCTATAACTGTTTCTGTAGAATCGACAAAACCGATGATTAAATGCCCGATTTTCCCTTCATCTGCAAGCTGTGTTTCTTTAATCGTTCTATCTACTTGAAGTAATGTTTGCCTAGCACCTTCTAAAAAGACTTTCCCCGCCTCGGTAAGCTCAACCATCCTTTTTGTCCGGTGAAAAAGTTGAACTCCTAATTCTTCTTCCAATTTTCGAATTTCTTGACTTAAAGGCGGTTGTGCCATCATAAGACGCTCTGCTGCACGACTAAAGTTTAATTCTTCTGCCACCGTTATGAAATATTTCATTTTACGAATATCCATTTCAAGCCTCCTATCATTCGCAACTTCTATAAGATTCTATTTTTATTATAAAAAATGGTTCATGTATGTAGTCTTACATTTATTCTTATTGGGTTCATTTTGCCTCTCTTATCTATAGAATATTTCATTCTCCAATGTTATCAAGGGTACAAAACAAGGCTAAAAAACTTATCTCCAAAGTTCTTTAGCCTTGATTACTTTTTACACATTAAAAAATATTACTCGCACTACCGTACCTTTACCAACTTCTGAATGGATTTCCACACTATGTCCTAATTGTTTTGTAATTTCATATACAAGATATAGCCCCATTCCTGTTGATTCTTTAAAATCTCTACCGTTTTCTCCTGTAAAGAAAGGTTTGAATACTCTTGGTAAATCTTGCTTCGGTATACCTACGCCATTATCAGCAATTTCAAGTATAACGGTATTACCTTCCTTACAAGCTTTCATTTTAATCTTTTCTCTACTACCTGATGAATACTTAATCGCATTCGATAGTATTTGTCCGATTAAAAACTTTAACCATTTCACATCACTTTCTACAGTAATGTCCTTATCAATTTCAAGCTCTGGATATACAAAATTCCGTATAAAGAAACGTTTATGTTCATGTACCGAATCATTCACTATTTTATGTAGTTGTACCCTTTCTACATAAAAATCTTGTGTGAACGCTTCTAATCGTGCGACATATAGAGCCATTTCCAATCCCTTTTTTAATCGGTCTGTTTCCTCATTTATACTTTCAAAACGTGAATCTACTTCATCCTGTGTAATTAATTCTATTACAGATAAAGGTGTTTTCATTTGATGGATCCACTGATTCATAAAGGTTAAATGGTCATTATTTTTTCTCTCTTGTATTTGCAGCTGATTTTGATAATGTCGATATTGCACCTCAAGTAGTTCTTGAAGAGCAGCCGATACAGCTGCAAAATCAGATTTTTGAACAGATTCATCTAAAGATTGCATCGGGTTTGCTAGGCGCTCATAAAAAGAACGATGTGTAAAATAACGAAACACTAAATAACTTCCCATAAAGAAAACACCTAGAAACATTGCGTATAACGCCGTTGTAATATGATTATGCCCATCAAACCAATATACGAGAAATATAGCTAGTAGTTGAATTATGGTAAAGCAAATAACTGGTATATGATCACGTATAAACAACCTTATCATTTTTCTATACCATTATCCCAAGTAATGTGCAATCTATATCCAACACTACGAATCGTTTCAATCGCACCTTCTATATGTAACGTTTGTAACTTTTTACGCACACGTGTTGTATTTACACTTAATGTATTATCATCAACATAAGATTCACTATCCCATAATTTATTAAGTAACACTTCTCTACTCACAACACGCGGATAATTTTTCATTAATGTCTCTAATAAAATAGCTTCGTTTCTCGTTATATCAATTTCGTCGTTTCTAAGTTTCAATACAAGCCTTTCAGGATATAAACAAAGGCCTTGTTGCTCAATCATTCGCTCTTCTAGTTTCGGTGCATAATCTCCATATGCACGTCTTAAATGACTACGAATTTTCGCCACTACAACTTCATAATGAAAAGGCTTCGGAATAAAATCATCGCCACCGTTTTCTAACGCCATAACTTGATCCATCGTACCTTCACGAGCCGAAATGAATAGTATCGGACATGTAGAAACACCGCGAATTTGACGACACCAAAAGTACCCATCAAAACTCGGTAAATTAATATCTAATAAAACTAACTCTGGTTGTTCTTCTAAAAAAATGTCTAATACATTTTGAAAGTCCGATACAATAACTCCTTGATAACCATATTTCGCAACATGTGTTGATAATAGTTCTGCAATTTTCATATCGTCTTCTACAATCATAATTTTGACCATTATTGAACTCCTTTTTAATCCACAATCTCAAATATACTTATATAAAATAAATACTACCTCTTTTCACAAAATCCGTAAATTAAAAAAGGGATGCTTTTATACAAAAGTATCCTTTTTCGTCCCTTATCTATTTAATATGAAATTTACTAAAAGTAAATCCTAGTTTCTCCACATAATCCATTCCTAGTTCCATACGCGCCGTTTTCAGCGGATCAACAACTTGGCAAACTTTTAAATTACCTGCTGCCGATAATAAAAGAGTTGCATCAGCTTTAGACATTTCTAATACTTCATGTAAAAATGTCACCATATTACGTACAGCACGATTTGCTGCATCATCTAACAATTTCTCTGAAGCAATCGTCATCATTTTTTCTTTTTGAATAGCCATTGGTAATGGCCATTGTTTTCCTTTTATCGTTTGAACTGTTACCGTTACCTCACCAGCAACCTCTACACCACTAACACCAATTTCACCATCACCCATTGCTGCGTGTAAATCACCTAATGCTAATAGTGCTCCTGGGACATTAACTGGTAGTAGTAGTGTTGTTCCTTCTTTAATTTCTTTACAGTCCATATTCCCGCCGTGATCATGCGGTGTGCCACATGAAATGCTCTCTTCTTTCGGTGCAGTACCAATTACCCCAATCATTGGATTAATCGGGATTTGTAGTTCACTTGAAAACAAAACATATTCATTATGTATTGGGACAATTTTCACTGTATTTTCATTTAACTCATCACCCATTACACCAAGGTTTGCACCTGTAGTTAAAACGCCCTGCTCTGCAATTTCAATTTTTTCAATCGTTACGACTAATATATCGCCAGGTTCTGCTCCTTTAACATATACAGGTCCAGTCGCTGGATTAATTCGGTTCCAATCTAATTCTTGTAACACAACATCTTCAGAATCGATTTGATTTTCAAAGCAATCATATGTTTCAAATACAAGACTGCTCCCAATTTCTACTTCCATACACGGCTTATTTTCTGGTGACATTGAGTAAATGATATGGTCTTTATGAATTCGATACATAATACCTCTCCCTTTTATATTTATCTACTATTACTAATTAGCTTTTTTTATACAAGCTCCTCTTAAAATTAAATGTTATTTTCATGTAAAAAAGCACGCAGATTGTTTTATAACATACACTCTTTACTATAACAGAAAGGTGGTATCACTATGCCCCTTATTCCATACAACGAAAGTGATGTTGATTTACTAGCTCGATTAATTCGTGCTGAAGCTGAAGGCGAAGGTCGCCAAGGTGAGGAGTTAGTTGGATGCGTTGTAGTAAACCGTGTATTTTGTGATTGCTTAGATTTTAAACAACTCCGTACCGTACGAGACGCTGTATATCAAAGCCCCGGCGGATTTGAAGCAGTACAATATGGATATTTTTATCAACGCGCTCGTGAATCAGAAAAAGAAATCGCACGAAAAGTTTTACAAGGTCAATGGCGCTGGCCTGCACGATGGGCTCTTTGGTATTTCCGTCCAGTTGGAGCTTGTCCGCCTGAATGGTATAATCAGCCATTTGTAGGACAGTTTAAAAGCCATTGTTTTTATGAACCAAGTGGTGATGAATGTCCGAAAATGTATTCACGATAGTAAAATTTGCAACGCAAGTACTTAGAAATTTTGGTACTTGCGTTGCTTTTAACTGTGTTTTAGAAATCTAATAGTGTGATGAAATTTTCTATGCCTACTACATGTATTAATAATGGTATACGAGGACCATTTGATTGATTCATAATGAGCTTATATATAATAGTGAATAATTGTTTTTGATTTTCTTTCATTATTTTTTTATTTTCATGATGACAAATCGCATATAATTGCTCCATTAAGTGAGAGTAATCTTTGTTAGAACGAAGTATATCGCAAACTTCTACTAACCATTCTTTCTGTCTTTCATCCAATGTGTTGTAAAACTCTGTATTTCTCTCTTGATTTACCGCAATTAATTTTTCAGATTGAAAATTTCTTATCCAATACTCTGTGCGATTACTCACCGCTCTCATTTCATCTAATGCATAGCTCCTATCTATTTTCTTTAATATCCCCTGTAAAATAGTTGAATCAAAATTTAATAATGGTAACGTTCCTGCTACTTGATTAAATTTCGGATATTCTTTAAACCCGATAGTAACTCTAGAAAGTTTAATTGCATCAAGTAAATCTTCATTTTTGAGCGTTTTATTTTCATAACTATCTTTCAATCGCTCATATTCTGTATAATTGCGAATCACATCTTCATCAAGACCGATATGAAAAGCTGCGTTTGGTCTATATTTTGCAAACATAAACAGAATTACTTCTGGTAAATACACTTTTAACAACTCACTAGGTGTAATACTATTTCCTGAAGAACTAGACATTTTTTCATGATTGCCTTTAATTCCAATAAAATCATAAGCAACATAATGAGGAGCTTCACGATTGAATATTTTCCTTGCAATTTCTTTTGATACATTATAACTACCCGTTTCTGATGAATGGTCTCTGCCACCCGGCTCAAAAACAACCTCCTCTATCATCCATCTCATCGGCCAATCGATTTTCCAATTTAGTTTCATTTTATTTGTATTTAATACGGATAACTCTTTTTCATTTCCGCATTCACATTCATACCGGATTGTTTTTAATACTTCATCAAAATGTGTAATAGTTGTTGTATCTTTCCCGCACCTCTCACAATATAATGTAGCTGGATAAAAGCTCTCTCGCTCTTCTTCACTACACTCTCCAGTTTTAAAATCCATTAAAATATTATATATATCTTTTCGTTTATACAAAGCCTCTAATATATTTTCGTTATACCTTCCGCTTCTATATTCATCATGTTGATAAATAAATTCCACTCCAATTCCAAATGCTTGAAGCGATTTTTCAAACTCTTTTTCAAAATGCTCCGCATACGAGTTATGACATCCATACGGATCTGGAATATCACAGTATGGCATACCAATATACTTTGCAAAAGATGGATCAATATTTTTTGGAACTTTTCTAAACCTATCATAATCATCCCACGAAAATATAAAACGAGTCTTTTTCCCTAAATCTTGAAGTGCTCTTACTACGAAATAAGTCGTTATGATTTCACGAAAGTTCCCAATATGAACAGAACCTGACGGACTAATTCCAGATGCACAAACAAACGTTTCTTTATTTGGATGTTTCCTAATTAATTCATGTGCTACTTCATACGCCCAATGCATATATTACTCACCTCAATTATTTTTTTGTTTTCTAATTTCCAGTTTTATGCAACAAAAAAACTCTCACCCCCAAGATTATTCATCTTGAGGACGAGAGTTGTTAGCTTCGCGGTACCACCTCAGTTTGTTAATATGTCACCATATTAACCTCTTCAGGTACGGCAAAATATGCTTATACCCTATCTCTATAACGGGAGAACCCGTCGCACCATCCCTAAATAAATTAGTTCCTTGCGCAGCTCCAAGTCTTTTTTCGTTAAGATGTATACCGCTCTTTCTCAGCTACCAGAGCTCTCTGTACGTATTCTTTCTTAACTACTCTTCTCTTCTATGCCTTAAATATTAGTTTTTTAATATGATAATTTATAACACTTTTATTGTCAAACTTTTCCGAATCGAAATCGTAAAATTATCTAAAAAAATTCTTTATCGCTTCTAATTGAATTTTGTGGCTACACTCATCACAACAATATGCCCCTTTTGGTTTCTCTTTAAATCGCTTATATTTTTCACTACCTTCGTAAACACGAAATATATTCTTACAAGAAAAGCAAACAATTTCATAAAACATCATATGCATTTTCCTCTCCTTGTTTATATATACACTTTTTTAATCACTTGTGAGAAGGTCATTTTTCTACATTATAAATTTTAATATCCTTTGACTAAAAGGTTTACCTCTATTCTTATCGAATTATATTAATATCTTATAACGCGAGGTGAACATCTTGTTCAGTAATATAGAATTAGTTTTAGATGCTAAAGCAAGTTTAGCTGAAGGACCATGTTGGAATGAAAAAAAGCAACTTTTATATTGGGTTGATATTATGGAGAGAAAATTATGCATATACAATCCTACCGCTAATACGAACCGAGTAATTGCTCTCAATCAACAAATTGGCTGTGTTGTTCCATATTTAGAGGATGTACTACTCTTAGCTATGGAAAACGGCTTTTATTCTATTAATGTAAATACAGAAAAACTGACACATATTTTTGACCCCGAACAACATTTAATAGAAAATCGTTTTAACGATGGAAAATGTGATCCCGCTGGTCGTTTCTGGGCAGGTACTACAGATACATACGGTATTAATGCTGCAGGTTCCTTATATTGTTTACATAATAATTTGAGTGTAGAGAAAAAAATTTCACATGTAAATACTTCAAACGGAATGGCTTGGTCACCTGATCATACATACCTTTACTTTATAGATACACCTACTAAAAAAGTGGTTCGCTATCAATATAATATACGTACTGGAGAAATTCATAATCCAAGTGATGTAATCATTTTCTCTGAAAATGACGGTCTACCTGATGGTATGACAATTGACGAAGAAGGTTGTTTATGGATTGCACATTGGGGAGGTTCAAAAATAACTAGATGGAATCCCTCTACTGGAGAACAAATATTAAGTATTCCAATTCCTGCGTTATATGTAACATCATGTACGTTTGGTGGGCCTAACTTAACTGATTTATATGTTACAACAGCCAGAACAAGAATGACGGATGACGAATTAAAACAGTATCCACATGCTGGTGGTATTTTTCGAATTCAAACAAATGTTAAAGGCTGCCCCACCTATTCATTTTGTAATGAAAATATTGGAAGTGACACAATATGAACCGTATCGATTACATAAGACAAGAAGAAAAGGAATATCACGATCTTTGCTATGAACAATATAAACTATTTGAAACTGGATCTTGGCTTCACAAGCCGGTTAAAACAGTTATGGATTTAATGGACTACTTTGAAGAGAAAAACAAATTACAAGTGCTTGATCTTGGCTCTGGCGTCGGTAGAAATAGCATTCCAATTGCACAAAAGATTAAAAATGCTAGCGGAACTGTTACATGTGTTGATTTACTTGATTCCGCTTTAACAAAGCTACAAATTTATAGCAAAGAACATGACGTATTCGAGGTTATAAAAACAGAACAAACAGCAATTGAAAACTATCATATTAGATCTAATACTTATGACTATATCGTTGCAGTATCAAGTTTGGAACATGTCAAATCAGAAGAAGATTTTAAAAATGTACTCCAATCTATGAAAAGAGGTACAAAAAACGGCGGTATTAATTGTTTAATTATTAACTCTAACATACAAGAAATTGATTCAATAACGAATGAAGAATTAGAAGCTTTAATTGAAATTAATCTTTCAACCGAAGAAATGATAAGTGCTTTAAAAAGCATTTATAAAGAATGGAAAAAACTAAAAGTTGAAATAAAGGAATTAGCTTATAATATAGTTCGTAATGAAAGACACGTTCAATTAAAAACAAATGCCATTACGTTTGTCGTTCAGAAATAACACTATAAAAAGTAAGAATATTTCCTCATATATTCATAGGAATACCCTTACCTTTTATTTTGTTATTAGTTTTCGCATCATCTAAAATATAATTTTCATTCGAAATACTACTCAGCTATTAATTGAATTCATTAACTGGAAGAAATATTCCACTTCATGAGTCTCATTCAATTTATACCATGAATGAAGTGTATCCGGCGCAAATACATCTAATTTCCTTAATACTTCTATGGCAAATTCTAGAGGTGCTACACCCGATGCAGTAATAAGATTTTCACTGGATGCTACAGGTCCTACTTCATAAAAATTTTCTCCTTTATAAGTAGGACAAACCATTTTCATATAATCTAAATTATTACTTGTGTGATTTATAGAATCCAAGTAACCGTAATTTGCAAGACCTATAGTTGCACCGCAAATGGCAGCCACAATTGTACCAAGCCTTAAGGCTTCACCAACTTTTTTCAAAATAGGTTTATGTATTTCTTCACTCCAAGTATTCCCTCCAGGTAAAATTAATAGATCGTTACTCTCAAGGATACATTCATCTAGGGAAATATCCGGCTTTATATTCAAGCCCCCCATTGAAATAATCGTTTCTTTATTTATTCCAACTGTTACTACTTTAAAAGGCGCTACATCTTTTTTGAAATATCTTCCTGTATTAAGTTCAGCAATTAAATGTCCGTATTCCCAATCAGACATCGTGTCAAATACATATAGATATGCTTTTCTTGTTTGCATTCAATAACACTCCATTCATATACTACAGTTTTAAATAAAAAAAGTACTCTTTTCAAGTTTAACATTTTATGCAATATTTATGGTTTAAAATTCCAAATAAAAGAGCACTTGTTTCCGCAAGTGCTCTTTTCGGGGATTTTGAGATACCCTATTAACGAAAGTTAAGGTTACTTAAAGTTAAGAGGTATTTATACTATATGCTTGTCCTTTATATTTGTGCATAATCAATATATAAATATCTTTAGAAATATTTAAAAACTTTTATTTATAGTTCTTTCTGGCATTTTATCATTAAGAAATTTATTGAAGGTTTATTCTCCATGTTCTTATTTGGTTCATCAATTTCGGAAACTTGTACTAGTCCATATTTATTAAAATCTCGTTTTATAGATTCAGAATTATAGAAGAACATTTTTACGCCTTCCATTATTTCGAAATAGTCTTTATCCAACTGTTTCCCCTTCCCAAACATTGGGGCTTTTTGAGAAACAGTTGTGAAAACCATATATCCACCTGATTTCAGCTGATTATAACAACCTTTAATAAATTGCTCTCTCTCTTGCTTATTCAACAAATGTAGAAGTGCATGACTGTATATACCATCATACGATTTGTTATTAAAAGGCATCTCATTTACCGAACCATGATAGATACTAATATCTTCTAGGCCATTTTGCATTGCTAAATCAATGGCTGTTTTTGAAATTTCAATACCTGTTACATTTATACCATTATCGATAAAAACCTTTGCATTTCTTCCATAACCAATACCCGGAACTAATATATCCTTAACGTTCTTTTCAAGAAAAAATCTTTTGTCAAAATTGCAGATTCTGTAGGTTCAAATCCCCACATCGTTTGTTTTTCAATAAAACTTGATTCCAAAAATTCCATTATGTATCTATCTCCTTATTTTCAATCCATTTTTAGTATCAAATTAAAAGCATTTTTGTATTTGCTATAAAGTTTTTTCTTCTATTCATACCACTTACCTTAGTCATCGTAGCTCCATTGAATATAGCATAATAATAAGCCTATATCTAATATAAAGATTGATTAAAAATCTACCCTATTTTATTAACCCTTACGTTTATAGAAAATAAAAAAACAGCCAATATTTTTATTGTAGTATTGGCTGTTTCTCATGAGAAATCATCTTTTTATATTGTACTGATCTAATATTTTTTCTAACATTTCTAAAGTTATTGGTTGTGCTTCTTTTATTAATTGATAGCCAATACGCCCATTCGGTTCCGCTGTAACTTGCTGTAAACTCTTCACATCATGAATCCCTTTTTCTCTTAATTGCATATAAAGTTGTTGTTCTGACATTTTTGCCTGCATCAAATTCTCTTTTACAATCTCTCCGTTTTCAACAATTATAATGCTACTTCCATTTAGGAATTGTTCCACCTTCCTTGATTTCAATTCAAAGAAATGAATGGTAAGTAGTATGCTTGCAAATATGATAGCTGCAAATAGAGATGGGACTACTTTTCTACTTAATACAGGTTCTACAATAATACGGCCAATTGAAACAACTATAATTATTTCAGCTCTTGTCATTTGGCTGACAGATGTACTACCTGTCATTTTCAAAACAATTATTCCTGTAAGAGTTAATATAATACTTTCCCAAATTATATTCATAATAACCCAATCCTTTAATGGTGGATATTACTATCATTCCTATTAAAAGTGTATTTTACTTCCCTATCAAATTGTTAAACCCTTCAGACCATGATGGAAATACAGGTGTCCATCCATACTCTTTACGTGCCTTATTATTTGAAGCTCCTCTTTCCCAACTATTTTTCCCATCTTGAACTTTAGGCTTAGGTGCCCCTATCGCTGCTGCATATATCGGTAACCATTCTTTACTAGTTGCTGGATAATCATCTACAATATTTATGATTCCTGAAGGCCAATTAAGAACTAGCATAGTAGCTCTTGCAGCATCTTCGACATGTATAAACGAGCTTATCCCGTCTGATGCAATAATCTCATTATTACCATCAGAAAGTATACATATTTGTCCATTAGTTTTAAGAGCTTTTTGCAATGCATGAAATCCACTATTTGTAGCAGAACATTCGAAACCATAATTATATGTTTCTATTATTTTTTCTTCTGAATCATATATGTTTTTCGCACCAAAATTCTTTGCAAAATCTCTTCTATTTTTATTAGGCTCAACAACATCCACGTGCTCAACGCCTACATAGTATTTTAAGAAATAACAAGCGAGTAAACCAATAACTCCCATTCCAGTTATAAGTACTTTTTCATCCTGTTGCGGGTTTAGTTTCAATACTCCTTTAGCGGCATCACACGAAAGAATAGATAATAAAGCAACTTTAGGTTGTATAGAACTAGGCACTCGAATTACTTTATGCCCCTTAACTATCCCTATTGTTTCATGTCCATAAAAAAAACTACTTTATCGCCTACGTTTACATGTGTTACTTTATTACCAACTTCAATCACTTCACCATAACTTTCATATCCAGTTTTTCTTGGATAAAAAGGATTCGTATCCGTAACATCGGATCCATTATACTGTGGTAACTCGGCCCCAATGCTTATAGCTCCTGCAATTGTTTTAACAATAATTTCATCGTCCTGTACGGATCTAATTTTACCCGGTTCCCACTTAAGTTGTTTCGCACCTTCTAAAACTAACTTATACTGTTCCATTCATATCCTCTCACTTTATAAAAATATATTCTCACTAAATTTCAAACAATGTATAATAGATTCATCCAAAATTAAAGCTATAACGTTGGCTAGCACCCAACAGTGATAACATGATAATTGAATTTGATGGATATAGAATAAACGAGTATGTTATTGGCCGTAACTGTTCTATTAACGAATTAATAACGATGTATTTAAATGTAAGAAATGAAGAGATATCTAATGAGGATCTGCTACGCTTATTTTGTGTACGATATTATTACAAAAAAAATCCAAAGTTACTACAAGAAGACGTCACTAGCAATGTTGTCATTGATTTAGATACGGACTATATTTATACCCCAAATAGATAACAGTAAACTAGATTGATTAGTATTTATGATTCAGCTAAGTGTTTAATAAAATAAGTAATTGCCCAAATTAATGTCGCAAATTGAGTGACAAAATACATTGTCCATTCAAAGCCAGTCAGTTTTCTCTCTCGTTTAACCTTCTTTAAGTATCTGTAAAATATGAGTGTACTTAAAAACATAAGTAACAATGATAATTGCTGTAAATCATCGACTATACGTACCGCCATAGACTCCATCGCCCTCCTATTCAAAATAAAAGCTATACTTTAAGAGTATCATTAATTGGTAGTTTTTTCCATTTTAAACACTTATGTCATAAATAAAAAGAGCACTCAGCTATTGAGTGCTCTAAAAAATATTAATTAAACTCAGTTCCTTGTAATGGTTACATGTAATTCCCCTTACTTTTTATAACTCAGTTCTATTACTTGTGGTATATACTTACTATCATATTTTCTCGTATAGATTTCTCCATCTGGAGTAACTAATTGTAAAACAATCTCACCACAAACCCCATCTAGTATTTCAAATTCACCTTGTGCATTTGAAATACTGCGTTCCTTACTTTCTTCAATTGAATCTTCATATATTTTCACATTAGATATAGGTTCGTTATTTTGATCTACGATAATACCTCTTGAATACTTACCAACCACGATGCATTGGTCATCTTTTTTATAATATTTAGTCACAACTATAGCTCCAATTATTATAGCGGCACACACAAACAAGAGAATTATTTGGCGCCTCACAACAAACCTCCTAATTCAAATTATTCTTTTCTAAACTGAAAATTCAAGTGTCTTGATTGGTTGATTTCCTCAATTACTTTACAAATACCTTCTTCAATCTTATCTTCTTTTACATTCGAAACATTTAACTTTAACAGTTTTTCTTTAGGAAAATTCCTCATATAATTCTTATCAATAGTATCGACACTTATTTGCATGTCACCTAATTTTTGTATAAGTGTTTCTGTAACTGTGTTTTTCTGCATTTCTAAACAAGTGTGTATTCCAAATGTGTTTTGTCTATTATATGTAAATAATGATTGATCTTCATTTTGCACTTTTTCTAATGTTTCTGCTAGTTTTATTGATCTATTGTAGTAGGAAGAATTAATTTTACTTTTATGACGTTCAAACATACCGCTCTTTATATAAATTTCTAAAGCCGCTTGAGAAATCATCGGACTATCAATATCTAGTATCTTTTTGTATGTATAGAAAGCATTTGCAATGGATGGTGGGATGACTGCAACTCCAACCCGTAAACCAGGAAAAATAATCTTCGAATAACTTTTCAAATATATGACATGACTACAATTATCCAAGCTATATAACGGATCTGCTTTTGAATCAGTTTCTAAATCTGCTAAATAATCATCTTCCACTATAAATACATTGTATTTCTTAGCCAATAGTGCGATTTTTTCTTTCTCATCTTTAGAATAAGAAGTTCCAAGCGGATGATGATATCTCGGTATCGTATAAAAGAATTTTATTTTTCCAGTTTGAAATATTTGCTCCAATTCATTCAAATCGATACCTTCATTCGTACGTTTAATACCGATTACAGGAACTTTATTTATTTCTAGATAATCAATATATAGATGATATGTTGGCTGTTCAATTAATACAGTTTCATTTCCATTCGGAAATGGTATAGAAGTTAATATAGCAAGCGCCTGCTGCACACCTGACGTTATAAAAATATTGTCTTCTTTCGTGAACACTTGATAATTTGCCAACTGTTTTTGAATGACTGGAATTAAAGATGGTAACCCTTTCGGTGTTCCGTATACGAACAAATCATTTTTATAAGTATCAATAGCCTTATTAATGCAATGCTGAAAATCTAAATATGGGAAAACATCTGGATCTGGTGCTGAAGAAGCGAAATCAATTATCTCGTTATTTTCTATGGTACTCCCAGATTTCTTAACAACGTAGTATCCACTTTGAGGGACAGAATATATAATGTGACGCTTTTCTAATTCATGAAGCGCACGTATAACTGTTGCCTTATTACATTCATATTGCGTAACGAGTGACCGTATAGACGGTAATTTCTTCCCTTCTTTTATTTCTCCATTTTGAATCATATTTTCTATGTCACTTAAAATATGTAAATACTTATACATATTACACCTCCTCCAGCAATTCTATATTTAATTACATCGGTTCTCTATTCATATAGCATTCATTCCTCAATTAGTTAATTTTCCGATCATCTATATCGTAAATCCCAATAGCATATGAATCATTTTCAATCCATTTCTTTACTGCTTCTGTTTTAAGTACCCCTTCAACTTCTTTTTCTATTTTCTGTCCAAGTTCTCTCGCCCCTACTTCATCATCACTAAGCTTAGATTTTATATCAATGGTAACAGGTTGATTCTTTTTATAATTTATTTGCTGAATACCAAACCCTTCATATCCATTTTTTCTGAATACGTCATCAAATATATGTCCAAAAACTTGATTCCATCTACTCTCTGCCTTTACAACTTCTCTATTTCTTTGAGTTATATTGATTTTATAAGACGTTACACCTTGTATCACCAATCTTTTATTAATATCATTTTTTATTTCGTTACTATCTTCGCTATCAGCAATCTCTAAATCTAATATTCTTTCTTTTTCATCTCTTATAGCAGCACTAAAAAAAGATTCCTCCTTTACCGCGGCTGTAGCAATATCCATCACTATAGACTCTTCACTTTTAGCATCTTCAATCTCATTCTCACAGGCACATAATAAAGTGAAACTTTAATCATTGGGGGTTTTGTTCATCCCCAATGATTATTAGTTGAACCAATCGGGCTTTTACGGGCAGTTGATCCCCCCACCTAACTTCTTTCGCTGAATTTTGAGGTGGGGATCTTACTGCCCGTTAATGCGGAATAAAACAAGTGGAAATAAAAATACAAGTAACTTCTTTCCCTTTCTCATGCAGCACCCCTCCATATATTTTCATTTACGATAAACTTTTTACTTTGACATATAAATACCTTCTTTAATTATTTAAATTTAACATTATTTCACATTTACCCCACTTAACAAGGGAATTACAATTAATAAATAGAATATCTCTATGAATAAATAAAAAGTGAGGGATATATAATGCAACGTGTAAATACGATTGATATTAGTAATGTACTACAATTGGAAAAAACTCTTTCGACTTTATTAAATAAAATGATTTCTTCAAAACTAGACCTTGAAAATTGGTTAAAAGAGCAGTCAAAAGTAATTTGGGACATCGAAGAACAATTAAGATCACATTACATCGCCTTTCAATGTAATACGGATGATGAAGAAATAAAGGATACTTTTGAACATGATCAACAATTTGTAAAGCCACTTTTAAAGCGGTACCAAAATTTATTGGATAATAAATATTTAGAGTCACCTTTTCGAATGGAATTAGATTCTAACGTATATGGTTTATTAGATACAAAAATAAAAAATGCTCAAAAGTTATTTTGTGAGGAAAATATCGAATTAGAAATACAGGAAGACAAATTAGTCACAGAGTACTTTGAAATTACTGGAGGATTAAGTGGAATTTGGGACGGAGAAGAAAAAACGATAACAGAATTACAATCCTATTTACAAGATTCGAATCGTGACACCCGTAAAAAGGCAAAAACCATTATTTCTGAACAATTTTTATCTGTTGAAAAAGAACTCCAAAACATATTAAATCAATTAATTGAAATTCGCCATCAAAAAGCAAAAAATATTCAACTAGAGAATTATCGCGATTATATGTTCAAAAAATACGAGCGTTTTGATTATTCAGCGAAAGATTGCTATGAACTAGCTGAATCCATACGTAAGTATGTTGTGCCTCTTAAAGATAAAATATTGCTAGAGAAAAAAGATAAACTGCAAGTTGATACGCTTCGCCCGTGGGATGTATCAGCTGTAACTCCAGATCAAAAAGTACTTAAACCTATTGCAAATGAAAATGATTTAATTGAAAAGAGCACTCATATCTTTAATAAACTAGATGTTGAATTTTCAGCACTTTTAAACCGAATGTATAAACACAATTGTCTTGATTTAACAAGCCGCAAAGGAAAAGCAGCTGGTGGCTTTTGTGAGTACTTACCAGCTTCACAATTATCTTATATTTTTATGAACTTAAATTATACACAAGATGATATTGTCACTTTTATACATGAAATGGGTCATAGTATTCATAACGAACTCATAAAACCATTAAAATTACGACAGTATATAGAAATTCCAGCTGAAACAGCTGAGCTAGCCAGTATGACAATGGAGTTATTCTCGCTTAATTATTGGGATACCTTCTATACAGACAAAAAAGATTTAAAACAAGCAAAAATTAACTTCTTTAAAGATGTTATTTCATATTTACCTATTATGCTTATTGTCGATCAATTTCAACACTGGCTGTATGAAAATCCAAGTCATACTTCTGAAGAAAGAAATGAAAAATACTTACAACTTCAAAAACATTATCAGTCTAGCGTCATACATATTGATGGCTACGAAAACTGGATAGCAACGAGTTGGCTACCTGTACTCCATATTTTTGAAGTACCATTTTATTATATTGAATATGCGATCGCCCAACTTGGTGCATTACAAATGTATAAACAATATAAAGAGGATCCTAAGCAAGCGCTAGAAAATTATAAAAAGGCATTATCACTAGGAAGCTCGCAATCTATAAAAGAAGTGTATGATGCAGCCGGTATTCGTTTTGATTTTTCTGGTGAAACAATTAAAGAACTAATGCTATTTGTAGAAAAAGAATTAGAATTACTTGAGCAATTATAAGAAGAAAGCTGCACCTATATTTTTGGTGTAGCTTTCTTCTTTATTTTATTAATCAGCTCTATGTACTGAGTATCTCCATATCCGATTGTTGGAAAAAGATAAAACAACTTTATTAATAATTCACGAGTTGATAAATCTTTATTTTTAGAGATGAATTTCATTACTGCATTATCTTCTGTTAACATTTCTAAAAATAAGTCTATAGCCTGATACATTACAGGTGGTACCTTATGAGAGGTCTTTTTATGGTTTACTAATACTTCATTGTATATAGAAGAATAATTCCCCAATTCAAGTTCAATTTGATTTACTTTAAATTCATCCTCTCTAAAGCTATTTAAGTATACCTTCCCTTCATAAGCAGACTGTTCAAGGTGAGAAAGTATGGTAAGTAGGTTCATTTGGCAAAACATATCTTCACCAAACCATAGAACAATACATTTATACTTTTTCGTAAAAAGGTTTTCTAACGGATCTATAACCTTTTTTATATAACTTTCTACTGAACTGTTATGTCCTTTCGCTCTTGTTTTAATAAACTCTTCATTAAAAACTTGAGTAGTAGCCGAGTTCACACACATTGCCTCATTAAATGGTGCATAATCAGAATCACCCATTAGCTTTTCGTTTTTAAATTCTTCATACATAACTTGACCATTTAATATGTTAAGTACCTCTTTATCAAATAGCTCACTCTTCCTATTTCGTAACTGCTCAACCTCTATTTTTCTAGAAATATTCATATTAAACGCCCCTTCTTTATTTAAATTTAGTTTAACAAATGATTGAATAGGCATTTTGTTAAGTTGGTATTCTCTTGGATTCATTCCAAAAACATTTTTAAAACTTCTACTATAAGCCTCTTGGGAAGAGTAATCGTAATCCAATGCGACCTCAATTATCTTCCTACCATTCTTTAAATCCTCCGTAGATAAATACAACCTTCTAAGAAGAATATAACGTCTAATACTGAAACCCGTTACTTGATGAAATTTAAAAGAGCAATAATAAGGAGAATACCCCATGTAACGAGATAATTCATCTAATGAAAATCTCTTTTTTAAATTGCTCTCAATCCAATTAATCATCTGCTGTATATGTTCATTCATTTCCTTCACTCCTTATTTAAAAGTATAGGAGAAGTGCATTTCTTTCTTTTGATATTTCTTGTGTTTTATAACATGAGCCTTTCTCTAAAGTCTTTATAATCTATATATAAGTATTAATTTTATATTTTTTCATCTATCTTATTTTGTCATACCTTCTATTCATTTTTCAATTTAGCGTTAATGAGTATGTTGGCAACACCTTACTAATTATTAAAGGTCAATTTACATCATATTTCATTTTAAAGGATTTCAAAAATTAAACACGAATTTTATAAAATAAAATTCTTTTAATTCCCAAGTTAAAAAATTAAGGTTTGGAAAGGACGTTTCAATGAACAAGCTAGAAAAAGAAATACTTCAATTCATAAATGAACAGTATCCGTTGAATTTTATTAACATTAAGCCAATAACAAATGAGATGTATGAATGTCTTACAGAACAAGGTACATACTTCAGTAGAATTACAAACTACAAAACATATGAAGAACAGATAGAGGAAGTTTTATATACAAATTTTTTATATCAAAATGGTTTAGGTGTTCCACCAATAATCCCTTCATTACAAGGGAATTTTGTAGAAAAATTCACATTAGACAAGGAGATTTTTGCTGTATTATATAAAGCTGCTCCTGGTATACATTTACCAAGGTCTGAATGGAATTCTAATATATTTAAAAAACTTGGTAAACAAATTGGAAAATTACATCGTATATCTAAAAGCTTTGAAAAGATTAAACCAGTAAAACATATAAACGATTGGTATGAAAATGAAGAATATAATTTTCTTAAATATATCCCTAAAGAAGAAAATACAATAAGAGAAATTGCATCTGACGTTTTAACTTCCATAAAAGAGCTACCAAAATCCCCTTCAAATTACGGCTTAATACACGGAGATTTATGGTTAGAAAACATTTTAGTCGAAAATAATTCAAACTTAACAATGATAGATTTTCAAGACTGCGAAAAACATTTTTACATATTCGATTTAGCCGTTCCTATTTATAGTGCAATAGAATATTCATTTGCTGGAAATGGGAATATCGTTGACTATGAGTATTCTATTACAAAAGCACTATTTGAAGGCTACCAAGAGGAAAATGAGCTACCAAAAGAGATGAAAGACAAGTTTCCGTTATTTATTAAATTAAAGGAGATTTTTGAATATAGCTTAATGCATATGTATTGGGATAAAGATGAATTAACGGAGGAACAAGTACGGATTATGAACCTTTATAGGATGAAGATCGAAAATAAGAATACCTATATCAATATTTAAGAATACTGTTGTTTAACTACAAGGAAACTTTGGTTAAACAACAGCATTTATTAATTAGCTGACAACCTTTTTTATGACTTATAAATACTGATTCAATAATCTTTTCAAATACACTTCATTTTGCGGTGATACTTTTTCAGAAAATCTAGCTGCAATAATAATAGGAGCCCATTGAAAAACTTCATCTCTTGATATGCCGGTACGACTGCAATATATATGTAAATACATCTCAGCTAATTCTACCGAAGATTGTGAGTACAACAAGTATGTTCGAAATACATCTGCGCGAATATCACCTGAACTAGCATCTACCCAATCTATAACTTTCACTTTCTCTTCCTTACTCAAAATCAAATTAAATGGATGAAAATCTCTATGACATAGCCTAAAATCAAATGTAATAGATTCTAATTTTTGTAATATATCCTTCTTTTTGCGTTCATCCAATTTATGCACAGATTTAATTTGACGCTCTAACCTTTCCCTCATTAACTCCATTTCATCTGTATTCACATGTATAGCATGGATCTTTTTTTGCTCATTAACACAAAGGCCGATATAACGCTCTGCCTCATTTAAATTATTAAGCAGAAGATCACCAATGTTGTCCCCTTTTACATGTTCCATAATAATTGCCTGTCTATTTTGTATCTTTGTCACTTCGAATACGTTTGGAACTGGCAGCCCGCATGAATAAGCATATTTTTGTTTTTTTGCTTCATTCATAGACTCTGTATCTGGGAGGTAATCTTTAAATAATTTTACAACCTTATCATCAGTTAAATAAATTTCTGCAGTATTCCCTTTTGCAATTGGATTACCTAGATTCACTTCATTTCTCTCCTTAAAATAAGTTTGAATAACGCTTAATCCTTTTCTTTGCATTCACTCTAATCATAACGAAAACCTTCTTCACGAAGATATAAAAAACTTACCACTTTCTATCCTTAAATAGAAAGTGGTAAGTTTAGTTCTTTAGGAATATTGGAATGAAACTCTGGTGTATACACAATAGAAAATGAATATCCCTGCTCAATAAATGATACTTCATTATGTTTACATTCAAAGGGAACATTATTTTTCTTAAAGTTATTTTGGATGTGCTGTAAAAATGCTGAATCCGGTGTTCCGAAAGAAACATGAACTTTCGGTGGTAAAGCTTTCATTGCGATTGGAATCCAAGGTCTCTGCCACCAAGTCGCGACGATATATGCAGTGCCACCTATAACAAAGTTAAAAATATCCCCATCTTCCATCGTTTTCATATTTAGATTTGATTTTAACCATTCCGTAAAAACAGGTACACTTTTAACAGGAAGACCAATTTCCCTTACGTATAAAATGTTTAAAGGTGAGTGTGGTACTAATACATCTTCTTTAACATAACTATGCGCGATAATTTCGAGAAGATTTCCATCGCCATCTCTGAAATATAAGTTGAATCGGCCGCTCTCTTCATCAATTGTATGACCATCTTTCCATTTTACAATGAGTAATCCAGACTTTTCAAGCCATCTTGCAACTTCATGAAATTTTGAATATGGAATCTCAAAAGCAAAGTGCGCAGGTGCAATTGGTTCATATAATTCTTGAAAACTAATTGTAGTGTACGGTGTTACTTTAAATTGAATAAATGATTCTGTTTCTTTTTTTATTGGAAAAGATAATATGTCCCTATAAACTTGTTTTACCCCTTCTATGGAAACCGTTTGTAGTTTTATATCTGATATATGTGTAATCACGTTACATTCCCCCTTGTTTCTTATTATCTATTCGTATTGTATTACACTTATAAATAGATAAAATCAAACGGAAGGATGGATTTTTCATGTAGAAACTACAACTTTAGTATGAATATGTTAGCTCCAATTATTTTTTATTTCTGCTATAACAATTTCTGGTTTATCCCAGTGCAACATGTGTGTAGTATCAGGAATTACTTTTACTATACTGTCCGTTTTCTCTTTAAAAACATTTACTGTCTTATCTCTATAATCCGCCCAAACTTGTGGGACTGTAGCTCGAAGTAATACAATATTAGCCGGTAGCTTCTCATATATATCTATAGTTTCATCTTTATGCATACCTCTTATTATATTACTAGCTGTATTTCCCCTGGCATGCCACCATACTTTATTATCCATTTCGATCCCTAGATCCTTTACAGCAACTTCTATAAAACTTAAACTCGTACTACCTAATCCATGTAAACAAAAGATAACGGGCTTGTCATTATTCCCCCATTCAGTAATATGTACATTTATTTTTTCATTGCTAATATAGTAACGTTTCAAAACATTTATCCTCCATATTTTGATTTTTTAATTTACACTTTATTTATTTCTATTATTTTCAAGTATTTCCTGTATTCTTTTCCACACAAAAAGCTGCTTTTCTTTAAATGAAAAGCAGCTTTTACACTAAAATATATTATAATTTAACAGCAATAATCATAAATCTTTTTGAATTAGTACGAATCCCTTTTTCAAAACTATACGTATCAATGAACTTTTGTAAAATAGTAAAATCCTCTTCCTGTTCTCCGAATCTAGGAATAATAGGGGTATGTTTTAATAAGAAAATGAGATCTTCAGACCTACTGTAATAATCAGTAACATCATATTCACGTACTTGCACGAGATCAAATCCTGCACTAATAAGTTCATTCATATACTTTTCTTTTAAAGTACCATCCCGTTCACCTAAGCATTGCCCTCTACCAAATGCTTCTTTCAGGTTTAATTTATCATTCTCACTTACTTGTTGTGTTAAGAAAAAGGCACCCTTTTTCATTACTTTCGCTAACTCAGATGCCAGAAACGGGGCATGACAACTTGAAGCAATATCAAAATGTGCATGTGGAAATGTTAAAGCTTCAGAACCCATTTGAAGAAACTCAACATTTTGTACACCTGATTTTTTCAAGTTAGAATGTGCCGTTGCAATCATGCCGTTAGAATTATCAATTCCAATCAACAATTTAGCTGATGATGCTATGTTAAGTACATTTTCTCCTCCCCCTGTACCAACATCAAGTAAAATATGTGATGGTTTACACCTTTCTTTTACCTCACTATAAAAGTCCCATGTATCTCCTACAGTTTCACATTTTATTTTACTAAAATCCCATCCATTTAATCTTCCTACTTTATCATAGAAGCTTTTATACTCTAATTCGTTCATCTTATTACTTCCCCTTTGTAAAAATAAATTAAATATGTATAATAACCTACGACACTCCTTAATTATATATTATAAATTACAAATTATTAAAACAATATTTCCCTTCACACTACAATAAGTTTACATAACATTTTTATGGTTTATCTTTATCTATATATTCTAAATGCCCTCTTCCCCAACTACACATACTATCCAAAACAGTACTGACTGTTTTTCCATGTTCAGTTAAGCTATATTCTACTTTAGGTGGTATTTCTTGATAAATTTCGCGTTTTATTAGTTGATCTTGCTCTAATTCACGTAATTGCTTCGCTAACGTCCCTTGAGATATATCTGGTATCAATCGCTTTAATTCACCAAAACGTTTCATTCCATCTGTTAGCAAAATAAACAAAATGAGTGGCTTCCATTTCCCACCGATTATTTGTAATGTTGCTATTACCCCTTTTAACTTCGGTTCTTGTAAATCCATTTTTCTCACCTCTCCTCAGATATCATAAAGTGAAACTTTAATCAGTGAGGGTTTTGTTCATCCCAAACTGATTATTAGTTGAACCAATCGGGCTTTTACGGGCAATTGATCTCTTACCTAACTTCCTTGCATTTTCCTAACTTTGAGGTGAGAGTTTTACTGCCCGTTAATGCGGGATAAACCATATTTAGCGATTTTTCCAATTACTTATCCGCATAAATAGCGATTAGTACGAAATTTACGACTATGTACATATAAAGTGCGTACTTTTCACTTGCTCCCTTTTAGCGAATAATAAAAGCATAGCACAGTTATATTCTAAATTTTTTATTAAAGGAGTGGCTAAAATATGTCTATTACTACATTAGAAAATAGTCGTATTGTTATCATTGGCGGGAGTTCTGGTATTGGATTGGCAACGGCAAAACAAGTAATTGAACAAGGAGCACATGTTATTATTGCAGGGCGTTCGGAAGAAAAATTAAAAGTTGCTAAAAAATTAATAAATAGCAATCATCTTCAAACTTATATATTGGATAATCAAAATAAAGAGCAATTACAAATTTTTTTCAAGACAGTTGGGAACTTTGATCATTTATTCACACCGGGAGCCTCTTACACACTTGGACCAATTACCTCTACAGAGGAAATTGCTGAAAGTAGCTTCATCGGAAAGTTTTGGCCTCAATATTATGCCGTAAAATATGCAATTCCTTTTCTTTCAAACTCTGGATCTATCGTGTTAATGTCCGGTGCATTTAGTCAAAGACCACTTAAAGGCGCACCTGCTTATGGAGCTTGCAATGGTGCTATTGAAAGTTTAGGGAAGGCTTTAGCTGTGGAATTAGCTCCTATTAGAGTTAATGTGGTTTCTCCTGGAACAATACAAAAAGAAAATGAACAAAATGAAAATAGACTAGTTGCTTACGAAGCTTATAAATCTCTTTCACTTGTACAACGAGCTGGATATAATGATGAAATTGCACATACTGTCCTATATTTAATGCAAAATAGTTTTACTACGGGTAATGTATTGTTTCCTGATGGAGGGTATACATATCATTAAATTATTTAAGACAAAAGCCCCTTATTACGGTGGCTTTTGTTGCTCATTTAAACATTGCTGAAATTTCCAAATAGATGATTACATTACTTTAGTACCAACTGGTTGGTTTTTAGATGATTCATTACAATCCGCTCATTTTGTACATTTGCAAATAAAATTGTGCTAGTAGTTGACGAATCGAATCTCGAAGTAATTTGTCTTGATATTTATGGATAAGTTTCCAAAGAAAAAAGGCATATAATTAATGCCTTTTTTCTTTATCATTATTTAACTGGATAACAAACTTCTGTAACCCACTTATTAGGATCCGATTCCATCGCTGGGCTCACATGATAAATATTAAACATCGGGCCTGCTAATTTGTAACCTTCTGTCTCAATCCATTTTGCCGCAGCCTCATTTACAGCTGTCATCTGTTCATAACTTCCATTAACTGTTATAGAAGCTACATTGGTTGATTTCATATTTTTAAATGTAACGTCTTTTGTATTTTCGTGCTTACCTAGAATACTTAGCTGTATTTCTATATCTACATCATTTTCTTTGTATTCACGATCATGGAAAACCGCAATACTATAACTCGGATGGGGAATACTAATATTTTTCATTTGAATTTCTTGCATTAATACACTCCATAAATCACCTTCGCAATTATACGATGGAATAATCTTTCTAACACTAGCTACAGTTCTTTCTGGAATTTCTTTTATTGAAACATGATAATTCATCTCAACAACATCCTCTCTCATCGTTTTCATTGAGTCTTCGAGGAGACGTAATTGTTTTTGGAGGTTATTCATGTCTTCTTTAATTTGAGCACTACGATTTAAAAATTGCTCTTTTATGCTATCTATATTATCGCATTCTATTATTTCTTTGATGGTAGCAATATTAAACCCCATAGCTTTTAATGTTTGAATTTGATTTACTTTTTTTAATTGGTCAGCTGAATAAAATCGATATCCACTCTGCTCATCGACTTTTACTGGTTGTAATAATTCCACTTTATCGTAGTGTCTCAACATACGTATACTAATGGAAGATAGTTTCGAAAAATCCCCTATTTTAAACATGATTTCCTCCTATAAGTTACATCTACTTTGAAGCTCAACTTCATCATAAACAATGACATTATGTGAGGGTCAACTATTTTTAACGATTTAAATAACAATTTAACATGTTATATTTATATAATTAAAAACCTATATTCCTGTTTTTATGACTACTGCAATTGATAACCATTAGTTATTTTTCTCAAGACATTCATAAACCGCCATCATATCTCGTTTATCCAACTCACGAATACGATTAAAAATTGGTATTTGCCCAACAGCTTCTGTTAATAAGCTCTCATCCACAACATCACTAACTTTTCCAGTTAACCACGTTTGTACATCCACGCCCTCGACAACTTCTTTTAACCCTTCGTCATTAATACCACTTGCATTACAAGTTACACATGGAATTGTTAGTTTAAAGACACCATCATGTAGATTATCTTCGGTTATCACTTTCTTACCTTTACAAAATGGACATGGATTACTTTTTTTAATTTTATTAATTTGGGTAACTATTTTTTTGTATCCAAACGCTTCGTATACATACGTAAGTTTTTTATATTTACCATTTGTGAAATACTTATCTATAATGTTTTCTCTCGTTTCATAAACATTAGGGAAATCACAAACAGTTACTTGATTATTAACACTAATGGATTCGATATTTCCTTTTATTTCACCCCAGAATGGTAAGACATTTTGTAACACCATTTCATAGTTTGAAAAGCTTGCTTGTTCTAATTCAAACATCTTCAGTGCAACTTGTGCTTTTCTTGGCAATAAAGAAACATCTTCTGTCAATACCATATCGCCACCAACAATAGACTTCAATTTAACAAGTGTCGGTAAATCACCAACTGTTTTCACTACTTCATTAATAGGCTGATTAATTATTTCACGAATATCTACGTTATCAAATTTAAGTGGTTTATGATGATTTAAAACCGTCCCCTCGCAAATTGGACATTTCATCATTTTTTTTGAACTTTTAATTTCTTCTTTAATAGGTGCTTTTGAAATAACAATATATCCACCAATAATTGTATTAAATCCTACCCATGTTCTGCGTGTCTTTCCTTTTTTATCATAAAATGATTTTTCAAAATACCCGTACCAAAACGTATGCTTTTCTTCTTCTGACATATCATTATAGCTCTTTGACAAATCGTGATCAAGCTCATTTTTTATTTCTTCGAATAGAAATTCTATTTTTTCATGCTGATAAAATTTTAATACCTTCATGATTTCTGGATCGAATAGCCCATCCCAAAATGGAACACTTTTATCTTGAATGGCAATATCTTTATCAAAAACTTCAATTTGAAGACGTCCAGAACAAGATGGACAATGATTGTCCTGTGAATAGAAATCAAAACTTCTCGTATCTTTATTAATTGGATGAGCAGCTACAATATGATTAATTAATCCACCAATCTCATATAAGAAACTATATTGACTATATAAATGTCTTTCAAGATCAATAGCAATAACAGGTGCGATTGTATCAGATTCATATTCACCATAAATTAACCTAGCCATTGATGATAAACTTTTTAAAATACCGCCCTTATAAATATTTTCGGCATTTTTAAAATAGTTAATATGATTTTCTTCTAAATAGTGAACCCCTTTTTTCTGCTTAAGCATTGAAGAGATGTGTATTTTCTCTGTGCTATTCACATTACTTTTTTGACGATAGTAATCCTCATGATTGACAACATCCAAATGCTCTATAGATTCATTCTGCCTTTTTCCAAAATCAACTATATAATCAGAGCTTTCTAACATGTAACGATTATGCTCAATCATAATGATCGAAACTGATTCATCTTGCAGAATACCTCTAATACTATCGATAAATTGATTTAAAATATTTTGTGATAAACCTTTTGAAGGCTCATCAAAAATAAATAATGTATGTGGATTTCTAGTGTTTGCAAATAATTCCGAAACTAAATGAACACATTGAAACTCACCTGTCGATAATGTTTGTGTTTTTCTCTCTAATGTTAAATAGCCAAGCCCTAATTTAATTAGTAGGCTCAAACGTTTATAAGCGATATCTTCATTTGGAAGTTCATCAATAATATCCTCAATCGAGCGCTCAAAAATATCATCAATGTCTTCACTATACTTTGTCAGTTTCTTTTTAATATCTAGGAAAGTTGCTACAGTTGATCGACTTGTAATTGATTGATTTCGGTCTTGTCCTACCATAACTAATTTATCTTTTGGATATCGTTTCAAAAAATCTGTAGCTAGACATTCGTTGACAAGTGTAGATTTCCCACATCCTGATTCTCCTGTAACTGTTACAAGCCTGTTTTTAGGAATTTGAAACTCAGCCATTTGGATATTACGGCAATATAAATCATAGAATGTATAATATTCTGTTGGTATTTCTTTATTTCGATCCCACAGTATTGACTTTGGTCTTGGTGATTCTTCCACAATTTTCCCGCCATATTTTCCGCTACCAGGTCCAAAGAACAATTGCTCATCAGTTGTATCTAGTACTGTATCTGAATGATCAATAAGCCAAATTTGATTTTTACACCCTAATCGTTTAATCTCTTCTAAAATTTGTAATAAAGTTTCATGATCAAGTCCAACTGAAATCTCATCAATAATAATTACAGCATTTTCACTTACTGCCATGAATTCGGCCAAATAAAGTCGTGTTAACTCTCCACCTGATAACGTACCCATAATTCGATTTAATGTTAAATAACCAATGTTCATATTAATAATATTTTGCAGTATATGCTGTTTTTCTTCACTAATATTTAACTCTTTTGCTAGTGAAAGAATAGATTCAATACTTAAATCATTAATATTTGAGATTGAATGTGGCTTGTCCAACAAATCAATTTCATGTTGTTCAATTTCTTCACTATAACGTTTTCCCTTACATTTTTTACACTCAACATTTTTTGTAGTACCACGGCCTTTACAACCAGTACACCAGCCTAATTGATTATTAAATGAAAAGACCTCTGGAGAAAGATTAAATACCTCAGCAAGTTTTTCCCGAACCTCTGTAAAAACACCAGTATGAGTACCAATCGTTGAACGCGGATTAGACGAAATCGATGATTTTCCTAGAAAAAGTACTAAAGGTATTTCTTCCATCTTAATGGCACTAAAATTTGTTTCCATAATGTTAGGAAATAAATATTGATATTCAGCCTTTGGCAATAAAGAAACTAATCGTTTTTTTGATTCTTCACCAATTTTTTGGCAAAAAGTTGTTTTACCCGATCCAGATAAACCAGCAATTCCAAACGATTTATTAAACGGTATAGTTGCATCTAATTTATTTATGTTATTAGCAATTAATTGATTTACTTTCATATTAACCTCTATTCTTATTTATTCACAAAAGCATTTTTACAATATAATAATTACATAATGAATATTACCTATTATGCAATTATCCTCTCGCTTCATGAATCTTATCCTTGTATATTTCAAACCATTGTTGCCATTCATCTTTAGAAAATTCTTTCTCTTCTCCTTTTAAAACGTAAGAAAAAAGATTTAAACAAATATGCCAACCAGCTATATCTCTCGGTGTATGATCTGTTAATTCATGAATGTACTCTTTAAGAAGTAAAAGAGTACCATTTTCCTCTTTATGTATTTCAAATCGGACACGGTCTTTATCCCAAGTAAATTCAAGTACTGAGTTTAGTTGACATTCTAAAATATCAATGTTTATGAATGAACCGTCCATCATGTCGAACTTTATTATTCCACCAGTTTTAAGGCTTTCAATCTGTAAATTGGACATCCATTTTTTCAGCTTACTGTTTTCTGTTAATACAGACCAAACTTCCTCTACCGTATATGGAAATTCACGTTCAAATTTTACAATATATCCATCAGTTAGTTTCCCAATTTCAGCTATCATTTTGATTGCCTCCTTATACAGAATATATGTTCTCACTTCATTTTACACGAATATAAATATAAAATAAATATTTATGACAACGAAGTGTTAATTTAAAGTGAATGGTGCTGAGAAAAACTTAAATATTTTCTAAATCCAGTTATATAATATTAAAAATTAAATATAGATTTACGTACAAATAAAAAAGCCGCATTTGCGACTTATGAAATCATAGGATTAACTCCTGTTTTGTTGAATGATTAACGCTTAATCGCATCGACAATTAGCGATGGAAAACCAAGTTTATCGCCTTTATTTCTAGAATCATACCTTTTCGAACGGAAAATAACACCGTCGTTTGCATCCCATTTGTTGTAATAAAACCGACCATTTTCATCACAATATTCAAGTAAAACTACCTCGAATCCAGCAGTTTCAAACATTTCCGTTAATGTTATATAATTATGAACGATTTTATGACTTGCTGCTGGATGATCTTTCGGACCGGGTCCCCCTATTTGAACTATATTTTGATATGCCTCATCCTGAAAGAATGCATCAGGGACTCCGCACCGAATATGACCAGATGGTTTTAAAAATTCATAACAAATTTCAGCTGCTCTTACACCTTCTTCAAAAGTAAGGTGTTCCCATACATGCTCAGCTAAAATAGCTGAAATAGAGTTGTATTCAAATCTTTCTTCCCACGTAGCTTTATCTAGTAAGTTAAGTTCATCTTCTTGCGTTTGAATCCAACCTGGATTATTATTAAACACTCCAGCTCCGGCAACTACTTTAATTTCGTCTTGTTTTATTGCCACCATGTTCACCTCTTAAATATTTTAATTCATTAATATATTCTATGTTTACTATTATCCTTCCTCCTTTAACAAATTTAGTACCATGAGTGCAGTACAATACCGAACTCATGTCCTAAAACTCTCTAACGCAACGATCTGTCTAACTCTATAAAATTAGTTCATAATATACGATTTTTCTTACAGAAATATAGCAAAGCAAACATTAGCATAATACCAATTACGTAAAAAATTGTTGTTCCGCTCCCACCAGTATTAGGAATTACCCAATTATTCTTCGCATTTTTTACTGTTATTTTTTGTGTCTTTACTGCTTCTGTAATTTCTATTTCTATTGGATCCCTAAGTAACATGTATCCGTTCGGTGCTTTTATTTCTTTAATCGTATACTTTCCAATTGCTAATTGGTTGGAAATTACCTTTCCTTTTTCATCCGTTATTAATCTACTAACTTCTTTCCCTTCTTTATCTAACACTTGAAATACAGCGCCTTTTAGCTTTAATTCACTATCCTTATCATCAACTTTTTCAATTTCAAATTGCCCAGTCGGATCTGGCAATTTCTTATTTTCTATTTTAATTTCTACTACTGTATCTTTTTCTATTTTTACAGTTATTTTTTCTTTTAATAATTCGTAACCTTTAGGTGCTTCTACTTCCACTAAGGTATAGTTTCCTTTTGGTAAGTCCTTTGATATCATTTCTCCTTTTTCATCTGTTATTAACTCTCCAACTACTTTTTCTTTTAAATCTTCTATATGAAACTTTGCTCCTGCTAGTTTTTTATTTTTATCACTTATGTCTACTTTCACAAGCTTCATTTTCCCCATTGGATCTGGCAATTTCTTATTTCCTATTTTAATTTCTACTACTGCATCTTTTTCTATTTTTACAGTTATTTTTTCTTTTAATAATTCGTAACCTTTAGGTGCTTCTACTTCCACTAAGGTATAGTTTCCTTTTGGTAAGTCTTTTGATATCGCTTCTCCTTCTTCATTTGTTACTAGTTCTCCAACTATTTTTCCTTTTGGATCTTCTATATGAAACTTTGCCCCTGCTAGCTTTTTATTTTTATCACTTATGTCTACTTTCACTAACTTCATTTTTCCCATTGGATCTGGCAATTTCTTATTTCCTATTTTAATTTCTACTACTGCATCTTTTTCTATTTTTACAGCTATTTTATCTTTTAATAATTCATAGTCTTTTGGCACTTCTATTTCTACAAGGGTATAGTTTCCTTTTGGTAAGTCTTTTGATATCGCTTCTCCTTCTTCATTTGTTACTAGTTCTCCAACTACTTTTTTATTTGAATCTTCTATATGAAACTTTGCTCCGACCAATTTTTTATTATCATTATTACTATCAACTTTTTTTATTTTTACTTTTCCAGTACTAGGCTTGTTCCAATGTTGCCAGTTAAATTTGAAATTGTGAAATTCAAATCCACCAGTTTGTTGTACCGCACCGACAAATGCTTGTCCATTAATCGAACCGCCTTTTGTTTCTAATACAGCATTGGGGGCAAACACACTACCAACGACACCATATCCCTCTGTTATAATTTTTTTCGCATTTGGAAAAACCCAAATCACTTTCCCATATAGCTCAGTAAACGGGGAATTAGGAGAATATGGTTGTGATGTAGGAACTATATCTGTAGCCCTTCCAATATTGTTCGTGTCATATAGAATAGACCCATTTTTAAATGTAACCTCTGTTGCATCCGAATACATAACAATAAAATCTTTGTCCTTAGCATTTGGTAAAAATACATCTCTTATATCTAAATTAATTTTCCCTGTCAATTCTGATGAAACATAAATATTAGGATTGTTTATATCTTTTCCGATTCCATGACTCATATTTGGAATTGGGGTATTTGTTTTATATTGACCTGCATTTTTACTGACTTGGTTCACTATATTGCGAAATTCATTAAATTTCGCGTCAATTTCTAGTTTTTCTTTATAAACGATACGATCATAAGAGGATTGTATGATGCGATCTGGATCACTCTCTTTTGTCATTACTACTATTCCGTTTTGAATGATAAAAGATTCTTCTCTTGATTTCTTAAATTTTCCAGACAACAACAAGGACGGATATCCCTCATCAACCCATTTTTCACCTACTATATTAGATGTTCCCGCTGCAGCACCTACAATCGTATACCCCGATGCATCCATATCACCTTGAACTGCAATTGCTCCTTCAATGTCGCCACCTATTGCTTTATGGTTACCAAAGACAACTGCATTATAACGCGATATATCACCTAGACCTTCTAAGTTTGTCGTGGATCCATATACTTCTTTTGGTACATATACGACAAAACTTACACTTAACATTAACAAAACAATAAAATGAATACTTACCAGCTTTAATCGTAGCCTCAATTCCTTTGTTCCCACCTTTACCGTATTTTTTCTATAGTCGAATAAAATGACATATTTGTCAATGAGGATTTACTTCATTCCCTATACACCTTCCTTCTTTACTTATCTCTGAATTTCCGGTCCCACTGTCCATTAATGCAGGATAAATAAATACATTCTATCTAGTTAACCTTTTCTTATAAATTACGACTAGAAACACACATAACAATAGGATTGGAACTATTACAGTCCACTTATTAAATATAAATATCTCTGTACTCACTTTTTGTTTTTCTTTCTCGTTTAACTCCACACGCACACCTCGAACTAGCAATCTATTGGTGTTTACTCCATAAGGCGTACACGTAATTAAAGTTGTATAATCTTTTTTTTGTACAATTTGTAGATCGTCCGTTTCGTGTGGTAACACTACTTTAATTTGATCTACTTTATAAGCAAGAACTTTGTCTAAAGAATGAATATAAAAAAGATCTCCTTCGCTCAACTTATCTAAATCTGTAAATAATTTTGCTGATGGTAAACCACGATGCCCTGTTAAAATAGTGTGCGTATTTTCTCCACCTATCGGGAGCGAAGAAAAATCTAAATGACCTATCCCGCGGCTCAATACTTCCTCAGATGTCCCTTGATAGATTGGCAGTTTTATATTAATTTTCGATATTTCAATATACCCCATTACATCTCCTAAATTTAACGCATCAGCATATGCTTGATGATTACTTTTTTTTTCAGAAAATGGATCAGTAAATGTTTTCGTGGAAGTTTGAACTTGTTTATTATATTCGGCTGCTTCTTTTTCCCTACGTTCGACTTCTTTCTTTTGTAGCTCTTTGATCTTCTTATCGTAAGAGCTAATCTCAGAATAATGTGCACGAGTCGCCAACCAATTACTAATAGTAGGATATAAAAGCACACCTAATCCAAATAAAAAAATACCTCCCAAAACAAGATTTCGTTTCATATTTCCACCTCTGTATATGCTTAAATATCGAAAAGAGGGAAGCATTTTTCTTCTCCCCTTTTCCCATAGTTACATGTCCCTAAAATCTTAATTATTAGCAAACTTTTTTCTGAAGAAAACAAATGCCGCTGTAACCATTAACGTAAGGCCTATTACAGTAAAAAGAGTCGTTCCTATGCCACCCGTTACCGGAAGAACCCATCCACTTTTATTATTTTCAATCGTTAATTTAACCGTTTGATTATTTTCGCTAATCTTTACATCAATAGGATCTTTTAACAATTGATAAGAAGCTTTTGTACCATCTTCTTTTGTATATGTTGGTGCTTTCGTTTCAAAAATTTGATAGTCTCCATATGGAATGTTAGACCATTTAATAACACCATTTTCATCTGATACACCTGTTACTTCTTTTCCTGCTACAACAACTATTTTTCCATTTTTATCTTTAAGTACAAACTCTGCACCTTTTAATTTATTCTTATTAGCACCATCAATTTTTGTTAACTCAATTATTCCAGTTGTTGGAACAACAACTACAGGTTTAGATTCCTTTTCTCCAATTACATCATTTTTATTTGTAAAATCAATTTTTGCTGTATTTAAAATTTCCGAACCAGATGGTACTCCTTCTTTTACTTGAGATTTAATTTGCACATGAAATTCTTTTTTACCATCTAATTTTGTGAAATCTTTTACTGTAGCTGTTACTTTTTGACCTTCTATAGCTACCTCTACAATGCTTGCATTTACTTCTGCTCCATCAATTTTCACGATTGGCTTTCCTTGAATCACTAAACGATTATCCAAAGTATCTGTTACCACATATTTTTTGTATTCCTTAATGTCTTCTGGAATTAATGTTTTAATATCATAATTATAATTAGTTAACGGATTGATTGGTAACGCTTCCAATTTTCCGTTAATCTTTTTATCAATTATTGGTTCTTCATAGTTTTTCACTTCTAATTTAACTACTGTACCAGAAGTAATAGTTCCATCTTCATTAATTGTTCCGGAGTTCTTAACAAAAAACTCACGTTTAGTTGGATCTATTACATAGCCTTTCGGAGCTTTTGTTTCTTGGAAATAGTATTCTCCATACACCAATCCTTGCACGCGAATATGACCATTAGCATCTGTTACTAACTCTTTTTTCACTTCTGTACCGTCTTTTTTAAATAAAGAGAATACTGCACCTGCTAATGCTTTTTCATTTACACCAGTTTTTATTAAATCCACTGCACCACGTTTAACCTCATTTTTAGGATACATGTGAACATCATAGTTTAGCACCTTACCCTCTTTATTCGTTAATGGGATATCCACTGTATACGTATTGGGATTTAGATTAACATGTGGAGGTCCTGCCACTTCTTTCACCTCATAACGTCCTAGCGGAAGATCTTTTAATACAGCTTGTCCGTTATCATCTGTTACTACTTGCGTTGGAGTTGCTCCCATTACAGGTTTCACATCTTCTTTCACGATTTTCCCATCGTTTGAAATTTTTTCAAAAGACGCAACCTTTTTCACTTCAAACGTTACACCTTTTAATGGTTTCGCATCTTTTGGCACCTCTTGATTTGCAGAACCGTCACCTTCTAGTCCCTGCGCTCCATCTTTTTCTTGTTCATACTTATGAATCGTTAAAGTACCTTTAGATGGTGAATCTGCCTTTACTAATACACTAGACCATGTAGAAAATGTTAAGAATAACACTAAAAGCACACTAAATATTTTTTTCATTTCTCTTATCCCCTTTACTACTTCTATCATTTTAAAAATCTCTTTATTACTATTACCTTCTTAAAAGCAATAGTGTGCCAAGTATCAGATTTAAACGAATAACATAAAACATAGTCGTCCAACAATCCATTGTTTACAATCACTTATTCACATTTCTTATCTTCTATTATTACGTTGTCTCTCCACATGATATATGTAATTTTCTCCCCTAAATTACACTTATATCTCTACTTCAAAATCATTACATTTGTTACATAATAGCTTTCACTGCTAATTTCGACTAGTCACTTACTGTCAATCTATTAATTTCTCACTTCCTATCCCCATTTAAAATCCAACCTTAATCATTTTTAATACATATAAGTAATAACCAACAAATAAGTGTGACGATTCATATTTTACGCTACTGTCCAAAACTATTACCTGTATATTCAAATAATATGTGCTATTCATGTTAAATTATGGTATTATTCTTAGAAGTTTATAACTTTTATTTATATTTTTTATTAATAAAGGTTTTCCGTTTCTACTTATGAAAAAAGGAATATATGTTTATTTAACTATTACGCATAACTGTAAGGAGGAAGAATATGACTAAAAAGCTCAGTCTAGTTGAGATAGAGTACATTTGCAATATGTTTTTCCAATCTTTTGAAATTCCAGTTTGTTTTTTAGATTGTAACAAAAATATCCTTTTAGAATTCACATCAAAAAATGATTCACACTTGTTGTATACATCAAAAATAGAACAGTTACATGTGCTTTTTCAGAGAAATGATACATATAATTCCCCCATCTTCAGAACTCACGAACATCTAGGGCACTTCATTTTAATTCACATAAAGAGCGATTATATGGTGAACGGTACTGTTATTATTGGGCCCTTGGCACATGTGAATTTTTCTACAAGTAAAGCGGATAGTAAACTTAATTTTATTCCAAATTATAAAAGAACAAGAGACCATTATTTTTCATTGTCAGTCAAAGATCAAAATTTCTTTGTAAATATAGCAATATTGTTCTATAACATTCTCTATAAAAAAAATTCAGATGTAAGCACATTTTCAAATAACAGTGACTCACTTCATATAAGTCATAGCAGAATCTTAAACGAAGATGTATATATTTCAATGCAAAAAGACGAATCCATTTATCATAATTTATATATAGAGCAGCAACTACTTGGTTCTATAGAAAACGGGGATAAAGAAACCGTGCTCAAATATTATTACGAATTCCAACAAGAGACTCTTTCATCTTTATCTTCATTCCATCAATTAAGACGTCATAAAAACATTTGTATTTCATCCATTACGCTCGCCACTAGATATGCGATAAAAGGGGGTCTTCCATCTGGGATAGCTTACAAAATTTATGATTTACATATTCAAAGAACAGAAAATTTAAAAGACAAAGAATCTGTTTGGGATTTATTAAAAAATGCTTTTTGTACCTTTGCAGACCGTGTAAAGGCACAAAAAACACAGCAACATTCACAGACTATTGCTATTTGCAAAAACTACATTTTTAAAAACATTTACAATCCAATATCTGTTAAACAACTTGCTAAATTTGCAAATGTGAATTCAGATTATTTATCTATATTATTTAAAAAAGAAGTCGGTATTTCATTAATTGAGTACATTCAACGTGAACGAATCGAAGAAGCAAAGAAATTATTAACTTTCACCACCTATCCCTTATCAGACATATGCGCTTCGCTTAATTTTAGCGATCAAAGTTATTTTACTAAAATTTTTAAAAAATTCACCAATGAAACACCTGGTAAATATCGAAAATCTCATGTTGTCATTTAGAGTGACACTTCCATTAAAGCAAAGTGTTTTCAGTAACTTATCAATGGCAAATTAGAAGTACTCCTATATTCATGAGCTATAGGATTTATGCTATTTTCAAATCAAAAAACACGTTACTATTCTCATTAAAATAAAAGAATAGTAACGTGTTTTATATGTAATATAGTTCTGTAGACAGAATAGTATCCAACTGCAAATTTTTATAAAGGCCAAATGTACCGCTTAACTATTAAAATCTTAATAAGTAAAAAATCCATATTTCGTTTTATTTACTTTCTACTTTATTTCTTTTGAATACTGAACTCTTTTCTTCAAACGAATAATCCCTACTATTATTTTTGTATCTTTCTAAATTTGCGAATCAAAGTGAGTACTGTACCTGTAATAATCATCAATATGCCGATTGCTGCACTGTTAGTTGTACTTACACCCGTCTTTGGCAGCTCCTTATATGTATATTCTTTTTTATCTGTATTACTGTTATTTGAGATACTATTGCTATTTGTCTTATTAGCAAGACCATTAGGTTTGCTAGTTTCTTTATCTTTCACTAATACTTTTTGTATTGTATTTACCTCATTACCCACGGAATCTCTTACACTATATATTATTTCATAAATACCAGCTTTAGTTGTATCTATAGTTCCTTTATACGCTACTTTAGAAGTAAGATCACCGTCTTCTTTGTCAGTAGCCGATACTCCTATCAACGGATCAAATTGATCACCCTCAGTAATCGAAGTTGTAGCAGGTACTTTTAGTATTGGTTTTTCATTTTTAATTTCTTCTCTAACTTTGACCGTTACAGTTTGCTTCGCCGTTACTTCATGACCTTTAGAATCTGTAACCGTGTACGTTAATACGTAAGTACCGGCTTTTGATGTATCTACTTCACCATCAACTTTAATTTTAGAAGTGAGATCACCGTCTTCTTTATCGATAGCTAATACTTCTGCCATTGGAACAGATGAATCTCCTACATGAAGTATCGCTCCAACAGGCACTGTTAATTTAGGTTCTAAATCTGATATTTCTCCATTTCCCTCTACAATTACAGTCTGTATAGCCGTTGCATTCCCGCCTTTAGAATCAACAACCAAGTATTCCACAATGTATGTACCTGGTTTTGAAGTATTTACATCGCCTTTATGCTTTACTTTATTTGTTAAATCACCATCTTCTTTATCAACAGCTTTTACATTTCTCATTGGATCAAACGTATCTCCTACACGTAGTGTAATCGTAAACGGTACAGTTAACTCTGGAGCTTGGTTTTCTGCTGTTTTTTCGTTTTCTTTCACTTTTTCTATAATTTTTGCAGCATCAAAAGCATTTTGGACTGCTTGAACTTCAATTGAGTTCGTTCCATATTTATTAGTTGCCACTTTAAGGCATGCCAATTTCAATTCAGAAAAATTAGAAGTCATGTTTAATTCATCAGTATTTGCATAATAGAAAATATCAAACATTTTATCTTCACCAATGCCATTTACATTTACACCGTTATGAGTACCACCTTGTGCAATTAAATTCGCAACTTTATTAATAATACTTGAGTTAAAATGAACGCCTCCATAATCCTCTCCATTTAAATCATTATATTTACTATAATCATCAGGATACGGTAGTCCATCTGAAAAATTAATTGCAGTTGGATTTTTCATATTACGAAAAATCGATCCAGTTTGTTCTCCTATTGTCCAGTTAAATTCCCCATTATTTATGTATTTCTCTATAGCCGTTCCCATAATATCCGATAATGCCTCATTAATTGCCCCAGATTCTCCTGAAAATTCAAGGTTAGATTCACTTGATGTAACTGCATGTGTAAATTCATGACCGGCTATATCGAACGCTTTTACCATAGGATCTCCATATAAAAGCATACTAATGTTATTAATATTAGTACTAAATGCATTTTCCCAATTTTCAGGATCATTTGTTCCTCCAGAATCCCATGCATGTACAACTGAAACTACTTTGTTTCCTTTATTATCAAAACTATTACGCTTATATTTTTCTTTATAAAAATCGTATACCTTTGTTGCTAAGAAATGAGCGCTTACCGCCTTTGGATCATTAAATGTTGTTGAAACGCTAGTTGCTAGTATACCAGGATAATAACTTTCTTCATTTGTAATATCTCTATAATTTACATCATATGTCTCAATTCCTTGTCCTCTTGTGTAATCAGCAAGCGCATAATTCCCACTGGTCTGTTTAGAAATACCAAATGTACGAGTTACGCCTAAATCATCTTTTCCTGTTCCAGTTAATGATGTAAAATTGCTAGTTTTATTTTCCTTAACGGATTGAACATACTCTTCACTTATTTTCAAACTTGATTCTTGTACCATATCTTTTAACATTTCACCATTATGAGCATTCACTAAATAAGTTCCAGATACATAATTTGGTATTGTAGCAGCAAATGTAACTTGATATGCATTGCTAGCCTGTCCATGATTTTCATCAACAAAAATAACTGCCTTAACTTCTGGCTCAGAAATAAATTTAGTATCGTTTCCGTACTTTTTATAAATATATTGTTTTGCTTCTTCTTTTGATAAATTAATAGGTTTCTTTAAATCTTCTTGTGTTAAATTTTGTGCGCTATCTCCTGAAATACTTTTAATAATACCTTTTTTATCTACGTGAGCAATCAACTGGTGACCATATACTTCTTTTCCTTCATATATTTGTTGCATGCGCACAAGTGTAGTTCCATCATAAGAACCACGTTTTTGAAGAACCTTGTAATCTACTCCTGTTTCTGCACTAACTTGTTTTGGAGACAAAGCATGCTCCGTATTTTCCTTAAGTGCATCTTTAACTACATTCTCTGGCGCCTTTTTTGATGGTTGTGTAAGATCACCTGTACGGAACGAATCCTCTTGAATTTCTACTTGCATTTGACCAGTTTCCTCTGCATGACCTAATCCATATGGCGTTACACTTGTTAAAACGAATCCTGTTGTTAATGCAACTATAGCTATTTCTTTTTTATTTCCCATGATATTCCCCTCGTATAAATTCCTATTATTTATATGAAACTGCTAAAATGTATACAATCTATTCCTAACATAAAAAGATGACTTTTGTAATCAACAAAAGCCACCTCTTTAATATGTAATATCCCTAAAATGTTTTTAATACATAATTTCTATACAAAAAAGAAAAAAGCATTCATTAACGAGCATTTTGCAATACTTTTATTAGGTCATTTATATTTTCAACTTTCTGTTGAAACTGATCAAGTCTGCTATGTAGCAATGAAGGATTTTTATCTTCAGTTGAAATAACTTGTTTTAATTCGTTTTCTAATTTATCATACATATCAAAGAAATTATCAAATTCTACACTTACAAGCTCTTCATTTTCGCGATAGAATCTTTTTGCTTCTATATAAGTCATATATGATTTATTTAAAAATCCTAATGAAATTAAATATTTAGAAGTGTTTTCTTGATAAATAGCAATATCACACGCTATTTTAATATCAGAATAAGTCTTTTGAACAAGACAATGCAATTCAAAAATCTTAAACTTTAATCCATTATTCATTTCATCCCCTCCCATCGTATCTATTCTACATAAAATTAGAATATTATACAAAGAAAATTATTAGCATGAAATTGACAATTAAAAAGATAACTTAAGGATAAACAAATTCCTCTCATTACAAATTATAGTTGCGAAGCATTTACCAACTTAACAGAAAAAATAAAAAGCGAAAAGAATAAATCCCTTCCGCTTTTAGAGTAATAAATACATTTCATATTGCGCTAAAGAATTCTTTTCAAATCCACATTTCTTTAAAAAACCCTCCAGTAAATTATTGTTAGGAAACCCAATTGATAAACTTGATAAAATTAATTCTTCTCTTGCTACTTCTAATAATTTCATCCCAACACCAATATTTCTATAAACTTTGTCTACGAAAATAAAACTAATTTTACCTTGTTCATTTACACATAGAGAGCCTTTTAAGTCATTATCGACATATGCACCATAAAATACATTATTTGTTTTTTCGATATAATCAACATCATTTTGCCAATTTATATGGAAGTTTAACCATTTCTGAATTTCATCTTTAAAAGTTGGAAATTCTAATTGTTTTACTTCAATATCCTTACAATCTTTATTCATTATTTTAGTCAAATCATTTAAATTATAATAAGAAAGATCGTACACTTTTTCATAGCCCAACTTATTATAAAAATGAATCGCTCGGTCGTTTCCTACAATGACTTCGAGAAAAAGTTGCTTACATCCATGTTGAACCGCCTCTTCTTTATGCAGTTCAAATAATTTTTGACTCACACCAATACCGCGGTAATTAGGATGAACCGCTAATGTTCCACAGCGCATAGTCTTTATACTTTCATAATCCTTTATACCACCTAATATTACGCCAACTGATTTGTCACCGTCTAAAGCAAGAAAAGAATGTTCTAGCAAATTACCTTCTGGTCCAAAAAAACGTTGTATAAAACCCTCTTTTGAAACTTCCATCTTAATAATATAATCGGAAAATCCATCTTTAAAAGCTTCATATACTAAATCAATATTTACTTCACTACACCTTTTATATTGAATCATATAAAATTGCCCTCCAATTGCTTGTATTAATCTCAACATGTACCCATATAATATATTCCATCTATTATAAATTTCAGCTCTTAATTTGAAATGAACGGACATTTCCCTACATATAACTTACTATTAATTTGTTTTATAACAAACTATCTATTATTTACTACATTAATCTCATAAACACGTAAAAAAGCAATTAAATGCTCACATGCTCTTTCGCATGCTAGCATTTTAAAGATTTTTTGTTCTTCTTTCGTTTTATCATTTGCTTGATCTGAAGCAGCTTTTAAACATAAAAATGGTTTTTTATTTATTTGACACACATAGGCGAAAGCTGCTACTTCTTGATCAACTGCCAATGCTCCGTATACAGTATGAAGTAAATATCTCATTTCTGAACTACGAATACGTTGATCTCCAGATAAAAATGTACCGAAATGTATCGGATCATACAATCGTATTTTTTTTATTCTTCTTACAAGTGATTTTGTTGTTTCAATAGGTGCTGTTCTACCGTTATATAAATTAAAAACATCTTCTCCTGAGCCAGCAGCAGTAACATCGTGTTGTATTGCGTTTAGTGCTACTACAATATGACCGTTTTTCACTTTGTTTGATAAACTTCCGCATATTCCTGTCATAAACAACTCATCTGGCTGAAACTCACTAATTAACAATTGTACACAACTAGCGCAGCTTACTTTACCGACACCAGTTACAACTGATATAATTTCCAGCTCATTGATAGTATGAAAATGAAATTCCCAAGCTGCTCTTTTTTCAACACGTTCACTCGGATAATGTTGATGCAAATACGTCAGTTCTGGTTCCCATGCAGATACAATTGCAATACGTTTCATTACACGCTTCACTTCCCCTATTGTCATTTAAATAAGTTATCTATACTTTCTCGTTCATAATCTGGAATCCATTCTTTATATTTCTTATATAAATCTCGTATTATTTCTTTATTCTTCGCAATTACTTCACATCCTCTATCATCATACATAAACATGACAATATCTTTCGTTGCATTTATGAGAAATACATCTGGATAAGAAATTTCTTTTTTCCGTCCAAATCGAGGATACAAAACAGAGAAATCCTCATGATTAGCAGCTTGTATAAGCGATTCATATTTAATATCTTCCGCAAGACATTTTAAAGAAAATTGATATGTACAATATAATGTGAAACTTTAAACAGTTCATCCCCCACTGATTATCAGCCCTCACCAATCGGGCTTTTAGGGGCAGCCCGCCCCCCACCTACCTTCTTTGCTTTCGCTGAATTTTGAGGTGGGGGTCTTACTGCCCGGCAAATAGCGGGATAAATCTGCCTCTTCATCTTCAAATAGAAACGGTAACGTTTCTTGTCTTATATGAAATCTTAAATCTCTTTTCTTAATATATTTATTGTATACATTTATTTTCTGTGGAGTTTTTGTGTTTTCCTTTTTAAATCTATAAACATTTGTCACTACAAACACTACATCTTCTTTTGAAAATATGTCTTCAAATAAGAATTTATTATATGTATATAGCTGAGAAAAGTATTCCATATTTAAATCGTCGGTTCCTTCTACAATTTGATATTTATCTTTTCCAAAATCAAAATACAAATGATTTCCCCACTGAGAATATAAGTACGGTACTAATGTAACTCCTGGAAATGTTTGATTCATATATTCTTTTAATTGCATTTCCTTGTCCCTTCTACTGTACAATTCTTTTTAAATACCAATATGCTTCTTCTAGCCACGGATGTATAACTTTCAATGTATCTTTCCTTTCCCACAAATATGAAATATATACAAAAGCAGCTTTTTCCAAAGATTTTTCCAATTCTTTTTTTATTTCTATTAAATATGGTGGTGTCCCCTTTTGATCCCATTCTATTTTATCTGCAACAAATAAAACTAAATCCATCTTTGTTGGGTGTTTACGCAGTGTAGTATGACAACAAATTGCATCTAATACGTCTTCATCTTCTACTTTAAATATTTCTTTTGCGATTACTCTCGATAGTTTTTGATGAATAATCATAGGAAACTTTCTTTCTGCTTCCTCTATTTCTACCCCAAATTCTTCAGCAACTGCAATCCGCTCCTCGTTCGGAAAAATGCCACTAATATCATGTAAATATCCTGCAATTGCTGCTTTTTCTTTATCTACGTGAAACTTTTCTGCAATCTTTTTTGCCTCATTTGCCACACGAATTGAATGTTTATATGTAAACTCTTTATTATATTTTAGTAGAAAATCTTTAATATCATTGTCTATTTTTCCAGTTGGAGCAAATGAATATATATCATTATATAACATAGAAAATCCCCCTTATAACTAACTTTCAGTATAATGCAGAATTTAAATATCTTTGTTATTTTATATTCGTTATTAATCTTTTTACTCCTTTTTAATACGTTACATGAAATTTTATACAGAATCATTGCTACAAGTACATAAATGTTTGATATTATAGTAATGTTGATGATTTGTAAGGAAAGGAACTACAAAATGAATAAAAACATATTAATTATTGATGATGATAAAGAAATTGTTGAATTACTTGCTGTTTATTTGCGAAATGAAGGCTATAACATTTATAAAGCTTATGATGGCGATGAAGCATTGCAGAAGGTTTCTACATATGAAGTTGACCTTATGATTTTGGATATTATGATGCCAAAACGAAACGGATTAGAAGTTTGTCAGGAAGTACGTGAAAATAATACTGTACCAATTCTAATGCTTAGTGCAAAAGCAGAAGATATGGATAAAATATTAGGTCTTATGACAGGTGCCGATGATTATATGATCAAACCATTCAATCCATTAGAATTAGTAGCTAGAGTGAAAGCTTTATTACGAAGATCATCTTTCCAAAATGCTACTTCGCAAAAGAATGAAGATGGTATTATTCGTATTCGCTCTGTTGAAATACACAAACATAATCATACTGTTAAAGTAAATGGAGAGTATATTAAACTAACCTCTATTGAATTCGATATTTTATATTTACTTGCGAGTAATACAGGAAGAGTATTTAGTTCAGAAGAAATTTTCGAACGCGTTTGGAATGAAGATGGTTATGGTTCAAATAAGACGGTAATGGTCCATATTAGCAACTTACGGGATAAACTTGAAACGGTAATGAATGGAGAAAAATTTATTCACACTGTTTGGGGAGTTGGCTATAAAATTGAGAAATGAAGCATTTGATATATTAAAAGATATCCCTAAATGGAAACTTATTTTTTGGCTCTTACTAGCTATCACACTCACTCCTATTACTGAATTAATTATTTATCGCCTCGTTACGAGTGTAATTGAAAGTTCACTTACTCTAACCGAGCTCGGTAAAGAATTCATTCGAATTTTTGGTTATGAAAAGTATAAAGGGGTTAAAGAATCTTTATGGATGATGATTGTTTCTTATTTGTTTTTATTTTCTATTTTTTCATCCTATCTTTACATTTTTTATCGTCACGAGAGAAAACTTTACTATGAAACTTGTATAAAAAAAATGATAGAAGAAATTCGTTACATTGCAAATGGAAACTTCAATCATAAAGTTTCTGTTGTAAATCATAATTATTTGGAAGAGTTAGCAATCGGGGTCAATGAAATTGTTGAACAATTAAAAGTCTCAATTGATGAAGAAAGACAAGCGGAACAAGCAAAGAGTGAACTTATTACAAATGTATCACATGATTTACGTACTCCCCTTACTTCTATAGTTGGATACGTAAATTTAATTCATCATGATAATTATAGAGATGAAGTGGAATTGCGATACTATATTCAAGTCATTTATGATAAAGTAACTCGTCTTAATGCATTAATGAATGACTTGTTCGAATATACACGTGTTCAAAATAAAGAGTTAAGCTTGTATTCTGTCCCCATTGATATTGTAGAGTTACTTGGACAATTAACTGTTCAATTCCGAATACAGGTTCAAGAAGCTAATATAGAATGTAGACCTTCTTTCCCATCTCAAAAGCTCATGGTATTAGCTGATGGTGACAAATTAGTGCGTGTGTTTGAAAATCTTATTATAAACGCTATCGCTTATGGAAGCGAAGGTCGCTATATTGACCTTACTGCTTATGAAAGCAATAATATGATTACAATTGATATAACAAATTACGGACAACCTATTCCTAGTACGGATTTACCTCATATTTTTGAACGTTTTTATCGCGTTGAAAAATCGCGCTCTACAAACACTGGTGGATCTGGACTTGGATTAGCAATTGCAAAAAGTATAGTCGAATTGCATAAAGGAACAATTGAAGTATATAGTGATGACGAAAAAACAACTTTCACTGTAAAACTACTCCCCTACAAAGGTTAATATCACAAATAAAAAGTTCAATTTCTTATCATATAAGAAATTGAACTTTTTCCATTAATTACAAAAAATTAATAATCCTTTATAATTCTTTAGAAATTCTTTACCTTTTCTTTCTTCCTAATTAAGCATTCTTTTTTACAATACTATTATTGATGTCATAATAGGAGGATCGCTTATGCAATTCTTAAAAAAATTCGCTATTTTATTATTATCTTTTTTCATTACTGCACTTATCGTTTTATATTTTTACCTTTATGTAAATGGTCCGATTATTCAAGCTAAATCAGCTATCTTAATAAATGCTAATTCAGGTGAAATTGTTTATAAAAAAAATGAAGAAACTCCAGTACAATCAGCTGCTTTATCTAAATTAATGACAGAATATATCGTATTGGAGCAACTAAATGATAGAAAAATACAGTTAGATGACTTCGTACAAATAAGTAACGAAGTTTTCCGAGTAGAAACAAGCCCTATACAAGTAACATCGAATGATAAAACAACGGTTCGTGATTTACTTCATGCATTGCTACTGGCAGGGAATAATCGTTCTGCACTCGCTCTTGCAGAACACATTGCTGGAAATGAAGATAACTTTACAGTATTAATGAATAAAAAAGCAAAAGAACTAAAGTTATTACAACCATCTCCATTTCTAAACTCTACTGGAATTAATAATGATACAAATAAACAATCAACTACAACAGCAATAGACGTAGCTAAATTAGCAGCACGATTAATAAAAGATTTTCCAGATGTATTGAATATTACGAAACTAACCTCTTACCAATTTTCCTTCAAAGATTCCCAGGTTTTCAATACGAATAAAATGATATATTCCCTTAATGAAAACATTAAACTTCAAGGTGTTGATGGCTTACAAACTAGTTTTTCAACTAATGGTAATTATAGTTTTGTCAGTACAGCAAAACTTGAAGATACTAGACTAATTTCAGTAATATTAGATGCAGATGAAGAAAACATTTCATTTATTGAAACAAAAAAGTTGCTACAGTATGGTTTTGATCCTTCCTCGTACTCTGCACTCCAAGCTTTTAAAGACACCCTTACATCGTGGACAATATTGCTTCAGTTTAAAAATTTAATTATACAAACTATAATGATTTTTTTAATCATTACCACCTTAATGTTTTTACATATACGTCAGAAAAAATCCGAGGATTTCAATTAAGAAATCTTCTTATATATAAAAACCGACTTGCGTTTGAGATGCAAGTCGGTTTTTAATTCTATCATCCTCTTCCAATTAAATTTGCTGAAACTGGTTGCAAGTTTAACTGCCTCGCCCATATAGACAGCTGACCAATATGATGAATTTCATATCCCATGTCTTAAAACCTATGTTTTTCGAGGCATACACCCATCTCTGTTTCCGTTCGTTGTGTTCGTTTGTTTAGTTTAAATGGGTTAATCTATTAATTCTATTAAATCCAACAATTTAACTATTACATATTAAAGTTCTATTCATATACTATAGTAGATTACTAGAAAGGAGGCTTAACTATGGATAGTTGCGTTGTATTTGTAAACGGACAACCTTTTTTAGTTCTTTCAGTAGCTGGTATTGAAATTGCTAGATTAGAGATTTCCCTTCAAGTAGCATTAGCTCTAAGAGTGCTTGGGATACCAATCTGTGATTAATTACCAAATTAATAAAAAAAGAGGGCATTAGCCCTCTTTTTTTATTTTCTTCTCACCTTTTCTTAACAACAAACAAAATTCAAATTTGATTAATTATAAAAAATTAAAGTACATGAACGTTACATGAAACACTTGTTAAGATCGCTGTCCTTCACACTATTTATTTCGCCGACATTATATAATCAAAGCACACGATGATTAACTTTTTATACGGCTTATTTTAAGTGTGCTAGCCAATACTTTTACTTGTATGTTCTATACACTCATTCTCTACGGTATACTGATACCAACTTATATTTTTTGATGAGAGCCCATTTCCCTATATCCCTCTTTATTCCCATGCACTTTTTTCTCAAATCCAAGCTAAATAATCTATATTGTTATCTTTTAAACTCGCCTCACTATCCGATTATATTAATAACCTATCACCTGGTAACCATTATCTAATTTATCTTCAATTGGATGGTCCATCATTTATACTTACGGATTGGCTTTCCCGTATCTATTGTGCATGGACATTAGGTTTTCTAGCATCTAGCTCATTTCTTTAAAAATGTAGGGTATTTCGTCTATTATTAAATGAATAATGTTTGGAAGGGTGATGTAATATGACAGAAATTAAAGTAGGGCTTACACAATTTTTAGACTTCACACTGAAAGGTAGTACAGCTAAAACAAACTTTATAAAAAATCTAAAATCCCAACCTGAATATCAACCAGCTTTTGATTACTGGAAACAATTACGAGAAACTGTTATTAAATTTCATCAAAACAAACTACCTTTTGAATGTTTCGAAACATTAGTACAAACGGTTGATCAGAAAAAAAAACAAAACTACATTGATGTTATAAAGCAATACAAAAAATTCATTAAAAATAAAGACATCTCCTGGTTTGATCCAGGTAAATCACATTGGAAATCAGATGATTTAATCGTCCGTTCATCACCTGAACTTGGCTTATTCATTAATAATGAGCCACATCTTATCAAACTGTTTTTCAAAGGAAAAAAAGAGCGAATTGATAAATACAACATTAACTCGACACTTACACTATTAAATGAATCAACATTTTCAAATGAACGAAACGATGTGAATTATACGGTACTTAACATCCAAAAGAACAGAATGTATACGAATAACTCTATTAATAATAATCATTTAGTAGCGCTTAAATCAGAAGCTAACCAGTTTTGTTACATATGGAATAATCTGTAAAGTTTACTATTCATCCCTTTCAATACCTTGTTGATGCATACTTTAGTTACAATTTTTACAGATTCATTCAGTTTCGTTTAATTAGGGCTCACCCTCTTATTCCTCAGAAACAATGCAGGTGGGCCTTTTTCAAAAATGGTTTCTTTGTCAGTTTTAATATACTAGCTCTCCCCCTGAAACAGCTGCAATTGAAATTATTTTTGTTTTATTATCCACTATACCCACCAAGCCCCTTTTGTTAACATAATATAATTATAAATTACTATTGTTGCTACTTCTTCCATTCATATTCTAACATACTCATTTCCCATAAATTCCAATACGTTTCTCCTACTCTTTTTGACTCTCTTAATAAGCCTTCTTTTACAAACCCTATTTTTTCGTAACAGAAAATGGCCGATGTATTAAAATCGTACACACCAAGAGTTACCCTATGTAGTTTTAATTCGTCAAAAGCAATATGAAGTACTGCTTTCATCATATGTTTTCCTATAGAACGTCCTCTCATCTTCGTATTACCAACTAATACTTTTCCAATTCTAGCGGACTTATTAATATTATCTATTTGCCCAAGCGAAATATGACCAATAACGTCTGAAGTCACTTCATCTACCACTTTGAAAGCGAGTGTATTTGCACTTTCTATATACTTCTCTAATTGCTGTTCGTCTAAAGGGAATGTGAATGCATTTCCTGACCATTGTATTAGAAATTCTTCGGAGTTAATCCAATTTATTAATTGTTTAAAATCAGATTTCTTAAAGCTTTCTAGTTTAATCACTTCCATGCTCCTTTCATACATCATGCTTTATAACCTCAAACTTATTTCTATATAAAGAATATATTCTCCTTTTATATGAAATTAAAATAAAGCCATTCATGTGAATGGCTTTACAAAAAAGCAGCATAATTATGCTTTGTTTGCTACATCAATACCATTAAAATCAAAGTCAGCAGTAACCGTTGTAACAGGTGGGAAAATTGCTTCAATTTTACAAATGGAAATAATTACTCCAACCGATCCAGGAATAGCCGCAAGCCTAACTAGATCACAACTTACAGACGAAACAGTACCTACATAAGTACGTCCCTCTGTATTAATTTGAACTGTTCGATTAATTAATTTCTTAAGTTCATCTCTAATTCCTTGTACACAAGAATTATCACATTTCTCATGCTGTTCTTTTTTACACTCTTCGAATACTTCCCAACAATCATCTTGTTTACATGTACACTTCTTTTTACAATTATTAAATCGAGAACCCAATACCTCACCCCCTAATCCTTTCTATTAGTAAAGTATGTCCACTAGCTTAAAAGGGTACGAGGCAAACACATAAAAAGAAAAAAACAAACAATTGTACTATACTTTCTTTTCATTATTCATTATAAAAACAGACTTCTCCTAATTAAAAGCTTGTTTAATGAGCGGCCGTGAATTTAGTCCTACTCCATTTAATGTTTAGACACCACTTTCTAAAACAAATCTTTTTTCTTTTAAATAAGACGCTCCTTAAAAACACACTAGATTTTTCCATTAACTCACATATACATAGACTTTATTTGTGGATTTTTCCTTTGTTATTGTGAAATATACATTTAAAAAAGCGTACTCGAAAATAAGATATTATTTGTAATCAGAACGCTTTCTTCAACAAATGTTTATTGGAAAACACCATAACTAGTAGTAGTTCTCTCCACTATCTCTTAAAAATTAGCATGGTTTGTATGAACTCTATATCGAGTAGAAAACACTCTATCATATAAAGATAAAATAGTAGGTTAATAAACAAGCCATTTTTTTATTAAAACATAGAATAATATGAACACTATTGAAAGGAGGTAGAAATGAATGTCTTGGAAAAATGATTGCTGGAGTTCTCAGAAAAAGCATTGTTGTGATGATTGGTGGAAATCTAAAGAAAAGCATCATTGTGATGATGATTGGAGTTCTCAGAAAAAGCATTGTAATGATGATTGGTGGAAATCTAAAGAAAAGTGTCATCGTGACGATGATTGGTGGAAATCTAAAGAAAAGTGTCATCGTGATGATGATTGGGGTTCTAAACGAAATAAGTGTCGTTGTAAATGTTTCTTTATTTGTTGCCATTGTAAAAGAAAAAATTGGTAATTTTTTTAATGTCAACGTAAAGGAAAGAATATGGCTTTTGGAACCAATCGGGCTTTTCCGGAAAGTTAATCCCACACCTACTTCCTTACTTTCGCTGAATTTTTAGGTGGGGGCATTACTGCCCGGCAAATAGTGAAATAAATACTAGAATGTAATATATAAAAAGCTGACTGAGTATAGTCAGCTTTTTATATATTAACACGTAAAAGTTTTAACAGACATATAAAGCAGGCACGCTTTGTTATCACCTTGTTGTAAATTAGTATTTCTCCATTGAGTAGACATTCCATAATATCGTATTTTGATTAAAACTATAAAACATACTTAACACTAATAGTAGAATTTTTCTTCATCAACTTCACTTTTTCTCTTTTTATAAACATAAGAAAGGATCTCTATTTATATAGAGATCCTTTCTTATGTTTATAATTTACTAGACTGTAACCCCTGAATAAACGGAACTACTTCAGGATTTACAAGTGAAGACAAATCACCTAATTCTTTTCCTAAATAAGCTGCTTTAATAACACGGCGCATCACTTTAGAATTACGTGTTTTCGGCAAATCTTCTACAACGTGGATGTCTTTAGGACACAACGCTTTTCCAATATGAGAGTTTACTAAACTCATTAATTCTTTCTTTAATTCTCCTGTGAATGTTACATGGTCTCTTAATACTACGAAACAATGACAAACTTCACCTTTTACTTCATCAGGTACACCAATTGCAGCAGCTTCGATTACATCGTTATGTTTCACAAGAATAGATTCATATTCAGCAGGTCCAATACGTTTACCTGCAATATTTAACGTATCGTCTGAACGCCCTGTGATGATATATTGTTCACCATCATAAATGACCCAGTCACCGTGGACCCATTTATTTTCAAAACGCGACCAATATGTGTTTACGTAACGTTCATCATCTTCCCAGAAGCTTTTCGTCATACCTACCCAAGGTTTCTCTAAGCATAATTCTCCGACTTCATCTCGAATTGGTTTACCTTGATCATCCAGTACGACAGCTGCCATTCCTGGTAAAGATGCATTAAAACTAATCGGTGCTATTGGCTTAATAAGAACATTACCGAAAATCCCACCAGAGATTTCAGTTCCACCTGAGTAGTTACAGATTGGTACATTTCCTTTTCCAACTGTTTCAAACAGCCACATCCATGGATCAGGATTCCAAGGTTCTCCTGTTGATGCAAATACTTCCAAACTCTTTAAAGAATGTTTATTGACATACTTATCACCTTTCGCCATTAATGCTCGTATTAACGTTGGTGAAATACCTAGATGAGTAATTTCATATTTATCAACTGTCTCCCATAACCGGTCTGCTTCTGGGAAGTCTGGAACACCTTCGTACATAACCATCGTTGCTCCATTAATGAGTGAACCGAATAATAGAAATGGCCCCATCATCCAGCCCATATCAGTTACCCATAATACACGATCACCTTGTTTAATATTCATTCCAAATCCTGCATCAAAAGCTGCTTTCAAAGGAAATCCTGCATGCGTGTGTACTGTTCCTTTCGGCTTACCAGTCGTTCCTGATGTATAAATGAGCATTAATGGATCATCACTTTGCATTTCTTCGGCATGTATGAATGGTTTTTCTTTTTCTAGCGTACTCCACGAAAAGTCATAGTTATGTGGTGTAAAATCATTTCCTGCATGACGAACGATTACCACTTTTTCAACAGTTGGGCAATGTTCACAAGCTTTATCTACTTCATCTTTTAAAGAAACAATTTTTCCTCGGCGTGAAAATCCATCTGCGGTAATAATCATTTTTGAACCTGCCGCTTGCACACGTGTCATGACTGCATCAGACGCAAAGCCTGAGAATATTGGTGAAATAATTGCACCGATTTTCATTACAGCTAGCATCGCAACAACTGTTTCTGGAATCATCGGCATATAAATTGTTACACGGTCACCTTTCTCAATACCCGCGTGTTTCAAACCATTTGCAACACGGCTTACCCAGTTATCAAGCTCTTCATATGTAAATGATTTTGAAGTTCCATTTTCCCCTTCGTACTGAAGTGCTGGCTGTATTCTCGTTTCTTCATCCGCAAGCCAGCGGGATAAAGCTGATTCTACAACGTTACATGTTCCGCCATTATACCACTGTGCAAACGGTGTACCATTTTCTAAATCTAACACTTCTGTATAAGGTTTCATCCATTGATAGCCTACTGCTTTTTCTGCCTCTCCCCAAAACCAAGCTGTTTCCTCAATAGATTTATTATAAAAAGTTTCATAGTCTTCATATCCCAATGATTTCATCCAACCATATAAACGTGTTTTTTCCTTATACTCTTCTGTTGGAAACCAAACTGCTTGTTTCAATGTTTTCCCCTCCTTAACTTTTTGAGCAAGAAAGCCCTAAATAGGGCTTTTAAACTGGATATACAGGATGTTTACGATCCGTGAATAATTGATATTTACTCATATACATTTCGAAACGTCCTTTTAACTCTTCACGTAAATTGTTTGGATGAACAATACCATCAATCACCATCTCTGATGCTAAGTGGTATATATCAATATCTTTCTTATACTCTTCACGTTTTTCAGCAATGAAGCTAGCGCGCTCTTCTTCTGGTAAAGCTGCAATTTTATTTGCATATACAGCATTAACCGCAGCTTCTGGACCCATTACCGCAATAGAGGCTGTCGGTAATGCCAGGCAGCAATCTGGTTCAAATGCTGGACCTGCCATCGCATATAAACCAGCGCCATATGCTTTACGAACAACGATAGAAATCTTCGGTACAGTTGCTTCACTCATTGCAGAAATCATTTTTGCACCGTGGCGAATAATACCAGCACGCTCTACTTTTGTACCAATCATAAATCCTGGTACATCCGCAAGGAATAATAATGGAATATGATATGCATCGCATAAATTAATAAACTTAGCAGCTTTATCAGCTGAATCGTGAAATAATACACCGCCCTTCATACGCGGCTGATTTGCAATAATACCAACTGGCTTACCATCAATACGTGCTAAGCCTGTAATTAGCTCTTGAGCAAATAATTTTTTTACTTCATAGAATGAACCTTCATCAATAACTCTATTAATGAGATCTTTCATATTGAAAGGAGCATTTTGATTTTCTGGAATGATTTGTTCTAACGTTTTATCGAATTGTTTCGGTTCTTGAGGTGTAACCAATGGAGTCTTTTCTGAGTAGTTGTTTGGAAAATATGAAATGTATTGTCTTGCTTGTGTAATCGCATCTTCTTCTGTCTTACATAAAACATCTCCGCATCCTGATACAGAGCAATGCATACGAGCTCCGCCCATCTCTTCTAAAGTTACCTTCTCACCGATAACCATCTCAGCCATACGAGGAGATCCTAAATACATAGATGCATTTCCTTCTACCATCATTACAACGTCACAAAAGGCTGGAATATATGCACCACCAGCAGCAGAAGGTCCAAATAATAAACATACTTGAGGAACTTTACCTGATAATTTCACTTGATTATAGAAGATTCTTCCTGCACCGCGGCGCCCTGGGAACATTTCTACTTGATCTGTAATACGCGCTCCAGCAGAGTCGACTAAATAAAATAACGGAACACGTAATTTTTCAGCTGTTTCTTGAATACGTAAAATCTTTTCAACTGTGCGTGATCCCCATGATCCAGCTTTTACAGTAGAATCATTAGCCATTACACACGCAGTACGACCATGTATTTTACCCGTTGCAGTTACAACGCCGTCCGCAGGTAAGCCTGTTTGTTCACAGTTAGCAAATAATGCATCTTCTACATATTCGCCATTATCAAATAGAAGCGCTAAACGATCTCGAACAAATAATTTTCCTTTTGCTTTATTTTGTTCATGATATTTCGGTGCCCCGCCTTGTTTAATCGTTTCAACACGTTCTTCAAATGAATTAGATTGTTGTTTTTGGTCTAACATATTTACTCCCCCTTATACATCGGTTTACGTTTTTCTTTGAATGCCTGTAATCCTTCTATTCGATCTTTCGTATGGATTACACCTTCATACGCTTGTTTTTCCATTTGTAATCCGGTATGTAAATCAACTTGAATACCATTTGAAATTGCCTCTTTTGCTAATCGAACAGCAATAGGTCCATTACTAGCAATTTTCTCTGCTATTTCAATCGCTTTCTCTTCAAGTAAATTAGCTGGTACAACAAATTCTACTAAACCATATTCTTTTGCTTCTTGCGCTGAAATACGTCTACCTGTATAAATTAATTCTTTCGCTCTACCAACTCCAATTAATCTTGGTAAGCGCTGTGTACCACCTGCTCCTGGTATAATTGCAAGTGTCGTTTCAGTAAGACCAAGACTTGCAGATTCAGCAGCAATTCTAAAATCACAAGCTAAACTTAATTCCGTACCACCACCAAGTGCGATTCCATTTATAGCAGCAATAACTGGCTGTGGTAATTGTTCAACCATCTCCATAGTAGTGCGAATCATACTAACAGCATGACGAACTTGTTCTTCATTCATATCGGCACGCTCTTTTAAATCTGCACCAGCACAAAATGCTTTTTCACCAGCACCAGTCAAAATAACTACACGTGCGCTTGAATCTTCACTTATTTGAGTTAATATAGTTTGTAATTCATCTAATAATGCCAAAGATAATGAGTTTGCTTGTCTCGCACGATTTAACGAAATCTTTACTACGTGAGGTGTTACGTAATCAACGGAAATGTTTTGTAATTGTAGCATCTACTCACCTACTTATCGTTTTATGTTGAAGCGCTCTATACACATGACTCGGTAATTGGATATTTAACTTACTTTGAATAAATTGACTAGCTCTCAATAACTTTTCTTCGTCTATATTCGTTTGGACTCCTAATTTATGGAGCATATGTACTAGGTCATCAGTAGCAACATTACCTGATGCTCCTGGTGCATAAGGGCAGCCCCCGAGTCCACCACAAGAACTATCAAACGTTGTAATACCGTATTCTAATGATTTAACTACATTCGCTAGAGCCATTCCATACGTATTATGAAAATGCATTGCAAACTGCGAAGCATCATACTTCTTTAATAGGTGTTCTAATACTTGTTCTACTTGTAATGGATTCGCTACACCGATTGTATCCCCAAGAGAAACTTCATAAATGCCGTATGAAAACAGTTGATTACATAATTCGTCAACTGCTGTAGCACTTATATCCCCTTCATAAGGACATCCAAATACAGTAGAAACATAGCCTCTTACCTTTTTCCCTTCGAATAATGCCTGTTTTGTTATATCTTCAATTACAACTAATGCTTCTTTAATCGATTTATTAATATTACTTTTATTATGAGATTCACTTGCTGATAAAAAAACATTCACCTCATCTACATTTTGCAAAAAAGCTCGTTCCAAACCATTTTGATTCGGAACAAGCGCAGCATATGTAATATTTGGATCCCTTTTCAGCTCAGAAAATACATCATTTGCATCTGCTAATGCAGGGACCCATTTTGGGTGAACGAATGAGGAAACTTCAACATACGACAATCCTGCTTCTGTAAGTAGTTGAATCCATTTTACTTTATCTTTTGTGCCAACAATCTTTTTTTCATTTTGTAAGCCATCACGTGGCCCGACTTCTTTAATGACAGCAAAATTAGGTAGTTTCAATTCGCTTCCCCCTATATCTCCCTATTCAATTTCTAATAATACATCTCCTTCATTTACAAAATCGCCTTCTTGCACATTAATTTTCATAACTGTGCCGGCTTCTTCTGAAATGATTGGAATTTCCATTTTCATAGATTCCAAAATGACGACATCCTGCTCTTCCTCTACTGTATCTCCTACTCCTACAACAATCTTCCAAACGTTTCCTGCCATCGATGCGTATACTTTCGTCATCATTTTTTCCCCCTTAATATTGTTAAATCTTATTTTTTAACGAGTTGTTTCGTTACAAAACCCGTTGTATAAATACCCTCTTTGAACACTTCGTCTTCCAAAACTTGCAGTAGCATTGGCGTGTTCGTTTTAATACCTTCTACTTTTAATTCTTCTAGAGCATCATGTAATTTCGAAATTGCTTCTTCACGAGTCTCGCCATGTGCAATGACTTTCGCAATCATTGGATCATAGAAAGGTGTAATCGTTACATGATTTTCTAAGAAGTGATCGATCCGTACATTTGACGGTAATGTTAAATTTGTAATTTTCCCAGGTGATGGGAAGAATGTTTTCGGATCTTCTGCATAAATACGAGCTTCAATGGCATGACCACTACGTTTTACACCATCCTGAGTAAATGATAGTTTCTCTCCACTTGCGATAAGAAGTTGCTGTTCTACAAGGTCTAATCCCGTAATTTCTTCTGTCACTGGATGCTCTACTTGTAATCTCGTATTCATCTCTAAGAAATAGAAGTTCTTCTGATCATCTACAAGAAACTCAACTGTACCTGCATTTGTATAGCCAAGTGCTTTGGCAGCTTGTACAGCAACTTCTCCCATTGCCTTTCGTGTACCTTCATCTAAAAATGGTGAAGGTGCTTCTTCGATTACTTTTTGATTTCGGCGCTGCACCGAACATTCACGCTCCCATAAATACACTGTGTTACCATGTGTATCTGCTAAAAGCTGAATTTCAATATGATGCGCGTCTGCTATATATCGCTCTAAATACATTTCTCCGTTACCAAAAAAGTTTTGCGCTCTTGTTTTATTACTTTCAAACGCTTTGGTGAGCGTTTGCTCAGTTTCCATCAACTGCATACCAATGCCTCCGCCGCCTGCGGATGCCTTAAGCATTAATGGATAACCAATTTGTTTTGCAATTTCAATTGCTTCTTCAGCAGTTTCAATATTTGTAGTAATACCTGGGACTACTGGGACATCTGCTGCTTGCATTGCGATACGTGATTCGATTTTACTTCCCATCTTCGTAATGATTTCTTCTGAAGGACCGATAAATACGATTCCTTCTTCTTTGCAACGAACCGGAAAAGACGGATTCTCTGATAATAAACCATAACCTGGATGAATCGCTTCTGCATTTGTCTTCTTAGCTATTTCAATAATTTTTTCAAGGTTTAAATAACTTTCTTGAACACGCGGTCCACCTACTAAGTAAGCTTCATTTGCCATCTTCACATGAAGGGCATTTTCATCTGCTTCAGAATAAATAGCAACAGTGCGTATGCCAAGTTTTTGACAAGTTTTCATAATACGAACAGCAATTTCCCCGCGATTCGCAATTAATATTTTTTGAAACATAGTGATTCCTCCCTTTTATCTACATCCTAAATGTCTAGCAATTACGAGACGTTGAATTTCAGAAGTTCCTTCACCAATTTCTAATAGTTTCGCATCACGAATATGTCGTTCAACTTCATATTCACGCATATAACCATATCCACCATGAATCTGTACTGCTTGATTCGCAATACGGCTTGCTGCTTCCGATGCAAATAGTTTTGCCATTGCCGCTTCTTTGCCGAAAGGTTTATCGTTATCTTTTAACCAAGCTGCTTTATGTACTAAATTGCGTGCTAGCTCTACTTCAGTCGCCATATCAGCTAATTTAAATTGAATCGCTTGGAAATTAGAGATTGACTTTCCAAATTGTTGACGTTCTTTCGCATATTGCAATGCACGTTCAAAGGCTGATTGCGCAATACCAACTGCCAATGCTGCGATTGAAATACGCCCTCCATCAAGTGTATATAAAAATTGTTTAAAACCTTTATTTACATCACCAAGAATATTTTCTTTCGGTACACGCACACCATCAAGTACGATTTCACAAGTATTAGAAGCACGAACACCCATCTTATCGTATGGACTTGAAATCGTTAATCCTTCACTAGTAGTAGGCACGATAAATGCAGAAATACGTTTTCTACCATTCTCTTCAACGCCATTGACAGCGGTTACAATAATTGTATTTGCATACTCTGCGTTTGTAATCCAACACTTCTCACCACTGATTACATACTCATCGCCATCTAATACCGCTTTCGTTTGAGTACCACCTGCATCAGATCCAGCATTCGGCTCCGTTAATCCGAAGGCACCTAATGTTTTACCTGACGCCATTGGAACTAAATACTTTTGTTTTTGTTCTTCTGTACCGAAATAATAAATTGGAGAAGCACCTAATGAAATTGTTGCAGCATAGCTTAAACCAGTGCCACCACAAGCGCGACCAATTTCTTCAACTGCTAACGCATACGATACCGTATCGCCACCTGAACCTCCATACTCTTCTGGGAATGGGATGCCTAGTAATCCTAGTTCGCCCATTTTTTGAAATGTTTCATATGGAAACTCTGCAGTTTTGTCATAATATACAGCTTTCGGTGCGATTTCCTTTTCAGCAAAGTCACGTACCATTTCTTTAATCATTTGTTTTTCGCGAGTTAGAGTAAATTCCATTCCGCTACACACCCCTTATCGAATATTGAGTTTCGACAGCGTGCGAGTTTCTACTACAAACATAACAACTTAAAAGACAAGAATATTAGTTAGACAATTGCTATAATTCTGTCATAACTTAATTTTAAAACAGATTCTGTACTAATGCACAAAAAAATTCCTACATTGTTCTACAACAACATAGGAGGTTTTGTGTCGAATTATGTAATTTATTGTTTAATAATCTCTACCTTTTCCGGAATCAGAAATTTCTACTAATGCTTCAGGATATGGTTCGAAATATGTTTGTCTTAATAAATACTTTTCATCAAATCGAATAGCCCATGATTTTAAAATTGTAAGTAAACTACTAAGTGGTATTTTCTTTTCTGCATACTTTTGTAACAGTTCTATAAAATGATCTTTTTCTTGTTTTTTTAACTTTGTTTTAAAATATCCAAAAATGTGCTCGCATACATTTACATTCGATGTATAACGGGGCGCACGCATAAATAATTCATATAAAGTCTTCTCATAGTTTTCAAATACCACTTCAATCTTTTCATTTTTTTGATTTGCAATTATACGACCTAATTCCTTTTGTTTCACCTGATTATATGCCATAAATAAATATTTATTATCCGACTGAAACGATACAAGTTCTTTCATATTTTTATTGTGTTTAATCATTTTGTAATATGCGATTGTAAATAGCCTTGTAAAGAAATGCTCTCTAATAATAAAATTCGACAATCTACCTTCCTCTTCAATAGGAAGATGCGAAAATTTTTTTACTACTGCTCCGCCAAATAAGCCAGCTCCTTTTCCCTTTGCTGGCGCTTTTTCAAAATCAGAATAAATTTTCACATCACGCGTACCACAACTTGGTGAACGATTCTTTAAAATAAAACCATCCACATCCGGTATCGTTTGTAAAAAGTCATTTGAAAACTGCTCCATTTTTTCAGTTACATCTTCTCGTGTCGACGGTTGCACAAGTCTATTCTCACCATTTTCTTCTACAATTCGTATCGTTTCACGAGGAGTCCCCAATCCAATCTCGACTTCTGGACAAACAGGTATAAATGTAACAAATGGCTGCAAATTTCGTATTGTTACATCTGGAATCATCTCTCCATTATAACGACAAGCATCAAATTCTAAACATTTACTTACGACGATTGTAGGTTTTGCAAATTGTCGCATCTTATTACCTCCTTATTACTAGTCCGTATAATATAAATTGTACTAAGATTAACATTTTAAGCAAAGTTTGATTCAGTTATTTTTATGAGAAATATAAATCCAATGATACATTAACAATCATTCAACTCTATTTTCTATAAATGTGCGCCCTATTAATGAGGGTTTAGATATTGTGAAATGAATAATACACACATGCTTCGGAGAAATTAATGATTAAGAAAGGAGGGATTGTTATGAAAAAGAAATTATCATCTATTTTAAGTGTTTTAACACTATCTATTATGTTTTTAGGTACATCTACGCAAGCTGAATACGATGGAAATAATATGAATAGAGTTAATAACACTGATATTTCAACTCGAGTAAATGACAATAACTTAGACAGAGTTAATAATGATGTAAGAACTCGAAATGTAAATACAACAAATGATTTAAATGATAATCGTGATAAAAATAATAATTGGGCTTGGCTTGGTTTATTAGGACTAGCAGGATTATTAGGTCTTAGAAGAAGAGACAAAGAAACACGCTGATTTAGAATGTTTTTAGTAAACAAGCACTTATTTATCAAAAATATATAATGAAAATAAATCGCCTTTTTAAAGGCGATTTATTTTTACTTAAAAGTAATGTATGTAATTCACACTTCAACGATTAAATTCGTGGAGTTAATCCATACAATATAAATTGAATCGTATTTTCAATTTCCGCTTCATCATTCCATTTTTCTTCAGGCAATAATAAAAATCGTGTTAATAATAAACCTAATACAGCTGATAAAGTAAGACGTAGTACGGAAGATGGTGGTATCTCAATAATTTCCCCTTCTTCTTGAAATTTCACAATCAACTTTTTGAAATGTGAAAACAATTCTGTTTCTACTAATTGCTGTATTTCATTTTTCATTTCTGGTTGGAATGGCACCTCTTGAATTAATATTTTTATCATAGGAAAGTGTTTTTGAGCAAATTTAAACCTATTATGAATTACAACCCTTAAAAGTCCTTCGTATGATTCATACTCCGATTTAAATATTTCTTTTGCAAAGGTTTGTACGAAAAATGGTGCAGCGAACTTAGTTAAAGTTGGCATTACGACCGCTAGTAATAAATCTTTTTTCGTCTTATAGTAGCGGAAGATTGTTCCTTCCGCTACACCAGCCCGTTTTGCAATTTCACTTGTTGAAGTTGAAGCGTATCCTTTTTCTCCAAACATATCAACAGCCGCCTCTAATATTCGCATTTGACGTTCATTTCGTTTATCCGTATTAGTTGCAGCTATTAATTCCTCCAGCCAATCCTTCTGCATTTATAAAGCTCCTTTTTGTCATTATTATATTTTGCGATGTTTCTTTAAAGCAAATACATTTCCTACTGCAAATAATATTGAAAAAAGTAATAATACAGTAAGATCTAATGCAATCTCTGTAAACCCTTGATTCCGAATCATCACTTGTCTCATTGCGTCAGCGCCGTATGTGAGTGGAAATACTTTCCCTAACATTTGTAGCCACTTGTTCATAGATTCCAATGGAAACAATCCAGAAAAGAAGATTTGTGGCACAATAACAAGCGGTATAAATTGAATCATTTGAAATTCATTATTTGCGTATGCCGATAAAAACGTACCTAATGTTAGTGCAGTTAAAGAGAGCATACATGTAATAAGTAGCGTTAGCCATATGGAGCCAGCTACGTATAAATCTAAAATATAAACGGAAAAGCTTACGATAATAATGGATTGTATAAAGGCAAAGATTCCAAAACCAATAATATAACCTGCGACTATTTCCCATCTTCTTACTGGGGTGGATAATAACCTTTCTAGCGTACCACTTAAACGTTCTCTTACGAAAGATACACCTGATAATATAAATACAAAGAAAAATGTAAAGAAACCAATTAATACAGGACCAAGCCCATCAAACATCGTAAAGTCTTTAGAGCCATGTAAATAATTTACTTCAGGTTTCATAATCGATACATCATTCTTCTCTGTGCTTTTTTGCAATACTTGAAGTACAGCACGATTTTTTGACGAATCACTACCTTCCAACAGAAGTTTCATTTTTCCATTCTCTATACGAAATACTGCATCTACCTTTTGTTTTTCCAACTCAGAAATCGCCTTTTCCTTACTGTATTCATAAATTGACGCTTCTTGATTTTTCATCATTTTTACTATTTGAGCAGGCATATCAACAACAGCAATTTGCGGTATATAGTCTTTCTGTGTAAACACTAGTGACAAAAGCCAAAGTAATAACATCGGTGCTCCAAACATCATTGCTAACGAACGCTTATCTCGAAAAAATTGACGAATAATACGTATAATTACACCAGTAACTCTCATGATGGCACCACCTCTTCCAGCAAAAAGACATCTTCAATCCGTCCAGATGACACGCGTTTTTTCAATTCTTCAGTTGTTCCAACCGCAACTAGTTTCCCTTCTCTAATTAATCCTAGACGCTCACAAAATTCAGCTTCATCCATAATGTGCGTCGTTACAATAATCGTTGTGCCTTTCTTTTTAAGATCATAAAATTTTTCCCAAATCGTTTTCCTAAGAAGCGGATCTATCCCCACTGTAGGCTCATCTAAAATTAATATTTCTGGTTCATGGAGGAGTGCTATTGCTAATGATAAGCGTTTTTTCATTCCACCTGAAAATTGTTATACTTGCTTTTTCATATACTGTGACAATTGTACAAGTTCAAAAACCTCTGCAATTCTTGTCTTTTTACTTTTTCCCTTTAATCCATACATCGTTGCTATAAAATCTGCATTTTCATATGCTGACAATTCTTCATATAATGCATCCGCCTGGGCCATATAACCAATTCGTTTCATTTCATTTAAATTAGGCATATTAGTATTATTAACAAGCACTTCACCTTTCGTTGCCTCATTAATACCTGCAATCATTTTAATGAGCGTTGTTTTCCCCGATCCAGAAGGTCCAACAAAACCAAAAATCTCTGCTTTTTCAACTTGCAATGAAAGATTGTGTAACACTTCTTTTTTCCCAAAACTTTTTGATACAGTCCGTAAAATAATTGAAGGTTGTTGCACGTTTCATCCTCCTTTTCCAATAAAATGAGTGAGTACTCACTTTTATTTTACCCTTGCTTAATTATATGTCAAACTTCATTGATTAGTATGTATGTTCAATCAACGATATTAAACAATGAAACAGAGTCGACATTAGAATTTCATTTCCTAAAGTCGACTCTGTTTCATTTAAACTATAAATTTCACTTTACGTTTTTAAATTCATATACTTCCGAATTCTAGCAACGTCTAAAGAATATTCAATAACTAATTGCTGTAACGGTAAAATAACTGTGTCAGGATATAAATGGGCATATTGTAATGTTTCTGCATATTTTTCTAACCTTTTTTCTAAATATTTTATTATTTGATCAGGATGACTTACTAATAAACATTTACAATAATAATGTATTTGTTCCTCAATCGCCGTGTATTCTTCAATTTCATATTCTTTATGCATGTGTACACCCCTTTAAGTTTTTTACATGAATTACTTATCACAATTTTCACTCGACAAATTTTAAGTTTTTTGATTATTTACACTATAACAAACACTCAGGGTCAAATTTTGTTACTTTATGTAACGTAGAAAATTTTTAACAAAATTGTAATGTTAACTCCTGCAAAATACATAAAGCCCCTTTACTCATTATTGTATAAAAAAATCGTACAGCTTAATTTAGCTGCACGACTACAATCTCTGGCCTATTCAAAATTCTTTGCGGAATGATACTATTTCCTAATCCTCTACTCACTACCATTGATGTATTTTGTTCTACATATAAACCTGCTGTATATTTAGGTAAAACACCTTGATTTGGCGCAACTAATCCACCGATAAATGGCAATCTAACTTGCCCTCCATGAGCATGTCCCGATAAAACCAAATGCAACCTCTCATTCGTATATTCCTTTATAAATTCAGGCCGATGGGATAATAATACATTATATTTATCTGGCTGCATTTCAATTTTCGCTTTTTTAATTTCATCTATTATAATATTTCCTTCATCACGGTTTCCAGTAACAAACTCTGGATCATCAATACCTAGCAAATTTATTTCTTGCTCACCCTTTCGAATGCCTACATGTTCATTCCTTAAAACATTGACATCATATTTCTTCAACTCTTTTTCTAAATTGTTATACTTTCCAGACCATTGTTCATGGTTTCCTGTCACAAAATATACAGGATACTTCTTTACAATTTCTCGTATTAATTGCATACTAACTTCTGCATCGTATGATTTACTGTCAATTAAATCACCCGTAATCGCAATAATATCTGGGTCTATACTTTTTATTTTTTGAATTAACACATCTTGATTATCGCCAAATTTTTTATTGTGTAAGTCTGAAATTTGTAGAATTTTATACCCTTTAAAAGAGGATGGTATTTTACTAGAGGTTATTTTAACCTCAGTTATACTTATTAAATTGTTCTGTAAATATAAAAAGATTGTAAAACCTACTAATATACAAATAATCATTACGATTCTATTAATCTTTTTTTTCATATTTTCTCCTTTATATTCTCATCAAACACTTCTATATGCTAACTGAATTATATTATACTTTCTTGAAATTTATTTAAATTAATAAAATAATAAAGCACATAAAATTTCATATGAGATACGTCATATATATTCGTTATATTTTTACTTTTACCTTTTTAATAATACGAACACAAAAACGACTCTTATCACACGAAAAGAGTCGTTTTCTAACTTTATACTTTTAATACTTTTATGTTAAAAATGCGAAAACTAAAATACTATTACCTAAGAGCCTTAACTATAACTTCAGTTGCCTCTGCAATGAGTTGATTATCATAGGTAGCCTCTTTCTCATCTTTACTAGATAAAATTGCGATGATAATTGGTGCTCTATTTGGAGGCCAAACGATAGCAATATCATTTCTTGTCCCGTAACTACCAGCACCTGATTTATCTCCAACTACCCAGTCAGTTGGTACGCCTGCACGAATAAGTTTGTCCCCTGTAGCATTTCCTTTCATCCACTCTGTAAGAATTTTACGTTTTTCAGCTGGAAGTGCATTTCCGACCGTAAAAGCTTTAAGATTCGTAGCAATAGCTTTCGCTGTACTAGTGTCACGAATGTCTCCTGGAATAGCTTCGTTTAATTCTGTTTCAAAGCGATCAGACATAGTAATCCGATCCCCCATATGCCTAAGCGCTTTTTCATATCCTTTCGGTCCGCCTATTTTATTAAATAAAATGTTCCCTGCAGTATTATCACTTGAACGAACAGCAGCCTCAGCAATTTCTCCTAGTTTCATTCCAGTATCTACATGTTTCTCTGTAACAGGTGAATAATCCACTAAGTCTTCTTTCGTAAATGTGATTACTTCATTTAATGTATCAATTGAGTTTTGCTGTAGTAATACTCCTGCAGCTAAAGCCTTGTAGGTTGATGCGAAGGCAAATCTTTCGTTAGGTCGATAAGAGATTGTTTGATTTGTACCAGTATCAATCGCATATACACCTAATCGAGCATCAAATTTTTTCTCAAGTTGAGAGAACTCTTTATGCGTCGCCTGATTTTTATGTTTCACTTGTCCAGTCTTTTCTTTCGCTTCAACTTGCAGTGCCCCTCCTGTAAAAGCTTCTAGGCTTGTAATACTTAAACCTAATATACCAACGCATATTCCTATTTTTAGCATCCTCTTATTTTTCAAAATCATCATTCCTTCCAAATTTTTAGCACCTTTTTATACGTACACATAATAGACAATCACCGAACCAAATTTGTTCCATAAACTAAAAAAATTATAGCTAGTATGAGAGTTATTAACAAAATAAGAGATAGTAGCTACGACGCCTCTATCTCTTATTTCATATTTCATTTTTTTACTTATAAATGGCTTTATATGAACAGGGTCTTTCCCTGAGAAAAGTACTCTAATTTTGCTTAGAACTACCTGTACTAGTAGCTTCACCATGTATGCGTTGCTGTTTTAAATCAAAGTATACATCTAATACTTCCTTTCCGATTATAGAATTAATTCCATTTTTATCATCATGAAGCCATGGAACTACTACGGAAAATGCTACTTCTGGATTATCATATGGAGCATATCCAACTAACGTTAAGTTGTAACATTCCATACGTTCTCCTTTTGCATTTCTACCAATCGGGTCATCTCCACCATATACAGTTTGGGCTGTTCCTGTCTTTCCTGCTGGTTTATATGGCGCGTTTTTGAAATATTTCACGCCAGTTCCATCACCTTCTTGGAATACCCATCTAAACCCTTCTTTTATCCGATCAATATGTTCTTTCTTCATATCAATTCGATTTAATACGACAGGCTCTATGGAACGTATAACTTTGCCAACCTCTTCTTTTATTGATTGTTCTCGTATTTCTTGTACAATTTGAGGTTGCATTCTATAACCACCATTCGCAATCGTTGAAATATATTGCGCTAATTGCAACGGCGTATACGTATCATACTGACCGATAGAAAAATCTAGTAAAAACCCAGGTTGACTATCTACTTTTCTCGTTTGTCCAATTATTTCATTTGGTAAATCAATACCTGTTGGGACACCTAAACCAAATTGCTTGAAATAATAGCGCATCGTATCAAATGCTCCTTGTTTAATATCCAATGAGCCATTTGGTACGTAATTAACTCCCGCAATTTTTAAAGCTGTCTGGAACATGTATACATTCGAAGATACTTGTAAAGCCCGTAAATCATTAATATTACCAAATCCGGATACATTCCACGATTTCTTAGCTTGTGTACCTTTAAATTTCATCGGCGCGTCATAAAATTGATCTCCTGGATGTATTGCGCCTGTCTCATATCCAGTTAATAAAGTAGCACCTTTTACAGCTGACCCTAGCTCATACGAAGTTGTCATGTTTCCTAATGCCAAATCCTCAACTTCTATTTTCCCTTCTTTTTCTACAATCTTTTTGCCTGCCATTGATAAAATTTGTCCGTTATTTGGATTAGTCATGACAACAAAAGCTCGATCGAGCAGTGGCTCTGAACTCTTAAAAGCTCTCAAGTTTTTCTCTATACTTTCTTCCACTTTCTTTTGTAATTCCATATCAATCGTTAATGTTAAACTATTACCACTTTTTCCTTTAGAGATTATTTCTGTGCTAACAATGTTTCCTGATTTATCAGTAATATTTTTCACTTCTTCTTTTGTGCCGTGTAATACATCTTCATATCGTTGTTCAATATAACTTTTTCCAACACGATCATTACGGTTATATCCACGTACTAAATAAGAATCTAAATTTTCTTTCGGTAATCCTTCTTCACTACTCGTAATATTTCCTAATACAGAACGAAATAAATTACCGTTTACATAATTACGTTCCCAATCAACAGTTGCATCTACTCCTGGAAAATTCGCAAGATTTTCGCTTATCCGCGCATACTCTTCATCTGTTACATCTTTTTTAATGATTTGTGGTGTTAGTTGATAACCTGAACTCATTTTACTTTTAATAGCTAACACCTTTAAATCTTGTGCTGTTAATTCTGCTAATTCTACCTCTGTAACACGACCTCGTCTTAAGTCTTCTATTTTTTTATCTAACTCTTTTCCCTCTATACCCTTTTCTTTAAACTTTTCTATATCTTTCTTAGTAATCTTTGTCTCCGCACGTTTCGAATTCAACTGCATCCAAAAATCTTTTTTATCGATATCTGTTAATTTATTTATATCTTGTTCAGGCATTTCAAGTACTTTCGCCAAGTCTTTTGCTGTTTTTAAAATATCTTCACTCGTAATTCCCTTCACCCTTGTATACGTAATTGTGCGAAGAGATTTATTATTAACAACTGTTTTCCCTTCTCGATCTAAAATTTGTCCACGTGGAACTGGAATACTAGTTATTGCATTTTGACTACTTTCCACTTGGTTCTTATAAGCCTCTCCCTCAACGATTTGTACCTTTCCTAGCTGCATAATAATAGCTGAGAATAGTACAAATATGCAAAGGAACATTATATTTAATCGAATAGATATATATGTCTTCTGCTTCTTGCCTTTTTGTTCTTTCATAAATCCTCCATTTAATCCTTTCAGAAATTGCTACAAATACTAAAAGCATTCCTTATATATTAGATACCGATAATCGGTTATAAATATCGCCTCAATTTTTTGCTTAATCCTTGTAAGCAACCATTTCTTTTCGTTTAGATACGGAATTAATAACTCTCCCTTCCTGTTTTCTCTCTATTTTTTTGCCACTTGCATTAGAAGTGCTAAACTGTATAATGACTCTTATTAAACTTACATATAAACTTGCTAGTAAATTTTCATGCTAATTATTCCTTTCTTCATGCTGTAATACTTAATAGACAACCTAAACAATAAAGTTGTTCCACATTTACAAAAAAAATAATTAAATATAAGATGAAATAGGCTACATAAGGGAGGGTTATATGTTACATATAAAAAGATGGAGATTTTGAAGTGAACCCCGAAAACGGGACACCAATCAAAACACCTAAACCACTTGTTCCCTAAATTCTTTAGGGGATAGGTGGTTTAATTTTTCTTGAATTCG
>NZ_LMJQ01000004.1:0-17212 GCF_001429475.1 Bacillus sp. Root131
CGAATTCAAGAAAAATTAAACCACCTATCCCCTAAAGAATTTAGGGAACAAGTGGTTTAGGTGTTTTGATTGGTGTCCCGTTTTCGGGGTTCACTTCAATGCTGTAGGTGTTCTTTTTTATTTATAATTGGATAATTTCTCTTATTTCTTCTATAGGTAACTTCGTAAATTTGGCAATATCCTCTACAGACATTCCGTTTTTATACATACCACATACCAATTGTATACGTTCGGCTTTTTTGCCTTCTTCAATACCCTTTTCAATACCTTTTTTGATTCCTTGCTCCTCTGCGTGAGCAAACTTTGCAGCTTCATCCATTAGGGTTTTTTCCCTCGCTTCATAGGCTTGTCGGAATGTCGAATCTTGACTCATTCGCTCCCACTTATTCATTGCTTTTTGTAAAATCGGATCTTGATTCATCGCAATGTCCTCCAATGTTTGAGTTAAGTGTTCATCTTCATTTGCCGGAAGTAATAACAGCCAACGAACAAATGAATCTTCCCACGGATTAACTTTCTCTTCCCGCCATTGTTCCATTAGTTTAGGAAGCTCTATAACATGAATCTCTATATCATCACTAAACTGCTTTTGCTGTTGTACATTCCATAGCTTTCCCGTTGTATGAAATTCCTCATATTCGGGAAAAAGTACGAAGTTTAACAAATTAATAGTAATTGTTTTACTAAGAGAGCTGTAAGGCATCCCTTTTTGTAACTGTGAAGTATATAATTTACCCCAGTAATACAAACTTCGTTTAATCATGTCGTGATTATTATTCAGCTGAATTTCTACGTTTACTTTAGTACCTGTGTCTAATGTGGCTGAGACATCTAAAATTGATAATTTATCATCCTCGTGTTCTCGATGTAAATGTGGATCCTCTAATTGTAGTGACATAATAGGTGATTCTAATGAATTCTTTAGCATGGCATTTAAAAATGTGATAAGAATATCCTCACTACCACTTGTCCCAAATAATTGCTTAAAAGCAAAATCAATTCGTAAATTTACTAATGACTTGGTCATGACTTTCCTCTTCCTGTCTAAGAAACTCTCTTTTCTTTATTGTACATAAAAATTAGGTAATCATGCAAATAGGAACATTCACAAAAGATAGCGCTATCATTCTTTTCAAAAATATATATTCACTAGAAAATAGAGGTAAAATTAATAGTTAATTTGGTGAATTATAACATATATTATCTTTAAATAATACCCATTTGAAAAAACAATGGATTATTTGTGACATAATTGTTAAATTTAGGGATATAAAAAGGCTTTCTATATAAAAAATAGAAAGGTGATGGTGTACGGATAAAATATAAGGGGGATTTATATTATGTTTTCAAAAAAACAAAAATTAGTAACAGTGGTTACCACTCTGACGCTAGGATGTGGATTAGTTTTCGGATTAACTCCTACTTCCGCAGATTCTATAAGTAATCCTACTCCTATTAAGGAAGAACAAGTAAGAATACAGATACCTTTTACTGGATATGTTATTTCAGCAGATGATAATTATTTAGTTGTAGCTGACACTAATACAAAAGAGGAGGCACTTTCTTATCAAAATAATTGGTGGGAATTAGCTTCTCAGAATAAAATTTTACGTGTTCCTATTACTAGCAAGGATAACTATAGCGTAGGTGAAAAACTAAATATATTTTCCGTAGGATGGACTCACTCTATTCCACCAATCGCTGTTATGCCTGTTATCGAAAAAATAATTGAATAAATTATATATTTTTTACAAAAGAAGACAGCCATTACAAATGGCTATCTTCTTTTAAACTCATTTATTCTAAATTGGACTAAAGAATTCTTGTTTGTAACTATCTTTATAAATTTATGCTATAACAACACTTGTGCACTTTTTTATTTACTGAACCATGCCTTGCTCTTCCTTCTTCATAGCTCTAATGGATTGAACTACTTTAACCATCATAGAACACTCTATTCTCTTTCGGAAGATTTTACAGCTGAACTCATGTGTTCCCTTAAGAGAACCCGTTGCATGTATTGTATTAGCTGGACAACCGCCACTACAGTAAAGCTGTGCCCAACATTCCTGACATTCCGGTTTTGAATAGCAATTACTTTCCTTAAACTGAGACTGTATCTCTGCTTTTGTAATGCCATCCCATATATTCCCCATACTATATTCTTCTTCTCCCACAAACTGATGACAAGGAAATATCTCCCCCCACGGGGTAATAGCTAGATATTCAGTCCCAGAACCGCAACCAGAAATTCTCTTTTGAACGCACGGACCTTCTGAAAGGTCGAGCATGTAATGATAAAATGTAAAACCATTTCCTTTTTCCTCACGGTTTAGCATTTCTTTCGAGAGAATTTCATACTGATTGTAAATTTCCAGCAGGTCTTCTTCACAGAGCGCATATGGTTCTTGGGAATTACAGATAACAGGTTCCATTGAGATTTTGTTAAAACCTAAGTCAGCGATGTGATAAATATCATTGGTAAAATCAACATTATTATGGGTATAGGTTCCACGTACATAGTATTCTTTATCTCCACGCTTCTCAACAAACTCCTGGAACTTTGGAACGATATGATTATAGCTACCTTTCCCATTGACAGTTTTACGAAGATAATCATGAACTTTTTTTCTTCCATCAAGGCTTAATACAACATTGTGCATTTCTTGATTTAAGAATTCAGTAATTTCATCATTAAGCAGCATACCATTTGTAGTAAAGGTAAAACGAAAAGTTTTTTTGTACTCTTTTTCTTTATTTCTTGCATAGGCGACAATCTGTTTGACAGTTTTCCACGCCATGAGTGGCTCCCCACCAAAAAAATCAACATCGAGATTTCGATGATTACCTGAGTTTTCTAATAGAAAATCTATGGCTCTTTTTCCAACTTCAAAACTCATTATGGCTCTATTTCCATTGTATTTTCCTTGGCTAGCAAAGCAGTATTCACACGACAGATTACATGTATGCGCTACATTAAGGCAAAGAGCTTTTACATAAGTGGGACGATTTATCAAATCAATTGAAAGGTCCCTATAATCATCTTCGGTAAAAAGCTTCCCATCTCTTTTTAGTTCTTCAATATCCGCAATTGTTTCTCGAATTTCCTTCTTGGAAACGTGGAAATCATATTTATACTTTTCCTGCATTATTGACAGGATTTCTTCCATAGGAGTATTCTGATATAGCATAATTATTTCATAAGCAAGATCGTCAACGACATGTACGGATCCGCTATAAGTATCTAACACGATATTGTATCCATTTAATTTATATTGATGAATCATACTGGATAACCAAACTCCTTTTTCATAAAGATTGCCACCTAAATAAAATATAATTGAATACTATACTTCTTGTTTCCTATTTATTGTATTTTCACACTTTTGATTTGCAACTCCACATGAGGTTTTACAAGCAGACTGACAAGATGTCTGACATGCACCACACCCACCATGTTTTATAGTATCTTGCAGTTTACAAGTGCTCAGTGTTATAATTCTTTTCATTGTTTATAACCTCCTTTTGAAATAATTTTGAAGAACTAAGGTATATGATTGTGAAAAAAATCACAATCATATACCTTAGTTCTTCAATTTCCCACAAATTATTATTAATATCCTTATATATTAACGAATTACTTTATTTTACGTTCCTTTCTTTTAACCTTAATTTAAAATATCACGAGAAGGTTAAATATTATCTATTTAACAGTTACATATCGCAAAGCTACATATAGAATAATATTTATTGTAATTATTTATACATTCATAAATAAGGTACGTGAAATTACAACATTTATCTTATAATAAATATGGGCGTTTATAACTTTGTGCTACAACTATAAAAAGTCAATCCCATTGGAATTGACCTTTTATAAACTGTGGCAACAGAAGGATGTCATAAAACTAGGATTTGATATTGTAGCATTTCATTTGTGAAAAGTATAACATGATTAACTAAGAATAGATGTGTCAATCCTTGGAACATTAGCTATAACTTGATTTTTTGAGTATATATAATAGTTAGTGGGGCTATAGAATTCATCCTACATCACTATTAATAATTAACGTTTTTTAATAATAAAAAAGGATGTCTAAAAAACACTATTTTTTTAGACATCCTTTTTATCTATTTTATTAATAATCCTGTAGGAGTAACTTGATATGTTTTTTTCTTGCCTACAAATTCCTGTTTACTATTCTCAAGATTAGTAAGTGTGGCACGGGTCTTTTCCTTCTGTGCTTCTCCCTCTATATGAGTAAACTCAATATAATCCCCTACTTTGACTGAAACGGTTTGGCTCTCAGCAGATTGTTGTCTATTTCCTATAATGTCTTTATTGTACAAAATATTACCGGATGAATTCTGGCGCTTCTAATTTAATCTGCATTTTTTCTGTTGCTTTGTTATACTCTACTTTTGCGATTTCTCGATCATTATACCCCTTTAAAGACCAGGTAAATTGATTTCCATCTAAAACTGTTGTTTCTGGCATTTTTTCTACTTTCTTCAGGCCTTCTTTTGTCACTTGATATCTTGCTGTCTTTCCAATGGTTTCATTTTTGTTATTTTCAAGGTTAATTAAAGTCGCTCGCGTTTTTTCCTTTGTTGCTTCCCCTTCTATATGAGTAAGTTCAATGTAATCCCCTATTTTCACGGGCACAGTTTGACTTTCAGCATTTTGTTGTTTATTTCCCACGATTTCCTTATTGTACAGGACGTTGCCAGAAGAATTCTGGACCTTAATACTCGCATACGTACTAGCAAAGTAGGAATGTGGTACACCTGCTTCTAGTTTTACCTTCATCTCTTCTACCGTTTTATCATAATCTACTTTTGCAAATTCTCTATCACTATATCCTTTTAATGACCACGCAAACTTGTTTCCTTCTAAAATTGTTGCTTCTGGCATTTTTTCTACTTTCTTCAGGCCTTCCTTTGTAACTTCATATATGGCTTTTTTTCCAAAGCTCTCTTGTTTACTATTATCTACATTTGTAAGAGTAGCCCTATGTACACCTTCTAGATGTGTTAACTCGATATAATCGCCTACTTTGACTGGAACTNAAGCTCTCTTGTTTACTATTATCTACATTTGTAAGAGTAGCCCTATGTACACCTTCTAGATGTGTTAACTCGATATAATCGCCTACTTTGACTGGAACTCTTTGCGCTTCAGCATTTTGTTGTTTGTTTCCATAAATGTCTTTATTGTATACTACTTTTCCTGTTGCATTTTGTACTTTAATACTCGCATACGTTTCATTAAAATAATGATGCGGTACGCCTGCTTTTAAGTCGATTTGCATTTCTTCTGTTGACTTATTGAAATTAATTTTTGCAAACTCAAAATCACTAATTCCTTTTAGTGACCATGCAAACTGCTTTCCTTCTAAAATACTAGAAGAGTTCGGTATATCTGAATTAAAACCTAAGTTATTTAATATAGATTTTAAATCAGGTAAAACACCTATTCTATCATTCCAAGGATCTTGAGATTGTGTTCCTGTATTTGGATTACTTAAAATATTTCTTAATTCGGCTGGTGTATAAGGAGAACCTCGATGTTCTTTAGCAATACCTTGAATCGAAGTTGCTGCCCCGGCAATAATTGGTGAAGCACTTGATGTTCCACTAAATGTTGATGTATATAAATTTGTAGTATTTTGATTTGGATTTGCTGATGTTGTATCAACATTTTCTCCCCATCCATATACATCTAATCGACTTCCATAATTTGAAAACCATAAACGTTTATGTGGAACAGTTGATGATCCCGCCCCAACCATAATAGCACCTGAATCCTTGAAGTCTGGACTATTTCGATTTAAGATCTTTTTTCCATTACGATCTTTAAAATTATCTAAGTCGTTTGAACCATTTGCGCCAGCTTCTATAATAATAATCCCTTTATCTGCACCAACACGAATTGCATCAAAAATATCTGGATGTACTTCTACAGGTAAATATTTATCCCCATACCCATCATATGAAGCTTGTGCCTCTAATAAAAGAACATCCCCTGATTGTAAATTATGTACAGCACTTAAAATAGCATCTGCTGTATTATAAATTCCATTATCCCTAATTTGGGATATTACTTTTACATTTGCTTTTGGTGCAATTCCAATATTTCCAATTTGATTATCTTCGGATGAAACAATTCCTAAAACTGAAGTACCATGAGCTCTATGCTGGCTTATATTTTGTCCAGACATAAGCTTTATATTTTTATTGACTAAATCCTCATGGTTTAATAACCACCCATATTCCATATCCACAAAAGTTGTACCCTTCCCGTCACCACCCTTAATGCTCCAAGCATGCGAGGCATTAATTCCCTTTGGTGCCGCTTCAAGATATCCTTGATTTTTAAATCTAGGATCATCGTACGGATTAACAGATAAATCTTGTACCTGTATTTCAGGGGGTGTCAAAATTTGTTTTTCTTGTATATAAGCCTCCTCTACAAGAGGTGATGTTTCAAATTTTTTCAGTAACAACTCTATTTCTATGTTATTAGGAGCTTGTACAATATAATAATTTAATAAATTATTAGCTGATTGATTAGCAAATGATTTAGAGTGTACTGATAACTTTTCAATCTCTATCGGATTTACAGATGAGAACAGACGATTCAAAGTAAGTTCTTTATTTTCAGAAAATAACTCCTTTAAATTGTTATCATAATCCCCATTTTTTATTCTTTTCTCAATACCATCTTCATAAGGTAAGTCAATTTGATTTTTAAACTTTACAATTAATCTTTCTTCCTGTGAATCTCTTTCCTTGTATGTGACATTATAAGATTCAGCATAAACTTTATTATGAATACTATCATTTTGTAGGATTAGATCTGTTCCTACAAAAGTTGTCATTGCAATTGATGAAATTAGAAACCCTTTGAATATGTTCATACTATACCCGCCAATCTATATTCTCTTGAGATTTTTTTAATGCGTATAATGGTTAAAATTTTTATATAATATATAAATCTATAATTTAACTTTTGTAGTAAAATCTATGACTTTATTAATAATCCCATAGAGGTAACCTGATATATTCTTTTCTTTCCCATATACTCCTGTTTACTATTCTCAAGATTAGTAAGTGTGGCGCGTGTCTTTTCCTTTTGTGCTTCTCGGTTTGGCTCTCAGCAGATTGTTGTCTATTTCCTATAATGTCTTTATTGTACAAAATATTACCGGATGAATTCTGGACTTTAATGCTTGCATACGTATTAGTAAAATAAGAATGGGGGATACCCGCTTCTAATTTAATCTGCATTTTTTCTGTTGATTTGTTATATTCTATTTTCGCGATTTCTCGATCATTATATCCCTTTAATGACCAAGCGAATTGATTTCCATCTAAAACCGTTGTTTCTGGCATTTTCTCTACTTTCTTCAAGCCTTCTTTTGTAACTTGATACCTCGCTGTCTTTCCAATGGTTTCATTTTTGTTATTTTCAAGGTTAGTTAAAGTTGCTCGCGTTTTTTCCTTTGTTGCTTCTCCTTCTATATGGGTAAATTCAATGTAATCCCCTACCTTGACGGGCACAATTTGGCTTTCAGCATTTTGTTGTTTATTTCCCACGATTTCCTTATTGTACAGAACGTTGCCAGAAGAATTCTGGACCTTAATACTCGCATACGTACTAGCAAAGTAGGAATGTGGTACACCTGCTTCTAGTTTGACCTTCATCTCTTCTACCGTTTTATCATAATCTACTTTTGCAAATTCTCTATCACTATATCCTTTTAATGACCACGCAAACTTGTTTCCCTCTAAAATTGTTGCTTCTGGCATTTTTTCTACTTTCTTCAGGCCTTCCTTTGTAACTTCATATATGGCTTTTTTTCCAAAGCTCTCTTGTTTACTATTATCATTATAACGACAAGCATCAAATTCTAAACATTTACTTACGACGACTTCATATATGGCTTTTTTTCCAAAGCTCTCTTGTTTACTATTATCTACATTTGTAAGAGTAGCCCTATGTACACCTTCTAGATGTGTTAACTCGATATAATCGCCTACTTTGACTGGAACTTTTTGCGATTCAGCATTTTGCTGTTTGTTTCCATAAATCTCTTTGTTATAGACCACTTTACCTGATGTGTTTTGCACTTTAATACTTGCATATGTACTATCAAAGTAGTCATGTGGTACACCTGCTTTTAGATCTATTTGCATTTCTTCTGTTGATTTATTTAAATTTACTTTCGCAAATTCAAAATCTCCAATCCCTTTCAGCGACCAAGCAAATTCATTACCTTCAAAAATGTTTGGAGATTCATTTTTGATTTGTACCTTTTTCTCAACAGTTTGATCAAATATATCCGTTAATACAATTTTTGCATAAGCATTTGTTGGTAATGATATAGATTGACTGATTCCATTTTGATAAGATTTAATATCATCAATTACGTTAATAGGTTGGCCCGTCATATTTTCATTGTTATAAATTTCAATTTTCCCCTTAAATTGCGGTGTACTATTTTCTTTTAGTTTCCAAGATACATTTAATTTTTCATTTTCATAATATATAGATTGGATATCAAAATCTAATTTTCCTATTTCAGGTTGAGTAGGTTGATTTAGCGTGAATATTTTTCCTGACCCAATAGTAGACTGCGTATTACCTCCTGCTTTGACCCATACATATTCTGAAGTAGCTCCTCCATCATATTGATAAGTATTATCATGCGTTCCAGAAATACTTTGATTATTCCAAGAACTCCATTGTTTATCAACTAATTTTCGGCTATAACCATTTTTTAGGCGCGCTTCTCGAACATTCTGTCCACTATCAGCCCAGTCTTCTTGAAACATTCCTAATCCATGATTAAATGCAACATTAGCAACCGGAAAGTCCATAATTGCAATTTGATGCCATTTATTCTTTGTTACATCTTTCATCCATTGTCCAAATTTGGTATGACCATTTTCTTGCCATGAACGCATTGTCATTCTGTACCAATTGTTGTCTTTCCAACCATAAGTTGTTTGAACCTTCATTCCTGTTCCTTCTCCTCCAAAGGGGCCAGCTTGCGAATTCGGAGATAAGTATTCGGCTTTTATTGCTTCTTTAGAGGAAATTGGATCCCATAAGGCAAAATGTAAAGTACGTTTTCCATTTTCATCAAACCCACTTTGTTGTTGAAAACCAGCATATCCTCCAGCTTCACCACCTGCATTCCAGTTGTGTACAGCCCAGTACGTATAAGGTGGAGTCTGAACTGGTGACCAGTCTATACTAATAATATCTGAGACAGGTATATTTTGGGGACTCACATAAACTGCTGGAGCAGCTGAATGTGTTGCAGCTTTAGTGTGCAACATAGACGTTCCAAACATAGAAAACATGCTACATGCTGCGGTCATTATAATAACTTTATTAAATCTTTTCTTCGTTTTCTGACTAATCACTAATCTACATCCTTTTCTAATTTTTATTGTTTCCCGACAGAAGACTCCTTCCTCAAAAATGTGAAGGTGTGAAACACCAATTTTAGGTGGGAGATGAATGTCGGTTGGCATAAGCCAACATGTTTGTTATCATTTACTTGTACAGATTGCTCTTTGAAAACTGAAGATATGGAGTTGGTTGCAGAAAAACGTTGCAACCGTAAAATCTTCAACGTTCTATCGCCCCATGCTTACCGAAGTTGCGAAAACCAAGCTAAAGTAGGGAGTGTGGTGCGTTAACGTACAAGATACTTATGTTCTCACCGTAGGGACTACGGGTAGAGCCTGCTAAGATAACCAGTGGATACACCGGTGTTCGCAGGAATCTCCCACTTCAAAAAGTCCGTAAGGGCGTTAAGTGGTGAGTAGTTCAATATTGAATAATAACTTAGTAGAGAAATCTATCAAAATTCAAGCAACATCCAGTAAATCTTTAAAATACTGCCCCAATTTTATGTTGTTCTATCTTCACATCTGATTCTTACATGTTATTTGATTGTAATTGGTTTCCATAAAGATAACGCAAATATCCAATTCGGGTCCCCATTTCCTTGATGACTTTGAACCGCTTCATACACTGTCCCTTGATGTTCAACTTTATCGCCCTTTGTATATGCCTTCTTTGGATCCCATTTCTCATAAGATACATTTTGATCTTTTGTTTTTACCAGAAGAATTTCACTTTGAATTGATGTATTTCCAGCTGCATCTACAGCCTTCACTGCATATTTATATTCCTTATTAACTGTTAAGTTTTGATCAGTAAATGTCGTTCCTTGTACGGTTTGAATCAATTGTCCATCACGTAATACCTGATATTCTTTTACACCTACATTATCTGTAGACGGATTCCATTTTAGCTCTACACTGTTAGAAGTAAGGTTGCTTGCATATAATCCTTGTGGCTGTGTGGGAGCTTCTGTATCTGGTTCCGGATTAACAATTTTATCTACTTTCTTCAATCCCTCTTTTGTAATCTCATACACCACTTTGTTCCCAAAACTTTCCTGGATGCTTTTTTCCACATTTGTAATAGTAGCTCTATGCACACCTTCTAGATGTGTTAACTCTATATAGTCTCCTACCTTAACCGAAACTTTTTGCGATTCAGCATTTTGTTGTTTATTTCCATAAATCTCTTTGTTATAGACCACTTTACCTGATGTGTTTTGCACTTTAATACTTGCATATGTACTATCAAAGTAGTTATGTGGTACACCTGCTTTTAAATCTATTTGCATTTCTTCTGTTGATTTATTTAAATTTACTTTTGCGAATTCAAAATCTCCAATCCCTTTCAGCGACCATGCAAACTGGTTTCCTTCTAAAATATTATTTACATTAGGCATATCTGGTTTAATTGGATTAGAATCTGTACCCTTCCAAATCTCTGCTGTTAAAATTGGATATCCTAATGCAGCTACTTTTTGAATGGTATCGTTGTTTGGATGTAATCCCCACTTCTCAAAGAAAGGAATCAAATTTTGTTTGGCTACTTTTGATGCTGAAATCATAAATAATTGTTTTTTATTTTCATCAGTTTGTGGAAGTTCACTTGAAGGCATGTCTCTATACAATTGATGCAATTTAGGATAGAAATCCTCTCCATACGCTAACTGTAGTTGCCAAAGCATAACAAGCTTTACAAAAACATCGCTAATTTCATCATAATTTTTATTCACTTGTTCTAGATATTGAAATGCTTTTGGATAAATTCCACTTTTCTCTAAGTTGGATGGTTGATTAAATGCTTTTTCTACAGAAAGGCTGTATATATTATTTTGTACTTCTGTCATATTATAAAACTTCCAGGGCGATTGTTGTCTCAAATGTCCTGCCTCATGCCAAGGGCCCCAGCCATCTGTTATAAATTTATTAATATCTAACACGTATTGGATTGCGTCTCCTACATATGCTGTTCGATAAGAAGTTGCATACATATAATAATCAGGAGAATGATTTTCTTCTACGTAATGAACATAATGTTTATCTACTTGTTCTTCAGATAATCCAGCTACTTTGTCTTGAATTCGAGTAGCTTCATCCATCTTTTTTAAGAGTTGTACAGGATCTGTATTAGAACCCAACAAATATTTCTTAACACGTGCAGGGCTGGCCGTAATTAATACACGTTCGCCTTTTAACTCCACTGCATGTGCACTAGGATACTGGTCCAGCATGTTTATTAAATCTTGTTTTGTATGCTTTCCTAGTTCAAAGAAAGGCGTAGTCGTTCCACCTGTTGTAATTGTTGTTCGAATGCTACCTCCTTGTTGTTTATTATAAAAATAAATCATCCCCCCATTTGGAGATTGGATTGTGTTTATACCAGGTTTTAATGTAAATGATTTTATCTTAGAATCTTCTCTCCAAGAAGCATCATATGAATACGTTCCAATATATACCTCAATATCTTGATTACCTTCTACATTAATCGTTATTTGTTCATTTGGCTTTGCATATAAACCAGTTGGTTCATATGGACTAAATGCCATACTTTTTCTTTCCTGTTGTTTTAGTACCTCAACATCCCCTTTTCCTGGGACTGTAAATATTCTATTTTCTGATTTAACTGACTTTTCACTTTGCAGTGATGTCGATAAACTTTTTTGCTGTTGCGTTTCCTCTGCAAAGACATCTGATGAAGAAGCCATTCCAGAAGCAATTATAGTTAATGTTGCAGTAGCTACAAGTATTCTTTTAGTTTTATGCTTTGATTTATTCCCCATAGTATCTCCCTCTCATTTCCTTAATAAATTTAATAGTTTTGGTTTCTTTAGCATGTACTTACGTGCAAAAACAGTTTATGAACTTGTATTTATTACTTTTTTACATAGTCCTCCCTTATTCTATTTATAATTATATTTTGATATTATTTTATGACACATATTAATACAACTTTATAAAATATCAATCAATAATGAGCTTTTATGTTTTGATTTGGTATTCTTAACTATCTTATAAATCAAATAAATTACATAAAGGTATTCATTTCGTATGAATACTACTTTAAATCAAATTATTTTCAGATTAATAATTCACAAAAAATTAATATTATGTAAAATCCTATCAAGGAAATAAATACAAACTGATTTGTCATATATACATTGAAATCACTAAGACATTTACTATCATCCGAATAATTCATTCCTTTTTTCTATTTCAGTTTAATTTTGTAAGTTATTAAGAGAAAAAAACGCTATCTTTTCCTAGGATTCCACAGAAAAGATAGCGTAGTTCTTATAATTTAAAATGATGGTTGAACTTTTGTATTCGATTTTAGGCAAACTATTTATTTTCATTTAAAAATTCAAGAACTTTATTAAAAGTTTCTCGCCCTGCTGGTGTGTTCATTTTAAATTGAAATTCATGAGCCAACTCACCAGAAACATTTCTATCAAAGAAGAGTTTTTCTGTAGGTACTCTCTTACTTTCTAACTCGGACGCTAATGCTTTGGCTTGATTTTCAAATGATGCAGTATTTCCATCTGTAATAAATGTTGGTGGATAATCTTTTGTAACGTGTTTAATGATAGAAGCAATTTCTATTTCAGGTAATGTTTCAAAATCCTTTTTCCCAAAGTAAGCCCAACCAGTGGTACGCATAAAATCTTGTACTTCTTTAGTTGTTTCCATTTTAGCTAATGCAGGCATATTATATGGACCACAAAATAGTAACGTACCTTTAATTGTAGCAGGCTCAACAACAGGATCAATTTTAGTTAACCTTGCATAATTGGCAGATGTTTGAATATTAACAAATTGTCCAGATATTTGTGCTCCAGCAGAATCTCCTGCAAAATAAACCTGATCAAGTTTTAAATTATATTTCTTTGCATTTTCTTTTATATATTCATAAGCCTCACCAAGTTGGAATACTGGTGTAGGATATTTCATCTTAGGTGCAAGAGCATAATTTATATTTATCACTGTATAACCCTGAGCTGCCAATTCTACTGCATAACCAGTGATATCGGATTTATCTCCGCCTACAAATCCACCCCCATGTACCCAAAAAATAACAGGTGTTTTGTCAGGATGGTTTTTCGGATAAATAATATCTAATATACCATCAGGAAATTTAGAATTATAATTGATGTCCTTAACAATTTGTGTTTCTTTTAAAGCGTTTTGATAATTATCCGATTGAACAAACATTCCACCTTCAAATGCTTTTTTTATTAGAAACGCTTTTGGAGTAGGTGAAAGGTTCCAATAACTAACTCCTGCAATAATCAATCCGAAAACAATCAAAAGAATTATTAATATTCTTTTTTTCCATACCCCTTTAAGATTTGACTGGTTTATTTTCATAAACACATACTCTCCATTCGTTTTTAGTAACTAACTATACAAGAAAATAAATATATTTTTGCTTCCTGATGTGTATTTGTATACAAAGGGTTATTTGTTCTTATTGTGTACATGCTTGGTACTTTATATCTATTTGTTATTTCAAAATATCACCTTGATAGCGTTTAGATAGATTTCTTGCTCATAGATTTAAGAATTTTCACTATCCCAAAGGAAAAAATATAAGCGGATATTAACCAAACATCTTTTAAATATGGAATGTCCCTAAAAAACGAATCTATTTTGAAAATAGATCCGTTTTTTTACGTATAACATAAACTTTCAAGTTCTTTTGATTAAATCTTTTATAAAAAAAAAGGTACATCCCAAATGAGAAGAATCCTACTTGTCCAAACATGCAGGGCATGGTACCTTTGTCACTGATATATCTCATTTATAGTTTGTTTAATTGACTATGTCTTTTAGAATATATAAAATATACTATTATCCCTATAAATAACCAAATACCGAAGTAAACCCAGGTTTTTAAAGGTAGATTTACCATTAAAAATAAGCAACATGTTATTGAAATAATCGGTAAGATTGGTACCAGTGGTACCATGAAACCACGTTTTAAATTTGGATGTGTTTTACGAAGAATAATAACTGACACACCAACCATCGCAAATGTTAATAACGCTCCAATATTCGCTAAATTCGCTAATTCTTTTAAATCGATAAATCCAGCAATTAAAGCACTACCAATACCTGTTAACCAAGTTGAGAATACTGGTGCTTCTGTCTTCTTATTAATTTTCGCAAACGATTTTGGTAATAAACCGTCACGACTCATCGCAAAGAATACACGTGTTGTTGCATAAATGTAAGCAAAAATTACAGCCATAATACCAATTACAGCTCCAATTGCGATTATACCCGCTACTTTATCTTGTCCTACAACTTCTAATACGTAGGCCATTGCTTCTGGTACATCTAATTCCTTATAAGAAACCATACCAGTCATAACAAGGCAAACTATAACATAAATAATTGTACAAATAACTAACGAAGCAATAATACCAATCGGTAAATCACGTTGTGGATTTTTTACTTCTTCAGCAGACGTTGCTAACGCATCAAATCCTAAAAAGGCAAAAAATACTGCAGCTCCTCCGGCAAAGATTCCGCTTATACCATAAGGTGCAAACGGAATCCAGTTTTCTGGTTTCACGTAAAATATACCAACTGAAATGAATAAAACAACAATACCAATTTTTATTAATACCATTGCGTTATTCACTCGCTTACTTTCTTTCGTGCCTTTTGATAATAACCAAGTTAATAACAAAGTAATGATTACTGCTGGTAAGTTAACGATTCCACCTTGTGTTGGAATTGTTAAAAGTGATTTTGGTATCTCAATCCCAAACCCGTTTAATAAGTTTTGAAAATAGCCTGTCCATCCACCCGCTACTGCGGCAGTTGTAACTATATATACAGACAATAAAGTCCATCCCATTAAGTAGGCTACAAACTCACCAATCGTCGCATATGAATAGGTGTATACACTACCCGAAACTGGAAGAGCAGATGCGATTTCTGCATAACATAGGGCTGCAAACCCACAAACAATTGCGGCAATCATAAATGAAAAAATAACTGCTGGACCCGCATCTCTTGCGGCTACTAATCCAGTTAATACAAGTACTCCTGTACCAATTATTGCACCAATCCCTAGCATGGTAAGGTCAAATGCGCCCAACGTTTTTGTCAAAGTCTTACTTTTACTATCTTCTAACAATTTCCTTACTGATTTTTTCCTAAATAAGTTGGCCATAACACACGCCTCCTTTTATTTAAAAAGGAGCTAAGATATCGCCTCCTAGCTCCCCTTAAGTAAAATAATTTTATTTTATAAGATTATTGAATCGTTATTTTACCTCATTGGCAACAAAGAAATGCTCACAAACAGTTGAAATACGTTTTAAATCCACATTGCCACCTGAAATAACCGCTACTACTTTTTTACCCTGTACATATTTATCAACTTTTCCTGCCAGAAGAGCGGCTGTGGCTAATGCTCCCGCACCTTCTACGACAGCTTTTCCGCGTTGCAGTAAGTCTTTCATTGCTACTTCTAATTCTTCTTCCGATACAGTTACAATATCATCTACTAGGTCTTTTACAATTTCAAAAGTTAAATTCCCTGGTATTTTTACCGCACAACCATCCGCTATTGTTGGTGCTTCATAGTGTTCTAAAATTCTCCCCGCATCATAAGAAGCTTTCATTCCATGAACATTATCTGCTTGAACCCCAATAATATTAATGGAGGGATTAAATGATTTCAGCGCTACAGCAATTCCTGAAATAATTCCTCCTCCACCAATAGGTACAATAACAGTATCAACATCCCACATATCATCCAGAATATCTAACCCAATTGTCCCTTGGCCAGCCATNCCTGAAATAATTCCTCCTCCACCAATAGGTACAATAACAGTATCAACATCCCACATATCATCCAGAATATCTAACCCAATTGTCCCTTGGCCAGCCATTACTTCTACATCATCATATGGATGTAGGTATGTTTCGCCTGTTTCTTTTATAATCTCTTCACACTTCGCTTTTGCATCATCAAACGTATCACCGTATAAAATAACTTCAGAACCATATCCTCTCGTCGCATCCACTTTAGCTTGCGGTGCAGAGGTTGGCATCACAATTTTACTTTTGATTCCTAGTAAATGGGAAGATAATGCAACACCTTGTGCATGATTTCCAGCTGAACAAGCGATTACACCACGTTCTTTCTCTTCATTTGTTAGTTGGGAAATTTTATTAAATGCACCACGAAATTTAAATGAACCCGTTAACTGCATGTTTTCCAGCTTTAAATAAATTTCTCCACCCGTTTTACTAGTTAAATAGAAAGATTTAACCAAAGGTGTTTTTCGGGCATTTACATCAAGAATTTCTTTGGCTTTTTTAATGTCAGTGATATCTAACAATACTTTTTTGGTAATCATACTAACACTTCTTTCAATTCTTTAAAGTCCAAACCTAGCGTCATACCTAAATTTTCGTAGGTAATAATACCTTTATATACATTTACCCCAGATGCTAATGATGATTTATTTTGAATTGCAATTTCTAATCCATCTTTAGAAATTGCTAATAAATACTCAATATTTCCATTTGCCAACGCCATAGTTGAAGTACGTGGGGTGGCACCAGGCATATTTGGTACTGCATAATGAATTACGTCATGTTTAATAAATACAGGATTATCATGAGTTGTATAATGATCAATAGTTTCTACTGTACCACCTTGATCTATTGCGATATCCACAATGACACTTCCTGGCTTCATAGATTGAACCATATACTCTTTAACAATTTTAGGAGGGCGAGATCCTGGTATTAAAATTGTTGAAATAAA
>NZ_LMJQ01000004.1:17225-102262 GCF_001429475.1 Bacillus sp. Root131
TGCTTTCTTAAATATGCAATTCTTTCTTGATTAACCTCTAGGATTGTAACACTACATCCAATTCCAATTGCCATATCACAGGCATTAGTTGCAGCATTCCCTCCACCTAGGATTACAACTTTTCCGGCTGGGATTCCCTCAATACCTGATAATAAAATCCCCTCTCCTTGATGTTGTTTTTCTAAATAATAAGCTCCCATAAATACCGCACGTCTTCCAGCAATTGCACTCATAGGTTTTAATAATGCTAAATTTCCATCCTCACTAATAGTTTCACCAGCAATCGCAGTAGTACCAGCATTTCTCATTGCTTCTACACACTCTTTCGACGCAGCCAGATGTAAAAAGCCCCAAACGATTAGATCCTTTTTAAAGTAATGGTATTCTGCAGGTAGTGGTTCTTTTACCTTTACTACCATATCAACATCCCATGCCTGGCCTTGATTTACTATGCTTGCTCCTGCATTTATATATTCATCATTTGTATAACCAGAACCTAATCCAGCATCTTTTTGTACTAAAACTTCATTTCCAGCTGAAACTAATTTTTGAACATTTTCTGGAGTCATCCCTACACGAGCTTCCCCTTTTTTTATCTCTTTCACTACACCAATTTTCATATCTACACATCCTTTTTTAGAGTGAGTTATAAATTAAATTAATTATTGTCAGATAAATATAAGATTCTAAATATTCATCCTTACAATATTTTTCAAATATAATTTAATTTATAACATTGGATTGCACCTACAAGATACCATTAGTAAAAATAAGAGGTCAACAATTTTGTGAAACATTTCACAAAATGTTTTATTTAGTTGATTTTCTATATTTTATATCGAAAATATGATTGAATCCCTCAATACTTTGTGATATTCTTCACAAGAATATATCTTCTCTTTTGAATTTCGATTCTTCATTTTACTATATCACAATATTAAAATACCCCATTTATTCTTATTATTCATATAAAAGAAATCTCGTTTTTAACTTCATGTTTCGGGTTAAATTAAAGAATTTCTTTTAATGTATAATTCATGGAATTTTACTCGCCTCAAATCATGTGAAAATTTTCACATGATTTGAGGCGAAATTAAACTTTCTTTACTTATACGTTTAATTTCTTTTTTATTTAGTATCTGAAATGTATTCAAATTCTCTAGCTGGTAAGGATGAGGGGCGGCTATTTGTATGGATACAGGATATACTATCAAATAATTTAACAAACAGGATAAAGAATTCATAAGAGAATTTATATATTTTTCTAATTGGGAGTGATTATTTTGTCACAACAACAACTAAAAAAGGATATTGGTTTCTTTGCAGCATTAACCACAGTTATTGGTACCGTTATCGGCGCCGGAGTATTTTTCAAGCCCACTGCATTATATGGAGTAACAGGAACAGCTAGCCTAGGATTACTTGCATGGGTAATTGGTGGTATCTTGACCGTTTGCGCAGGACTAACTGCTGCTGAACTATCTGCCGCTATTCCTGAAACGGGGGGAATGATGGCATATTTAAAGAGGACTTATGGAAACTTAACTGCTTTCTTGCTTGGCTGGGCACAAACTGTCATATACTTCCCTGCAAATATTGCAGCTCTTGCTATTATTTTCGGGACACAAACGGTTAGTTTATTTGGCCTAAATGTTAATGAACACAAAATGCTAATTATCGCAATTGCAATTATCACAGCAACATTTGTAACTCTTATGAACTTTTTAGGAGCTAAAGCAGCTGGTGGAATCCAAATGGCTTCGACTATATGCAAATTGGTTCCATTAGCATTGATTATTATTTTTGGATTACTACACAAAAGTGACGTTACTTTTCAGCTTTTTCCAATTGAGGCAGGGCCGAACAAATCTATGATATCTGCCCTTGGATCTGGTTTACTCGCAACAATGTTCGCCTATGATGGATGGATTCATGTAGGGAATATTGCTGGAGAAATGAAAAACCCTAAAAAAGACTTGCCTAAAGCAATCGTATTAGGATTATCAACAGTAATGGTTGTTTATTTACTAATTAATGTCGCGTTTCTAATGGTCATGTCTGCAACATCGCTCGCAGGTACTGATACACCCGCTTCTCAAGTAGCTACAATTCTATTTGGAGCTATGGGAGGAAAACTAGTTACCATTGGCATTTTAATTTCCGTATTTGGAACAATTAATGGTTATATTATGACAGGAATGCGAATTCCTTATGCCATGGCTATTGAGAACAAACTACCATTTAGTAAATGGTTTGCTACATTATCTAAAAATAGTCGGGTCCCTTATAATTCTGGTCTATTTATGCTATTTATTTCAATTATTATGATGGCCGTCGGCGGATTCAATACTCTTACTGATATGTTGGTATTTGTAATATGGATATTCTACACAATGACATTCCTTGCTGTATTCATCTTACGAAAAAAGGAACCCGAACTTGTGCGACCTTATAAAGTTCCATTGTATCCTTTTATACCATTAGTTGCTATTATTGGCGGATTGTTCATTGTTATTAATACCTTATTCACTCAACCTCTGCTAGCTTTATGTGGAATAGGTCTAACTGCACTCGGCCTCCCTATTTATTACACTATGCGTAAAAAGGGACAATTTGGTTTAGAAAATCATAACGAGTAGACCAGCCTTTCTTAAAGATGTGATACAAAACTTTATGATTAGATTGCAATTAATAAATAGTCTATTTTACTTCTTTATCCTTCTAAAAGATACATTAGTCTAACAAATAATAAACAAGGAGAACCCTTTTAGGGTTCTCCTTGTTTATTATTTGCCAGTGTTCTAGTTCTTTACCCTAAGTTAATTTACGCTTTATCCATGTTGCATTTCTACCTTTAGAAACTAATTTAATGTATCCCTGTGAATTTAAAGCGTGTAATGTTTTATTTATAGTACTTTCACTTATGTCTGGATACATGTTTCGAATATTTTCTTTAGTAAAAGGATTATCCTGTCTGTCTATGTATTTTTCAATTCTTTTTCTTTTAGTATGAGTGCTAATACAATTTTTTATTACATAATTTAATTCTTTATATGCAACTAAAACAATATCTAAAAAAATTTTCATCCAGAAAACTACATTATGATCGCCTTGATACCAGTGAGCTGCAGATTTATACAGAGCATCATAATAATCTGATTCATATTCTTTGAAATATTTATCTATACATGTATATTTTACAAATGTAAATCCACTTTCAATTAATAACCATTGAATTAATATTTTTGCTAACTTGCCATTCCCTTTATTAAATGGATAAATACATAGGAAATTTAAGATAAATTGAGGAATTAGTAGGAGCGGATGAAAATTCCCTTTAGCCCTTAATGCATTATACTGTTCGCATAGATGATACAAATATTGCGGAACCATATCATATAAAACAACTGTACGTAATTTAAATTGATCTTTTAACTTTGGAATAGAAGATAGTACAAGTTCGCTTTTTCTCCAATTACCACTTTCAGAAGTTGAATAATTCATTAATTGGAAGTGCAATTCTTGAATTGTTTGCGGTTTAATAGGTAATTTGTGGCTTTCTTTTTGCACAAGTTCTAATGTTTTGCAATAACAAAATAAAGCGTCCTCTTCTAATGTTTGAGGGCTAGCATGATGATCAACTAATTTTTTTAACTGTTTATTTGAGAATGTAAACTTTTCATATATATTAGGAAAAGTTTTAATATATTGCAGTGATATACTCTTTTCCAAAAGATTAAATATCTCTGGTTTTTGAGTTTGATATGCCGCTATCGCTCCCTTATATTCACTGATTTTACTTATAGTATTTATTAGTTCTCTCTTAAATTCTAAATTTGTATATTTTTCTTCAAAAAAATTTCTCATCTCGTTCCCTCCTTTTCCCTAAGGTGTATTGTCAACTTTGTATGTTCCATTATCTCCTTAATTATCACATCTCTTACGTATGTTCATTGTTATATAAATATCCTTTAAGGATGTAATTAAACGATAGCCAGATGCACAAAGGAACCGCTCTTCTCATATAAATGTATGTAGTTGATTAACAAATAAAAAGCACTTCCTTGAATTTTAAAAAAAGTGCTTTTTATTTAATCAAATTTATCTGCAATTAGTGACTAAGTAGAAAGTATACAAAAAAGGTATCAATCATTTGTGAAATTCATAACATATTTGGCTATAAATAGTTATGTCGCTTCTAAAAACGTTCAATCTTGATATATTATGAACTAATGTCGTACAGAATCTTAATTTCTTAAAAATGTTTATAAAATGATTCTTTACAAGATGAAAGTACTTAATTTCTATTTAAACAAACATTTTTTCTATACTATTTGCTTTCTGAGTATATTAGATTAGGTACCTTTAAACTGTTGCTAAGTATTTATATATTCAACATAACGTTATACGATAAATTCATCTTATAGTATTGGTGACATGGTATCTTTTAATGTATGTACCGAATGATTAAAGTTAAACTTTTCTTCCGCATTTAACTCAATTTCTATAATTTCTCGAATACCTTCGCGATTAATAACAGCAGGAACTCCTATATATACATCATTATGACCATATTCATTTTCAAGGTATGCAGATACTGTTAACACACTATTTTCATGATGTAAAATTGCCTTTGTTATACGTAATAAAGACATTCCAATTCCATAACAGGTCGCTCCCTTACGTTCAATTATATGATAGGCCGCATCACGTGAACGAACAAAAATTTCGTCTAAGTCACTTTGATTATACTGACTTTTATTTTCTAAAATGGTTTGCAGCTTTTGAACGCCAACTGACACATGACTCCAAACCGGAAGCTCCGTATCACCATGTTCACCAATTATATAAGCATGAACATTGTGAGGATCGATCTCAAAATATTCTCCTAACATGTAACGGAAACGTGCAGAATCAAGTGTTGTACCTGAACCAATTACGCGTTCTTTCGGCAACCCAGATTCTTTCCAAGTTACATATGTTAAGATGTCCACTGGATTTGTTGCAATTAAGAAAATGCCATCGAATCCGCTTGACATAACATTACGTATAATTTCTTTAAAAATCTTAGTGTTTTTTTCAACTAAGTCTAAACGTGTTTCACCTGATCTCTGTGGTAATCCAGCTGTAATTACAACTATTTGCGCATCTTTACAGTCGTCACAGCTACCCTTCCATACTTTTGTTGGTGATGGTGAAAAAGGAATTGCATGACTTAAATCCATTGCTTCTCCTTCTGCTCTTGCTTCATTTACATCCACAAGAACGAATTCTTCTGCCAGGCCCTGATTAATCATACAATATGCATAACTACATCCTACGGCCCCTGTACCAATTAAAACTACACGATTAATATTTTTATTCATTTATAGATCCCTCACTATTTATGTTATGTTTTTGTGCATTGTTGTTATTCTAATAAAAAGAGATTTAATTGATTTTGAATAAACAAATAATGAACTCGAAATACATTAATGTTCAATACCACATAGTTAAACTTAAATTCCTTTTTATATGTATTTCCAGCAAATATTGCTCCAACATTATTTCTTATTTAACTCAAAAAAATATTATGTATAGCTTCACTAGATAAGATAATTTTTCTTTATCTACATTTCAAAGATTCTTTGATATTCTGTGAAAAATCTAGTTTATACATCTAGTTAAATAAAATTGTTAACGCTTACATTTTTATTAAGATTCACTAACGGATTATCACTTTTCATAATGACATTCATGCTTATATTATCTTCATTCAAATCTAATTACTGCAAATTTTTATTTTGTATATCGAAGGTTATTTCACCTATTTTAGCAATAACCCCCTAAAAGCACTTCTATACCAAACAAACTTTTTCAAAATTCATTTTCTAGTAAACCTCCCACTGATTTTTTAGAGTTTTCTGTAATAAATTCGACATGTGATCTTGCATTTTATATTAACAAATTTAGGTCACATAAGTTGTGAATGTTTTTTGTATATTTCCCTTCCCTTATATGTCTAACAAAAACAAATAATATATTTTATAAAAGAAAAAAATATATTTAAAAGAATTATTAAAACGGTATTTCCGGCTAATTAGGCCAACTGATATAAAAATAACATTCAAAATAATTATGTTATTTTTATACGAAAATGATTATATTAGTAGCTTAAATTTTTATTTGTGTTTGTAATGGGATGTTTTCCTCACATTGAGATTCAACTAAATCGCCCTTCTGTTCAGCTGTAGGGTTGTTTTGGGTTATATAATGATATACCATGCCAACAAATACAGATCCACCAATAATATTTCCAATTGTAACTGGAATTAAATTATAAATAACCCCACTAAAAGAAATAGTATTGGGATGTGGCGATACCAGGGAGATTGCAAATAGCGATAAATTTGCAATGCTATGTTCATATCCAGATAAAAAGAATGTAAAAACCAATAACATCATAACAATTATTTTTGCTGTATCCCCTTTTACTTGAGAAGGAAGGAAGCATGCTAGACAAACAAGCCAATTACATAAAATAGCTTTGAAAAATAGCTGTATTGTCGGTGTATTCATTTTTACTTCAACAACATTACTTATCAAATGTTCATATTCAATTTGATCAAAAATACCAGTACCATAAAATAATAACGCAAAAAATATTGCACCTACCAGATTACCTAAAAAACAAGCACCCCAGTTACGACAAGTATCTAAGACCGTTGTTTTTTTTCGTAAGGTCGAAATTGTAAAATACATTGTATTCCCAGTAAATAATTCCGCTCCACCATATATTATTAATATAAGTGCAATTCCAAAAAATAAAGAAGCACTTAAATAAGTTGCAGGTGAATTTACAACGTGAAAAAAATCCCCTAATTTAAAACATAATACTATAATAAATCCAATATAGATGCCGGCTAGTAATGCACGAACAAAATATTGTATTGGGTTTATATCTAATATTTGTTTCTTCTTTTGTGCAAGTTTTATAGCATCAGCTATCCCTTGTTCTAACATAAAATTACACACTCCTTTAGTTCATGGTTATTATAAATAATCCTAAGAATAAACTACATGTTTCAATATTCACTTTCAAGATTTTGTTCAATATTTCACAAAATAAACATACTCACTTTACAAAATGATTCAAATGATGTGCAATCTGCTATATTCACTAAATCCTAGAAGGTGCATAATACACGAATATACCTAGTCAATATAGAATAAAAGAATAATTAATCTGGTATAAAAAGTTTTAATTTATCATGTTTAGGAAAAGCACTCCATCTTAATTTTCACTTACTTGTATAGTGACCTATCAGGAAATTATTCGCATTTATACATAAAAAAACTTTAATTATAAGGTTACAGTGTGTTTGTATGCGTTATTCTTTAAAAATTGAAGAAATACTACTAGCAGCAAACATATTCAACATTTTCCATCTGAAATATCTTAGTAACATTTTTAAAATTTCCTCTAACCTATGAGTTTAATGGGATCATCTTTGTATCTCATTACCCGAATAAAGATAATTTGTGACATATTTTAAAATAAACTATATATCAAGCAATCTGCTTTTTAAAATTGTTATAATATGAACGAACATCTTTGCTCAATACTTCACAATCGAAAGGAGAAATTGATATGAGAAAACGAAAACGCTTAGTAATAATCGGTAATAGTATATCTAGTTTACGCTGTATTGAAGAGATTTTAATACAAAATCCTAATATGTATAGCATTTCTATTTTCAGTGATGAACTCTATCCTCTCTACAATCAAATAAACACTATTTCATTACAATTAGATATTAAAAATAGAATACAAAAGCAATATAATTGGTACAAACAACATAATATTAAGCTTTTTACAAACGAAAAGGTAATAGAAATTGATCGTGAGGACGAGGTCATTGTTACAGATAAACGCCGTATTGTTTTCTACGATAAACTCATCATTGCAACAGGATCTACTGCTTTTATTTTTCCCGTTAAAGGACTGCAATTATTTGGAGTAAATAAACTTAGAACAACTGAAGAAATCCAATTTCTATTAAATATTAAGAAGCATGCAAAAAAAGCTATTATTATTGGTAATGGCATGCTCGGTCTAAAAATTGCACAAAAATTATTTGATTTTGGAATAGACGTCCACGTAGTTCATTTCAGTTCACACTTAATGGCAAAACAAGATATCTTGGCTTGTTCATTACTATGTAACAAGCTAAAAGCAAAAGGGATTCAATTTCTCATGGAAAAAAACACGGTTAAAATCCTAGGTACAGACTATGCAGAGGGGATCCAATTCGAAGATGGCACTATTAAAAAATACGATTTAATTGTAATACCTATTGGTAGGCGACCTAATACACATTTAGCAAAAAAAGCTGGCTTATATGTTAAACGTGGCATAGTTGTTAATAAGTATATGCAAACAAATGATAAATTAATTTATGCAATTGGTGAATGCACTGAACACAATGGTATTACATTAGGATTTCCAGCCCCCCTCCACGCACAAGCTACTGTATTAGCCGAGCATATAACAAATGTACAGACAAATACTCTTTTTGCATAATTTCTTAGTTAATTAAAAATAATTCTTTATAACTTTTATCTAAAAAACTCTTCTTAATAATTGTTTAAGAAGAGTTTTAAACCTTTGAAAACGTGTTAAAGAGAACACTGTAATATTGACACATTTGCAACCACGTTACGTATTAAATTAAAGTATTAATTTAATTAAGGAGACATACTAAAATGCAACGACACAAAAATATTTATCTATTAATTATTTTATGCACGGTATTATGTATAATAATTCTAGTCCATAAAGGTGAAAATAATAGCGTTAAAAATACAACATATGAGATGGATAAACTTGTTAAAATTGATGAAAAAAAACTATCTTCTAAAGAGAATAATCCTTTAGAAGTCCCTTTGATTTTACAAAATCCAGAATTAGAACGTGGATGTGAAGTTACAAGTTTAGCAATGCTTTTAAATTTTAAGGGTCTATCCGTTGATAAATTAGAGTTAGCTGAAAATATTAAATATGTACCTTTTCAAAACAATGGATTTATGGGAAATATGGACGAAGGATTTGTTGGAGATATGTATGACATAGATATGCCTGGTTTAGGTGTGCATATTAAGCCGATTTTAGAGTTAGCCAAATTATACATATCAGAGAATTGTATTATAGACTTAACCGGAAGTAATCCTGAGGATTTATATAAAGCAATTGATAAAGAACACCCTGTTTGGATTTTAACAAACGCGAGCTTTCGCAAACTACCTGATTATGAATTTCGTACTTGGAAAACAAATATGGGTGAGAGACAGGTTACATACCGTCAACATAGTGTTTTACTAACTGGATACACCGATCAATATGTATACATTAATGATCCATTAGATACGGAAAAAAATAAAAGAATTGATAAGAAGGATTTTGAAGAAGCATGGGTTCAATTAGGCAGACAAGCCCTAACTATCATTCCTTAAAACAACACAGAGCTATAAGATTTGAGATAAACTTTAAATTACTAATTTCTCATTATATAATTATTATATAATAATCCCTAGTTTACACGAGAATCACTAACATTATTTAATTATATAAAATTAAAGGACACACCTATACCATTGGAGTGGTACCTAAGGTGTGTCCCTCACATAAATCAAAAATATAAGATAAAATAATTTGAAATTTATTTTTTAATTTTGATTATAAGGCATGTGATATTTTGCGGCTCAAAAAATCCATACCTTATCAATTAAACAGATTGGTAACACATATTCCCTTTTTTGTGATTTCCTCATATATCATAATTTTAAGAATTTATACAAGTGAACTACCCGCCACTTAACGTCCTAACGGACTGTTTGAAGTGAGGGCTTCTCGGTTAGTCGTTACTTTTGGTAGCTAACGAATTCGTCCTAAGACAGCCAAGCTAACTCCCTTGTTCCAAGGGTTATTTTATTGCTATCTATGCTAACGCTAATAGGCGTATTGCTTCATTTTTGATATTGATAGCGGCGTTATAATCTCTATCGAGATTTACACCGCATATACAAGAATAGACTCGCTCAGACAATGACATATTTTTCACATTTCCACAACTGCTACATGTTTTTGTCGAAGGAAACCATTTGTCTATTTTCACAAGCTGTTTGCCTTGTTCATTTAGTTTATAAGCTAAGAAAGAAGTGAACATACCCCAAGCATTATCAGCGACGCTTTTTCCAAAATGAAGTGCTTGCGATATTCCCTTCATATTTAGATCTTCAATAGCTACAACATCAAAATGAGTAGCTAACTCTTTAGACTTATGATGAAGGAAGTTCTTACGTTGGTTTGCTACTTTTTCATGCAGCTTAGCTACACGGATACGTTGTTTATTCCAACGCCCTGAACCTTTTGTACGTCTTGATAATACTCGTTGAGCCTTTGCTAATCGGTCTAATATTTCACGATAGAACTTAGGATAATTGGCTCTCTCATCCTCAGAACTGACGTATAATTGATCCATCGCAAAGTCTAATCCAACAACTGTTTCTACTTCTTTTTGTACGATCTCCTTTTCGTATTCAGTCAAAATGGACACATAGTATTTACCAGTAGGTGTCATAGAAATCGTACATGACTTGATTATATGGCCTTGTGGTATTTCTCTATGCTGTTTGATACGTACCATTTTCAGTTTTGGCAATTTGATATGACCGTTAAGCAACATAATATTTCCGTTCACTACATTCGTTGTATAAGACTTTCTGTCTTTTTTGCTTTTGAATGTTGGGAAGTCATTTTGACCACAAAAGAAATTTTTATAGGCAGTTTGCAAGTTTAGTTGAGCATTTGCCAAAGCTAATGAATCAACTTCTTTTAACCACTCAAATTCTGCTTTGTATTTTGCAGGAGTGGGAAGCTTTTGTTTCTTTAGTTGATCCTTATCATCTTTATGTTTTTCATACGCTTCTTTCCGTTCGGCTAACATTCTGTTATACACGAAACGTACACAACCGAAGGTTTTACGTATAAGATGTGCTTGGTCTCCTGTTGGATACAAACGGAATTTATATGCTTTATTCTGCTTTGTCATATCATTTCACCTCATTTTTCACTTTGATTTTCAATATATGTTTTTACTACGTCTATTGGCGAACCACCAGTAGTTAGTAAGCAAAAGCTTCTTGACCAAAACATCTCTTTCCAAAGTTTCTTTTTCACTTGTGGAAAGTCTCTTTTAATAAGTCGAGAACTTGCACTTTTATAAGCATTGATGAATTTTGTCATTTCTGTATTAGGGTGTGCCTTTAACAAAATATGAACATGGTCTACATCATGATTCCATTCAACTAATGTGATGTGATAGTTTTCAGATAGTCGAACAAACATATCTTTTGCATAGTCTGACATATCATCATCAAACACATTTCTTCTGTATTTCACAACCAACACAAGGTGATAATACAACAAGAATACTGAATGGTTATTACTATCTAATTTCATTTATATACCAGCCTTTATGATTTATAAGACTGATTATATCAGAGGCAAAATAAAAAGGAAAACTTTTTGGCTACGCCAAACCGAAATTCATCTCCAACCTACCGTTGGGCTACGCCCTTCACACGCTTGAGGAAGGAGAATTCTTTCGGGAAATTCGTTAAAATACTTGCTAATTTGTAATAACCCCTCTTTTATATTCTGAGAAAAGGGGCTTTTGTCAGAAACTGATAAGTCTTCTAATAGCTAACTGATTTTTTATTATTATTTTCTTATTTCCAACAGAGGCCATGAGTCCTAAACTTTCAAACTTATTCAATTTACGACTAATAGTCTCTCTTGTTACCCCCGCATAATTTGCCAATTCCTCTCGTGTCAATGGCAAGTTAATAAGTATTCCATCCTCAGTACTTTTGCCATATTTATCACAAAACTCCAATAGTATATGAGCAATTCTAACTTCAGGATTGTTTGTCGCTAAATTTTGCACTAAATTCTCTATCTTAGCTAAACGTTTTGTGACAACTTTTAACAACTTTAATGCAATACTTGGATTTCGTTCCATTATATAATCCATATTTTCTTTTTTTAGCATACAGATATGAGTATCTTCTATAGCATACGCACTAAAATTACTTTTTTCATCATAATTAAATATATTTAATTCACAAAAGGATTCACCACTTGTTAGTATATGCAATATTTGCTCTTTCCCTTGAAGAGTTAATGTACAGAGCTTTACTTGTCCACTATTAATAATAAATAATGTATCTGATTTATCTCCCTCAAGAATTAATGGCTGACCCTTTTTAAACTTCCTATGTTTTGTCATTGAAGCTATATTACTAATTTCCTCTTCAGAAAGGGTCTTAAAAATTAGTACTTTTCTTGGGCAAAGCTCTCTTGATTTTTTATGATTATCGTCCATATTTTCTCACCTTACTTTAACTATAAAATTAAAAATATACTGATATCCAAGGTTATTATAGACATTTTTATCAAATATTGCAGTGACCCATATCAAAATATGGCCCTGAGGAGAAAGGGTGGCGCCAGGGCCATATAGAGTGTACCGAGAATTGCTGAATCGGTATAAGTATCTGCTACATAATTATTATAGAATTTTTTAAGGAATATTTCTGTGACCAGAATCACATTTGAAAATATAAAAAACAATGAGAATACTGTGCAGTATTCTCATTGTTTTTTCCTTCTTATTCATCTAGTGGTGCAAAATGATTTTTATCTTCTCCGCACACAGGACAAACCCAGTCCTCTGGTAAATCTTCGAAACTTGTTCCTGGTTCTATATCCTCATCTGGATCCCCTACCTCTGGGTTATAAATATATCCACATGGTAAACAAATGTATTTTTTCATGATTTCCTCTCCTTTTTGTACAGCTTTATATTTTTTCTTTTAACTTGCTCATTATTTCACTTATGTTTGTATTTAATAAATCTATTCCTTCTAACGACACATGCTTTTCAATCGCAGATTTGTAAGGAATAGATGCAGCAACTCCTTCTAATGAAATCACACCGACTATTTTATTATCCTTAATAAATAACCTTGTATACTTCTCCTTACCGTCTTCTTCAACAATTGTTGTATCACATTGCTCTTTATTAACAACTCCAATTGAAAATAAAGATACATTGAATGCGTTAAAAATAGTGGTTGGAATTTCTTTTTTATAAATGGCAGTTTTAGAGACCATATTACTACCTGCTACTCTTCCTTGTTCCAAGGCAGTCCCCCATAAGCCTTCAATTTCATTATTTACTTCTGCAACATCTCCCGCAGCGTATACGGAGTCTATATTTGTTCTCATCTTCTCATCTACAACAATACCTCTATTTAATTTAATAGCAGTATCATGTACAAGTTTAGTGTTCGGAGTAACGCCAATTGAGTAAACAATACTATCACAATTAATTTGAGAATTGTCGTTCATCTTTATGCCAGTTACAGATTCTTTCCCGAGAATAGAATCAATAGAAGTATTTAAATACACCTTTACTCCTTCCTTTTCAATTTTTCGTTTCAAGAGAAGCGAAGATTTTGTATCTAATTGTCTTCTCATTAATAAAGGAGCTACTTCTACAATGGATACCTTTTTACCAGCTTTCAGAATAGACCATGCTGTTTCTAACCCTTGTACACCCCCACCAATGGTCACAACACTTTCTTTGTCTTCTAAATGACCTTTAAGCTCATCTGCTTCTTTCATGTCCCTAATAGTAAAAATATTTTTTTTATTAATTCCATTTATCTCTAATCTTCTATTATTCGCTCCTGTACAAATTAATAGTTTATGATAAGAAAATACCGCTTCATTGGATGTAACAATAAATTGCTCATCTGTATTAATTTTTACCACCTTTGTATTTATAAAAAATGATATGTGATTATCTTGATACCACTTTTTCTTTTTAATTAACACTTTTTCACTGTGTAAATCTGAATACAGATCCTTTGATAATTTAATTCTTTTATAAGGTAGTAATGGCTCTTCACCAAAAATAAATATATTTGATCCTTTATCATACTCTCTAATAGTTTTAGCGGCATTTACAGCAGCTACACCACTCCCAATAATAACAAAATTCTTTTCCATGTTTTCACCTCCATTTTTCTATTAAATAGAACTCAATAATAAATCTGTAACAAATGTTGTTGCATGTTGGATTTTCTTTACTTTTCCCTCATCTCTTGGAGAGAATCTAATCCGAATAGGAAATTCAACATGAGTCATACCTGTAGATTTGATAACTTTTGATGTGCTTTGTACATTCATATTTGTTTCATTGAGGTAATCTTGTATCACCTCAATTGCCTCTCCACTCCAACCATATGAACCGAATGAAGCTGCAATTTTCCCTTCTAGGTTCATTTCTGTCATTTCTTTTAAAATGTCTTCTAAATTACCAATCATATCTGCATATCTAGTTGAAGATCCTATGAAGACTGCATCTGCTTCTTGGATACTCTTTAAAACCTCTAATTTTTTTGATTTATCAGCGTTAAATACTGTTACATGAATATTATCTGCTTCTAAAGTTTCTTTAATAATATTTGCTACTTTTTTTGTATTATTTTTAATTGTTGTATATACAATTGTTACTTTTTTATCTTGATTCGTATCTCTACTCATATCCGCATATAATTTAATATACTTCTGTATATCCTGACGTAAAATGTAGCCATGTGATGGTGCAATCATTTGTACATCCAAATCTTTTAGAGCTTCTATTAATGTTCTTACATATCTTCTATGTGGATGGATAATGGCATTATAATAGCCAATAAAATCTTCCGTAATATCTACATTCGCTTTATCACTGAAAATCTCGTCATTTGCTATATGAGTACTAAAAATATCACAAGGAAATAAAATTTTATCCTCTACACAGTAGGTAATCATTGTTTCTTCAGTATGAAGATATGGCGTTTCTTTAAATTTCAATGTTTTTCCACCAATGTCTAATGTATCACCATCTTTTACTATTAAAAACTTTCGATTATGCAGTTTATACATCTCTTGTATTTCTGGTACTGCAATTTCTGTACATACAATCGTTGCATTAGTAGCTCTTGATGCTAATGCTGCCAATCCCCCTGAATGGTCGGGTTCTGTATGATTCACTACAATATACTGAATTTCTTGTGGATCAATTAATTTACTTAATGATTCTACAAATTCTCTTCCAAACTCTATATCAACTGTATCAATCACTGTTGGTTTTTCCGTTTTTAGCAAGTACGCGTTATAAGTTGTTCCTTTTGCTAAGATTAAACGATGAAATGGAACTTCTCTATTATCAACTTTTCCTACCCAATATATATCTTTAGTTAACTTAATTTCTTTGCCCATATAACTCAATTCCTCCTCAATCAGATTCGATTTACCACTGAATTATATAAACTTTTTTATAATTAAAAGAGGACTAGAATCACATTTTAAAAAATTAATAAAAAAACACCTGAGTAACAGTTTTCTACTCAGGTGTTTTTTTAATTTATTTTGTTGCTACAATTACTAATGCCGGACCATCAAGTGAATATATTTTTTTATCAAAATTAGCGTAAGTTTCTACTGACTCAAATCCACAATCTATTAATATGGGAAGTAATTTTTTTTTTGTAATTGGATATAACTCTATACTATTTGAGAATTCTTCACCACTTGTATTTAATGTTACAGTAAATAGCACCTTGTTTCTCTCTATTGCATAATCTCGTTTGAATGAGAAATGTTCTTTCTTAATTACTGGAAATATGAATTTTTTTTGATTTAATACTTTTTCATAGTTTACAATTTGAACTATGAACTTTCCATTTTTCTTAAGTTTTTTAAAAGAACGTTGAATGAAATCAGTAATTTCCTGTACATTGTCCAAATGAACCAACGTATTTCCAATACAATAAATACCATCAAATATCCCAGGTACATCGTCTATTTGCTGCATTCTAAGTGTATTTACAAAAAGTCTTCCCTTATGGGTTATAGCCTTCTCAGAAATTTTATCAGCCATTTTCTTCTCTGGTTCCATCGCAGTTACAATCATTCCTTTTTCAACTAATGCATTAGCCACATTCCCTGTTGCCGCACCTACATCAATTACGGAGTCCCCCTCTTGTAAATATGAAGCAATAAAATTCAATTGTTTTTCATTTTTCGGAAAAATTTCATCATAATACGGCATTAATTTTTGGTAAAAAGTCATTATTTATACATTCCTTTCTACATCCAGGATTGGAGAAAACATTAATACAACAATTAATCCAAACTAATTAATATATGAATATAACATAAATAATATGAATCATTATTAGTCTTTACGAGACAAAATATTTAAATACTATTATTGTTGTAATAAAAACGTAAATAGCATTTATACTCTCTAAAATCCCCACCTTTAAGATTGAAATATTCCTTCCATACAGTACTATAGACCGTATCAAACTTGGGATGAAAATAATGGTAATCGTTGGTGATAAAATAAGCGTAACAATTACAAGTGATAAATGGTACCACCATGACAGAATGCGATACGTTGGATTCTTTTTTTCACGTATCATTGTTTTTACATAAAACGTACTTCCTATAAAATATAAAAATGTTATAGTCGCTATTATCAATATATTTTTATCGACTGTTTTCATTGTGAAGTAATAACTTATAATGCCCCCTATACAAAACAAAAGAATTGCACATACATCATTTAATAAGGCTCGTTCATTTTTTTTGCTAGAAAAATAAATGTTTATACAAAAAAACGGGAGCATAATAATAGAAAAGTAAACTATACGCCATTCATAACTAAGAGCAATAGCTGTACATATACAAGCCTCACCAAAGTAAAGAAAAAAATAATATAAATAATACTTCTTTCGCGGCTGTTTTACATACATTAATAAGGGATATGTAGCTAAATACACAAAAAACCACGCTAAAAAAAGAGGTATATGATACCATGTCCATTTACCAGTTAAAATACCTAAAACAAATGGAATAAGCAGCATTCCCCAGGCTCCATGCTGCTTTGGAATAATTAATTTCATTCTTCCACACCTCACATTTAATTTTTTATCAAAATGTTACGTAAGAATGATAATAAGTAGCATATATATCATTAAATTTATAGATAAAAAACTTTACCAGTGAGAGAATCCCCCCCACTGGTAATCATACTCCACCAATTTAGGGAATGCTCATCCCAAATAGTAAAATATGATGAATTTCTCATACTCACTCTTCTCTTATAAGATAAACTATGTTTCTAAAAAATACTGTGAGTGAAATCACTGCATTCTATTTTTATAACTTTTATTTTATAAAAATAAAACATTTTTCAGTGTGTTTTTACTCTCTGTTGATACCCTCACTCTTTGAACCTAAAATAAAAGAATTTTTATTTATAAATAATTGAATCATTCTATATCTTTTCATTTTTTTATGAGCAAAATATTACGATAAACTTCTAAATTTAGTCTCTTCTAAAAAGAAAAAATCACATACTTCATTTATTAGTACCATTGCAGAAATAGACTATATATAGTATCATTTATCAAAGTTAATCACTATATATTGAATAGGAGTGGGTTTGATGAACACCTCAGACAATGTAAAACAGCAAAAGAATACTTTATGGACAACTTTTGATAAAATTATAAAAAGTAACGATCAAGACTTAATGCAAGAAAATGCAAATGTTGATGGTCGATCTCCAATGGGAATGATGGGAACGTTTGCATCAGAGAGCGCAAAACTTTATGTAAGAGAACATTTGCTTTCTAAACAAGTAAAAGAAGCTATTAATCAAAACATTTTATATCCACACGATTTAGATTTTTATGCAACAGGAACAACCACATGCTCACAAATCCCTTTAGCACAATTGCTGAAAAAAGGGTTCCACACTGGACATGGCCATATGAGACAACCACAAGATATTAAAAGTGCATTAGCACTCTCGTCTATTATTCTTCAAGCTAATCAAAATATGCAGCATGGTGGGCAATCTCTTGCCATGTTTGATATAGATTTAGCACCCTATGTGAGAAAAACATTTGAAAAAAATAAGAAAAAGTTAATAGACTATCCGTTAACAAAGGAACAAATCGAAGTGTTTGCATGGAAAGAAACAGAAAACGATACATATCAAGCATGTGAAGCATTCATTCATAATTCCAATAGTATGCATAGCCGTGGTGGTGGACAAGTTCCATTTATTTCAATTAATTATGGAACGGACACATCAAGGGAAGGAAGGCTATTAATTAAACAATTACTACAGGCAACACAAGCGGGATTAGGAAAAAGCGAAACGCCTATTTTTCCCATTCAAATTTTCAAGTTAAAAAAAGGCGTAAATTTTGAAGAAAAAGATCCAAATTATGATTTATTTGAACTTGCACTAGAAACAACAGCGAAGCGATTGTTCCCTAACTTTTCATTTTTAGATGCGCCATTTAATGCAGCGTATTATAATGGGCACCCAGAAAGTGAAGTATGTTATATGGGGTGTCGTACTCGTGTGATGTCTAATATTCATGGTGAGGAGACAGCAATTGGCAGAGGAAATTTATCATTTACATCTATTAATCTAGTAAAACTGGCTTTAGTCAATGATTCAAAAGAGGGATTTTTCAAATCGTTAAATTATTATATCAAACTTGGCATTCGTCAATTGCTAGAAAGATATTCATATCAATGTACAAAAAAAGCAAGAGATTTTCAATTCCTATATTCACAAGGGATTTGGCGAAATGGAGAAAAACTTCAACCAGAAGATTCAGTTACTGAGATTTTAAAGCAAGGAACATTGAGCCTTGGTTTTATTGGACTTGCGGAATGCCTGGTTGCCCTAACAGGAAAACACCATGGGGAAGATACTGATTCATGGCGACTTGGAAAAGAAATTGTTACCTTTATGAGAAAAAAGATGGACCAAGCAACAGAAGAGCATTGCTTGAATTTCACCTTAATTGCAACTCCTGCCGAGGGACTATCAGGGAAGTTTATCAAAAAGGATCGTGCTGAATTTGGAACTATTACAGGTGTAACCGATCATGACTACTATACAAATTCATTTCATATTCCAGTTTATTATCCTATTCAAGCAATTAATAAAATACGTTTAGAAGGACCGTTTCATGCTCTTTGCAACGGTGGGCATATTACGTATATTGAACTAGATGGAGCAGCAGTACATAATCAACTGGCTTTAAAACAGATTGTTCAAGCAATGGCACAGTATGAAGTAGGATATGGTTCAATTAATCATCCTGTGGATCGTTGTAAATGTTGTAACTATAATGGAGTTATTGAAAATGAGTGCCCTAGCTGTGGAAATATAGAAGATCATCATATTGAAAGAATTCGCCGTATTACTGGATATCTTGTGGGGGACATGTCAAAATGGAACAATGCAAAGCGTAGTGAAGAAGCAGATCGTGTGAAACATAAATGAAGGTAATGAATATTATTCATGATAGTGTAGTAGATGGTGAAGGGTTACGGACAGTTGTGTTTTTTGCAGGTTGTCCGCATCATTGTTTAGGTTGCCATAACCCAAAATCATGGAATCTTTATAATGGTACCGAGATGAGTGTGAAAGAAATTATAAAAGAAATTTCCAAAAACCCTCTAACTGATGTAACATTTTCAGGTGGTGACCCATTTTTTCAAGCTATCGAGGTCAAAGAAGTTGCAAAAGCTGTAAAAAGTTTAAACAAAAATCTTTGGATTTACACTGGCTATACACTAGAAGAGATACAAAATTCACAAAATAAAGATATGATTGAGCTGTTACATTATGGAGATGTTTTAGTTGATGGAAGATTTGAAATCAAAAAAAGAGATTTGACTCTTCCATTTCGCGGAAGCTCAAATCAACGTATTATACGCCTAAAATAAATATAATTTCCTTGCTCTTTTTCGATTATTAGTCATCACTAATCCAATATTTATGAGCAGAAAGTATCTGCTCATAAATATTGGAAATATACAATAAAAAAAATTATAAAAAAGGACATGCTCAATTCTAACATTTTTTTTGCAATGCTTTTGGAACATATACACAAAAAGGTTCGCTTTCCATGTAATCCCCCGTCATCGCAAATGCCCTAGAACGAGATCCCCCACAAACATATCGAAACTCACAAACACCGCATTTTCCTTTATAATTGTCTGGATTACGAAGACTTTGAAAAACAGGCGAGTTTCGATAAATTTCAGCTATCGGTGTTGATTTAATATTCCCGGTTTTAATAGGTAATAGCCCACTTGGGTATACATCTCCAATATGAGAAATAAATACAACTCCATTTCCATCATTTACTCCTTTTGGAGCGCGTCCAAATCCATTAATTCCGTCCATGATCCCTTCCATCAGTACATCTCTATATTGAATAATTTGATCTATTTTTTTAATTCCCTTCATTTTTTCTTGAAGAACAACGCGTCTATAGTGCTGAGCAGCAGTAGTTTTTATATCAAAAGAAACAGTTCTGCTTAGCTGGTATAGCCAGCGGAACACTCTTTCATGTTGAATTGGTGAAATCATATCTTTCTCTTTACCACGTCCTGTTGGGACTAAGAAAAATACACTCCACAACACACAACCTAATTCTTCTACTAAATTTGCCATATCTTTAAGTACACTCAAATTATAATTAGAAACAACTGTATTGACTTGAATAGGGATTTTTAATTCATTTAAATGATGAATTGCATCCATTGTTAATTTAAATGACCCCTCTGTTCCTCTAAAATGATCGTGTACTTCAGCTGTTGGTCCATCTATACTAAATGCCCATCTAGCAATCCCAACATCTTTTGCTTTTTTAATCGCTTCTTTAGTAACTTTTGGAGTAGCACTGGGTGTCATGGAAACCCGAATACCTTTCTTCACCGCGTATTCAGCAATATCATATATATCCGAACGCATTAATGGATCCCCACCAGTAAAAACCAGCATCGGATTATCCATTTCATATATATCATCAATTAGTTTTTTTCCTTCTTCTAATGTTAACTCAAAAGGATTGCGATAATGCTGAGCTTCAGCACGACAATGTAGACATTTTAATTCACATGCTCTTGTTAACTCCCATATTACAATAAATGGGTTTTCATTATAATCACGATTTATCAAAAAAAAGCCTCCCATCAACTTACATACTATATTGTAAAATTATATGTGCATTTATGTTGTGAGATTTATCACGCATAAGTTTTTAGCAATTAAAAAATCCTCACCAAAATAGATGAAAAAGCACTCACCTATAAGCAGGAGAGCGCTTTTTATTTTAAAAACATCTTAAAAATTTATATTTTATATCTTTTTTATATAAATTAGATTTACTTATTATTTCTATTAGATTTCATCAAATTATATAATAATAAATCTAATTCTCTACTATAACAAATTACCTTTTCATGAGTGAATCCATACTGCTTAACAAGCGATATTAATTCCTCTTTTTTTTCAATTACTTGATTTAACTTCTTATAATTAGACATAGTTTTTGTACACTCTCATCTTACCTACATACAGGTCATCTAGGCAGCATTTTTGTTAGATGCTCTATTTAAAATACAGCTGTTTATAATATATATTTCCCCTTAACACCCATATACAATTTATTTACAAATATCAAATACAAAATCTATGAATTTAAAAAGTTATACCTATTTAACTTATTACAGACCTTTATATGCTTGTTTATATACTTCTTTTAATTCTGAAATCAATGGAAGTTTCGGATTTGCTGGTGTACATTGATCTTCAAATGCTCTTTCCGATAAGACATCCACAACATTTTCAAATGCTTCTTGTTTTACTCCTTGTCCTGCAATACTCATATTAATATTCAATTCTTTTCCAAGGCTGCTAATTGCTTGTACCAGAGATTCTACCCCTTCTTCTACTGTACTTGCTGGCAGCCCCAATGTTCTTGCAATATATGCATAACGTTCATCTGCCACAAAATGCTCATATTTTGGGAACAATGCATGTTTTCTCGGCTTAATAGCATTATAGCGAATTACATGCGGCATTAAGATTGCGTTAGCGCGTCCATGTGGAATGTGAAATTCTGGTCCAAGCTTATGTGCCAAACTATGATTAATACCAAGAAATGCATTTGCAAAAGCCATACCTGCAATTGCAGAAGCATTATGCATTTTCTCACGTGCTTCTTCATCATTTCCATTTTTATATGCTCTCGGTAAATATTTAAATACTAGATCAATGGCTTTTAAGGCCAATCCATCTGTATAGTCATTTGCCATAATAGACACGTATGCTTCAATTGCATGTGTTAATACATCCATTCCAGTGTCTGCTGTTACATGAGGTGGCACTGTCATTACAAACTGTGGATCAATAATCGCTACATCTGGTGTTAATTCATAATCAGCAAGTGGATATTTTATATTATTTTTTTTATCTGTAATAACCGCGAATGGTGTCACTTCTGACCCTGTTCCTGATGTTGTTGGAATCGCAACAAATTGTGCTTTTTGCCCTAGTGTTGGAAATTTACATGTACGTTTTCTAATATCTAAAAACTTTTGTTTGATTCCAAAGAATTTTGTTTCTGGATATTCATAAAATAGCCACATTCCTTTTGCTGCATCCATTGCTGAACCTCCGCCCAATGCAATAATTACATCAGGTTTGAAGCTTCTCATCATCTCAGCACCCTTGAATACTGTTTCATCTGATGGATCTGGTTCTACCTCTGAGAAAACACCTACTTTTACATCATTTAAATGCTGTTGTAAGTAATGTGTAACTGTGTCCACATATCCCAGTTCTACCATTCCTGGATCCGTTACAATGAATGCTCGTGAAATGTTTGGCATCTTAGCTAAATATTGTGTCGCATGTTTTTCAAAAAAAACCTTAGGTGGTAATTTGAACCATTGCATATTATTTTTTCTATTCGCCAAACGCTTTACATTTATTAAATGTGTAGCTGTTACGTTTTGAGAAACAGAATTTTTACCGTATGATCCACAACCTAATGTTAAAGATGGAATAAATGCGTTATATATATCACCAATCCCACCTTGTGCTGATGGTGAATTTACAATAAGGCGACAAGCTTTCATTCTTAAACCAAATTGTTTTTGTACTTCTTTATTTGTAGAATGAATAACCGCTGAATGCCCTAAGCCACCTAAATTTAACATTTCTTCACAATATTTAAATCCTTCTTCTTGTGAATTTGCTTTGATACAAGCTAATACTGGGCTCAATTTTTCACGTGATAGTGGATATTCTGCACCCACTCCCTTAATTTCAGCTACAAGTATTTTTGTATCTTCTGGTACCTTAATGCTTACTAATGATGCAATATAATGTGCTGATTTCCCAACGATATCACTATTTACTGCACATGTATTTTCATTAATAACAAGCTTCTCTAATTTTATTCTCTCTTCTTCTGTAACAAAATAACAGTTGTTGTCTTGCATTTCTTTTTTTACACCATTATAGATTTCTTTATCTACAATGATTGCTTGCTCAGAAGCACAAATCATACCATTATCAAATGTTTTTGATAAAATTAAATCATTTACAGCTCGTTTTACATGTGCTGATTTCTCTAAATAACAAGGTACATTCCCAGGTCCTACTCCTAAGGCCGGTTTCCCTGTAGAATATGCTGATTTCACCATTCCAGCACCCCCGGTTGCAAGAACAAGTGCAACCCCCTCATGGTTCATTAATCTTTTTGTTGCCTCAACAGAAGGTTTTTCGATCCATTGAATGCAATTCTCCGGTGCCCCTGCCCTAATTGCAGCATCTCTTAAAATTTTAGCCGCTGCAACAGAGCATTGCTGAGCAGATGGATGAAAAGCGAAAATAATTGGATTTCGTGTTTTCATTGCAATAATTGCTTTAAACATAGTTGTTGAAGTAGGATTCGTTACTGGTGTCACACCAGCAACTACACCTACTGGTTCGGCAATTTCGATGACTTCTTCATGTGGATCTTCATGAATAATTCCTACAGTCTTATCTTTTTTTATGCTATGCCAAATATATTCAGTCGCAAATATGTTCTTTGTACATTTATCCTCATACACACCTCGACCAGTTTCCTCAACCGCCATCTTTGCTAATGGCATATGTTGATCTAATCCAGATAGTGCCATTTCATGAACAATATGATCTACTTGCTCTTGCGTATAAGATTCTAGTGCTTTTAGTGCTTCTTTTCCATTTTCAACTAAAGTATTAACAACTTCTTGTACATCATTTTCATCTTTAATTACTACGTTGACCATTGCTTGTACTTCTTTTTCATCTGTCTTGTTTGTCATATTAAAGCCTCCAGATCACTATAAAAATAGATTTAAAATGTTGGAACTTATTGTTTTCATCTTGCCTATTAAGTAAAGCCTTAAATCATGTGAAGTATTTCACAAATAATAATATGAAATTTTCAACTACTCCTACTATACATGAAATGACTATTTTTTATTGTGTATTTTTTGTGAAGTGTTTCACAAATATTTATAATAATTCTAATCAATAATTACTTATTTACACCATCAATATATACAATTACATTCTCAGTTGTATTATTTCTCAATTCAATATACACCTCAGCATTAAAATACAATATTTGTTGATGCCTTAATATCTCAATTTCATTATCAATTATAACCATTGTTTCACCGAAAACTGCATACATACATATATCCTTGTTCAAATATTTTGGTATGACAACATTACCTGACGGATTAATGAAAAAAAATGATGGAAATGTATTTTCAGTTTTATTAATAATTGTTTTGAATACCTCATCATTTAATCCCATAGGTGTTACATTTTTTAGTTGCATAAATATCACTCCTATTCATGTATAAAAAATTTAATAAAGTATAATAAATTTATACTCTATTTTTACAAACTTATAGCTAGGATCTCGACTTTGCCTATAAGTTTATAACTATTAATTTCCTAAAGCAACAGTAATTCATCTTCTTGTAAAGGACTATTAATTTGTTATAGTATGTAAATCTCTTTGTTGTGATAACTCTACTAAAGAAGACACTTAACACTTATATGTAATTTATCTAGTAGTATTTTATGTGTATAGTAGTTAGAAATTTTTATTAATAAATTTTGAAAACATTAGTATATATAATATAAATTATTTTTTTATTTAAAAATATTTTGTTTGTCCCCATCCTCTCTAAAATATTCCCCCTTTTCTTAAAATCTTATATAAATATATATCTTATATATATTAAAAATATAAAGATAAAACTTTTATAGGTTCATAAAATATAGAATAAAGCTTGCTATGACAATGTTTTTAACATGCCCTACTGTAAAAAATCATAAATGGTATGTAATGGGAGTGTAAAAATAGACTTTGTTGTACCATCCTTTCTACATAAAATCATAAAATAATACCACTATTCCTACATAAAAAATGAAGAAAAATAATTCACTGATAAGTATATTTATTCAACCGTAAATAAGAAGATATTCTTGATAGTTGTCCCCAATTTGTAGTTATTTGTACACAATCTATACACAATGATCATAATTTAATCCACTTAATTCAGTTATTCATATTTAATCACATAAAACTTGATGAATTTTAGTAGATTTACTTATAGAACCCTTATATAGCAACGATAGTATGATATTTTTATTCACAAATGATACTTTTTATAAACATATCTACTAAAAATTTAATTTTTCTTATGATTTTATGTAGAGTAAAATCTCTATTTATATAGGTATTGGATACCTTTTCAAGTTACTATTGTGGAAATTAAGAAGGATGAATAACTTTTATTGTATAGAAGTGCATAAAAAAAGACTCTATTTTCAATAGAATCTTTTAGAAAAGTATATAAATGTATCTAATAGAAAGATTTTGAATGATAGAGCCAACACGAATAGCCCTCTACTTTGATTTTTTTTCAAATATAGAGAGCTGAAAATGATTACATTTCTTCCATTACTTTTAATACCTGTTCAGTTGATGTTACTTGAATTCCAGTACGTATCAGCTTTTCCAAGGCACGTATAAAGGTAATTAAATTTATGCTATCAGGTACTTCAATTACCCTTAGCTTTTCTTTTGGTAATTTATCTATCTTTTCAATGAACAATTCACGTACATCGCTAGGAATAAAGCGTTCCTTATGTCCTTTTATTTTTAGAAGTTCACGCATTTCTATTTCTAAAGCCATATAAGCATTTAGATTTGCACCTTGTTCATAAGCGTATTTTCTAAATAATGTTTCTTCTTGATATCTTAGATAATTACGACGGTAAGATTCCTCTGTAACAGGTACGGCAAATTTGTTCTTTAATAACTCAAATGTTTTACGGAACAGCTTCTTGATGCTTCGGCGAGAGTACATAGAGAAATGCAATCCGAAATCAAATATAGCTTGTTCTTTTTGTTTTGCGGGTACGTGCTGTGTAATAAGAGGATAAACCCCTTCTTTAGCTGCGGTATCAAGAATATGATACTGTGATGTTTGATTCAATAATTTTTTCAGTGTATATACTAACTTACTTGGATATTTTTCAGTGCGATCAATCATGTCACGCAAACTATGTATTACACTACGAATTTGTCGATGACAGGTATTTTTAAGTACATGAATAAATTTATTCATGTCTCGTGTAAATTCACCAATATGCATTTCTTGTAGTGTAGATTCAATAAATCGAGCTTTACGGGCATACGTAACCTTTGGAGTAAAAGGATCACGATACTGTAGTTCGCCTGATTCTTTTCCACATAAGAAGTCTGAATGAATAGATAAAAATAAAGTCGTGTATTTTTTCTTGTTTTGAACCCCTTTTTGTAGTTTACAGATTTTGAATAGTGGAGTTCCTGTACAAGGCAATACAGTCGTTAGTTCTTTCATAACTGCACGAATTTGATGTGGATACTTCTTATGTAGAAAGCGGTACATCCCACCCAAGTGAGTCTTATTACCTCTTTCATCCTGTTTGTCTAAAGAACGTTTTAATGTAGTTTCTCTATGCTGTTGCATAGCAATATCTAAGAATAGCTTCTTAGATGCTATTGAAAGTTCAAAGAAAGCCTTTGTAAAGACTACAGGACTAATGTAAACATAAGGATTTGCTTTTTCTGTTTCTTCATTCATAAAATGAGTTATTTTAATTGTGTATCGACTATCTAATTCATTTTCAATCGTAATAATGTTATGTAGGCTTAATTTTCTTAATGCAATATAGAATTGAGAATGCTGTATACATGCCAATTCTTCTTTGTATTGTTTATAGTCTTCCCAAAGCATATGTACTGTTACGTTTGGAATAATACCATTCGTATAGCATTTTTTATGTAGATAAAGGAATACTTCAAGATCTGCATTTGTAATACCGTACAATTTATGTTTTCTTCCCATTGTCTTTGAAATAGTATGACGTGAAAAAGATGGTTTTGCCTGTGCAACAAATCCATCGATATCCGCAATACGTTCTTCATACGACATTTGATTAATAATATCTTCAAGGTATGTATCTTTATAGCTATAGTATTTTCCTTCCAATGCATCAACAAGTGCTTGCCAAGATTTTAATGTAACTATAACCGCATTAGTAGATTGTCCATTTAGACTACGTTGATTACGAATAACAAATGATTTGCTCATCTTTTTCACCTCCTATACAAATTAAAATATACATATCCGTACAATATAAAATATCCCGATTTTAATTATAGCAAATCAAAATTTGATGAAATGGGTCCCTTTAAGAGCAAACATGAAAAAATGAAATGTACGTTAATCCCTTTCATATCAAGGAGTTTCAGGTTTTGTTCTATTTTTTTTATGGACATGATATCACTATGGATTTTCATGTTCCGAATAAACTAGAAAATGAGTTGTAAATTGCTAATAAACGTTGTTCTAATGGGATTGGAAGCTTATTTTCGTAAAAACATAAGGGACATGATAGGGCTGTGGATTTTCATATTTCTATTTATTACAATTCGCATGAAAATCGTTAATAAACATTGATGTTAAAGGGGTTTATATGAAATTTGTTATCTATAAAAGGGACGCGATACCGCTAGGAGTGATTCATCTTTTCAGATAGAAAGGGACATGATACCGCTATGAATTTTCATGTTCTATAATTCCCTGAAATTTGAGGAGATGTTGTATAAATGCATGGTATATAAGGGATTTAAGAAGATTTATTAAACACGAAAGGGACATGATACCGCTATAAATTTTCTTGTTTCATACCTTGAATATAGAAGAAACCCTTTTATATCAAGGGTAGAAAAGATTACGGAAAAAATATATAGTTTAATTTCATGGAACATTTAAGACTGGATTTTTTCATGTTTTAGTCAAAAGGGACATGATACCGCTATAAATTTTCACTTTGTATGCAAACTTTAAGGAGTATTACCATATATGCAATGAAACTTTTAAAACATGAATAATCTTGCTTTTTCATGTTTAATCAAAAGGGACATGATATCGCAAAAGAATTTCATGTTTCAGCTAATTCCTTGAAAAATATTAGGTTTCTTATAACGTCTTACCTTTTCCAAATGGATACAGTCTTGTATAATCAGTAAAAGAAGTGGTTATAAGCATACGTGCTAAATTATCACTAAGGGATGGTTGGATAGAACTTACTGTATTCTTTTTTATTTTCATGAATAGGAACATCATAAGGCTATATAGATTTAAGTTTAAATCATTCTCAATTGTAAATTAAATAAGGAGAAGGATGTATATGGATAATGTTCTACAATTGTTTAAAGATGCATTAGTAATATCAGCACCTATCTATAAACATAATGAACAATTGTGGTATAAATGGAATGCTTATTACTTAGAAGTTAAAGAAGATACTAGTAGGATCGTAACTTCGGACTATTTTTCCCCATCATTTTCAATGCTTGTACAGTGGCTTGAACAGCAGCAAAAAAAGGGAATCTCCTCTTTGGAAATATTCACTAACATAGAAACTTACCAAATTGAAATTGATGTGGCGATAGGATTATTTGTGGAGCAAGAGTTTTCAAGAGCTAACAATGAAACCTTGCAGGAACCAAAGGAATCTAATACAGGTTTAGAGCACGATAATTATTATGAAGTAAATAATTCTGCGGTTTATTATAAATTAAGAGATGGTATAGCAAAGAATCAATTTGAAGAAGATGAAAATACAAAGTTGAAATCTTATCCAATTGAAACGAAAGATAGTAGTGGAGTTGCACAACTTTCTTCACATAAAGATGAAGATTTAAGATTAATAAATATTGAAGAAGCCGCTCGTTGGAATACATTGGTTGATGGTGTAATGAGTAATATGGATGATTTAACTGCTGACTGTCTAGATGCAATTACTATCCAATGGTTAAATGAGGCAAAGTCTCCTGATGAATTCATAGACTTTTCATATAATCAGGTATTAGAAATGTGTAGCATACCTAAGGCAAAGGCAAATAACACAGAATATTATCGAGCAGAAGATAAAATAAAGGTTGCTAAACGTATTGCTGCCTTAGCAAGTATTTTTATCTATTTAAATGATGATAATGAGGTAGTTGTATTAAATGATCGAGCTGAAGCAGGTAAACATTATGAAGTAAAGCGAGAAGTTATTAAGAGGCTTTTTGTATTAGATTCTGTGGTACTCTGGAGAGATACTAACACTAACGAATATATGGGGATAGAATCTTGCAGGATTAAGCCAGGGAGCTTCTTATCAAGTTATTTATATGGTTCTAGTAGTACAACGGCACTTTTATCAAAAAAAGCGTTAGAATATAATAGTTATAGACATAAATATCATAAGAGGTTGATTCGTTATTTAACTTGGCAGTGGAGAATTCGTCAAATGTTCTCTAGTTTAAAAAGGCCTTACTCTATAGGAGGAGATAAGGGATTACTGGCTGTCATGGGTATAAATCAAAATCAAAAGCCAAATCGTATCCGTGAACAGTTAGAAAATGTTCTTATTGATTTAGAGAAGGAAAAGGTAATATCACATTGGGAGTACAGTGAAGATTTAAAAGAGGAAATGTTAACAAAGAAGAATTGGTTTAAGAACTATTATGCTCAGTTAGGTATAATAATTTTACCGCCGAAAGAATTAATGAATTCAATAGAAAAAATAGCGAAGAAAAAAACAGTAGAGATCATACAAGAAGATTCTCCAGTGAAAATAGAAAATAACACTTTAGATGTTGATGATTATGAAAATTCAATTAGAGAAAAAATATCATTCTTCCATATGAATAAAAATATTACAATGCGAGAACTTTCAAAAGAAATAGGTATATCACAACCTACCCTTTCTAGGTTTTATAATAAGAAAACAAAACGCCTTTCAGGCACAGCTAAAGATAAATTAAATCAGTGGTATAAAAGACAAATTATTATCGATAAGATGTAGAAAAAGCTTAACTCCATGATAAAAAAGAGTCCCTAAAATAGGGACTCTTTTTTATCATGGAGTAATAACGCTAGTTACCAAATAAATTGGCCGTATCAAGATCTTCATATTCATCTTTTAGTACTGCTTTTTCAGTTGTTGATTCATTTTCTATATGTGTATCTTTAGAAGTAGAATTCTTTTCATTAGATGAGATTATTCTATTTGAATCAGCTACCTCTTCTTCAATTGCTTGGCTTTCTTTTTGAATAGTAAGGTTTGAATTATTTAAAAGTATACGCTTAACATCATTTAAAAAGTCTTTATCTTGAAGTAAAATTTCTTTTTGCATTTGTTGCTGTATCTTATAATCAGCCACGTCTTGTAATCCGTGTTTATCAATAAAATAGCAAACAAGTTTATACAAAGAATCGGCTATATTGCTTTGTGACTCGAACCATTTAAAGAATTCTTCATTCTCAATCTTCTTGAGGTTCCAGAAGAAGGATTCTCTTTTTTTGTCGGACATACTATTTCACCTTTTTTCGAGAAAGAATTTTCTTGATAATTTGCATCCCCTTAGCATTCATATCTACAGCGTATTTCTCTGGAATCCACAATAAGTACATTCCAACTCGCTCACAATACTCTAATAATTGATTATATAATTCATCTTTAAAAGTAATACTTCCCCCACCATACACACATAAAACTTCAGCTTCACTGGCTGTATTGTTTACATATTTTTCATCTGTATCTTCTAGGATTAGTTCAGCTTGTTCCACTTTTGTAATATTAAAGTGGGTTGTTGCCTCTTCATGGTATTTATGATCTATATCTTGAAGAATTTGAGAGAATTGTTGGCGTTTAATGTTTGTGCCACGTTCTTGATTTAATAATTTTACAGCTTCTTCTGTAGCATGACCGACACCACGTCTTTCACCGCTACAAGCATCAATTACTGGGTTCACGCCAACTGTATAGATATACTCAGTTGTTCCATCTCCAATATCAGAATGTAAAATCTTTTTGTTTTTAAAGAAGGCGCCGTCAATTTTTTTGATTTCAAGTTTTTTTGCATATAGTTTAGTGAAATCAGTAAACATCTCCTCTTCCCCTTCAAGAATTGCAAATAACGGAGGAACACCCTCTTGTGTAATGTTTGCACTATTAAATGTTAAGCTAACCGTTACCTGCTCTTCTCCTACATAAACCACTACAACATGATTTGAATTAGTAAAACGCTGTTCTAAATGTTTAGCGTTTACGGGTGTCCATTGGCTTGCTGGGATAGCTGAAATAAGGTCAACAGTCACATTGATTGATTGTGGCAGTTGTTCTGTTCGTTCCCATTCAAGTTGAACTGATTTGTTTGCGATTAATCCCAGCATATTAATTAGTGGTAAATCATCATTGTATTTTTGACCGACTTTAATGTTCATGTTTTTAGGGTTTTTACCTGTTAACATCGCACGATTTCCAATGAAATACATCCCGGATCTTCGAATTGATTTACTAGCAATATTCACGAACATATTATCTACTAAATTAACTACGTTTTTTTGTATGTTTGTCTCTGTAACATTAGGCATTGAGTAAACACTTTGATATACATTTTTCATTTTTATGTATTCACCATTGATGTAACCTTTAAATGAATCGTTCCCAATATCACCTTCTATGTCTATATGAAGAGTTTTACCTTTTAAACTTGCCATTATACATCACCTCTATGAAATTTATTTCTAATTTATATCTAATAAATATATTATAACCTATAAAACCTTTAACAACAAGGGTTTTATAAGGTTTATGAACAAAAAATATAATTAATATATAAAATAGATATAAAATAAATATAAATTAGATGATAAATTGAGATGTGTTGGGTTACTTCGAGATATTTCTGATCTTTTGTATTTTTAGCTATGTATTAGATATCTTTTAAATATCTATAAAATATCTATATAATATAAAAGGCGTTGTTGGTGGGAGGAATACGTTTGTCGAAGATGCCTTTTAAAATATCATGTTGTTTCTATGGTTTACGGATAGACTATTGATGATATATTTTGGGAATCCAAGGGATATCTAGTGGAATGAGGTATACATTTTAATCAGGAGGGAGAAAATTAGAAAGCAAATAAGATTAATTACGAATATGACTTATACATACTTGAATAGTTAAAATGGTTAGCCGAATAAACGTTATAAAGGTGTTATTTCGGTGTTTGATATTATGTGAACGCTAGGCGTTATTAATGCGTTAAACCCCTTTATAACAACGATTTCAATGTTTTTTATAAACAAATAGCTGATAAAAGAAATGAGATTGGAAGATTAGATGTTTTTGGTGTAGTAACGCATTGAAAGACGGTTTTAAACTGAGATCTTTATTATATAAGTTTGTTTTTGGCTATTTTGATGATAACTATAACTAAAAGACTAAAAAAGTAGTATGCAAATTAACCCTCTACATATCAAGTTACAATATGTATTTTGTTGTATATGTTCTATTTGAATCTGCAGCACTCCTTTAAAAGAATAGAGAATCTATGAAATTTGATTTGAATATAAAAATTGAACAGGATTAATTACAGATTCATATATATTTGCTAAACAAACGTTATTATGGTGTTTATCTGGCGAACTTAGCAGATGAACACTAGGCGTTTTTAAAGCGTTAAACATTGTAACAGCAACATTTAAAGGTGGTTTTAAAGAGAAAATGATTTACGTAATGATAAAACCTATAAATTTATTTTTCGAGCTCAATAATAAAAAAAGTAGTTTGTATAGGCTGTAAAGAATTTCAATTGAAGTATTTCTATATAAAAAATCACATAGATATCAAAGTAGTCTCTACATACATACTTAGATCATAGTGGCAATATAAAGCTATGTTGAAAAGGTGTTTTTTAGGAGATCCATTGGTAACATACTTTGAAAAATAAAACTTCTTTCTGAAGCAACTAATATAATATGATTTGGGATTGGATATATATATAGGGTGTTAATCGGTTTGCATACTTTTACTGTTTATAGTAGGAATGTAGTAAGTGATTCTCCGTGAACGCTATGCGTTCACGGAGAATCACAGGAATGCTGGCTTAAAGTTTAAAAGTAAGATATTTAAATAGATAATGAATAACCTTCAGTGCTCTTGTTTTATTTTTGAAATTAACTCTAAATTTTTATGGTAAGACATCAAATTTTTTAACCAAAATTATATATTTAAGTTTCTTAAGTTACATTAAATACAATAGTTTTATTATATGAACGTTTTAGAAGTGTTATTTAGGCGTTGTTATTTTGTAATGGGGCCTACTTGAATCAATTTTTAGTTGTATATTTACATATTAATTAATTCGATGTTTTTGATGGATAGAGCAGAAGCTTCGGTAAAGAGATAATATGAGTGTAATTTAAAAGGATCTTCTTTTTTATATAAGGAGATTCAAGATAGAAATCTTAGTCCGGAGAGAAGTACGATGGATATAAGCATATGTTTTTTGAAATGAATTACTCTAGTCCAAACAAAATAAAATTCTACAAAAGAAACAAACGAACGGAAATATGGTTATAATAGATGATCAAACAAAAATATCTATAATCTATAGTGGAACGCTGTTTGCAAAGCCTATGAATTAGTACGACTGTTAGATGATACATAAAAGAATTAATGAAAATTGGTACTTCTGTTGAGAATGATGTGGGATTAGGAATTAAAGAAGTCTTTTTATTTATAAAAAAGCTAAATTTGTTCCAACAGTAGAAACTAGCTAATAAAAACAAAATGTATTCTTTTCAGAAGAACGAATGATACTTTGAACTGGCATATGTAGTATAAAGAAGGCAATAATTTTTTGATGTATCTTAGATGTAATTTCAATAACGTTGGAGTCGAAGGCAAAATGTAATGAGGAGAAAGTTATAGTTGTATCTAATCGCATGCTTTAGGCACTTATTTTAGAGGTTTTAAGAATGAATTTTTCATTCTTATGGCATATTCCATAATAGATATATTAATCAAGGATTAACTAAAAAAATAAATCAATTCATTTCAAGCTTTACAATATAATTATAAAAAAATAGAAAAATTATATAATGGGATTTATGAGTGTAACGAAAGTTACTATCACACATTGAGGGTTTCATGAACGTTATAAAAACGGTCATGAAACCCTCAGAAAATATTTTTAACACTACTAACAATTTTTTGTATAGGATGTATTTAATATGAGAATACTATTTATGTGAAACTGTGACCTCTTAACAATATTGCGATCTATTTAATATATGAGATTACTGTTTTATCCTGTTTTTCATAATTTCGTCAAGCATGGGACGATAGTTTACAATTGCAATGAGTTTTCTGCAACCAACATCCTATCTTAAGAATTCATAAAAAGCAATATCTACAATTATATGATAACAAGCCAAGCATTTTGGCTTACTTACGTCAATTGGCATACACCTAACACGTTCACATTTTTGAGGAAATAGTTCTTTATCAGAGATTGATAAAATTTATGCAATAATTTTGAGAATGCTACTTTTAAGCAACTATGCTTTTAAATGATGTTACCAAATCGAAGACGTTATAAATTTAAATTATTAATCCTAACTATAATCTATAAAGGTTAAGTGAATATTTTAAGGTATCGGGATTCTTGGAGAATCTAAACGTTATCAAAGTGTTATTTTAGTGTTTATTTTCACGTGAACGCTATCCGTTATTTTACCGACTAATCCTTTAACTACAACGTTAGGAGTTATTTAAAGAGCGTTACACCTAACAGACGTATGAATAAATAAAATAAGAATTCATATGATGTTTTGTTCCATTTGAATGATAAAAATAAAATATATCTATACATAAATTAGTATTCTTATAATATAATAAATTGTTTTTATAACTAGTACTAAGTGTTATAAAAACAATTTCAACTAAATGAAGTAAAAATATATCGTATTAAATTCTTTAAACAGGGATCAACTTGCAAGAAGCAAAACATAATCTTCCAAGGGCTTATTTCAAGAAATCCTCTAATTTTAGCCGTGTTATAGATGTTCATGAGAGTTTCATTCTTATAACACACATTATGGATAAAGGTATTAACACAAGTTTAAATCATAAGAACGAAGTATTTTATTTATAAAGTATATGAATTACGAGAATAGCCACCTAACAAATAAGAAATGGTGTGTCTTTTTATTTAGTAATCTTGCGTCTCCAAACATCCTTACAGGCTGTTTGAGGCGCAAGATGTTTAATACTGTAGGAATAAAAAAATGAACGCTTACGAAACGTTAATTTAACGATTCCTTGTGAACGCATAGCGTTCACAAGGAATCCGTATCATATTGCTTTAGGATAGATATGTCTTATTTAACAGTGTTGATAACGCGTATAAATTAGTAATAATGTACGCTGCGATGGTACAGTGCTTTTTTATTATTACTAATCTTAAGATTTATCCTAAGTTAATGTTAAGCTTAATATAACAAATACAATCTGATAAATTTATTAAAGTAGGATAGAGATATATGAAGTATCTTTGGAATCCATAAAACAGGACAAAGAGATAAGTAGTTGTGATTATGCTAAAATCTTCTTTAACTTAAGTGTTATTGAGTGTTTTTTATGTGAACACTACCCGTTTTTTTTGCGTTTACCTCTTTAATATCAATATCCTGAGTTGTTTAAAGGATACAATTTATGCTAAAGCAATATATAAAATCTGATAGGGTGTATCAATTAATAGTCCATAATAAAGCTGTATGTTTCTATGTTGTACTAATCAATGAACGTTATAATAACGATCCTGACTATGCTATATATGTCATAAAGTATTTTAAGCAAGTGGTATGAAATAAAGTAGTTGCTAGATTAAAAATAGTTGATGTTAGTTGACTATGTTCGAAGTATGATTACGGAAATATAGACATTAATTGGCGTGTTCTTCCTGTGGTACATATCTTATTAGCAAAGCTTTAAATTATAAGAGCGATACGAATCGTCTAAAAGGCCTAGGAGTTATGTGATAGCGGCCTAACAAATTAAAGAATGGAAAATTTTCTGTGTTTAGTGTTTTGAACTTGAAACGATCTGTAAGGATATTAGATGGCAAGTATTTTAAAACAATAAAAAAATGATATGAGCGCTTACAAAACGTTAATTTAACGTTTTGTAAATAATGAACGCTATGCGTTCATTAGAGATTCAGTGCATAAATATAGTAGTTTTCCTTTAAGGATATAATGTAACTTTAGAAGTAAAGATATGGCCTTTAATAATAGCGTTTATAACGTATAGGATTTAATAATAATGAATGTTGTGATTGATGACATTTATATGAAAAAATTTAGTCTGGCAAAATGAATTAAAGAAGACTAGAAAAAACATGGAGTTTCCTATACAGGTTTATTATGTGGTTAAGAAATTAGAGGATTTGTCAATCTTCCCTAAAAATTGACGAAGTAAACACTTAACTAATTTTAGGAAAAAGGATTAACATGTTTCTATTAGCGATATAGAGAGTTTTTGGAATCCATAAGAAAGGACCAATAAGATATGTTAAGCAAAATATATTTGACAACTGAGTACTTAGTATCCTTGAGGTAATGGATACCTAAGTACTGAAGCCAAACGGTTTCTAATTCAGTAGGCTATCCCGATAGTTCCTACGGTTAGCTTCATTTCTAAGATTGAGTGCTGTGTTACGATCTCTATCATGATGTGTGCCACAATAAGGATAATCCTACTCACGAATGTTTAGATTTTTAGCATCTATGTTTTTATAGTTGCAATTGGAACATAATTGACTAGAAGCAAATGTTTTAGATATTACAACTCATTGTTTACTATACCACTTTACTTTATATTTCAACATTGTTTAAAATTGTGGCCAAGACATGTCACTAATCGCTTTTACAAGCTTTCTATTTTTGAGCATACCACTGAATTATAACTATTCTTTATCAATGACATGATGCTTTTAGTAGAAAGTTTATGTAATTAATCCCCCCTTATAATAGCATCATGTATCACAGGCTGTTTATTCTAGTTAGGATTAGTAACACAAGTTGTAAAAAACTACACTCTTCGAAATTAAACAAGAAAAAACATATCATAGAAATTTTTTTACAAAACTACATATTCGTGTTGTAAGGATGAGCAAAAAAAAAAACGGTAGCTACCGCTTTTTTTTGCTCAATTAGATATATTTGATAAAAAACGTATATCTGATTTAATTTAAATTAAACAAACGCTGAATGAACGTTTTTTTAGTGTTATCTTGCTGTTCTTGGCGATCTTCATTTAATAGTTCAATTGCTTTATCCAGTTTTTCTTGTAATAACTGAATCTGTAGATCTTTGTCTTCTTTTTCTGAGCGTTCCTGTAATAACAATTTAATGATATCTTGGTTTTGTTGTACAATTTTATCCTGTTGCTCAAGCATGTGAGAAAATTTTTCTTGAATCATCAAAATATCAGTTTCTGAACGTTTTCTGAGCGTTACTTGAACTTCATTTTCCTCATGAACGCTATCCGTTTTCTGAGCGTTCTCTTCAGTATTTTCCATGCTTCTTGTTGCAGCTTCTTCTAGTTTCCAGTTTTGATTTAAGTATTCTTTCATTTGCTTTAATATATCTATATCATTCTCATAGTAAATTCGTTGATTACGCTCATTTCTTTCAAATATATATTCCATTTTTTCTAGTTCAATTGACCATCTGCGAAGTGTATTGGTGTTTATATCTAGTTGTTTTGCTACTTCTTGTGCAAAATATCCATATTCCAAACTTCACACCTCCATTATTTGTATGTTAGATATTGATTCGTTCTTGAAAAGATCTTTCCTTTAAGAGTAGAAATTTTTATAGGCAGCCATCTAATCATTTGTACTCATATCAGTTTGTTTGTATACATACTTATATATTAAGTCAGTCTATACATCTAGCGTTAATGTTTTTCCAACAATGAACGCTATTCGTTCTAATAGCGTTCATTGTTGGAAGTGAACAAGTATTTATACAACATTAATGTACATAGGAAACTATTTTAAAACTAACTATTAATATTAGAAGTTTGTTGCTGATATAAGAATTTTACTAGATATTTGCAATAGAATCAAAGCTTTCATTAATAGAATTAGCAATTAAGTACGGTTTTTATAGTACATATGCCTAAAAAGCTTTTTTTATATGTGAACGCTATGCGTTAAAGTAGCGTTTTATCGTTGTATAGAATCTTGCATAGATGTTGTTTGAATCTTTAAAAGATGCTGATATTATTTGTTGGGTTTTGAATCTCGAACAGGGTTATTTTTACAAGTAAAAGTAATGAGGATATTGGGAGATGAAATATATTAATTAAATATTAAATAATTATAGCTAAAAAAATTTAATTTGAAGTTTCATTTATATTAGTATGGACCAGATTTCTGAATAATATACATCATAAATTTGATATGAAATGTAGATGTGTATAGGAAGATGAAAAGGGGGGCTATAGATTTATCTAGACGTTTATTAATTTTACTAGTAATTAGGGTGAAGGATTTCAAGAGTCGTTAAGAGTAATAAAATAGATGTTAGAACAAAATGTAGATTGTACTATAGTTGAAGAGGGGGACGAAGACGCTTGTATAATGAAATCAGTTGTTAAGACAGTGCGTGAAATAAGCTATTATACCTTTTAAAGAGTGAAATCAATGAGTACGAAGATTTTAAAGAACATAGATAATTTAGAAAAAATTAATTCAATATTATTGATCAATTTTGATGAATAACAAAAGGCCACTGTATTGACATAACTGATAGAATCATATTTTAATCGATTGTTTAAAATATGAATTATGCCAAATTATATAAAAAATTAGGGGATCTTTTAGAAAATATGCTAAGCCTCCCTAAAAAATTACAAATAGATGCAAAGTACTATATTTAATAAATCTTGTTTTAGAAATTAAAATAAATAAAAACATTAGAATTAATATTTGGGCCATAATGGTTATTGTATCAAGGTATTGGAGATTTTTACTTGGTAAATTTCTAAGTAAATAGTTTAGTAAATAATAATTGAATATACTGGATTCTTAAGGTTTAAATTTTATGGTTGAATTAAAAAGAAAAATTATAGTACTTAGAAAATATAAATGATTTATGAATTATTTTATTGAAGACCAATAGGGTTATAAAGAACTATAGGAAGACATTACAAATAGCCTTGCTGTATATGTTTTTTTCAGCAAGGCTATTTGTAATTGAATTTTTTGATTTTAATCGTGTTCTTCTAAAAAATTATAGAAAACAAATGTATGACTATTAGTTGTATCTAAGAGTGAGCTTGTATTTTGTGCATTACGTTTTCTACGTTCTTGCTTCTGTTTAGATTTTTGATTAAACATTTTTATGAAATGTGCAGGATTACTGTTTTCAGCTTTATTAAACTGGAACCATTGCACACATTCTTCAAAATCCCATCTTATGTAGCGATCAATATCCGGTGGCAATCTTAAAGCAATTGTATACGCATCATTTTCGGATAGGTATGTTAGCTCTTGACTCAAAATGTAGTAATACGCTCTTTTCTGATCTTCACTCAAATAATCATTTAAGTCTTGTAATCTATTATTTTTTACTTGTTCCTCATGATGGACAGCAGGTTTTGATTGCTCTTCAATGCCGAAAAAATCTAAGGAAGGTGAAGGTTTAAAATTGTTTTTTTGCATAAATTCAAGATCTGTTACATCAGACTTTTTACTAATTTTGTTCTTTAAAAATCTAGTAAAAGTAGCACAAACATCAATTGCTACAGCCCATTTTATCTTGAAATATTCAACAATCTTTAAATAGTTATTATGTATTGTTAAGATGTAAACAGAGGGGGCGATCTTTCCATGCCGTCTTACCTTTATTTGTTGGCATACTCCTAAATCTTGCAGCCAATTAAAAACGTAATTAATAATAGGTTTTGAAATTCCAGATTTTTTGCTGATGTGTTCTTGTCTAACTTGACTATAGCCTTCTTGTACTAAATAAGATAAAACAGTCTCTAAAGCTTCGTATTTCCTTTTGGTAAGATAATCTTTTGTGGTAGCACCTTCACACTCTAGGACAATACTATCAATATAAGAAATTATTTTCTTGATTTCTTGATTGATAGCTCCAGGAGTTTTAGATAAGTGATGAATGTGGGGACTTAGTTCCGCTTTTGCTCGACTTAACAAAAAGTTTCGTGAAATCACAAAAAAACCTCCTATTTCTCCCACTAAACACATACAGAAAAAACATGGAAAAATAGAGGTTCTTATTCACATTAAATTCACCTTATGTTATAATTATCGTCATAAGTGAACATTAAAAATGTTAAATAAGACCCTTGCTATTCTAGGAGTTTTAAATTGGTTCATGTCGCCAAACTAGAGACCAATTTAAAACTGAGTATAGTGGGGTTTTTTTCTGTCTACATATTTAAAAAAACACTTTTTCTTCAAAATACAATCTTTCTTTTTATCTTATATTGTTATTAAAATAATATCAATCCCCTCAAGTAGCCTTTGTTATCCCATCTGTAAAAAACATGTGGATTTATTCACTCTAAAAGCATAGCTGAATTTAAAAGTTTGTATTTTCTTATTGAATTTTTAATTTTCTGATAAATAAATATAAAATTTTTATAATGGGCACTTTACACATAACTATAAGACCTTCGTGTTAAAATATTTCTAATTATAAAATTTATGAGAAAAATATTAAGTTATATAATATAATGACAAGTTTTGATTACCCGATTATAAAAATTAATTATTAACCTCCAAGAATATATCAAAATACTACACTATAGATTAAAATGTCTTTTTAATAATTTATATTGGGTGATGTGTCTTGTGCTTGGAAGGGGGCTTTACATTGAAGAATTTAATGGGGAAATTGTCGAAAATTAAAACTGAAAAGAAAATAAGTAGTAGACAACTAGCAAAGGAAATTGGAACAAGTAAAACAACAATTGATAACGGACTTCAATGTAAAACAGAAGAGTTTAAATTTGAGATTTTCTTAAAGTTAGTTCAAGCCATTTGTGATAGTTCGGAAGAGCAAGGAAAAATCATTCATGAATATATTCTTCATTGTAAAACACCATTAAATGTACAAAAAGCATTATGCTATTGCCAAGCAATGGGAGAATATAAATTAATAGCAGATATTATAGAAAAACATTCAGATACAAAAGGATTAAAGAAGTACTTAGCGGTTTATAAAATACAGAACAAAAGGAATCAAAACATAGCAAGAGGTCAGCAACTATTGGATGAGATGTATGATAAAGATTTCTCTTCAGATACGGTGTGCCAAGCAGCCTTAAACATTTTATATATGGAAGCTATGTATGATAAGCAAAATTATAATGCTATTATCCCTTATGCTGATCGCACAGATGTTATTTTAAAAGAAGTAAAACAAGAGTACGTTAAGCAATGCTTGGAAATGAAATATAAAGAGCGTTTGGCTTATATATACTTAATGAGAAATGACTTAGAAAGATGTCGCAATACATGCTATGAAATTCTGGATTCTGAATTAGATATTTCTATTATTAGAGCTACAGCTTGGTGTTGTTTAGGAGAAAGTTTCACATTTGAATGCCCATCTACAGCTGAGAAGTATATTAAGAAAGCTATTTCTCTTTGTGAAAGTATTCAAGTTCCACAAAAAACACAAAAATATGTAGCGTTTCATACTACACTAGCGCATTTATACATAGAAAATGGTGTTAATTTGGATGAGATAAGATTTGATCTTATTCATTTATCTGAGAAAGCTTTTTTTGAATGTATGCATGGTGATAGGGAAACAGGAATTAAGCTATATGAAGAACTGAGAAAAGATGGCAAAAAATTCACGGCTTTTCAACAGTATTCGTTTTCGAAAATAAATAATGATATAATAGGATTAAAAGAATCCTTAGAATCTTTTGAATTAACAGGCAATATATTTTATTCGCAATACGTCAAGAAAGAGCTATTAAAAGAAGAGGTGAAGTCAAGTGAATAAATTTTTAGCGGTTACGTTATATACCGTAATACTATTGACATCGTTTTTTCAATTAGAAACAACAGGTTCACAACATGCAAAAATGCAAGATACAAATAAATATGTTATGCAAAGAATGGTCGACCCCGGCGGTGGTTAAGCCGTTTAAGCAAGAAAGACGCTACTAAAAAGTAGCGTCTTTCGTACTTTATAATGGTGGTTCATTATTTAAAAGCGTAAAAATTTCGTGCCACTAACACATGAAAATATAAAAAATTCACGTGAATACGGGAGGGTTACAAAATGAATCTTAATCAAGAATGGTTTAATGAAATGATTGACCAGGACAATCAAATTTTAGAAACTTATCGTGAATTATTACTGTTAATTGGAAACTTCCAAGAAGAATAATGGATTTCAGCTATCTTTTAGTTTATTTTTAGTCTCAATTCTATGCGTTAAATATTTTGCATACTCAATCAATTCATTTTCTAATAGTGGTTTATCTTTATCAGGAACATTTTTATAACTTTCGTACAAATCTTGGGCTAAACGTTCTACAATTATTTTCCGATCTTCTGTTGTAAGAGCTTCACTATCACCAATTTTATGATTTAGGAGTCGATCAGTACTTACATTAAAATAAATGGAGATCTTTTGGAGCGTTTCAAAACTTGGCTCTTTCCTGTTATTTTCCCAGTTGGAAATAGTACTACTAGCGACTCCTAAAACATCACCAAGTTCCTTCATATTTAATCCTTTAAGTGTTCTTAGAATTCTAACATTTTCCCCGAAATAATTCTGTATCATTTATTTCACTCCAATCGATTTATTCACCTTCGGGATAATGATTCACCGTTGGGATAAAAAAGCTTCCCGAAGGGATTGACATTCTACTTTAAGGAGAATAGAATGTGGTTAAGGGGGTGAGAAATTGACTGTTATACGCAATATTAGAGAATCAAAAGGGTTAACAATTCAAGAGCTGTCGGAGGCTTCTGAAATACCCGTGAAAACTCTGTATCACATTGAAACTGGTACAAAAGGAGTTATTGAAAATAGGGCAAAACTTCTTGCCAATATTTTTAATGAACCAATTGAAAACCTTTTTTTTGCTACGTACTATCGAGCAAGATTAGAATGAAACAAATTTCACTTACTCGTTAAACAATAATTATACATCTATATTGTAAATGAACAATACAGAAAAAGGATAACTTAATTAGTATTTTTCAAGTTAATAAAACTGAAAATTTAGTTTTTAATGATCTTTGAAAATTGTATATCATATGAGGGAGCTGTTAGTCATGTTGAAACGTTCGTATCAAATGCTACTCATCACAATGAGTACGCTTCTTGTAGCAATAAACTTCCTATTTCCGTTTACTAAGGTAAGTGCTGAAGTAATTCAGCGTGAGCAATATAAAATGGATTGGAGTTATAGCCATCAATATGGGAAAGATGTTCGAACGGAACTCCTCAAAAATTCTAGTGGGCAAATTGCGTACTGCATATGGACTACGTTCACCGAATGGTGAGGATCTTCCAGAAGTAGGGCGAACAGATAATGTGGTATATAGAATTTTAATGAATGGATACCCACAGAAATCTCCACAAGAATTAGGTGTTTCGAATTGGAAGGAAGCTCATTATGCAACGCAATTAGCGGTTTGGAATGCATTAGGACAATTATCTATTTCGGAGCTTGAGCATCGTAATGCTAATGTTGAAAAAGCAGCTAAGGAAATTATTTATGCGGTGAATCATAGTAACGCAATACAAGAAACTTACATGTATGTAATTCCAACTGATAAACAAGAAGCAAAACTTAATGGAGAGTACTTTGAAACGAGTTTGTACCAAGTAGAAAGTAACGCTAAAAATGGTGTATTCACTGTAAACCTTAAAAATGCACCGAATGGTACAAAAATTGTTGCTGAGAATGAAGAAATGAAAGAACAATTCCAATTAGGAGAGAAATTTCGTATTTTGGTTCCGAAATCCTCCAATACAGGTAACCTTTCTTTAAAAATCACTTCTAACCTAGTCAATTTACATGCAGTTGCTTACAAAGGAACTGATAAAATTCAAGATGCTACCGTACTATTAGAGCGTAGTGAAGAAAAAGGAAGTACGGATTTAAATGTGAGTTGGAAATCAGTAGGTCAATTAGAAGTTATTAAAGTAGGAGAACAAAAAGAAATATTACAAGGTGCTGTATTTGATGTGTTTAATAGTACGAATGAAAAGGTTGGTACTATTACTACAAATGAAAAAGGAATTGCTAGCCTTTCTAGTTTAGAAATCGGAACTTATACTTTTAAAGAGGTGAAATCACCTACTGGTTATGTAATGAACGAACAGCCACAACAGATTGAAGTTAAAACAGGTGAGATTGCAAGAGTTACAGTACAAAATAATAAAGTAAAAGGGAGTATCGAAATTAAGAAATTAAGTGACAGAGGAAAGACTCTTTCAAAAGTAGAGTTTACAGTGTTCACAGCAGAGGGAAAAGAAGTCACAAAAACAATTACAAACGAGCAAGGGATCGCACAAGTGAAGGATCTTCCATATGGAAAGTATTATTTTGTTGAGACAAAAGGGGTAGAAGGATACCTCCTTAATCAAACTAAATATCCATTCGAGATTAAAGAGCAAGGAAAAACGCTAACTTTCACAGTCGAAAATAAAGAAGTAAAAGGAAACATGCAACTTCTAAAAGTAGATGGAGAGAATCCAGATGAAAAATTAGATGGTGCAGTGTTCGTTCTTCAAGATAGTAAAGGGAAGAAAATAAGTGAACACAAAAGTGATAAAAACGGTTTGATTGAAGTGAAAGACTTACCATTTGGAGCATACTCATTTGTTGAGAAGCAAGCACCAACTGGCTATGTTTTAACGAAAGAATCTATTCCTTTTAGTATCTCGGAACAAGGAAAGACAATCATGCTAACAGCGAAAAATAAGCACATCACAGGAGAATTAGAGATTAGCAAGGTAGATATTGCAGATGGCAACAATAAGCTTCCGAACGCTGAATTTACTATCTTTAACGAGCAAGGAAAAGAAGTTGCAAAAGGAAAAACGGATGAAAACGGCATTGCAAAATTCAAGCTTCCATATGGAAAGTACACGTATAAAGAAACATTCGCACCAGACGGCTATTTACTGAATGAAGAAATATTCAATTTTGAAATTAAAGAGGATGGCCAAATTATTAAGCACACGGTGAAGGATCAGAAGAAACCGACACCACCTACACCAGAGACACCAAAACCAGAACAGCCAGAACAACCACAAAAACCAGAGCAACCAGAAGCACCACAACCACAGGTACCGGAACAACCAAAAGTAACCGAAAAACCTGTCATTCCACAACTAGAGAAACCACAACTAGAACAAACACCAAAGAAAATCGAAACGTATTTACCGACAACAGGCGGTAAAGCCGAAAATCCATATATAAAATGGCATGTGTCGTACTTGGCTTAATTGGAGCCGTATTTGCAGTAAGAAACCGTAAGAAAGCTCAATCATAATATGAAAGAATATGAAGCTCATTTTAATGAAGTAGATGAAAATCCGTTAGGCTTTGCTATTGGATTTCGAAATGCATGCATACTCGTAATTCCCATTTGGACAGTCGTTTTTTGGATAGGGAGCAAGATATAAGAAACCGAGAGGGAGATGAAATGAAATGCCAGAAATCTACGTCGGTAAAATGAAAAATTTAGGGAAACCTGGGGAAGACGTTATGCAGCGCAAGAGTGCTTGGTTACCTGAAGAATTGATGCAAGCAATCTCAATCGCTCAAACTGTAATTAAACCATTAAAGCAACATGATTATTGGATAGAATCCGCTACAAAATTATTGGCAGGAAGTATTTTGTATCTGGATCAACGGCATAAAAACCTATATTACCTAGATGTGAAAAAAGTTATTGAGTTCACGGAAAAAATGTATGAGAGTGAAGCGAACTTGGTAGAGGTAGTAAATTTGCTCGAGAATGAGCATCCAGCTTATCATATCTTCCATGAGCTAGGTCTTTATTCAAAAGAAACAAGGGATGCGATAACTATCACTTTGCTATACATTCTTGAAAAACATCAACGTGAAAAGCAAGGGGTGCAAAAAGAGTATTTTTGGTTTCAGTAGTAGTCAGAAGAGGGAAATAAAATAGAAAGGAGTGCAATACATGTTAGGCGTAGCTAAGAAGTATACAAAGGTGATTAGAGCGTTGAAAGAACTGAATGAAGGGGAAAAGGTTGCGGGTGTCATAAAAGCTCGTTTTGGAGCTTATAAAACGGTCATAGAAGATGTGAAGAAAACAACAGATGATTTTATTTTCATTTTTGATCCGAAAGGCATCTTTTATGAAGATACCCATCAAGAAAAACGAAAACAAGGATATCAAATCATCAAACATGATTTACTAACTGGTTATGAAACACTACAAATGGATCTAAAACAAAAATCCGTTGTCTACATCAGTGTAGAAACGGAAACGAGTACGTATCAAGAGAGAGGGGAAGCATTATCAAATTTTCTTCAATATCTAACAGAATGCAAGAATATAAGACCGATTCACCTGGTATTTCATCAATATGATTTGTACCCAATCCCTCATATGGAGCAGTTTTTGAAAGAAAGCGCAACATACCACATTCAGCATTCAATCGTAGTTGAATCTCAATCCGCATTACAACACATTTACGGAAAAGAAGCAGCGCAACGCATCATAACCTCGTATAACACAACAATCCTAGCATGATATGAAGCACTCGTTCACTATTTCATCCTATCTAGATGGCTAGAAAACTAGACAAGGGAGAAGCGTTTTTCTCCCTTCTTTATCAAAAATAGGAGGCGTTCATATGGGAAAAGAAAAAAGACTTACATTTTATGATATTGCGGCATCACAAGCTCATAGTGTTAAAACTTTTGATGGAAAAACATACGAACTGAAAGGCACGATAGCAATTGAAAATAGCACAGGAAGCATTGAGAAGGTGGCTCAAATTTATTATCAAGTGCGCTCAGTTAGAGATGAACATCAAAACTTGATTGCTAAACGAAAAAATAAACATGCGGAATTAGTAGCTGTAAAACAAAAGTGTAAATAAAAAAAGCGATTTTGAAGTGTGCTGAGAACATAGCACAAAGTAAGTTGCTCTTTGAAAATTTAGATATATATTGCGTATCTTTTCCTTTCAGTAATGATGTAGAAGGATAGTATACGACTTTCAATATATATGCGTGCCTCCCTTCGAAAGGTCACTAGAAGGGTTAGGTATACGTTTATCGTTGGGTGAGTAAGATCGTAAAACTCATCTGTGACCACTGGGAAATGCATTGTATCAAAGATCTGTTTGTGTCAGTATTCGTGAGGAATATCCCATTTTGACATTCTGAAGAAGCGAGGAACATCACAACAGTAGATACATAAGGTTCTACGTTCATGCCAAAATACGTAGTGCGGTATTGGGCATATAGAAACTAGGTCGGGATTAGTCTCTATACGCATGCCAATACGGGGTTCGTCATTCCAGCCATAAATGATATTTCCATTTTCTATCCCACTTTCCTTTAAATGTTATAAAATAAAGACAGATGTTGAAGTTAAAATGTGTCTCATCACACTTCAAAATCGCTTATAAAAATATGACATAGGGAGGAACATGCATGAGTCGTAAAGGGTGGATCATTTCCGCTATTGTTGGACTGTTAATTGCAATTGGTATTGGTTCAACATTTGTCTTTAGTTCGGGAAAAGGGGAAGTAATGGATCTTAGTCCGTTAGAAATGAAAAAGTTCATGAGTGAGGATGGCACAGGTTTTGTTATGTTGAATTCTAATATGAGACATAGTAATGATTGGATTTTTCTTGTAAAGAATATAGCTGAAAAGGAAAAAATTCAAGTAAGAGGGTTGAATGAAAATCGTGAGGACATTCCAGGTTCAAGTAATCCTCATGATTGGGGCTTATCACAACGAAGGGATTCTCTCGCTTATTATGAAAAAGGAAAACTGAAAAAAGATATTGATTTTTCTAAGTTTAAAGAGTCCGAACTTGAAAAAGAAGTTACCTATTTTGTCCAAAATTGCAAAGAGCAATATCAGAAGTAATCACATAAACATTGAAAGGTGGTGATATAGTGGCGATTACACAAAGGGAATTAAAAAAAGAAAAAGATATGGTAGCAAACCTATTAAGAGCCAATGGTCAGGATTATAACCATTGGCTTCATTTACATCATCAGAAATACATTGAAGAAAATCAAGATTTAGTAATGAAAGCTTTACAAGCTTATAAGGCAACAACTACAGGAGTGAAAGAAGACAGCAAGGCGAATGAATCAAGTCAGCTTAGTAACGTATAAGCACTTAAAAATGAAAAGGGAGTGAATGTATATGTCAATGTTGGAAACATTATCTCAAATGTTAGTGTTAGGTGATGCGATGGACGGTCTAATTAATACAGGGAATTCATTTATTGCATGGATGCAAAGAGGGGCAATGGTTAGTACAGCGATTGTATTTTGCTGGGGCGCTTATCTATTAATTTGGGGCGGTGAACGAGGAAGACATAAATGTATTTGGTGGTTTCTTGGTGGGGCAGCCGGACTCGTTATTGTAATGGGATGCCAATACTTAGCAGAGAGCGTAAATAGCAATGTGAAATTTGGTCAAATCTTATTCCCGTTTCTTTGGATGAAATAGTGAAAAAATATAATTAAGGCAATGAGGAGGCTATGCAAACAGTATGGCTTTTTTTGTTGCCTTTTTTCATGGAATTTAAAGTGAATGGAAGAAAGGAGAAGCCATGTTTGTCATTTTTAAGAGTAGCAATGGAACAGAAATTGAGTCGGGTAAGCAATATTCGTTTCATGAAGCTTATATCTTAACGAAACGATTAGAACGAGTTTATAGAGAGGCTGGGCGACAAGAACATATTGATTTCGATTTGTTAGATGGTCATTCTAATGAAATTTATAACGGTACATTATCACTTGGTTCGAGATATGCAAATCACATTTTTGATCACATTTCTAAAAAAATGAATGTGATGCAATTACATCCGGAACAAGAGGAACAAAAGAAGGAGCTGTTAGAAACATTAGAAAGAGAAATCAATGATTCTCCTTTTCATGAAGAATATGAATATCAAGAAGAATCATCAGAAAGGAAGGAAGAACCCTCTTATAGTCCAGCGCATGAAGTAAAAACACTAGTAAAGCCTGGAAAGGAAAATAGAAAAGGATTCAAGATTATTGCGAGTGTCATAGGAAGCGTGGTGTTAATTGGAGCTGGTGCTGTATTTGCCTTTAAGTTATTCTCTTCCGAACCAGTTTCGAGTGCAAATGCTGGCTCGGAACAATATGTAGTAAAAGGGTTACAACAGGCAGCCATTCAGCAGTATGGAGAAGCCGTTAAATACTTCGATAAGGTCAATTACACAGAATTAGATAAAGATAGTCAGAAGGCAGTTTTATTTACTTATTTATTAAACGGAAAGGCAAATAAAGCATTACAATATGAGCCGAAATTTGCAGAAAGTGTGGTTGTTTATTTTATTGGGATAGACAACATGAATAAAATCAATGAAATTGATGTCAAAAATGATGTAATCGACTTTGAAAAGGCAGCACTTAATAAGAAATATGAGGAGGTAATCAAACTTAAAGGTAAAGTCAATATGGACGGTAGACGTGAAAAACTCATTGTTGAAGCTTTTGTAAATCTAAAAAAATATGAAGATTGCTATTCTTTCGCTAAAACGCAAGGAAATAAAAACGTAATGAAAGAGGTCAAAGAATTAGAGAAACGTGATATTCAACAATCTACGATAAGTGAAGAGGAAAAGAAAATTAAGATTGAAAAAATTGATAAAGATCTACAGAACATCTAAGGGGGAGAGAATAACATGCCTTTAAATTATGAGAATCTGTACAAAAAAATGGGAATTGTTTTTCTTGGTGGTTCATTGATATTAAGTACGACAGGTTGCAGTTGGTTTGGAAGTAAGGAATCATCAAAAAGTAAATCAGCTATTACAAAAAAAGTAGATAAGAATAAGCCGGAGGAAAAGAAAGAAGATCTGAATAAACAAGATTTTGAAGCAATTACAGAGAATGCAATTCAAAGTAAGGATAATGAAGTTGCTTATGTACTCGAAGAGCTGGATAAATCAAAAATTAATTTTAAAGAAAAATCTATTGTAAGTAATCTTCAAAATGGGGATGACACCACTTCTCGTGTTCTAGCACTCTTTGATAAAGAAACAACAGATAAAACACTTCAAGATACAACAAAAGATAATGTGATTGCAGCTATTACAGATAATAAGCCACAAGTCACCGTGAATGGAGATCATTTTGCATTTGGTGATCTAAATATTGATTCTTCAGTAGCGAGTATAGGTGATATTCTTCCACCAGAGAAGAAACTAGATACAATTGTAAACCCACCAATTATAACGGAGGGTGAGAATGGCAATACGGAAAATACAGGGACAGAAAAACCAAAGCCACCAGAGCCGGAAAAACCAACAAATCCAGAGAAGCCAACAGAACCGGAAAAACCAACAAATTCAGAGAAACCGACAGAGCCGGAAAAACCAACGAATCAAGAAAAGCCAGTTTTGAAACAAAATGAAAAGATGGTAGCGAGTAAATAAAGAAAAAGCAATTGATATTGCAAAAAGGTACTCATAAAAAGAGTACCTTTTTAATTTGAAGCTGGATTGAACAGAGGTGATGCTTTGATATGTATAGTGAAAAGATATCAATCAAATATAAATTAGCTGAAAAAGAAGTACTCATTCCATTGAGTACTTTTTTGTTTGTTGGAATGTTTTTAATCGCTAATTTTTTATTAAACTTAACTTTAGAGCTGATAGAAACAACATTTAGTGATTTATTACATCCCAAACCATTTCATATGGAGGTAGGATTTCTTTTTCAGATGCCAATTGCAGAACATCCGATTTACTACATGCTTGTTTTCCTTGTAGTGATTGGAACCATTGCAAGAACAGTGTACAAATTGAAATCTTCCTTTAAAAACTTAAATAATCATGAGAAAGAATCTAGTCGTTTTACAACAGTTGAAGAGCTGAAAAAGCAGTACCGAGCTGTACCAGATCGAGAGGAAACATTTAAAGGTGGCGGTGGTGTTGTTATCTCCCGATTAGGTGACAAGGTATTTATTGATGATAGCCCGGTAAACAATTTAATCATTGGTACAACACGCTCTGGTAAAGGAGAAACCTTTGTATTTCCTACAATTGATGTCTATTCTAGAGCGGAACATAAGCCATCTTTAATTTTTAACGATCCAAAGGGGGAATTGTTCAGCGCATCAAAAGAAACGCTGGAAGAACGAGGGTATCACATTGAAGTTTTGAATTTATTAACTCCACTTGATTCTATGAGTTATAACTTATTGCAGCTTGTCAAAGATGCTTATAAAGATGGAGATTATTCAACAGCGCAAGCACTATGTAAAACACTCTCACACACTTTGTATTATAAACCAGGTGTTAAAGATCCTTTTTGGCAAGATTGCGCTATGAGCTTATGTAACGCCATGATTTTAGCCATAACAGATAAATGTATTGCAGAAGGAACAGAAGAAAAAATAACGATGTATGCAGTAGCTAACATGCTATCGGAACTTGGTTCGAAAGAAATAATTATAGATCCAGAGGAACCGCCGAAAAATGCTTTAGATTTATATTTTGAGAATTTACCATCAGACAGTGTTGCGAAAATGCAATATGCAACTTCTAATTTCTCAAAAGGGCAAGCTAGAGGTGGTATTTTTACACAAACAATGAACGGGTTATCTATTTTTACATTTGATGAAATCGCTAAAATGACCGCAAAAAATAGTGTGGATTTAAAACGTGTAGGTTTTGGAAAAACAATAAAAGGAAAAGTGACACCTAGAAAACGAATAGAAATTGTATTTCCGGATGGCTCAAAGGAGTCTACCAAATCAGATATTACGGGACGTTTTGCATTAGATTTTAAGAAAGTAATAAAAGTTGGGGATACCATTCAATTTAATGAAAAAGGAAATAAGAAAAAGAAAACATCTATTTCTATTCTGAAAATAGATGAAAAGACAGGTGATACAGAATTTAAAGTAGTAGAAGAAAATGAAGATATACAAGTAATAACAGTGGACTATTTCGATAAACCAGTCGCTATTTTTATGATTACACCAGACTTTGATTCTTCAAATCATGTGATTGCTTCTATTTTTGTAAGGCAGCTTTATTTTATATTGGCAAAGGGTGCATCCCTCGCTCGTGGAGGGAAATGTCACCGTGAAGTGATTTTTTGCTTAGATGAGTTTGGAAATATGCCGAGTATTGAAGGAATGGCAAATATTATCACGGTTTGTCTTGGTAGAAATGTTCGCTTTAACCTTGTAATCCAGGCATATGCACAATTGAAAAATAAGTATGGTGAGGATGCAGATACGATTGATGGAAACTGTGGGAATACAATTTACATTCTAACTAACGATCAAGAAACCGCCGAGAAAGTGTCTAAAAAACTAGGGAATCAGACGATTAATCTATCTTCCCGAAGCGGAAAAGGTCTTTCTACTGATAAAAATAAAACGGAAAGTCTAGATCAACGACCACTGTTAACAGCAAATGAACTTATGAATTTTAAAGAAGGAGAAAGTGCCGTTATTCGTGTCATAAAACGTCAGGATAATAACAGAAAACGGATCAGACCTCGCCCGATTTATAATACGGGGGAAACAGCCCTAAAATACAGATGGGAGTACTTAGGAGTAGAGTTCGATACAGATAAATCTATTTTAGATATAGATATTGATTCTCTACATGATGATGTAAATCCAAAATCACTTATTGTAGATTTTCTAGGAGAGAGAAAAGCAGAACAAATTGAGGAAAAAACGTCAGAACCAGAACAAGTACAAGAACAAGAAGTTTCTTCCCAAATAGAGACACCGCAGCCAGTAGAAGAGCCAACAATGATGGGAATTGATGAAGAGATTCCGGAAGAGGCATTTCAGCAGGAAGATAATCCGTTTGATTCCCTCTCCATTGAAAATTGGAAAGAAAAAACGGTTAACGAATTTTTCGAATCTGATTTAGCGGTTTTAAAACTGGTCGATAAGTTCTTTTTAGCGCAGTTAGGCAAATCATTAGATGAAGTTAAAAATCAAGAAATGGGCGAGTTTTACAGTGAATTTCAAATGTTAGCTCACAATGACCATATCGACAAAAGTGTTTATCAAGCAGTCGAAAACAAGATAAATCGAATCTTGCGTAATTTAGAAGAAAAAGAACAAGTGACAAGTTAGAAAAGCACTCAAATAATTGAGTGCTTTTTTGATTCCAAACATAAAGGAGGAAGAGGGAATGTATGTACCAACAATCACGGATAAAATGCAGTTGATTTTAGATAGTTACTCGCCATTTGTAACAGAAGAAAATGAGGTCATTCTTGGTCTAGAAGATGCGGTTCTTTTCCTTTCAGTAGATCGGGAACAAAAAGGAAAATTGATTATTCGTATCGACAGACTGAATGAAAGGGTGAATTGGACAGCAAAAGAAGTATTGGGACAATAGCAAGAATGAGAGGAGGGTAAATCGTGAAAGATGAAGAGATTTTAAAGGTTTTAGAATCGTTTTCGGATTATCTTCAAGTAGGAGACATAGTGAACTATGTATTGCGTTGGTTAGGATGGTTCCTAATTGTAGGTTTATCTTTAGTTGTAGATGCTTTAGAAGGTGTGACAGATGCCATACTGGGGATTAAAGGATTCTTTAATTCACCGGAAATACAAAATTTTGTTGATATGTTATATCCATTGTTTGTTGTTCTTTTAGCCATTTCGTTTTTATATATTGGCTACATGTTTATTATGAACAAACAAATGAATCGTTCTCAAATTATCATCAATATTTTCATAACATTGAGTGTACTTTGTTTATTAAGTACTGGTATGACAAAGGTTGATAAGTTTACCGATGATGCCATAGCGGTTGTAAAATCTGAACAAAAGGGTTCTTTAAGTGATGAAATTATTAAGAAGAATATAACGGATGTTGCAGTAATAGATCAAAATGGATGGAAAAAGAAAGAGGATATGAATCCGAAAAACAATATTCCTGAAAAAAATATTAGACAGATAGATATTACTGAAAAAATAGATAAAGATTTTGCGTTCACAAAGGATAAAAATTTATCGGATGATGGTCAGAAAATTTTGCAGAATAAAAGAGTTATGGATGCGTTAGGAGTCGCATCTTTAGCCGAATTAAAAGATGGATGGTTTGATTTCTTTCCAGAAAAGTATTATCGCTGGCATTGGAATTTTTGGAACATATTCTTTACTTTACTGATAACAGGATTAACTTTGTTGTTAGTAAGTATTAAATTAGCTAGATTATTTTATGAATTGTCTTTTAACTATTTGTTAGCAAATATATTAGCACCAGCCGATGTTGCGAATGGTCAAAAGTTAAAAGCTGTATTATCTAATATCCTCAATATATTTATAGCAACGATTATGATATTCCTATCTTTGAAGCTATACCTAATAGGAACAGCTTTTCTTCATGACAAATTAAATGGTGTACCGTATCTGATTGCTTTAGCCGCATTTAGTATGGCTGTTCTAGATGGTCCAGCAGCCGTAGAAAGGTTATTCGGTATAGATATTGGATTAAAGAGCAGTTGGGGTATGTTAGTAGGTGGTTTCGCACTTGGCAAAGGAATTGGCAGTCTTGCAAATTCAAAACCTATGAAGAGTCTCGGAAATATGATTGGAAAAGGAGCGAAAGGTGCAGCAGAAGGAACGGGTGTTGCAGCAGCTAAAACAGCAAGTGCGGCAGCAATGGCAACAGGTGGCGTGGCAGGGCTTATAAGCGGTTTGAAAAAAGGGAATGAGTCTGAAAATAAAGAGTCCTTGCAAGATCAAATGAAAAAAGCGGATCAGAAAAAAGCAAATGGTAATGATTTAGCAAAGAATGAAAAAGAAAAAGGTAACTTAAATAAGGAAAAAGATAAAAAGAATGGTGGTACGCCATCTATTCAAGAAGACATGAAAAAAGGAGGGTATGAAAACCCAGGGGGAGCAAATGAAGGAAGTCAAACACCGGGAACAGTAAGACAAGGAGCGAGTGAAGGAGGTCAAACACCAGGAACAGTAAGACAAGGAGCAAGTAAAGGAGGTCAAACACCAGGAACAGTAAGACAAGGAACAAGTGAAGGAAGTCAAACACCAGGAAGCGTAAGACAAGGAACAAGCGGAGGAAGCCCGGCACCAATAGAAACACCAAGACCAGCATCAAGCGGAGGAAGCCCGGCACCAGTAGAAACACTAAGATCAGTACCAAGTGGAGGAAGCCCAGCACCAATAGAAACACCAAGACCAGCATCAAGCGGAAGTAGCCCAGCACCAGTGGAAACACCAAGATCAGTACCAAGCGGAAGTAGCCCGGCACCAGTGGAAACGCCAAGATCAGTACCAAGTGGAAGTAGCCCAGCACCARTAGAAACACCAAGATCAGTACCAAGTGGAGGAAGCCCGGCACCAATAGAAACACCAAGATCAGTACCAAGTGGAGGAAGCCCGGCACCAATAGAAACACCAAGATCAGTACCAAGCGGAAGTAGCCCGGCACCAATAGAAACACCAAGATCAGTACCAAGTGGAGGAAGCCCGGCACCAATAGAAACACCAAAATCAGTACCAAGTGGAGGAAGCCCGGCATCAGCCGACATCGTAACGGTGACACATAGTAGTCCAATTATTCCTTATGAAAGTGATAAAGAAGTAGCAGCAAGTAGAGGTCAAGAAACACGGACATTAGGACAATATACAACCGAAAAAGTTAAACATACGACATCATCGGTGAAACAAAAGGTAAGAGGAGTGCAAGAACGCATTCATAATTCGGAAACGGTACAGAATACAAAGCGTTTTTATCAGATGGGGCAAAACACGAGTAAAAGTTGGAGAGATATTGTGAACAAAAATAAAAACAATACAGATAAAAAATAAGCGTAATCGTACGCTTATTTTTTATTGTCGAAAAGGAGGGAATCCCGATGAGAAGCTATCGGATTCCGAAGGAAATCAGTACAGAATTACGGATTAATAAAGTGCTTTATTTAATAGATTTCTTTTTATTAATTGGTTTATTAGTTGTAACAATGATTCTTAGGAACTTCGTACATGAGTCCTTTCAGTTACCATTTATTCTTTTCATGGTAGCTATTGCAATTATCATGATTTGGCGACCAAGTACGAATCCTCAAAAACGAATGTATGAAGTATTGATTATTACATTGCTAAGAAGGAAAGGTGCATATTGCGCCATTGATAACGATCAATAAGGGAGGGATCACATATGGCGTTATTCAGCGAAAAAGATGTAGAGAAAGAAGAGCCAAAACAACTAGAGAGACCAAAGAAAAATGCATTTCGATTTAACGAAAAAAATGTAAAAGAATCAATTTCTGAACCAAAAGAAATTGTGAGAGTGGTACCCAACAAAAAGAAAGAAGAAAAACCAAAGGTAGAACCAAAAGTAGAACCAAAGGTAGAAAAAAAGAAGAAAGAAAAGCCAAAGAAAGACGCTTCGAAAAAGAAAAATCCAAAACTGTTAGGTTTTTTATCTAGAAAAAAGAAAGAAGCACCACCAAAGGTAAAGAAAAGTATTGCGGATATTATGCAAATTGTAGACATGACAGAGGATGGCATATTTGAACTGAAAAATGAGGAGTTTTTAGAAATTCTTCAAGTGGAAGGTGATGATATGTTCTCTAAGAATAGCGATGAACAAGCATTTGTCATTTTCTCACATGCGTATTTTTATCAAGCATACAAACAGTCCATAAAACTCGTTTTTTTAAACTTCCCATGTCAAACAACTGAACAACAGCGATATATTGAGAAGAAAATTAAAGAATGTACCAGTCCTTTGTATGAACGAATTTTAAATCAAAAGTTAAAAGAACTGCAGTTTTTAGAATGGGGCAGAACCAATCGGGAAGCCTTCTTATTTATTTACGGAGAAACGGAGTTAATCGTAAAAGAACGTGTAGATGCAGCAAAGCGATATATCAAACGCTCTACGGAACTATTAGAGGTGGATGAAGAGAAAAAGTTAGAGCTTATGTTTAAATTGTTTAATCAAAATGCAAAATTAGGAACGAAAAATATATGGTAGTAAGGGGGCAACAATATGTTTGCGTTCAGGAGTAAAAAATCTAAAAAAGAAAAACAAGAGGAACTAAAAAAGAAGAAAGGTTACAACCCCTTTTTAGTGGCTAGAGTTCAGCCACAAGGGGGAATTAGTTTTAAAGAAAGTTATTTTCAAACAGGTGATGGATTAGGTACTTGCATTCATGTCTATGATTATCCAACAGAGGTAAATGATTTTTGGTTAGAGCAAATTATGAATATGCCAAATGTGATCACAACATTAGATGTCATGAGTGATAATCGAAATGAAGTTGTTGAATCAATTAATAAATCCATGAGTGAGCAAAGCGTTCGGCATGATACAGCAAAGGATAATATAGATCGGATCGATGCAAAAAATGAATTTTTAGAGCTGGAAGCTCTTTATACGGATTTGAAACAAGGTGAGGTCATGAAACGTATTCACATTCGTATTTATGTTTCCGCTAGAACAATAGATGAGCTAGAAAAACAAGTAAAAGAGATCCTGGAAACATTAGAATCTTATAATTTTCGAGGAGCTGTCTTTTTAAATGAACAAGAGTATGAATGGGATGCACTCGTAACGAGCTTTGATACACAAAAAAATTATGTGAACCGAAGAAAAGGGAAAGAAATTCCGGCAGTCAGTTTGGCTGGTGGGTGTCCGTTTCATTATTCCTATTTGCACGATCCATACGGTACGTATTATGGAACAACGAAAACAAAAGGAAATGTTATTTTTGATATCTTCCACAAAGACAATCAAAGAAAGAGTTATAACGGTGTAATGATTGGGAAGTCTGGTGCGGGGAAATCAACATTGTTAAAAAAGAAAAGTGTGGATTATGCAAGTAAGGGTCATTTTGTTCGGATATTTGATGTTGTAGAAGAGTTTACAGATACAGTGAAAGAACTAGGAGGAAAGACCATCTCATTAGACGGTTCTCAAGGTCAAATTAACCCACTTCAAGTCTACAAAACAGCAGAACTTGAAGAAGTTAGTTTCACTCAACATCTATCTAAATTGACAATTTTTTATCGATTCATTGCGCCAGAGGCAAAAGATGATGAAATTAAAGAATATGAAAATTTGCTTCGTAAATTATATATTCGTATGGGATTATGGAATGACGAAAAAGGAGCGAAAAATGAAATTACAACAAGAAAATCAAAAGAATATCCGATTTTCTCTGACTTTTTAATGTTTGTTCGTAAAGAATTATATCAAGATGTAGAAGCTAGAAAGCATCATGATAATTTAGGAGACAGTAGAATTCATCGTTTAGAATTAATTGAATTAAATCTTACAAATTTAGTAGAAGCATATGCAGAATTATTTGATGGTCATACTACAATTGAAGATTTCAAGAAAGAACAAGTTGTATCCTTTTCCTTACGGAATATATCCAGCTTTAAACCAGAAGTATTCCAGGCACAGATCTTTAATGTGTTAAATCTCCTTTGGGATGAAATGATTTCAAATGGTGCGCCTCAATTAAAAGCCTTTAACAAAAAGCAACTTGCTTTTGAAGATGTAGTTCGTTATTTCATTATTATTGATGAGGCACATCATATTATTAACACAAAAAAAGAAAGCGCTCATGCCCTACAATTTTTAACGAAACTTAGCCGAGAAGATCGAAAATACTTTGCAGGGCTTTTATATGCAAGTCACACGATTCGTGATTTTGTACCGGAAGGATCTTCACAAGAAATGATTGATGAAATTAAAAAACTATTTGAACTTACACAGTACAAATTTATCATGCAGCAAGATAATAACAGTTTAGATATGTTACGAAAAGTATTTGCAGGACAGTTAAGTGAAAGTGAGATTGCAGCGATTCCACATTTGCCAACAGGGGATGTCATCTTAAGTATTGGGGCTGTAAAAAACATTCACTTCCATGTAGAAGTAACGGACGAAGAATTGATGTTATTCGGGGGAGGTGCTTAATACTATGCATCTAGTTTTAAAGGTTATACCAAAGAAATGGCTCATCACTTTAGCGCTACTTGTGATGGGTCTTTTTTCTTTTCTTTTACTTGGAGTTATGAGTATTTTTATTGCGGCAATGGGTGAAGAGAGTGGAACAGACGCAGGTGATATTACGTATACAGGTGAAGGGCAGGTCATGAATGTTTCGCCCGAAGTTTTAAAATGGGAGCCTACGATTCGAAAGCATGCAAAAGCCTTTGGTGTGGAACCATTTGTAGCTTTAATGCTTGCTCAAATGATGCAAGAGAGCGGAGGACGTGGTAGTGATCCAATGCAGAGTTCCGAAGGCGCTTTTAATACGAAATATTGTAAATCACCAAACTGTATTACAGATCCAGACTATAGTATTTGGGCTGGTGTACAGGAGTTTAAACATGCGATAGAAAGAGCCGGAGTAACGAGTCCTGGTGACATGGATCATATCAAAACAGCCCTCCAAGAGTACAATTTCGGGACAGGATTTTTTGATTTTGTTGGCGCAAATGGTGGTAAATATACGAAAGAATTAGCAATCAAATTTTCACAACAACAGTATCAAAAAGTAAAACATACAGGAATGTATCATTGTCTTAGACCAGAAGCCGTACCGTATCAAGCGTGTTATGGCGATATTGTGCGCCCGTAAAGGGAGTAAGAGAACATGGTGATTGCAAATCATTAGGTCTTCCCTAAATGACCTAGCATCACTTGACTAACCTTGGAGGGAAACTGAAGGGGGACAACAGCATGTCAAGAAAGCCGTAAGTTGATTAATCATCGAATCACGACTGAACGGCAAGATGTGAAGTATGGATAAGGATGAAAGCTATACTGCTTGAACGATAGCACAAGGAAGGCCACCGTAACTCATTTCGGAAGATGGTTATATACGGAATGTGGTAGATGACATAGCGATAAAGGTGTCGTCGCTATGTATAGGGACATCTACTATCCTCCACTATACGTGGAAACGTGTGAAAGTCGCATCCGAAACCATATGTGCAAATCTCTTGTCTCCTAAACGGGGATTACCTAAGTTGGAATGCCAGAAGGCTATTGAGGATGACTTCAAGGCTCTGCCAAGAAGTGTGGCTCATGAATATCCAATACGGTAACGGAGTCTTCATAGTAGTCCGAGCTAGGGAAAGCCTAGTGCATGGCGAAGGAAGACAGTCTGTCCGCTTAAAAATGAAATTGGGGAGGTGCGAAAGGCATCATGCAAAGTCCAAAAGTAGTATTAAGCAACCTGCAAAAACAGAGTCAGAAGGAAGACTATAAATTCCGACGACTCTATCGAAATTTGTATAATCCAGAGTTCTATTTCACGGCGTATGACAATCTTAGTAAAAATGATGGTGCACTCACAATGGGTGTAGATAAACGATCTATTGATGGATTTTCAATAGAAATTATTGAAGAACTTATAGAAACTCTTAAGCAACGGACATATCAACCGTTCCCATCAAAAAGAGTATATATCCCTAAGAAAAACGGAAAGAAAAGACCATTGGGTATACCTAGTTTTGCGGATAAATTGGTGCAAGAAGTTGTGAGAATGATATTGGAAGCGATATATGAACCAACGTTCTCCATATCATCACATGCTTATCAAAAAGGTAAAAGCTGTCACACGGCACTTCAAGAAATCCAAAGAACGTTTACTGGTAGCAAATGGTTTATTGAAGGGGATATTAAAGGGTTTTTTGATAACATAAATCATCATACTTTAATTGGCATCTTAAGAAAACGTATTGAAGATGAGGCATTTATTGAACTGATATGGAAATTTCTTCGTGCTGGATACATGGAAGAATGGAAATTTCATAATACCTTTAGCGGTGCACCGCAAGGTGGTATTATCAGTCCACTTCTTTCGAATATCTATTTAAACGAACTGGACAAATACATGATGGATTTTATACAAAAATTCAATCAAGGAAAGAAACGTAAGATAAATCCAGACTACGAAAGAAAATATACTCAAATGAGAAAAGCGATTCGGAAGTATAAAATTGCATTAGAAAATGAACAAATGGGAGAAGCGGAGCAACATTTAGAACAAGCTAAAGCATTAAAGAAGGAATTAAGCTCAATTCCATATAGCAATCCGATGGACTCAAATTATAAACGTCTTACTTATGTCAGATACGCTGATGATTTTCTAATTGGTGTGATTGGTTCGAAGTATGACGCTAGAAATATTAAGGAAACACTGACTGAGTATCTAATGGAGACACTTCAATTGGAATTGTCACAAGAGAAAACGCTTATAACCCATGCTTCCGAAAATCATGCAGGATTTCTCGGTTATAACATTCGTGTTTTTAGAGGAAGTGAACCTCGAAAAGATGCGATTGGCAGAGTATGTAGATACCTTAATGGAAAAGTTCAGTTAAAAATGCCTCACGAAGCTTGGGTTAACAAGTTGAAGAAATACCAAGCTATCAAAATGAGTGCCGATGGCACATGGATGCCAAAAGATAGAGGGTACTTCCTTCATAATGAAGATTTAGAGATTGTCGCTCAATATAACAGTGAAATAAGAGGGTTATACAACTATTATCGGCTAGCAGAAAACGTGAGTAATCATATGCATCGTTTTGCTTACTTTATGTATTACTCTATGCTGAAAACATTTGCATCTAAGTATAGAGTTAAAACAAAAGAGATTCGAAAACGATATGAGAAAAATAAGCGATTTACTGTCACATATAAAACATCTCGAGGAGAAAAACAAACATATTTCATCGAACGTAGTTTTCCAAGAGAGAAAAGGTCAAAAGAAGCGAATCTAGACCTACTTCCAGCTACAAAATATGTGTTAAGTGAAACGAGACTTTCTGATCGAATCAAAGCAGAACAATGTGAATTGTGTGGGAAAACCAACACCATAATTCATATGCATCACGTAAAAAGGTTGAAAGACATTAAAAATAAGCCGAATAAATCCTTCCTAGAGCAACGTATGGTTTCAAGGAATCGTAAAACCATAGCGTTATGTAAGGAGTGCCACGTTAAAAGGCACAAAGGAGAAGTATAAGCAGGAGACAGATGGAGAGCCGGATACATTGAGAGATGTAAGTCCGGTTCGGGGAGGAGCATTTGGAAACCTATCACAGCAATGTGAAAAGGCGCTGGGTGCTTACTCTACTTGTACGTTGATGCAGTTTTAAAATATTATCAGCCGGGTTCTGTTGTTTCTGGTGGAGGAGGAAATCCAGGAAGTGGCGGAAGTAGCGGTTCAAAAGTTGCCGATGTAGGTCGCCAATGGATAGGGCGTTCTACCTATGTATTTGGTGGAGGACGTAACACAAATGACATCGCAAGAGGAATATTTGATTGTTCAAGTTTTGTACGCTGGGCGTTCGAACAAGTAGGTATGTATACCAGTCCAATAGGAGCTGTAAGTACGGAAACATTAAATAAAATTGGTACAAAAGTATCAGCAAATGATATGAAACCGGGTGATGTTATTTTCTTTGATACCTACAAACATGACGGACACGTTGGCATTGTAATTGATAAAAATACTTTCATTGGATGCCAAACGAATAAAGGTGTTTCTATTGAAGATTTAAATAATCCATATTGGAAAAAAGTCTTTTCTGGTCACGTAAGGCGATTCTAGAAAAATAGGAGTGTGAAAAAATGTTGTCGTTAAATAAATCGAAAGTATATCTATTCTTAGTGGTTATGGCTGTCAATTTAGTATTAGGTCTTGTAAGTGTAAATATTGATTTAATCGTTGCGGTTCCATTCTTAGCACTTACGGTATTTATTGCAGTTAATGATGAAATTTTAGAGGAAGCTACAAAAGGTAAAGTAACTACATTATTTAAAAAGAAGACAGAACTAATGCTACTAATCTTGTTATGTCTTCTTTGTTTTTGTTCGGGGATTTTAATTTATAGAATCATGTAAAGGAGGAATTAATATGAAAGATAAACGAAAATCTTTGTTTATTGTGTTTGTCATTTTAGTTATAGGTGTGACAGCTTTTAATATCTATTTGAGCAAAAAATCAATGAGTGATGGCAAAGAAAAACAGTTAAAACTTTCAAATGAATTACTAACAAAACAAAATGAAGACTTAAAAAAACGACTGGATAAGGTGCTTCCTTCCGCACAAGAACAACAGAGAAGGGCGTATTTATCGACAGCCGAAACGTTTATTCAATTATCATTTCATCGAGAAAAAGAAGGCTACAGTGAACGAAAAGAAAAAGCAAAATCCATTATGAGTGAAGAACTATTACAACAATTTTATCCAACTGATAAATACGAATTAGGAGATACGTATAAAACGAAACCAATAGAAATGAAGTTTTATTTACAAGAAAATGAACCCGATAAAGAGGAGGTAAATGTGTTAGCTGAATTTATAAATGTCACGACAGATTCAACGCAAAACCGAGAAGAAAAAGTAAACAATGTGTTACGAATCATCATGAAAAAAGAAAATGAAACATGGCGAGTTACAAGTGTGGAAGAGTTAAATATGAAAGTTTTATAACAAAAAAGGTGGGGTGAGAGTGTGATAGGAGCGATTGGTAAGAAGAGTGAAAGAATCAATCTAAGAAAGAATAAGTCGTGGATCTACTTAACAATTATCAGCTTTCTATTTTTTGGTTTTTTCGCTTTCTTGACATCAAAAATTTACATGCCAAACGATGAAAAACTATTTCATACAGAAACAAATAAAGTAATTAAGTTGTCGGGTATGGGGAAATTGATTGTAGAGAAAAGGGAATACAATCCACACAAAAACTTTATACAAATTTCCTTTCGATTAGAAGGATATGAGGAAACAGGATATACATTTAAAGCACAGCAAAAAGCAAATCCAGGTGTCCAATTACCTGTCAAAGTATTGTATGAGGAGAACGGAAAATACGTAGTAGAAGTAAAAGACTTATCTCTGAATTGGGGAGCGTTAGCTTTCGATATTTACAATAAAAGTAGTGAAAAAGAACAAATGGATATTCGTAAATTTACACAAGATGTGAACGAATATGAAGAAGAAAATGCATCAACAAAGAGTCCAAATAAATTAGTTCAGACGATTTTTACCGATCAAAGAAAAACAAAAGCAAATGACGAATTGATAGCTGAAGATAAAAAAACATATGAGCTAGATTTTATAGAAAGAGACAAAAAGGATATCGAAACAAAGATAAAAAATTATGGGAAAGCAATCAAACTGGAAGAAGAAAATGCAAAGACAGTTTATGAAAAAGTAAAGGAATTACAAGATGAAATGAAGTACCAAACGGAAGCAGAAAAAACGGAAACACAATCAAAGATAGCATCCTTAGAATCTAAAATAAAATCATCAGAAAAGAACGTGGAATTGTTTAAAGGAGAACAAAAAATTGCACGAGATAAAATCAAAAAATTAGAAGAAAAGTCACAAGAAATTAATAAAAAGTGAAAAAAGTCATGTCGTGAGTGAGTCTACACCTAAAAGCTTTTCTTGCCCTCACCGTTTCGCTAGGCTCCGCCTAGCCCCACACCCTCGGTGGGGGCAGAAACCCCTTATGCTCTTCTCACTATTTTCTGATCTCTACCCAGAATTGCAGAAAGGAGCGGAAATTGTGAATCTAAAAATAAGAGATATAGATCCAGTTGCCTTAAAGAAAATAGATGAAATAGCAAAAAGGAAAGGAGTATCTAGGCAAAAATTTTTGAAAGCTCAAATTGAAATGTTGGCATTTTTTCAGCAACAAAATAAAAGGGAAATGGAATTAGAAAATCTTATTGAAAAGAACATCCATATGATGAGTGATTGTTATAACGCAATGGAAAAAATGAATGAGTTTATTCAAATGATGATGCAGGATGTTGAAAATGAATAATGCCATTCCTGTTCAATCTTCCGTCACACCAGGTGTTGTTTTAAAAACGAAATTTGTGTTGCCAAGTTCGGATGCTTTTCAAAACTATATTGATTATGTAGATCGGGAGGAAGCGAAAAGTGAAGTGAAGCTGAATCCGAAAATGTTCGAAACGTATCAAGAATACATGGGGAATTCAGAAAAGACATCGGCATTATTTACGGAACACGCAAATCGTTTAACAGAAAGTGAAAAAAAGTCCTTAAAGGAAATGTTTAAAACCGCTCATGAGAATGGAAGTATCATGTGGCAAGATGTCATTTCTTTTCATAATCCCTGGTTAGAGAAACAAGGAATTTATGATGAGATAACAAAAACGTTGGATGAAAAAAAGTTAATGGATGTAACACGGCTTGCGATGAGGGAAATGCAAAAAAGAGAGGGGTTAGAAAAAAGCTCTATCTGGTCGGCAGCCATTCATTTTAATACGGATAATATTCACATTCATGTGGCAACTGTTGAACCATATCCAACGAGAGAACGTGGTAAAAGAAAACCAAAAACATTAGATGCGATGAAGGGGAAAGTTGTAAATAATCTATTAGATCGTAAGCAGGAACAAAAACAAATTAATGATCTGATTAGAAATAATATGGTGGGAAGGAAAAAAGAGGATTCCGTTTTTGATTGGCGTAATCAACATCTGAAACCGTTGTTTTTACAAATCTATAAACAGTTACCAAGTGATAAAAGACAGTGGCAATATAGCTACAATACGATTCAACCATTAAAGCCGGAAATTGATAAATTAAGCAGTCGATATATTCAACATCATCATAAAAAAGATTACGATCAGTTTCTCCAAAAGTTAGATAAAGAAGTGCAAGTGTTTAAAGAAGCTTATGGGGAAGGGAAGTATGATAAGAAGCAATATGAAAATTATAAAACGAATAAAATCAATGACCTATATAAAAGAATGGGTAACGCCTTTTTACAAGAAATGAAGGCATATGATAAAGAGCAAAAGAGAATCCAGCATATGAAAAAATCAAAGCCGTTTCAAAAATTTAAGCAGAATATATCTATTCAGTACTCTATGAGAAAAGTGGAAAGTGCTTTTAAAAGTGAATATGAAAGTTGGAAGAACCAAAAGTATTATGAACGTATGCAAAAAGAAAGTGCATATCAAAATGAGAGGGGTTATTAAATGAAAGACTTTCGCATGCAAATTACATTGGATGAGGAAACAGATACGTATATTAAAGATTACATGGAAGAACACAACATCAGATATAACGGTGAAGCAATTGTTAGGATTTGTAGAGAACATCAGGCATCCAAAAATACAGAATGGTCATTGAATTATATTTCCGAAATTGTATCAAAGAATTTACACGATGTGTTGAAAAGTGAACTAACAAAAATTCGTCTTGGTGCAAATAGTGCGGATAGAAATACGCAAATTTTAATCGAATTATTAAATGGTTATTTCTTTTTAGAGGGTGTAGATAGTCTTATTACGACTGATAAACAAGAGATGGGAAGTGTGAAGATAGCAAAAGAAGTCGTAGCGGAACGGATTAGTAACGCAAGACAAAAACGTTTAGATCATGAGGCATCAAAGAACAATGTAACGTAAGCTACATTGTTTCTTTTTATAAAAAAACAGGAGGTTATTAGGATGTTATTATTTCATGAAGATATCGCATTAGGAGTCATTAAAGAGGTTGGAGAAGGTGAACTTATTTTACTTGTAAAAGAGGAAGAACTAACAATCAAATTTACACGAGAACAAGAGGAAGAACTTGCAGTCCATGTCATGAATCAAGAAAATATGTTAGTTCCAGTTAATGTGAAAACTCATGAGCTTTTCTTTGATACAGCTGAGAGATGGAATGAAGAGGAAATGGAGGAATTACAAAAAGCAAGTGAAAGAGTAGGAGAAGATCATGAGTAAAAGTTATAAGAAAAAGTATCAAACGAAATCACCAGAAGAAAAGAAAGAAGCGGTGCAAGCTTTAACAAAAAAGATGGAAAAAAGCGTTGAAGGTTATTTTCGTACACCGGGAGATTTAAAAGAGTATCTAACGTTTATGGCAAAGTTTTATCACTATTCACCATCTAATATTTCATTAATACAGAGTCAATTCCAGGGAGCCAGTGCAGTTGGTTCCTTTTCTTTTTGGAAAGAAAAAGGATTTCCCGTTAAGAAGGGTGAGAAAGGAATTAAAATTCTTGTTCCAAACCGAACTGTAGCAAAATTTAAGGACAAAGAAGGCACTTGGAAAACAGTAACTAAAGCAAATGAGCAAGAGAAAAAACAAATTGAATCTAAAAGCGTAGAAGTGAAACCAGGTCGCTTATATTTTGCTGTCGGTCATGTGTTTGATGTGTCCCAAACAAACGCAAAAGCGGAAGATCTTCCTCGTATTTTTCCGAATCGTTGGCTAGACGGGAGCGTAACAGATTACAAGAGTTTGTACAAGGGAATGGAAGCCATTGCGGAAAAAAAACGGTGTGAAAATTATTGAGCTGAAGCAAGAACTTGGGGTTACAAAGGGAGTTAGTTACACCTTAACAAAAGAGGTTGCTTTGAATCCTAGAAACAGTGAATTGCAAAATGTAAAAACACTTCTTCACGAATTGGCGCATGCCAAACTTCATACAGCAGAGACACATATGCATTACACAGCACCAGAAAAAGAGTTCAAGCAGAAATGACAGCTTACGCTGTATCTTCTTATTTTGGGATTGATACAAGTGAATATTCGTTAGGATATTTAGCGAGCTGGACACAAGGAAAAGAAATGAAAGATAAAACGAAGTTGTTGAAAGAAGTACATGAAACTTCAATTGAATTTATTGAAACAATTGAAAGCTCGTTGGAAAAAGAAAAAACAAACGAAAAAGGAGTAGATCATATGGCAAAACAAGTGTCTGAAAATAAAGATGGGAATGTAAGAGACAATTTTGAGGTTTTAACAGACATCCAACAAAATGCGCAGCGACTTATCAATGAAAGGCTTGGATTAAATTTTGAAAAACATTGGGAAAACTATGAAATTCAACTTTCAGAAGATAATCGTGTATTAGAAGAAATAAATCCTAATATTCGTTTGAATTTAGGGGAGATGGAACAGATTGTTTATGAATTTGGTACAAACAGAGAACAAGATACATTTAAAAAAATTGTGGATACATTAGAGCAATATTATGAAGCTGATTTGTTAGAAGATAGTTTCAATGATATACCAATCGCTAAGGTTTCGTTAGATCGTGAAAAGCGTTTAAAAGTCGATTGTATTAATGAGCATGTGAAAGAAAATCATAAAGATTTTTGGTTTCAAAATTCAGTGAGTTTGGCTTTGAATGTAATTAATCATCGAATTTCAACAGCACATAAAGAAGTAATGAATAATGAGATTGAATATAAAGGACTATATCCTAAATCTGAATCAGAAGTGATTTATTGCCAAGAAACAGGTAAGCCATTACAGCACAATGAAGAAGTTTTTCATGTAGAGGGTCATGGATATACAGTAGCAGAAGAGGCAAGTTTTAAAGGTTTGGATCAAGAGGATGGGTATTATACAACGATTGAATATGAGCAGGTTGAAGAAAAAATACTTGCACCAATTGGACTAGAAAAAAATGCTCAACCTAGCTTTGTAAATGAAAAACAGAATGAAAAAAATATTTTATTGGTGGAATACATGAGTTTAAGTAATACGACACAAGAGCTTGTTTCTGTTGCAGAGTTAAGGGAACAAGCAGATAGGAATCGAGCGTTTGAACCTGTAGAAGGTGCAGGGAAATTGAGTGATAAAGAATTTATTGATGCATTTAACGAAGCGAATCAAGAAAAGTATGCAGCATTAAATCAGGACGAAATTAATCGTCCAACTATGCTAGTTCAATGGAGCGACAACGAAACTTTTAAGAATAATCAACTGATTCCATTTGGAGAAGCCAATGAAAAAATGGCTGAAGTTATTACAAGTATTGAAAAAGCAAGGGAAGAAGCTAGAGAAAGAGGTGAAACCATCCCTTACGATCAAGCTCGTTATCATATTGTCATTCCAAAAGGAGTAGATAGGGATTTTGGGAGAATGGAGCTTGTGAGTATGGATCGTATGAATATGGGAGATGGGGACTACAAAACGCCATATGAACAAGTATTAAACGAGAAAAGGTATCTATCGGATGAAGTGAAGCAAGCGTTACGGGATGAGGTAGTGAATCATAGGAATAACAAAGAAATAACGATGGAAAAAGCACAGGAAAGTACATTAGAAAGCTTGAAAGAGGCACCTACTCATTTAGTTACAATTGAAGTGTTGGCGAAGGATATGCAAGATGAAGAGGTTGCAAGGATTCACATGATGGATGGTGTTACGAAAGATATTAATTATTTATCGGTATGGAACCAAGATAAAACAAATCCAGAAGATTTATATGTTTCGTTAATGGAGAAAAATGGAGAACGAGAAAATGTCTATTTAGATAACATTTTGAAGCCAGATTTATATGCAAAGGTTCAAAGCTCTATTTTTGATGGAAGAGGAAATTTATCATTTGTCATTCATGAAAAGGATACAAATATGAGTCTAGATGAAATCGTAAAAGATGAACTGTATGGACTCTTAGTTGATAAGGGGGAGGCGCAAAAGGATTACTCATTTAATGAAAAAGAAGTGGAATTATATAAAGAAATGAAGATGGAGGGATATGCACCTATTGCTTCTCTAAATCAACAAATTCAGCCTTTAAAAGAAAAGGAGCCAACTACATTAGATAAAGATTTAAGCCGGAAATTCGAAGCTTACAGACGTTCACAATATGAAGAGACACCAGATAATATTGATAGCATTGTCACTCGTGTAAAAGCTGAAGAGCGATATTATACAACAAAGTATGTTTCAATTGATAATGAGCTAGTAAGCCAGGAACATATAGTGAAATTAGAAAACCAGGTGGATGAGAAACTTGGGAAAGAAGGAATAACGGTGAATCAGTCTACAACTTCAAAGGAAACGGATTTTGATAAAAAGTTTCAGCCGGTGAATGGAAAAAAAACGAATGATAAAGAAAAAGAAACGGAAATAGATCCTGGTAATGTAGATCAGCCGAAGTCTACAAAGAAATCGGGTAGAAAAAAAGAAACAATGGAAATGGAACGATGAAAAATTTTATAACAGGAACACCAGATTAAATCATTTTTTGTTACTCAATTGAGATAACGGAGAGTGATTTTTTTATATCTAAAAATGAAAGAGGGTTAAAGGAAAAGCCCTCTTTCTTATTTATAGAACGAAAGGAGAGAATGCCATGAATGTATGGCTGTTTGCGGGCTGTATGTTCCTTGTAGCTGTCTTTTTGAACATGTTGCTATTATTTGGGCACAGAATAATGAAAAAGCGGAGAAACAAGAAATCGAAGCGTGAAATTGCAGATTAATAGGAGGTAGTACGTATGGGGAAAACATTATTTATTGCTGAAAAGTCGAAGGTAGCTGTTGAATTATTAAAATCACCTAGATTTAGAAACTCACAAAGGTATTCGGGGAGCAAGCCATATTATGGCTACTATGAAAATGAAAATTACATTATTAGTTGGTGCCGTGGGCACTTATTAGAACTAAAATATCCGGAGGAAATGGATGAAAAATACAAAGAGTTTAAATTTGATCACTTACCCATTATTTTAGAGCCGGAATATAAAGAAAAACCGGATAGTCTTGAACAAATTCAAATATTGGTTAAGTTGTTAAATCGTCCCGATGTAGATCATGTGGCAAACGCTTGTGATGCTGATAAGGAAGGTGAGCTTATCTATCGTGAAATAGTTGAATATGCAGGTGTGAACAAGCGAGAATCACGCCTGTTTATCTCTTCTTATGAAGCCGCAGAACTAGAGGGAGCCTTGAACCGATTAGAACCAAGAGCAGATTATGATGGACTTGCTCAATCCGCTAAAGCAAGGCAATACCTGGATTATATTCTAGGGATTAATGTTACAAGAGGATGTACATCCAAACTAGCAAAAAATCAATTTTTATTGGCTTCTGGTCGTGTTCAAATGTGTATCTTGAATGAAATCCGTCAGAGGGAAATCGCTATCCAAAATTATAAAGAACAAACCTATTACAATTTGAAGCTACTAACGGAAAACGGTTTATCACCAGTAATGAAAACAGAAGATCAACTGATAGATCCATCGCCATTACAAAAGCTTGGAGATAGCTTGAAAGAAACGAATGTAATCGTAACGGAATTTAAAGAGAGTACGAGAAAAAAGAAACCAAAATTATTATATAACTTAACGGATATCTACAAAGATGCTCACGCCAAACTGAAGATAAATGCGGAAACAGCAAAAAAACACATTCAGAGTTTGTATGAAGAAGGCTTTATTACTTATCCTCGTTCTTCATCCAGGCATTTACCTACTGAGCAAGTGGAACGAGTGAAAGAAGTAATGGCAGCATTAGAAAAAAGCACCTATGCAAATCTCGTACAACAAGTAATTCCATCTTCTATTACAAAAAAACACACTACATTTAATGATGAATTAGTCAGTAGTCACTTTGCCATCATCCCAACAACAAAATTATATGTCGGGACCAACCGAGATCCATTAGAAAAACAGTTATATGACTTAATTGTAAAACGATTTATCGGGAATTTTATGAAACCAGCAATCTACCTGGTAAGAGAAGTGCATTTTATAGATCAAGAGGGCAACACATACAGTACAAAAGAAAAGATCCTACAAGAGAAAGGGTTTCTAAGTGTGTTTCAAGAGGATATAGAGGAGGGGTCAGTTGAAGCATTCCAGATACCTATTTTACAAGAAGGAGATTCTTTCAGAATCGTTCAGTATGACTTGATTGAGTCTCGAACGAAGAAACCAGCCTTTCATACGGAAAGTTCTATTTTAACCTTTATGGAAACGGCAGGACGTAAATTAGATGATGAACATTTGAAGGAACTCATGAAAGGGAAACGGATTGGGACAGTGGCAACGGAAGAAACATTTATTCCGAAACTGTTAGATCGTAGCTATATTGATGTCACCAATAATCAAATTCGAACGACACCTATTGGTCGTGCTTTTATAGATGCTTTTCCGGTCGATACAATTAAAAATCCAGCTTATACGGCTGAAATGGAAGGGATGATTTACATGATTGAAAAGAACGAAATGAAATATGAGGAATTTGTAGAGAAAACAAATACGTTTGTAAAAGATACGGTGGAACAATTAGGCGCAATGGATGATAAGGTTTCGGATAGCATTATTAATACTTGGAATCAGCAAATCGAAGTGTGTAAATGCCCTTGTAGAAAGGGAAAAATCCTTCATAAAGGAAATTTTTACGGGTGCAGTAATTATCCGGAATGTGAAATCTCCTTACCGAAAAAAATTAAAGAAAAAGCGATTCCGGAAGCGCAAGCGAAAAAGCTGTTTGAAGATAAGAAAACAGATCTTTTAAAAGGATTTAAGTCCAATGAGAAGGAGTTTTCCGCTTATCTCGTGTTACATGAAGGAAAAGTTAAATTTCAGTTCCCAACACAAGAGGAGCTGTCATTTGGTAAATGTCCAAAATGTAAAAAAGGGGATATGCTTTATCGTAAAACATTTTATGGATGCACGGAGCATAAAAACGGATGTGATTTTATGTTACCAGCCAAAATGAAAGGGAAAGCAATCCCTGGCAATCAAATGAAGAAGCTACTTCAGTATAAAACAACGGATTTTATCAACGGCTTTCAAGGAGAAAAGGGAGAATTTACAGCAGCTATCTATATGGAAGCGGACGGAAGTTTGAAATTCCGTTTTCCAACGACTGAAGATCGTACCATTGGTAAATGTCCATTGTGTAAGAGTAGGGTTCTTGTAGGGAAAAGTAACTACTTATGTGAGAAATACAAAAAAGGCTGTGACTTCATTATTTTTGGTACATTCTCTGGTAAAAATTTAAGTAGTAACCATGTGAAAAAGTTATTAGAAAAGAATGTAACGGATCAGATCAAAGGGTTTATCTCAAACAAAAACGGGAAGAAATTTGACGCTCGTTTATCATACAGCGTACAGGAGAAGCGATTAAAATTCTTATTCGGCAAATAAAAATGAAATGTAACAACTATAAGTAGCAAAAGAGGACTAGGAAACGGAATAGTCCTCTTTTTTATTTCATTTTATAGAGTAAAGGGGGGGATTCCGTAATGGCATATGTCAGTGCGGAGGATGCGATGAAAGCAAGAAACGTTGACTTGATTTCATATCTGGAAGCAAAAGGAGAAACGTTTAAGAAAGAAGGAAACTATTATCGTCATACGGAACATGACAGTCTCATCATTAAAGGAAACCAGTATGCCTGGAATAGTCGAGGGGAAAAAGGATATGGAGCGATTAGCTTTGCCATGATGTACTATGATATGACATTCCCACAAGCCGTGATGGACATTCAGAAGGGGGACTACAAAGAGTTTGATCGTTCAAAAGCGGAAGAGGAGCGCAAAAAAGAGCAGCAGCCGTTTAGTTATCCAAAACACTTAGAGGTTTTGAAACAAACAGAAATCAAGCAATACTTAATTGATGAGCGGAAAATAGATCCTCGCCTGGTGAACTGGTTGATTAAAAAGGATCTCATCGCCCAGGATAAGAAAAACAATGTCGTGTTCAAATGGAGAGAAGAAGGTGGCAAAGGGCAAGTCATTGGAATGAACCGTCAAGGTACTGTCAAAATGGAGAATAAGAGAGGAAGCTTTAAGCAAATTGTCCCGAATTATGAAAAAATCAATGCCGGTTTTACGGTTGATGTAGGTAAACCGGATAAGATTTATTTTTATGAAGATCCAATCGACATGTTATCTCATTGGAGTATCAAGCAAAATAAGATACAAAACGCTCGCCTGGTTTCTATGCATGGATTGAAGTCAAAAACAGTGATTCAATCTTTAATGGATGCGAAAAAAGAAGGGCACGATATTAAAGAGATCATTATGGCAGTTGATAATGATAAAGCTGGGAAAGACTTCATTCAGACAATGAAATGCTTTGTCGATCTTAAAGAGGATATCCCAACGAATGAAAAGGATTGGAACGATGTCCGGAAGAAACAAGTGAGTGAGCAACAGGCAAAAGAAACAGCCCAACCAAAGAAAATGAAACCAATTAAAGAGGTGGAGCGAAGTGTCTAATCTACCAGAAATGCCAAACATATTACAAATTTTGATATATGGTTTTATCCTTTATGTTCTTTTTCGTATTTGTAAATTCATGTACCGGAAGATCCAGGAGCGAAGAATATTAAAGCGAATGGCTAAGTCTGGTATTCGTTATATAGACAAAATGGACGGACATCAATTCGAAGTGTACTTAAAAGCTCTTTTTCGAGAGTTGGGTTATTCTCCAACAGTTACAAAACAGTCAAATGATTTCGGAGCGGATCTGGTGTTAAAGGGGAAAAATCGTATTGTAATCCAGGCAAAACGCTACGGGATGAAAAATAGAGTTGGCATTAGTGCCGTACAAGAGATATATGCAGCACAAGCCTATTACAAAGCACACGAAGGCTGGGTTGTAACAAACAGTGTATATACAAGACAAGCGAAAGAATTAGCGGAAGCTTGCAATGTAAAACTAATAGATCGTGTAGAACTTCAGAAATTGATTAATAAAATCAATCAAGAATATTCGGCTGAAGATGTATATCAAGGGGTAACACCTGCAGCACGGAAATGTCCAACATGTAAACATGATTTAGTCGTTCGTAATTCAAATAAAACAGGAAATAAGTTTTTTGGCTGTTCACAATATCCTACATGTACACATACAGAACCAATCAATACATGAGCTGTGATGAAAATCCGGCTCTTTTTTCATTTGTTTAAAGAAAGGATGAAAAAATCAGTTTAACAAAAAAACGACTCTTCAGATTTTGTTGTATGGGGTGTTGATGGAGTTATTAATATAATAAGTCATATTTGTTATAAAAACTCATGTAAAGGGAGATAGGGAATTTATATGCGTTTTTAGGTTTTTTAGGGTAAATAAAAAGGGAAGCCATTATTTACGACTTAACCCTTTGTCTACGATCTGACGAATTGCTTCGTTTCGGTTCTTCAGCTTATTTTCATGCCAATAATTTTCTATTTGTTCTACTTGTTCTTTTGTAAAAGTAACTAAAATTTGAGTGTACTTGTCTTTATTAACAGCCATATTACAACCTCCTCTATAAAAATAATTATAAGTTATATAACTTTATTGAGGAGGTTATTATATGGAACGGAAAGTTAAAAAGATGATGGCTGATCTTCAATTTATTATGAATCATGGTCAAATAAGTGTAGATTTTATGGATCAAGGATATAAAAGAATGCTTTTTAGTGCATTAGAAGCTACAGGAAAACAGTTTAATGTGTATACCAATGAGCATAATGAAACAATCTTGTTCTTAGAGTTAGTTTAGTAAATTTACGCAATGAGGAGCTGTTAATAATGGAGCAGTTAACCATTTTTGACGTAATGGATGAAACTAAAAATAAACTTTATGAGGTATTAGAGAAAAATGGATTAAATTATAAAATTCATAAATACTATTTATATTCGAATTATGAAGGGGTTGTTCAGTATTATTATATAAGAACAACTGATAATACAATTATTGATTTGTGTCTCTCGGATTTTCCAGAAATCTTCGCTGTCCATGAAGGATTTAGCGATAAACAAATTAGAACGATTTACAATTGGAACTTATAAGCTATATAAATTACAAATTTAATTATTGGAGGAATGAGACATGAAAATTGGTGTATCTGAGTGGAAAGCATTGAAAAGAGAGACAAAGTTAAAGTTATTACGTTATGCGATGCTGGAAAGCGAGTATAAGTATGCAAAATAAAAGCTCTTCATTTGCAAAAGCAAACAAAGAGCAAAGTCATGAGTGACCGTCTGGGAAAGAAATTGGCAGGTTTCTTTCCTCTATATTTTAGCATATAAAAAGTTGTAGAGAAAAGGGGCATGTAGAATGGAAGAAGGGCGTATTTCCTTTCAACAAGGGGTTAAAGAGTTTCTTATTATGATTGTCTGTTTTTGGTTCATTATGTTTCTCATGTATGGTGAAAGCCTGTTACAATAGAATGGAGTCGAAAGTCTAAATACCCTTAGGTAGCTCTCATAGGTGTAAGATCTATGGGGGCTTTTTTAATAAGGGAAATATATAATTTCACGTACCGTAATGTTTAATAAAAAATACAACACATAATCAATAGTCTACATTTAATTTTTTGCCTAAATAATCCGCTTAATGGATACTGCATTGTTTGGGATGTTGCAGAATCCTTATAATAAGGATTCTTTTTTATTATATATAAGCAAAAGAGAACTCTTAAATAAAAATTAGAATAATAGAAGGCCTTCGAAAGAGTGCTTTATCCATTTCTGAATATAACACTGATTTGAATTGTATTTCTCAATAAAAAAGAAATGCAAATGGGATAAAATAAACTTTATGATATATATTTAGGGGTCACCACGCTATTTTGAGGATTTTTACGTTTAGACACAGGTTGACCTTTAAGATGTATGTTATTTATATAACTAGGAGGGGGAACATGAAATTAATATCAAAGATAGTAATGACTGCGTTAATAGTATTGAGTACATTTGCATTCAACTTAGGTGGAGAATTTGATAAGAGTTTTCTTTCTACCCCAAAAGCATATGGGGATGTAATCAAGGCACTTCCACAAAATGCGTCAAAGATAGAGTTAGATTATGCTTCTGTGTATGACTACGACACAGACGGGTGTTATGCGACTGCAGCAATTTCTCCAGATGGCACGACTAACCCTGGCCTAAGTTTGGGCGGTTCCCCGGAAAGTGTCTGTAGAGATGTTAACCGACTGGAAAATTCAAACACTTATTCTCGGGCCAAATCAAATAATGGTTGGACTGCCATTATGTATGCGAGTTACTTTGAGAAAGATCAATCAACTTCGGGCCCTGTTGCGCTTGGACATCGACATGACTGGGAACACACAATAGTTTGGGTTAAAGATAGTCAGGTTCAATATGTAACTTATTCAGCACATGGTAATTGGTACACTAACCCTCGCTCAAACGTTAGATTCGATGGAAACCACCCGAAAATTGTATACCATAAGGACGGCGGCTCGACACATGCTTTTCGCCTGGCTAATAGCAATGACGAGCCGCCAGAAAACTATTATCACCAGTGGCTCCAACTACCAATGGTTGGTTGGAATGGCTATCCAAGCCCAAATATTCGTGAAAAACTAATGACTACGAACTTTGGAGATGCAACACTTGAGATCAAAGATGGAAGATTTGAAAAAGCCCTTGCTAACGCAAAGCCACCCATTAACTTTGACCCTTATGCACCTGAACTGGAAGATGGTGGTACTTATCAAATAGTTTCTATTTTAAATAATAGTAGTGTCGTTGACTTAAATCAAGCAGATGGAAATGTTCAATTGTGGCAAAATGGCAACGCTAATAATCAAAAATGGAAGCTAGTATATGATTCAAATAAATCAGCATACCAAATTAAAAATATAGCAAATCAAAATTTAGTGTTAACTTGGAATAATCTTAATGGTTCCAATAATGTAGTTGCTACAACTAATCAAAATAAGGAAGAGCAATATTGGATACCAACAGAAGCAGGAAATGGATATTATTATGTAAGGAATAAGAAGGATCAAAACAAAGTGTTAGATGTAAGTGGTTATGGTACTGCAAATGGAACAAATGTTACAGTATATAATTTCCATGGTGGTAATAATCAAACATTCCAATTGTCTAATGTAACAGGGACTTTAACAAGAGAAGTGGAGTCACTCTATAAGGCACAGCCTGGTCAAACCAGTAGATCAAGTAATAATTTTTCACTTGAACATCTCGCGGCAGGTACCAAAGTACGAGTTGTTTTAGAAGGAGCAGGTGCTACCTCTTTGTCATTTAAAATCGCAAGAGATAAATCAGGTACAGACCCTGTAATTTGGTCAAATGTTAGAGATGGTTCTATTCTAACGATCCCTTCAGGAGATGATAGAAAGAATTTGTATATCGCAGGTCCTCCTAGCGGATATACTTCTAACGGTACATTTAAAGTGAAATTTTACGCTCTTCCAAACTAAAAAATATTATAACGTTTCTATTCCCTTTATATTAATCTAATTAGAAAATGAGTATGCATACTTCAAAAAATTATTTCGGCTTGCTCGATTGGATTAACTATATTAATAGGAAATATAGTGTTTTGTTGCAAAGTTCTTTAAATGAAGCGTATAAAATGGGGTTGAAAGTCTAAATACCCGTAGTTAGCTCTCATAGGTATAAAATATATGGGGGCTTTTTTAATACAGCTTATAATAATTTCACGTACCTTAATTAAAAACAAAACAAAGAAATCCACTTGTTGAGGATTTCTTTGTTTTGATAGTATTGTTATAAGAAATTGTTGTTTATATAAATGCATGGAAAACAACAACTGATTTACAAAACAGCTATAACCACAATTGCTATATGAAAAATAGTCATTTTATGAAAATTGTAACTGAACATTTTTATGAGATGATATGATATTTAAACTTTTAACTATCCTTATACAAGAGATGCCTTTTTGGTAATATAAACAAGCTGTTTCAAATTGATTTTCCTTTTGATAACAGGTCGCTAAGTCAATATAAGATATGGATAATTGTTTATTATCTTTTTCATTCTTGAAAAAAGGAATGGCTGTTTTTTCAAGAAAATTTTTAAAATTTGTTTGGTCAAAATATAAATGATTTTGATAGGAAAATAAACAATATAGTTTAGGGTATTTATTTTTGGTAGTTCGTAACCCTCGATTTAACATCTTTTTAGCATCATTCATTTTTTCCTTATAAAAAAATGAAATCATAGTATCATATAACTTTTCTAATTCAAGTATTTCTAAATCTACTGTTAGTGTATTGTTTTTGATTTCTTCTAATCTCTTATATAACAATTTTTTGATATTACAGCTTGGAACAAGTTTATTATTTTCAATTTTACTTAAATAAGATACCGTACATATGCCATAACACAAATTTTCTTGTTTTATTCCATGTTTTAATCGTTCATTAAAAAAGAATTTTCCTATATTTTCATTCGAAACCGTATCATTCTTAATTTCAGGATTAGACTTAAATTCCTCAATTCGCTCTAAAAGTAATTGTTTTACTTCGGGTTTTGCTTCTACTTTATTATTTTCTATAAAACTTAAATGGGATACTGGACATATTCCTTTACATAGCTCTTTTCGAGTTAGGTTATATGTCTTTCTAAATTCACGAATTTCTTTACCGATTGTATTCATTATTATGCCCCCCCTAGAATCTCTTATAATGAAGGATATTCGTTTTTTTAGAAAAATTCAAATAAAAAACAAAATCAAACTTCAGTCCAGTTGGAGTTTAATAAATAAAAAAGATAAGATCTGGGAATACGATCTTATCTTTAGCGTAAGGGAAAAACAAATGACAGAAACCATCTTAATTTTTATAATATTATATTTTTTGTTGATTTTCTATATAAGAACTATATATAACAAATATATCTATATTGAGAAATTTATTACAAAACGAACTATAAATGATGAAAAAACCGAAAGTAAACTTTTATTGAAAAGTTTACATTCAAATTAGAAAAGGTTAGCTCCTCGATACACTTGACCCCAACCAAAAACAAAGGGTAACTCAATTGTTCAAACTCATATAAAGTTTCAATCTTATCTAAACACCCATTCAGATATACAACTGATCATCTATTTTTCTTTACGTAATCTCCAGATACAGTCCATATCGACTATAGATTCTTGTCTTATGCTAAATGTAATCAAAAAGCAAGTAGATAAAGATAATGACTAAAACATTAACTCTAGATACTTTTTTGATGAACATTACAAATAAACAGGAGGTAATGAAAAATGATTAAAACATTATTAGCAGGAGCATTTTTAGGTACAGGATTATTAGCAGGAGGTGCAGAAGATGTGAAAATGGACAACCTAAAATCAAATGAAAATAGTCCAAATCAATCGATTACAATGAGTGCAGATGGAACAACGTCTTTCTCACAAAACTTTGAGTTACCTAAAGATACAGTACCAGCAACTCCTAAAGGAGATGCAAAAACTGTTGAAAGAACAGAAGGTACAGGTACAGATTCTGGGGAAGGAAAAATGGTAGAAACAAAAGTGGGAGCCCCTGAACAACGAGAAGGTGCAAAAACTGTTGAAAGAACAGAAGGTACAGGTACAGATTCTGGGGAAGGAAAAATGGTAGAAACAAAAGTGGGAGCTCCTGAACAACGAGAAGGTGCAAAAACTGTTGAAAAAACAGAAGGTACAGGTACAGATTCTGAAGAAGGAAAAATGGTAGAAACAAAAGAAGGAAATTAAATAATATATAGTTATAACGAAGAGCATCCAAAAAGTGGTGCTCTTTTTATATGATAGGGATCAACTAGTTTTACTCAATATAGAACTGTAGAAGGAATTGAGGCTAGAACATGGGTACTGTCTCTTCAAACCATGGTGTTTGGAGCAATGGGTTTGGTGGTAACATTACAATACAAACATTTTGTTAGAGGTTTTTTTAAATTTACATACAATCTAGATAGACTACATATAAACTTTAGATACTTGTTTTATGATACAAGTAATTAAACAAAAGGAGGGCATACAAAATGACTACAACAGTATTAACAGGGCACTCTTTTAAATACGGGAAATTATTAGCAAATGGAGAAAATGTTGAAGATGTACAAACAGATAAACATATTCCATATAAACAAAATGAATTGCAACAAGCTAAAAGTACGATTCTAAGAAGTTTGAGTTATAAAAAGAAAATAGATAAGTATAGTGAAAATAGATAAATTGACAAGAGAAAAGCACTTTGTGTATATCACAGGTGCTTTTTATTTTTATTTTGATCTAGGACTTGAATTAAATTTTTATACTAAAATATATATAGGAAAAGGTGGAAGTTCATTGTACAAAATTATTTATGGAATATTAATTTTAATTTATACTTTGTATTCATTTTTTGTAAGTGATGGAAGTGAAGTAAGGTTTATTATGGTGTTAACTATAGTACTTATATTTTCTGTGGTTTTAGAAAAAGGGAATGTAAAAAAACAGGATTGATTAAAGGTCGTTTTTTTAACACTTTTTGGGGTCCCACCACATTACTATCAAGCTAAGATTATGTAAAATCAATTTCAGGTGAGATAGTCCCTATATTTTAAAGACTAATTGTATATTATTTAAAGGATTGCATATGAAATAAACCTTAATGAGTTTTGATTTTTTAAATTAAGCTGCATGATTATGAGACATGGAATAATTGTATACGACGCCTAAAATATCAAAGACTGTTTTCTTCTCGTACCTATGGGATTTTCGTCCGTTTTGCTGTAGAAGGTTGAACAGGCGAAGTAGTATCTTTGATAACTTTTGGGTGTCTTTTTGTATTGTTTGGAATAGAAGAAGAAAATAGTCTTTAATCATATATATGGCTTTATATTCACTAAGCTCTTGTTTTTTCTTCATGAGGAGTAATTGGCGCATTTTAAACATGATAGAGGAACAAAGTAGAATGGCAATCAATTGACCATACAAATGGCATTTTAATCGTTCTGGCTTTATCTTTTTACAATGATGAATTTGAAAAAAATGATTTCCACTATATTCCATATTAATATAGTGGAAATCATTCTACTGTTTATAACAAATTACTTTGACAGACAAAGTAATTTGTTATATCGTATACTACAAGAGGTGATATATAATGAGTGTTATATCTACAGACTTAATCCGTGGACATACGGACATGATCATCTTAAATGTTCTTCGTCAAGGTGATAGTTATGGATATGAAATGTACAAAAGGATTATTGAATTAAGTGACAATCAATATGAATTAAAGGAAGCCACTTTATATACAGCTTTTCGTCGATTAGAGAAAGAAGATTACATCTCTTCCTATTGGGGAGATGAAACTCAAGGGGGAAGACGAAAATATTACCGCATTACAGAATCTGGTATGAGTTTTTACGAAAATAGTAAAAAAGAGTGGAACATTGCGAAAGAGATTATAGATCGTTTAATTAAAGGAGCGATTACAGGTGTTAATGAGAAATAAAAAATTAGACGAAAGAATACAGGAGTACATCGATAAACAGTTTATGGATGTAAAAGGAACACAACAACTATTTGATATGAAAGAAGAGTTGTTTATAAATCTAAAAGAACGAATTTCAGATATGATTAAGGAGGGGTATACAGAAGAAGACGCATTTAAAAAAGGAGTCATTTCAATCGGAGATTTAAGTGATCTAGTAGAAGAAATGCAATCGTATGGTCAAGATGAAATGAAACAATCTATTGACTCTAAAGAAGCACAACATATGTCAACAAAAGGAATGATTGGTGGCATATTATTATTTCTTTTTGGGATATTCGCATCCTTAATAGCAAATTATGTACTTGGATCGCAATTATTTTTGATTACTTCTTGTCTTTTCACTGTTCCAGGTATGTTGTTGATTATTTATGGTTTACTAATAAAAGAGACACGTAAACGTTATGCAATGAATAAAACTCGTGCTAAACGTTATATTTTAGCAATCGGAACTTTTCTGTATGGTTTGTGTATATCAATTATAATCTACTCAATTCCACTAGAACTTGTTGCACTAGTCTTATTCATGGTATCCATTTTGACTAGTCTGGCTATCCTTTTACCGCTTCTACTGGCTGGAAGAAGTCGCTTAAAAAACAGGAGGATATATGGGATGAATGAATTCAAACATAAAACCCTTAAATTTTCCATTGTCGGTATAGGTATTATTTTGGTATTAGGAGGACTAGGACTTTTTCTCACCAATAAAGTTTTAATTGGTCAAGATAAACAAGCCTTTAAAAATCCAATCAATTTTAAAGAAGTTGACACGATTTTGTTGACTACCCATATACCAGAAGGGCATGAAGCAATTTGGAATCAACTGCAAAAGTATGAAGAACAAAAAGATGTTCGTATTAGCATGGTAAATTTAATAGACATAAGATCTCAACAAACACGAGAAATACATACGAAAACCTACAGTCCCTTCTTTCACGCATCAAATTATTCAGAAAGTAAGGTGCCTATAAAGGTCACATTATATGAAAATCATGAAGTCAAGTATGAAAAGACACTGCAACCAGGTGACATGTTTGCAATAAACGAACAACTAGGTCGTGGTAAGTATAGTCTAAAACTAGGATGTATAGGTCAAGGTTATTGTAAAGGTAAAGGTGCGATAACTGCTGGAGATATTAATTGGGATTAGAAAGAAACTAAATTACAACCATAAAAAAGTAAAATCAATAACCGGTTCCTTAACTAACAGGGTACCGGTTATTTTGTGTCTAAACGTACAATTTTTCCGAAATGATATGGTGATCCCATACCCATCAAGCTAATATTTTGGATTACCCTAAAAACGGTAAAAATAAGTTTCGCTGCTATCAAAGATTAAAAAAATCGTTCTTGGGGTATTGAAAATTTTTAACTTGACGGCGATGGGGTGGTATCCCTTCTATAAATTTTATATACCAAAGAATAAAGTGAACTTTTGGATAAAAATTCACTGTAAAAAGAAGCATAAGATGGCCGTTTTAGCCAACTTATGCTTCCAGGATAAACTTTTAAATCATTCATAAAATTGTTTGAAATTATAAAATTTTTAAAATGAAGTTTTATCATTTTTACTTACAAACACTTAATTCAAGAGACATTTCATGTCATAACACTTAAAGTAACTTGAATATTAACTTATTTTAGCTTAAAATACCTTTAAGGAGGTTATTTATGAATCAAGAAGAACGATTGATACGAGTCCTTAATTATTTAGATACACATAAAACCATGAATATAAAACAAATGTGTGAAATGTTTCATATCTCACGAGATACTGCAAGAAGAGATATAGTAAAACTGTCAAGAAATAAAGCGATAGTTAGAACCTATGGTGGAGTAGCTTTAGCTACTTTTCATAAGAAAATTGATACTTATCAAGAGCGGTCACAGACTGAATTAGAAACGAAAAAATTGATTGGAATGAAAGCTGCAAATATAGTTGCAAACAATGACATGATTTATTTAGACGTTTCAACAACAGTCAACTTTGTAGCGCAACATTTGCAATCAAAGAACGTAACTATTGTGACGAATTCAANTTGCAAACAATGACATGATTTATTTAGACGTTTCAACAACAGTCAACTTTGTAGCGCAACATTTGCAATCAAAGAACGTAACTATTGTGACGAATTCAATTGATACTGCTTATATGTTAGCTCAATCTGAAGATACGACAATTCACCTTTTGGGAGGAACTTTAAATAAGGTTTCTCGACATACTACGGGGACTTCGACCACTGAAAAACTCAAAGATTATCACTTTGACAAGGTGTTCATTGGAAC
>NZ_LMJQ01000004.1:102390-322535 GCF_001429475.1 Bacillus sp. Root131
TTTTGACGTAGACGGCACAATTTTAGACACAGAAAAAGCAATACTAAAATCCTTACAAAAAGTTTTAAAAGAAGAACTAAAGGAAGATTATGCGTTACAGGATTTAAAATTTGCATTAGGGATTCCTGGAAAAGAAACCTTAAAAAAATTAAATGTTAAAAATATAGATGTTGTTCATCCTAAATGGGCCAAATCTGTACTAAATTTTTCTCATGAAGTCTCCGTGTTTGAAGAATTAGAAAGCATTATTAAAGAGTTATCTTTTAGTAAATTAAAGCTTGGTATTGTTACATCAAAAACTAAGCAAGAATTAATAGATGAGTTCGAGCCATTTGATCTAAGCGGTCATTTTGAACGTATAATTTGTGCGTGTGATACCGATAAACACAAACCACACCCTGAACCATTATTAGCTTGTTTGAAACAATTAGATGTTCCTAATAATGAGTCAGTATACATCGGAGACTCTATATACGATATGCAATGTGCGAAAAGTGCTGGTGTTAAATTCGCACTCGCTTTATGGGGTTCAAAGACAAAAGAAGGTTTTGAAAAAGCTGATTATGTATTAAATACACCAAAAGATATTTTAAATTTAATTTAACCAAGCTCGAGTCTAATAAAGAAATTAAGTTACTCACTAAAAAGTCGATTTCTTAACGTACAGGAAATCGACTTTTTATTTATAGGATTAGCGAAAGAAATTCGGTTATTGTTGGTACTATCTTTCAGTGAAGGTTTTATTGATATTCTAGTTTTTTTAGCATAAAAACACCTTAACTCTAGTTACCTTTATGCTTCTTATTAAAATTTCCGGCAAGTTTATAGGTTAATAATTAACTTACGGCTATTTTATAGGGGTCACCATGCATGCCCAGCAATGCTTCTTTTTTTGGGAGATAGCAAAGAAGGATTATATATATATTACTATACCGAACCCGTATAAATATCGGTTCTGTTGCAAAGTTTGAAAAAAATGAGCAGGTTGGTAAATGAGGGACAAAGTTTAAGAATTAGCTAATAATTGTTGAAGTTCATTGTACGTCGAAAAGGTGGAGTCTCTTTGAATACTTAGCCTTTGTTTATATAGAGCCTGAATGGTTTCAATACCTTTTATCGTACGTGAAGCATGACGAAGATTTTGAAACCCTGCAGATTTGGCAAAACGTCTCGTTACATGCCTATAATCTTGTTCAATTAGATTGTTTAAATGCTTGATTGTACAATGGATTGTAGTTTGATAAGATCTCAATCCTAACATCAAACGAACTCTCATTTTAATAAAACAATAAAAATCTTCTTTCCTGTTTTTCTCTCTATTTTTTGGTTGCTTACATTAGAAATGCTCAACTGTATAATGACTCATGTTAAACTTACAAATAGACATGCTAATAACCTTTCATACTAATTATTCCTTTCTTTATGCTGGAATACTTAATAGAAAACCTAAGTAATAAGGTTGTTCCACATTTACAAAAAAAATAATTAACTATAAGATGAAATAGGCTACATAGAGGAGGGTTATATGTTACATACAAAAAGATGGAGATTTTTTGCGGTTCTTTCTATTGTAGGTTTGATTTTACTAATTTTATTAAAAATCAAATTCATTTCAATTACTATCGCAACTTCTTCAGCTGAAAGAGGAAAGATTTTTGATCAAAATGGTGTAATACTAGCTACAAATAAGAAAGTTAAGTCTCTATATTGCACTTCTAATGATGAAAAGCTATCGAAACAAGATATATCAAACACATTAGCTTTTTTTAATCAATTTTCAAGCGAGTTTCAACATGATATTTCTACAGAGAACATAAAATCTCAATTACAACAATCTTGTAAAAAGCAGACTATGAATGATATACCGTTATACTCTGATATAACTGANGTCTTCAAACGAAAAACACCTCCAATGAATTTGCATACTTAGTATGCGAATTCAGGAGGTGTTTTTTTCATGTACCACTATTCGGGTTCACTTCATTTTTTGCGGTTTTTTCTATYGTAGGTTTGATTTTACTAATTTTATTAAAAATCAAMTTCATTTCAATTACTATCGCAACTTCTTCAGCTGAAAGAGGAAAGATTTTTGATCAAAATGGTGTAATACTAGCTACAAATAAGAAAGTTAAGTCTCTATATTGCACTTCTAATGAYGAAAAGCTATCGAAACAAGATAYATCAAACACATTAGCTTTTTTTAATCAATTTTCAAGCGARTTTCAACATGATATTTCTACAGAGAACATAAAATCTCAATTACAACAATCTTGTAAAAAGCAGACTATGAATGATATACCGTTATACTCTGATATAACTGAGAATGAACTTGCATTCATAAACAAAAACAAACCCAATAATGTAATAATTAAAGATGAATGGATTCGATATTATCCTAAACACGAAATTGGTTCACAGGTAATTGGGTATGTAGAAAATGACCTTAATTCAAAGCATATGGCTGTTGGAAAAAGCGGGATTGAGCTGCAATATGAAAATGATTTAAAAGGAAAACCAGGTAAAACTCTTATTTTTAAATTGAATAATAAAAAGTTCTTATGGAACATTCAAAACGTACAAAAAGGTAAAGATGTACGGCTAGCTTTAGACTCTGAGTTGCAGCAAAAGGCAGAAGAAGCATTAAGATCGCAAATTAAGAAAACACCTGATGCTAAAGCTGGTTATGCTGTAGTGAGCGATGCAAAAACTGGCGCGATTTTAACTATGGTCAACTCGGCAGTTTTTGATCCAAATATATTAAATACACATGTATCTTCTAGAAAAGAAAATATTAAATCTCTTTCGCAAAATAAAGCAATTCAAAAATTAAAGTATGGTGAATCTTATGTAAATATGGCTTCTACTATAAAACCACTTACTATTTTAATTGGATTAAACGAAAAGCTTTTCCAACCCGAAGATACTTATTTAGATAAAGGTACTTTTCAGTATGATAGTCAAAATAACATTACGAATGCGCCTGGAACACCAACAGGGGAGATTACACCGAGGCAGGCTATCATTAATTCATCTAACACATTTATGACAGCAAAAGTAGCTCTGCCCTTATTCAACCAAAATAATGGAAATATAGAAAAAGTGGCCCATATATGGACAGATTATTTAATGCAATTCGGCCTACGTTCTAAAACCGGGATTGATTTGCCCTTTGAAGAAGACGGACAATATGAATTTCAGCCATCTAATAAATTTGAAAATGGGATTTCAGCTTTATTAAATGCCTCTTGGGGAGGAAATGAAGTGCATACTCCTCTTCAACTCGCTCAATATGCAGCAACTTTGGCAAGTAAAGGCGACAAATATAAACCTCAAATCGTAAGTGCGATTATTGGTCAAGATGGTAAGGAAACCAAAAAGTTTGAACCCATTTTAGAAAGTTCAAATCGTTACCCGATGAACTTTTGGAGTGTCGTGCACGGTGGAATGAGTCAAAATATAGAGGAGATTAAAAATTTACCCTTTCATGTCGCAGGTAAAACGGGTAGTACAGGTTCTCCGAATAAGCAAGAAAGAATGATAAATCATTCTCTTTTCATTGCATATGCTCCTACCGAAGATCCACAAATCGCCATTTCTGTCGTTATTCCTGGTAGTAATCCAGAAAAAAACATCGCTGCTCTCGTTACATCAGAAATTTTAGAGTCCTGGCATACACTTCAAAAAGAAAATAATAACAAAGAGGAAGGTTCATTAAAGTGAACCTTCCTCTTTTACCATATAGAATCTACACCTATTATTTTCCATACACCTTCATGATCCTTTTCGAACAAGAATGAATATTTAATATCCGTTAAAACATACTCTTTTTGTACATACCCAGTATTGCCGTTAAATGTCGATATTTTTATATATCCATCATTCTGCACTTTTTCTGGAATCCAAGCTTTTACCACCTCATTAGATACTTCATATAAAACTTGTGATTCTCGTTTTGGTTCAGCTAAAATTTTCGTTTTATTTCCAGTAACAGTTACATATATAAAATGTTCTCGCTTTGATTGGTTACTGTCTGTCATTCCACTTGGTACTTTATATACCTTTTTTGTATCATTTGCAAATTCTCCCCCCATTGTAAGAGCGACTTGCAACTCATGAAACAAATCTTCATCAAATTTCAATTCATCCTTCTTATAACTCTTCCCTTTAAATAGAACTTCATCATTTAACGCTTTGTACAAGTCATTTTCATTTTTTGAATTTGTACTTCGAGATAAATCATTCATAAACTGTTTTAATGATAGCTCTTGAGCAGACTCATCTTTTGTTTTCAGCTTAATTTGTGTACTACTTTGTACCGGCGATTTATTATCATCAAGCCCAGGTTGTTGAACAATAAAAAATAACATTGTACAAACCAACACAACTACAATGGGCAATGCTTTTTTACGAGATGGTTTCTTATATGTTATAGAATCTACTTCACTATTTAGGTATATAGATTGCTTTATTCTATAAATAAATTCTTCTTCATCTTTCCGATGCCCCATTGGGCCGTTTTTTATTTTACTATACCAGTCAGGATTATTTTTACTGTTCATCACTTCTACCCTCCCCTATTAATTTTGAAACTTTACTTCTCGCTCGGCTTAATCTAGATTTGACTGTTCCAATTGATACACCTAATGTTTCAGCCATTTCTTCATAAGATAATCCATATTTCGCGTCCAATATTAGTATTTCACGGTATTTTTTAGGTAGTTTTAATACTACATCCCACACTTCATTCATTTCCTCTTGCTTAAAAAATTCTTGTTCTGCCGATGGAGATTGTTTATCGTCACTAAAAAATCCCATTAAAGATATCCTTTTAAAATAAGCGGATTTCAAATAGTTTATTGCCGTATTTCTTGTGATTTTTAATATCCACGTTTTAATAGATGACTCCTTTCGAAACAAGTGCCAATGTTTAAAAACCTTTATAAAGACATCTTGTGTGATGTCATCTGATAAATGTGGATCTTTCGTAATAATAAATGAATAATTCCATACATCTTGCCAATAGTCTTTTATAACATAGTCCAGCTCATCATGATTACATTTTTCAATAAACTTTTGTTCCATTTCCATACCTCAAACTTATTTGAATCAACATAAAACTTCCCTCACTTTTATTATGGTTTCAATATATAGACATGACACAAGTTTTATTTGTTCCCTTGTTTATTTTTTTATATTACCGTTGCAATTAACGCCAATGGACAGTATAAAGTACACACTATGAATAGATATAAAGACTAATTTAATTAAAGACAAGAAAATCATTGAAATAAGCTGACGCGTTATGATTTTCATTCGTTCTCTTCCCCACTCACTTTTCGAGATAAATGGTTTATGATTGCATAGAAAGATAAGAAAAAAGACGCTATCATTTCTCATACCATGATTATGCGTTGGGGTTCATCAGTATGGCCCTGAATTGGACAAACCAATTCGTCCATCAATTGTTGGAACTTGTAGCATAAGATATGATTCCGTTAGGAATATATATGCTTTATTCTCTTTTACTTTATTTTTGCATCAGAAGATTTTCCATATATATTCGATAGATTTTACAAAACAAAAAATTCTAATAAAGAATGGTCCATTGGAATTGGCTTAGCACTAGCAAAATCAATTATCGAAGCTCATCATGGATTTATTACAGTAGAAAGCCAAAAACACTCATTCATAAAAGTTATTGTAAAATCCTAACCTTTGAGTATAATTTTTAAAAATTAATCATTTGTTGAAAAAAAGAAATTCGATTAATTTATCATAAATAACTATAGAGAGAAAAATTTTTCGGTTTGGGGGTAATTAAAAATCTTAGCTTGATGGCGATGTTGCGAGACCCCTAATACTCTTTAATTCTTAAAAAAACCTGTAAAACAAAAAAAGAACCAGGCTATTTTTGCCCAGTTCTTATTTTGTTAGATCTCTCAATTTGATTATCTTATTTTACATCTTCTTTAGGAGTTGCTGGTTCTGCATCTTTCGGAATTTCACTTTTATCAATTTCTTTATGTGTCATATTTCCGCTTTTATCTGCAACAACAACTTGTAATTTTTCATCCGTTTTTACATCTTCTGCACCTACTGCACCTCCCGCTAATAATCCTGTACTTAAAAGTGTCCCTGCTAATAATGTTTTAATCATTTTTCATTACCTCCTGTTTATTTGTAATATTTATCAAAAAAGTATCTAGAGTTAATGTTTTAGTCATTATCTTTATCTACTTGCTTTTTGATTACATTTAGCATAAGACAAGAATCTATAGTTGATATAGACTGTATCTGGAGATTATATAAAAAAATAGATAATCAGTTGCATATCCTAATGGGTATTTAGACAAGATTGAAACTTTATATGAGTTTGATAATTGAGTTACCTTTTGTTTTTGAGCGTGAGGTTTATTACTGGGATGAAGCCTATTGAGGAGCTAACCCTTTCAATACACTTTTCAACTAAATATTTTTCTTCATTGTTTGCATTCTCTGCTGCGTCAGTTTTGTTTTCCTAACTTACTGTTTCAGTCTTAACTTGAATTTTTTCCTTATAATTACAAAAAGGATATACTAAACATTTAACTGCTAGTAAAATATTTCCTTTTATTATTCTATAATGATAATAATTAATGAGTCAAAGTGATTTTGCGAAAATTATATAAAACAGGCATAATTTATTAGTTGCTTGGCAAGTTATACTTGTTACCACTACTAAAGAATCTCTCATTGTAGTACCCTCTACTATCTTTACAGGAGTATCAACACGTCTTCATCTATCTACTGATGTCATTAATTCATTTCTCTTTCGCATGCCGCTATGTCGCCTTCAATTTTGCTTCTTTTTCGTTTCTTACGTTCTTCCATATCCACGTCGGAAAGACGATTTCTGATTAATTTTTATCTATATAGGATTTCACTCCTTATTTACCGAGAGAAAATTTATGATATAATAAAGTTAGCTAATTTTAGGGAATATTTTCTCTACAGCGCTCCTTGCCATCGAGCGTTTTTTTACTTTTCAATAGCTAACTTTCTGAAAAGCTGTTAAAATTCAGTTACCGATATGTGTAACAACTGGCCTGTGCTTCTGTACGGGCTTTTTTGATGCTAGTTTTTAGCTAACAAACGCATTCCCCTCACTTCACACATCGGAATATCCAAAACAGTTGTATTGTTGGTGACACCTACCGTTTTAGGTTCTATTAATTAACCGAATAATAAAATAATACAAAACTTGTCTATATTCAAATGAATAATAATATAGTTTTTAACTTTTTTATTTATTGATTCACAATATAAAAAAGAGAACCCTTATAATAAGGATTCTGCAACAGGAAATAACAAAATATAAACCATAAAAAGAATTACTTATATTATAGTTTTCATTGGGTACCCCCACACCTTCATCAAGCTAAGGTTTGAATAGACTCCTAGATGAAAATCTTCTTTCTCTACAGATAGTTACTCAGAGAAGTCAGCTCATTTTTTCGTTTTGGGGTAATTCTGAATTCTTAAGTTATGGGATATGCCATCAGACAGCTATGTCAATGGATTCCATAATGCCAAAGCGAATATCCAATTTGGGTCACCATTTCCTTGATGATTTTGAACCGCTTCATACACTTTCCCTTGATGTTCTACTTTATCTCCCTTTGTATATGCCTTCCTCGAATCCCATTTTTCATAAGATACATTTTGATCTTTTGTTTTTACCAGAAGAATGTTACTTTGAATTGATGTATTTCCAGCTGCATCTACAGCCTTCACTGCATATTTATATTCCTTATTAGCTGTTAAGTTTTGATCAGTAAATGTCGTTCCTTGTACCGTTTGAATCAATTGTCCATCGCGTAGTACCTGATATTCTTTTATACCTACATTATCTGTAGAAGGATTCCATTTTAGCTCTACACTGTTAGAAGTAAGGTTACTTGCATATAATCCTTGTGGCTGTGTGGGAGCTTCTGTATCTGGTTTCGGATTAACAATGTTATCTACTTTCTTCAATCCCTCTTTTGTAATCTCATAGACTGCTTTATTCCCAAAGCTTTCCTGAATGTTCTTTTCCATATTTTTGATAATAGCTCTGTTCGCACCTTCTAAATGTGTGAATTCAATAAAGTCGCCTACTTTTACCGAAACTTTGGCTTGCTCAGCATTTTGTTGATTTTTCCCATTAACTTCCTTATTATATACCACTTTACCTGATGTGTTTTGCACTTTAATACTTGCATATGTACTATCAAAGTAGTTATGTGGTACACCTGCTTTTAGATCAATTTGCATTTCTTCTGTTGATTTATTTAAATTTACTTTTGCGAATTCAAAATCTCCAATCCCTTTCAGTGACCATGAAAACTGTTTTCCTTCCAAGATATCATCTGCATTTGGTACATGGCTTTTTATTTGAGTAAGAAGATCCTTCAACGGTCGCTGTTCATTCGCAAAAGCAGAAATGATACTGTTATTTAATTCTCTCCACTCAGCATCTGTTACATTTGGATTTTGTAACATAAGAGAAACGTAATCTTCCCATACTAAAAAATTGATTGGTAAAATATTGGTGGATATTTTATAAATTGCAATTTTATTATCTGCTGAAGTCATCGCTTTCGCTAACCAGCGTAATCGCTCTGATTGATCTAGTTTTACTGGGTCACGTTCAGCATTTTCAAATAGTAGCATATACGGCACTTGATTTGTAGGGCTATTATCTGACCAAGGAATAACAGTTGCATCATGACGGCTCGATCCACCCCATCCAGATATATCGTTTCCTAAATTCCAAGAAGATGGCTTGTTATTCCATATAAGTGCACAATGTCCAGGTTGTCCAACAGGCATAGCTGCCACTCCAAATGCTTGACTTACTTGCGTACCAAACTTCGAAATATTACCGCATACCCCGCCAAATCTGTAAATGGAAGAAAGATTCCAACCTAAACCGTAGAATGCATCATTTCCAGCGTGAATGCTAACTCCATCTTTGTTATGGGTTACATAATTAACCAAATATGCACTTTCCCCTACCTTATCTTGATTTTTAAGTTCTGGATGTTCCGTATTAATCATATTTCTTGCCCAAGTTAAATCTTCTTCTGGTGACCAAGTATTCACTACTAATCTTAAATGCCAAACATCATATGTTCTAAAGCAAGGAAGTAACTCATTATTTTGATCTGCTGATTTATAATGTTGGTACCTTGTTAATGGATTAATAGGTTGATTGTTTGTCCAATATTTTATAGGTTCAGCATGAGCTAACGATGTAGCTATCGCTAATTTTAAATACAATCCTTCGTGAGAATTTGCATCCGCATTCCAGATTGTATTCCATATCTCAAGTGCATTTACAGGATTTTTTCCAGTTGGACTACCACCTTCAAGATAGGTATTCATCACATCTGTATTTTTCATAGCCCAGCCAAGAAAATTCTGATGGTCAGCATCTTTTTTAGCAAATGTAGCCATTGTTGCAGCACCTGTTTGTGATATGAATTGCCACTGAGCCAAAGCTGCTGCAAATACTGGGTCTGCAAGCTTCTTTTTCAGGTTCTCTTCAGTCATACCCCCGACATTTCCATTCAAATATGCTGTGAGATTATTCAAATGTGCTTCAAAATTACCATTTGCAATGGCTTGATCTGTCTGTTGATTCAATGTTTCTAAAGTGAATGTTTCTTGATTGAATGACATTGTTTCAGCTGAAACCTTTGTATGCGGAATCGTAGCAATACTTCCTAAAATAATCGGCATAGTTAATAATAAAGATGAAATCCTTTTCAAAATAATTCCCTCCCTTTTTTTGTTTTTGACCTTTGACTGCTGCATGATTCTCCTTTATATAAAATAATTCCCATGCCATCAACTTAAAAATTCAAAATAAGCGGTTTCCATAACGATAAAGCGAATATCCAATTCGGATCACCATTTCCTTGATGATTTTGAACAGCTTCATACACTGTCCCTTGATGTTCTACTTTGTCACCCTTTGTATATGCCTTCTTCGGATTCCATTTTTCATAAGATACATTTTGATCTTTTGTTTTTACCGGAAGAATGTTACTTTGAATTGATGTATTTCCAGCTGCATCTACAGCCTTCACTGCATATTTATATTCCTTGTTAGCTGTTAAGTTTTGATCAGTAAACGTCGTTCCTTGTACCGTTTGAATTAGTTGTCCATCACGTAATACCTGATATTCTTTTACACCTACATTATCTGTAGAAGAATTCCATTTTAGCTCTACACTGGTAGAAGTAACGTTACTTGCATATAATCCTTGTGGCTGTGTGGGAGCTTCTGTATCTGGTTTCGGATTAATAATTTTATCTACTTTCTTCAATCCCTCTTTTGTAATCTCATAGACCGCTTTATTCCCAAAACTTTCCTGAATGTTTTTTTCCATATTTGTAATAATAGCTCTATCCGCACCTTCTAAATGTGTGAACTCAATAAAATCACCTACTTTTACCTGGAATTTTGCTTGCTCAGCATTTTGCTGTTTATTCCCATAAACCTCTTTGTTATAGACCACTTTACCTGATGTGTTTTGCACTTTAATACTTGCATATGTACTATCAAAGTAGTTATGTGGTACACCTGCTCTTAGATCAATTTGCATTTCTTCTGTTGATTTATTTAAATTTACTTTTGCGAATTCAAAATCCCCAATCCCTTTCAGCGACCATGCAAACTGGCTTCCTTCTAAAACATTCGAAGAATACGGTGTATCCGGTTTAATCGGATTAGAATCTGTACTTTCCCAAATTTCAGCCGTTAAATTTTGATACCCTAGTGACGCTATTTTTTGGATTGTATCATTATTTGGGCGTAATCCCCATTTCTCAAAAAACGGAATTAAATTTTGTTTTGCTGCTTTTGATGCTGTAATCATAAATAATTGTTTTTTCGTTTCATCAGTTTGTGGAATCTCATTTGAAGGCATGTCTCTATACAGCTGATGCAACTTCGGATAAAATTCTTCTCCATACGCTAGATGTAATTGCCATAGCATAGCAAGTTTTACAAAAACATCACTAATTTCATCATAATTCTTATTTTCTTGTACTAAATATCTAGATACCTTAGGATAAACCCCTTCTTCTTCTAAACGGGATGGTTGCCCAAATGCTTTTTCTACAGCGAGACTGTAAATATTATTTTGAACCTCGCCCATATTATAGAATCTCCAAGGAACCTGTTGTCTCAAATGTCCAGCTTCATGCCAAGGTCCCCATCCATCAGTAGTAAATTTATTGATATCTAATACATATTGAATGGCATCTCCTACATAAGCTGTTCTATATTCAGTTGCGTACATAAAGCCAGATTTATTATCTTTATCTTCTACATAATGAATATAATGTTTATCTACTTGTTCTTCCGTTAATCCAGACATTCGATCTTGAATCCTAGTGGCTTCATCCATTTTTTTTAATAATTGTGCCGGGTCTGTATTAGAACCTAGCAAGTATTTTTTTACACGTTCCGGAGTAGCAGTAATCAATACACGCTCTCCTTTTAATTCGACTGCAAATGAATCCGGATTTTGATTAAGCATATCAATTAAATCTTGTTTTGTATGTTTTCCAAGTTCAAAGTAAGGAACGGGGGTACCTCCCTTTTGAATAGTTGTTCGAATTGTCCCATTTTCTTGTTTGTTATAGAAATATATCATTCCTCCGCCTTCGTATCGAATCGTATTTGTACCAGGTTTTAGAGTAAATGATTTTACTAACTCTTCTCCTTGTGAATTTCTATTGTATGAAAACGCTCCAATATATGCGGTAATCTCATTATTTCCTTCTACATCAATAGTAATTTCTTCATTTGGTTTCGCATACAAACCCGTAGGTTCAAAAGGACTAAAAGAAGCAGCTCTTCTATCCAGATGCGACAGTGCTTTAACGTCACCTTTCCCTTGAACAGTAAACACCCGATTTTCCACTTTCACTGATTCCTCATTTTTTAACACGGATACTTTTTGTTGCTGCGCTTGTTCTTCCGCAAAGATTTCTAATGAGGGCGTTATTCCAATAGTAAACATAGATAATGTGGCGGTTACCATCATTAAATTTTGTGTTTTTCGTTTCTGTCCCCTTTTCATAATATCCCTCCGCTATATTTCTAGATACTTAAAATATGAATATGTAAGTAATAGATATTACTTACATATTCATATTATCTATTTACACATATTTACACAATTTAACATAAATATACTCATTTATATAAGAAAATGGATACATTTCAATTCAATTAATAAGAAGAATAATCAAATGAATGTATGAGAAAAAACAGATTTTAATACATTTATTTTAAAAAACACATAAAATATATAAAAATGTCGAAATATTAACACACTATGTTCTGATACAAAAACTTCTAGACAGTTATAACTAAGGTTCTGGTGCAAAAAATCTATAAAACTTGGACATACTGATATTACTACTCTAGAAAAGGTGTGTGATCAGAATGAAAAAGGAAAGTTTGTTCAAATGGAAGCATTATCAGCCTGATTTCATTTTGTTAACGGTAAGATGGTACCTACGGTATAACCTCAGTTTTCGTGAGTTGGTGGAAATGATGAAGGAACGGGGCTTATCTATTTCTCATACCACGATTATGCGTTGGGTTCATCAGTATGGCCCTGAATTGGACAAACGAATTCGTCGTCACCTGAAGCAAACCAATGATTCTTGGAGAGTTGATGAAACATATATAAAAGTTCAAGGGCAATGGATGTACCTGTACCGTGCTGTTGATTCGAAAGGAAACACAATCGATTTTTGTCTAAGCAAAACAAGAGACCAAAAGGCTGCAAAGCACTTTTTCAAGAAAGCTTTGCGGTCTTTTCATGTTTCAAAGCCACGTGTGATAACAGTCGATAAGAATCCGGCTTATCCTATAGCAATTGAAGAGTTGAAAAAAGCATACCCGATGGTATGCAACTTAGACAACAAAAGTACTTAAATAATATAGTAGAACAAGATCATCACTTTATAAAGAAGCGTATCCGTTCTATGTTGAGGCTCAAATCTTTTGACACAGCTATATCTATTCTTTCTGGAGTAGAAGCCATGCATATGATTAAAAAAGAACAGATTAATTTACGGAACCAGTCTATCCAAAATCAGAAAGAATTCGTCCATCAATTGTTTGGACTTGTAGCATAAGATACGATTCCCTTAGGAATATATATGCTTTATTCTCTTTTACTTTATTTTTGCACCAGAACCTATACGATTTTTATTCCTTACGATGGCAAGTTGAACTTATCTTTAAAATTTGGAAATCATTTTTTCGTATTCACCATTGTAATTCTGTAAAATTCGAACGACTAGAATGTCAATTGGCGTACCACCAACATTTTAACGAAAATATACGCTAAGCAAATTTTGACATAAAAAAACGATGATTTTACTACTCTAAGCAACTTATTCATTCTCAAAAACGAGGGTATTTAAGACAAATAAAATTCACGTTTTGAGAATCTCTTAACGTATAAAAACGTTAAAATGTGCATGCTACCCCTTTGTAACCTTAACACTCACTCCAGCAATTCCTTACAACGTATATTTATATATGCAAACCCTAATTACAGACAAAGGGAAAAGAATGTTTATTATTCTCCTCCCTCTGTCTATTAACAATACTTAATTATAGCTCTGTAACCTTTTTTATTCATCACGTATTATTCTACGAATAGTTTAAGGTATAAGTACTTCTTATTTGATATTTAGTGCTGATTCACTGAAAACATATATTCTTTGTATGTTTTTCGTGTGGATAGAATAAGCCCCATCATTAGCATGTTCGAAAATAAAGAGCTTCCGCCATATGATAAAAATGGAAGTGCAATACCTTTGACAGGCATTAATCCCACAATCATACCGATATTTTGAAAAAATTGTAACATTAGAACGCCTACAATTCCTGCGCATAGTAAGGTACCGAATAAATTATCTGCGGAATTACCAATTATAAGTATTCGGGAAAGCATTAAGAAGAATATACATATTATAAAAGTGGCAACTATAAAACCGCCTTCTTCGGCAATTGTGGCAAAAATAAAATCAGTATGTTTTTCTGGAATATAAACATTTCCAGAACTGAAGCCTTTTCCTTCTATCCCTCCACTACCTACTGCTAAAAGTGCTTGTTGAGTTTGATATCCCTGATCTGTATACTGAAATGGATCTAACCAGCCTAAAATTCGCGATTGTTGGTGGGGCTTTAATAAAGTAACTAACTTATTGAAGAAAATATCTGGATATTTTACGTATATAAATATTAAAGCAGACAATACAGTCATCGGAATCCCTGCAAATAGTATGATTAACTTTTTTTGAATTCCTGACATAAATATAATGCATGCAATGGCTGCTATATATAGGAACACCATTCCCGTATCGGGTTGACTATATACAAGTAACGCAGGTGGAATAGTTATCAAACATATTTTACCAATCAAAAGTAAATCAGTTTGAAATGTCCGTGCCATATACTGTGCATTATGTTTTACGACTAAACTTGCGGCCAGAAGAATTAAGGCAAGCTTAAAAAATTCAGCTGGTTGAATAGCACCAATAATTGGAAATCTAAACCATCTTTTTGCCCCTAATATTTCAGGTGTAAAACTTGACACTGGTAATACCTTTAAAATAATAATTGAGATGAACCCCACAATATAAATCGGCCAAGCTAATTTTTGTAATTGATCTAAATCGATATTGGCAACAATTAATAATAGAACAAAACCTATGGCGTAATTTACTATTTGTTTCACAGCAAAATTTTGGTTACCATATTGCCCGGTTTGCTGACTACTGTATATTGCAACAATACTGGTGATACATAATATGAATAAAATAAAGATTAGTTTCTTATCTAATTTTTTTAAAAAAACTATTTTCCCCACCATTTCAACCCCCTAGACATTGTGGTATTTACTTTTTATAGGAACTATCCTGTTTTTTATGTGTACATTAACATTTATTAATATAATTTTACAATAATAAGGAGATATTGAACATTCTCAAAATTATCCATACTGATGAGGCTACTTTAAAAGGTGACTGATTAGTGTGGATAAGGAAAGCTTATTTAAATAGAGACATTATCAACCTAATATTATTTTGTTGAACGTGAAATGGTACCTATGGTAAAACCTAAATTTTCGTGACTTGGTAGAGTGCTTTTTAAATCCTACCTACTTTGCATGTGTCACTCCAAACTACCTGAATCAGACATGTAGTCAGACTATTTTTAGAATACGGGTATCACTATGACCTGATTTAATAGATCTCTCACATGAATCTTAAAGTTCTTATATTAAAAATTTTCTGAACTATATTTCGAATTTTTTCGGAGAAGTTCTTCAATAAGTTTTGCTTTTTCATTCACCTTTGTTGCATATGTGAAATCACCATAACAATATGGATACCTAAAATTATTTTTATTTCCACCACAAGTATACATCTCTGGATTTTGATCAACTTTCATCTTAGAAAATTTTTTGGCCGAATCTTCCGAGTGTTGTTTAACTTCTTGACTCGCAATAAAATCAATATACCCTGGTCCCATATTATAGCTTTGAATAATTGTATCCATGCTAACATCTTTTTCCGTTCCATATTTGTACATTTGAGCAAGGTGTTTTACCCCTTGTTTAATGCTCAGGCTTGTCTCTTGAATTTCATTTGGCTTTAATCCAAGTGATTCAGAAGACTGCATAGGGTCGTTTCCCTCACCTCTACTCTCTTGGTACATAATTCCTAATAAAACTGCTGTTTTCTCTCCTAAATTATATTTTTCTAATTCTTTTTTCAAGGTGAGCTCATATTGCAATAAACGTTTTTCGGCAGCAATCACTTGTTTTTTTTGAATATTGCTTTTATGCTTAACATAAAATATTCCAAGCATGGTTCCTAAACCTAAAATACCAATATAGAATAATATAATAAACCGTGTTTTAATCGTATCCTTCATATACTCCTCCTTGTATTAAAAATCCGTACCTTTTCGGACTCAAAATTATTTCTTTTAAGTGCAAAGTTTAATATAGCAATTTAAAGAAAAACAGCCGCCTGAATTGGAGGGTTTTTCAAAGCGGGTTATTCTTTGAATCGTTTCCGTACCCCTACAAATGTCACACTTTTTTTTGAACTTTGCTGTTCTTTGTTTTGCCCAATTGATACATTTCTTTTCAATTAAATGATACGATAATATAGAACAAAGTATTGTCGCTGTAATACATAAGATAAGAAGAAAAAGGGTGGGTATCTTTGCATACAAAAGTTTAAAGAGTACCATCGTGATTGGAAAATGACATAAATAGATACTATATGAAATTTCCCCTAAATATACAAATACACCCCTATTTAAAATAGCTTTTACCTTTAGGTTATTCATTGCCATAATGATTATTATACTAACACCAATTACGACACCCCAATCTTTTAATAAGAAAGTAGTAGCATTACTAGAAAGCCCATAAATCATAATGGAATATAGATATAGAAAGACCCCTAATGCGATAAGAAGTTTTCTGTTTAAGTTTTTCATACTTCTATATAATTGAGTAAGTTCTTCCTGATGTTTAAAAAGTAGCATTCCAACCATAAACATAGATGTGAAATGCAATGTATCGGCATAACCATTATAAAACCCCTCAGCTTTCCCAATATGCAACATGTTAAGGACAATACCAATTAAAGAAAAGCTCATAGCAAACAGTATCGTTTTCTTCCAACTCAGTTTATAAAACAGAAGGAATAACAACGGAAACACGATAGATATACGCATTTCTTGAGCTAATGACCAGATAACCGGATTATAATTATCCGTAAAAAAGTTATTAAGAAGTACAAAGTGATTCATAATATCTAAGTTTGTTATTGGCCCTTGCCACTTATCATAGAACCAATCTCGTAGTCCCGTAACTTCATATGGTGAAAACAAAATAAATAAAGCAAAGGTGATGAATATCCAGAAATAATAAGGGATATAGATTCGTACAAATCGTTTAATTAAATATCCCCAATAATTTGTTTTTGAATGATAGAGTGCCATAGATAGCACAAAACCACTGAGTACATAAAAAACGATTACTGCTTCCCCACCAGCCCATAAAAACCTAAGCGGGGAAAATTTAATAGAATTAGGCAACGATGGTAGCATTAAACAAAAGTGTCCAAATACCACTGTGATAGCCGCTAGTCCTCGTATTGAATCTAATTCGTTTATTCTCTTACTCATAAAGTGTTCTCCTTGTCAACTACAGATTTCATTATTAATATAGATAACTATACTAGTGTGGTAGCGAAGTAAATATATTGTGTTTATTTTTCGTGAAACTCCCGATATAAACGCTACAAAAAATTGTGTATCTTTTAAAGGGATTTTTCATATTTATACATTAATTTTAGAATAAATATAGAAAGAAAAAAGAAATATTATCTAAAGTTTTTTTAAAGGTTTTATTAAGGTTTTATTCTAATTTATTGACACACATAAACATATTTACGTATTTTAAAAGCTATTTTGCTGTTAATATAGACCACTATACTAGTACAGTTGGAGAATTGTACATATTGTGCTTATGTTTCTTTAAATTCCTGATATAAGCAGTACAAAGTCAATCTGTGCATCTTTTGAAGGGAATTTTCGTCTTTAAGCATAAATTTTATAATAGTCGTTAAAAATTTCATTCTAGAACATCTTATTGTTGTTTAGAAAGCATTTTAAAACTCTTTTCTAAACCTTTGTTATAGTCTGTCTGTTTCTCTATCCATTGAACCACCATATTGCCAGGCCAATCTGAGGTATTAGCAACATGCTTTAATAGATCTGGTCCTTTTAAACTTTTCTATAAACCACGGTTATATGCACGTGTCATATTAGTTATTGTAATTCGAATATTGGTTTCTGCATTTTCAAATCTTCCTTCGTTAAATCTCTAGGTGCTAATCCACCTCGATGGATTTGAAGCAGTCCAAGGGATGTGCCCTGATCTCCAACTGCATTTAGGTTAAACTTGCTTTCAAAGTGCATATCCAAGCATAATTAGTGATTGAGTATGCACCTTGAATTTTTTGTTTATCTTTATTATGAATATATTTTTGTACATATGCGTTTTATATAGTGATTTCTAATAATAAGGAAATAAATAATTTGCATACCAATAAAGCTTACTAATACAACAATTGAGCTTTGAATAACGGACAGCTCCCTACTTACTGTTTGTCCTAATTGGTGCAGAGTTAGAAATGCAAAACTACTGTGAACCATAGCTACTACAATCGGTAAGAAAAATAGAATCATCATTTGTCTTGTCACAATTTGCTTTAACTCTTTTTGGCTTAAACCTAATTTTGAAAGCATCTGATATTGCTCTTGATCACGTTCTAAATCAGTAAATAGACGGAAATATAAAAAGCTTAACGTAAATACGAAAAATACAATCCCCACCAATACACTTGAAATAGAAAGTAATCCATTTTGTTGTTTCAGATCAAGCCATTTTAAATACAAAGATGAAAAGTCATAAAAATCATCTTGACTCGTACCAATGAGCTTAATAAGTTTTGAAGAGATTTCACTTGTTTCAGACCAATTTTTTATGATAAAACCGTATATGGTGTAATCCCGGAGTACACTTTCTTGTTGAACATTTAGAACCTTACTGTAAACAGCATCAGAGACAATAACGGGGTTATAAATCTTGGCGAATTCTGGGATATAAATTGTTTTTTGAACAGAAAGTGGTACTTCTAGTTCATCATATTTTAATTCAAATGTTTTTCGATGCTCTGCACTTGTGTGATTTTTCTTTGGTAGTATATCGATACTTTCATTTTCATTTGTTAATTCTTCTATTTCATACCCTAATTTTTTAGCGTATTCATTATACGTAGAAAGATTAATTAACACCTCGTTTTGTGCCATTTTAAATTTTGTTGCTACAAGTTCATAAGAAAATCCAGATTCTTCTAATTGCTTTTTTATCTCTTCAATATGGGATTTTTCTTGTGTATTCCCCTTATCCGATTGATAGGTAAATGCATACGGGGTCTCATTTTTTGCCAATTCAGGATTTGCGATTGCCGTACAAACTCCAATTGCTGTAAAAGATACAGCTGATATAATTGTAACGATAAAGAACGTTCTCGCATTATCTTTCATTCGGAACGCTAATTCTGAAATAACAAGGAGATTGGTTCTTTTAAAGAATGTAGTTTCTCTATTTTTTAAAGTGTATATCACATATACACACAATTGAGTAAAGAAAAAATAGGTTCCACATACAATTAATAAGACACCTACACCTACGAGTAGGAATAATTGATTCAAACTACTCACGTAATGCACCGCGACGATACAGTAGTGGACGACGGAGTAACCTGCTCCAATTAAGATCATTGCCAACAAGGATATCCAAACGGACGCTTTCGGCTCAGGTTTTGGTTTTTCCTCTGATTTTATAAGTTCTACAAGCTCATTCATTTTCACCATTTTTGATGTAAACAATGAAATGAGTAGGAATAAAACAGAAAAGGCAATAGCTGTTACTCCCATAGACTTTAATGGGAAGTAAAATGATAACGTATGCTCTATTGCCAATAAAGACCCACTAACTAGTAAAAATAATTTAGAAAAAACCATCCCAAGCCCAATGCCTGCTAGTATAGAAGGGATTCCAATCAACATGTTTTCGAAAAAAATTAATCGATGAAGCTGTTGATGAGACATTCCATGTAACATTAATAATCCAAACTCTTTTTTTCTATTTTTTAAAAATGCGCTAACAGAATAGAAAATAAATAAGAAAGAGAAAACAAAAATTAAGTAATACGATACTTGAAATCCTATTTTCCCAAATGCATTCATTATGGTACTTGCATGAGTCAGTTCGCCTTGTAGATTCGGATGAAAGACAAGTAGCCCATAAGTAAAGAAAATCATTACCGCAAATGTACTACTAAAAAAATGGCCAAGATATATTCGTTTATTCCGTAGTACATTATTAAATGCGAGCTGTCGAAAAGTCATTTTTGTTCCCGCCTAACATAGAAAGACTATCTATAATATTTTGATAAAATAACGAACGATTGTCATTGTAGAAAATTTCATTATATAATTGTCCATCTTTAATAAAAATAACGCGGTCACAGTAACTTGCAGCAACCGGATCGTGTGTTACTAACATCATTGTTGCCTTTTCTTCTTTATTTAAATGTGTTAATATCTCCATTACATCTTGGGAAGCTTTAGAATCTAAGTTTCCTGTTGGTTCATCGGCAAGAACCAATTTAGGAGCATGAATGAGTGCACGGGCAATCGCTGTTCGTTGTGCTTGTCCTCCTGATATTTCATATGTTCGTTTATTTAAAATTTCACTGATTCCTAATTTTTTTGAAATAGATTCTACTCGTTTATTTATTCTCTTCACATTCATGCCATCTAATACGAGCGGAAGAACCATATTCTCTTTTACTGTTAATGTATGCAGTAGGTTAAAGGATTGAAAGACGAATCCTAATTCCTGTCTGCGAAATACGGCCAAATCATTGGGTGAGAGTTGATAAGGATTTTTACTATTAATGAATACACTGCCTGATGTTGCCGAGTCAATAGTAGAAATCATATTCAATAACGTTGTTTTCCCACTACCAGAAGGACCCATGATCCCAACAAATTCCCCTTCTGTAATTGTTAAATTAATATTTGAAAGTGCTGTATGTGAAACCTTTCCTGTGTATTCTTTACTAAGATCTTTTACTTTTACTATTTTCATATGAGAAATTCCCTCCAAATTTACAGACTAAGAAAGAGCGTTGCTAGATGATGCCTGCCAACATTTTTACTTTTTTTAAAATACGAGTAATTTACCATTAATTGTTGGTCTATTTTCGTATTTCCTTATTTAAGCTGTAATACTTGGTCGAATGTTTTAAGCACTAAAATAACTTGATATTGCATCACAGGTATTTCATGAATGTTTCTATTATTCATTGTAGTAGTAAGATTGTTTTTCTCATATTGAATTGCCTTACATTTTACTTACATGCTTGTCATGTTTCTGAAAATACAGTTTATAAGGTCCTCGGCAATGATTCTTTTTGGGGGAGATAACAAAGAGGTATTTTTTATATGCACTTTGCTATACCGAACTAGATTTCGGTATAGTTTTTATTTGCAAATCATTGTGTTTTTTTACCAAATACGTATAAAAATCAATAGTATGAAAGTAAACTACTAGATAAAAGTTTACTTTCGGTTTTATCAGAAAAACAAAGAGAACTTGTAGTAATTACTACAAGTTCTCTTTGAGATGATGAAACTACATTTGAATGCCTTCCGTTATAATGGTTTACTAGAATTTTATCATATAGAAGAAACTTACCCAAAGTGGAAAAATAGAGAAATAACAGGAGTTAAGTTTATGGAGCTATTAGAACTGAAGAAAAATACTTTTTATAAAATAGTGAAAGAATATGAAGAAAACAAAGTAGTAACTAACTTATAACGAATTAGAGCCGGAAATTTCTTAGAGTAAAAAAATCGGCTACTTTTATGTCGAAATTTACTTAGCGTATATTTTCGTTAAAATGTGGGTGGCACCCCATGCCCATCAACTTAAGAAATGTAAACACCCCCAAAACACAAAATGAGCTGACTTCTCAAAATAACTAACTGTAGAGAAAGAGAATTTTCATTTAGGGGGGTACTTTTATGCTAGAAAAAAGGCTTATAAAGTTGGTAGCTCAAAAATTAAATTAGGATACTCCGTAAGTATATGCTAGACTTGGTTTACCATTTGATTTACTGTTTTCATGTCCTTTACGAGTCGGGGGTTCTTTGTTTCACGGAAAAAAAGCAGACTCTCATAAAAGAGCCTGCCTTCCCTGGTTTGTAAAATTAAGAAGCTTTACGTACGTTTGAAGCTTGAGGTCCACGTTGACCTTGCTCTAAATCAAAAGTCACTGCTTGACCTTCTTCTAAAGTTTTGTAACCTTCGCCTTGAATCGCTGAGAAATGAACGAATACATCGTCTCCACCTTCACGTTCGATGAATCCGAAGCCTTTTTCGCCATTAAACCATTTTACATTACCTTTTTCCATTTGTATTGCCTCCTAGTGTGTAAACACACACAATGTAATACTATCCTTGCTCTCAGTGATCATAAAGGTGAAAAGTTACAAATCCTTTACACCGAACAAAAATAATTCATTTTAATAATAACATTTTTTGTAATAAATGTAAAGGTGAAGAAAAGACAGCTACTATGTTTATGCAAATGTTAGAGCTAAAGAAAAACACGTTTCATAAAATAATGACGGAATATGAGGAAATAAAGTAGGATCTCTCTTATTAGAAATCCTACTTTTTCTTTGGTTGTAAGAATCTTGATGTTTTTGTATCAGAATAGTATTGTGTATATCGAAAAAAATAAAAGACAACTCCAATTAAGAGTTGTCTTTTTGTGTAATAAAATCCCCAAAATATGAAAATATACAAACGAATATAATACGCTATGGTTGATATTATAACAAAACCGATGAGTATTGAAAATAAAAAGAATGTAGTAATGATTTTTTAAGGTTTTAGTTAAAAAATCCTCGAAAATAAACCTTTTATAAATGTTTCCTTTAAATATGATTATTGTATTTCGAGGGGTTCCTTATAAATCTTAGCTATATATTTTACAAAATCAATGACGGGATAGTATATGAGTGAACGGTGCTGCGTAAAACGAACCCCTGCTTTTTCCATTTTCGAAATGAGTTGTTCAACTTCCATCTCTTTTTGTTGTATTCTATCATAATTTTGATATACAATGTTTTTCCATTGATAGGAAGAGCCGTGAAAATAACTCTCCCCTTTTACCCTGTGACTAAATATAATTTCTATTTTTTCTCTACGCTGTTTTTCCTTCATATGCGCTTCTGTTGACTGCATGTTTATCGCCTCTTCCCTTTTTTGTTGTATAACAAAATTTGGTCTAACTCACCATACATAGCCAATGTACATTGTTCTAGTTGGGATTTGTCGTTTAAGGCTATCTCATCCACTTTATTTGGTTTTCAAGTGCTCAATCTAATATATTGGATTTACATCTAAATAAGTTGTTAATGTGTATAAAACACTATCTATCTTTATTATAAAATGATTCTTTATAAGCATGCACCTTTTTACACTCACGAAGATTTATAACATGACGAGTATCTTCATCCATGAATGTTATTCTGAATTTACTGAGGTTAGTTTCTTTATTTAGGCTAACTAACATATTGTATGCCTCAGTATCTATTTTATAAAAAAAGAAAATAGATGTAACGGTCCCCCTTTTAATAAAAAAATCCTATAAAAATATAGCGCTCTTAAAAGGTTTTATTACAAATTTATTATGTTTGATTTAAAAAAAGGAACGTAATATTTATTTGTAGAAAATTTTAAGAGTAAAAATAGAATGACTATCTGTGATAAGAAATGGAGGGACTTTTATGCTAACAAATGATTTAGATTTCCGATTAGAACCACGTTTAAAAGAACTATATGAACAACATAAAATTAGAGCGCAGAAGATAGACTGGGGTTATCATGAGTTTTTACCATGGGATAAGGGAATGGACTTTAAAAGAGTTCCTTGGGATGAAAGTCAAGTTACTCTTCCTACTGGTGTAATTACAGCCATTGAAACAGCTTTATTAACAGAAGTGAATTTACCTTGGTTTACCACGTATTTATCTGCGACTTTTAAAGGGTCCCTCTCTGTTATTACAGACTTTATTCATACTTGGACATCAGAAGAGGATCAACATTCGAATCTATTGGAGACATATTTACTACTCACTCGAAGTGTGAATCCTAAACGAATACATGAATTAAGAAAGTCAGTCGTTGAGGGGGGATTTGAACCTGATTTTCATACACCAATCGAAGCTATGACGTATACGACGCTACAAGAACTTGCAACGATGGTGTTTTACAATAATGTAGCTAAGGTTGCAAGTAAGCACGATCCAGATCTTGCTACATTATTACGTCGTCTTGCCAAAGATGAGACTCTTCATTATGCTTTTTATCGAGACGTCATTCGAACACATTTGGAATTAGAACCTAATTATTGCTATCATATTGCCAATGTAATTAAGAATTTTAAAATGCCAGGTGCCGTCATGCCTGATTTTGAAAATAGAATGGCTGTAATTGCAAAAGAAGCGAACTATGGACCACTACAATATTTTGATCAAGTACTTGATGTAGTGATTGAGTATTGGGGGTTAAAAGCCTTACGACCAATTGCACCTCTAGCTGAAAAAGCAAGAATTGAGATTTTGGAGTACCACACAAGATTGAAAAAAATAAGGGATCGATTTGGTCGTTTTCAAGGGAAAAACTGATCTACGTTAATGAGTAGAGGTTTGAGAATATACGAGGGGAAATTCCCCTTCCCTTTATGGGAAATCTGACACACTCCCTATGTTTTTTGTGCTATTTTTATTCGATTTGATTTTTAAAGAAAAAGTAATTGACAGCGAAAATAATTTTATGATATTATAAAATATTTGATAAAAAAACACATATATGTTAAAGTTAAGAAGGTTACCATATATGGAGGTGGATTATATGTTTCAAATTGGCGATAACATTGTTTATCCAATGCACGGAGCAGGTATAATTGAAGCCATAGAAGAAAAAGAATTCTCAGGGNATGGAGGTGGATTATATGTTTCAAATTGGCGATAACATTGTTTATCCAATGCACGGAGCAGGTATAATTGAAGCCATAGAAGAAAAAGAATTCTCAGGAAAAAAACAACAGTATTTTGTCATAAAAATGTCGATCAGTAATATGCAAGTCATGATTCCTACGGGTAAAATATTGAATTCGAATATACGCCCAGTTATTGATATACTTGCATTAAAGCACATTATACACATTTTTCACCATGAAGAATCCTGTAAATTACTGCCGTGGAAACAAAGACATAAAGTGAACACAGACAAAGTAAAAACGGGTGAAATACAAGAAGGTGCTGAAGTTGTACGGGATTTAATGCGTATGAAGAAAGAAAAAGCACTCAATACAAGCGAAAAAAAATTGTTGGATGATGCATATAGATTTTTGGTCAGTGAACTAGAATTAATTAAAGGAATCACTGAAAATCAAATAAAAAGTTTCTGTTAAGGTTCATTATAAATAATGCGTTATATCCTCTAAAAACATTCTAAATCTTTCGGGAATATGATGAGTATTAAAAGCAAATCATTTCAAAGACATTCAATTTCTTCAACTCACTTTTAGAGTAGGAACCTCTTTTGTTATTACTTCAATCTAATCCATTTTTATTTTTAAATTTCTTTTACGAACGTTCGAAGTTTCATTAAATAACTCGATCAAATAGTCACTTGATTTTTGMAATCCTGAYTCACACTGGCACGGACAAGGAGCCGTAAGGATGAAAGAGAGGTAGGGCTTTCATTGTTTTAGGTATATATATCTAAGTCATTATTTCTAGAAGAAAAAACAATCAATCTCATCTCTATCTTTAAGAATTTTTACATTCNAGGTAGGGCTTTCATTGTTTTAGGTATATATATCTAAGTCATTATTTCTAGAAGAAAAAACAATCAATCTCATCTCTATCTTTAAGAATTTTTACATTCACTGAGACAGTGAATAGTAATTGTTTATCTTCTTTTCATAAGAGAGATATGCGAGTTGGTAACATCTAAATATATGGTCAACGATACAAATTGATGGGATTTCTAGAACTAGAACCCATTTTTACAATTTATTTAACATAATAAGATTAAATGAAACAATAAGAAGGAGTGAAGATATGAAACGCATGCCAACGCAAGAATTAAGTAACGAGTTAAAGAAGCGGAAAGGGATTNAACATAATAAGATTAAATGAAACAATAAGAAGGAGTGAAGATATGAAACGCATGCCAACGCAAGAATTAAGTAACGAGTTAAAGAAGCGGAAAGGGATTACTTCTATTAAGATTGAACCTTATGAAAAAATTGAAGTTGGTGGAATTGTTGTAGATGGACCGGCTGTTATTTTAATTAATCAAGAATACCTGAAAATTGTTGAATGAAGAAAAGGATGATCCTTTACGAAAAGGGATGATCCTTTTTGTTTGCTGCAACTTTCATTTGATGTGTTGGGATTAAAAGGAAGGAGAAGGTCGAGATTATCATGCTGGAAAGCTTAATATTGGTAGGATTTCTTTTTACGTTATATAAATTAGTTGATAAAAAAAACAAACTAATTTACATAACGATTTATTATTTCCTTTTTAAGGGTGAGATTTATTTGATAGTGAAATGGATAATTTAAAGGAGGAATTTAGATGAATGCAAGGAAAGAACGCATAAAATACGAAAAGATGTCAAAGAATTATGACCGTATTTATTCAGTTTCGTTTATCCTACTAATTATACTTGTTTGTAGTAGTGTGATTATCATAGGAGCTACAGTAGGAAAATATGGAGTGTTTTTATTATTAGCAATTTTACTTAACGCACGTATTACGAAAGAATCTCAAAAAAAGTATGAGCACTATTCTAATAAAGGGCGTATTTAAAATGATATATATCCAGAAAGGAGCAACCTAGATGTATATTCAAAATATCCCTTTATCATCTCCTATTAACTAGTAAAAGTAACTTTATATAAATCATTTTTTTAGCAACGTAGAAATAGAAACCGTACTCTATTAAAATGGTATTTTCGTTCCTATAATGAATTATCCTTCTAGCATATTTATAAGATTTATATCATATATTAGTAGAAAGAATGCAAGTTAGAAAGGAGTCTTATAGAATGAGTTATTCGAAAGGAAATGACTTGAGTGAACAACATATGGTAAGTGTGCCTAATCCCTATGTATATCAGACATTACAATCAGTAATTGGTAAACATGTGGTTATTGAAACTGTAAGAGGCAATATAAGAGGTAAATTAAAGGATGTGAAACCAGATCATTTGCTCATTGAAGATACGGCGCCATATATTGTACGCATTCAACAAATTGTATGGATTATGCCAAAGCAATAATCAAATTTATAAAAAATTAATGTCATAGTCCACCAAGTAAAAACACAGGGTTTTATCTCTGTGTTTCTTCAAATTTCCGTTTTTGAATATATGCTTGAGCATGAATAAGTTCTTCCTGAAGCTCTTTTAATTCTTTTGTAGATTCAGATTCAATAGCCATGTAAGTAGTAACTAAACTAATCATCATATCCATCTTCTCTACTATATTTTGAATGACTTGTTCAGATTGCTCTTTTTGAGGGTGTTGTATTGCTATTAGAGCATTTTCTATATAATTGTTCTTTCTTTGCTGGATATCATAAATAAACTGTTTTGTGTTTGAGTTCATTTGTTTTCCCTCCGTTTTGGATATATCTTCATTCTATCATATTTGAATAGAAAATATTGAATGGGCCGTTCTTACTTGCAATATTCATCGGTTAAAGGGGTACAGCCCATGCCCATCAAGCTAAGAAAAACAATTACCCCCAAAACGAAAATTTTAGAAGTTCTTTACTGGATAAAGCTTAAATTCTTGATTTTGGGGGATATATCGATTGTTAGCTTGATGGATGTGTGGTGCTACCCCAACTAACGCATTCGTTAGTTACATAAAGTTAAGTTTTTTAATTATTGATTAAATAGTGTTTTGCCCCTTCAACTGGATCATCAATGTAAACTCAATCACACTCTCTCTGATACTAAATTCATTATTGCAGAATTGTTCTGCATTATCTAATTCTTCAACTCACAGACTATTTTTAACAATTTCTATGAATTTTTGCACAAGTAAGCTATGCTTCTCAGCTTTTCTTGTGCAAATAGCGATTTTATGTTTAATGTGTATATCCTGTACATACACTCTCGCCAATTGGCCATTATCTACATACTCACTCACAGCTAGCGATGAAATAAAACTTGCACCATATCCAGCCATTACAGAACGAATTGTTTCATTAATCCCACTAAATTGAAGTGAGATTTTTGGTGGTCTTACTTGGTGAGTTTGGCATAAAGAAAAAAGGTGTTCTCTCATCGAACTTCCTTCTTCACGCATAATAAATGATTCTTTAACCATCTCCACTAACGAAATAGTTTTATTAGCAAACGGATGAGCAGTAGATACTACAAACCAAAGTTCATCTTCAAATAACTCTTCCCACGTTACTTCCTTTGGTCTTTCCGATACTCCACCCCCATAAATTGCAATATCGGCTTTATAATGTATGAGCTGCTCAAATGCATCTTTCGTATTGGCAGTTGTAATGACTAAATTAACATCTTCATTTGCACTTTTAAACGTAGCTGCCCATTTAGGTATTAAAAAATTTGCAGGTAGATACGTAGCAACAATTTGAATTGTTCCTGTCTTGGCAAGTCGATAATCCTCAATAAAAGATTCAATATGCTCTTCAAGAGTAACAAGATTTTTTGCTTTTTCTGCTAATACTATCCCGAAATCAGTTAATACAACACCTCGCCCCTGTTGCTTAAATAACGGAACTCCAATTTCATGTTCAAATTTTTTAATTTGGCTAGAAACTGCAGGTTGACTAATACACATCAATTTGGCCGCCTTTGTGAAACTACCTGTACTCGCTACTTGATAAAACAATTTTAATCCATGTATATTCATGATTTCACCCCAATCTATAACCTAAAGTTATGGATAAATAATAATAATATATTTTTATTATGATTCATTTTATTATACACTTTTGTTAGAAGAATTTGAAAAATTGGAAAAGAGGTTACCATTATGCTGAATAACGTTTGGAAAGATGTAGATGAATATTTTATTGATAAACTAATACCATCTGATGTAACACTTGAAGGAGTATTACAAGCTAATAAAGAGGCTGGTATTCCAGAAATTGATGTCTCACCAACACAAGGTAAACTCCTGTACCTATTAGCTAAAATTAAAGGGGCTAAAAACATATTAGAAATCGGTACCCTAGGTGGATATAGTAGTATATGGCTTGCACGTGCACTCCCTGAAACTGGTAAAGTATATACACTTGAAATTGAACCGGAGTATGCAAAAATAGCTAAAAAAAATATTCAGAACGCAGGTTGTACAAGTAAAGTCGATGTCATAGTAGGAAAAGCATTAGAAACCTTACCTACCCTTAAAGAAAAAGGTACATTTTTTGACTTAATTTTTATTGATGCAGATAAACCCAATAATCCTCATTACTTAAAATGGGCATTAGAATTAGCTAATAATGGGGCACTGATAATCAGTGATAATGTCGTTCGAAACGGTGAAGTTATTGACGAAAGAAGTGATGATGACCGCGTACAAGGTGTACGTAAATTTATGGATATATTAGAAAAAGAACCTCGTATTGAATCTACAGCCATACAAACAGTTGGCAATAAAGGGTACGATGGTTTTGTGATAAGTATCGTAAAATAAATTAGAAGGCTGTGTCAAAATTAATTTGACACAGCCTTCTATCATCTACTTTGCAGACACTACTAACTCTTCCTTTAAACGTGTAATAGCTATCCTAGTAGTCACTTTGTCTCTAATACATTTAACGAGTCACCAATCAGTTTACCATCTCTTCAAGCATTGCCTCTGTCGTATTTCACATATGTCATATACGAAATGCTTTGCCTGCTAGATACGTAAGCGAGATCCAAAAGTAAAACATAGTTCTATTCATTTTTGGGGTAGCACCCATGCCCATCAAGTTAAGATATTATAATACCCCCAGAACGAAAATTTCTTCGTTTTGGGGAACTACCAATTTCTTAAGTTGATGGGCATGTATGGTGACCCCATATAAAGAAATTTTAAACATCTTAATCTGCCTTTCCTTTATGTAAATATGGGAATAATGAAATTACCCCAAGGATAGCTAAACAAGCTCCAATCCATAGCGGAGATACAAAACCATATCCTTTACTGATTCCAAGACCACCTAGTGAGGAACCAATAACAATACCCAGCGTAATAAAAGAACTATGAACGGTATTTATCATTGTTCCATTACTAGCTGTTTTCATTACTCTCGCAACCATAGCCGGATTCAATGCTACACCAGTTAAACCAATAAAAATCGTAGAAATAACCGCAATGTATTTATTCTCTGCACCTAAAGCAAATAAAGACAATGCTACTATTAATATAATCAATCCGCTCACCAGTATTTTCATTGTATATTTATCAGCAAACTTGCCAATCACTATATTCCCAACTACCGTCGCACTACCATAGAGAGCAAGTAAATATGGAATACTTGCACTTGAAAAGCCTGTGACATTTGTAAAGATAGGAGTGAAATAACTAAATGCTGCAAACGTACCACCAATAATGAACATACTTGTTACGTACGCTGCCCAAAGATGAATATTCTTAAATCGCAGAAGTTCGTTTTTCCAATTCAATTGCTCTTTATTTGAAGATGATGGTAACAACCATTGAATCATAATCCCTGATACTAGCACAAGAACAGAAACAGCCCCAAAACTAATACGCCAGCCAAAATATTGCGAAACAACGGTTGTTATAGGTAAACCTAATACAGTTGCGAACATTAAACCTGCAAGTACAATTGATGCAGCTTTTCCCCTTGAATCAGAGTGAACCAATGTTGCAGAAAAGGAAATCGCAACTCCAAAAGATGAAGCTGAAGCAATACCAGTTATAATACGTGAAATCATCATAATATCATAGTTCCAAGCAATAGCTCCGAGCGATTGACCAATTAAAAATACGAACATTAAAAACAATAATGCTTGTTTGCTGCGCATTCGTAAGAGGATTGCAGTTAAAATGGGGCCTCCTATTACCATTGCTCCTGCATAAGCTGAAATTAAATACCCAATAGATGATACAGAAACCTGGAATGCAACAGCAAGTTCATTCATCATACCTGCAACCATAAATTCTGATGTAGTCATACAAAAGATTGCTAAAGCTAATAAATAAATAATCGATGGCATAAAAACACTCCTTATTCATTATTGTAATGATTGGTACAAAAATAGTGCGAAAAAAGAGCGCACTAAGCGCCACAAATAGACTCCATTGTTCCTTTGATAACTTGTTCAGACAACATCCGATTTTGCATCGATACATTAAGAACACGGAATCCGTAATAACTGCTTAAAAGCAGACTAGCTAATTCCTCAGCTGATTGCTTCTTTGAAATTTCACCTGTTTGCAATCCTTCCTCCATCACTGCTTCAATAGCTTGTTTAAGAAGTTCAACATGCTTCGAGAAAATTTCTTGTACCATTAAATCGTTTTTAGCACGTTCTATACTGGCATTAATCAATAAACATCCTTTTTGATCAATATTCTCAAAGTCTTCTTTCAATGCCCATTCAAAAAAATTACTTAATCGTTCTTTAACTGGAATTGGAGTATCTAACAATTTCCTTTGTTCCCTAATCCCAATTTCATGGTAGCGTTCTAATACTTGTTTATACAGTTCATGTTTACTACCGAAAGTATTGTATAAACTTCCTTTTCCAAGTCCTGTATCACTGCATAAATCTTGTGTAGAACACCCTTCATATCCTCTTAACCAAAATGTTTTCATTGCAACATCTACAATTGAGGAATAATCAAACTCTCGAGGTCTGCCGCGTTTATTCAATCGTATCCTCCTCTCATTTTAAAGATAACATTAATAGAACACTCTTTTTTGTACCATGTGGTCAATAATTTTGTTTTAATGTTACTGTAAAATAAAATTTGATTATTTTAGATTACGAATAATTAAAAATAGCTCCCTTATTCAAATACAAGTCTTATTTGAATTAACAATTTCATCAATCTTTATTATTAATTATCAAACTTTGTTATAAATGATCAATCTATTTTACAAAGCCACAAAAAGACAAAATATAAATTGTTTAATCATTTGTTTTTCTACGTTTCCATAGGAAAAGTCGGGGAGCGAAACTCAGCCAAGGAGAAATCGTTGGTCTAATTGGGGTTACCATACATCGCTATCAATCTAAGGTAAATTTGTATCCATATAATCAAAAAAACGCTATTCTTTTTGTAGAAATATACAGAAAGGATGGCGTTTTGTATGACTCTATCGATTCAAGATGAGTTTCATTTATTCGCTGAAGAATTACAGCGATATCTATCCCCAAGTATCCTTCAACAGCTCGCACAGGAGACGGGTTTCGTAAAACGTAAAAGTAAATATGGCGCATGAGATTTGGCCGCTTTATGTATTTGGATTAGTCAACACGTAGCAAGCGATTCTCTTACTCGATTATGTAGTCAGCTTTATACAAATACAGCTACACTCATTAGCCCAGAAGGACTGAATCAACGCTTTAATCCAGCAGCTGTCGCATTTTACTTCCCTTCTCACACAAAAACTCTGTTCAAATCACTCACTTTCTGCACATATAATCTCTACTTTCAATCGTATCCGTATTCTAGATGCAACAGTGTTTCAACTACCTGATCAATTCGCTACTGACTATCAAGGTTCAGGTGGGAGTAGTAATAAGGCAGGCGTGAAAATCCAATTAGAATACGATTTACTTAGTGGTCAATTTCTTAACGTGCAGCTTGGGCCAGGAAAGAATAATGATAAAACATATGGTACCATCTGCCTTGAAACCGTAGAAGCAGGCGATTTGTGTTTACGTGATCTTGGTTACTTCGATTTAGGAGACTTACAAACCATTCATGATAAAAAGGCTTACTATATCTCTCGGTTGAAGCTGAATACACGCATTTATACCAAGAACCCTGAACCCGAATACTTCAACAATGGTACGTTAAAAAAGCAGACAGAATACATCCAGCTTGATATGACACAAATGATGTCTGATCTAATCCCTGGTGAAACGATAGAAATCCCTGAGGCATACATTGGCCAAAATCAGAAACTTCCAGCACGTGTTATTATCCATCGTTTAACCGATAATCAAACGCAAACACGTCTTAAAAACCAAGCGATACGTGAAAAGAAGAAAGGCATTGTCATGAAGGATAAAAGTAAACGTTTAATGGGCATGAATGTATATATCACGAACACGTCGCTAGAAGAAGTACCGACGAACTACGTGCATCCATTATATTCACTTCGTTGGCAGATTGAAATTTTGTTTAAAACGTGGAAGTCATTCTTTGAAATTGATGAATGTCAAAATATAAAAAGAGAACGCCTAGAGTGCCATTTATATGGACAACTCATCGGCATTCTCCTCTGTTCTTCTACGATGTTTCAAATGCGTCAGCTTCTGCTTGAAAAGAAAAAGCAGGAGCTGAGTGAATACAAAGCGATTTATATGATTAAAGATTACTTTCCATTACTGTTTCAAGCGATAGCCGTTGGCACAGAAGAACTTTTAAAAATTCTGCATCGCCTTTATCAGCTGCTCAAAAAACACGGTCGTAAATGTCATAGGTATAAGAAGATGACCGTCTTTGATATTCTAGGGATTGTGTATAAAACGGCGGTGAAGCATAGACAAGCTGCCTAGCGAAAAAATCGCGTTTTAATAGGCTTCTTTAGCATGCCTACTTTTCTATCACTTGCTAGTTTTGAAACAAGGATCATTTCGTAACTATTAAATTACTTGGTTAGCTTGATGGGCATGTGGAGGGACCCCAAATAGAAATAATAATATTCCACCAATCATTCCTTTTGTTGAAATATGTTGCGCTTCTTTAGAATCAATAGATTGGTTCATTTTATCTCGCCCATACAATTGCATTTCTTCCACTAGGTCACTCAAATCTCCTATTGAAATGACTCCCTTTTTAAAGGCATCTTCTTCCGTATAACCCTCTTTAATCATATCTGAAATTCGTTCTTTTAAATTTATAAACAACTCTACTTTCATATCTGTCACTTTAGGAGGTAATTTGCGCTTATTTTAAACGCTATTTTGCACTATAAGTAAATATAAAAAAGCCCAATTTCTCGCATTAAAATTGAGAAATTGGGCTTTTATTGTTACTCCGGAAAAGCGCCCTTTAATGGAATAACTAAGATATTCATCAAATCCTATACTCATTAGTCATACTCTAATGAAAGTTCTTTGTTCTCTTCTTCAATACTCGTTTACAAAAGGCGTTAAATGCACAGCGAACTTGCCATTCGGTACGATCGTTCTAACATGCATTTCCTCTCCCTCCGCAACTGCAAATGTGGGTGATGATTTCCCCTTTCATAACCTCCAACAAGTTTTTTTATAAAATGCCAAATATCGGAGAGTATTAAAAAAAAAATCCAACCGAATAGCAAGGCAGTTGAGTTTAGAAATTACTTTTTAATTCATTAAAGTCGATGGTGCTTCATAACTTTTTTATTTAGGTAGAAAGAATATCTGATAAAAATAAGTGCAAGTATAACGAATAATCCACCAATCCAGCTTAAATTTTCTATATTAGTATATTGAATAATGATTCCTCCTAATGCAGAGCCAAGCATCATTCCCACATTCATTAAGGCGGTATTAAAACTGAGTACTGTTTCAGAGGATTGTGGTTTCAGTGAAATCAGATAAAACTGCTTTGCTGGTGTCGTTGTCCAAGTTGCTACTCCCCACATCCATCAACTTAAGGATTCAGGATTACCCTAAAACGAAAATTCTATTCATTATTGACTAATAATAGCGATGCATCCTGTTAATTAGGTTTGCATATCATAAACATCTTTTTTTCTTCAACTAAGAGTGCGGATTCATACCACAAGAATTATTTTTTCAATTATTAAAAAGAAACAACGAACCAATATTCCAAATGATAGAGGTATGTAATAATAAGTGAATAAGGGTAAAACCCTTATTCACTTATTATAGGAGAGTGTTTAACATGATTATCAAGTTCATTCGTTTACGTTAATTTTAAACACAATTTGTTATGCCCAGTTATTTATTTCAAGATGTTTGGGTTTATTTGAGTGTGTCTTTTTTATTAACTAAATATGAATGAAATGAGGATTTAATCATGAATGAAAAAATTATTAAAATTAATGAAATTGATATATGTACAGAGAGCTTTGGCAATTCAGAAGATCCAGCAGTACTACTGATTATGGGAGCCATGTGTTCAATGGTTTATTGGGATGAAGAATTTTGTCAACAATTAGCTGATACGGGCCGTTATGTTATTCGTTATGATAATAGAGATGTGGGACGGTCAACTACTTATGAGCCGGGGAGTTCCCATTATACTGTGGTAGATATGGCTGATGATGCGGTTGGGGTACTCGATGCATATCATATTGACGAAGCACACATTGTTGGAATGTCATTGGGTGGAATGATTGCTCAAATTATAGCCTTAAGAAACCCACAGAGAGTTCTAAGTATAACTTTGATTGCATCAGGTATTTTTGGTTCTGAAGACAACAACCGTAATTTGCCTCCGATTGACGAGAAGATACTCGCTTACCATGCTAATGGGGCCAAACTAAATTGGTCGGATGAAGAATCTGTTGCAAATTACTTGGTTGCAGGATCAGCGTTACTCTGTGGTTCAAAGAATAAATTTGATGAGAAGAGGACTTATAAGCAGGTAGAAAAAGAAATAAAACGAGCAAATAACCTACTTAGTATGTTTAATCACTCCCTTCTTAAAGGCGATGATTCTTATGAGGGGAAGTTAAAAGGAATTAATATACCAACTTTGGTTATCCATGGTACAGAAGATACAGTGCTTCCATATGAGCATGGCCTTGCTCTTGTTAATGAAATTCCGCATGCTTTGTTACTACCCTTAGAAGGATCGGGGCACGAAATTCATTGCGATGATTGGGTTCATATAATCAACGCTATTTCGAACCATACTTCTGTCTTGTAATCATTATAGGACTCGTATAAAATAAAAAACACTTGAAAAAAGGGCTACAATCGACCTTGTAACCCTTTTTTCTATTAAAAATCAGTTTTGAAACTGTTGCTCAGTTAAAGAATATTAATATTCAGTGATTGATATCACCATCCTAAAAGGGGTAACGTAACGTCACATCACCATCAAGATAAAGTTTTGAAGTACCCTCTAAATGAAATTTTTCTTTCTCTACATAACGTGACCTAATTGATACTACGAAATACAAAAACATCCTGCATGTTTGAACCATGCAGGATGTTTTCTAGTCTTTGTTTTTCATAATGTAAGAAACCAGACGAAGGATCTCTAGATATAACCATACTAATGTCATCATAAGTCCTACTGCACTGTACCATTCCATATACTTTGGTGCTCCACTATGAGTACCATGTTCAATTGAATCAAAATCTAGTAATAAATCTAATGCAGCAACAACAATTACAATTGCACTTATGATAATACTAATTGTCCCACCTTGATGAATATATGGAACAGTCACCCCTAAGATGCTCAATAAGAAAACAATAAAATACATAATAAAAATTCCAAGTGTTGCAACCGTTACAACCGCACGAAACTTTTTAGTTACTTTTACTATTCGAGTTGCGTATAACACTAACATGGAAAATAAAATCGAAATTGTTAGTAATACGGCAGTTAAAGCGATAGAATCACCAAAGCGCATTGTATAATATGCTGAAATACTTCCTAATAAAACCCCTTGTAATATTGCGTAAATCGGTGCGCAAATTGGGGATATGCGCGGAACGAATATAACCACAAAAGCGACAATTAGAGTAACTATTATAATTCCAATTAACACGGGTATTTTCATTGTCTCTTGTGTCATCTGTACGTATGAATAGACAGACGCTGCAAGAAGTAAGATAAGCAAAATGAATGTTTTTCCTATCGTTCCACCTATTGTCATTGTTGAAGCGCTTGTCTTTTCTTTATGGAATTTGTCTTTTTTTAACATTGGATTAGATGTTCTCATGCTTTCCTCCCAAAATATCTTTTACTTATAAAGTGATTTTTTATATCTCTAATTTCTTATTGATAATGCGACCTGTAATCGCTACGAGTACAATTATTAACAAGCAAGTAAAACATAGACCCAAAATAGTGAAATCTTCAATAGGGTAAAATGATGTATCAAAAAAATCATTCTTATCCATGAACCCAGAACTTTTAATAGTAACTGCATATTTCTCTAATTTACTTAACACATCCATTACTATTGTTTGTATTGTTGAAAAGATAGCAACGAAAATGATGAATAAAATTATTTTACTCATCCATGACTTCACTGGAAACAGCCTTATAATGGCTATGATAAAATAACAAGAAATAAGGATACTCATGAAATCGATCCCCCATAAAAGAAAGGCAAATATGTGTTGGAAGATTCCATAACTATACAACTTGTGATATTCTTGTCGAAATTCTCCGGTTACTTCCTCACCATAAAGACTCGGATTATAACCAATTACTTTTCCATCATAGAGACTTTGTGAAAAATAATATGAAAAAATTAAGCCTATACCTAATAAAATAATAAACATTAATGTGAAAAATAATAAATTCGTATATGTATATATTTGGGTTGTGATGGCTGTATAACGAATCATAGAATTTTTTAATATTTTATTAAAAGAAGGCAGCGCTATTAGAAGAAGTAAAAATGCAGATATACCAATTATTATTAGGTATATGATTAATACTAAATCCTTTATAAACGGAGGTAGTACCCTTGAGAGTCCTATCGTACTAAATAAAAGAAGTAAAGAAATAATAATAAAACCAGAATAAAAGACTGCTATTTTTTTTCTATTGCACTTATATAAATAGAGAAAAAGTGGGTTCATTGCTCAAACACCTCCCTAAACAACTCATGTACTGCTTTCCCGTGATGAAAACGAATTTCCTCTACGTTTTCATGTAATATAATAGTTCCGTCTTTTAAAAAGATTACTTCATCAAATATATTTTCGATTTCTTCTATTAAATGAGTTGAAATGAGAATGGTACAATCTTCTCGGTAAAATTTAAGAATTAAATCTAGTACATGTTTTCTAGAAACAAGATCAATTCCACCCAATGGCTCATCTAATATATATAACTTTGCTTTCCTGGAGAAAGTTAAAATAAGTTGTAATTTTTCCACTTCACCTTTTGATAAAGCAACTATATGCTCTTCTAATGGCATTTTAAACTCCGCTATTAAGTCCATTGCTTGATGTAAATCAAAATCACTATAAAAATCCCGATAGAAAACTACAGCATCTTTTATCGTCATCCACTCGTCAAAAACAGGACTATCAGGCATAAATGAAACAGTTTTCTTTGTTTCTATTCCTACCTTCTGACCTTCAATTGTGATAGTTCCTTTAGAAGGATAACGCAAACCAGCAATCATTTTTAATAATGTCGTTTTTCCGCTACCATTATCACCAACAAGACCAATAATTTTCCCTTCAGAAATTGTTGCACTTAAATCTTCAAGCACTGTTTTTAAGTTATATCTTTTCCACAGATTTTCAATTTTTAATAACTCTGTCATTCATTTCCCTTCCTTTTCTGTTCTAATGCAGAATGGAGGATTGGAAGAATTTCTTCTTTCGTAAATCCTAAATTGTCCATTCCATTTATAAAATTATCAAGCAACTCTGTTGCCATTTCTTTGCGTAGTTCAATAATCTTTTCTCCTTCACTCGTTACAAATCTCCCTGTCCCTCTTCGTGTCACAGCAATACCTTCTCGTTCTAGCTCTTGAAATGTACGTTGAATCGTATTGGGATTCACTTGTAATTCACTGGCTAGTTCACGTACAGCTGGGATTTTATCCCCCGGTGCTAAACGACCTGTTACAATTTCCTTTTTTATGTATTCCATTACCTGAATATAAATCGGGATATTAGGAGAAAACTCAATTTCCATTTCTTCCCTCCTCAGCGTTAGTGTACCAGACGAATAATACACTAATACTGATTGTGTGTAAATGGTAATTTTTCCAAACTATATATAATAAATAAAAGATGATATCTGAAAGAAATACGGCCAAAAACCAGTTCTTAAACTCATTACTAAAAACAAAATCCCATAACAAACATTAAATGTCGTTTATGGAAATTTGTTAACGTACGGTAAAACCCAGTTTTTTAACTTAGAAATTCCTTAGCATACGAAGTTCGCGTTTAGTTAGCGAGACCGCATTATTAACTCGCCTATTAATTTAAATGTAGCTCTGTTAATCTCGAGATTGAAATAAAACCAAAGTAAACTTTTGGCTAAAAGTTTACTTTGGGGTTTTAAATCATTTATAGCTAATTTTGTAATAAATCTCTCGATATTGATATAGATGTTAAATATGGGTTTTATATCTAAAATTAACAAAAAATATAACATCATAAAAATTAAGATGTTTTCTGTCACTTGTTTTTCCCTTATGCTTAAGATGAGATCGTATTCGCCGATTTTATCTTTTTTATTTGTAAATTTTAGATACAAAAAAGGAATCCTTAATAGCTTAAGGATTCTGCCATGTCCTTGCTACCAATAATGAGACATTATGTTAACCGAGCATGTATATGGTATACATTGTTTCTTGTTCAATTAACTGGCAGTTTAGTTATATAAGTAATTGGATATTTATAGTAAGATGAAGGTGAATGAGAGAAGAATTTATGGAGGTTACTCTATGGACTACAATCTATTTAGAACTTTACCAGAAATACCAAATCCTAAGTACATTGTATTTAGTGATTTTGATGAAACGTACTTTCCTCACCAATTAACCGCCGAACGAAAAAGTCAAATACAAGCATTAGAACAGACTATCGTAGAAAAAAGTAGGATTTCTGGTTTACTTTTTGGCTTGGTAACAGGTAGTAACATTGAGGCTGTTCTTGAAAAAATGAAGAGGGGTGGATTTCAGTATCTTCCTCATTTTATTGCAAGTGATTTGGGAACAGAAATTCATTATTTCAACAAATTAAAACAAGGTGAAATTGATAAAGAATGGCTTAGCAGGTTTGATAATGGCAATTACCATCCCGATAAAATAAAAGAGATAGTTGATTTGTTAGCTTCTAAAAATATTGCTTTAGATAGCCAATCACAGATGGGTGCATCAAAATACAAAAGCAATTACTACTATTTCAGCAAGAATGAAAAGGACGATCAATTAAACCTTAACCATATTAGACAAGTTGCTAGTGATTTTAAAATTAGTATAAACATCAATCAATGTAATCCTTTGGCTGGAGATCCAGAGAATGCATATGATATTGATTTTATCCCTTTAGGGACTGGAAAAGACGAGATTGTGAGATATATATTAGCAAAATTTAAGATAGACCGACAAAATGCAATTGCCTTCGGTGATAGTGGTAATGACTTAAAAATGTTACAGGCTGTAAAATTCGGTTATTTACTTGAGAATGCTACAAGTGAGGCAAAAAATGGACATGAGCGTTTAACCATAGGTTCTTATTCAGAAGGGATACTTAACACCATTAAAGAACTAGTTGTGTAGTAGTGATTGGAACCATTTTTTATAAGTTTTTAAATTAAATGGTCTTTGTTTGTGAAACAAACGGATGCTAATGTTAAATAAACAAGATACATTGACTTCCGCTTTCGAATTTTATGTAAATAAGCTGTCCACATGGACAGCTTATTTACATAATGATCGATATAGGAAGTTAATTTTAGAAGCTATTGAATATAATCATAAATATTTTTTGCTAATAATAAACAAGTTACTGTTATGAAAAGGGCACGAACATACCCACTTCCCTTTTTTATAGCAAACTTGGATCCGATAATCCCTCCAGCAATTTGTGCAATTCCCATTATGAAACCATACGCATAGTTTACTTGTCCTACATACATAAACATTAACAATGCACCAATATCGCTTCCTAAATTAAGCAACTTCGCATTACCTGCCGCTTTTAAAAAATCATATCCAATAAATAAAAGCGAAAACATTAAGAATGAACCTGTGCCAGGACCTAGAAATCCATCATAAAAACCAATAACAAAAACAAAAACAGTAAAAATAATGAAGTGTCGACCGGACAATTTCTTATGAGTGGAAATACTACCCCAATCCTTTTTGAATATCGTATAAATAGCAACAGCACCAAGCATGATCAGCATCAATGGCTTCAGTACCTCTGGGTTCATTAAATGAACGGTCCATGCACCTATTATGGAACCTATAAAAGTGAGTGGGAATAATCTAAACCCTGATTTCAAATCCAGGTTACCAGAACGATAAAACACAATATTACTAGTTACACACCCCATTGTCGATGCTAATTTATTCGTGGCTACTGCACTTGCTGGATTCAGCCCTGTAAATAATAAAGCTGGCAAAGCAATGAGTCCACCACCACCTACAACCGAATCAATAAATGAAGCTAAAAATCCAAAAACAATCAAAATAATTAATACTGATGGGTCTAAGTAAAAATCCATATTATCAACCTCTCTTTAGTCACTATCAGAATAGTAACTAATAATTTGCTAAATGTAAACAGTTATTGTAACGTTAAAATATAAAAGCAAACATCGGAGGACGAAAAAAGTGGACTACATAGTGCAANGGTCTAAGTAAAAATCCATATTATCAACCTCTCTTTAGTCACTATCCGAATAGTAACTAATAATTTGCTAAATGTAAACAGTTATTGTAACGTTAAAATATAAAAGCAAACATCGGAGGACGAAAAAAGTGGACTACATAGTGCAACAGCTAAAAAAAATTGGTTTCAATGAATATGAAGCTAAATCTTATGTATCTCTTGTTAAACAGGGGCCTGTCACAGCCTACCAAGTAAGTAAAGATTCAGGTGTCCCAAGAGCGCGAATTTATGAGATTTTAGGTAACCTTGTAGAAAAAGGAATTGTCATGAAGGAAGAAATAAATGACACCACTCGCTATTCACCTCTGCCTGTTGAAATCTTTTTACAGAAGGCGCAATCAGAATGGAAGTCTACTTATGAAGGAATCAGTGATTCATTAAAAAGACTAGAAACTTCTGAGGAAAAAACGGATAATCGAGTGATTACTTTAAAAGACAATAAAACAATCATTAGCTATTGTCAGGCATTAATAAAAAAAGCAGAACGACGTATTGTCATTTCAATGTGGGATGAGATGTATGAAGCGTTAAAAGAAGATCTATCTGAAGTAGCTGATAAAGTTACAATACAAGGTATTACCCTGCATGTTGAAAATCCCATTAAAAATCTAGAAGCCCATCGCATAACAACTTATACAGAAACCCTGTCTACAGAACATTGGTTTATTTTATCGATAGATTCTAAAGAGATGATTTATGGACCATCACTTGAAAAGCGTAATATTGCTTTTTATACAGATGACCCCGTTCATATATACTTATTAGAGGATTATGTATGGCATGATGTTTTAGTGAATCGACTTGTCCGACGTAGCCAAGACAATTTGGAGAATTGGATTGCTACAGAGCGAAAAGCATTCTTTACGGAAGAATAAGAAGCATTATTTAAATTAAAGTTCTTTGTTCAACCTGACTGTTGAACAAAGAACCATGTATATTCTATATACATTTGGTTAACATAACGTCTAATTATCGGTAGCGAAGAAAAAGGTGTCCCCTTACTCTCAGAAGAGATTCGCCTTTTTCTTTTTCTGTGACTCTATGCATCTTTTTATACATTCCTATTCTAGAGCGACTTTTTGCTTCCCTATATTTCCCTATTTTTGTTATAAAACTTTGTATACTCTTAGCGTGGTTTTTTACCGAAATGCTGGCGTACCTTAATTGTTTTGCTCAGGGTTTCAGGTACCTGTAAATGTGTTTATTTAAAATGCTCGAACGTGATATCCATGGGCTACTTATTTTAGAATCGAATCGTGGAGATTGCATGTTTATATACAAGCTGTTGCTTCCCTTCAAATTCTATTAAAATAGAAAAAGTATCATATCCTCTTATTATTCCTTTTATATGTAATCCTTTGACCAGAATTAATGTGATATCCTTCCTCTTTTGAAATGCTTCTTGTAACAATTGTTCCTGGAAAAATAGTATGTTTCTACCTCTGTCCTTTTGAAATGCTTGAAATTTTGTTTCCAACGAGTTCACCCCCTATTCTTCTCATACCGTTATGAGGTTTTCCATGTCTTCTTACTTTCATTGATGCAAACGTTCTATTCCCTTCATGCTCTCAATCACTTTCTCATCACTCACTATATAATATATCTCATTTCCCTTTCGCTCATAGGAAACCATCTTAAACTGTTTTAACTTTGCTAATTGTTGTGACATTGTAGATTGTGGAACACGTAGTAACTTCTGTAACTCGGATACATTTAATGGCCCTTTCGAAATTAATTCTCGAACTATCATCAAACGCATAGGATGTCCAAGCATCCGCAATATATCTGCAGGTCTCTCGTAATCACCAATATTTATATAAAAAGCTTCTGACATAATCTCTTCTCCTTTTTTAGTAAGCATTTTCTACATCCTAAAATCATCTATTTGTTTTGCCAATGTTTTAGATACACATGGGCTACCTTCAAGTGGTTTTGTTTTCATAACTATGTTATTTCCGAAGAAGCTCCCTATGTCCTCTTTGTATCTTACATTGCTTCGGATGTACCTTACTAAATAACTCATTTAGTTCTCTTTGTTTTATATTTTCTAGTACGTTTAATTCCCGTCCAAACGTTTTCCTCCAAGCAATTTTTACTACTTTAATGTGCTACATAGAGGACGGAGTTTTAAGCTATTAAGGATTTCTTTTTGTATCTAAAATCAAAAAAGAAAAAGATAAGATCCGGGAACACGATCTTATCTTTAACACAAGGAGTAAACAAACGGATAACCATCATATTTATATTATAATTTCTTTTTTGTTAATTTTGAATATTAGAGTCGTAATTTAGTAGTCTATCTATATTGAGAAATTTATTACAAATTTAGTTAAAACCAAAGTGAACGTCACTTTACCTATAAATTGGTCGTAAGTTAATTATTAACCCATAAACTGGCCGAAAAATTTAATAAGAACCATGAAGTTAACAAGAGTTAGGGTGCTTTTATACTAAAAAACTAGAATATCAATAAAACCTTCACTGAAAGATAGCACCAACAATAACCGAATCTCTTACGCTAATCCTAATTCTATAAATAAAAAGTCGATTTCCTGTACGTTAAGAAATTGACTTTTTAATGAGTAATTTAATATCTTTATTAGAAACGAGCTTGATTAAATTAAATCCAAAATATCTTTTGGGGTATTTAATACATAATCAGCTTTTTCAAAACCTTCTTTTGTCTTTGAGCCCCATAAAGCGAGTGCGAATTTAACACCAGCACTTTCCGCACATTGCATATCGTATACAGAGTCTCCAATGTATACTGCCTCATTATTAGAAACATCTAATTGTTTCAAACAAGCTAATAATGGTTCAGGGTGTGGTTTGTGTTTATCCGTATCACACGCACAAATTGTATGTTCAAAATGACCGCTTAGACCAAATGGCTCGAACTCATCTATTAATTCTTGCTTAGTTTTTGATGTAACAATACCAAGCTTTAATTTACTAAGTGATAACTCTTTAATAATGCTTTCTAATTCTTCAAACACGGAAACTTCATGAGAAAAATCTAATACAGATTTGGCCCATTTCGGATGAACAACGTCTATATTTTGTACATTTAATTTTTTTAAGGTTTCTTTTCCAGGAATCCCTAATGCAAATYTTAAATCYTGTAACGCATAATCTTCCTTTAGTTCTTCTTTTAAAACTTTTTGTAAGGATTTTAGTATTGCTTTTTCTGTGTCTAAAATTGTGCCGTCTACGTCAAAAACAAGAGATGTAATCAAAATAAAGCCTCCCTATTTTTTAATCTTCACTTGCAATTACTACCTCAACACCATTTTCTTTCAAAGTATTATATAATTCATTAGACATAACTTGATTTGTAATGAANTGTAACGCATAATCTTCCTTTAGTTCTTCTTTTAAAACTTTTTGTAAGGATTTTAGTATTGCTTTTTCTGTGTCTAAAATTGTGCCGTCTACGTCAAAAACAAGAGATGTTATCAAAATAAATCCTCCCTATTTTTTAATCTTCACTTGCAATTACTACCTCAACACCATTTTCTTTCAAAGTATTATATAATTCATTAGACATAACTTGATTTGTAATGAATGTGTCTATAGATTCAAGCGTTAAACCCTTATAATTTCGTCGCTGGTTCCATTTAGTGTGATCTGCCACTAAAATAACTTGATCAGCATGTTTGATTAATTCACGCTTGAAATAAATATCTTCTTCAAAACCATAGTATATCCCGTCTTCAGTAATACCTGCGGTTCCAATGAACACCTTGTCAAAGTGATAATCTTTGAGTTTTTCAGTGGTCGAAGTCCCCGTAGTATGTCGAGAAACCTTATTTAAAGTTCCTCCCAAAATTGAATTCGTCACAATAGTTACGTTCTTTGATTGCAAATGTTGCGCTACAAAGTTGACTGTTGTTGAAACGTCTAAATAAATCATGTCATTGTTTGCAAYTATATTTGCAGCTTTCATTCCAATCGACTTTTTCGTTTCTAATTCAGTCTGTGACCGCACTTGATAAGTATCAATTTTCTTATGAAAAGTAGCTAAAGCCACTCCGCCATAAGTTCTAACTATTGCTTTGTTTTTTGAAAGTTTTACTATATCTCTTCTTGCAGTATCTCTTGAGATATGAAACATTTCACACATTTTTTTTATATTCATAGTTTTATTTGTTTCTAAATAATTAAGGACTCGTATCAATCGTTCTTCTTGATTCATAAGTAACCTCCATAAGAATATATTAAGTTAAAGTAAGTCGTTATGCAAGTTAGTTTAAGTTATAATGTACGATAACGCTCCTGTAATTAAGTGTTATTAAGTGGATTTGGTAAAACCTTATTTTTAATGCCTTTATAATTGTAAGCGATTTTATGATGGATTTAAAATTTTATCGTTGTAAGCATAAATTTGCCAAAGTGGCAAGGTTATGGTCTAAATCACAGTTTATATGTCCAAATTTAAAAGGTTACTTGCAATTATCTTGAAGTTTTTGCACCAGAAACTCATATAAACTCCACATATCTCTAGACAATCCTCATATAAACTCCAGATTAATACAATACTATGGCATCAAGGAGGTTAGAGAACATGAATTTTATCAAACGATCATTTTTGAGTTTACAATCAAGAAAGGGAAAGTCACTTATATTACTTGCTATTTTTCTAGTTGTTATTAATTTAGTATTTGCTGGTTTTACGATTCAAAGTGCATCCAGTAAAGCAACAGATTTGGCTAGGCAACAATTAGGAGCTGATATCAACTTAAGAATCGATATAAATAAGTATTTGGAAGAACAAAACAATAATCAAAATGCTAATGAAGCGATAAAGGTACCAAGTATCGAAAAAAAAGAAGCTGATAAATTAAAGAACTCTAAGTATTTAGATCACTATAATTATCTAAAAAGTGCTATTGCTGAGCTGAAAGAGCTTCATAATGTCGAACCATCTGGAGGAGCTCAATCATTTGGTCCAAATAATAATTTAAATTTCACTTTACAGGGTGTTAGAGACTTTTTTTCATTAGAAGCTGCTCAAGACAAAAAATTAAAACTTATTGAAGGAGAGGGAATTACGTCAAAAACAATAGGAAAAAACGTTGCTATGATTGAAAAAAAACTAGCTGAAAAAAACAATTTAAAAGTGGGTGATAAATTACAGATAGGTGAAGTAATGGATGAGGAACTTACCACGAAAGAGCTAGAAATTATAGGTATATATGAGTCTAAAGAAGAGGCTCCATCTTTTGGAGGACAATCTTTTGCTTTATTAGAGCCTGCTAATCAAATATATGTACCGTATTCTGTTATGAATTCACTGGAAAATGCAATCTATTCATTAAAGGATCCTAAGGATATTGATGCATTTAAAGAAGAAGCAAAAAAATTGGGGTTACCAGCGTACTATGAATTAGATGCACAAGATAACGTTTATAAACAGATGATTGGTCCAATCGAAAATATTGCATCTTTTTCGAAAACGATTGTAATTATGGTGTCTATTGCAGGTGCAACAATTTTAGGATTAATAATTACGCTCTCTATTAAGGAACGTAGAAAAGAAATTGGAATTTTGTTATCTATAGGCGAGAAAAAGTGGAAGTTAATGGGTCAATTACTAGTTGAGGTATTATGTATTGCTGTATTAGCTTTTGGTTTATCTTTAGCAACAGGAGAGAAAGTTTCTCAAAAAGTGGGTGATAATCTTTTATCTAGTGAAATAGCAAAGAATGAAGATAAACCGGAAGATCCTATAGCAAAATTAAGTGGTAACCCTGCTGCAGACGTAGATCCGGTTGATAATATCCATGTAAGTATTTCAACTGAAGATTTAGGAAAAGTAGGGGGGATTGGATTAGGAATTGCTATGCTAGGAACGATTCTTCCGGCATTATACATTCTTCGTTTAAATCCAAAACAGATTTTATTAAAAGACGAATAAGGAGGATTTATATGGAGACAATTTTACAGTTTAAAAATATCAATTATTATTATGAAAGTAATAATAAGAGAACTACAATCTTAAAAAATGTAAATTTTTCTTTTCAAACTGGAAGTTTTTATACTATCTTAGGGCCATCTGGTTCAGGAAAAACAACAACTCTTAGTTTAGCCAGTGGATTAGACGTTCCAAAAAGTGGATATGTCTTATATAAAGGAACGGATATACGTAAAATTGGTCTCGACTCCTATCGAAATCAGTATGTATCAATTATTTTTCAATCTTATAATCTCATTACTTATATGACCGCACTTCAAAATGTTATAACAGCAATGGAAATAACAGGAGTCGATGTAAAAGATAAAAAGATAAGAGCATTGGAGCTACTAAAAAAAGTAGGATTGACAGAAATAGAAGCAAAAAGGAATGTGTTACAGCTTAGCGGTGGTCAACAACAACGTGTCGCAATCGCTCGTGCATTATCTTGTAATGTAGATTTGTTAATTGCAGATGAACCGACTGGAAACCTAGATCAAGAAACGTCTATGGAAATTATTGAGTTGTTTAAAGAGTTAGCACATAAAGAAAATAAATGTATTATTGTTGTGACTCATTCACAAGACGTAGCCAAACAGTCAGATAAAGCTGTTTATCTACAAAAACAGAATTTAGTTGTACAAGATGTTTCTTGAAAAATGAATGTGTTTACTTTAGAGAAAACAAAGAATGAAATAACTTCAAAGTAACTGTAAGTTCGATTTATACATTTTTTGTAAATAATAGATGCTACACCTAAGAGAGGAATGAAGAGAACATGGATTAAGGTAGTTGTTTGCAGTGTCCTGGTTATAATTGGTATTTTAATAGGATATGTAACACATGTTTTTATTCAAGAAGACATAAGTGAGTCTAGCCAAAATCAAGTAAATACTTTTCAAGATGAGATAGGATCGAATCAAAGACAACCCTCATTTATTGAAGGTGGGAATTCAGGATTCGGTACTACTAAAGAATATAATGAAGGAGAAGTGGAATCTAAAGACCCAGAAAGTAATTAATAAAATATAACTTTTTCTAATAAGTCAACAACCGGTTCCTCAACATATAAGGAACCGGTAAATTTATATACAAAATATGTATAAATGTCTAATTTTATTTATTTACACTTGCGTACTTATTTGAGTAAGGTGATGAATTTAATTTTTGTTTTTTTACTTGTATGTGACTATTATCCCGATGATGAGCAATCCACAGTTGTACATCTAATAAAGAAAGAATAATGTTTGTTTCAAGTGACATCTTGATTAGCTCTTTCTAGTGTTATTATGTATATATACTATCGCATGCACCTGAAGCTGATATGAAGTAAAGATAATTTTCCTATGAATTTTTTATGTCTCTACATAAGCTCCAGATAGCAAGGCTATAATGACTACCAAAGAAAAGCTTCCTTTGTACAAAAAATTTCACCGTATTTTTTGTACAAAAACCTCATATATTTAAGCATAATTTATTGGGAGGTTGATTATGAGCATGTATTTAAAAATACAAGAAAGTGCGAAGCGTATAAATGAATTGACTAAGCATCAAAAGAAACTAGAGCGCGAAAAAAATATATTAAAAAGTGAGTTTTATAGATTGTTGAAAGAAAATAAAAAATACAAAGATACTCCCGAAGAGATAAGAACATTGGATAATTAGTCTCAATTTAAAGTTTCATTTAAATTTTAGTCAACTGCAGAAGTATGAAAATAGTTTAACTTCAGTACTTGGTTAGCTATAAGTATTTTGATGCTATATTTATTCGTAAATTTGACACAGCCTTTTATGATATATACATGTTATACTTAATTGCATAGTAAATAAATTGTATCCCAGTACATTACTTACTATTACTAGTACCCGAAAAACCTTAATATGATACGGTAAAAGGCCTCTTTTCAACGAGAAAAGAGGCCTTTTTTCATTAATATTTAGTTAAGTATATGCTATGAATTAAAAAGGAAACTTTATATTAATTTACATTTCTTTCATAGAGTTAAGATAAGAATCATATATTATAACAACATGTTACATTGAAAGGGTGAATATATGATTTCATCGTATTTGGTAAGTTATATTTTAGTCACGGGTAATACTGCTATAAAAAAGGTAGCTAGAGTTCATGCATCCTCAGAAGTTTTTGCTGTTAATAAAATTAAAAGAGAATTAGAACGTCGGTTTTCACATCCAACAAAAATTGAAGTTTATCCAGTTTAATAAAACGGTATAAAAAGAGGAATCACTCTTTGTTTTCATAATAATTAATTTGTAATTATTATGAATTAAACCTCATATTTTTTAATTAAATTTCCAACTAAATTTAAAAAGAGTCTTTTATTTTATTTCCATCAAGCTACACTTTGATTATCAGTTTACCTATAAATTAGCCGTAGTTTAATTGTTAACCCATAAACTTTTCCAGGAATTTTAATAAGAAGCATAAAGGTAACTAGAATTAAGGTGTTTTATGCTAAAAAAACTAGAATATCAATAAAACCTTCACTGAAAGATAGCACCAACAATAACCAAATTTTTTTCGCTAATCCTATAAATAAAAAGTCGATTTCCTGTACGTTAAGAAATCGACTTTTTAGTGAGTAACTTAATTTCTTTATTAGACTCGAGTTTGGTTACAGTAAATTCAAAATATCTTTTGGTGTATTTAATACAAAATCAGCTTGTTCAAAACCTTCTCACCTGAAATTGATTTTACATAATCTTAGCTTGATAGCGATGTGGCGCTACCCCACATCCATCAACTTAAGGATTTAGACTATTTTTGAAGTTAAAAGCACGTTACTATTTTCTTATGTTAATGAGAAAGGGTGACGTGTTTTTATGAATATGAATCAAAAACAAGAATTATCTTTATTCGCTGAAGAGTTATATCGATATATGTCTCCCGCTACACTTAATCAATTAGCCATAGAAGCAGGCGGAATGAAACGAAAACGTAAGTGCCACGGGCACCATTTCTTATCTTTGTGTGTATGGCTAAATCAACAAGTCGCTACTACCTCTCTTACTCAACTATGTAGTCAATTAGAAACTTCAACAGGAGTTTTATTAAGTCCGGAAGGACTTAATCGGCGATTTAACTCTGCTTCTGTAGCCTTCTTTCGAACTGTATTTACTACACTTCTACAAGCTAAAATTGGAGGCGTATCTAAGATTTCTCATTCTCTTTCTTCCTACTTTGAGCGCATTCGCATCCTTGATTCTACAACCTTTCAGGTTCCAGATCGATTCGCATCTACCTATCCTGGTGCCGGAGGATGTAGTCATAAAGCTGGTGTGAAAATTCAACTAGAGTATGACTTGTTAAGTGGGGAATTTTCTGATGTGAAAATTGAACCAGGAAAACGAAGTGATCAGGCGTATGGTGCGACTCGAACAGGCATGATACAAAAGAATGAGCTGTATATTCGTGACTTAGGATATTTTCGTCTACAAGACTTTAAGTCTATTCAAGACAAGCAGGGGTATTATTTATCTCGTCTTAAGTTACCAACTAAAATATATAGAAAAGAGTTCGAAACAGTGGTATTTAAAACAAAACCCTCTCAATTGAAACCAGTATATATACAAATTCATTTGGAAGACATTATGAAACAACTACAACCTGGCCAAGTGTATGAATTACACGATGTATATGTAGGGAGTAAGGACAAATGGTTCTGGTGCAAAAAATATAACACTTGTGCAATGAATCTGTAAATCTTGGACATACTGATACTATTACTCTACAAAAGGGTGTGTGATCAGTATGAAAAAGGAAACTTTGTTTAAATGGAAGCACTATCAGCCAGATATTATTCTATTAACTGTACGTTGGTACCTACGGTACAATCTTAGTTTTCGTGATTTGGTAGAAATGATGGAGGAAAGAGGACTATCCTTGGCTCATACAACGATTATGCGGTGGGTCCATCAATATGGGCCGGAGTTAGATAAGCGAATTCGACGTCATCTCAAACAAACGAATGACTCCTGGAGAGTAGATGAAACGTACATAAAAGTAAAAGGACAATGGATGTACCTATATCGTGCCGTTGATTCTGAAGGGAACACGATTGATTTTTATCTCAGTAAATCTAGAAATCATAAGGCTGCAAAGCGATTCTTCAAGAAGGCTTTGCGGTCTTTTCATGTTTCAAAACCTCGTGCAATTACAGTTGATAAAAATCCCGCCTATCCCATTGCTATCAGCGGGTTGAAGAAAGAGAAAAAAATGCCGTTAGGCATTCAAATCAGGCAGATAAAATATCTAAATAACATCGTAGAGCAAGACCATCGTTTCATTAAAAAACGTATACGCTCTATGTTAGGACTTAAATCTTTTCGCACAGCTACATTTATTCTTGCAGGAGTAGAAGCCATGCATATGATACAAAAAGAACAGATTGATTTACGGGATCAGTCTGTTCAAAATCAAAAACAATTCATTCATCAATTATTTGGATTAACAGCGTAAAGAACGATTCCGGTAGGAATCATCAATGTTTTTTTGAATGTATCCTTTATTTGCACCAGAACCGTTCAGATTGTAAATGAATTATCATATATTTCCAATACATATTTGGATAGCAGTAGTAATGTAGAGACTAGTATGAAAGAGCAAGAAATGTATGTACAAGAAAGTGGAGAACTTGCAACATCATTAAGTTGCCTATTACAAGAGTTAAAAGAATTAATTAGAGAGTTTAAAATTCAATAAAATTAATAAATATCAGATTAATTTTATTGAAAAACCTTTTTTTACTTTGAATTTAATAATGTAAATCACATGCTTACTTAAATAAATATAAATTTTGCATATTTAATTGGAAATAGAGCATGATATTACCAATTAAATGGAGGTGTGTTAGAAATGCAAATACGAGAAAATAATAATTCAAACGAGATTTTGGTAGCAGCGGCAGCAAGTGCAATTGAGCAAATGAAGTATGAAATTGCTCAGGAGTTTGGTGTTACACTTGGACCAGATTCAACATCACGAGCAAATGGTTCAGTAGGTGGAGAGATTACGAAACGTTTAGTTCGTATGGCGCAAGAGCAGTTATCTGGTCAATATAAAATTCACTAAAGTTAAAGGTATATCCCATTGAAGGGATATACCTTTTTAATTTGCTTTTAAAGAGGATCGTTAAATTTTTTATTGTTGGTTAAGTTTAGAAACTGCAAATTTAGCTGTGAAATTCATTTTCTTCATGTAAGAAGAATTTACTCCTGCTTGAAATTGAACAGAAATATTACCGTCTTTTTGTGCTTTGAATACGCGACCATATGGTGAATTAGCATTGTATGTGCCAATTACTTGATTATCTGCATCAAAGACTGTATAAGAAATGGGGAACCCGGAATTTTGTACAAAGACTGTAAGTTCTTCCCCTTTACTAAGATTAAATGATTCTTTTTGAGAAACTTCATAGGAATTCATAGAGTAATATTTTGTAACTTCTTGAATTTCTAAATTCGTAGTTGCCGCACTCGCTTTTAGTGCCTCTGCTCCTGGTAAATTCATACCTGATAGTACTGCAATTCCTAGTGCCCCTGCTAAAATAGCTTTTTTCATAATGCTAGTTCCTCCTTTAATATATTTTGAGATTTGAAAAGGAAGTGAAAATATCACCCACCTGAAAACCATTATAGTTACAATGAGAATTATTTTCAATGAGAATTATTTTCAATGAGGGTTAGTATGTAATTTTGCATATATATGGTATGGAAGTCGTTGGGGGACCGTGCATAAAGGTATTGATTTCTCAGCGGCAAAGGGTACACCAATAATGGCATCTAAATCAGGAACTGTAGAATTTGCTAGTTTTGGTGGATATGGAAATGCGGTGGTTATTAGGCATGAAGACGGACTTTGGATATTATACGGTCATATGGACTCAATTTTAACTACTGTAGGGGCACATGTACAACAAGATCAAGTAATAGGGAAAGTAGGTAGTACAGGCGATTCTACTGGGAACCATTTGCACTTCGAAATTAAGAATTAGTATATAGGTGGACAAGTAGATCCAAAATCATATTTACAATTTTAATAAACATTAAGTTTGAATAATTAATATACGATAAGAATAATATATTTATTGCATATTTAATAAAAGGACAGTTATCTAAGGATAGCTGTCCTTTTATAATTTATCGATTCCTTACTTTAATAATATAACTAGATGGAACGCTGCTAAATAGCAGCGTTCCATCTAGTTATATTATTCCTTTTAAATTAATTATAGCTATCAGCTATTACCATAAACTCTTTTAATAATACACCGCCTTCATACACTTTAACTTTTATTTTTCCAGCACTTAAATTAGTTAATCTCCCTTTATGAGAATCAACTTCCCAATGTCCGGTTTCACCAGATAATTTATAGTAATATTCGTTACTACCTGTATTTTTATTATATTTTACAGGTAAATTATAATACTGAAATTCCTTTATTCGATAACAAACGGTATTATTTGGACATGCTTCTTTTTTAGCTAATTTACTTGTGGGTAATTGTTGGCTATTATCTGCTGCAAATACTCCAACTGATCCAGAGAATAAAATGCCTGTAGTTAATACACCGACTACTATTTTTTTGAACATATTTACATCTCCTTTGATTTAAAAAATTTTTTAAATTAACTTGTTTTTTCTATAAATAAAACAAAAAACTAACATATTAAATTGTTAACTACTCTTAAAAACGCCTTTTTAATTTTGTGAAAGTTTCCTTTCATCATTTAAAAGCTGTAATATACCAAATAGCAATTACATTTCCATTTTTATCAAGTACTCTGCCTTCAGCTGCTCCTTCTTCATATGCTGTTACAACACCAGTTTTAGGGTTGACATAAATTTTATTTTTACTAAATAAGACATATTTGTATTGATTTCCGCTTGGCGTCATTGACCAAGGTTTCCCCACTTTAATGTGCATAAATTCACCTTGCACATCAGATACTTGATAAACCGATTTTGTTGATTCTGGATTGTTTACTGCAGCGTAAGTTTTAGTAGTAGCAAAAGTTCCTAAACCTCCAATTCCAATGGTAGCTGCTAACGCAATTCCAACAAATTTTTTTATGTGATAATACCTCCTTTTTTAATTCATACCTGTATATTAAACGGTTAGTCTTTCATGTCACTTTCATTTACCTTACAATAACCTTAAATGGATTTTTGAAAATTCTGACTGGCGCGAGGGAGAGTATGAAAAAAATATTAATTGTTGATGATGACAAAGATATTGTTGATCTTTTAAAGCTTTTTTTAGAAATGGAGAATTTTTTTGTTGATATTATGATGCCTAAAATGGATGGTTATCAATTAATTAAAAAGATTCGTGAGACGTTACAATTCCCAATACTTATATTGTCAGCTAAATCTCAAGAAGTAGATAAAATTATAGGTTTAGGGATTGGAGCAGATGACTTCATTACAAAGCCATTTAGTGCTTTAGAAATTATAGCTAGAGTTCAAGCTCACCTTAGAAGGTCCTATGAATTTAATGATAAGGCTGTAGAAGGTAAGGAGAAGCAAATTCATATGGGTGATTTAGTATTAGATCATCATTCTTGTACACTCTATAAATCAAGCGAAACCATTACTCTTAGTGCTACGGAATATAAAATCTTAACACTTTTTATGGGGGATCCAGGGAGAATATTTACTAAAAAACAAATTTTTGAAAGTGTATGGTCTGATTATTACTGTGCAGATGATAATACAATTATGGTTCATATTAGTAGACTACGAGAGAAATTAGAGGATTCTCCTAAGAATCCAGTTTATATAAAAACGATCCGGGGGCTTGGGTATAGATTTGCTAGGAAGGAAGAACTTTATGAAAAATAAAGTTTTATATATCTTAATTAAAAATTACGTTATATTTGCACTAGCAATAGGTTTCACGGTGATAATTTTATTTATATTTTTGATGTACCAAACAGAGAAGCAACTAGGAAAGCTAAATAATTTAAAAGCAAGTGAAGTAGTGCGTGAAAACTTTGAAACTATTAATTCAGAATCAATAGTTTCATTTGGTGGTTGGGTAGAAATTCTTAATGAAAATTTACAAGTTATCTATACCAAAGGGGAAAAGAAGGATCAGCTTTTATCATATTCACAAAGAGAATTTGCTACTTTATTTTTTGATAATGATAAGCTTCCTTATTATTCATCTGTAGCAACATTTGTAACGAAAAAAGGTGAAACATTATATTGCCTTGTTAAGGTTCCTAAAAAAGCAATAAAGTATGAATATACGTTTTCTGATAAAAATGAGGAATACGTATATGTTTTTTATAAGATATTTTTTTCTACAATCTTTTTATTTTTTGTATTTTTCTCTATGAATGTATATATATTTAGTAGGCAAATTGCTAGGAAAATAACCAGGCCATTGGATAAACTAGCAACTGGATTTGAGGAAATTGCTAGTGGGAAATATGATAAAAGGTTAAACTATGAAACATATTTTGAGTTAATGCAAATACAGCATTCGTTTAATGTTATGTCGGAAAAACTCGATAAAATAGAGAAAGAGAAGAAGAGGTTGGAAGAAACCAAGCAGAAGATGCTTGTAGATTTGTCTCATGATTTAAGGACACCAATTACAACCGTTCAAGGTTATGTTGAAGCATTACAACTAGGGATCATTACAGAAAAAGGTGAAAGAGAAAGAACTTTGAATGTAATATATAATAAGATTCGAATCATTGCGGTATTAACTGAAGATATTTTTGAACTATCTAAATTAGAGCATTCTGATTACCCTTTTGAAGTACATCCAACTGATGTATCTGAGTTTATTCGTGAATTGCTTGCAGAATATTATGATTTATTTCAAGCGAAGCGCTTAATTCTTCAATATGAAATACCCCCTAAAGAAGTGATTGCTCCAATTAACAACAGGTTACTATACCGTGCTATCTCTAATATAATATCTAATGCTCTACAGTATAATACGGCAGGTACGACCGTGTTTATATCGTTAATTGAGGATGAAAGCAAAGTATATATAAACATTATAGATAATGGAATTGGAATACCTGAGGATATGAAACAAAGTATTTTTGATGCATTTGTTCGAGTAGATGATTCTCGAGAAAATAATGGGGGATCAGGTCTTGGATTAACTATTGCTAAGCATATAGTAGAAAAACATGGAGGGAGCATAAATTTAGATAGTACAAAGAAAAAAACACATTTCTGTATTTCTTTACCTAAATGCAGTGTGTAAATATCTTATGAAAAGTGTTAGTAAGTTAAACGGTTGAATAAAGAGAAAACGCACAATTTAGTTCCTTTAAACTTAACTCTGGTTCATATAAAATGGAAGCTTTACAGTTTACAAAATAAAAAAGGTGCTTATTTCAATTTCTTGTTTTATCATTTTAGCCAAGATAGTTCCTTTAACACATGGTATAGATAATCAGTACGATTAAAGGAGAGATATTAGTCATTGCTTATTAATGGTAAGGTAGACGTAAAGGATTTAACAAAGACCACATGCAACAATACAAATAATAATTTTTATGTGAACGTAAAAAATACCAAAACTGCCCTAAAGAGGAGGGGGTCTTGGTATTTTTTTGTTAAGATTACGATTTTTTAAGTGATTTTCATATTCTGTTCACCACACTAACATCAAGTCCTTTAATTCAATCGTTTCAATTTCGCAAGTGTATTCTTCATCTTCCACATATCGGTGGGTAATCTTTGTATAAACTGATCTTATCTCTAAATCAGAATTGTTACCCCTTCACCATGAAGTTAAAGTTTTTAAGGCCCAAAAAATGAAAAATATGCTATTCCATTTGTTTTGCTAACTTGATGTTAATGTGGCGTAACCTTAAGTATTTAAAAATTAAAAAAGTCCCTTAATCATGTTAAAGGGAACTTGCTCACGCAAATGATCTGTAAATCAATTCATTTTTGATATACAGATCATTTGTATGATAATTTTTATAAATCATTGCTAAATAGTGAATTTACATAAATGTTTTTAGAAGTTCTTGGATTAATGGGATTGCTCCACCTATAAATTTTAAAACTGCCATTGCGATTTCCATATTATTCGCTCCTCTTTTTTCTTATTAAGATGTGGTGAATCTTTATAACCTTATTATAGTAAGCGTTTACAATTATAACAATAAATTTATGTATGCAATATTGCATATTTATACATTAGGCCTCTATTAGCCATTTTTTAATGTCCACTGATAACGATTATACTTATAATCCTTTATGTTGAGCTCAAGGGATTCAAATATTTGGGGATATTTATAATCTAATTCATCTTTCATATGACCAAAAAAGGATTCCATTGGTGCATTGTCTAAACAATTGTCCTTACGGGACATAGATTGTCTGATCCCCATTTCTCTTACACGTTTCTAAAATTCAGGGTGTGTATAATGAATACCTTGGTCTGAATGTAGAAGCGCTTCAGGATGGATGACTTCTCCTAATCTCTCTTTCAAGTTATCTAATGTTCGATAGACGATATCCATTTGTAAAGAAGAGGAGACATGATAGGCTAAAATCTCTCGTGTTGTACTGTCTTTTACACATGATAAATAAGCTTTCTTTCCTTGTCCATAAAATAAATAGGTAATATCGGTTAACATACTTTTTTCAGGCTCTTCTTGATTGAATTGGCGCTTTAAAAGATTCGGACATGTTTTATGTTCTTGTGTCGCTTTTGCGATGTGTTTATAAGGATTCGCTCTGCGAATCTTTGTTACAAGATTATATTTACGTATAATAAGGTAAATACGCTTGAGATTCATACAAATTCCTTTTGTCTTTTCCAATACCATTTTGATAGAACGACCACCACATATTTTTTCTTTTCGATTAAAAATTTCTTGGATCCATTCATAGTCTGTTTCATCATTACGTTCCTTTTCTAGATGTTTATCTGACTGATGAAGCCACGCATAATATCCACTCCGACTTACCCCAGCCAGTGTGCAAAGGTAACGCAACATACGTGGGAATTGGAATCGAAGTATGGTTTGTTCAATCAGTGCGTATGTTTCTCGTGATGTTAACGCTTCTTCTGTAACGCATGCCTTTCGAGTTCGTCTAACTTTTTTAGGAATGTCAATTCCGCTTCTAAAAACACAATACGTACTTCCGCTTTTTTTAATTTTTCATCAGAAGAGAGCGGTTTTTCCAAGGGGCGTCCCGTGCTTCCTTTCCCGCGGCGTTCTGTATAAAAGCCTTCTTCACCAAATTGTTCAAAGGTTCTTCGCCAACGTTTCAAGCATTGTTTTGGTTTCTTCTCACCAATCACAGCTAAGTTAAACCCATTCTCTGAAAAGATTTGGCTATGACCTTTTCCTTGTTGATTTTCTTTTACCGCTCTTATTTTGAAATCTGGACAATAGCTAATCGAACGTTCCGACGCTTTTAATACATTTTTATTTTTTTCTAGCTGTTTCATTTGAATCTCGTTAAAAATAATTTTAATCATTCTCCGTACCTCATTTCTATCGTTGGTTCCATTATTACGAGGTTTTTTGATAAAAATACACAAAAACCCCGAATCATGGGGCTTTTTTTAAGTGGCCATGATTCGGGGGACAGTTCGTATTCCCTGATAGGTTACTTCCTTAAATGAAAATTATGGGGATATGACGGGGGATTCTTCGAATCGTTTCCGTACCCCTTTGTTAGAATAACACATATCAGTATGTCCAAGTGTAGAAGATTACTTACAATAGTTTGTGAGTTTTTGCACCAGAAGTAAAAAATTCACAAATATTTCTATATTTAAGAAATGTTTTACATATATTTCATCTTCTGATGTGATAGAATATAAATTGTCAGTATTTTGGATATTTTATAAATTAGTTAAATCATTTATCCATGAACAGACATGATACAGAACCATATTGAAGGTGGAGGAAAGTGGGATGGATCTAGATACCAAGAGATTTGTCTATATTTTAGAACAAAAAATGACTACTTGTATGGAAAAAGTATCAAAAGCAATTTATTGTAGTGAGCAAAAACAGTTCGATCGAATTATTCAGAATGCTTTGAGTGATATTAAGATAATGATTAGTTTGACCCAAGTTTATATGTTAATAGACAAAGAATCTTCAAAAGACTTAAGACAACTTCAGAATAAACTAATTCAAGCGCGTATATATATTGAGAAGGAAGCTACTACATTAAAAGTGGAGATTCGAAGAATGGTTAACACAATTTAAATTTATTCATTTCAATAATAAGTAATTTCGTTTTAACCTGAATTATTCATCGAAGTATAAAAATTTGGTGATCTTATGAGATTTATAGTGTTAAGGCAAATATGCAAATATATAACAGTCCAATTAAAGGTGATTTTAACCAGTTATTGGTATGGATTCGATTTTTGAGAAGACTTCTCTCTTGGTGCGGGTTTGATTTTTTTTAATGGGATATTTAGTTGAATTTTAGCTGTTGCACTCGGGTGAGTACGTCCCCAAAAAGGCTTTTATAGACAAAACTTGAGGACATTTTGAAATAGAGTGAGCGACCAGACTTCACCAACTTGCTTGCTACTTTGATTAGGTGGGTACGAATCGTTTGGATTTGAAAGCCCTTATACATGGTCGGAAAACTTAATGTCCGTAACCGGTTTTTGTTTGAAATCTTCAGTTAATGACTTAGTTTTATGTGTCGAAATTGTGAATTCTAATAGGAAACAGTTAAAATTATGGGTAAATAATACTTTTTTGTTATAAAAAGGGTTGACAAGAAAAAAATTAAATAGTAAATTTTGGATGTATTATTTTTAAGTATTTAAAAAAATGCAATTAGTAAGAATGAAGGGGTATGGCAACCGAAAGCAAAATATAGGGTCATATTCAATAATTTTCCAAAACATAGCCGGACAGTGTAACAAAAAGGAAACTAATTAATATTGTTACAAACAATTTTTGGTACAGCATTTAGTTACATCTAAATTCAATGCAATTTAGTTCTGTATTTGAAAAGAAAAAATGTAACATAAACGTTCGTTTTTGTTACATTTCAGTCTCTTTAATAAAGTAATTGGGACTTATTTGCACATGGCCCTAGAAAACCATTTTGGTTGTCATAGCCCATAAACGGAGGTATAGCAATGATATTAAGAGGTAGTGTTTATTCTAGTATGCTAGAAATGGAAACTGGTATAACAGTTATTATTCCAAACAAATTTAATATGGAGCAAAATTATCAAGTGGTATATCTGCTTCACGGTCTTTGCGGAGGTAATGGTGATTGGGCAAATTATACGATGCTGCCTGTTTATGCAAATGACTATAATGCAATATTTGTAATGCCAGAAATATCCAGAAGTTTTTGTTCGGATATGAAATTTGGATTTAAATTTTTTAGCTACGTTTCCGAAGAATTGCCAATTATATGTAAAAGTGTCTTTAACATATCTTCAGAAAGAGAGGATACGATAATTATTGGTGATTCAATGGGAGGATACGGGGCTTTGAAATGCGCATTATCAAAGCCAGAGCAATATGGGTATTGTTGTGCATTTTCATCACCATGCTTATTTTTGAAGGAGGATTTAGATGAGCATGGAGAGATTGAAAGATTTAGAATGGTTTATGGAGAACAGATGCTCAAGGATTTTCAAGGGATTTTAGGAGGTGACTTGAATTGGAGTGATGAGCACGAGATATTGGACCTAGCTAACAAGATCAAAGATCAGTCAGTCAGACCTGAAATATATATCGCATGTGGAACTGAAGATTTTATGCGTGATATTAATGTAAGATTCAACAATGAAATGCGGAATCTTAACTTTGACATTGAGTATGAAGAATGGTCAGGCAATCATGACTGGTATTTTTTCGATCAAGCATTAAAAAAAGCATTAAAGAAAGTTCTGAAATAATTCAAAATATTATTCTAGTTAAATAGAAAAGTCTTTGGAGCTCTAGCTGGATGATAAAGGAGGAAGAAGTATATTGCAAGAGATAAAAGAAATCAAAAATGAAATTCGAAGTTATATGAAAGAAAACTTTTTATTTGGCTATAAGGACGATGAACTTCTTGATGATACATCATTTTTAGAGATTGGTGTGTTGGATTCCACTGGTATCATGGAGTTGGTTGCATTTCTCGAGCGTGAATTTAAAATATCAGTCTTAGATGAAGAAATCATTCAAGAAAATCTTGATTCGATCGATTTGATTTCAGATTATTTATTAAAAAAGCTTGCATAAGATAATTATTTAATTGTTCTTGTGAATATTTTTCAATATGGAGGTGTTATCAAATGAAGTATTGTTCTAAATGTACTTTATCAGATAAACTTTTTTCCGTTACAATAGATGATGATGGCGTGTGTAATTTTTGTAAAACTCAAACATATACATCCGATTATAAAAAGCCGCAGGACCTCGGCTTAAAAACAAATGGGAAAAACTATGATATTGTATTAGCTTATAGCGGAGGAAAAGACAGCACATATACTTTATATTTATTAAAAGAAAAATACAAATTGAATGTTTTAGCTGTTACATTTGATAATGGATTTTTAGCAGAGGAAACATACAGTAATATTAGAAATGTTTGTGCCAGTCTTAATGCAGATAGCTTAATCATTGCTCCTTCTACCAAGAAAATAAATGCAATATATAAATATTCAAATGAAGATGAATCTTTACCAAAAAAATCCCTTGAGCGAGCTAGTGCTATCTGTACTTATTGCATTGGTTTGGTAAAAATGTATGTTTACAAAGAAGCAATTTTAAGAAAAATTCCATATATCACATTTGGCTTTACACCTGGACAGATTAATATCAATAAGCAAGTCGTTAAATTAGATTATAGAACTCTGAAATCTAACTTTGCTGGAATCAAAGGCAACATAATAAAGGAATTTGGAGAAAGTTATAGCTCAATTTTACTGATGGATGATTTGGTGGATGAAAATAAAGACAATATACCTGCTTTGTTTTATCCATTTATGAATGATAATTATAATGAAAATCAAATTCTTGATAAAATTTCAGAATTTGGATGGGTCAAGCCTACAGATACTGATGGAAATAGTACCAACTGCCTTATGAATGCATATGCCATTCATAAGCATAAAGAAAAGTATGGATTTCATCCATATGCATTAGAGCTAGCCCATTTGGTTAGAAGCAATTCAATGGATAGAGAAGAAGCTCTAAGCAGAATTATGGAAGATGATAATAAGGAAATTATTAAGTATGTTGAACAAAAGTTAAATAATTGCTAAGGGGAGCGTTTACATTTGAATTTGCGTATGCAGAAACAAAGAAGCAAAGATAGTTTTTGATATGAGGTGGATATTTAACTTCATGAAGTAATTCGCGATAAAAATGAAAGCGATCGCGATGGTTAGGGGCGACATGAATTGGAGAATTTGTATGAGTATTTTCATAATAGCTACAAAACATATCCAAATAACTATTATGTTTTTGACCAAAAATATTGGACATATAACGAAGTGAATCAATATATAAAAGCCATGACTGTTAAAATTAAAAATAATGGTATTGGTGTTAATGACAAAGTAATTTTATATATGGAAAATTCAATTGAATATATCATATCTTATTTTGCGATTTTATATTTGGGTGCAACAGTTGTTCCTATCACGACATCATCAACCATTGAGAATATAAATGATATTGTAGAGGACTGTAAGCCTGCGCTTCTATTAACTTCTTCAAGTATTTTTTCGAATATTAAAAATACAGAGTTGGCAAAAAAAAACAATGTTCAATCAATTAGTATAAAAGAAATTGATAGCACAGTTTGTGTTGAGAGCCAGCAATGTAGGACAGGGCAGCTTGCAATGATTATTTATACTTCAGGGACAACCAGTAAACCAAAGGGGGTTATGCTGACTCACAAAAATCTAATTACAAATACAGATTCTATTTTAGATTATTTGTGTCTAGATCATTCTGATAGTATTTTGGCTACGCTGCCATTTACTTATTCGTATGGTAATTCCATATTATTAACGCATACAAAAGCGAGCGGTTTATTATATATATTTAGAGCAACCTATCCACAAGAAATTCTTAATATACTAAAAAGAGAAAATATAACAGGCTTTTCTACGGTAGGTTCCCATCTAAATATAATGCTGAAACAGGGGAACTTTACAGCGGAGAGCTTTGGAAAACTTAGATATATTACACTTGCAGGGGAGCAGACGGTGAAGTCAAATTTAATCAAGCTGAATAACATGAACAAGGACTTAAAAATATATGTTATGTATGGACAAACCGAAGCAAGTGCAAGATTAACCTATTTAGAACCAAGTATGCTTGAGCAAAAGCTTGGTTCTGTCGGAAAACCGATTAAGGGCGTTACGCTTAAAATTGTTGATGAAGAGGGTATAGAGGTTGAACATGATGAAAATGGTGAGATTATTGTAAAGGGAGATAACATAATGTCGGGCTACTTAAATATGCCTGATGAAACCGAGAAAGTGCTAAAAGACAGATGGCTTTATACAGGGGATATCGGCTACAAGGATTCCGATGGATATATTTATATTATAAGGCGGAAAAATGACATTATAAAATATCTTGGGTACCGAATTAGTCCAGTGGAAATAGAAAATTACATCAATATGCATGATAATATTTTGGAATCCGCCGTTGTTGAGTGCCGTAAGGAAGAGAATGTGAAAATTGCAGCTGTAATAGTTTTGAAAAATGAAAAGCTGGATATCAATGACTTATCTCAAATTTTAAGGAGAAAATTACCATCATATAAAATACCTAGTATTTTATATACTGTGGATAAACTGCCTAAAACTTCAAATGGGAAAATTAAGAGAAGCGAGTTAAAAGAAATGCTAAAACAATCATTTTTATAAGGGGGGTAATATAAGAATGGTCTATCAATTTCTCGAAAAGAATAAAAACTTATCTACAGAGGCTGTTATATACGGAGAAGATAAAATTACTTATAAAGAATTATTCCGAAAAAGCAGTTTGCTAGGCAGGAAGCTTTCTGGTGAAGCTACAGACACTATCATTATATGTATACCGAATAATATATATTATGTCGTTTCATACTTTTCAATATTAGCTTGTGATAAAATCGTATATCCGATTTCAAGTTTAAGTAAACAAGATGAAGTAATTAGTGCAATAGAACGTACAGGCTCTAATGTCATTTTATGCACTCATGATTACTATGAACAATTAAAGGCAATGTGCCAAAACAGCAATATCAAGATTATTTGTGTAGATAATGAAACGCTATATGACTCAAATACAGATGATTTGGAAAGCATTTGTTACGTTGAAAGCAAAATAAATGATACTTGTGTGCTTCTAAATACTTCAGGTTCAACGGATATACATAAAATTGTGATGCTGACTCAGAAAAATATCATGACGAATTGCACAGACTGGGTTGAGGGTGCCTTAGATACATCAACTCATGGTAAAGTATTGATTGCTATGCCAGCCTGTACCTCCTTTGGTACTGTCGTAATAACCACATGCGTCTTGCTAGGCTGGACCATTGTGTTTATGCCATCATTTTTCAATAGCGCAACTCTTTTACAAACAATTGGAAAAGAAGAAATAACGCATCTTATTTGCATTGGAAGTATGCTGAATATTTTAGCTTCGGATGTGGCTAAACTTGGACCGAGTAATTATAATTCACTCAAATTCATAGGAATTGGTGGGAATAAGGCAGTTCCGGAAACAATGAAAATCATGATGAAGTATTTTCCGGAGGTTGGACTCAGTCCGGGATACGGAATTACGGAAGCAACTTGTATTGTATCGGGCATCCATCCTGATATATCCAGAAATAATAAGGAACTATTTTATGAAAAAATCCATTCTGCGGGAAAGCCCTATAGAAATAGCAATGTCAAAATTGATAATAGGGAAGGTATGCCGAATTCTACTGGAGAAATTTTAATAGGTGGTTCTATTGTAATGAAAGGATATTACAATAATACTCAAGCCACAAAAGCAGCACTGAACAACGGTTATTTACATACTGGCGATATTGGCTATTTTGATGAAGATGGTTATTTATACGTAGTTGGCAGAATAAAAAATATTATTAAATCTGGAGGCTATACTGTTTTTTCGGAAGAAATTGAAGCTGCTTTGCAAAATAGCGGAATGGTTAAGGAAGCTTATGCATATGGAATTCCGGATCCAATTTTAGATGAGAAAATTATAGTTGATGTTATACCTATAGATGGCGCAATAAATGTTTTAGATATTGAGGAGTATTGTTTACAGCATTTAGCAAAATATAAGATTCCATCAAAAATACAATTTGTAAGCGATATCAAGAAAACAAAGAATGGAAAAATACAAAGAAAGGTTTATACACTAAATGAATAGTGAAGAAATTAAAATAATTATTAAAGACACAATATTGGAATGCGTAGGCAAAAAAAAAGACATTACAGAGAATACCGATTTGTTAGCTATAAATATATTTGATTCAATCACATTTGTGAAATTAGTTAAACAATTAGAAAAAATATTTCAAATTGAGTTTGATATTTTTGATCTATCTATCAATAATTTTAAGAATATTGAATTAATATCGGCAAATGTAAGAGAAAAATTAGAGCTTTCTAACAAAGAAGTAACGGAAGAAAAGTAAAAGTATAAAAGTACGAAAGGAATGAATCATTATGGAAAATTATCAATTAGAAGCGCAGGTATTGGAAAGTATTATTAAAAGACTGGGAATTGAAAATATAACTGACGATGTTTATACACAATATTATAATGTGCCAATTTTTTCAGCAGATGATGAGAAAGGTATTGGACTAGGCTTAGATTCCATTGATGCGATAGAGATTATTATAGCCATTAAGGAAGATTTTGATGTAAAAATTGGGGATGAAGATATGGAAGCTTTGCAAAATGTATCTTCCATTGCTGATTTTATAAAAAATAAGAAATAAAATTGGATACTTTGTGGGAGGTGAATATTCGAGTGTTGAGTCCTAGAGTAGTTGTAACTGGAATTGGGCTTATAGCGGGGAATGGTAATAATAAAGATGAATTTTTCGAAAATTGTTGCAATGGTGTGTCAGGTTTAAAAAAGTGTTCTTTGTTTGATGCTTCTATATTTAGTACAGAATACGTTGGACAGATTGAAGAAGAATTTCCGTATTTAACAGAGCTGCCTAGCGATAAAGAAAGAATACAGTTAATCATTGAAAAATGTTTGGTAGAGATGATGAAAGATAGTAACTTAACAAAAGAATATATTTCAAAGTTGGGAAACAAAGCATATCTTTCTTTTGCAACTTCTCTTGGGAATAATGGTAAAATAATGAAATATATGGAAAGTAAATTGAAAGGAAAGCTTGAGCCGGAGTGGTTAATACAAATTCCAAGCCTTTTACCGTGGATAAAGGATTTTATAGGTATAGAAGGCGGTTGTTACACCACAACAACTGCCTGTGCAGCTTCTACTACTTCGGTGGGCATCGCACTTGACTTAATTAAAAGCAAGAAAGCAAGTTTAGTTGTAGTGGGAGGAGCTGACCCACTTAGTGAATTTAGCTGTTACGGCTTCAATTCCTTGAGAGCATTAACTAAATCAGTATGTAAGCCGTTTGATGAGGAGAGAGACGGCATTAATATAGGGGAGGGTGGAGCATTTTTAGTATTAGAATCGCTTGAAAGTGCAAAGGAAAGAAATGCTAAAATCTATGCTGAGATATTGGGATATGGAATTAATAATGATGCATACCATATAACCAGTCCTGATCCGAAAGGAGAAGGTGCGTTTTTATCCATGAATATGGCTATTGCAGATAGTAATAAAGAGCTTGAGAGTATTGATTACATTAATGTGCACGGAACAGGTACAGTACTGAATGACAAAATGGAGCTTAGAGCAATTCAAAATTTGTTTCAGGATACGAATAAAAAGGTATTGGTATCATCTACAAAATCCTTGATTGGACATTGTCTGGCTGCGGCAGGAGTAATTGAACTGGCAGTTACAATATTATCAATTCATAAGGGAATATGTATAAAAAATATAAATTTGTATAACGAAATGAATGGATATAAAAATATAGAGTTATTAAAGGAAAATAAAAACATAAAAATCAGGACCGCTTTATCAAATAATTTTGCATTTGCTGGAAATACAGCCAGTATATTAGTTGGTTCTTACTGCGAATAACATAATAAGCTTATCCTTATAGTCACCTCTTGAAGACTTGGATAGGTTTTGACACGGTCTATATAAAATTGTAGCTATTCAGTAAATTAGTTGAATATGGAGGAAATATGAAATATAGATATAATTTTAAAATTCGTTTTGGCGATACAGATGCATATGGGATTGTTCATCATAGAAATTATTATAATTACTTCGAAGAAGCAAGATTTCAATTTTCAGCAGATATATTTGGATTTAATGTGGAATCAGATGTTAAATTTCCTGTTATAGAGTCATCTTGTATTTATAAAAATCCTCTTAAATTTTCTTTGGATTATCATATTTTGGAGGTGGAGTGCAGAATCATTGAAAATGCTAAGCTGGAATTTAATTATATCATTAAAGATAAAACTTCAAAAAAGAAATATGCTTATGGTAAAACGGTTCATGTATTTGTAAATGAAAAGAATAAAATGTGTGTAGAAATACCAGAATGGATAAGCAAAAAATTAGTGGATTCTTCTTTTGTGGTTTAGAGGATTTAAATGGTAACTAGGAATATAAGCCTGAATGGGGTCAAAAGTAGTATGTTCATGCAAACACAAAATTATAAATTTAAGATAAGTTAAAATTTATATAAAAAAGAGGCAAATAATATGGAATTAGAAAAAATCTTAGAAGTGGTACCAATTCGCAAACCAATGTTATGTATTGATAATATTTGTGAGATAATATATGGTCAATCTGCAAAAGGATATAGAAATATAAAAAGGGATGAAGATTGGGCAAAAGGACACTTTATTAATGATCCTATTTTTCCGGGGACATTGATTATTGAAACTATGGCTCAAATTGGAGCATTTATTTTCTATAATGAAGAAAATCCTCAATTGTTAAAGTCTTACTTAGGAAAAGTAAATGATGTTAAATTTCTTCAAAAAGTCATTCCTGATTGCAGAATGTACATTAACGCTGAAATTGTTATGAAAATAAAAAAAATGGCACGGATTCGATGTGAAGCTCTTGTAAATGATGAAATAGTCGCACAAGGTGAATTAACTTTATATTATATGGAAGATTTATTGTAATAAGTTTACTATTAAACTTGTATTCCAGGAGGAACTATATGGATGAAATATCAATAATCGGAATTGGTGTAATAAGCAATTTAGGTAATGATGTAGAAACGATTTGGGAAAAATTAATGCAAGAGGGTGAAACCCTTAATAGTGGAGATGAAATTCTGTTTGAATCAGGATTATCCTTAAGCCAAAGAAAAAAAGCAAACCGTTATTCCGAAATGGGCTTCTATGTTTCAAAGATGGCTCTTAAGGATTCCAAAATCAATGTAGACAATATAGATAAGAAAAGGGTCGGTACTGTTTATACTACCGGCTATGGGCCGATAGTGTCTTCATTAAAATTTAGTGAAAGTGTAGTCGAAGGTGATTATGAATTTTGCAGTCCGACAATATTTGCCAACACGGTAAATAACACTTGTGTAGGACACATATGCATGCTACTTGGCCTCAAAGGTGTTAGTACTGTTTTAATGGGGAGTAATAATCTAACCTATTCACAGATTTTGATGAATAAGGAGCATACAGACTATATTCTGACTGGAGCGATTGAAGAATATTGTAAAGAATTACATGATACCTTTCAGGTACATGAAAATTCTAAGAATATTTTCATAAAAGAGGGAGCAGTTTCATTATTAGTGAAAAATAAGGATGATTCAGGCTTAGCATACTGCAATATAGTTGATGGTTTCGAATGCAATATTGACAAATACCCTATCACTGACAGAGTAGAGGGAAATAAAGTTAGGGGGAAAATTAAACAATTAATCAGTGAAGCGGTAAAGCAATATGATATTGATGTCTTTTTTAGCTCCTGTAATAATTCATATTTTGATTGTGTAGAGTTAGAAGCTGCTCAAGAAGTATTAAACAAAGATACCTTATATGTCAATCATGTGAAAAATTTATTTGGTGAAACCTTAGGGGCGGCATTTAATATGAATGTTATGGTAGCAGCATTATGTATTAAAAATAGCAGGCTACCATTGAAGTTAGATTCACTTCAGAGGAAGGTCAATTGTGCGCTGGTTTCAGGTTATGATATATCTGGAAATTATATGCTTGCAGTGCTTAAATCAGCTTAATAATGGAAAGGGGTGTAGGAATGAAGGGATTAGAAAATAAAAGAATCATAGTCACAGGTGGCTGCAAAGGTATTGGCAGAGCGATTGTCGAGAAATATTTACAGGAGGGTGCTGTTGTTGCCGCTACTTATTATAAGTCAAAGGATTCATCTGATCAAATGAAAAGCGAATTAGAAAGCTATTCAGACAGGCTGGCTATTTATAACATGGATGTAAGCGATGCAGAACAGGTGAATAAAGTAATGGAGCAAATACAAGATGATTTAAAAGGAATTGATATATTAGTGAATAATTCAGGGATAACCCAGGATAGCCTATTATATTCCATGAAAAATAGTGATTGGGATAAAGTAATAAAGACCAATCTTTATGGACCGTTTTATACTTGCAAAAGTGTCTTATTAAATATGATTAAGCAAAAGTACGGAAGTATTATTAATATAGCATCGGTATCAGGTATAGTTGGGATACCGGGTCAAAGTAATTATTGTGCTTCAAAGTTTGGATTAATTGGATTAACAAAATCGCTTGCTAAGGAATTGGCGTCAAAAAATATAAGAGTAAATGCAATAGCACCTGGATACGTTGATACCGAAATGATAGATAACGTAAAGATTACGAATGAATTGATGCGAAACAAACATTCGCTGGGGAGGATTGGAAGCCCAGACGAAATTGCTAATATAGCTCTTTTTTTGGCAGGTGATGCATCTAGTTATATAACAGGACAAGTTATAGTAGCGGATGGAGGCTTTATTTAGGGAAAGGAAGATTAATATGTGCGGTATTGCAGGGGTCATTGGTGATAATAAAAATTATTCAACTACTATGCTTAATATGATAGAATCCTTGTCCCACAGAGGAAAAGATTCCTTAGGCAGTTACAAAGATGATAATGCTTTATTATACCATACGAGGCTGGCTATTTTGGGAATTGAAGATGGACATCAACCGGTTTTAAATCAAACAAAAACAATTGTTTCTGTAGCAAATGGTGAAATATATAATTATCGAGAGTTAACTGCATCCTTAAAAAAACTCGGATATGTTTTTTCAGATGCCTGTGATACAAATATAATTCCTCATTTGTATGAGGCATACGGAACGGATATGTTTAAAATGATTAATGGACAGTTTGCTATAGCAATTTGGGACAAAAATAATGAAAAGTTAATCTTAGCAAGAGATAAATTTGGTGAAAAACCACTGTATTACAGAAAGATAGAGAATAATATATTTTTTTCTTCTGAGATTACGCCTTTATTAATACCTAAAAAAAGCTATGAGATAAATGCAAAATGCTTAAAAGATATTTGTACGACCTGGGTACCGATTCGGGGAAAAACCTTATATAAAGATATTAATTCGGTTGACAGTGGTCAATATTTGATAATTGAGAAGCATAGGATAACATCGAAGTATTATTACGCTCCGACCTTTCTTACTGATAGCTTTAACAATAAAAGTAAAACGGAGCTATTGGAAGAATTAGATACTTTGCTGAAAAGATCAGTATCGAAACGTATCAACACAGATGTACCGATATCGTTTTATTTAAGCGGTGGACTTGACTCAAGTCTGATTGCAGCAATTGCCTCAGAATATATAGAGGAAAAAATGAATACGTTTTCCATATCGTTCAGCGATAATAATCTTGACGAGGCAGAATATCAGAAGGTTATGTCTGAAAAACTAAACAGTAAGCATCGTCAATTGAAAATTACGGATACGATGATAATTGACAACTTGTATAACGTAATATTACATTTGCAAACTCCGATATTAAGATTAGGTGCCATACCGATGTATTTGTTGGCAGAATTTGTACATAATAACGGTTTTAAGGTTGCGTTATCGGGGGAAGGAGCCGATGAGCTGTTTGGCGGATACGATATATTCAAAGAAGCTAAAATCCGCGCCTTTTGTGAAAGAGATCCCAAATCAAAGTTAAGACCATTGTTGTACAAAAAGACAAATTCCTATATTAATAATTTTAATAATAATAATTCTGCTGCACTGGCAACCTTTTTTAATCAGGTAAAATCAAGTGAGTTGTTTTCAAGCCATGCAATCCGCTTTCAATTTGGGGAATATTGCTCTCAATTTTTTTCGGATACTATGAAAAAAATATTGAAAGATTACTCGGTTAAAGAGGATTTAGCAATTGATCTGCCAAGCGGCTTCGAAAATTATACAAATATATCGAAGGCTCAATATTTAGAAATAAAAACATTTATGAGCAACTATTTATTATCCACACAAGGAGACCGCGTTTCAATGGCACATAGTATGGAATGCAGATATCCGTTTTTAGATAATGATGTCGCTGCCTTTGCATTTAGTTTAAACGATAGATACAAAATAAATGTTTTAAATGAAAAATATATTTTGAAAGAGCTTGCAAAAAAATATTTACCGGATGAGATTATTAACAGAAAAAAATTCCCATATAGAGCTATGATTAGTGGCAACAGTTTATTAAATAATGAAAAAGTCAGTATGGCAGTTTCGGAGGAGAGTCTGAAAAAATATGATGTTTTTAACAGCATTGCAGTAACCCGTTTTTTTAATAAAGTTAGAAGCAAAAATCATACAACCGAAAAGGAGATGATGCTTTTATTGTTTATCATTAGCACACAGATCTTACTGAACCAAAATGATACTGTTATTCATCTAGTCAGCTAATCATAATGCACATAGGATAGGTCGGGTCAAGATAAAGGCAGTATTCTTATGGTGAGCCACACAAGGGAATTTTATTTAGATATTGTAACAGTTGTATGGGTTTGTCAAGGTTTCAAATGGGAGAAAAATTCTCATCAAAGACTTTGATATGAATTTCATCTTCAAAAATATAGTAATTTTAGAGTGTCTTCATGGAAGGTTTGGGTTTTTTTTGAAAAGGAATATTAGGGAGAGAAGCTGTTTGGATATTTGATAAAAAAATAGTAACAGCATCTAGAAAGGGGAATTAAAGTAATGGTGGTGATATATAGAATTAATATAAATGAGAGTATTAAGAAGAATAATATTCAAAATTTATTACAATATATATCTTCCCCTAGAAGAAAAAGAGCAATGAGATTTTGGAATGTTCGTGACTCCTATCGAAGCGTACTGGGAGAAATGCTGGCTCGTTATGCAATATGCCGTCAAAGCGGCTGCTTGAATGAAAGCATTGAAATACAGTTTGATCCAGGGAGTAAACCAAGGTTGTTATTTCCAGCGGGACTTTTTTTCAATATATCACACTCGGGTGATTGGGTATTATGTACAATATCCAATAATTCAGTTGGCATTGATGTAGAGTATATGAAAGAAGTTAATTTACAAATTGCGGAGTCTTTTTTTTCAACGAGTGAATATCAATTCATTTTGAATCATCATTCAGAAGAGGAGTTAAAAAAGAGATTCTATCAGATATGGACTTTAAAGGAAAGCTATGTCAAAGCGGATGGGCGGGGGTTGCGATTGCCCATGAAATCTTTTTCGATGCTTATTAAGGAACACCATATATCAATTCATACTGAAAATGCTTTAAGAAATTGTCAGTTTAAGACGTTTCAAATGGATGAGCAATATATAGTTTCAGTATGCTCAGTACAAGATCCTATAGGTGACAGCATGGAGGATTTAAATATAAAAGATGTGGTTAGCCTCCTTCAGAGTACCTGATTGGGATATATATTCACTTTAAAAGAGCCACTTATGTAGCTCTTCTATAAAAGGATGTCAATCATTAAGTGACGGAAAATTACGATAAATTATTTATGTAAATTAAAAAATATAATTAATAAAGGGGAAAAACAAATGGAAATTCGCGAAAAAAAACAAAATAAAGTAGTAGTAGCAAAAAAAAGTATAGTAAGTTATATGAGGGAATTAAGAAGTAGAGTATCTGAAGAAAAAAAAGATGTCGATAGATTTTCGGAGCAGGTAGTATCTACTGATCGACGTAGGGGGGTATTAAATGGAAAATATGTAGATCGACTTGTAGTTTTTTTAAAGGGAACTGGATGCAGCATTATTAAAAAGAATGGCGGGTGTACTTGCTGTGGCTTTTATTCTATTTCCAATCTAGGTGATAAAATAGAAGATTCCTTTTATATTAAGGAGATTCACGACATAATTAATGATCAAGATAACAAAATATCAGATTTTAATATAGTTTGTTTATATAATGACGGAAGCTTGCTCGTTGAGGAGGAATTAAGCTTTAAGGTATTAATCTATATGATTCAAACCTTAAATTCAATTGATTCAATAGAAAAAATAGTAATTGAAGCAAAGGTAAATGACATTACGGAAGAAAAGTTGAAAAAAATCAGAGAAGTTACGGATAAAGCGTTTGAAATTACAGTTGGCTTTGAATCAGCCAATCAAAAGGTAAGAGAATTATGTGTCAACAGACCGTTTACCAATGAAAGCTTTGAAAAAAAGGTAGAGCTGGCTAAGGCTTATAATATCAGTATAGTGCCGCTGTTAATGGTAAAACCAGCCTTTTTGTCGGAAATTGAAGCAGTTGAAGATTTTGTATCAAGCTTAGTATATCTGGAAAAATTCAATCTGGAAAGGATTGATATGGAATTACCAACCGTTGTAAGAGATACACTCAACTATGACTTATGGGCTAAGGGGATGTATAAGCCTATTACGTTTTGGTCTGTTATAGAAATATTACAGCGAAGAGCCAAACTTGATTTAAAAGTGCCTCTTTATATCAGCCCAATGGTTTATTCGGTAGAAGCTGTTGATAAAGCTGGTAATTGCGATAAGTGCAATGAATCCATTTATAAAATGTTTGAGCAGTATAACGAAAGCGGAGAGGTATCAATTTTTGATAAGGTTGATTGCGGTTGTAAAGAGAATTGGAAGCAAATGATGAATGAAACAAGTAGTATTAACAATCTTGAGGACAGAGTAATTGATGTATTAAATGAATTAAAAAGTAATCCTGTAAACTCTTAAAAAAGTTTTTCAACAAAAAATTCTTTCTGTTAACATACGTGTGTCAGCATGTCCATGCGACACTTATCATTGGTATCGACATTGACAAAGAAGTACATGTAACCAGATCACAAGATCTTCGTGGGATTGAAGTTGCCAAGCCACTTATTGGTTAACCGTGGCACAGTTCCTTCGTAAGAAGGGAATAAGTGTTGTTCTTGTTAGCTTCATGCATGTTAATAAGAGCAAAGAGCTAAATGATAACTCCCCAACATCTGACAAGATCAAGTGCCGGTCGTCAAGGTACTAGTTTATTATCAGATGTTGGGGACCTTTCACGTTATTCTCATCCTCGACAAATTCAAAAACCGGATGGTTTTTTTGGGAAAACATAAGGGCAAAACAAAAAGGTGCCACCATATTTTATCATCCCAATTTACTCTAGTAATTGAATTAGCTACCTGTCGTAGAAATCCCTTTTAAAAATCAGAGAAAACGGGAGTATTCGAGAGAAAATGATTAAAAATTGAACTAGTAATGAATTAAGTGGGGTAATTGCTTACAATAAAAACCAGGAGGTTATTCTATGATGTCAATCATTCAAAACATAAGAATATATTTTAAAGAATACTTGGCAGATTATAAAAAAGAAATAGTACAAATATTCTTTCTTCTTGCTGTAGGAATAGGTATCAGCATTACTCTTCCTATTATAGTTAGTATTTTTATTGATAGTCTAGATAATAGCAGCTATCAAAGTGACTTTTTTATAAGTCTTGCCGGTATCTATCTAGCTATGCTTTTTGTAAAAATAATAGTTGAAACAATTAATTCTTATATCAGTGAACGTTTGGGATGGACGATTAGTAATAAATTAAGAGTCAATTTGGTAAGGCATAGTATTGATCTGGACTTTAACTTTCATAAGAAGTATAAAACAGGAGAGATGATCGAAAGAGTGGACGGAGATGTTACTTTTCTATCAAATTTCTTTTCTATGTTTTTGGTTAATATAATCGGTAATTCCATATTTGTACTGCTCATTATTACTATGTTTTATATAAAAAGCGGACTGATAGGCATATGTTACAGCATAATAGCTATTTTTGCATATTTTGTATTCTTATCTTTACAAGAGAAAATTGTGAAACTATGGACTGCATATAGAGAAGATGAAGCCCAATTATATGGTTATATACAAGAAAGTATTTCTGCAAGAGAAGATATACTTGGGATAGGGGAAAAAAATTATTTTAAAAGCTTATTAAAAAAATATTTACATAAAACAAAAGTAGATTTCAGAAAAGCTGTTGTTATAAGTAATATTCCGACTTCTGGTTTTTTTGCGCTTCTAAACGTTGGAGATTTAATAGCAATTGGTATCGGAGTCTATTTGTTTTATAAAAATGAAATGACAATGGGGACTATTTATCTAATAAGCACTTATGTAGGCTTGCTGAATAGACCTTTTATAGCGCTTCGATATGAGTTAGAAAATTTGCAAAAAATAGGAGCATCTTTAAACAGAATTTCAGAATTATTTGCTTTTCAAAGTAAAATAAGTACCGGAAATATAAAGCTGAATAAAGAAAAACTTTCCATTGATGTTAAAAATGTATCCTTTTCGTATGGAGATACTCCAGTTTTAACAGATATTTCGTTTCAGGTAAAGCAAGGGGAAACAATCGGCATCGTTGGTAAGACAGGCAGCGGGAAAACAACATTAATTAAATTGCTTGCGAAAATGTACGACATAGAAACAGGAAGCATATTGATCAATGACAAGAATATAAAGGAATTAGATGTAAAGGATTTTTACAAGCATATATGTTTTATATCCCAAAACAGTAGAATTTTTAACGGCACTGTCTATGAAAACTTAACATGCTTTGATTCCTCTGTCAGCCATAAAGAAGTAAATGATGTAATAGAAAAAATTGGGCTGACTGACTGGGTAGCTAGTTTGCCAGAGGGCATTCATACAGTCATCAATCATTCTATGCTTTCGGCAGGACAGGAGCAGCTTTTGTACATTGGAAAAGCATTTCTCAATGAAGCGCAGCTCTACATTTTTGATGAAGTAAATTCGAAATTGGACGAAAAATCGGAAGATAAAATTTTCCAAGCATTAAAAAAGTTAACGTATGATAAGACCGTTTTTATTATAGCTCACAAACTGAAATTGCTTGAACTAGTTGATAAAGTGCTAATACTTGAAAATGGAAAAATTAAACTTTACGATGAACGCAAACATGTATCAAACAGAATTATAGAAGGGAATCTGTAAGATGTATAAAATATTAAAAATTGCGCTAAAGCATACATTATTAATTTACTTGTTTGTTGTATTATTTGATGCTATTTCCTATTCAGTTATTTTTACTATTACTGGGATAGCAAGGCGGGATATTTTTAACGAATTGCAGGGCTTGGAAACCATTATCAATCTTAATATAGTAGCATTAGTTATTTTGTCTACCTTAGCACCTCTCGTTGTTAACGTTACGAAGCAAATAAATGGATATTTATTTTCCACAGCACAGCAAAATATAAGTAATAACTTAAAGGAATACATATATAAAATCATTTATAAGTTACCAATAAATAAAAAGTTTAATGATACTTCAGGAGAAGTTATTACCCGTTTTCGTGATGACAACGCAGATATAGTCAATTTTTTTACTGAAATATATAATCAAACTCCAAAATTAATGATGTCAGTTATTACTCTAATCATAATGTTTAAAATAAACACATTCTTAACCATTATCAGCGTAGTACCGTTGCTTATCGTAATATTTACAATACATCTTATTCAAGGAAGGCTTGTTAAAAATAAAAGGCTGGCACGTCAGTCTACGGATAAAGCAACACAGTTTTTGGGTGATATATTTAGTTCCTTGGATACAATAAAAGTATCGGATAAAACAGAGGAATATGTGAAGCATTACAAGGGATTATGTGAGTCCAGAGGAAGATATTCCATTAAGGATGCATTTTTACAAAATCTATTATCACTTTTTTCTTTGAATCTAATGTTTTTCGCTTTGGCTGTGATTCTTTTCTTTGCTTATAATGCGATTAAAGCTGGTACTTTTACGATTGGTGATTTTATTTTATTTGAGTATTATTTCTGGTTCTTAACAGATTTACCAGGAGTATTTAGCAGTGTATACAGCAAATATAAGCAATTGGCTGTTGCTAAGCAGAGGATACAGGAATTTGACCTATTAGCAGATACAGAAAATAATACTATGAAGCACAGTGACAGCGTTAATGGAATCTTTATTCAAAACAAATATGAGATAAAGAAAAATGAATTGTGCTTAATAAAGGGGGAAAATGGTAGTGGAAAAAGCCTGCTTTTAAAGAATATTTTTACGAATCAATCGAATGAAATTTGTTGGCTGACAAAGGATGGATATGCCAATAATATATCAATGAAACCGCCGCAAATATGCTATCTTTCTCAAACGACACGCTTATTTTCAGATACAATAAAAAATAATATCTGCATGGGATTAGAATACGATGAAAAGAAGTTTTTGGAAGTATTGAAAGTGGCAAGCTTAGAACATGAATTTCAACAAGGGAAGCTGGGGTTAAACACCCATGTGGGAAATAGTGGAGATCAACTGTCAGGCGGACAGATTAAAAGACTAGCATTAGCCAGACTGCTTTATAGGGAACCAGAGGTTATTTTATTGGATGATTTAACAAGTGGATTAGACGTAGTGACGGAACAAAGAATAATGGAAAATTTAAAGACGTTAAAAAACAAGATTATTATTATAGCGTCTAACAGCGTTCAATTAAATCAATATGCAGATAAAGTTATTTCAATTGATTAATGGGAGGAGTAAGCTTATATGTTAAATGAGATAAAGCCATTTTACAGCAAAAAGAATGTATGTATCGAAAATCTTTACACTTCAATGTGTAAAGCATTGAATAGAAATGATAAAGATATTTATGCATATTCGTGGAATTTTGGTTATATACAACACAATGAAAGTTTTGCCAGAAAAATTAAGTTTAGCCGGGATGGTCAAGCAATCAATACGGAACAAAGCTATGCATTTGAGAAATATTGCGGGATAAAACCGATTTGGCATATGAATTGTGATATGGAATATTTTATTGATATCGTTAAAAAAGAGTTGGAGGCAAATCGGCCTATCGGTTTAGGGATAGATATTTTTTCCTGTAATTGGCATGTGTTTGCAAATAAATATCATTTTGTGCATTATTGCTTGATAGTTGGGATAGATGACCAAGGTTTCATATGCATTGATGATACTTTGGCTAGTAATGATGGTGTTTTAGCTGTATCACCAAGGCCAGAGAATGTAAGAATTGATTTTAATACATTTAAAAAGTATAACTTTGGTTTTGTAACGTTTGAAATCACACCTGATATTCCGTATGTTTCCTGTGATGAGCTGATTTACTTATCTGTGCTTAAAACAATGACTGGATTTAATGGAATTAGTGATTTTGATAATATGAGAAGTCTTCTGTTGGATATCGAACAGCATTTCGATATTGATAAAGAAATAGGAGAAACGAATGATATAAGAGCAATAGAAGTGATTCGTTCGTTCGGATGCATTGCATGGAGTAGGAATAATTATAGTATGTTCTTAATGGATAAAAAAGACCACAGCGATTTTGACATTATATATATAGCAGGCAAAATGACCGAAGCAGCAGCTTTATGGGAAGCAATAAGTAATTATATTTTGAAATATGCCCTTGATGGAAAGGACGGTAAGTTTAACAAAAAGCTGGTATGTGATCAATTGAATAAAATTATTACACTAGAGGAAAATTTGGCAAAATATATAGTAAAGGAATATGAAACAAAGAAATATTTACAAAATATTTAGAAATGCGAGTTAAGAAGAGACATATTTTAATAATGATTTGGAGGATAGAAAATGGTAGTGAATACGAAGGAAATAGATAACGAAAATGTATATGCGGGGTTAGTGGAAACTTATTTAGTGAAGAACGCCTTTCAAGAGCCTAAGCTAGAAATTAAGATAATTGGTGAAGTTTTAGAAAATAAATTAAATGAAAACAGATATGAAGAAGTTATGAAATGGTTAAGTGAAAAAAGACCAATTCAATATTATGCGGGCTATACTTATACCTTCGATAAAAAAATTATTATAGATAGAAATGTAATGATACCGGGCCCAGAAATGGATATTTTTATCAATACAGCAAAGAAATATATGACGAATTGTCATAAGGTTATGGAATTATGTACAGGAAGTGGGGTTATTCCTGTTATGCTAGGAATGGAATATCCAGATGTAGATTTTTATGCATCTGATATATCAGATAAAGCATTAAAAGTTGCACAGGAAAATATTAATTTTTATCAATTAAAAAATGTTCATTTGTTAAAAGGAAGTATGTTTGAACCGTTTGAAGAACAAAATAAAACAGGATTTGATATGCTGATATCAAATCCGCCTTATGCTAAAACAGGAATTATAGGAGATTTAATCCCGCAATTGAAGGATAATGCTCCTAGAATATCTCTTGATGGTGGAGAGGACGGCTTAGATTTTTATAGAATCATACTTGCAAATGCGCATAAATTCTTAAACAAGAATGGATATATTATTTTTGAAAACGGAGAAGACCAATCAGAAAAGATACAAGAATTATTTATTCAAAACGGCTTTAAGGTAGTTGAAGTTGTTAAGGATTATATTAATATAGAAAGATTTATTGTAGGCAGGCTAGAAATCTAGCAAAAGAGGCTGTCGCAAAATAGAATTTAAAAGCCGCATATAGTGCATATGGATGAAGGGGTTTTTCCGACATATTGTATAAACACCTATTTTGCAACAGCGCCTTTCCAGGGGGATAGAACAATTACTTTCGGGAGTGTTTTTAATGAATAATAAATGGCCTATTACAGGATATGCAATGCATACAGCTGCGGGTACAGAGTGCAATTTTAATTATGAAAGAAATATTGGCTTTACAGAGTCAAAGAATTCTGATTGGACAAATTGCGTTAATCAAAGTAACATTCAGAATGTTTGTGAAATTATAAAAAAAACAATAGACCGTGCAATTCATAATGCAAGGCTTAATATAAGCTCAGATTATATTATAAGTTTAATCATTGCATCTAATTTTTTTGAAAATACTTTTTGGGAAAAAGATGAAATGAAGACAATGAAAGATGAAAATTATATTACCACATATTTAAAAGATATTTATCCTATTAATGGGGTAATTGTATGCAATTCTACTGCGTGTTCCTCTGGTGGAAATGCCATTGTTACAGCGTGTCAAATACTTGATGATAATAAAACGGATGTTGTTATTGTATTAGGCTATGATATCGAATCGGAAATTCCTAAAAATGGAATGAGGAGAGTAGGAGCGTTGTCAAAGCATAAAATTGCACCCTTTTCTTTGGGGCGAACAGGTACAGACTTAGCGGACGGAATTGGTGTAATGATTATTGAAAGCTCCGAAACGGTAAAGGCAAGATCTGCCACAGTACATGCTAGTATTGTGGGGTACGGTGTGAATAGTGATGCTTATAATATTACTTCTCCTGAACCATCTGGTACTGCATTATTAAAAGCAATGAAAGGTGCCATCAATATGGCTGGGATACCCATAAATGAAGTTGACTATATTAATGCACATGGATCCGGAACAAAGCTAAATGACATCATAGAAACAAAAGTGACTAAGGAGCTTTTTAAAGAGCATGCGTATGAGTTGTATATTAATTCCTCAAAATCAATGATTGGACATACATTAGGAGCAGCCGGTGTAATAGAAGTAATCATTACCATTATGCAAATGGATCAGGGGATTATTCATCCGACAGCTAATTTTTTAGGTAATGACGTAGAATGTGATTTAAATTATTGTTTTGAGGAGAAAATAGACTGTTACATAAAATATGCAATTTCGAGTTCAATCGGTTTTGGGGGTACCAATGTTTGTATTTTGTTAGAAGGGGGTAGGAGTTATGCAGAAAAGTGTTGTTATAACTGATACAGAAGCACTATCACCTTTTGGCAATACAATCAATGAAACTTTTAATAGCTGGATGCTTGAGAAGAATATTTTAAAAGAAAAGTTTAATGTTATATCAAATTTTGACTTTTACAGCTATTCTTACAAAGTGAAGACTCGGATTGATAGGTGCGGACAGTTATGTATTCGAACAACTGCCCAGCTTATCAAGGAAAAATCCTTGTGTGATAAGGATAGAATCGGCCTGATTACAGTATCAACTTATGGATGCTCTGAATCAAGGAATAATTATTTCAGCCAATTAAAAACCCTGGAGAATACACAATATGCCAGTCCTAAGGATTTTGTTCAGTCGATATGCAATATACCAAATTCCTTAGCAACTATTGAATGTGGTATCAGAGGACTTACCAACCATTATGTAGGAGCATCAGATGCTTCATTGACAGCACTTTGGCAGGCAGCTAAATGCGTGAAGGATAATATCGCAGATGAAATAATAATCAGTTCATTTGAAACAATCACAGAGGCACAAAAAGGGTTTCTAGTCGAGAATCAGCTTGAAGAGGTTAAGTTTAGTGAAGCAGCAGCAAGTGTTAAAGTGCAATTAGGAGAGAATATTGATAAGAAGCTGGTATTATTTGAAGTATTAGGAATTGGTTTCGGAGTTGGTCCTAAAACAGAGAAGGCAGTGGAAATTGCGATAAACAATGCTATGAAAGACAGCAAGATTAGTGAACAAGACGTTTCTTTTATCGTATCGAATTCTAATTCCATCAGTGAATTTAACAAAAACGAAAAAAGAGGAATTGAACATTTATTTAGTAATTCCGTACCCACTTTTATGATGAAAGCTTATATAGGCGAATGCTTTGCTCCTTTTTCATTTTTAGCTATGGCAATATTAAGTAAGATGGCTGGTTACTATTTACCTAATAATTTGTTTTTGGAAGCGGATGCTGGGAATGCAAGCTATTTGTATTATGATAACGTTTTAATAAAAAAGGGAAGCATCCTGTTATTAATAGGATATAATGAAATGGGTAGTGCAGCAGCAGTATGCTTAAAATATGGACAGTAAGGGAAGCTCTCTATTCGTAGATGTCAATGAATTAAAAATATAAAAATATTTCTTTATCTTGAGTTTCTGCAAACGGTTCTGGTGCAAAAACTCACAGACTATTTTAAGTAATCTTCTACACTTGGATATACTGATATGTATGAATGACTCTAAAAAAGGTGTGTGATCAGTATGGAAAAGGAAAATTTGTTCAAATGGGAGCATTATCAGCCTGAACTCATCTTATTAACAGTAAGATGATACCTACGGTATAATTTGAACTTTCGTAACCTGGTAGAAATGATGTAGGAAAGAGATTTATCAATTGCTCACACAATAATTATGCATTGGGTTCATCAATATGGACCTCAAGTAGTAGAAAAAGTACGATGTCACCTTAAGTCCACAAATGATTCATAGAAGGTTGATGAAACCTACGTGAAAGTAAACGGGGAATTGGTGCAATTAAAGGTCATTTTAGACAGTAATTCATAACTAATCGAATAACGAGGGAGAGTAATATCTCCCTTATCCAATATAGTTGTAATTCCAGGAATAATCCTTATTTCCCTTTTTCGGGGGGATGTGCAAAAATACCCACTTATTCAATTATCACAAAAAACTAGGAGGAAATTAATTATGGGCACATTACAATTATTTAATTTATTACAATTTATTGGTGGTATTATTCTATCAGTGGGCTACATTCCACAAATCATTAAAATTTTAAAAACAAAATCAGTACAGGACTTTTCAAGAATTTATGTAGGTGGAATCTTCACAGGGGTACTATTCATGGAAGCTTACGCTGTTTACATGTGGTTCGTAATGCATACTGCTGGCGCGTTTATGATTACAAATACAATCTCTTTACTTCTATCAGGTTTAGAGTTCTTCTTAATTTTCCTGTACTACAATAAAAGTAATAACAACGGACTAGGGGTAAAGCCGCATGCCCATCAACTTAAGAGTGGAAACGCCATAAACTCTCATTTATATAAATGAAGAAACTCTTAAAATATGTAGTATCAATAAAAATGCACATACTAAATAAACCTAAATAGGTATCGTTTTTTTATTATCCAGCTTTCTTTTGTTTTCCAAACCCATTATACTCATAGACAACACCCATAATATCAAAGATTGTTTTTTCTCATATCGGTGAGATTTCCGTCCATTCTTCTGTAGGAGGGGAACAGACGGACTAGGAGCTTTGTTATGTCTTGGGTGTTTTTGTGTATCGCTTGATATAACAACGAGACATGTTCTTGAATCATTCCAATGGCTTTATATTCACTTAATTCCTTTTTGTTCTTTTGCAACAGAAGCTGTCACATCTTAAACATTGTAGAAGAACATATAAAAATGGCAATAAGTCTTCCGTATACATGACACTATAATCGTTCTTGTTTGATGTTTTGCCAGTGATGAATTTGAAATAAGGATTTCCATGTTTTAAAGATAATTTCTATTTGCCAACGAAGAGAGTAAAAATCGTGTATTTGTTCCATTGGAACAATTTCTTCAGGTGTATTTGAGACATATATGTTGATACCATTTAAAACTATGAATGGAATTGTAGCTGTTTTTTTACACAGGTTGGTTTTTTAAGTGAATATTTCGTTGAGTTTATCTTTGTTCGTTTGCTTTAAGTGAAATATTTTAATGTTGATAAAGTTTTATAAATTGGGATTATTAAACAAAAATGAGATATTGTGTGTTATGCTAAAGGGGCAACAAAGCACACCATCCCGATAATATTGTGTATATTTATCCTATGTATGTCGTTTGTATTAGAAATAAGAAGTCTCTTAAAAAGAGACTTCTTATTTTTGTATGGATGGGGTATTACAGATGATTGATTATTATCAATTTTTTTATTTACCATGTCAGGTATTTCCTTATTTTCTTAAATACAACACGTTGGAAAATCAACGAAAAGAAACAAATGGACATTCTTTGTTGTAGTATTTTTATTTTTGAATTATTTATTTCTTAAATTTGTATAGGTAAATGTAGGTGGGATGCGTTTTTTATAATAGAGATCATTCAAAACTATGATAAGGATTTAAATAAGTAATATGAGGAATAATTTCTAAGATGAAAATTGCGTTAGCTAGTGAGAAATAAGCATTTTATTAAATATTAGGGGTACGAGAAGGTAAGGAATCCAGGGAAACGTAAAAAAAGAATATAAAAAGGAGTCATTATTCGACTCCTTTTTATATGGGATAGCTTAATTATTGAAATATTACCTACTGAAATACTTTTTCAATTGTAGGCATAACAGCTATTGGTGGTAGAGATTTAGTCCATGCAGCTGCATATACATTTAATTTCTCACCTAATGTATAGTTTTCACCATCTGAAATAGGGACCCTTAAAATCTTATTTTGAGAAACCAGATCCCACCAATCATGTTGATAAGCAAGAGCTTCATCTTTTGTAGACGTAGCAGCAACTACTAAATAATTGTTCTCTACTGAAATGACATATCCGGTAAAAGGTTCTTGTTCTTGGTTCTGAATAGTATGAACAGGAATATTATTGGCGGAAATCTTGTTAGAATCTGCAAAGGCCGGTGTTAATCCGAATGTAAATCCACATCCTAATGTTAAAGCTGTTACCGTTGTTACGAATGTTTGTTTTTTGTTAAACATGGTATATCCCCCTTATATTTTATTCTTACACTATCTACTTTCAATTTACATACATATAAAGCCTTTTAATATTAAGATCATTAACAATTATGTCAAAATCAATTCCATAAATGTTAATATTAGCTATTAATGGAATTGATTTTGTGTTATAATTCACTAGGTGAACTATTATCGTTCATTTCGTCTCTTGATGAATGTATGCCCTTCCTTAATTGTAAATATGTTCGATTTTATTGGTGAAGAGGGGAGATATCCCTCTTCTTTTTCTAGGCATATTAACAGTAAGGAGAGTATTGAAATGCTAATTTCAAATCTTTATCAGGAGAAAAATTTGAAAAAGCTTATCATGTTATTATTTTTACATATATGTAATATAAAGTGAATTGATAATATTTAGACTAACTATTACTAATATTCAATTAAGATAGTTAGTACTGCATTGATAGTGTTAATTATCTTGATTGATGTGGAATGTGATAGGAATCATAAGTTTGCCGCAAACTTATGATTTCAGGATTTGAAGAATATTCTTCATATTGATTTTAAAGAAAATACAAATTTTTTACTAGATGTGAGAAAAAGGAATTGAAAATATCCTTTAAAACAAGATATATTCTGATCAAAAAATTAGAGGGCATCAATTCATTAAAGCAGTAAAAATTGTTTTAATGAATTGGTGTCCTTTTTGTTTTAAAAAGAGAATATATTTTCTCAACAGGACAAATGGTAATCAGCTATAAGTATTAATTATAAGAATAAAAGGAAAATATAAATTGATAATAAAGGAGAATGCGAAATGATAACATTAATATCTGAAAGAAATCTAGCTGAAATCCACGAAGACGATGTAGATGTATTAAAAGTAATGGCACATCCTGTTCGATTACAAATTGTAAATGAATTAATGCACCATAAAATGTGTAATGTTACACAGTTAACGGAAATATTAAGAATCCCCCAATCNAATGGCACATCCTGTTCGATTACAAATTGTAAATGAATTAATGCACCATAAAATGTGTAATGTTACACAGTTAACGGAAATATTAAGAATCCCCCAATCCACTGTTTCACAACATCTATCAAAATTAAGGGGAACCGTACTCCGTTCAGAAAGAAGAGAGTTAGAGATGCATTATTATATAGATAATGCTAAGGCACGTCAGATTGTTGAAATTTTAGGTTTGTAGGTTAATAATACATAAAGGGTTCCTGTTAGAAGACAGGAACCCTTTTTTTATATGTATAACTAATTGTGTGATAATATCATACTGTAGAAACTAGCTAACACTAATTAAATTTAACAGCTTGTTTTATCTTGCCACACACAATTTAACACGATATATAGGTATAAACTTACAAAGAAAGGTTTTAAATGAAAATTAGATATAACAATGGATAATGGTAAGTGTATTAAAGAAATTATAGAATTAATGAAATAAAAAATAATAAATAGTTGTTGTAAAGGCTTATTCTGATAATAAAAGGAATTAGATACATTAAATTCAACTATTCATAATATGTGATTCATGGAAATGGTCAGATTAAAAGGTCAGAAATATACTAATAAACTAACAAGATAGCTCTAACCTAAAGCTAGCAGAATTACCTTAAAGGCTTTTGATATGAAGGGAAAAGAAGTAGCAAGCTGCTCAAGTGATAGAAAAGTAGTAGAAGAAAACCCAATAGCATTTAACGAGCAAACTTTAGAGTTAGTAAACCATTTGTAGCTGAAGGGAATAATGCGGGGATTGAAGATTTGAATGCACAACTTGTTCTCAAAGCAATGGAAATAGCTTTAGAACAGAATGCACCTAAGGTGAAGATAAACGTTTAGAACAAGTATTAGCTAAATATCGAAAAGAAGCTTAAGTCAAATGGAATTTTATTACCTAAAAGTGCTGTTCCATTGTTATACATAAGAACCCCTCTTGAATATCAAGGGGGAAGAGGTATAATCTCGTTTGAGTTCAAACCAGCGACCGCCACCTTGATAAGGTGGTGGTCTTTTTGATATATTAATTTTCTTTCTGTATTATAAATTCCCAAAACTTCTTTAATTCCTCTCGCTTTTGGGGAGAGGCACTTTTAATTGATATAAACCATTTCTCTAATTCTGTATTATGTACTTCGGTACTATCTTTTGCAATGAATCCTATTTCTTCTAATAAGGATTTAGTACTTATATTCATGGCGTTTGCTATTTTTTCAATTACTAATAGTGTTGGTTCTACAGGTTTTCCTGTTCTGGAATCTACGCCTTTTTCAAGTTTGTCTATATAAGTATGACTAACATCGCATTTTTGAGCAAAATCGCGCAAGGATAGTTTATTTGTTAAACGATAATTTTTAATAATTTCACTAAGAGTTTTCTTCATATGTAATCCTCCTATTACAATTGTAAACAATAATTTACAAAAAGAAACTAAAATAGAGAAAAAACATGTAAAACATTGTTGACGATTTAGTAAACCATGGTTTACAATTATTTTGTAATTATATGAATACATAAGCGGAGAGGAGTAGAGCAGTGAATAAGATAGCTGAATTACGGAAAGAAAAACTAATATCACAAGAAAAATTAGCGGAACAAGTTGGTTTATCGCGCACTTATATTTCTGAGATAGAGAATAATAAAAAACAACCCAATGTTAAGTTAGCTATAAAAATAGCAAAGGTTTTGGGAACAAGCGTTGAATCTATTTTTGGAACCACTTGTAAACTATAGTTTACAAGTGGGGTGAGTGAGAATTCAATTACCTTACATAGCAGCTACATCATAATCTAAACAATTTAATTAACGGTAAAAAATACGGAGGAGGAAGTGGTTAAATATGAACATGAAAACATTTGAAATGCGTGAAAAACGTTTAGCAGAACTACTAGGTGCAAAAGTACTATGGGAATTTATTAGTGCCGTCACAGAGGAAATTGAAAAGCAGGAATTAGAGTCTACACCAGGTTTGTTAGAAGATCTATTCATACATGTGAAAGAAACCATTCAAATTCAAAATATGAATCAACGCATAACAAAAGCCCCTGTAAAAACAGAGGCTGGTAGTATAGATAAAGAGACATTATATATGGAAGCATATGTAGAATTAATTAATCATAAGTTTGTTATTTCTGAATTAGCTGTAGAGCTTTCATCTGTTCTAAAAGAATTAAATTGTTTTGTTCAATCATCTTTGCCACAGCTTCAAAGTAAGCTTGATTCTCAAGAACCTCGAGCTGCTTCTCTTTAGGGAGTGATTGAAGTATTTCTTTTATTTCTTTACACTCGTAAATGTTATTCTCCGAGTCTTCAATTAATTTATTGCGACGATTGGTGTATTCAAGTGCACCTAAAGTCGCTAATGCGCGAGGATCTAATCCTAGAATTTCCATGTATTCCTCTCCTTTCCTCTACAATAATTCGATAGGGGGAAGGAGATTCCTTTAATAATTTAGTAGAGTTTTTATAGTTATATAACATATTTTTTATTAGTGAGAATTTTATTTAGCAGAAATACAATAGAGTTAGATTTAAAAGAGCTTCTTAAAAGGATGAGAAGAAAAGGGCACCCAGTAAGTCTCGCTCCTTTCCTTTAAATACTATACATATGGAAACAATCCAATTAAATGGATGGAAATTTACAAGTAAAGAGATAATGTATAAAATATTGAAAAATAAATTAGATTTACCGAATTATTATGGAGAGAATGCTGATGTGTTGTGGGATTGCTTAACAGCATGGAGGACTTCGTTCAAAAAGAGATGGAATTACAGAACAAGACAAAGCAAAAGTAACTTATCTTACAAAATTCGAAGGTATGGAACATATTAAGATAGTATTAGATAAGTATACTATTATGGAGAGAATGCTGATGTGTTGTGGGATTGCTTAACAGCATGAAGGACTTCGTTCAAAAAGAGATGGAATTACAGAACAAGACAAAGCAAAAGTAACTTATCTTACAAAATTCGAAGGTATGGAACATATTAAGATAGTATTAGATAAGTATACTATTCGTTACAATCGCAAAAAAATCAAAGTACAGTTAAAAAGGAATGAGTCCAGTGCAATACCGGACTCACATTCAAACAGCCGCTTAATTTTTTGTTTAATTCTTCAGGTTCAATTCATTACAGGCAATCGAAAGTTGGCTTGCTAAGCTTAGTGATTGTTATTCTTTAACTCATCTCATATTACGTTAGTTTAAGTATTGAGAGTAAAAGAATAGGAATAGAAAAATTAATGTTTTGCTAAATAATCTATTAAAGAAACTTAAAGGAATAACGAAAGACCAACTTGGCACAGCTTTTGTATCTGAACCTATTTTGAAAATGATATGAATACTATGTGCATGAAAACCGCTTATTATTAAAATAAGCATAAATCCTAAAATAATGAACCAAGTCATTTTTCAACACCTCCTTTCGGTATCTAATATTAAGATATTAAAACTGTTGAGAAAGTGTGCTGTTGTCCATGAAAAATATTGAGAATTTGTTGAGGAAATGTTGAGAATGTTGCAATGCGATTGATTGTAGGGGAGTTAGAGTTAATAATGCTTGTCATATTATATGTGTGAAAAAAGGAAATAGGAAAGAGAACAGTTACGTAGACTGTTCTCTTAAGGAGCGGAAGCGCTGAACATTTTCAATGACAATGATTCAACCATTCCATTAATAATATGTGCAAATATTTATAATTCATACAATAAAGGTGGCTATTAAAAATATCCGCCTTGCCTTAGGGAGGATTCAAGAAAATCAAAGATTCATTATGGATATAGATTGGCTGTTACCAATCTATTCTTATTATTGGAAATAATTACATGAATTATTCGCAAGTTAAAATCTCAATTCATTGTAGGATGAGTGACATGTAAAGTAAAAAGAGCACTTTTTAAAAGTGCTCTTTTTAAGGTGTGTATTAGGACTTGAAAGAGGCATCTTTCTATAAATTTACTCCTATTGCCGTTTCTGTTCCGTTACTTCACAAACCCCATATACACCTAGATTGTAAATGGACTTAAGAATCTTTGTACTAAAATTACCTATTTACACAATGGCTGAGTGAATATATATGAAATTGGCTGGTTTCTATTATAAATATATACTTTATTATATAGATAAATACAAGTAAACTAGGGAGTAACTAGAAATATGAAAGAGATAGAAATTATAAAATCAATAGAAAAAATAACCATTACATGGCAAAGTGCAACAATAAGTATTCCATTAGAAGATATAATTGAGATTAATAATACGTGTAAGAATACTAACAAAGCAGTGGAAATCGGTAATAAGTTCAAGCATTCAGAAACTATCTTTATTAGAACAAAAAAATTGGATTATATATTATTTACAACTAATAAATTAACGCTTCTAAATAAAATTAAGTTCTAACTTATGGTGCGATTTTTTCTAAGTATTTTATAATAGTGCCTGCTAAGGTTTCTGAAAATATTACATATTTATAGGAAACCTTGGCGAAGAACTAATGAATGATCATGAGAAAAAACGAAAATAAATAGGGCGTAAATCGGTTTTAATTATATAAAAAATACATAACTATAAATAACAATATTTAACTTATTTAATTTTAAATTATAGAGGAACAATTTAAAATTCATCTTCTAAAATTAAATTACCGGCATCATTATCTTTCGTCAATCGCTGATTTAGGTAATTTTCTTTTGTAGTCCGATCATTTTTATGACCTACTGCTGCTGCAATAATATGAGGTGGTAATCTTTTGTAATCATATAAGTACTGCACATAAAAATGTCTAAAGAAGTGGGGAGTAATTCCAATATTCACTGTAAAGGATAGCTGGGTATCCTTAATGATTTTAGAAATATATTGTGACAAATAATTCTCTCTATAAGGAGTATGGTTTTTAGTTTGAAATACTGTTCCACCATTTCCATTCCCAATGTCTATTGGTAATCTTCGCCGAATTCGAAATGCTACAATCCGATTAAAAATCTCCTTATTAATAGAAACAATCCGTTCATTATCCCCCTTTGTATCAACCTTTAAATAGTATCGACCTCTTATAGCATCATACTCAAGATCTTCCCACTTTGCATGTGCTACTTCTGCAACACGTAATCCTGTAGTAGCTAGAACTGACAATAAAGCGTAATTGATTTCATTATCCTTGTAGTAATGAAGTAACTGTTTTACTTCCTCATATGATAACTCACGTTTAGGTTTATGTTGTTTATTTACAGTTGTACTTAGTATTTCAACATGTAGAGGATCCTGAATATATTGGATTTCATATAGCCATTTCAAATATGAACGAATAACTCCAAGCTTTCTACTAATTGTAGATGGCTTGTATTTATCTTTTGACTGATAGGATATTGCCTCTTGAGATAACCATTTTTGATAATTACGGATATGTCGTTTTCTAAGGTTTCTCCATACTTGACCAAATTTATAATCCTTTACATCTTTCTGTAGAAATTCCTCACTTTGTTTAATGAAGAAATAAAACTGACTTAAATCACGTGCATATAGAATTCTTGATGCATCCTTGATTCGTTTTCCTTGGTCAAAATGTGTTTGTCGATTCAAGTAGTAGTACAGTATTTCTTCATCTGAAAATCCTTCATATGTATATGAATCTTCTCTTTCATTATTTTCCTTTTTTAATTCCGCTTCATTTATATAATCAGGGTTCCATAATGCAATTAGATTTGTAAAATTTTGTTTTTGTTTCTCTATGTTATTTAAAGAAGTCTGACTATGAACAATATCTAATTCAAATTTCAATGTTATTCAACTCCTTATAAATTCCTTTTATATTAAACATTATACCGTAATCAAATAGAAATTAAATTACATATTAAAATTTAAATTTATGAAGTGATATGTATATAGTAATTATAGAAAATCTCTCATTTTCTATGGTTATTATTTAATTTTAAAAATAGTGTTTTTATTATATAATTTAATATTTTATAAAATTAAATTTAAAAAGAAAGTTAAATTAGACATTACTCTAATTTACAATCTAATATATATATCGATATATGTTATAATTTATTTAAAATGTAAATACTATAAATTTTAATTTACATAATATTATTATGTAAATTACGAGGTGTGAGGAGGAATTAGAATGATTAGCGCATATGAAATGACTATGACTACAAATGAAGTAAAAGATTATTTAGATATAAGTCACTTTATTTTTAATAATTTAATGAAGCAAGGAAAACTAACACCAATCAATAAGGATACGTGGCGTTTAGATGGCAGTTTTTTATTTAGTAGAGAAGAAGTAGAAAAAGTAAAAGAAGAACGTAAAATTGAGGGGATTACTTTATACCAAGCAAGTAAAGAGTATCATATTAGTATGAATCAGCTTGAAAAATGGATAGAAGAAGGAAAGTTAGTTTATTTTTTAATAGAACATCGTAATAGACAAACGAAATTTGTGAAGGAGGAGGATGTTCGTGAACTTGTTCAGCAAGTAGAACAAGCTAATCATATATATACATTTTCGCAGAAATATAATGTAGTATTATTTCAAAAGTTTGTAAAAGGCAATACATTGGCACGTGTTATTTCTATTCCAAAACGTGGTGATATTATAGTTCTTGATGAATTTGGAACTAATATGACACTTAGTGAGGCGTTAAAAGCAGGATATGAGTCCGCTTATAAACTGTCGGATAAACCTAGAAGTCATCATCAAAGGTTTGTTAAGTTTCGTTTTCCTAAATCTGCGCAATTACGAAACAACATTTTTCATATAATCGATAATATATTACAGTACGTATCTCCAAGAAATATAAAGATTTTAGAAGAAGAGACATTTTGGTATTTTGAAATTCGTCAATCATTAATTACATTACCACCAGGAATTCAAATGGAATGGATTGAGGAGCTAACGCCTTATATAATAGAAGGGAAAATTGTTCCAAGAATGAATCATAGCGTATATTTGGATAGTAATACAGTAACGAAGCCTGTCATACTTACAAGTAAGGAATACAAATACTTGAAAGAAATTACAAATGAAACAAATAGCTCTATTGAAGAATTTATAGCTATTGCTATTAGAGACAAGATTAATCAGCACTTACTTAAGTGAAATCGAATCTTTTAATGAATTAAAGCTGAATCTAGGTATTTTCTCTATTACTTTTATTAAAAAGCTTTAAGTGAAACGGTATAAATGCTAAACGTTCCTATTACTAAAATAATAGTGGGGATATAAAATCTGAATGTCTAGTTTGTATATCTTAAATACTTCCTATAAAGTCTGTTATCAGACTTTCGGAAGTATAGAGAAAAAATACAAAAATAGTTGTATGAATAATGTAGCGACAAATTCTCTCTATATGTATTATGTAAAAATATCTATTGTGTATGTGAAATAAATTTATATGTATGTTTTAATCATTAATGTTAGAAAATTACCCTATATTTTTTTGATATTATTTATATTTTTGTTTTAGTCCAAACTGCATTACGGCCTTTTGATATTAGTTTAATTAATTTTTCTTCTTGTAAACAAGCAAATGCTTTATTGATTGTGCTTGGTGAAACATCTGAAAATACCATCCGTATTGCTTCTTTTGTAAAAGGGAGTTCTTGTTTTAATATATACTCTTTAATTTTAAAGCTTTTGTTCCCTTTCAGTTGGTAACTTGTAATATGTACGTCTAGTTCTTTATATGCTTCTAGAATAATATGTAATAGACATTTTAATATAAAGGATACATTGTGCTCTTGAAAATGCCAATTTGCTGAAGATTTATATAGGGCATCATAATAATCTCTCTCATATTTTTTTATTATTTTATCTAGTGAAATATATTTCACTAGTGAATGTTTACTTTGTAATAGTAATAAAGATATAAGTAGACGTACCATTCTTCCATTTCCAGATTCAAAAGGAAAAATACATATAAAATTAAGTACAAAATTACAAATTAAAATTAGTGGATCAATATCTTTTTGATTTAATAAATAATTATATTCTTCACATAAATTTTTTACTGCTTCTGGGATTTCTTTAATTGTTAAAGGGCGATAGCAATAAAATGAGAAATTAAGTTGCTCATGTTCTTCAAGTAAGATGTCCTGTTTTCTCCACGTTCCACTATCCGAAGTAGCATATTTAAAAAGTTGAAAATGTATTTCTAAGATTGTGCTTGGATCAATAGTAAGCCTTTCATAGTTATTATGAATGAGTGATAGCGCATCAACGTAACAAGATATTTCATCTTCAATCATTGTTTTTGGCGACAGATCATATGTAATTAATTCTTTTAACCTTTTATTTGTTATTTTTAAGTTTTTATACATTGCGACAAAATCTTTGGTATGTTGAAGTTGAGTAGATATTTGCAACTTTTCTAATGTACATGGAAATTCCTTCTCATAGACCTCCAATCTCCCTTGGTATTGCTTTATTTTTCCAATTAGGCTTGCTACATCTAAATTTACCAATAAATTTGTGAATTTTTCGCCAAAAAACGACATATTTTTCCCCTCCTATAATATAAAACTATACAATACTTAACTGGATTTAAAGTGTTTTTTTGAATAATTTTCTAAAAAAAATTAAAAATATAGTTTTTTATGTGTGAAAATTACAACAATTAGGGTCTTTTTGCCTTATTTTGTGACAAGATTTAACATCAGATTAAATAGTTTCATGTTAAAAAGCAGAGTTTTATATTGTGTAATTGCTTTTTATCAATAAGTGAGTCATTGCATATGGGGAAGGGGGAAGTCCTTACTAATGAAGACTATTGCTTTTTATTTACCACAATTTCATGAAATACCTGAAAACGATTTATGGTGGGGAAAGGGTTTTACAGAATGGACCAATGTAAAAAAAGCAAAACCACGTTTTCTTGGACACTATCAGCCTAGGGCTCCATTAAGGGATTATTATTACAATTTGTTAGATTTAGATGTACATAAGTGGCAGATAAATTTAGCAAAACAGTATGGTTTAGATGGTTTTTGCTATTATCACTATTGGTTCAAAGGGAAAAAATTACTAGAAAAACCAATAGAATTGAGAAATCAATGTAAGGAAATTGATTTCCCATATTGCTTATGTTGGGCAAATGAATCTTGGACAAGATCTTGGGATGGGAAAGACCAAGAAGTATTAATGCGACAAGAATATGGGGATGAGTCTGATTGGAAAGAACACTTTAATTATCTATTGCCATTCTTTAAAAACAAAAACTATTTAAATATTAAAGATAAACCGATATTTGTAATTTACCGACCAGCTTCTATACCAAACCTAAATAAAATGTTGAGTCTATGGAATGAATGGGCTCAATCTGAAGGGTTTCTAGGGATACACTTTGTAGAAATGTTAACAATTTTTGAAGATAAATCAGACTTTCCTTTTGATGCTGCTATAGAGTTTGAACCTATGTACACTTTAAAAAAACTAATAGGTAATACAACTTCACTACATCAAGAAAAAAAAGATTTTCACTTAAGTTATGATTTTGTATGGAAAAGAATATTAAACCGTCAAATTAAAGAATGTGAAAACATATATAAAGGAGCTTTTGTAGATTGGGATAACTCTCCAAGAAAAAAAGAAAGCGCTTTAATTATGAAAGGGGCTAATCCCGATAAGTTTAAGAAGTATCTTTTACAACATAGTAAGGACACTGATTTTTTATTTATTAATGCTTGGAATGAGTGGGCAGAAGGCACATACCTAGAACCAGATGAAAAGTATGGATATAAATACCTTGAAGCTTTAATGGAGATAAAGAAGAGTCACTTCTAATAAATTGTAACAGCAAGAAGAAGGGGGAAACATTATGACTGATATAAATACTATGATTTCCATTCGAAACATTAAGAAATCATATGGAGATTATACAGTTATTAAGAATTTAAGCATAGATATCCGTAAAGGTGAAATTATAGGATTACTAGGACCGAATGGAGCTGGAAAGACAACACTTATATCGATTTTATCTACTCTTACTCTGCCAGATGAAGGGTATGGTACAGTATGTAACTACGACTTGTATACGGAACGGAATAAGATTAAAAAAAATGTGAGTGTAGTACCTCAAGATTTAGCGCTATACCCGACTTTAACTGCATATGATAACTTATCTTTTTATGCTGATTTATATGGATTAAAGGGAAATAGGAAAAAAAGCCGCATAAAAGAAGCTTTGCAATTCGCACAGCTTGAGGATTGGGCACATAAGAGAATTGATACATTTTCAGGTGGCATGAAAAGAAGAATTAATTTAGTGATCGGTTTGTTAAATAAGCCAAAAGTTATTTTCTTAGACGAACCAACAGTGGGAATTGATCCACAATCAAGAAACCATATTTTTAATTGTATTCGCCATCTCGTAGAAGAACTAGAAATCACTGTCATATATACAACTCATCATATGGAAGAAGCTGAGATGTTATGCCATCGTGTAGCAATTTATGATAAGGGTGAAATATTAGATATTGATACCCCAAAAAATTTAATAACAAAGTATGGGGAAAATTATTTAGAGATTGCAATATCAAATATTCCGGAAGAATTTATACATAAAACAAAAATGATTGCTGATGTGAAGTCCTGCACTTTGGTAGATAAAAAAGTCATCATTCAATGCGTAGATAGTTTTAATGTTACAAGAGAAGTTATGAAATTGATTCAAAAGTATAATTTAAAAATCGAATTATTTAATGTTAAAAATTCTAATTTAGAAAATGTATTTTTACATTTAACGGGAAAAAATTTAAGGTCTTAAATGAAAGGAGATGTTAAAAGTGAAAGCTTGGTATATAGCTAAGAAAGATTTACTTATTCTTTTAAAGGATATTCCTGGTCTAATCTATTTATTTATTACACCTATTATAGTTATTGCAGTTGCTAGTTTTGCATTATCAAATGTATTTGATAGTAAGACAGAAAAATTCAAGATTCCTATAGTAGTAAATGATAATGGAGAACTTTCTAAAAGGGTTATTGAGGAATTGAAAAAAATCCCTGCCCTTGAGATAGAAGAAACTTATGAACTAAATGGTAAAAAGAAAGCATATACAGAAGAACAAGTGAAAAAGGAAGTTCAAACTAAAAAAGCGGCAATCGTTATTCCTAAGGATTTCACACAAAATGTATATTCAGGGACAGAGGCCAAAGTCATCATCATAGAAGATGAAGTTGATCGCATTATTCCAAGTGTTGTTTCAAATGCTGTAACTCAAATTGTGTCAGAAATACAAAGAGATATGACTAAAGAGATTGTAAAACAAGCCTCTGCCCAAATGGAAGTAAGTGTGAAAGTAGAGTTTAAAAAATTAGCATCAGATAATGAACATAAACCTACTCCATTTGAATCTAATGTACCAGGATATGCCGTAATGTTTGTACTTTTAGGTACTGCTGCAGCTGCAGGTGCATTAGTAGAAGAGAGAGAGAATGGAACGTTAAGAAAAATTCTTACTTTACCTATTAATACATTATCAATCATTTTTGGAAAGATGCTCTCATGCTTTATAACAGCTATTGTTCAATGTGCAGTCCTTTTTAGCGTAGGACATTTTGTATTTGGAATGTGGCTAGGGAAAAGTGTATTAGGAATTATATTGCTAGTGGTATGTACTGCATTTGCAGCTTCAAGCCTAGCAATTTTATTAGCTTCTATATGTCAAACAAGATCACAAGCAAATGGTATTTCTATTTTAATCGTGTTAACTATGTCTGCTTTAGGTGGATCTTGGTGGCCACTCTATATAGAGCCTGAATGGATGCAAAACCTAGCGCATATTACGATTACAGCCTGGGCAATGGGAGGCTTTAACGATTTATTAGTATATAACAAAGAATTCTCCTCTGTTCTTATTCCATCAGCTGCATTAATTGGTATGGGAATTTTATTTTTAACAATCTCCATACAAAAATTTCGACGCTCTTATGAAAAGTAGGTGAAATAAGTGTACTTAGTAAAAAATGAGGTGAATGTTCGTTTTGGGGAATGCGATCCTATGGGAATTGCTCACCATTCTCATTATTTTCATTGGTTTGAGCTGGGTAGGTTTCAAATGCTAGATAAGACTGGTATAAACCAGTATTTAAAACAGGAAAAATTGTATTTTCCAATTATTGATATAAGATGTACCTACAAAAAATCAGCTCGTTTTCAAGACGACTTAATTGTAGAAACCTATCTTAAGAATGAAAGTAAAGTTTATATAGAATTTGTTTATAAATTATTCCGCAAGAGATGCCGAGTTTTGTTAGCGGAGGGATTTTCAAAACACGTTTTAACACGGTCGAATGATCAATTAATCAGTAGATTACCAGAAGAAATTTTAGAAAAGCTTCAATTTGAAAATAGCGGGGGTGTCATATGATTACATTTATTTTTCCAGGACAAGGGTCTCAATCCGTAGGGATGTGTAAAGGGTATTTAGATAAATACCCAAACATATTTGTCCCATTATTTGAGGAAGCAAATGATACGCTAGGATTTGATTTAAAGCAACTATGTTTATATGGGCCAAGTGAAAAATTAATAGAAACCAGTGTTACACAACCAGCTATTCTTACGGTAAGCACAGGGATATCACGAATTTTACATTTGTACGGCATAAAGCCATCTAAAGTGGCGGGTCATAGCTTAGGACAATTCTCTGCACTGGTAGAAGCAGGGTCTTTACAATTTTCGGATGCTTTATCCATTGTACGGAAGCGTGGCCAGCTGATGAGTAATGTAAAGCAAGAGGGATGTATGTTAGGGATTGTGTCGAACACATATCAAACATTATTTGAAGTTGTAGAGGAATCTAAACAATATGAAATTGATATCGCTGCCTATAATTCCCCTACACAGGTTGTATTTTCTGGTGAGAGTAAGAGCATTCTTAAATTTCAAAAGGTACTAGATCAGAAAAATGGTATAAAAACTAAAATACTCTCAACTAGTCATGCATTTCACTCACGTTTAATGGGAGAAATGGTTCTTGAGTTTAAGGAGTATTTAAATTTATTTTCGCTAAAAAGTGCTCAAATACCAATTGTTTTAAACTGTTCAGGGAAACCAAATATAGATAGAATCAATATTTTACAAGATATAGAAAGACAATGCGTAGATCCAGTTATGTGGCAAGACACTATCTACACTTTATTGAATAATGGTACGAAACACTTTATAGAAGTAGGTCCCAGAAATACTTTAACCAAGTTATGTCACTCCTTTAAGCAGAACATATCTGTATCCTCTACAGAAACACCGATGTATTTAAAAAGAAGTCTTACTACAATAGAGAAAGAATTTAAGGAGGAATGGGTCTATGTTTAATGGAAACGAAGTGGCATTAGTTATCGGAGGATCACGAGGCATTGGTAAAGCAATAACAATGGACCTAGCCAATCAGGGCTTAATTGTTTACTTTACGTTTCAAAGTAATCAAAAATCAGCAAATGAAATAGCAAATACTATAGGTGAAAAAGGTGGACAAGCGTTTCCTATGCATGTAGATATTACAAATGAAGACTCTATTCATAAATTGTTTCAACACATACGCTCAAAGGAAAAAAGAATAGATATTTTAGTAAATAATGCAGGAGTTATAAATGATGGATTTGCTGCAATGATGAGCGAGGAAAAGTGGGATCATGTGGTTGATTTAAATTTAAAAGGAACATTTCTTTGTTGCCGGCAAGCATTAAGAATAATGATGAGACAGAAAAGAGGTTCTATTGTAAATATTACGTCGACAAGTGGAATAACGGGTGCAAGAGGTCAATGTAATTACTCTGCCTCAAAGGGTGGGGTTATTTCCTTAACCAAGACTTTAGCATTAGAAGGTGGGGAATACGGGATTAGGGTTAATGCTGTTGCACCTGGTTTTATACAAACAGATATGACAAAAGGAATGGATCAACAGACTTTAAAAAGGATGTTAGAACTGGTGCCGCTTGGCAGAATTGGAGATCCTAAAGAGGTAGCACATTTAACAACATTTTTATCCTCTAACTATGCGAGTTATATAACCGGGAAAGTTTTTACAGTGGATGGTGGATTAGTTAATGGCTAAACAATAGATGATTTAATGACGAATCTTGAGTTAAACAAGGAAAAGGGGAAAACAGATGTTTACGTATGTAGAAACAAAAATTATTGCTGAAAAAAGAAAACAATTAACTACTAGAATTAAAGAAATTATTACTGAGAGATTAGATTTAGAAATCGAACCGCATTTCATTACTGATGATCAGCCATTATTCGGAAGAGGCTTAGGGGTTGACTCCTTGGATGCATTAGAGCTATTTCTGGCAATTGAAGAGGAATTTGGCGTTGCGGTATATGACGAGAATATGGCAGTACTGGGTTCTATTAATAAAATTGCCGATTTTATTGAAGAAAATAGGGAGGATGATGTGCAGTGAGACCGATATTAAATGCAGATCAAATCCGAAATATCTTACCGCATAAATGGCCATTCCTTTTCTTAGATAAAGTTATTCAACTTGAGCCAGGAAAGAGTGGAATTGGTATTAAAAATGTAACAGTAAGTGAACCTTTTTTTGAAGGGCACTTTCCAAATGAATCAATTATGCCTGGAGTGTTAATTATTGAAGCTTTGGCACAGATGACGGCTGTTGTTTATGTTACAGGGGAACTAGCAAAAATAGATACACTTGGTGCATGTTCACCTAAAATAGATCCGAGTTCATATGTGGGTTATTTAGTTTCTGTACGTAATATGAAATTTTTAAAACCTGTAGTACCAGGAGACCAGCTAGAATTACATGTCCAAATTGGAAGGTCTCTTGGATTAATCTCACAAGTGGAAATTACGGCTTATGTAGATAAAAAGAAAGTTGCTACTGGTAGTATCCAAGTTTCTAAAAGAGTTGAGGAAATATGATCCATGGTATGGATGTTCAAGTTCGTGAGTGTACAGAGGCAGATAGTGAGAAGTTAGCTCACTTTTATAATAAATATCAGTATGGTCCCATTAAATATGGGTATCCCTTAAATACGCAAGACATCAAGCAATTATTTCGAGAGCGGAAGATACAGTTATATTTAATTGCTGAATATGAAAATGAAATTATAGCCAGCTTATTATTTTCCAGTTTATCAGGTCAAAGAGCAGCAACTCCAGATGGAACCTGGGCAGGATTCTTTTTAATCCACCCAGAATTTCGTTCGGGAAATATACCAGATAAATTATTTGCTTATGCGATTAAAAATCTTATCCAACAAGATATTAAGTATATTGATACAGAAGTGAATCCGGAAGATAAAGTAGCCATGGCACTCTATAAAAGAGTGGGGTTATATCAAACAAGTAGGTCGTATATAGACTATGATGGCTACTTAAATTTAAGGAGCTATTTACCTTATGTTATTACTTATCTGTTAGAGGCATTTGAACCAATTATTTCAAAAAGTGACCAAGAGATATGGCTATCTAGAGGTTGGAAAACAGTTAGGGGATTGAAATCCCTACGTTCTATTCAGAGTAACGCCATAACAAGAAATGGAATTGAAGTTGTAAAGTATGCTATTAATCTTGGAGCAAAAGATGTAAATTGTTGGGTTGATATAAAAAGTGAAAAAATTACTGAGGTAGAAACCGAACAAGTACGATTCACTAGTTATATTTTAGAAGGAAACAATTTAATTGTTGGAGAGAAGATTCGTATCTGTTATGTATATGAACACCATTTTCCAAATCCTATTGAAACTAGTATTAAATCGACGATAGGGAACGATTACTTAATTGATTTCAAGAAAATTTTTTATCCAAATAAAAAGTACGAGTGGGAAGAAGTTATAACAGTAAATAAGAAAATTGAGGGAGAGCTTGTTACAAAGTTAAAAGCAAAAGAACTAGAACTAATTGTTCATTTTGGAGTAACCATAGCAAAACCGTTAGAAATAAATGTTGCTAATTATCCTAAGTTAATTAATGGAAAAGAATCTGCATGTATCGTTAATATAAAAAATAATTCTTTAGATAGATTAATTTACAAACTACTTATTCAACAAGGAAACTCGAAAATACTAGATTTCAAACTGCTAGAAAAACACCAAATCTGTATCATAGAACCGGGTGAAATAAAGAATCATCCTATTTTATTGAATCCTAAAAAAATTGGTATCACTAATATGACACTTACGGCTGTTAGTCATCAAAATAAAAATATTGGGGAATTAAAGACAATAATTCCGATTCATGCGTATGGGAAAAATCCTGTTTATGAAACAAAAGAATACTTAGTTCTAGAAAATATGTATATAACTGTACAAATAAGTAAAAGTACTGGTTGTTTATATATATATGACCTTAGAAAGCAACAATTATTGGCAAAAGAAGCATGGCCAGATCTAGATTATCCATTTTTAAATGCAGTAAAAGAACCGAAAGTAAATGAGCTGTCATGGGAAATAAAATCTGATTCATGTTTTGAAATTATTCATGAGGCCACAAAATTAAAGAGAAGCATTTGTTTTTTGTCAGATAAGATAGTTCAAATAAATGATTTCGCACAGGAAGGGAAATATATAAAGATATATCCTTGGTGCATGTTATATGATGCGAAGATGACGGTACCATTAAAGAGTGGGTTAGTTTCTAAACCTATGGTATATGGTGAGTATCCATATGCACTACATGACTATGAATTTGTAAATCAATTCGATCTACCTAGTCATCCAAACATGTATGAGCGAAATTATACATTGTTTGAATCACAAAATATTAATATTGGATTTATATGGAAAGGAAATATAGAGCGTATCCTATTTGGATTAAGGTGGATGCCAGCGGTAATATTTAAACGGAGTGAAAAAGAAAAATGTATAACAAAAACTCACTATTATACTTTATGTTCTCATGATAGCAAAGATGAAGTGGAAGAAATCTATAACGATATTACTAATCATACATCCAAATTTATATCTAATAAGATTCCGTACTCAATTGAGACTGACCAATTTCATATTATAAATGAAAACGGGGAATTTCATATTCATGGAAGTCTAAAAAACTTATTTTCTTCCATATTAAAGGGGAAATTAACATTGTTTTTCCCTCAGACATCTTACGAACAACAATTGTTTATACAAGACATAGAATCTATAAGCAATTTTAATTTTGAATTTAGTGGAAAGGTCAATTGGTCAAAAGCACATTATGCCGTACTCACGTATCAAGATGAATTAAATAGAAATGCGATAACTAAAAAAATATATCTATTCCTTAAAGGAAGAAATAAATTAACATATAGCGAAAAAAAACAAGAATATCTAGTTCAAAATAATGTACTAAATTTAAAGATTAAAGTAAACCAAAGTAGTAAAATAACAGAATTTATGTATAAAGATAAAGAGATTTTAAAAGAAAACTCAGTATTAAGTTCTTATAATTTTTTACCCGGTGTAATGATACCAACAGCTAATTCTTATACCCCAGATTGTAGGAAAGATTTGAGCATTAATTCAATATATCTCAATAAAAGTAATCAATCAGTAGTAGCGACGGAAAATACATATAAGGAATTTATTAATCGGATTTTCTGTCAATCTGACGAGTGGAAAGTTGAATATACAACTGTATATGATCTACCTGTCTTACAAATACAATTGAAAAGTCTACAGAAAGATAAAATGAAAACTAGTGTCTTTCACTTATTCTGGGAGAAAAAAGGAAAAACAAAAATTAAAAAGATGTATTATTGGCAGAATGGAGAGCAAAACACGTTAATACCAAATGGCAAACAAAGAAAGATTTATTTAGATAATAAGATAATTCTCGAATTATCTAATGGGTTATTTGTATCTATTTTAGCATTATCACATAGTACAAAATGTTTTATATACGAATGGCCCAAAAAAGGGATGCAAATCGGAATATATGGTAATCAGAATGAATTTAATGATGGAGATATTCGCTTTAATATTGCAGTTGGAGAAACTTTACTTGATAGTGAATACTTTTCGCAAATTTTAGTAGAGGGGAATAAGACATGAAAGTATTGTTTATTGCACCTAGTCATTTTAGCATTGGTGAGTTGCATAATGCCTTATGTCTAGCTAAACAAATTCAAAAAGATGGGGAAGTTTATTTTTTAACAAGCGAAAAATTCTCATGGTATGCCAGTAAAATTGTAGCCAATGTTACATCACTAACAAAGGGGCTAAGACAAAAAGAGGTTATAAAACAAATCACTAATTCATTTCAACCTGATGCTATTGTTTTAGCTGATTACCATAATTTATTTTTAGAGTCTCCAATTATTGATCTTGATTATCTATTAAACCTACACATACCTTGTTTCTCTATTGATTCTTTGGCTTGGGGTAGTGAGGATAGATTATTAGAAAATAAACTTTTTAAAAACGCAAACTACAATAGCTTAAAGAAAAGGTCATTGATAAAACTACCTAAAATTCCGTCTCAATTTAAGTTAATTAGAACGTGCCCAGTAAATAGTTATAAAGAAGATAATGAGAAGATTATTTCCGTCAAGTTGTATAAAGAGGCTTTACAAGTAGATGAAGAAAGAAAAATGAGAATACGAGCACAACTTGGTTGTAGAGAGCAAGATAAATTAATTATGATTGCGAAATCATCATGGGCCAACCTATTAGTAAAAATGAGGCTCATGGAGAAGAAACAGTACAATGATGCAAGGTTTAGCTATGAATATATATTACAAGAACTATTAAGTCTATATCTTCAGGACTTTCCAAGCGATACATGTATTAAATTAATTGGGGTTTCAGATGAGACTAAATTTGTTTCTATGAAAAATGGAGGGAAAATAGAATTTGTTTCACTACCATTTCTTCATTTGGAAGAATACGAGCAACTATTATTATCGTGTGATTTATTTATCACTGATAATATAACATCTTGTTCAATGGGAAAAGCAGTATTTGGAAAAATACCTGTGATTAGCCTTGTAAATCATATGGGATATGAAGAATTAAAAGCTCAAGGATACAGCCTTAATCCTACATTAAAAAGCATTATAGAAAAATGGAATTATATAATGCCTAATGGACTTTATCCATTTCTTGTATTCCCAAATGGTTGGCATAAAGAACTAGCTCCATTGATGGAGAAAAATGATTATTTTAATTGTGTGCATACTTGTGAAATTTTTGATTTAAGGAACACCAGTAAAACGATATTCAATATGCTATATAGCAAAACTGAGATTGAAAAATTAAAGAAAATGCAACAACTATATATAGATAATGTCTGTAATTTACCGACAATAAATGATGTGATAAAGAGAGAATTGGGGGCACTTAATCATGAGTAATCAAATTAATATACAAAAAGAAAAAAATGAATCATATGATGCAGTACGTAGCGGAATAGGTGTAATAGATTTATCGGAAACAGGAAGAATTGTTGTAAAAGGGGAGGACCATGTAGAGTTCCTAGATCGTTTAGTTACGAAAGATATTATGTTTATGGAAGAAGAAACTACACTCTTTACCTTATTGTTAAAAGAAGATGGGACTGTAATCGATATAATCAATCTATTTAAAAATGAGGATTCTATTACAGTTATTACTACACCGCATAAAAAGGACACTGTACTAGCTTGGTTAGAAAATCAAAAGACGAATGGCATTGAGATTATAGATATAAGTCAAACACATTCTCTCCTTGGATTTGAAGGCCCTTATGCATGGAGATTAGCTCAACAATTTTTAGATTTCGAAATATCATCACTACCATTTCAATCATTTGTGTTAAATCAATTATTTGGAAAGGAAATTCTATTGGCAAGAACAGGTGTAACAGCAGAGTATGGTTATCAATTATTGTTTGAAAAATACTTAGAACCAATAGTGTTTGAAACCATAAATTCTTTTAAAGATGACGATATTAACTTGAAAAAAGTGGATTGGGAAACATTAGAGACGTTAATGTTAGAAATTCGACATCCATATTTTGAATTTAAACATTTAGAAGAACTAAATATTTTCGAAGCTAGTTTAGAATGGTTTATTGATTTTTATAAAGATGAATTTTATGGAAGAGACTCCTTAGAACAGCAATCGGAAGCTGGAGTAAATAAAAGAATTGTGGGATTCACGACAGGAATAGAGAGTCAAATTACAGTTAATGATGAGATTTTTATAGAAGAACAATTAATTGGTAAAGTTATTGAACTTAAAGAAAGTCCTGTATTAAATATGAGACTCGGGGTTGCTTTATTAGAGGAACCATTTGCTGTTTCAGGAATTGGATTTTATGTGAAAAATAAAGAAAATGCTTTGTATGAGGCACATACTCAGTCCTCACCATATATTCTACCTAAATCATGGTCAATCAAAATACTGTAAAGGTGATGGCATATGAACATAAATAATCAACGAATCGTCGTGACTGGCATGGGAATTATTTGTTCAAACGGAAATAGTGTAAAGGAATTTTGGGACAATATTAAATCCGGGAAATCTGGTATTAAGGTAATTCAAAATATCGATATGGCAGAAATGGTAACAGATTATGGCGGGGAGATTGAAAACCTTCAGGTAGATGATTACTTCTTTAAAGATGAAATAAAGGATATGGATCGATGTGGAAAAATAGGTGTCATGGCGGCAAGGGAAGCGGTTGAAAATGCAAAATTAAAAATAGAAAACTTTAATCCATACCGAATTGGAATATCATTAGGCACCTCTTTAGGAGGGATGTTGAGCGGAGAAGAATTTCATAATCAGTGGATCAAAGATGGCATTGAAAAAGCAGATGAAACGTTACTTTTTAAGTATCCAATCCATACTCCCTGTGACAATATTACTCGAGACTTAAAAATAAAAGGACCAAAAATGATTATTTCCAATGCATGTGCCGCTGGTACAAATTCAATTGGTTTTGCGCTGGATACAATTCGAAATAACAAAGCAGATATAATGATAACCGGTGGTGTAGATCCCTTATCTAAATTGTCAATGAGTGGTTTTAATAGTTTACAAGCACTAGCACCAACGCCACCATCGCCCTATAGCAAGAGTAATGGCGTGGTAATCGGAGAAGGTGCAGCTATTCTTGTTTTGGAATCCTTAGATCATGCGGTTGAAAGAGGTGCAAATATCCTAGCTGAAGTAGTGGATTACGATTTATCTTCAGATGCCTATCATCAGACGGCACCAGATCCGGGCGGGGAAGGTGCTTTGAGATCCATGCGAGGTGCTTTAAAGAAAGCCAATATAGATGCTAAGGAAGTAAGCTATATCAATGGACATGGTACAGGTACACCAGCAAATGATGTATCAGAGCCAAAAGCAATTCGTACATTAATTAATGAAAATAAGACACCAGTTTCTTCAACTAAATCAATGATAGGGCATATGTTAGGAGCCGCAGGGGCGGCGGAAGCAGTAACAAGTATTCTTGCTATTCAACATGGATATTTACCTCCAACTATAAACTTTGAAGTTGAAAGCCAAAAGTTTAATCTAGATTTTGTACCTAACATAGGTAGGGTAAGTGATTTGAGTTATGTACTATCAAATTCATTTGCTTTCGGTGGAAACAATGCAAGTATCTTATTCTGTAAGTACAATGAGAACCTTGAGTTATCAGCCGCAAAGGAAAAGCTAATTAAAGAAAAAAAAGTCGTAATTACTGGTGTAGGGGGACTTGCTGGGAATTCTTCAAATCTTCAAGAAATTAAAGATTGTATGTTTAAGGGAAAGAGTGGTACCTCAAAGATTAAACAGTGGAACGACAATCCTAAGTGCATACAAGCCGGAAAAATACCAGAACAAAACTATCGAAGGCTAATACATCCTAATTTATTAAGGAAGATGGATTCAATTAGCAAACATGCAGTATTGTCAGTGAAAATGGCTATAGAAAACGGGAACTTAAAGATAGATAAAAATAATAGGGACAAGATAGGAATTATTTTTGCAACTGGTACAGGACCAGTTGCAACGGTAGAATCATTTAACCGAAATATTATCCAAGAGGGTGTTAAGGCCGCCAATGCTAAATTATTTCCAAACACAGTTATGAACGCAGCAGCTGGACATATTTCATTAAACTTTAAAATAAAAGGGCCTACTTCAACTATTTCATGTGGCGGGGTTTCTGGTATTAGTGCACTATACTATGCCTATGCCATGATTCAATCTAGTGATTATGACACATTCATTGTGGTAACGGCAGATGAAGTAAATAATCCAATAATAGAGGGACACTCAAAAATAAAAAGATACTTAACAACTGAGAATATAAGTCCTTTTGATTGTAATAATAGCGGTACCATACTTGGTGAAGGGAGCGTTGCCTTTATTGTAGAAAGTGAGGAGGCAGCGTTAAAAAGAAATGGTAATATTTTAGCTGAAATTAAAGGTTTTGGGTTAACATCTGATGATAGTAAAATAGGGGACTTAAATCATCTAGGAAAGGCATGGGAGGAATCTATGCGTTTAGCAATGAAAGAGGCGATGATTTCTCCAGGAGAGATAGAATATATTTGTGCAGCTGCCAATGGTCATACATATTTTGACCGTATTGAAGAGAGAGTTATAGAACGTATATTCGGAAATGGAGCTCCTGTTAGTGCCACAAAATCTATCTTTGGGGAAACTCATGCAACTGCAGGCCTTCTTTCTCTTATTAGTGTAATATGTGCATTTGACGGTGAAATACCAGCTACGCAAAATGTAAAGAGTCATAGAGGAAGAATCGATCTTGTCACAGAAAACGCTCGTAAGACACCGGTAAGCAATGCCTTAATTAGTACATATTCTTACGGTGGTAATTATAATTCTATTGTAATAGGAAAATATTTAAATTAATTATTTATGTAGGAGGCCACTTTTATTAAGTAAGTAATGGCCCCCTGCATAATAAGCTATATAGTTTTTAAAGCTTAGGCTCTTAATTGAGCATATCAGAAAAACTATGAAGGAGCACAATGCCATGAAAGGTATCATTCTTGCAGGTGGGAGCGGTACTAGATTGTACCCCCTTACCCAAATTGTATCAAAGCAATTATTACCTATCTATGATAAACCCATGATTTATTATCCTTTATCAGTACTAATGTTGGCGGGGATAAGAGAGATACTAATTATTTCAACACCACAAGATATTAATAAATTTGAGCAAATGTTAGGTGATGGTTCAAAATATGGAATTACTCTTTCATATACTGTTCAGCCTTATCCAGAAGGTATAGCACAAGCATTTATAATCGCTGAGGAGTTTATTGGAAATGATAATGTAGCTTTAATTCTTGGCGATAATATCTTTTATGGTCATGGACTAACAGAATTACTAGAAAAGGCTGTTAAGAAGAAAAGGGGAGCTACAGTTTTTGGTTATTATGTCAATGATCCAGAGCGTTTTGGAGTAGTAGAGTTTGATTCTAAAAAGCATGTAATTAATATCATGGAAAAGCCAAAGGAACCAAAATCAAACTATGCAGTAACTGGTCTGTATTTTTATGATAAACGTGTGATAGAAATAGCAAAAACCATAAAACCGTCTAGTCGTGGAGAATTAGAGATAACAGATATAAACAAAGAATATCTTAAGATGGGAGAATTAGAAGTTGAATTATTGGGAAGAGGCTATGCATGGCTGGATACAGGCACACACGAATCATTATTAGAAGCAGCACAATTTATAGAAACGATTGAAAAAAGACAGAGTTTAAAAGTAGCCTGTTTAGAAGAAATTGCATTTAAAAAGAAATATATAACCAAGCAACAACTATTAAAAATAGCAAATTCGGTAAAGGAAAATCAATACAGCCGATATTTATTAAGGGTTGCCCATCAATAGCATTTAAATGAATGGAGAGAGAAGAATGCGTAAAATTCATACAGCATTAGATGGTGTTTTTATTATAGAGCTTGATAAATGCAGTGACAAACGTGGTTACTTCATAGAAACATATAATAAGAAAAAATTTGAACTTTTAGATTTACAGGGAGAATTTGTACAAGATAATCAATCATTATCTGTTCACACAGGCACGATACGTGGGCTGCATTATCAGTTGAATCCTAAAGCCCAAATGAAGGTAGTGAGCTGCATTTCTGGTTCTATTTACGATGTAGTGGTAGATATTCGAAAGGGATCCCCCACGTACGGGCAATGGTTCGGAACAATTTTAAGTGAGTATAATAACCGTCTACTTACCGTTCCTAAAGGGTTTGCACATGGTTTTTGTACAATAGAACCTAATACTATCGTCCAGTATAAAGTAGATGAGTATTATTCCCCTAACCATGAAGAGGGAATTCTATGGAATGATGAAACGATAGGAATATTTTGGCCAACTAATCAACCAATTTTATCAGAAAAAGATAGAAAACTGCCTAGATTAAAAGATACTAATATCAACTTTGTTTATGGAGATGATTTTAATTGAAATTATTAATAACGGGTGGGGCAGGTTTTATTGGTAGTAATTTTATTCGTTACATTTTAAAGAAATATCCTCAATACCAAATTGTAAATGTAGATTTATTAACATATGCAGGAAATTTATCTAATCTCAAGGAAATATCATCAAATCAGAATTATAAATTTATCAAAGGGGATATTTCAAATGAAATATTCATAGATAAGTTATTTAAAAAAGAGAAATTTGATTATGTATTAAATTTTGCAGCAGAATCTCACGTTGATAGAAGTATTAAAAGTCCCCATATCTTTGTTCAAACTAACATATTAGGTACACAAGCCTTATTACAATCAGCATATAAAACAAAAGTGAAAAAGTTTGTACAAATTTCTACAGATGAAGTATATGGAACATTATCTCAAACAGGTGCGTTTACAGAGCATTCAATAATAGCTCCTAATAGTCCTTATAGTGCAAGTAAAGCTAGTGCGGACTTAATGGTACGAGCGTATCATGAGACATTCGGTTTACCTATGAATATCACTCGTTGTTCCAATAATTATGGTCCCTATCAGTTCACGGAAAAATTAATACCATTAACAATAACTCATGCGTTAAATAATAAAGATATTCCTCTATACGGTGATGGATTACATATAAGAGATTGGCTTCATGTAGAGGATCACTGTGTAGCTATTGATTTAGTTCTTCATGATGGAGCAGATGGGCACATTTATAACATCGGAGGAGATAATGAATATACAAATCTAGATATTGTACAAAAAATAATCAAATTCCTAAATAAAGATCAATCGCAAATTACATTTATCTCAGATCGCTTAGGACATGATCGACGTTACGCCATGGATGCTACTAAGCTGAAAGAAGAATTAGGTTGGAAACCAAACTATCTATTCGATGCTGGACTCACTCAAACAATTAAGTGGTATATAGATAACCCTACTTGGTGGGAATGAATTTTATTAACTAAAAATTACATAAGTTAAACGAGGAATTTTAAAATGAAGATACTGATAACGGGAGTAGATGGACAACTAGGACAAACTTTAATGCAAGTACTCAGCAGAACACATCATGAGCTATATGGTGTGAATCGAACCACGTTAGATATTACAAATAAAATAAAAGTTAGCTCTTATCTTGATAGGTTAAAGCCAGATGTAATTGTACACTGTGCAGCATTTACAAATGTAGATGGGGCAGAGAAAAATAAAGGGCTGGCATATGAAGCGAATGTATTAGGTACCAAGTATATTGCTGAAGCTGCAGGGAGAATAAAATGTAAATTTGTATATATTAGTACGGATTATGTATTTGATGGCGAAAAGCATACACCATACAATCTTGAAGATCGTCCTAATCCATTAAATATATATGGAGAAACGAAATTGGCTGGAGAACATTTCGTAAAAAAATACACGAAGAAACATTTTATTATTAGAACGTCCTGGATATTTGGAAAGGGCGATGGTCACTTTATCGCTAAGATAAGAAAAATAGCAAATCTATACGGTGAAGTTCGCGTGGTATCTGACCAGTTTGGTTCACCTACCTATGCACTAGATTTAGCAAATTTTATTGCAGAGTTAATAAAGACGGATCAATACGGTTTATATCATGTGACAAACGAAGGAATATGTTCATGGCATGAGTTTGCAGTTGAATTTTTTAAAGACTTCAATACAGATATCAATATAATTCCTTTAACGACAGAAGAATTCCCGCAAGCAGTCAACCGACCTAAATATTCAGTGTTAAGCAAAGATTGCATTATCCTGAATGGTTTAAAACCATTAAGACATTGGAAAGAAGCATTAAAAGAGTATAAGGACCAACTTAATAGTAGATAATCATTTTAATTTATATAAAATTAGCAAGTAAATATAGCTTTATTCTTTTAGGGGTAGCACCACATGCCCATCAAGCTAAGATTTTAAGACACCCCCATAACGAGAATTTTACTTTTTTACAATTATTTATGAAAATTCTGCTTGTTTTTTGCATTTTTGGGGTGCTAGACTTAAAACTTCAGCAATAAGCACAGACTAAAACATCTAGTTTTCACGATATAATTCTCAGCTAAATTCGCAAAAAAGAGCTTGAATTCCCAAGCTCTTTTAAATATTACTTAATAACTTTATAACCACCATTTTTCCTGTGGAATTAAAACTGTTTCAATATCAAAGTTATTCTCAAACCATTCCTTCATCAATGTTTTATGGACCAGATATTCTGATGCAGAATGGGAAACGCCGATTAAAGACATCGAAGTATTAGAAACATAATCCATCATTTGTTTGTATCTTTGTTTACCATATTCGTTATCAATATGGCAATGGATTTCGCCAGTGATATAGGCTTGAACTCCTCTCTTTTCAGCTTCCTCCATCCAACTTACTTTGTCGCCACAACCTGCAACGATAGCAATTTTCTTTACGTTATTTATGTTCTTACCTTCAAAATCAACATATGGAATATCGAATATTTCTTTTAAGTGAGAAGTTAGCTCACTTGTACTCTTTTCTTCAATGTTACAAATTAGAACTAGGTCTTCATTATTTATAGAACTTGTTAAAAACCCATCAATAATTTCTGCATTTAATTGTTTAGCAATAGCTACACTTGTACCTAAATTGGCATGATAATCCATCGGTACATGGCATGTATAGAATGATAATTTCTTTTCTTTTATTTGTTTAATGTATTTTTCTTTTATAGGAACAAAACCTTTGCCCCATACTCCTTTTGGATCTCCACATTCCATCAATAAGGGATGGTGCATAAAAAGTAAGTCTCCGCTATTACTTTCTTCTATAAAACGTTCCAACACTTCATCTGTAGGGAAGACGGCAAGAAAAATTTTCTTTACATTTGCATCTCCTTTTAACATTAGACCATTAAATAATTCCACAAAGTCTTTTTCAAAAACTGATTTCCAGTCAAACTTTAAAGGTTCATAGACCATTGGTATGAATTGACTGAAAGCAGAATCCTTCCCAAATGATTTTATATCAAGTTCAATGTCCAGTTTAGACACTATTTCACTTAGTTTAACCATAAGATTATTCCCCCCAAAATTTTATAATTCAATACAAACGGTTAGAAAAATAAAAATTATTATATTCTTTTAAATATTTTAACATAAAAAACCCATTTTTCTTCATGAAAAAATCACTCCTGTTGTTTAAAGTGGTCCCTCCAAATTCCCTTCAAGCAAAGTTAAAATCATACCTTCAAAATGAAAAAACGCTATGCTTATTGTAAACAGTTTATAAGAAAGGATGGCGTTTTGATGAATCCTATCATTTCAAATAGATTGAATCTTTTCGCTCAAGAGCTACAATACTTTTTATCTCCAGTGGTCCTACAAGATATTGCCAAACAAGTTGGCTTTGTACAACGATCTAGTAAGTATCAAGCAAAAGAACTCATTGCCCTTTGCGTATGGCTTAGTCAAGAAATTGCTAGCACATCACTTACACAATTGTGTAGTCAGTTAGAAGTTTCCACTGGGGTACTTATGAGCTCAGAAGGACTGAATCAACGCTTTAATCCAGCAGCTGTCGCATTTCTTCGAGAAGTCTTTACTTCTCTTCTCAAACAAAAACTCTGTTCAAATCACTCACTTTCTGCACACATGATATCTACTTTCAATCGTATCCGTATTTTGGATGCAACAGTGTTTCAACTGCCTGATCATTTCGCCACTGACTATCAAGGTTCAGGTGGAAGTAGTAATACGGCAGGCGTAAAAATCCAATTGGAATATGATTTACTTAGTGGTCAATTTCTTAACGTGCAGCTTGGACCAGGAAAGAATAATGATAAAACATACGGTACCATCTGCCTTGAAACCGTAGAGACCGGCGATTTGTGTTTACGTGATCTTGGTTACTTCGATTTAGGAGACTTACAAACTATTCATGATAAAGGAGCTTACTACATCTCGCGGTTGAAGCTGAATACGCGGATTTATATCAAGAACCCTGAGCCAGAATACTTCAACAACGGCACGTTAAAAAAGCAAACAGAATACATCCAGCTTGATATGACACAAATGATGTCAGATCTAATCCCTGGTGAAACGATAGAAATTACCGAGGCATACATTGACCAAAATCAAAAACTTCCAGCACGTGTCATTATCCATCGTTTAACCGATAATCAAACGCAAACACGCCTAAAAAACCAAGCGATACGTGAAAAGAAAAAAGGCATTGTCATGAAGGATAAAAGTAAGCGTTTAATGGGGATGAATGTATATATTACGAACACGTCTTTAGAAGGAGTACCAACGAACTACGTGCACTCACTGTATTCACTTCGCTGGCAGATTGAAATTTTGTTTAAAACGTGGAAGTCATTTTTTGAAATTGATGAATGTAAAAATATTAAAAGAGAGCGCCTAGAGTGCCATTTATATGGACAACTAATTGGTATTCTCCTCTGTTCTTCTACGATGTTTCAAATGCGACAGTTTCTGCTTGAAAAAACAAATCAGGAGCTAAGTGAATACAAAGCGATTTATATGATTAAAGATTACTTTCCGTTACTTTTTCAAGCGATAGCCATTGGCACAGAACAACTTTTAAAAATTTTGCATCGTCTTTATCTATTGCTCAAAAAGAACGGTCGTAAATGTCATCGGTATAAGAAAATGACCGTCTTTGATATTCTAGGGATTGTGTATAAAACGACGGTGAAGCATAGACAAACTGCCTAGCGAAAAAATCAGATTTTAATAGGCTTCTTTAGTATGCCTACTTTTCTATCAATTGTTAGTTTTGAACCAAGGATCATTTCATATCTAGTAAATTACTTGATTAGCTTGATGGGCATGTGGTGCTACCCCATTGCCATCAACCTAAGAAAACAGTTCACCCCCAAAACGATAAATAAGCTTTTTCGTTACAAGAAATCCTAAAAATTTCGTTCTGGGGGTGTAATAAAACTTTGGGTTGATGGGCATGTGTCTGTGCCCCTAATTTAAGATGATGTCGTACTTCCTCTTAAATCAGATCCGACTATACTTATTCTAACTTTCTACCTGTTAATAAACTTTACAACAGAACCCTAATTTGCAAGCTGGCGGAACAAATCGAAATATCATGCTTTCCCATCAAATAACAAACAGCAACAGTACTTTAAATTTAATTCTTAGGATATCGCTCTTTTACAAGTTCTTCGATGTTAATAGTTTTTTTAATTTCTTCTGATGATAACCAAGGTGTATATCTTGTTCCATTCTTAGTTTGTAAGTATATCTGAAATTTTTTATTATATAGTTCTTCTTTAAGGATTGTGGTTATCTTGATTAAATCTTTAATTACAAGGGGATTATTTTCAAATTCATTACTACCGGTATTAATAATTAAATTCACCTTATATCCTCGAACATCCATATATTCCAAATTCGCATAAGTAATACCTTGTAATTCAAAACGATTGTTTTGGATTGCAATTAATCTCTCTTCTATTTTTGTATGATTTTTAATCCAATTTTCCAAATAAATGTCTATCGTATTGTTCATCGTTTTTTTCATTGTTAATAACAGCTCTTCTTTTGTTATCATTTTTTGCACATTTTTAAAAGGTCCACCTAAAGATTTTCCATTATAATCCTTAATTTCAAGTTCTGTTATCTTTTTATTATTTTTCTGGATGAGTTGAAATAGAGTATATAAACGATCTAATTCTACTGATTCAAATTGGCTAAAGTCAATCTCGTTACTCATTTGCAAAGTTAATAATAATTCATTAGTTGGTTTTCCTTCATCTGACCTTCTATCCTCTGACAAATATTGAAGAGTGTTATCAGTTTTAGTTTCCACGTACCCTAACTTTTTTATTTCTTCTAGAGTTGGTTGGAATTTCTGATATGCCTCATATGTTTTTTTTCCATATTTGTATTCATCACTTTTTATGGATGAATAGAAGAGACCATCTACCTCTACTCGAAATTGAATATTTTTATTATTCTTTACTTGCACAGTATGGTATGCATGTCCCATATTATTTTCATTTAAAGGGCTCATATGTGTTACAACAACATCGATTCCGTGTTTTTCTTTTATATATTTTTGTACCTCATCTTCATTAACTTGATTACAACCACTTAAAAATATGAAACATACTACTAGCAATATTACATTTTTCATGCTTTTCATATAAGCACTCCCTACGTAAGGTTAATTATTGAATATGCAGCACACTGCAAAGCACTCTTTCCTTAGTCGTATACTTCAACTTTTATATAGTGTGAATCTTAAATCATTTAAGTTCTTGACGTTCCCATCTATACTGCTTGGAACATTACTGTCTTAAATATATAACTTATTTGTTTCAAGGTCTTTCTCAGTTCTAAAAGCATATGGTTCATTGGGCAAATATCTAAATTGTACATTCATACCATGAGACCTATTTTACTATAAAATAATGAAAAAATACGCTATTCTTTCTGTAGAATCATAGGAAAGGATGGCGTTTTTTATGTCTGTTTCTGTGTCTAACGAATTACAACTATTTGCTCAAGAGATTCAAAGTGCCCTATCTCCAAATGCCTTACGAAATCTTGCTAGAGATGTTGGCTTTGTACAACGAACCAGTAAGTACCGAGCAAAAGATTTAGTCGCTTTATGTATATGGATGAGTCAAAATATCGCTACAACCTCTTTAGCTCAGTTATCTAGCTGTTTAGAGGCATCAACAGAAGTACTCATCAGTCCGGAAGGACTGAATCAAAGGTTTAATAGATCAGCCGTTCAATTTTTACAACACATATTGACTAACCTTCTAAATAAAAAACTAACTTCATCTATGCGAATTTCTTCTCCATACACCTCTGTTTTCAAGCGTATTCGTATTTTAGATTCAACTGCATTTCAACTTCCAGATCTTTTTTCTTTTGTTTATCCAGGTGCAGGAGGATGCAGCCATACAGCGGGAGTAAAGATACAGCTTGAGTATGATTTATTAAGTGGACAATTCCTTCATATTCATACAGGTCCAGGTAAACAACATGATCGAACCTACGGTTCTTTGTGTGTCCCAACTGTGGCAGCGAATGATCTATGTATCCGAGATTTAGGGTATTTTCATTTGAAAGATCTTCAATATATACAAGATAAAAAGGCTTACTATATCTCTCGTATCAAATCGAATACACGTATTTATCAAAAAAATCCCAATCCTGATTATTTTCAAGATGGCAGAATCAAGAAAGGTACAGAGTATATCCAAATAGATATGGAGGTTGTAATGAACTCTCTTCAACCAGGACAAACATATGAAATATCCAACGCTTATGTAGGAATGACGGATAAAGTCCCAACTCGTGTGATTATTCATCGACTAACAAAAGAACAACAACAAAAACGATTACAAGATCAAACGGTAAGAGAAAAAAAGAAAGGAATGAAGTATTCTGCTCGTAGTAAACGACTTAGCGGTATCAATGTATATATGACAAATACCCCTACAGATATTGTCCCGATGGGGCAGGTGCATGATTGGTATTCTTTACGTTGGCAAATCGAGATTTTATTTAAAACGTGGAAATCATTCTTTCATATTCATCATTGTAAAAAGATAAAACGAGAACGATTGGAATGCCATTTGTATGGAAAACTGATTGCCATTCTACTCTGTTCTTCTACCATGTTTCAAATGCGGCAATTACTTCTTATGAAAAAGAAACGAGAACTGAGTGAATATAAGGCCATATATATGATTAAAGATTACTTTCTTCTTCTTTTCCAAGCTATACAGAAAGACACCCAAGAGCTATCAAAGATTCTAATTCGCCTGTTCAACCTCCTACAGCAAAACGGGAGAAAATCTCATCGATATGAGAAGAAAACAGTCTTTGATATATTAGGTGTCGTTTACAATTGTACCATGTCTGATAATCAAGCGGCTTAATTCAAAAAAATGAAACCCGTTAGGGTTTATTTCGTATGCAAATCTTTAAATTCCTTACACATAACCTTTAGAAAAAAGAAACACTCTCTACTATAATTGACGTTGTATGAGCTTAGCTTGATAGCGATGTGGTGCTACCCCAATAAAGAAAAAGAGCTATTTAGCAAATTTTAGGAAGAGTTTCATGAATTAAGAAAAAAGATGAAAAAGGCACAAGAATTAGGGAAAGCTAATAATGAAGAATCCTACACTTATTATCTAAAAGAAATCGAACCTAATATGCAAAAAACAATTCAGTCCATTCGTGAACTAATGGTATATAACAGTAATAATGCAGAGCAGTTACAACAAGTTAATAATAACAATGCTCAAAATACAATGATAATGTTTGTAGTCCTTTCAATTTTAGCGATTATCATAGTAATATTCATCGGATATCTTATTAAGTTAACCATACGACAAGCACTATTATTATTGCAAAATGATATGAAGAAAGTAGCTGCAGGTAATTTAACAATACGTACTTCTTATAAAGCAAATAATGAGATAGGAAATATTGTACAGTCTTTTAATAGTATGTTAGATAATCTACAATAATTAATTGCAAGTGTTAAATCGACAACACATGAAGTTATTTCTTCTACAGATGGTGTTTTACAAGATACAAAGCGAGCATCTAATATTTCGAATGAGGTTGTTCAGACGATTTCTGAAGTAAAAGAAAAAATAGCAGGACAGGTAACTCGCATTCAAGAGAGTTCATCTTCAATGGATGAAATAACAATTGGTGTGCAAACAGTAGCTGAGTCTTCAGCTGTAGTTGCTGAGGTAGCAGTAACTACTACAGAAAAAATACACATTGGTAGTGATGTAATAAAGCACTCAATTCTTCAAATGAACAGTGTTCATGATGTGGTGGAGGAAACATCAAAAGTAATAGATAGACTTGTTACACGTACACAACAGATTGATACAGCTTTGGATGCAATTACTAATATTGCCGAGCAAACACTAACCTTCTTGCCTTAAATGCTGCTATTGAAGCAGCACGTGCTGGAGAGAATGGGAAAGGGTTTGCAGTGGTTGCAGCAGAAGTGAGGGATTTAGCTGAAAAGTCTAAAGAATCCGCGAATGAAATTAACCATTTAGTCAAATCTATTCAACAAGATACTCAAGACACAGTTCATGTCATGCAAAAAGGAGAACAAAAGGCAGCAGAAGGAAAGGAAGCAGCCCACCAAGCAGATCAAACATTCTCATCTATTATGAGAGATATTGACAAAATCACAAGTCAAATTCAAGAAGTCTCTGCAGCAACAGAAGAGATGTCTGCCGGTACAGAAGAAGTAAATGCGTCTCTTTCACTAGTATCTGATACTTCAACACAAATAGAAAGAGAAACAATTCAAACAGTACAATCAATTCAATTACAAGCAGTTTCAATTCAAGAAATTTCAAATCAATCTAACAAGATGAAAGAAAAGGTGAATGCATTAACAGAATTGCTTTCTAAATTTATTATTGAAGAGCAAAAAAACGAGAAATAAAATATATATAAAGAAGTACAGGTCCTTAATTAAGGACCTGTACTTCTTTATTATGACTAACTGTAAGTTGTGAAATAAATTTCTATTTTGTAAACAATTGTGAACAGAATTTTAATTTTTTGTTTTATTTATTTTTTCTGAATAATACATATTGACAAAACAATAGTAGCGATATAGAATTGGTTTTGTTCACCGGTGAACATTATGTGAGGTTTTTGTTTAGTATTATTTTTATTCATTATTTCTAACATCAAGATATTCTATCTCTTTTTTATGTAGTTTGAAAGATTATTGGCTATTTAAAATCAATAAAACGGTTTATATTGATAAAATTATTTAAAGGGATGATTGTATGACGAATGCTATAGCGGTAAGAAATGTACGAAAGTTTAGTTCTCAACCCTTATCTACTAATTGTGCTGAAATATTAAAACGTAGTAAGCATGCAATAATAGGTATTAGTCCGTTTAATAGTAGATTTTCTGATGAATATATTAATAGACTCATTGAATGGGCATTACATACTTTTGATGATGTTAGTGTTTTATTAGCTGGAAAAGAAGCTGCAAATTTACTTGAGGCTCTAGGAACACCAAAAGGTAAAGCGGAAAGAAAAGTTAGGAAAGAAGTATCTCGAAATAGAAGATCAGCTGAAAAGGCACTTAAAGAGCATGGTGGTAATGTAAATGCTATCCATACTTTTTCTGATTTTAATGACAACAATGCATATAGCTGCATGAGGGCAGAAGCAGAACATATTTTTTTAAGCGAAACTGTTTTTCGAAATGCTTGCTTAGAAATGTCACATGCAGCCATTTTAGGTAGGGCAAGGGGTACTAATATAGATATTGATCAAATATCAAATGACATGCTAAATATTGCAGTAGAATATGTAATTGCAGAACTCCCATTTTTCATTGGTGGAGCTGAAATTTTAGGAACTCAAGAAGCTGTACTTATTTATCATAAACCATGGGAGCTTGGTGAACAGATAGTTAGAAATGATTTTTCTATCAGGATGAAACCAAATCAAGGATATTTAATGGTACAAGAAATGGAAAATTTATCTTAGCAAATAGTAAGTATCCAATACAAGGGGGAAGAAATATGTCAAATACTATACAAACGGTAAATATATTAACAGAGGAATTTCAAGAAAATCCATATAAGTATTTTTCATACCTACGTCAGAATGACCCAGTACATTATGAACCTGAGATTGATAGTTATTTTATTAGCAGATATCAAGATGTCCGTAATATATTGAATGATACTGAAACATTTACAACAAAATCATTAGCTGAACGTGCTGAGCCAGTAATGCGTGGACCAGTATTAGCACAAATGCGTGGAAAAGAGCATGTTGCGAAAAGAAAAATTGTTCTAAGAAGTTTTATGGGAGATGCTTTACAAAAATTAATGCCTTTAATTAAAAAGAATGCAGAAGATTTACTATTTCCACACCTTCCAAATGGAAAGATAGATTTAATTAATGATTTTGGCAGAACATTTGCTGTTTATGTAACAATGGATATGATTGGATTAGATAAGAAAGATCATAAGAAGATAGGAGAATGGCATAGCGGTGTAGCTGACTTTATTACCAGTATAAATCAACCACCAGAGGCAAAAAAACATTCTCTTTGGTGCAGTGAACAGTTAGCTAATTATTTAGAACCAATTATTAAAGAGCGAAGATTAAACCCACAGGAAGACTTAATTTCTAAATTATGCAGTGCAAAATATGAAGGAATAGCTATGACTAATACTGATATTCTAGCATTGATTTTAAATATATTATTAGCTGCAACAGAACCTGGTGATAAGACTCTTGCTTTATTAATCTATAATTTAATTAACCAACCGAAACAACTGCAAGATGTATTAAGTGATCGTTCATTAGTACCATTAGCTATTGCAGAAACTTTACGTTACAATCCACCAGTGCAATTGATCCCACGTCAATTGTCAAAAGATACGGACATAAGTGGTATCCAACTATCCAAAGGAACTACGGTATTTTGTATGATTGGTGCAGCGAATCGTGACCCTAATGCATTTGAAAGACCTGATGAATTCAACATTTATCGTCCGGATCTTGATATTAAAAAGGCATTTAGTGGTGCTGCAAGACATCTTGCATTCGGATCAGGTATTCATAATTGCGTAGGAGCAGCGTTTGCAAAATCAGAAATTGAAATAGTTGTAAATGTAGTCTTAGATAATATGAAAAATATTAAATTAGAAGAAGATTTTCAATATGTTGAAAAAGGACTTTATACACGTGGACCTATTTCCATGCCTATTCTTTTTGATAAGTTAGTTTAAAAAAACATGGCTATTTTAGTTATTAATATAATTCAATTTTTACTAAGGGGCTAAAACCCCTTAGTTTTTCTATTTTTATGAGAAGGTCAACATATATACCTTCTAAGCTGATATAACAAAAAATTAAATACATTGTTTCCATGCTTCTAAAAATTTTGTTACAATTTGTAACTCGGAATCATTAAATTGTTGGAATAACTCACTGTAACGCTCATGTGCAATTTTGTGTAACTTTTTATGAACAATGGCTAACTGTATTCCCTTATCAGTTAAAGTATAAAAGATTTCCTTCTTATTATCTGTATTTTGATGCGTCAATAAAATTTTATTATCAATAAGAACGCGAATAGCTTTAGAGATGGTTGCTTTAGAAATATTAAGTTCCATAGATAGTAGAGTGTTATTCATTTGTTGTTTACTCTCATGAATAACCGAAACAATATGTAGTTGCGTTAGAGTCCAATTTTTATTTATATTTTCATATTCACTAACTAATTCTTTTATCATCTCTTGAGATGCATATTTTTTCTTTTCTCTTGTTATGACAAAGTCTTCAATAGCTTTTAAGGTTTGTTCATGGACAAAATTTGTCATAATAATTTCCCCTATCTAGAATTATTGTTTACCGGTTAACAATATAAAGTTTACCAGTAAACAATAATCAGGTCAACAATTTAAAAAAAGGATTTTTATGCATTGAAACTAACTCTTTAATATAATAGGACTTTATTAGGGTAAATTGTGAAAAATAGATACATTAAAGGTTCTTACATAATTAGTTAAATTTCAATTTAGCAATTGACAATTGCTAAATGAGGATATAAAATCAAAATAGTTTACCGGTAAACAAAAAATAAAATAGACAAAGAAGGGTAGAAACATTTAAATGAATAAGGGCATAAAACAGAAAATTTACGATAATTATCTACATTTGTTACATCTCAATGAACAAAAGGCAGATAAGGATATTGAGACTTTTTTTAAGCAAGCAAAAATGGAAGAAATAGAACATGTACCGACAAATATGACAAGTATACACGTAATTGCCTGTATTGGTGAAAATCAGCCAATAAATAATATTACAATTGCAAGGAAAATGAATTTATCTAAAGCGAATATCACAAAAATTAACACCAAATTAATAAAAGAAAATTTAATCACTCGTTTTCAGTCAGTTGATAACAAAAAGGAGGTATATTATCAACTTACTCCGGCAGGACAATCACTTTGTGAATTACATCAGAAAATTCATGACCAGAAAGAAAATGAATTTTATCAGTTCGTTGATTCATTTTCTGAAATTGAACAAAACGCAATATTGAAGTTTTTACAAAATATAAACGATAAAATGTTGGAGAAATAAATTTATTATAACTTAAATAAATTAGCTAATTATTAATAATCTTTTAGGAGGGATAGCATGAACCGTGTTAAATCAAGTGCTTCTTTTCTTTTATATTTGTTGTGTATTAGTGCTTTTTTCGCTTCTTTAAATCAAAATATATATTCTCCAATAATCCCCATAATTCGGGATTCATTCCAAGTATCTATAACAATGGTTAACCTTTCCGTTTCCATATTTATTTTTATTACGGCAATTATGCAAATTGTTTTTGGTTCTATAATTGATTTTAAAGGTGCTAGGACTATTCTCATTCCGAGTATTATTTTAACAATTATAGCGAGTATTGGTTGTGCAATTACAAGTAACTTTACAGTATTTTTAATATGTAGAATTTTACAGGCTGTAGGGACAGCTGCAATACCACTTATTGCTGCAACTACAATTGGTACTGTATTTCAAGGAGAACAACGAGGAAGTGCAATGGGTACATATCAAACCATGTTATCCATTGCACCTGCTGTTGCACCTGTGCTAGGAGGTTTTATTGGGGAAAAATATAATTACCCAGGTGTTTTCTGGCTACTTGTGGCAGTATCTTTAATTCTATTTGTAACTAATTGGATATATTTCCCTAAGGATCGTGTAGGAAGTAAAAAAGAATTGAGTGGGAAAACACTTATGTCTCACTATGCTTCTATATTTAAAAGCAAAGTGGGCAGTTCCATATTAATATTAAGTTTCTTTGCATTTTTTCTTTATTTCTCCTTCATTGTTTACTTACCAATTTTATTAACTGATCATTATCAATTAAGTTTACAGGTAGTGGGTTTACTTTACTTACCAATGGCTGTTAGTTTAATGATTGGCAGCATGACTTTTAAAACAATTCAATCAAGAATTTCACAAAAAAAGTTTTTTATAACTGGAAATGTAGTCTTAGCTTTGAGCGTTATATTATTTGCTGTGACACACTCGAATACTTTAATTGGCGTAACAGTTGCTTTAATTCTTCACGGAATATCAATTGGTATCCTTACTCCTTTATTTGCTACTATGATTGCAAATGAATTTGAACATAATAGAGGAAGTGCAATGGGAATGTTTAACTTTATTAGATATATGGGAATGGCTGTAGGACCTATTGTTTCGGGGGTATTATTAGCACATTTCAAGCCTACAATTGTATTTGCTCTTTTTGGCGGATTTTGTATCTTTCTCTCTTTTGGTATGCTTATACGGATTAGTAAGAGATCTATTAAAATTGTACCAAAACAAGAAAACCTAAAATAAGAAAATGATTTCATCATAAAGAATGAATAGTATATAAACTATGCAGTTAAATTATTATCCATAATAAAATTAAGGTAAACTAAAAGTTGATTTTATTCATAATAAAAGATGAAATATATTGTTTCTTTTGTAATTTTGAATAAGGTAATTAGAAATTTCAATAAGAGAAATTATATTTAGTTAAGTAATAAAAAAGTGTAGAAGGGTTTTATTTCTACGCTTTTTTATTTTGGGGTATTTCGGAATTCTTAGGTTGATGGGTATGTGGTGCTACCCCAATAATAAATCGAAATCTCTTGATTAAATAAAAATGAATTCGGTTTCATTACTGTATAGTACAAAATTATTTTAAATCTTTTAAAGTATGACCACGTTTAATGTCTACACCTAATTCTAGCGCACGCTCTTCTAATATTTCTTCTGTAATAGATTGGGGGATAAAAAGCGTATATGGAAAATCAGTATCTAAATTTTTAAAGTTTAATCTTGTATCTAAGGCAGCAAAAGGCTTGTATCTGATTTCTTACCTCTAGATAAAAAGCGATTTTCAATACCTCTCATAGCCATTAATTCTAAGGAGCGAGGGTGAAGTGTGAGTGCTCTAGAATTTCTTATCCGATTTAATCTTCTCTCTAAAACGACAACTTTTACACTTTGAATAGCTAATTCACATGCTGTCATAAGTCCAACCTGACCACCACCAACTACCGCTACATCATAATAATTTTCCATGTCATACCCTCCATTTTTTACGTAATTAAGAGCTAATACAAGAATTTGCACAAGGGATTTATAAACGGTATCTATTGTGCAAATAGAATAACTTGAGATATACCCTATATCAAAAATTCGATATGAAGGTTAATTGGATTCAATATGAGAAAGATAATAGGGTAGTCTATTTTTAATTATTTAATGGAAGGGGTACGTGATTGAGATGAATAATGCATATAATGAAAAGACACATACATTAATTAAACAATTATTGAACAAGTTTTCCACAAAAGCTCCTGGCTTTGCATATATTGCTAGTTTTGATAGCGGGGTAACATATAAAGGTGCGGTTGGCTTAGCTTCTATAGAGAAAAATTCACCTATAAACACAAAAAATATTTTTAATATTGCTTCAGTTTCTAAGCAATTCACAGCATTTTCTATATTACTCTTAGAACAAGAGGGAAGATTGAGTTTAGATGATTCAATTGTAAGGTTCGTCCCTTCTATAGGAACATATGCTGAACCAGTAACATTGAAACATCTAATTCATCATACTGGTGGACTAGTTGATTATATGGCATTAGCTGAAGCAGCAAATATTAAATTTACTGATTCATTAACTGTGGAAGAATCGCTAAACCACCTTAATAGTCATCAAATTGCAAGGTTCGCAGCTAGTACAAAATTTGAGTATAGCAATACAGGATATTTTTTATTATCACAAGTGGTAGAGAAGGTAAGCGGCAAGTCTCTACGTCAGTTTACAAAGGATTGTATTTTTGACCCTTTAAATATGAGAGACACAACAATTATAGATTACTACCCAACTACTGTACCAATTACTAGTGGGTATTCGAAGAATGAGCAAGGAACATATAAAATCTATGAAAGCCCTTGGGAACACACAGGGGATGGGGCAGTTCATGCAACAGTTGAAGACCTGGTAAAATGGGGGGAGAATTTAACTACAGGTACCGTTGGTGGAAAAGAACTTGTTAAAAGAATGAGCGAAATAGGTCCGAAAATTTCTCCAACTGGGAAGACGATTATTGACAATGAAGATTATGCTTTTGGACTAAGGCTTGCTGAAGGTTTTAACTGTCGGTACTTGGAACATTCAGGAAGTTGGGCGGGTTATCGTTCACACTTCATGCGGTTTCCACAAGAATATTTGTCTGTTGTAGTCCTAAGTAACTATGATGGATTTGATTCTAAAAAATATGCTAATGAAATAGCAGGAATTGTTTTAGAAAAGTAAAAAATAGAGGGTAGAAGTCAGTATTTAGATTTGCTTTATCCCACGTTGTTTTAGGTGTAATTAATTTTGAGAACGGAAGGCAAGCATAAATTTATGCCTGCCTTTTTAGGTATTAAAATGAATATAGATGTTAATATTCATACAGTTAAAAAATTAATTAGAAATTCTTTGAATATAGATTAATTAACGTTACATTTTAAAACTAAATATTCTAATTATCAAACTCAATTTTATTGAAAATTGAAATATTAAGTAATATACCTATTGCTATTAAATTGACCATTAAAGAACTTCCACCAAAACTTACAAATGGAAATGGAGTACCTGTAAGAGGAAATAGTCCCGTAATACCACCTAAATTTACAACAGATTGCATACCAATCATACATCCTATACCAATTGCTATAAAACTGCCGAATGGATCTACACATAATTGTGCAATTTTTAAAGAGCGAAGTACTATAGTCAAAACTCCAGCCAATAGAATAAATACACCAATAAATCCTAGTTCTTCAGAAACTATTGCCATTATAAAATCAGTATGTGGTTCCGGAAGATAACCTGTTTTTTGTATGCTATTTCCAAATCCACGACCAGTAATTCCTCCAGAGCCAATGGCAATAAAAGAATTTACAAGCTGGTATCCATTTCCTTGTGCATCAAAAAAGGGATTGAAAATCGTAGTAATACGTGTCTTTTGAACTTCTGACAAACTATATTGAATTAAAAAATATAAAATAGGTAACCACAAAATAGAACCGATGGAAGTTCTTTTGATTAGTAGATTTATATTTATTCCTGAGCAAAGAAATATGCTAAAACCTATACCTAATATTAAAAGTGCTGATCCTAAATTTGGTTGTTTAAAGATAAGAAAAAAAATTGTAGCTAAAAAAAATAAAAGTTTTCCGCTACCACTCCAGCTATTTTTAGCTTGTTCTTGTCGTAATGCAAAAAAACGGGCTGTTACGAGTATTGTTCCTAATTTAAGAAATTCAGCTGGCTGTATTCCAAAGATCCATGATTGAGCATTATTTACCACTTTTCCTTTCCATAAAACCATAATTAATAAAAAAATCCCCCCAACCATAATAAAGATTGAGACTATTCGTTTTTTCCATATTTCATATGGGAGTATAGCACAAACTACTAACCCTATTGTTCCTAAAAGTAGCTTTGTTAATTGAGAATCAACAAAGTGTCTACTTTTATAACCGTAATGCTGGACAGCTACAATGGAACTCGCACTATACATCATGATAATACCTAAAGTACATGTTATGAATAGAGGGAGGAGCAATAGATAATCGAGTTTTAATATTTTTTTCATTTTAATATCCTCCTAATTTAAAACAAAACATAATATTACATTTGCTAATGAATAAAATCTTGTTCTCGTCAATTACTAAATAGGATTTTGTTTAGGCAGATTTTATTGCTTACAACCTATTTTCTTACGCAAAAATCCCCCTAGTATGTAACTAGGGGGATTTAAAATGGCATGACTAAATAAGGCTTTTCCCCCTAGTAGAGCTTTGGCACTATACAACGTAAAGTAATGAAAATTCATCACTTAGCTATCTTAAGAAGAGCCTTAACCCGACAATTCCTGTTCTACCCATTGGCGTCTTTCGACATTTTTGGGCAATAGCCTGTGTTTGTATAGGAGCCTCACCTAACAGGTTCAGCAATATAAATTTTATGTATTTGTTTCGTGTAGCAAGCATAAATATATATTTTTTTCTTGTCAAGTAACCGTATTGCTAAAATTATATGTTTTATAGCGTTATGATCCTTTGAAAAATGTTGTGAGAAAACGTATGTAATCATTCCGTATAAGTACATATTTTAGACTTGTAGCGTATAGTTTGATTAAGTAGTTTAACCATATAAATTTGATAAACAGTAAAGCAGATTTTAATCATAAAAGAAGATTTTTTTAAGAATGGAATTGAAAGTGAGTTGACAAATATTAAATTCTGGTTTAAATTTTGAAGTAATTCAATAATCTTTGTTAGGTGAGGCTCCTGTATAGAGAAACGCTGCTGCCCAAAAATGTCGAGAGACGCCAATGGGTCAACAGGAACGGTCGGATTAAGGCCCTTCTTAATGTAGCTGGTTATAAAAACCTATGCTATACAGTGCTAAAACTCAACGAGGGAGTGGTATACGATTTGATAGAAAGGCACCTCTGTGATTTTGGCAGGGCGGTCTTAATAATCATTTATTTGTATTGTGAAAAAACCTTTACTCCTTTTTGAGTAAAGGTTTTTCTGTTTAATTTTATTTATTTTTATCTTGTCTATATTCAAAAAGGAGGTAATTCTAACTAATGAATTGATTGCAATGTAACTATTATTGCTCTAATAAAAAATCTAAGACAGATAAAATAAAACAAAACCACTCATGAAACTCTAGAGTCTCCCTTAGCAATATGAGGAGGAGTTAACATGAAGAAATTATTAAATGAATTACTTGTAACCCCAAAAAATTTAGATGCAGAGAAGGTTTTACGTCTTCCTTCGTATGATGTTGCGCAAGAAGTAAAACGGTTTTCAATTGAAGATCAAGTCATATTACTAAATACAATACCTGTATTAAAAAGCTCTAAAATTCTTCAATATATGAGTGCAGAAGAAAAATATAATATCTTAATTCACTTATCTGAAAATAAAGCCAAAAAGTTGCTAAATTTACAACCGATTGATGAATTAGTAGATTTACTTCTAGCGGTTCATCCGGAAAAACAGGCTAAATTAATGGCGTATCTAGATAAAATTACAAAACATAACGTGAAAAAATTGATGACTTTCAAACCTGAAACGGCGGGAAGTCTTGTAACAAGTGATTTTGTTGCAGTTAGAGGAAATTGGTCAGTAAAAATGACATTAAAGTACATTAGGGAAAATTCTAAAAATGTAGAATCAATATCTTATAGTTATGTTCTTGATAATCACGGTTATCTTAAGGGAATCGTTTCCATACATGAGTTATTACTAGCACCAGATGAAGAGATATTATCTACTATCATGATTCAAGAGGTAATTTCAGTACAAGCTGAAATTGATCAGCAAGAAGTTGTAAAAAAGCTACTCAATTATAATTTAGCAGCAATACCTGTCACAACAGCAAATAATAAAATGATTGGTATTATAACATTTGATGACGTAATGAATGTTATGGAAGCAGAAGCTACAGAAGATATTCAAAAGTTAGGCGGAAGTGAACCATTAAATCAATCTTACTTTGAAGCTAGCATTTGGAGCATTTTCTTAAAACGTCTACCATGGTTATTACTTCTTTTTGTTGCTGAGGCATATACAGGTACAGTATTAAAGTATTTTGAGGACGAAATTGAAACTGTAGTTGCCCTTGCTTTCTTTGTTCCATTATTAGTAGGTACTGGAGGGAATACAGGAACACAGGTTGTAGCAACAATTACTCGTGCAATTGGTATTGGAGAGATGAAATTTAAAGACATTTTCCGTGTAATGAAAAAGGAACTTGCAATTGGTATGCTTCTTGGACTTGCACTTGCGGTAGCTGGGCTCACTCGTGCTTATATGTTAGGTGTTGGAACAGAAGTTGCACAAGTTGTAGCAATCACTTTATTATTTATTGTTATTTGGGCCTCTCTTGTTGCAGCTGTTTTACCTTTAATTCTAAGAAAATTAAAACTGGATCCTGCAGTTGTTTCAGGTCCATTTATTACAACATTTGTTGACGGAACAGGATTAGTAATTTATTTCATGGTTGCAAAAACGTTATTAAATTTGTAAATATACACTAAAAAAAACAAATTTGGAATAAGTATTTTGCCTTGATTACTAAAATATAGTGGGAAATTTAGTAATGAGAAAATCAAACACTTTTGTCTTTAGATAAATAATATTTTAATGGATTTATTGAATGTAATGAATGTAATGAATGCTGGAGGATAAAACTATGAAACATCTAAGGAAAATCTTCAAAAGAATCTTGCTTCTATTTTCTATTTTAATGATTATTGGCATAGGAATATTATTTGGTACTAGCTATGGCCGAGAGCTTCGTATAACAATCGCTGGGAGTATACTAACTTCTCAGCATCCACAATATGCGAAATATACATTCCTATCCCAAAAGGAACTAGATAAACTGCAAGATAGAATTAATCATCCGAAATGGTCAAACAGTGATGAGCATATTTATAAAAAAATAGTAGGAAAAAGATTAGAAGAATTAAAAAGTCAGCCATTAGAAATTGATGTAGAAACAATTAAAAGTAATAAAGATAGTCGCTTTCTATTCGAAGGAAAGTTAGTCACTATTAGTAATCCTTTCAATGTTAAACTTGTTAGCCATCAAGGAACACAGGGTGCTAACAGGGGAGAAAAAATTAGTGTAATGGCAAAACGTAATCATGCACTTGTTGCTGTGAATGCAAGTGGATTTGCTGATGAAACAGGAAGGGGTGGAGGAAATGTTGCAACTGGCATAGTAATAGAAAATGGGAAAGCTATTGATACGAATATGGATAGAAATACCCCTACAATTATTACGGGTTTAACAAAGTTTGGGCAAATGATAACAGGAAATTATTCTACCCAACAACTTCTGGATAAACAAATCGTTTCAGCAGCAGGATTTATGCCACAGTTAATTGTAAATGGAGAAAAAATGATTACAGAAGGAGACGGTGGTTGGGGTTCTGCTCCGCGAAGTATTATGGCCCAAAAAGAAGATGGTACAATTATGTTTCTAGTCATTGACGGTAGACAGACGCATAGTATAGGGGCTACGTTAAAAGAGTGTCAAGATATTCTATATGAAAAAGGAGCAGTAAATGCAATGGCTATGGATGGAGGTTCTTCTGCTACGCTATATTTAGGAGGAAAGGTTATAAATTCACCTTCTACATTATCACATGAAGATCGTTATTTACCGAATGCTTGGGTGGTAACAGCAAATCCGAAACAGAAAATAAATATGACGATAGATGGAGAAAAAGTAAATTCCGAAACATTTGATAAATTTGATACAAATATTATATCTAATTAAATAGTAAAAAGAAGCAAAGTAAATATGAAATGTTTTTATAAACCAATTAATGTAAAATTTATATTATGTATTTTTTATATAATAAAACTACATTTTAAGAGGAATATATATAATATTTAAACCCTTGTGTTTTTGGATAGGGAAAAGAATAAGGGTTCAGCAATACAAAATTGCTAAACCCTTATTCTTTATTCTTTCCTATTCTGCCTAAACTATCTTTAATAGTTGTTTCCCCAAGTTGTGTATATAGCAAAGCTGTATCTTGACTGGTATGCCCAAGTTGCTGCATCACTTGTAATGAATCCTTTTCTTCCATATATAATTTGTTTGCCAATGTATGTCTTAATTTATGGGGAGACATTCTTTTACCGTAGGCCTTAGTATATTTTTCTACTATATCTTGGATAGCCCTAACGGAAAGAGGCTGTGCAGTATGTTTATACTTCGATAAGAATACATTTTGTAATTCTTTCCCTGGAGCATATTTGTTACCTCTAATCTCCATATATTTTTCAAGATCATTTAATGCAATGGGGGTAATCCAAACGGAATCTTCTTTGTTTCCTTTTCGTATTACGTCAATTAGTCTTTCTTTTAAGTTTATATCTTCCATGCGGAGATCGGCCAATTCACTTACACGAATACCACTACCAAGAAAGAGGGAAAGAATAGCTACATCACGCTCCTTATCTCTTAAGAAATAGAATAACTGATGTCTTGTTAAAGATTTTTCATGTTCGTACTTAATATAATTCAGAAATTCTTGATCATCATCATTATGGAATATTTTAGACCTCATACGTTTTGCACGAGCATTTAATGTTTCTTTATCTTTATGTATTTCAATTTTAGCCATTACATTTCTATAAAAATAGCATTCTCCATCTTCATTCTCTGATAGGGAGGTGAGGTACTTAAATAAAGATTTTAAGGCTGAAATTTTTCTGTTAACAGAGGAATTCTGCATGTTTTGTTGTAGTTTTAGAAACCTCATAAAGTTCTCAACATCTTTTTTCTTTAAATTCTCCAAATCAGAGAAAGATACGTCTTTAATGGGCTTAAATTCAATAATTTGTTCAGATAATAGCCAATTAAAGAAGACTCTAAAATCATATACATAATTCAGTAGGGTGGAGGGAGAGGCATCATGCAATTCTTTATACTCCACAAATTCTTCTATGTAAAAGGGCATTTCATTTAAATTTTCGTATAATTTTTTCCGATGTACGGATTTTTGACGTTGCTTGCTGTAATCCATAAAAATCACCTCATATATACTATAACAGAAAAGAGCTACGAACACAAGTTCGCGTTAAATTCAATTTTTACACATAATTATTTACATAATTAAATTATGGGATGCTAGAATATAATCGAAATTAAATAAGGATAGTGTAGTCATTCTAATAAAATTATAGATAAGCACGTGATAAATCTGTATTAAGCTATAAAAATTAGTGTAAAAACTACATATAAATGTATGTAAAATAAAACAATTTTTATATATAAATTCATACAAATAATCAATATATGAAAACAGTTTAAAATTCGGTATCTAACATGAATTGGCTAATTTAAGCATGATTATGAGGGGTTAATTAGATGAACTTAAGAAATAATCTTATAAATTAAAATGTAATTTACTATAAAAAATATTAATGACTAACTTAGCATTTAATGATTTCTATATAAAGCATGAATTATATAGATACATACCAATATACAGAGCTACATGATAACGAGCTCGAAATCCCTAAATACCGTATTAGATTTTTATTTATACATCTATTGTTCGTAAAATTGGTATTTCGCGCGAAGTTGTAAGTGTTTAATTTTCCCCCTTTTATAAAGGTATCATATACCTTACCTTTCATCAGTATAAATATCTTTTAGTTTCGGGTACCTTCAGCTATACATATTAATATTGATTAAATGGTTGATTATATAACTTATCCAATCTATAACATTTTAATGCAAAATAGTTTACTTTAACTCCTTAAGACTAAATAGATGGTGTATTTTGCAAAATTTAATTGTTGTGATGCCGAAATAGAGCATTTCCTTTGATTCTTTTTATTGTACTTGGTTTAGCTGAGCATTCCGCTAAATATTATTTAAATGCAGATTTCAATATGTAACTACTAAATTTCTCTTTCTGTCTCAATGATATAAGTATTCTTTTCATTTTGAGATTCATTCACTTGTTTTTTATTAATCTCTATTAGATATGTTATGTAAACTGATTAAAAGTAAGGTATTGTAACTACCTTTATATAGCTGTTTTTCAAGTCACATTCCTACCCTACTTTACCACTCGATGTAACCTCATCATGTAAGTACAAATCCGTACATCCGTATTTGTATTTATTATGATATACGCTAATTCAATTCTTTATTTTTTCAGATTCGTATATTCTTCTAAAGTTAGCTTTTCTTGATATATATTGTCAGCGATCTCTCCTACATAACGAATATGCCAAGGTTCATATGCATAACCTGTTTTACATTCCTTACCTTTTGGGTAAAGAATGATAAACCCTGCTCAATCTGAGTTATCCCTCAACCATTTTCCTTCGTATTTGCAAAGGCTAGCTCTAGTTCATTGTTTGTACTTTTAAGGGAGTAATTTTTATAACTCCTTCTTATGTTAACTAAAATACTTATTGTTTATATTTTTTTATTATTATATAATATTTTATGTCTTTACTTATATGCGATTAAGATATATCGGAATTAGAAAAAGGGATCTTTCGAGATTCCTTTTTCAATTTAAAATAAAAAGAAGCGGATTTGCTACCTATCTATATTTCTCGCCTCACAGTAATTCCTTTATATTATTTTATTATATCCTACCCTTTTAAATCCATTTATTGAATGTATAATTATAAATAACCACTAACATTTTGAATCGAGGTGACAATCATGAGGAGTTTTGGTTCATTATTGATCTCTACTATCTGTTCAACAATCCTTTTAGTTTGGAATTTCTTTTCTTTCTATACTGGATTCACAACAGGACATACATACTACTGGGTTAACGGAATCATAGCCTTGGTTTTCCTTCTATTATTTATCCTAAACACGCGAGATATTATCAAGCAGAACTACAGAACATCAGGAAAATAGGAGTTGATACATATGTGGAAAAAAATTAATAATTATAAGTTTCATCTAAAAGATTTGAAATTTATGACTTGGCTATTCCCGATTGTCGGTTTATTATACGCTTATGAATTCTTCTCTGGTCTAATGTTCCACCAGGAGGTTCGTTGGCTCAAGTTAATATGCATGATAATAATGATTATAGGATTTATTGATATTAGAAAGAAGCTTAAAAACAAAGATTATAGAGCGGCATGAATCAACGAAAATTCTTGAACTCATTTCTAGTCTTTACATTATATTTTCGGGACTTACTTAATTAAAGCATCATCAGGAGAATCTGCAGTTCTGCAGGTTTTTTTGTAAAGTAAAAAAGCATCCTATTTAGATGCTCGCCATTCTCTTTTTTCTATATAATAACAATACCAAACACGATGCGGCCTCCCCCTAATAATATGAACAGTTGTGGAAAAATTAAAATCTAAGGAAATAAGGTCGACAAGATTTTCAAAAGCTAAGCTAACTTTTTCTTTCGAACTGCCACCTTCTACTTCCCTGATTTCATAAATCAAGGTCAAACAAATAATAAATATCCCTATATCAATTAATTATATGCCCAAAATTCATACATCCTTTTCTTAACATGATATTAACATAAAAAAATATACAATATCAGAATAGCAGTGGATTCACTACTTTAATTTCTACATAACTCCTTTTTCTTTTGTCCTCTTATAAAGAACTTTACGACTTACACCAGTAACTTCACATATCTTCTTAACTGTATATCCATTTTCTTCACGATTAGCAAGCAGCTCTAAAGCATGATCTATTATACGCCACGTTGTTTAACAAGGTATATCCCTTCTTGTTAGCGTATCTTAATTTTGTGTTCATTTGTTTAGTAATATTAACAACAAACAAGACGCCTCCTAGATCAAGGAAGCGACTGCGATAATTGTATAATCTTGATCAAACTTATTTATTCTCACATTATTTATTTCTTTGCTTCCATACCCCATTATCTTTACGATAAGTATTCTTACCATCCATGAAGTCAGCCGTATTACCCGGAATGCTATATTTCCTATTCTTATTCTTTTTCTTAGCCTTCTTCTTCAGCCTTTTTTCTTCTTGAATAGCTTGCAAATCCGTCTTCCATTGTTTCAACAAATCCTTTTCATGTCGCATCGAATTTGTACCCCTTGGATTAAAATGTGAACCAAATAATTAGATTCTACCTATTTATATAGATATCCTCCAATCCAATGTACCAAATTATGTTTTTTCTTTTAAATATACAAACAACATATTAAGATATTCTATTTATCCAGGGAGGTTTGTCATGCTCAACTTTCATAAAGAATTAACCCTATTAGGATTCTTTTTGTTTTTATACAGTTTTATTGGTAACATCTTTTTATTACTATTCCTTAGCGTGTAGTAACAATGCAATGCGTATAAATATATGTTTTATGTGTAAATTCTATAAAAGAAGTAAAAAGCACCTCTATAGGATGATTAATATATACTATATATTAATCTTGAATAGCTTTATTGATAGACTTTTTAAATCAATAAATATACTAGCTGAAGCCGATCTATATCCGATATTTTCTCCTATAGCATTAATAGTAATCTCCTCCAACTGAACCACCTTAATTTTAGTCGGTTCTGGTGCAAATATAGGACGCATTTCAAAGGACAATCAGGATTCCTACTGAAATTGTTCTTTTTTATCATATGCATGGCTTCTACTCCTATATGATATTACCCTATATAACAAAAAAGCACCGCTATGGATGCTTTAGCCTACATATTCTTCAATTTTACTAAAGATGCCATTGATAGCAGGTACTACGCATGCTCACGCTACAATTGCAGAAATAAGTTTAACAAAAAACATGCTTACAGTCATATTAACACCCCCTGCTTTAATAATAAGCAGAAAACATTACATGAATTTTAAAAACATATTATATTAATGAACGTGTTTATCTTTGTTACAAAGATAAACACGTTCATTAAAAAGCTTGTTTTAATACAGCAACTAATTCATTTATACTTTTCATTTCTTCAATGAAGTCTTCATGTCTTGAATATAGCCAAGATGTGTTTTTATCTTCTTCTGAAACAAATTCTTTAAGTTCGCGTTCTAATCTTTCGTACTTTGCAAAAAAAGCCCTCGAACATTACTGGTTAAGTAGTTTAGAGTTTTTTGTCCTATGTTCAAAAAGTTTAGACTTTCATGTCCTGTTATTGAGACATGAAAGTACCTACAAAATTTAAGGTAATGGTCATTTATCAGCAATTGTTCATGTGATTTTAGTTTGGAGTTTCATGTCTTTTTACACTTCCTCCCTCTATTCTTTCAATGTAAAATACAAACTGAATGAAGATTATGGCAATAGCATAAAGGCATTTAGTAAAGATATGACAGTTCATTTAAAACTCTAGTAACCTAAAATGTCCAAATATCATACATAAAATTAAGCCTATAGGATATTTCCAATTTATCCATTCATATAGGGGAGGTAGTTATACGATGATTAAAACTCCTAATACAATTAAAACAACACACTTTCTTCAAATTTAATCCTTTTTGCTTGTCTTTTTATTGTCTTGATAATTGAAACTATCCATTTCCCCTGGAGCTGAGCAGTTAGTTCATTCTAACTGCTCTTTTTATTTTTTTATCATCACCCTTCCATAGTACCTCCATATGTTGTATAGAGATATTTCTTTCTAAATTGTCATTGATGCTTCTTTCAAGTCCTAATGCACATCTTAAAAAGAGCACTTTTAAAAAGTGCTCTTTTTACTTTGTATGTCACTCACCCTACGATGAATCAAGATCTTAACTTATGAATAATTAATTGAACCTTTGCTAATAATATAAATCAATTGGTAACTGCCAATCTGTATCCATAATGAATCTCTAATTTTCTTGAATTCTCCCTGAGGCAAGGCGGCTATTTTTTATAGCTGCCTTTCTTGTATGAATTATAAATATTTACACATACTATTAACGGAATGCTTGAATCATTGTCATTGAAAATGTTCAGCACTTCCGCTCCTTAGAGAACAGTCTACGCAACTGTTCTCTTTCCTATTTCCTTTTTTCACACATATAATATGAAAAGCATTATTAACTCCGCTACAATCAATAGCATTGCAACATTCTCAATATTTCCTCAACAAATTCTCAATATTTTTCATGGACAACAGCACACTTTCTCAACAGTTTTAATATCTTAATATTAAATACTGAAAGGAGATGTTGAAAAATGACTTGGTTCATTATTTTAGGGTTTATGCTTATTTTAATAATAAGCGGTTTTCATGCACATAGTATTCATATCATTTTCAAAATAGGTTCAGATACAAAAGCTGTGCCAAGTTGGTCTTTCGTTAATAAAATAAATTTCCAAACATTAAAAGAATTAATAAAAGGACTAAATAAGGATAAACTTAAAATCCTTACAATAGGAGAACTTGTTATTCCTTTAAGTTTCTTTAATAGNACTGAATAAAAGCTTATGGTAAAGGAGATGTTGAAAAATGACTTGGTTCATTATTTTAGGGTTTATGCTTATTTTAATAATAAGCGGTTTTCATGCACATAGTATTCATATCATTTTCAAAATAGGTTCAGATACAAAAGCTGTGCCAAGTTGGTCTTTCGTTAATAAAATAAAYTTCCAAACATTAAAAGAATTAATAAAAGGACTAAATAAGGATAAACTTAAAATCCTTACAATAGGAGAACTTGTTATTCCTTTAAGTTTCTTTAATAGATTATTTAGCAAAACATTAATTTTTCTATTCCTATTCTTTTACTCTCAATACTTAAACTAACGTAATATGAGATNNNNTTATTCCTTTAAGTTTCTTTAATAGATTATTTAGCAAAACATTAATTTTTCTATTCCTATTCTTTTACTCTCAATACTTAAACTAACGTAATATGAGATAAGTTAAAGAATAACAATCACTGATTGTAGCAAGCCAACTTTCGATTGCCTATAATGAATTGGACCTGAAGAATTAAACAAAAAATTAAGCGGCTGTTTGAATGTGAGTCCGGTATTGTACTGGACTCATTCCTTTTAACTGTACTTTGATTTTTTTGCGATTGTAATGAACATTATACTTATCTAATACTATCTTAATATGTTCCATACCTTCGAATTTTGTAAGATAAGTTACTTTTGCTTTGTCTTGTTCTGTAATTCCATCTCTTTTTGNTATACTTATCTAATACTATCTTAATATGTTCCATACCTTCGAATTTTGTAAGATAAGTTACTTTTGCTTTGTCTTGTTCTGTAATTCCATCTCTTTTTGAACGAAGTCCTTTAACTTCTTTAAATAATCGACTTCCATACGTAAACATTCATTTTCATCTTTTAATGCCTCTATCATCCCTTCAATAGATGCATTAACTAACTTTGATTTTGTATTTCCCATAGTTGGATCCTCTTTCTTCTTTTATATAGGAAATCCATGTCTTTTAAATCATATATTCCCCTTCATCTACGAACTATTTCAATGAATTCCTTAACAAAAACTATTCATTTATTTCCTTTGTTTTTAATCTATTTCTAAATATTTCAGATCAACCCATTGAAAAATCCCCCTATATTCATTCCATATTCCTCACTCCTAAATGAATCGTAGTACATATTATCCTCAATACATTTATAGGTTTTTATAGGATTTTTAACAAAATCTTCTTACATTTAAATAGAAATACCACTTTATTCTGTCAACTCCATCTATATTGAAAAATATAAAAAATCAAATCTATTTGACATTTCAATGACTCGTAACAGGAAAATATATACATTAAATGAAACCTGATATATCTTTAATTTGTAAGTTGTAGTTAGTTGGCCAACTTTCCATACAATTTAATAATTTAAAATATGGAGGATCTAAAATGAATCAAGTATTTAGAAAAAGTAAGAAAAAAATGATGTATCTAGTTGGTTCACTTCTAATTTCACTATCAATGTTTTCAACTACTAGTTTTGCAGCTACAGAAGGTGCTGTAAAAAGTGTTACAAATAGTAGTTATACCGGGATTGCAGCTGATATAAATCTACCACAATCAGTTGTTGTTAAAGATGGATATGTGAATTGGTATTTAGGTATTGGAGCATCTAAAGTTGAGGGTGGTATTTCAAAAACACCAAGTGGATATAAAGTATTTCTTAATTCAGGATATAATGAATCAGGTCAAAACAGTAAGTATTGGAACACACAATATGATACATCAATTAAAGATGGTGATCGGGTAAACCTTAAAATAATTAATAACGGAAATGGTACGGTTACTATGTATGTAAATGGAAGCCCTAGATATGCAAATCAGCCTGTATATGGCTCATTTTCTCAATACGAACCAATAAAAATGGTTCAGGGTGTTGAAGATGCTGGACGTAATTCTTTTAGCCAGGCTAGCTTTTCAAACGTACTTCTAAGAGCAGATACATCAGGATCTACCTACAAAAGTTGGAACGGTTCAATTTCTTCCTCATTTTCTAAACACGGTACTTATGGTAACAATTTCACAGTTTATTCCCAAGTACCATTAAGCGCAAGTCTACGCTAAAGGTGTTATTTGCATAATAATATTTTTGTGAAAAGGTAGTTGCACTTGCAACTACCTTTTTTTATATAGGGTCCATTGTAATAGATATTCTCGCCAATATAAATATCATCTTTCAACTTTTTCAAAAAACAAGCTGTTTATCTAAATGTTATGTACAAAAAAGCGTAGAAATTTTTAATTTCTACGCTTTTTATAAGTTAAACAATTCATTTACTATTACAATTCTTCAAATTCATTAATTTCAGCTTTACGCTTTAAAAATAGTTCCATATCTTTATTCTCTCTTTCTATTAAACCAAGAGCATGTGTATCATCCAAGGCTAACTCTTTATATCCCCATATATAATCTATAGTTGTATCTTTGACATGTCTGTGTTCTCCACAATACCATTCTATAGGTTGTAACGCATCGGATATTTTAAATAATTCTGCTGGATACCATGATGGCATATTTTCACGTTCTCCTAAAATTAAATATGTCAACTCACCACTTTGTAACTTGCATATGCCATAAACAATATACTTCTTTTTAATAACTAAGTTAAATATTTCCTCGGTTTCCTTTGTTAGATAATCTCCAGTGTTGTACAAACAAGTTACTTTCATAATAAACGCCCCTTATTTTTTATCTTTAAATTTAAAATCATCAAATTCACCAGTTTTTGTATTCTTAACATAATGCATTTCCACACCATTTACATTATGGGCCATTTTGACCCATTCGTCTTCCTTAGACCATTTAGGATCTGTATTTCCTTATCTTGAGGATTTGATTTAACTTCCTTCATTGCTAGTTGCACTTCTTTTTTCAAAATAGGATCTCTATGTAAATGGAAGTCCTAGATATGTAATCAACCTGTATATGGTGTATTTTCTCATAATGAAAAAAATATTGTTTTCTTATGTAAAATTACCTCAAACACCTTCCATATTTACATTTCCCACTTATACCTTACTAGTTCGTATGAGTTTCTACTTTGGGCAAATATTTCATAAAAAACAAGAAACCACCCATTTGGATGGCCTCTAAATTTACTAGTTTTAATATTTTTCTGCTACTAAAATATAATCAAAGTTATTATCTTCATTCCCTCTTACCGATGAACTTACTTCAATATAATAGTCTTCCCATTCTTCCGCTCCAAAAACAATTTTTTCCATATCATTAGAAAGGTTCAAAGATTTTTTTATTATTTTACCTTTCGAATTTCGTACAAATAGATCAAAATCATTATGCATTCCCTGCAAAGTAACTTCAACTTTCATGGTATCACTTGGAGAAAATTTAAAGATATCTATACCGTCTTTATCGTCTAAATTTAAATTGCCATAAACCACACAATCATACCCTAAATCTAGTCTATTGGCTGTTTCAAGAGTATTATTTGGCTCCGTATCTCTAAATTCTTTCTGTTTTCTAGCAGCGTCCACAAAATTTGTACTACTAAACACAAGTGTTACGGTTCCTAATAATATAATCCCTAATTGTTTTAAAATCTGTTTCCCCATCTTTTAGAGCTCTACAAAAACAGGTGGATTCAGCGGATTAATTTGCAATAAAAAATAGAAATAGTCAGTCATGGTAGCCTATTTCTTCTTTTTTAGATGTATTAAATGGCTTGTATTTCTCTCTTAATCCTTCGATTTCCTTACACTTCTCCTTAATATCCTCTCGAAGAGATAATCTAACCTTGTATAATTTTATCACAGTTATAATTTTCCACTGTTTGATTAGGAAATTCATTTGTTGACCATTTACGCCTAGGATTTTTCTTTCCCCATTTCGCACGAAGGTTCCTTTTTGCTCTACGGTAACAATTTCATACATACACATCTTCCTTTCCGTTTTAATGATAAATTATTATATTAAGATTTATTATTATGCAAAATTACATTTCAATTGTAGTTGATAATCATTCTTGATGTAACTATAATGATTACATGTTGGGTGATATAAGAAAGTTATTTACGAATTAAACCTAACTGCACATTTAAATACAATCGGAATGGAGATGTTATAAGGTATGAAAAAAATCATTTTAGCTGGTGCATTAGGAATTGCAGCTCTTGCAGGCACAAATCTACCAGGATTAGAAGTAACAAAAGCAAGTGCAGCTTCTATCGAGTCAAATTTATCAACAATTGAAGGGCGTGTAGTTGAGGTTACTGATAATGTTATCTCTGTTGAGTCAACAAAGTATTCAGAACCTATTAGTATCTATTTAAACTCTACACCAAATGTAAAAGTTGGTGATCAAATAAAAGCTACTGGTGCAATGATGCGTAATTTTACGGACTATATGATTGCAGAGTCAATTGAAAAGGTTCAAGGTACTGATACATTACACCAGGGAAGTTATTTAAAACATGTTTTTGCATACGAATATGAAATAGGACATGTTACAAAAGTAGATAAGTTTAAATCTGGAATAGAAGAATATAATTATGTAATTGTTCAATATACTGGAAATGACGGAAGTAAACGTAATGTTACAGTTTATTTAACACACGGGCAGAAATTTAATGTAGGTGAAAAGGTCAAAGTTCATATGGCGAACGCTGAAAGAAGTAATGAGTGGTCGATAACAGATGAGATTGAAAAAGTTAATGATTCTCAAGCATTAACTGATGATCGATGGATTTGGTCTTAATATAAAATTGTATTTTTTCTCTTATTGAAAAGAATTATTTGTCTTGGTTAATTTCTTCTGTTAGTAATATGAAGAATTGAAATATTATCCAACCAACTAAATGTATAAACCTTTTAATCGAAAAGAACTTGTAGACAAAACTACAAGTTCTTTTTACTTTTCCAAATAATAAGAGAAAGTAAACAAATATTCAAAACTTCATATTTATTAACCAATCTGTTCAAAATCGATGGTATATTCTATAGCAATATTGGTTCTTTAATGGCTGGTAAAAACTCGATACTCATAGCATAATTTAGTAACAAATTGATATACTCTTGATTTGGCTCTAAACAATGTACATTCTTCAAATATCCTTGCGTGTATAAACAAGATGGTATAGCTACTGATAGCTCTTCTACAGATTCTAATAAAGGCATTATGAGCTCTAAAGCTTTCTGTTCATCAGTAGTTAGATTTGTATTAAAAAACTTCTCTATATACTTCTCTTGTTTCATTAACAGGATATCGTATCCAAAAGCTTGTAAACTATTAATAAATTGATCCCATTTAAGCTGATTTGGATTACAGATATGCATGGTTTTATTTACTGTATTGGCCTTATAAGATAATTCAGTAATAGCTAAACTTCCATAGTCTACAGGCGTTAAATCTACATACGTATTGACGTCAGGAGCTATGCTAGATAGGCATATCCCTTTTAATAATCTATAAAATGCGTTTTCATTAATATTGTATTGAAATTTACCTGTTTTAGAGTTACCCACTAAATTCCCCACACGGTATATTGTGGCACGAACTCCTTTTTCCATTGCTTCTCTGACCATTTTCTCGCCTTGAAACTTACTTTCTAGGTACAGATTATCTAAATTTTGCCCTCTATCAAAATTAGACTCACAGAATTCAAATTCTTTTGGATCGCTTTCAGCCTGACCTACTACACTTAAAGTCGATATATAATGAAAACGTGCATTTGTGTTCTTAGCTAATTCCAATAAGTATTTTGTAGACTGAACATTTACCTTTTGAAAATGCTCACGTTCTCCATAGTGTCTAACTTCTCCACCACAATGTATGATTGACTCTATCCTATTCTTTAAATGGTCCAATTGCTTTAAATCTAGACCTAGATTCATCAAAGATAAATCTCCTTCAATTAATTCTACTCTCTCCTTCAACTTTTGGAGGATTTCTTTACCGAAATAAAACTCCATTCTTTCTTTTAACTTTGCACCAATTACTTGATTCTCATTTTTTCTTACTAAACAGTAAATAGTCGTAGATGGCAACTGTAATAACCGTTCTAAAATATGTGCTCCTAAATATCCTGTTGCCCCTGTAAGGAAAACTGTTTTTGGATAATTCACCATATCTAACTCATATTCTTCTAATTTAGTTGTTTCATAAACAGGAGTCGTTTTCGTTTCATTTTCCATACATGCTACATTCATATTTTTCTCTTTCTTGAACAACATATCTTCCATCTCTTCAATATGAGAGGCTAATTTTTCTATTGTTCTATACTTAAAGAAATCTTGAATTTTCAAGTTAGGGTATAACGGTTTTAATTTGACTAATGCCGGCATAACTTTTAAAGAATGTCCACCCAAATTAAAGAAATCATCTTTTAACCCTATAGATTTTACGTTTAGAACTTCAGACCATACCTTTGCAATGTCTTTTTGCACTTTAGTTTGAGGTTTAGGTTTACACTCATCTTTTTGCTCATGACCAAACTCTATTTTTGGCAGCTTTTCAAAATCAATTTTACCGTTCGCCGTTTTTGGTATTTCTAACACATGAGAGTAATATTTAGGGACCATATATTCTGGCAATACATTTGATAAATGTATTGCTAACTTATTTTTCTCTATCCCTATACCTGCCACTGTTTTATAATAAGCTTGCAATAACATTCCATCTTCCGTTTGTGTTACTACAGCCTGACTTATCCCCTCAAGTTGTAACATTGCATCTTCTATTTCTCCTAATTCAATTCTGTGCCCTCTAATTTTAACCTGCTTATCTTTTCTTCCCATAAATTCTATATTTCCATTTGGTAACCATCTTGCTAAATCACCTGTTCGATATAATCTTTTACTATTGTCTTCTGAAAATGGGTTTGAAATAAATGCCTGTTTTACTTTCTCTTCCTGCTTCCAATACCCTTGGGCCAATCCTAAACTTTCAATATATAATTCACCCATGCACCCTACCGGACAATGTTGCATATATGAATTCAATATATGAACTTTTGTATTAGAAATTGGTATACCAATCGGTACGCTTACTAAAAGGTTATTTTCGCCTTCTAAAACTGGTATGAAATAATACATTGCTGAAACGGTTGCTTCAGTAGGGCCATACTCATTTACCAGTTGTACTTGGTTTTTAAAAGTACTTTGCCAACTTCTAATAGCATTTGTTGATGCAGCTTCCCCTCCCATTATTATAAATCTTAAAGAACGTATCTTTTCGCTATCCAGTTTTGTTAATGAAGTCGATAATTCATTGAAAAATACTGTTGGTAAGTCCGAAATAGTTGCTTGAGTTTCTTGAATGGCTTGAGCATATGCGACAGTTGAATAGCGCTGTTCATCACTTAATAAATATAGTTCTGCCCCATTTAACAAGGTAGAAAAAATTTCTGATACTGAAGAATCAAAACTATGGGAATAAAACTGTGTTACTTTATCATTTGGAGAGATCTGAAACACTTCATGTCTCCATTCAACTAAATTTAATACTCCTTTATGCGTTAATAATGTACCTTTTGGTTTTCCTGTTGAGCCTGAAGTATAAATTACATATGCCAAGTCATCTGGTTTATTTAAAATTTTTACATCATCATTTATAGTCGTACGATATATATCCTCTATTATTGAAACCTTATAATCACTTACATTCAAATGACTTTTAAATTTGTTACTCGTTATAATTCTACATGCCTCACTGTCACGAACTATATAATTTATTCTATCCTCAGGGTATTTTACATCTATTGGTATATAGGCAGCGCCGGCTTTTAATATTCCAAGCATAGAAACAATACTATTTATACTTCTATCTAAAAATATGGCTACCTTATCACCTCTTTTTATACCTTTTTCGAGTAAATGTTGAGCTACTTGATTAGAGCTCATATTTGATTGTCTATATGTTAAAGATTCCGTTGCAGTCGCTATAGCAATCCGATCGGGTTGTCTATCTACTTGCATATAGAATTGCTCTTGTATATTTTGAAAATAAGGATATGGTCTTTCTGTATGATTTACGTTTTTATATAAAGATTCTTCTTCCTGTGATAGAAATGAAAGATTTTCATATGCCACCGTTCGTCGATGAATAAAGGCGTCCAGTATATTAAGTAAATTTTGAGTAAACCCATTAATTGACTCTTCCTTGAAAAGATTAATATCATATTCAAATGAAACCCCTACATAATCCAATCCTTCTTCAACAGCTAAAGAAATGTCAAACTTACTAATATCTTGTTTATTAGGTAACAACTGAAGCTTGTATGCATCATGTTGCTGCAGAATATCTTTTTGATAACTAAACATAGTAGAAAAAATCGGGTTATTTCCAAAGCTTCTATCAGGATTTATTTGTTCAATTACTTTATCAAATGGGTACGATTGGTTTTGGAATGAATTCAAACATTTCTCTCTTACTATTTTTAATAGCTGTGTTAAATTTTTCACATCATTCAATTGTGTTCTAATCGCTAAAGTATTTACAAAAAATCCTTGTATTTTTTCAAATTCTTGATGATTCCTTCCAACAACCGGTGTACCTACAATAATATCTTTTTGATCCGTTAGATAATGTAACAATTGAATATACGCTGCCAAAAATAGCATATACATAGAAACATTCTCTTGTTCACATACTTGTTTTAAAGACTCTTTCATTTCATTATCTAACTTCATTTCAAATACTGTACCTTTATTTGTTTTATTTGTACTTTGACGATTCCTACTAAAATCTAAAGGAAGATTTAATATAGGAAGAGGTGCTGCAAGTTCGGCCATCCAATAAGATTTTTCTGTATCCCATCGACCTAAATTTAACTGCGCCTGTTCCCACTCTGCATAATCTACATATCGATTAGAAATAGTTGGAAACACAGGATTTCTACGTTTAGCAAAGGCACTATATACCTTCATTAATTCATCTAATAAATTCCTTACACTCCACTCATCTGTAATAATGTGATGTAAATTGATATAGAAATAAGACTTTTTCTTATCCAGATTAAAAATTCTAATCCTAAAAAGAGGGCCCTTTTCTAAATCAAATGGTGTATGATCCGTTTGATTTATTGTTGTACGTATATATTCTTGTTGTTCTTTTTTAGACATGTATTCAATCTCATCGTGAATCAGGTCAATCGCTATTGAGTTTAAAATGACTTGTCTAGGCTCTCCATTTCTTTCAATAAACACTGTTCGTAGCATCTCGTGTCGTTCAACTAAAAATCTTATGGTGTCTTGTAAAATATCCTTATTTAAACTCGGCTCAATATATATGTGTAGTGGTGTATCATACACTCTATTAATGGCGTTATACTTATTTAAAAACCAGATTCTTTTTTGAGCACTTGATAACTGATAACTTTCCTTATCTGCAACTTTTAATACTTGCATCTCCTGTTCTTCCCTATCATGATTTACTGTCATTGATTTGTCGATGTAAGCAGATAGACTAGCAATCGTTGTATGCTCAAAAATATCTCTAATTTCAATTTTTAGATGAAACTCTTTTTGAATTTGATTTAAAACTTGCACAGCAATTAATGAATGTCCCCCAAGTTTAAAAAAGTCATCCTCTCTGCTGATTCTATATTTCCCTAAATTTAAAATCTCTGCCCATGTTTTTGCCAACCTTTTTTCCGTTTCACTTATCGGTGATACATATTGCTTCTGCATGTTTTCAAGTAAAGATGGGATTTGTAATTCTAATTTTTTTCTATCAAGTTTCCCACTTGGTGATAAAGGAAAACTTTTAAGATGAAATATATAATTCGGTATCATAAAATCTGGTAAACTTTCACTTAAGAATGTTTTTAATTCCTCTTGTTTAAGTTCTCTATTGTCTTTTGATAAATAAAAACTAACGATTTTATCGTTTTGGTAAGTGAATACTACAGCATCTCTCACTTCTGGATGTTTAAATAATGTTCCTTCGATTTCATCAAGCTCAATGCGATATCCACGTATTTTTACTTGATTATCTTTCCTTCCGATAAATTCTAAATTTCCATTTGGTAAAAGACGAACTAAATCCCCAGTACAATACATCCTTTTATCACGATTATAGGATTTACAGAAAGAAATGAACGCCTCTTCTGTTTTTTCCTTTTGATTTAAATATCCGTTAGCAACTCCATCACCGCCAATAAATAACTCACCTACTACACCTGACGGACATAACGTACTGAACGGGCTAACCACGAAAACTTCACTATTAGCAATTGGTTTACCTATTGGGATACTAGAAATTTCTTTTTGTATCTCACCATTTACTTCATACATGGTTGCACACACAGTAGTTTCAGTAGGACCATATGCATTAAGAACTGGAATCTTTAAACCTAATTTACTTTGCCATTTACGAACTGATTCAGCAGGTAAGGTTTCCCCTCCCACAAATAAACGTTTTACAGATTTTAATTTAAGTAACATTTCTTTTGGCATATCAGCTATTAATTTAAAAAATGCAGTTGGTAAAACCACATATGTAATACCATTCTTTTGAATTACATTTATAAATTCCTCTGTTGAACGTTTTTCGATTTCAGAAATTAAATGCATTCTTCCTCCACATAGCAAAATCGGAAATATTTCCATAATGGAGGCGTCAAAAATAATCGTTGCAAATTGTAAAAACACATCTTCTTTTCCTAAATGAAATGTATTAATTACTGAATATGATAAATTAATTACGCCTTTATGTGGTACAACGACTCCTTTTGGCAAACCTGTTGAACCTGACGTGTAGATAATATAAGCTGCATCTTCTATGGTATGTGTAGGCGCAATATTTTCTATAGAATTAGCGTAATGAAAATCTTCTAGATAAATTGTATGAATCGCAAAACTTTCAACCAATCCCCTGTATTCTTTCTTCGTAATAATCATTTGACTTTCGCTATCTTTTAAGATGTATTTTATTCTTTTTTCAGGAAACTTTGGATCGATTGGTACATAAACTCCACCTGATTTTAGGATACCTAGAATCCATACAATGGTATCAATCTCTCTTTCCATAGTAATACTTACACGTTGTCCCTTTTTTATATCATTTTTACGTAAATAATTCGCAATTTGGTTGGACCTTTGCTGTAATTCATAATTGGTAATAGATTTGTCCCCCATTGAAATTGCTATTTGATTTGGCGATTTTAATGCTTGTAAATCAATTAATTGATCTAGTGTTTTTGAATTAGGATATGTAAGAGCATTTGAGTTCATCTCTTTGTATAGACGATGATCTTTTTCTAAAAGCAAATCCAATGAATGAATAGGTTCATTCACATTCTTCATTAATTTTTGTAACAAATATATATACCTTTCTACTAAATCACTAATACTCTCTGGTTTATATAATGCTGAGTTATAGTCAACCTCAATTTTATTCTCTGTTTCCCCTTCATATCTCATTATTCTCCAAGTCATATTAAAAGGATTTACTCTTTTACAATCTGTTAAAACTGTTGAATCAATATCAGGAATTTTTAATTCCGGTATCTTCATTGTATTAAATGCTGTGGAATATACCATATTATCATTTGTATTTTTATTTAGATTTAAATCTTTTACTATATGTGAGTAAGGATTATGTTTATACGTAATAGCTAGATGAATAGATTTATTCACTTTATTAAGTATCCCTTTAAATGTCTCTCCCTTTTCTATTGTTATACGTATAGGTAATGTATTAACAAAATAACCAAAAGTATTTCGTTCTTCTGTATGTGGTCTAGTATTAATTGGAATACCAACAATTATCTCTTCAGCATTTGTCATTTGATGAAGTAAGGTACAATAAGTACTTAACATTACTCGATAAATACTTATATTATTTTTTTTAGCAAAACATTGTATTCGATAAAATAGATCCGAATTAATATTCTTGCTTATATTTTTATCTGTATATCTCTTTTCATTCATTTTATTAAAATCAATAGGAAACTCTGTAGAGGCTAATTCACCTTGTAAATAATCTTTCCAATACGATGATCCTTCTTTATATATTGCACTATCAATAAAACCCTCCTCATACTCTACAAGGTTCTTATAAGGAGATTCAAATTCTACATTCGTCTTCTCTTGAAGTAATTCACCATACGTATTGGATAATTGTCGGATGAAAATTCCTAAACTCCATCCATCGTAAATAATGTGATGAAACATTAAATGTAAAATAAATGTATCTTCACTGAATTTAATGATGTGGAATTTAAACAAAGGTCCCTCTTCTAAACTAAATTTCTCATTCACTATAGATTCTAAGAAATTTTTTAAAATAGATTTTTGTTCTGTGTTTTTAAAAGCCGTTAAATCCTTAATTGGTACATCAAATTCTACATTCTTTTGAATTAATTGCTTTATTTTTTCATCCCTCTTCTTAAATATTGTACGTAGCGCCGGATGTGATTGCACCATTAATGTAAGCGCTTTCTTCAAGACCTCTATTTGAAGTTTTCCTTTTAACTTTATTATAATCGGTTCATTGTTCATTCCTTTTTCTATTTCCATTTGATGAGCTATCCATAATGCTTCTTGACCTACCGTTGCATCCAATTCTTCTACAATTTCATATTTCTTTTGTATTTCCTTCATATGAATTTCTCCTTTTATAAATATTTAAAAACGGATAATATTTACAGTTACAACTATATGTACATATTCTGCAATTTGTAAATCTATATTTTCCGACTAAATTCAACATTTATTTCGCTTATTGCATAGTTATTAAAATTATGAATAAAACTCATATTTATACTGTAACAGTTCATACTTTTATTCAATTTGAGCATAAAAAACCATTTCACTAATAATTCTAATTTCTTTTTATACAGTAATCTTACATATTTTATTAAAGGAAATAGTCTAATTTATACTCCCAAAATAAATTCAAGAATATTCCAACTGGTCACTATATATACTTCTAATAACATAAACTGTAAAGGAGGAGTCCGTACATAATGGAATATAGATTATTAGGTAACACCGGGTTAATAGTTTCAGAGATAGGATTCGGTTCGTGGGCGATTGGTGGAGATGAATGGGGAGCAGTAAAAGATAATGAATCACTTGATGCAATTGAGAAAGCAATTGACCTAGGGGTCAATTTTATTGACACTGCTGATGTTTATGGATTAGGTCATAGTGAAACACTCGTTGCAAAAGCTATAAATAATCGCAGGCAGGATATCATTCTTTCTACAAAAGGTGGATTAATTGGTCATCATTATGACCCAAATCAACCAGCTATTTATGGAGATCCTCAAAAGATCATTGATGCGTTTGAGGCTAGTTTACTGCGCCTTAAAACGGATTATATAGATGTGTACTTTTGTCATATTTGGTGGGATAAACATGAAGAAACAGAAGCCTTTCTACAAGCTTTCCAAACCTTAAAAAAATCTGGCAAAGTGAGAGCCGTTGGTGTTTCTACTAATGATTTAGATTATATAAAACATTTTAATCAAGATAATGATTTAGATGTCGTACAATTCGATTATAGTATTTTGAATAAAGAGCCTGAGAAAGACATCCTTCCTTATATTGAAAAACATAATTTAGGTGCTGTGATAAGAGGTCCACTTAAGATGGGGATTTTAACTGGAAAATTTAAACATAAAACTCAATTTCCAGACGATGATTTAAGAAAAGATTGGCCAAAAGAAAAGTGGTTTAAAGATAGCTTAAACAAAGTAGAGAAATTACGTTCACTTGTACGCTCAAATCGAAGTTTAGCGCAAGTTGCTTTACGTTATGTTTTAAGTCATCCTGCCGTTTCAGTTGCTATTCCTGGTGCAAAAAATTCTACCCAGGTTGAAGAGAACTCTTCCCACTTAACTCGTCCATTATTATTAGATAATGAAATTGAATTCATTAAACAACTTTGATCAAATAATTATTCTTCCATAAAAAATTATGCTGATTTTTCTACCAAATCCATACTACTACTTCTTCTCCACTAGAACATATCTTTAGCACTTCCACCCTATTTTTTTATCTTTTCCCAACAATATCTACATTTTATAAGGTAGTTGAACCCTTTTATTCAACTACCTTATAATACGTTCTACATTATATTAAAATATCTACTACACTAGTTGAATACATGCTAAGGCAACATGCAAACCGAATAAACAATTAATTCAGAAATATTTTTAGAAACTTCATTATCTCACAATTACTTTTTTTAAAATAAATCAAAAAATTTTTCTTTACTTTAAATTCCATAATTCATATAATCTTCTATGGAATTACATTTTTTTCTAAATAGCTCCTCATTTCTAAGTATTCAAAAGGGCAATTACAAATTATTATACCTTTATGTTTAACCAAGTAAAATAAAAATCCAGTTTTTCACAAGGAGAAGTGACTGCATGCAAGATATTTTAAAACTATTTCCGAGCGTTGACGGAAATGAAGAAAAACAACAACTTTTATTAGAATCTATGCAGAAAATAATTAAAAATCTTGACCAATTAAAAAATGAAGAGCGAGCTACTTTAGGTAAATGTGAGGAAAAATCAGAAGGATACTACAATGGCTTAATTCACCAAAGTCATATTCCACTAGCTGGAATCACTATGTCTGAGGTTATAGAAGAGCTAAACCAATTTATGAATGGACATCCGTATCCAAATAAATATTACTTGTCTAACGCTGTACCACTACCAAGTATACCTTCACTATTAGGGGTAATGACAATGGCACTTTTAAATGGTAATGGTGTTTGGGATGTATATGGTCCAGGGGCAGCTGAAGCAGAAGTGAAAGTGGTATCCATGCTTTCAAAACTGATAGGTTATAATCCACATAATAGCGGCGGCTATACAACATGGGGTGGACAAGGATGCGTGTTTTCTAGCCTGCGCTTAGCAATTTCTAAACAATTTCCATCGGCAAAAGAACATGGTGCTCCACAAAATGTATATTGCTTTGCTTCTGAAAATGCACATTATAGTTTATTAAAGTCAGCTGAAGCAACTGGTATTGGGTCAAATCACTTAATAAAAGTGAAAACTGATCCTTATACAAGTTCTATGGATATAGAAGATTTAGAGGCTAAAATGATACAAGTTATTAACAATGGCGGTATCCCCCTTTATATTCTAGCTACCATGGGATCAACAGACACATTTACTATTGATGATATAAGAAAAATTAAAGAGAGCGCTGAAGCAATACAGAAAAAATATAAATTAAAACCGATTTATATCCATGCTGATTCTGCAATGGGCGGATTCTATAGTTTCTTTAATAATTATAGTTTTGAAGAAAATTCACTCTCATTTGAACCTAATGTGAAAAATGCCTTACAATACGTACAAGATAAAATGCAATATATGTCCCTTGCAGATAGTGTATGTTTTGATTTTCATAAATTAGGACAAACACCTTATGCTTCAAGTATTTTAATCGTAAAAAATCATACTGATTTACAACTGATGGACATTGAACAAGATGACACACCTTATCTTGGTAATAGGTCATATGGAAGTTATCATACAGGCTATACCTTAGAATGTTCACGATCTGGCAGTGCTATTCCAATGTATATCAATCTATTAGCCTTCGGAATTGAAGGTTATCAAAAAATATTAGCAAATTATATTCGTGTAAATCTATTATTTAGAGAGAAGTTGCGCAAGGCCCTACCCCAAGTCGCAATCACAAATGATTTTACATATGGACCAATTACAACTTTCCGCTTCTATCTGAATGGAGATGGCCAAGAAAATTGGGAAAAAGAACGAATAGGCCTTGCAACAAAAGAAGAAATTGAGGATACAAACCGATTAAATATAGAACTATTTAATTACCTAGGAAAAAATCGCGATCAAGTATTTTTTGGTGATACAACTCGTTCTTGTGTAGTAGATGTAATAAACAGTTATGATAGAAATCCGATTTCTACATTAAAATTCTTTTCTATCTCTCCATATACAACTGTTGAATGTATAGATGAGATCGTAGAATTTCTTTATAAACATATTTCGATTGCTACTAAACAGATTCATTCATATGTTTCATAACCATATTTGTTAGCGCTTTAATAGTTAAACTTTACTAGATGAAATAAAATTTTTAATCCTTTTAATTACTATTCACTATATCAGGAAAGAGGAAAAACATATGAATATAGAGCTACTTGATACACACCACGTGAAAGATGCAGCACATTTACTTGCACATTCTTTTGTGAATAATGAACCTCTTGTAAGCAGTTTACAAATTCCTTTTGCTCCTTTTCACAAAATGTGCGAAGAAATGATGAAACAAGCTGTATCTCAAGCTATGTCATTTGTAGCAATAGAAAATTTTCAAATTGTTGGAGTTCTTTTAACAAAAAAAGTAACCCAGCCACTAATAGATACAGATAAAGCGATTGAACTATGCCCACAAATGGAACCTATTTTTCAACTTTTAGATACATTAGAGACAGAATCTATTGAGTTTTCTCATTTAGATAAAGAAAAACTGGTCTATCTAGATATGGGCGCTTGTCATCCAGATTGGATGGGAAGTGGTATAGTCACTACCCTTCTTTCACATGCCATTCAAGAAATAAGTAAAAGAGATTATGATTTTATTGCCGCTTGTACAAATAAAATTTCTCAAAAAATCCTAAAAAAACTGTGTACGACCTATGAAATGAATGAAATAGTGTATAGTAATTTTCTTTATAAGGAAGCATACCCATTTGCTAATACAACAACTTCCTTAGCAGCCCAATTACTATATATACCTCAATCCCAATTTGTCATCGAGGCCATATAAGTTTGTGAAGAAGACTAGCTGTACTTTTTGAACTGCACCCCAATTGTTAGACACAGTCTAACAATTGGAGGTGTAGTTTTTTTATGACTAAATTTACTTCAGGTGACAAAATGAATGCAGTTATACGTTATCAGGATGGAAGTGAAAGTATAAAAGATATTGCTAAATCATTGAGAGCAAATCATGAAGTAGTACGTATGTGGATAAAACAATTTGAATACCATGAAATCCAAGCATTTGAAAAAGGCTATACAACGTATTCTTCACAGTATAAACTAGACGTACTAAATTATATGATCGAACATGGAACGTCTCCAAACGAAGCGGCAGTTATTTTTAATATTTCTTCACCTGGACTTATTAGAAAATGGCGCATTTAGCTACATTAAAAAGGAGTAGACGCCCTTAAATCGAAGAAAAAGGGCGTCTACCTATGACTAAGGGCAATCAAAAGCCCAAAGGAACAAACACAAACAGGAGAATCAGTAGAAGAATTATAAGCTGAATTAGAGCGTTTACGTCTGGAGAATGCTTATCTAAAAAAGTTGAATGCCTTAGTTCAAAACAAGGAAAAATCACCAAACAAGATAAGGCGCAAGTAATTTATGAACTAAGGAAAGCATTTACGGTGAAGGCACTTTTAAAATTAGCAGAACTCCTACGAAGTACATATTATTACTGGATACAAAATTCTAATCGGCCAGATAAAGATAAAGAGCTAAAGATCTTAATTCAAAACATTTACGATGAACACCAAGGTCGTTATGGATATCGCCGTATTCGCGATGAGTTAATGAACCAAGGACACAAAATCAACCATAAAATGAAAAAATATCGCTCCTATAAAGGAAAAGTAGGCAAGATTGCGCCAAATATTTTAGAACGTAATTTTAAAGCTGAAAAGCCGAACGAAAAATGAGTTACAGACATAACAGAATTTAAATTATGCGGCGAGAAGCTCTACTTATCACCGATGTTAGATCTATAGAATTAGTTCCTATTTTCATGTCTTTGTACAAATGTAGAAAGACATGAAAATGGATACTTTTTAGACACATAAGTAGATCATTATTGAATATCTTTCATTACTAATATAAATTCCAAATGAATTTTCACTTCACATTTAATTAATATTATTTCTTTAAATTTAAATAATAAAAAATAGCTTGTTAAAAGAGCGTGTTTAGCTAAACACGCTCTTTTAAATATTTAAACCCTATATTAATTTCTTATTCCATTCATTTAACTTATTCATACTTTTTTATATTCGGTTGTAAGCTTCAAATTTATAGCCTTTTTCTTTTAATCCTTTTATAATCTGTGAGCTGCTACCATCCTGCACTTGCATTCATACCAGATCCCATAAAAGTAATAAATAACGGCCATAATAACGGCCATAACGTAAGAAGTATATTTACAAGTATAAGTATACTATATACCCCAGGGAAATTATGATTTTTACAATTTACCAATACTAAAATCACTAATAATATTATGGGTATTAAATATAAAAATAGCATTATAAACCAATACCATGTCCAAAACTAAAGGTTGTAATTATTGTTTTTAGAAGCACTTTAGCCAATTTTGTGTCGTATGTATTTCTACTATATAGACCTATCACAATATACAACGATAGATACGCCATTAATACACCTATCCAAATCAATAGCCAGTCTGCATCTAACATAAAGATGTCAAACAGCGCCCAACACGCCCCTACTATTGAAAAAACAAGGGAAATAATTATATATTTTAAAACTGGTTTCATGTTCATTTCACGTCCTTTAAAAACTTAAGAATACATTATTAGCTTGTATCCTTTTTTTCTACCGCTTTACTATAGCCTGTTGTATATTCAATAACAGTAATCCCTTTACTTGTAAGTAGATTCTTTTTCCACGTTTTCGCATCAGTTGACATATGGGCAGTTATATTGAATCCTAACTTTACACTCATAATTCCAATGCTTAACCCTAAATTTCTAGTCAAACCTACTGCAATTGAATAATTTGAAAAGAATGCTCTAAACCTGTCACTATCTAATACGAAATAATCATCTTGTTTAGTTAATAAATGATGTTTCAAAGCTAAATATTTGGCTTGTTTTAATACCTCATATACTCCGCCTCTTGCTTTAATAGATTAAGAAATTGGAAGATGACTATCACATTTTAATAATAATTTTCCTGGTATTGCTTCTTTATATTCTCTTTGCAGATATTGTTTCATGGAATTAATATTTACTAGTGACGATTCAATAATGCCACTGGCCTCTTGTGTTTCAAGAAAAACTTTTGCATTATTATGGAACAAATCGTTTTAATCAATCTTCTGCATCTATAACATCAACTTTAGTTAAAGTACTATTTTGAATAAAATATTCAAAATTCGTTTTATTTAAATTAAGCAAAATAAATTCCTCGGTTTCAATTAATTTTTGAATCAATGGAAACCTCTTTTTCAACTTCTCTTTTGTTTCTATTGAACTTTCACTTATTTATAAACCCCCTTCAAAATATAATTAACCTATTTCAACTATTTTCGTCTTATTTAATATTCTTACAACGACATAAACGTTTGAAAATTAATCATAATTTATTATAATTAAGTATATATTAACAATTTGTTAAGTATAAGTAAATAAAATCAATTTTAATTTAATAAATTTCACTAATTTAAAGGGGATTGTGTATATGAACAATATTAATGTTGGTCAAAAAATTATGGCATTTAGAAAAGGTGCAGGATTAACTAGTAAACGTTTAGCTGAATTGGCTGATATAACACCTTCCATGTTAAGTCAGATTGAGAAAGGGATCACGAATCCATCATTACAAACACTAAAGTTAATTTCTGTAGCATTAAATATTCCTTTATTTAATTTTTTCTTGGAAGATACCAATACAGAAGAATTAGTTGTAAGAGCGGATCAAAGAAAAAAAATGACTTTCCCTGAAAGCGGTAATGTTTCGTATGAGTTATTATCTCCTAATTTAGATGGATCACTGGAATTGGCTTTAATGAATCTGCTACCTCAAACCGCTTCATCTATGGAGCCTGTGGCACATAAAGGGNATCAAAGAAAAAAAATGACTTTCCCTGAAAGCGGTAATGTTTCGTATGAGTTATTATCTCCTAATTTAGATGGATCACTGGAATTGGCTTTAATGAATCTGCTACCTCAAACCGCTTCATCTATGGAGCCTGTGGCACATAAAGGTGAAGAAATAGCATTTATTATGGAAGGACAAGTAAAACTATATCTAAATGATGAGGTTTTACTTCTCAATCAAGGTGATAGTGTTAAAATACCATCATACGCAAAACATAAATGGGAAAACACTTCTCTACACAAAGTCACTGTTATATTTGGAGTAACCCCACCATCTTTTTAATTTTAAATACTAGCGCATAAAAGTTAGAGAAAATAATTCTCTAACTTTTATGTATACATAACTATATTTTTAAAAAGATAAAAAAAATAGTCTCATAATTATATGAGATTAAAATCTAAAAGATTAAGAGAAGTGAGAGAGAACATCCTAATTACATACTTAAATTACTTTTAATGCCCAGTATTTTTCTCCATTAGTTTTACTTGAAAATTAATATAAATTTATTATAATTAAGTATGCATTAATATGTCAACAATTATTAAATTTAGGTAAACAAAATTAACTTATACTGTTTTTTCGTGTAAACATTATACATTTTCGTTAAAGTTATTCATTTACACTTATTTATGAAAATCGGTATGAACCGTTCTATAAGACATTGTATCCCTCCAGCGGTTTGATGAGTTGCGTTTAGTTATATGCTGACAGGTGCGTTTATATTCGATGTAGGAAAACATAATTCCTAGTTTGTTCTTGTTCTTGTTCTTTTATGGAAAAGTAACATTTGTCATGTTGTGTTTATAGAGTCCAAAAAGAGTAGCACCCTTTTCAGGTACTACTCTATCTTTACGCAATTGTATATATGGCTTAATATCCAAGTATGCCGACAATTTGAGTTGCTTTGTTATTACGAATGGAATAATAAATTTCTAAGCCTTTACGTTCAGCTTTTAGTACTTTACCCTTCATTTTCGATAAATGTTGTGAAACAGATGATTGGGGTATCTCTAAAATTTTTGTTAGCTGAGAAACATTAAAAGTATTATGCTTGCTTAGCTCGTTTACAATACGTAAACGAATTGGATGCGCCATTATTTTTAAAATTTCAACATCTTCTTCTGTAATATTAGTTTTTTTTGATTCGAGTACAGTGCTTGTCATAGTTATTCTCCTTTATTACTTTCTTATGAGAAGTTATTTACCCTAGTATTCCGTATCAAAATTTTATATATCTTAATAGATAAAAATCAATGTAACATTAATAAATTCTATAGTTATTATATACCGGATTTTCTATTAGAGTGTGAAGTTCATCTGGAGTTTTCATGATTTTTGTATATTCTAATGTGCAACTAAACGAATGTGTATCTGAGGTCTGATATTGCATAATTGTAAATAACAAAAATAGAAAGTTCTCATATTTACTAAAGGTAAGTAATCCTTCTATTTTATTTTTCTACAATATAATTACGTTTTTATAGGGGAGCACCACACATCTATCAACTTAAGATTGGAAACAAAGTGTACTTTCATTTTGCGGGGTAAAGCATTCCTAAAATAGAAGAATACTCTTAATAATACGCATACCAAATAACTCTTATCATTTTATTAAAAGTCAAGGAAACAGTAATGAAATCCTATATTTATACGATTGAATATAATGTCACACATTTTATAAGGTAAAAAGAAAAGGATAGATGAACAAGAGAGTATACCTGTTTACATCTATCCTTTTTTACAAAAAATATGACCATATTAACTACTACAACAAGGATTTTTACCAAAACAAATTTTCATATAGTTATTGAACTATTTTTTAAATAACTAAATTAACCTCTTCGTTAACTTTAATTACGAATAATTGGTCCCCTTCACCTTCAATTAGATCAACTACATCTTCATTAAAAGATTCAGCATGTTATCTACCATTTCTATTAAACTAGCTGTTTTTATTTTCCCTGATTCCTCTCCATACCTAAGGTACCCAAAAGTCCACTGGATTCCCGAGGCTACCATCCACATTTGTGTCTCTGAAAAGACATTTTGTGCCACTAAACCTAACTGTAGATTCCAAACAAGCTAAATCATGAAAATACACACAAAGATAAATTATCTTCCATTACATTACTGTTTTGCTTCGTTTGAATAGAAAAACTCGGAAGAACGCCACTTGTTAGATATCTCCTCAATGTGATAAGGTGTCGTTCTGCAGCATCCACCTATTAAACGTGCACCTGCTTGGTACCATTCTTCAGATTGAATATTCAACGCGTTACATTGTTCATGACCATGCCATGTTTTTGTTTCTGGATTATAAGTTTCACCAGAGTTTGGATAAACAATAATCGGTTTTTTGGTGTTTGCCCTCAACTCTTGGATTGCACCAGTCACAACGGTTACTGGCGCACAATTGATGCCTATCGCTACAATTTGTTCACTTTTCTCAAAAACTCGTGCACACTCCACGAGTTTCATACCTTCACTAATCTCTTTCTCATTTTTTAGTGAAAAGGAAAGCCACGCATATGTTTCTGGAAACTCACGCAATAATGTATCTAATACTCTTGCTTCTTGCAGGGAAGGGATCGTTTCAAATGCCAATAGATCTGCACCTGCTTCGATTAACGCAGACATTCTCGAACGGTGAAAGTCTGCTAATGTTTTATCTGTCACACCATAGTTGCCTACATACTCTGAACCATCTGCAAGGTAAGCGCCGTACGGCCCAACTGATGCAACAACCAAAGGTTTAGGCCTATTCGTTTGCGTATTTTCCTTCCAAAAATCATCTCTTGCCCTTCTTGCAAGTAACACCGTTTTCTTAATTAACTCCAAAGCTTCCTGTTCTTGTATTCCACGCGTGGAAAAACCACTAATAGTAGCTTGATAGCTTGCTGTTATGGCACAGTCCGCTCCAGCACGAAAATAGTCTGAATGAACCTGATAAATTAGTTCCGGATTTTCTAGTAACACACGTGCCGACCAAAGAGGATCGTCCAAATTACATCCATGCGCCTCCAATTCTGTAGCTAATGCTCCGTCAAGAAGCATAATGGATTGTTGGGATAAAATATCATCAATTGGATTGATTTTGTTCGACATAATCTAAGCCCCTCTTTTTTAGATTTTTTGTTAGATAATAACTTCCATAGCAAAACAAAATAAACGGTATGCCGCAATATAAGGCAATTCTCTGTGTTGGATCGAATGCAATTCCAATACACGATGCCAGACAAAGGCTAAAAGAAGCAATTGGTACTAATGGATATAGTGGTGTGCGATAAATCAAATCCTTTTCAGAATTTCCTTCTTTCAAAAATTGTCTGCGAAATAGGAACTGGGAAGCACTAATACTCATCCAAACTATAACTACTGCTAGACCGGAAATGGAAACAAGTACGATATAGACAGTATCTGGTGCCACAATACTTGAGAGCAAAGCCAAAGCTCCACCCACCATACTGAAAATGACGGCGTTGATTGGAACACCTTGCTTCGTCATTTTCCCAAAAATCGGGGATATCGTATTCTTATTAGCAAGCGACCAAAGCATTCTAGAAGAGGCATAAAGGCCTGAGTTTGCCGCAGATAAAATGGCTGTTAAGATAACAAAATTCATTATGTCAGCTGAATATGGCACCCCAATTCGTTCTAGAACTGCAACAAAAGGGCTCTCTAATACCCCTGCATCGGAAATAGGCAATAACGCAGATAAAACAACAATCGTTCCTACAAAAAAGATGATCAATCTCCACAGAGTAGTTCGAATGGCCTTCGGTATCATTTTTTCCGGGTTCGCTGTTTCTCCAGCTGCAATGCCTATTAATTCTGTTCCCGAAAAAGCAAAATTAACCGCAAGCATGGTCATCATAATGGCCGTAGCACCATGAGGAAATAAACCTCCACTTGTAAAATTAGAAAAGAATGGTGCTGGTTTTGAATGAGTCATCGGAAGAAACCCTAACATTGCGGCTACTCCTAAAACAATAAAAATTACAATAGCTATAACCTTTATCAATGAAAACCAAAATTCGGATTCGGCAAAAAATTTAACAGTCAGGACATTTAATAAAAAGATCAAAATGGCAAAAAGAGCACTCCATACCCAAACATTAATCGATGGAAACCATGGCTTCATAAGTAATCCTGCGGCTGTAAATTCAGAACCTAAAGCAACAGTCCAAGTTAACCAATACAACCAGGCTACTGTATACCCTGTACCCGGTCCAATGTATTTAACTGCATAACTATGAAATGCACCCGTTTCAGGCATATGTACGGAAAGCTCTCCTAAACATAGCATAACTAGATAAACCACTAGCGCACCAATCAGATAGGATAGAATTGTTCCAAATGGGCCAGCTTGTTGAATAGTGTAACCCGAACTTAAGAATAAGCCAGTTCCAATCACCCCACCAAGTGATAGCATGACTAAATGACGTGCTTGCATTTTCCTTTGAAATTCTTGCCCATTTTTGTTCTCCATTTCTACTCTCCTTTAGTTACTATCCAGAAAAAACAAAAGCGCACTCTAAAAAAGAGGGCGCTACTGACAAATAAAAACGGAAGCTCTCATCTATCAGGATTATCACCCGCTGGAATTAGCACAGTGTCTACTTAAGCAGACCTGTTGCTGAGGTTTCATAAGGCCAGTCCCTCCACCTCTCTGGATAAGAAATATTTTTTTATAACCTTATCAATCCATTCAATAACTGTCAAGATAATTCTGTTTTTTTAAAAAATTATCTATTATAGAAATACAAAAAATAGAGTATTACTATAACTGCAATCCACTCCTTCTTGGGTATTATTTAAAAATCGAACATACAAAACCTCATTTATTTATGATACGGTTCACAAGCACTTCCTCAAAATTTGATGCATTTCTAAATATCTTCTTACTTCTTTGACTATAGGTTCACCATACATAACCATCAACTCAGGAGATTTTAATATCCCCAAATGTCAAAAAACGTTATCCTTTCAAAACAAGCTAAATTAGAAAGGATGATGTTTTCTTATGAATCTCTCGATTCAAGATGAATTATATAACAAAGAGGATGGAGATAATTAGATAACCTCATTACATAATAAAAAACTGTAACATGTTAATCTTAAGAGCTGTTTCGATAGCTCTTATATATCTCTTCATTTTTAAAAATTATAGATTAGCTTTTTAAAGTTAATCACAAAGAATATGTATCAAATAGATACTCTCTAAAAAGTTAATTCCTTAACATACGAGGAGATCGGCTTTTTCTTTATAAAATTTTTCTTAGCGTACGAAATTCACGTTTTGTTGGTGTTAACCCACATCTATCAACTTAAGAATTTGGTAGTTCCTCAAAAAGAAGAAAATTTTTATTTTGGAGACACCTTAAAATATTAGCTTGATAGACATGTGGTGATCCTACTATCATTAACAAGTGTCCACTTTCACCTTTCATTTAGTTCTAATTCTTTTCATTTAACTATTCTTTATCTTTTACTGAAGCTTTTTCTATTTTATACATTTCAAAACTATCCTTTATCTCATTAAAAAAAGCTTACCAAGAGAAGAAATTACTTTCTCTTGATAAAGCTTTAACTTTGTATAACCTTCTTTTACAATCCCTTTATATTTCACTCTAAAAATTACAGGTAATCTAATATTATAATCGATAAGATAAGACATTAATGCCTTGCCAATCATAATAAACTAATATTCCTGAATAAGTCGCTTCAGGCAAACGCTGTCTCCAATATTCTGAACCTAACTTTTCATTTTCCTCTTTATTATCAATGACGGCAAGTTCTACAAGAATTGCAGGCATTGTATTTCACGAATAACATATTGTTATGACTGCTGTTATTCTTCTCTAATTACATCTATAACATTATCCTTTTGAATTTTCCGAAGTGGTATTAGTACCGCTACATAACTAATCAACAGTGCAGTTATAAATGTGATAAAGATAGATTGATAAGGAATAATCCATTCAAAAGACACCATATTCGAAAGTGCTACATAAAGAATATATGAAAGCATACAGCCGAAAAAGATTCCTTGTATACTTCCAAAGAGACCGTACAGGAGCCCTTCATAAGTAATCATCTTTTTCAAATCCTTTTGCGACATACCAATCGATTTTAAAGCAGCTAATTCTTTTCTTCTCATAATGATGCTGACTGTAATGGTATTTAAAATATTCACACAACCAATCAGTGTAATAACAGCTATAAATCCGTACCCTAATATTTTTATATAAATTATATTATCTGTATGGAAATTACTTTGAACGATATTATTTTTTACATCTATAGATGCATCTCCACCGAGTTTCTTTTGTATATCTAAAATTGTAGCATCAGCCTGAGATTGATTCTCTAAATCAATTTCAAAACTTGTTAATTTTTGTGGAGATGGTGTAATATATTCGGCTATTTGTTCACTAGTAATAAAAGTTATGGTATCCATCACTCTGCTCATATTAAAAATATCCAATTCTACAATTGCAGCTATTTTTAAAGTTTCTAGTTTTTCTTCATTGTAGGAGATTTCCTCTGTAGATTTTCTTTCCTGCTGACTTGTTATTTGGATTTCATCCCCTACCTGAAAAGTGCTTAGAGAACCTATATATTTTTTACTTGTATTCATATCATTTGATGCAGCTTGTTTTACTAAAATAACCTCTTTTTCACGATTTAATTTTGAAATATCAATTCTTCCACTAGTTACATTTTCAGCTAGTTTCTTTAAACTATTCTCATCGTATGCTTTTATTTGTGTTTTCACAATTTCTACAGTTTGATTATTATATTTTACTTTTTGATACAGCGATTCATTTCCTTGTAATTCTTTAATTTGTTTATTTTTTGGTACTTTCGTATAAAAATCATTTGCCTGATATTGCTTGTACAGCTTTTCTACGTTATTAACTTTATAAATATTTCGACTCATATGATCTATGCTAGTCTTGTCTAAATTTGAATTAACCGTAACTGATATATCCGATTTTAGAGCTTGAATTTCCGGTTGTTTACGCTGAATGACAGTATCTATGAGAAACGTAAACGTGATATACAGTACACTACTTATAATAATAGACAAGATTGTAACTGTATATCTATTTGGATTCCTTTGGATATTTTTTAATGCCATACTTAACGGAAAAGATAGTGGTTTCTTTAGTTTTGTTCTCTTTTTTTTCTTTATTTTTTCTTTTTTTATAGCTAATCGGCTACTTACGGCCAGTAACGGTGAAATTCTACCTGCAAAAAAAGCAGGAAAATAGCTTGAAATATAGACAGTTATCAACGTAATTAAAGAACTTACACATATAATTAACCAATCTAATTTAATTGTATATCCCATAGAGTTTTTAAGTACGTTTATCAGTACTTGATTAAGTAAAAAGACTACTAATACACTGCACAAAATCCCAAAGAATATAGCAATAATAGAAAGAAATGTTGCTTCTCTTATCACAATTTTTCTGATTTGTTTTTTTGTAGCTACTATACTCCTCAATAAACCAAACTGTTTCATTCGCTCTACTATACTAATTTGAAATGCATTGTAAATAATAACAATTGTAGAAATCACAACAATCCCAATACTAATAGCGGCTGCCACCATTATCTCCACACTAGGCTTTAAGGCTCTCTTTAATTCGTTATTCACTCTTATATTTTCTTTATTCGTCAATAATTTAAATTGATTTTCAACTTCATCAAAGTTTGCGTACTTATGCAATTCAATTAATACGCTACCTTCTCCAACTTTAAACTTATTTTTATATGTTAATAATTGACCTGTTTTATTTTCCTGAGTACCACTAGACTTATTTAACACACCAACAAGTTTATATTTCTTTTCATGAATAATAAACATATCGCCTAATTTAAGATTGGGCCCGAAGTAAGGTAGCATCCATTTTTCCAAAACAGCCTCGTTTTCATTTGAAGGTAGCTTACCATGTACAGGAATACTAGACTTTAACAGCTTCAATGCTTGATGATCTGCATACATATAAGAGACAGCTATCTCATGAATATGGAGCACCTCTCCTGGAGTTATAATGCCATAAGAAGATATATTTGGATTACTTTTTATCATATTGAAAAGCTTTTGATTATAATTTTCAACTGAAATATTTGCGGAACCCATAGAACCTTTTTTAGCATTTTCAATTCCCGAAGTGTATCCACTATTAAAAAACAGTCCAATCGTTGTTATTAGCGCCAATGCTAGAATAATACCTGTTAATGTTAGCAAAGTACGTTTTATATTACTTCTGAGATATTTTTGGCTTAACTGTTTGTAACTATGAATCAATACTCCTCCCCTCCACATTTTTCTTGATTTTGCACTAATTGTTTATCTGAAATAATCATGCCATCTGTAATGGTTATAATTCGATCAGAGTTTGATGCGATAGCAGGGTCATGGGTAATTAAAATCACCGTCTGATTATATTTTTTAGCTGTTACTTTTAATAAATTCAGAACTTCTTTTGTATTTTTTGTATCTAGATTTCCGGTTGGTTCATCCGCTAAGATAATATCGGGTTTATTTATAAGAGATCTACCAATAGATACCCTTTGTTGTTGACCACCCGATAATTCAGAAGGCAAATGATCTCGTCTTTCATTTAACCCAAGGGTTTTTATAATTTCATCCAGGTAATGATCATCTACCTGTTCTTCGTCCAATAGAGCTGGCAAAGCAATATTTTCTTGTACATTCAAGACAGGAATTAAATTAAAAAACTGAAATATAAAGCCAACTTTTCTTCGGCGAAAAATAGAGAGTTCATTATCTTTATAATTGTAGATATTTTCATCACCTATAAACACATTTCCCGAACTCGGACGATCCAGCCCTCCTAAAATATGCAATAAGGTACTTTTACCAGAACCTGATGCTCCAACTATGGTTACGAATTCCCCCCTATGAATGGAAAGATTAATTCCTTTTAACGCCTGTACTTGGGTTTCTCCCTCTCCATATGTTTTTACTACATTTTCTAATCTAACAACCTCCATACAACTCATCCTTTTCACCGATTAATTTTGAACCTCTACAAAATAGATTTTATCCTTATCGTACTCACCATTCTCGTCTTTCACTGCATACACTTTCGAAACGTATTCGACCACCTTTTTTACCTTGTTTTTATTTTTATAATCAAAATTTTCTTTTGCAAACTGAATTAAAGAAAGGCTTACTTCTTTTTCTTCTAATTGTTTATATGTTTCCTCATTAACAATTACTATCGGTGATGAAAAATAGCCAATCCAATTATTTTGTTCAATATGTTGAACAGGTATCATTTGTCCATTTAAATTTAAATTTCCATCCTTAACTTCCTCATCTTCTGCATTTTTTCTATAAAATAAGTTTTTTTCACTCGTTAATTCTTTTATTTCTTTTACTGGGGTTGAAGTCATTGAACTATCTTCTTTTGATAAGGGTGTTCTTACAATTCCTTTTTTTAAGAATTTTTCAGCTGTTGATTTTGTAATAACCACATATTGTTTCTTTCTAACAGATGGTTTATCAAGTTCCTTGTCTATCTCTTCTTCAGTCATATTTTCTCCTTTTTCTTTCCATTATTTCTTAATATCTTCTTTCTGTTCGGTAGTGAGTTCTTGTTTTATTATTTCTGTGACCAATTTATAACTATAATCTGCTGTTCGTACGTTTTGATCTTTATACAGATTTTTAACAGCTGATATATTTTCTTTTGTTCCAGATACTATGATACCGTTTACTGGTTGTGAGGGACCATTTATATACCTATTTACAGCAAACCCTATACCTATAAAAATTGCTGTTACTACTAGAAATCCTATTATCTTTTTCATTTTATTCCTCCTCATATACTATGTTTAATCTGGGATTAGAACAGTAGTTTTTTCTTTATATAAACAGTGGCTAAAATGCTACAAGTCTTAATAAAGAATCATTACCTTCAGTATAGACGTCTTTAATTGTTAATTGAATAACTCTTGTCTTACTATATATACTTTAATCTTACAGTTTAGTAAGATTACTAAATCTAACTTTTTATATACTCGTAACTCTGCTCAAGATATATTTTAAAGTTGTACACTTAAATGGCTTTTATACACTTATTTAAGTACACACATACTTTTCAAATTCTCAAAAATCCGCTCCCATTCGGCTCTTATTCTCAATGAAGTGTTTTTTAAAATTCATTTACATAATTAATGCGAATCCAATTTTCATTTAACATTTTTGTATAAGATAACTTAAATAAAACATTACTGATTTTATAAAAACGTACAAATTCAACAAGACACTATTACAAGGTTTTTCAAAATATAAGCAAGTGCATGCATGAATTACGTAAGTATTCTGCTTTAAGTAATTGTTGTATCTCATTATGTGCTGAAAAGCTGCAAGCCGATTTGAGTATTATGCTTATACTCAGAAAAGCCTCTAAAAGTCCATTTCATTTCCATACTAAACTATTTTAAATTAGCCAATCAACGTGTAAAATAACTGTCATAATCAAAGACAAATGAGGAGAGATACTGTGGATAAAGTATTATTCGTTGAAGACGATAACGATCTAGGAATGGCTATTGAGTTTACTCTAAAAGGAGAAGGACTTGAGGTTATAAGAGTTTCTACTGTACAAGATGCAAAAGACCAATACGAAAATAATCAATTTGACTTAGCTATATTGGATGTTGGACTCCCAGATGGAAATGGGTATGATTTATGTACCTATCTTAAAAGAAAAGGTGATATACCTATTATTTTTCTTACCGCACTAGATGAGGAGGCAAATGTAGTAATGGGCCTTGAAATTGGTGGAGATGATTATATAACAAAACCCTTCAGGGTAAAAGAGCTATTATCTAGAGTAAAGGTACAATTAAGAAAAAAAATTAAAACAGCTTCTAATACTATATTGAGGTCTGGAAATATACAGCTTGAAGTTGAAGCGGCCAGAGCTTTTAAGCATGAGAAAAGTATAAATTTAACACATTTAGAATACAAACTCTTATTAACGTTAATGCTAAATCCTCATAAAGTGTTAAAAAGAAATGAGATATTGAAAAAAATAGTAGATGAAAGTGAAGTGTTTTTCGATGAAAATACTCTTTCTGTTTATGTAAAAAGATTAAGAAGTAAAATTGAGGATACTCCACAAAATCCTAACTGTATAATCACACAAAGAGGTGTCGGATATTTCTGGAATAAAGACGTCAGTAAGGAGTAATTTGATGATAAATAGAGAAATAAAAATTAATATACTTACATTAGCATTAATCTCTTTTTTATTTATTATATATCAAGTTATCACAGTTCATATTCTATATGACCATTTAAAAAATGATTATATTACTATTTGGAGTGAAATTACCGGAAAACTAGTTGCACAAAACCCAGAAAATGAATACGAAATTATACAAGCACTTACAAATGATACAGCGAATAAAAAAGATTATTCCAGTGATGGAGAAATGCTATTAAATCAATATGGTCTATCTGCTGAATTGGATTCAAGACTTTTTCCTTATTTAAATAAACATATATCCCAAAACAACATAAACATGTTCCTTGGAGCAATAGGGTTCAGTTTAATCCTAATTTTTCTAAATTACTTACAATATAAATCTTTTTTCTTAAAAATTAGAAATGTAACAGCTGCAGCGAATAAAATTATTGAAGGTAATTACACAATTGATATCAAGGAAAATAGAGAAGGAGATCTAGCTAAACTTGCTAATTCTTTTCATAAACTGAAAAATGTTATTAGAAAAAGTATGCATAATTTAATGGAAGAGAAACAATTTTTAATTCAAACTTTACAAGATATTTCTCATCAACTAAAAACACCACTCTCCACACTAACAGTGAACAACGATATCTTATTACAAGATAAATTAAATGAACAGCAATATCATTTTTTACACAATAATGAGGTTCAAATTTCAAGAATCAGCTTTTTAATACAGAATTTATTAAAAGTTTCAAAAATAGATGCTAGGGCAATACTATTTGAAAAAGAAAACTCTGATATTATTGATACAATTTATGAGGTCATTGCTAGTTTGAACAGTAAATTAGATAAAAAAAATATGAACATACATTTAAAAACCAATGAAAAAATATCACTTTTACATGACAGTATTTGGATGCAAGAAGCTTTATTAAATATTTTAAAGAATTCCATTGAACATTCAAATGATAATAGTTCTATATATATTGAAGTCACAAACTCTCCTATTCATACTGAAATTATAATTCAAGATTTTGGTGAAGGTATTGCATCAGAAGATTTGCCATATATATTCGATAGATTTTACAAGGCAAAAAATTCTAAAAAAGAAGGATCAATTGGAATTGGCTTAGCACTAGCAAAATCAATTATCGAAGCTCATCATGGATTTATTAAAGTAGAAAGCCAAAAACATTCATTCACAAAGTTTACAATAACTTTTATGAAGTATTAAGAGCCATTAAATTTTTTTAACATCCAAAATTTTGAGTATAATTTTTAAAAGTTAATTAGCGTTGAAAAAAGAAGAATGACTGTGGAGAGATAAATTTTTCGTTTTTAGATTATTATAGGAACTTAACTTAATGGTCAAGGGGTCTCGTCACATATCCATCAACTTAAAGACGTGTGACGAGACCCCTTACATTATAAAATTAATTACTATTTTCACGTCTTTCTATAAATGTGAGTTGTAGCATACATCTTTCACAATTTGAACCATAACTTTACCCTTTTGGCAAGATTATGTTTCAAGTAACAAAGAACAAGAAAATGAATACTAAATGTTACAGGTAATATAAAAAGATTATAAGACCAATACTCTACAAACAAATTAACCAGCTCCTCAAAATCAAGAACTTGTTAATTTGTTTGTAAATATTAAATTAAATAATAAGTATATAAAAATTATTAAATTTAATATTTACTTGAAACAATACATATAGAGTTACCTACCAAATCGTATCTTCCAAAGTAATTAGGTATTATAAAGTGGTCTCCTTTTTTAAAGAAATAGTGCTCCCCTTCTTTAATTAACTCACCTTCACCATGTATTACACTAACAAGAAGGAAGGCTTTTTGTTGTTCCAAACTAGCTGATCCATCTAACTCCCATTTTTCCACTAAAAAATACGGACATTTAATAAAATTAGTTATACTCAAATCATCTACTTTTTCATTTTTAAATGTTAACTGATTCGAAATACATGGAGTTTCTATTACATCAATACTGCTTTCAAGATGAAGATCCCGTAAATTACCTTCTGAATCTCTTCTATCATAATCATACAATCTATAGGTTGTATCAGAGTTTTGCTGCGTTTCTAATATCAAAATCCCTTTACCAATTGCATGAACAGTTCCACTCGGCACATAGAAGAAATCTCCAGGTTTCACCTTCACGCGATGCAACAGTTGGTTCCACTCTTTCTTTTCAATCATAGCCATGAATTCTTCTTTTGTTTTCGCATGATGTCCATAAATAATTTCCGCGTCTTTTATGGAATCGATTACATACCAGCATTCTGTTTTTCCTAGTTCTCCATTTTCATGTACGCTGGCATACTCATCGTTGGGATGAACTTGAACAGATAAATCTTGATTGGCATCCAAAATTTTTGTAAGAAGAGGGAAACGCTCCCCCTCCATATTTCCAAATAAATCTCGATGGTTATCCCACAATTCACCCAAAGATAGCCCTTTATACTTTCCGTTCTTAACAATACTTTGTCCATGTTGATGTGCAGCAAAAGCCCAACACTCTCCAGTTTGATTTGATGGAATCTCATATCCAAAAGAAGTTAAATGTGTTCCACCCCAAATTCTTTCTTTAAAAACAGGTGCAAAAAATAATGGTTCAGTCATGATTTAAATCCCCCATTCTATGCTATTTCATCTAGTAGTTTGTATGCTTCTGCTTTTGTTCGAACAGATAATAACCGCTCTCTAAAACTGTCATCCATAAGTTTTCGAGAAAGCATTTGAAGGATTTTTAAATGTTCATTCCCTTCATTTCCTTTTGGTACCGCAATCATAAATATTAACTTCGCTTCCGTTCCATCAAGGCTTTTCCAATCTATGCCCGATTGTTTAATTCCAAATACCACACTCGGTTTCCTTACGGCAGCTGATTTCCCATGTGGAATCGCAATGTTTATGCCAATACCTGTAGTACTTTCTTGCTCACGGTTCATAATAGCCTGTTTAAATTCTGTCACTGAATGTAATGCACCTACATGCTTTAATTTTTGAATCATTTCATCAATGATGTCATCTCTTGTTTCCCCTTTTAAGTCCGTTTCAATTAATTCTAAACTTGTAATATCTGTTAATTTTTTTATCTCTACCTTATCTACTTGTTCGCCTCTTGCTTGAGTTTCTTGTTCCAGTTGTTGCACTTCTATTGTTGCTGAAACTTCTTTTATTTGTTCATTTTCTTGTTTTTCTAACTTTGAAACGTCTTTTTTCAATACATTTACTACAACAGCTGTCACAATAGAGCCTACAATTACAGCCACAAAAAACATAAATACATTATCTACTGCTCCTAACACAGCAACAATTGGACCACCATGTGCTACTCTGTCTCCTACATGACCAATCATCGCAATCACAGCACCCGTCATCGAACCAGCCATTATACTTGGAATAACCCGAAGTGGATCTTGTGCTGCAAAGGGAATCGCACCTTCCGTAATACCAAATAGCCCCATTGTAAATGATGCTTTACCCATTTCTCTCTCTGAATCTTGAAATTTCCCCTTACCTATGAAAGTAGCCAGTCCCATTCCAATTGGTGGTATACAAATTGCTGCAGCAATTGGACCCATAATTTCATAGTTTCCTTCTCCAATCATTGCTGAACCAAATAAGAATGCTACTTTATTGACTGGACCACCCATATCAAATGAAATCATTGCACCTAAAATTAATGCTAAGAGAATTGAACTTGACCCTTGCATACCTGCTAACCAAGCTGTTAATGATACGAAAACTTGTGCGACAGGGGCACCAATAATAAATACAAATGCTAAACCTACAATAAGGGAAGTAAATACCGGAATAATAATAATCGGCATAATTGGTTGAATCGCTTTTGGAACTTTTAATTTTTTGATTCCTAATGCTATGTAACCAGCTAAGAAACCAGCGATAATTCCACCGAGAAAACCAGCACCACTTTCACTTCCGTAAAATCTTCCTGTTGCTGCAATATATCCACCAATCATTCCAGGAACAAGTCCAGGTTTATCCGCTATACTATATGCAATATATCCAGCAAGTATTGGAACCATGAACGTAAATGATGCACCACCAATTTGTTCAATGGTTTTCCAAAAAGAACCCTCTGGAATCACTAGCCCCCCAGGAGTTTTTTCTCCCCCAAGTGTTAACGCAATTGCAATTAATAATCCTCCAACTACGATAAATGGGACCATAAAAGATACACCATTCATTAAATGACGATATATCGGATTTTGCTTTTTTTCCTGTTGGTTACTTTCTACTTTTTTTGACTGTGAATGATAAATAGATACATTCCCGCTGATTACTTTCTCAATTAATTCTCCTGGTTTACGAATACCATCCTGCACTCCAACAACCAACAATTTTTTCCCTACAAATCTATCTTTATTTACGACTCTATCCGCAGCTATAATAATGCCGTCCGCCTCGCGAATATCTTGTTCAGTTAACTCATTTTCTACCCCTATTCCACCTTGGGTTTCAACTTTCATTTGGACTCCTAATTTATCCGCTGTTTTTTGTAAATTTTCAGCTGCCATATAGGTATGGGCAATCCCATTCGGACATGATGTAACCGCTAACAATTTCATTCTTAATCCTCCTCACACTTTTTACTAAGCGCCTACATTTACTATAAATTAATATTAAAACGTCAAAAGTTTCATTTTTTACCGTAACTTCCGGAAAATAAATCTTTTACCTAAGCAAATAACAGTTATTTGGGCCTCTACTTTTCGGTTAAGTATGTAAAAAGGACAAAAATTTCATTACGTTTGTTTCTTTCGTAAGTTTTTGAATAAAGGATGGTTGCTCACTTATAAAGGATAGTTCCCGAAACAATTGTTTCGTTACCTCTTGTCCATCACTTTTAACTGCTAGCATAAATACAAGTGATACCTTCTCTGCTCCCCAATCAACTGGTTCTTTTAATGTAGCGATTGCAATTACTGACTCTTGAATAAATTTCGGGTTTCCATGAGGAATTGCAATTCCTCCCCCAATTGTTGTTGCTGACATTTTTTCTCTTATAATTGCATTTTCTGCATACTCTTTATCTACATAACCCTTACTATGCAAAGCATATGCTAATTTTTCAATTAACTCATATGGATGTTGTATATCTTGTTGTAAAAACACTAAAAATGGAGATGTATAATTGAGCATAACAAAGTCTTTTTGTTCTTTATAACTTGGCTCATCATAATTTTGTATAAAGTTCCCTAGCTTCTTTTCTTCTGGTCCCTCTAATAATGGGGATACTACTATATGAGGAATGTCTAATCTTGAAAGACTAGTAGTTGAAATAACGAGATTCACATCACGATGTTTCATTATATAACTTTTTAAATCAGCTTTTGAAATACAGTCCATCACATGGATATGACGAAATTTACGCTCAATTTTTGTACGTAACAACTGCGACATGCCAATGCCCATATGGCAAACAATAATTACATTTTTAGATTTTTCCTGGTGATTTAACCGTTCAACAGATGCTTCAAAGTGTAGAGTAAGATAAGCCGCTTCTTCTTCTGGAATATATATATTTAGAGATTCGTTTATCTCTTCTAATACTTGTATCAATACATTAAACACATAGGGATACATTCTCTTTATATCGTGTAACATCGGATTAGAGACAGAAAGATCATAGCTTAAGCGATTCAATGCGGTATATAGATGAATCGTTAACCCTTCAATTAAAATTTTGTCTTTACTGAAATCAATTTCATACAACTGCGACATACGTTTAACTAATTGCTGAATAACCATAGAAAGGATTGGATTACTTTCAGTAAGCGTGCTATCCTGCATTGGTTTATCTTGATAACGGATTTTCCCACCTAAAATATGAGCTGTTAAATACGTAACTTCTTCTTCTGTAAAATGAACTGAAAAAACACATTCCAACTGTTTTAAAAATTCCAATGTCCATATATATTCTTTTGTTTCTTTCAGTATTTTAATTTCCTTTTCAGCATTTAAAATAGGTTGTTTAAGTTTCATTCTCCGTACCATGAGCAATGTATGCACTAATAAACTTTCAAATGTATCATCTGTAAAAAACAATGCATTTCGTTTTTGTAACGCTTTCAATTCGTTCGTAACAAATTCAACCTCATGATATTGAAATTGTTCTTTAATAAATTGATTCGTAAGATCAGAATTACGAATCAAATCTGATAATCTAGCCAATGCTCTTCTTTTTTTCTTTTCATTTCCATCAATAATAAGTCCAACTCGCTGTTTTGAAACAATGGTTAAATCAAATTGATGTAACCATTTTTCAATTCTATCTAGATCTTTTTTTATAGTCGTTCGACTTACAAAATGTTGGGATGCCATATCCTGTGCAGTAACTGCCTTTACATTCATTAATAAGTTGTATGCAATTTGTAGAATCCTTTCTTCATCTGATTCATACTTTGTGCGATTATTAATACAATAAAGTTTATTAAACAAGTCCACCTTTTCATATTCCTCAATCTCTAAGTACACGCCTAATCCCGGTTTTCTAACAAGAATCGCACTTGAATAATTCGCAAGATGCTCCTCAATTATTTTAAAGTCATTACGAATTGTTTTTTCAGAGCAATTCACCTTATCGGCAAGGTCTTGTACTAATGAATAGTCGTTAGATTCAGATAATAGTAGAAATAAAATTTCTTTTTGTCTTGTATTCATAAATTTCACCTATCTCTTATATCTTTCTATTTTATATGCATTACTTTACAAGATACTTTTACCCTCTCTTATAACTAGCAATTTCGATTAGTTATACTCACTTTCAAATTTTAGCTACCTTACGTTAAAAATTCTTATTTAGAATTAATTATTTTTCTCGATACTCCAACATCATTTCTATATTAAGTATCTTCAGCAACTAAGAAGACAATTAATTTCAATATACCGTAAAGTATCCCCATTAAAAGTTTAATTTATTACCAAGGCTCCGGAAAAGCTGCTTTATTTCTGTAACGCAATAAAATTAGTTAAAACTAGCTATGGGAGCGACAATCGAAAATAGAATAATGCTTTTTTGCTGAAATTCTATAAATCAACAGGCCGAATAATTCATTCATTTATTATAATGATACAAATTCTGATAGCAAAGTACTTGCACTATACATAACTTATCCTTATTTGCTTAAATACGTAAAACTCATATAATGCTAACTATTTCAATTTACGAAGACTTTAGTAATAACGAAACTCTTTAATAAAATCCTGTATTAGTAGTTTTTTTATCTACATAATTAATTTTAATCTCTCTTCTAGAATCTCCCTATCTGATTGTGATTTTGAAATTACAAGACATGTATCATTCCCACAAATACACCCTACTTTTTCTTTCCAGTCTACAGAGTCTAATAACACACCTATAACATGTGCATTACCCGGTAAAGTTTTAATAATGGTTAATTGATTTATATAATCAATCTTTACGACAACTTCTCCAAACTTTTTCTTTAACATCATATCAGTTTGTATATTATCTCCTGTGAAGTTTTTATATATAGTTAAACCGTTTGAAGAAACTGTCTTTATTATATTTAATTCGCGAATATCTCGCGAAATAGTAGCTTGTGTTACAATTTCCCCCTTTTTTGCTAACAGCTCTACTAACTTTTCTTGTGTATCTATTTCATGCTCTCTCACCGCTTGTTTAATTAGCCTTTGTCTTTTCTCTTTTCTCATAAAAGACGCCCCTTATATCGTTATACTTTTATTATATCTTGGCATAAATTTTATTCGAAAGAGGCAAAGGAGAATGTTGCGGAAACGTTCATAGTTTTGAGTACTTTACGCACCTATAGGAGCACACCACACATCCATCAACTTAAGGATGTGAACTGCTTTTTATGAATCTGGATAAAAAAAGAAATATCTTTATTGGCTGAAGAGCTATATTGATATATAAGTACTAACCTTCAATTACCAATCCTATCCATTGCAATAAAATATGATAGGTTGTAAAATCTACCAGTATTTAATTAACGAACATTGTTTAAATCATTTCAACTAATATTTAAGAGGGGCATACAATGAATAAAATAAAAAGGTTACTAAAACGTAAAACGACTTGGATAATTCTTATCCTATTCGCATTTGTTTATGTAAATAACAGTTCTTTTTTTGCTGAGAGGGCCGATGGGACTCCTCTTCTTCTTGCTCACCGAGGGCTTTCGCAAACATTTAGCATGGAAGGGATTGAGGGTGATACATGTACAGCTGAACGTATAAATAAACCTGAATATCCTTATTTAGAAAATACAATTCCATCTATGGAAGCAGCATTTAAAGCTGGGGCTGATCTAGTAGAGTTTGATGTTCAACCAACTAAAGATAATAATTTTGTTATTTTTCATGACTGGACTCTTGATTGCCGTACTAATGGTAAAGGTGTTACAAGAGATTTTACAACAAAAGAATTACAAGCACTTGATATTGGTTACGGTTATACAGCTGATGGGGGTAAAACATTCCCATTTCGTGGTCAAGGGATTAATCTTATGCCAACACTTGATGAAGTACTTAACCATTTTTCAGATCGCTCTTTTCTTATTCATATTAAAAGTGATGATGAAAATGAAGGAATCCAATTGGCTGCTTACCTTAAGAAACTACCAGCAAAACGTCTTGAGCAACTAACTGTATATGGTGGCGATAAACCAATTGCTGCGATAAAAGAGCGCATCCCTAGTTTACGATTAATGTCTAAAGCGACCATGAAAAAGGATCTTCTTACTTATATGGCGTTAGGATGGACTGGTTACATGCCTTCAAGCCTGAAGCATGGGGAGTTACATATACCAGACAAAGTAGCTCCTTGGCTTTGGGGATGGCCAAATCGTTTTCTTAATCGAATGGATAAAGCTGATACTCGAGTTATCGTTGTAGGAGGAAATGGATTTGGATTTTCAAGTGGATTTGACTCGCTTGAAGATATAAAACGTCTTCCTGACGATTATACAGGTGGAATTTGGACAAACCGCATTGATAAAATAGCGCCTGTATTTCAAAAATAAAAGATGAAATAACAATCGAAGTTTTTTCATATGTTTAACCATTTATATTTTAAAAGAAGACTTATTAATAATGTTGAAGTTTTATACACCGATAAACACCGCTGATGACCTCCATTATTTATAGGAAATCAGGGGTGTTTTTTGGATGAATGCAACTCACTGTAATTCAAATCGAAGTACGACAACAATCAAAAAATAACCCGCTACATGTAAAAAATGAGCTAAATCCACATTAATAACTCATTGTAGATAAATTATTAACCTTGCAATATCTTCTTAAATTTAATTGTAGGGGTACCGCCACATGCCTATTAAACGTTTACTTTTATCCTTTATGACAATGCCTTTTTTCTTTTCACGTATCGCTTGGTTTTTCAGGCGTGTTTGCGTTTGATCATCGGTTAAATGATGGATAATGACACATGCTGGAAGCTTCTGATTTTGGCCAATGTATGCCTCGTGGATTTCTATCGTTTCACCAGGGATAAGATCCTACATCATTTGTGTCATATCAAGCTGGATGTATTCTGTTTACTTTTTTAACGTACCATTATTGAAGTATTCTGGGTCAGAGTTCTTGATATAAATGTGTGTATTCAACTTCAACCGTGAGATATAGTAAACCTTTTTATCCTGAATGGTTTGTAAGTCTACTAAATCGAAGTAACCGAGATCACGTAAACACAAATCGCCTGCTTCTATGGTTTCAAGACAGATGGTACCATATGTTTTATCATTATTCTTTCCTGGTCCAAGCTGCACGTTAATGAATTGACCGCTAAATAAATCATATTCCAATTGAATTTTCATGTCTGCCTTATTACTACTCCCACCTAAGCCTTGATAGTCGGTGGCGAATTGACCAGGTAGTTGAAACACTCTTGCATCTAGAATACGTATACGATTGAAAGTAGAGATTATATATGCAGAAAGTGAGTGATTTGAACAGAGTTTTTGTGTGAGAAGAGAAATAAAGATTTCTCGAAGAAATGCTACGTGTTAACTAATCCAAATGCATAAATCGGCCAAATCTCTTGTTTCATACTTACTTTTACGTTTTACGAAACTCTTCTCCTGTGCGAGCTGTTGAAGGATACTTGGAGATAGATATCGCTGGAGTTCTTTAGCGAATAAATGAAACTCATATTGAATCGATAGTGTCATAAAAAACGCCATCCTTTCTGTATTTTTCTACAAAGAGAATAGCGTTTTTTTGATTATATGATTATTTATTATTCATTATTAGCTGGATCCTCTCCTATATTCCCATCATCACTTGGTGGCGGTGGCGTACCATGGTCATCCCCATTGTTTGGTGGTGTTGTTTTTCCCTGGTCACTACCACTTTTTGGCGGCGTTGTATTTCCTTGGCTATTACCATTGTTTGGTGGTGTTGTATCTCCCTGGTCACTACCACTTTTTGGCGGCGTTGTATTCCCTTGGTCACTACCACTTTTTGGCGGCGTTGTATTTCCTTGGCCATTACCATTGTTTGGTGGTGTTGTATTTCCCCGGTCACTACCACTTTTTGGCGGCGTTGTATTTCCTTGGCCATTACCATTGTTTGGTGGTGTTGTATTTCCTTGGTCACTACCACTTTTTGGTTCACTTTGCTTTTTCTCTTCTAGTTTTTTTAATTCTTCTTGTTTCTTTTGCTTTTCTTTTTGCTTATTTTCACTCGGCTGTTCAGTCGTATTTTCTATTTTCGTATTTGGAGAAGAATCACGCTTCTCACCTTTAATACGTAATTCGCTACCTTCTTGAACTACACTGTTCGGCATTTTAAATTGTGACTTATCTGTAGCAAACTTACTCATCATTTCTTTAAAAATCAATTGAGCTATTTTCGTATTTTTACTACTAATATAATCATCTTTACTATCCTTTGTATATCCGGTCCATACTGCCATCGTATATTGTGGTGTATAACCAGCAAACCAACTATCACGAGTTGCACTTTCTGGTAGATTATATTGTGCTATTTGTTCTAAAGAATAGTTTGTTGTACCTGTTTTACCCGCTATATCTAAAGAACTTATATTAGCTGTTGTACCTAATCCAGATGAAACAAAAGTACGAAGCATATCAGTAATCATATATGCTGTAGAATCCTTCATAACTCGTTTTGACTTTTGCTCAAAGCTTTTTGATTTACCATCTGAATAAATGACTTTCTTAACAAAATGTGGCCTCGTATACTTACCATCATTACCAAATGCCGCATAAGCACCTGCAATTTCAGTCGGTGACGCTTCATTTGTACCAATCGCTGTTGATTCGGTCGGTGCTACATTAAATGTAATACCTAGCTTTTCAGAGAAACCTTTTGATCTATTAATTCCTACTTCTTTTGCAGTTTTTATTGCCGGGATATTTCGCGACGTCTTCAATGCATCACGCATTGTAATTAGTCCTAAATGCTTTCTATCAGCATTTCTAACTTCTTGTCCCGTTGAGTACTTAAATGGAGAATCATCAATTTGATGGTAAGTAGCCCATTTTAAATATTCAATTGCAGGAGCGTAATCAAAAATTGGTTTCATCGTTGAACCTGCTGAGCGATTTAATTCAATTGCAATATTATGTCCTTTAAAAACAGCTTTATTTTCACCACGCCCACTACCAATTGCACGTACTTCTCCTGTTTTCGTATCCATAAATGTGAAAGCCCCTTGGAATTTCTCATTTGGATAATTAATAATATCTTTATTTAGAAGCTTGTCCGCAAAATCCTGTGCCTTTGGATCTAATGTTGTATAAATTTCTAAACCGTCAGATCCAATATTAACATCTGGCAACTCTTTTTCAACTTCTTTCACAACCGCATCCATAAAAGCTGGATAGGGCATTTCTTTTTGTTCAGTTGCTTTCTTAAGTCCTTCTGTTACTGGAACTTTTGATGCTTCTTCCATTTCTTTTTTTGTAATATAACCATGTCGATTCATTAATTTAAGTACAACATTTCTTCTTTCTGTTACTTTTTTGATATTTTGTTCTTTCGTTGGATCATAATTATTAGGAGCTTTCATTAAACCAGCAAGCATTGCAACTTCTGGTAGTGTTAAATCTTTTAATTCCTTACCATAGTAATTTTGGACTGCAGTTGCGATTCCGTATGAACGGTTACCTAAGTAAACTTTATTTAAATACATTTCTAAAATTTCATGTTTTGAATACTGTTGTTCTAGTTTATATGCTAAATATATTTCTTGCGCCTTTCTCTTTGACGTTTTTTCCATTGATAAGAAGTAATTTTTTATAACTTGTTGTGTAATCGTACTTCCACCTTGAGAGCCGTAATCCCCTTTTAGGCTGACTAAGGCTGCACGTGCAGTACCTTTATAGTCTACGCCACTGTGCTCGTAAAAACGTGCATCTTCTGTTGCTAAAAACGCATTTTCTACTAACTTAGGAATCTGATCATACATAATATTCGTTCGTTTTTCTTTTCCATATTCATATATCAATTTACCATCTTTATCATAAATTTTTGAGGATAACGGATTAACAAGTTTTGCTTTCTCAAGTTTTGGAGCATCTTTGATCATAACGAAAAAGGTAGTAACCCCTGCGACTAACCCCACAATACCAAGTAATAAACAACTAACTAAAAACTTACGAAAAAACGATGTTTTACCTTTTGCTTTTTGTTTCTTAGCAGCAGGCTGTTTTTTCTTTTTAACTTGTCGTCGCTCCTCTCGAGAACGATAATTTTCTGACATGCTACTTTCTCCTGCCTTTCAATTCTCCTGTTGATTTACTTAAAATTATTGAAGCCACTTTTTAAATATATTCATATTTAAAAAGTGTACTAAATAGACAATTTAAGTAATACATTTGTTCCACTTTAAGATGAGAAAGAAATTTGAGCTTATCTGATAATGAAACAGAAACGATAATAGTGGCATAACTAAAAAAATGGAATTTCATAGAAAATCCATTTTTAGCTTGATGGGCATTTGGCTGTACCCCTTGTATAAGAGTATCCTGATATTACAAAAAAGAACTAAGATGTTTCATCCTAGCTCTTTTTTAGCAATATCAACTTATTATATACATTCCTCAATCATTATTTTACTTCATTGGCAATAAAGAAATGCTCACATACACTTGAAATACGTTTTAAATCCACATTGCCACCTGAAATAACCGCTACTACTTTTTTACCCTGTACATATTTATCAACCTTGCCTGCAAGAAGAGCGGCTGTGGCTAACGCTCCTGCTCCTTCTACGACAGCCTTTCCGCGTTGCAATAAGTCTTTCATCGCTACTTCTAATTCTTCTTCCGATACAGTTACAATTTCATCTACTAGGTTTTTTACAATTTCAAAGGTTAAATTTCCAGGTATTTTAACTGCACAACCATCCGCTATTGTTGGAGCTTTATAATGTGATACAATTTCTCCAGCATCATAAGAAGCTTTCATACCGTGTACGTTTTCAGCTTGAACTCCAATAATATTAATGGAGGGATTAAATGATTTCAGTGCTACAGCAATCCCTGAAATAATTCCTCCTCCACCAATAGGTACAATAACAGTATCAACATCCCACATATCATCCAGAATATCTAACCCAATTGTCCCTTGGCCAGCCATTACTTCTACATCATCATATGGATGTAGGTATGTTTCGCCTGTTTCTTTTATAATCTCTTCACATNTCCTGAAATAATTCCTCCTCCACCAATAGGTACAATAACAGTATCAACATCCCACATATCATCCAGAATATCTAACCCAATTGTCCCTTGGCCAGCCATTACTTCTACATCATCATATGGATGTAGGTATGTTTCGCCTGTTTCTTTTATAATCTCTTCACATTTTGCTTTTGCATCATCAAATGTATCACCGTATAAAATAACTTCAGAACCATATCCTCTCGTCGCATCCACTTTAGCTTGCGGTGCAGAGGTTGGCATCACAATTTTACTTTTGATACCAAGTAAATGAGAAGATAATGCGACACCTTGTGCATGATTTCCAGCTGAGCAGGCGATTACACCACGTTCTTTTTCTTCATTTGTAAGTTGAGAAATTTTATTAAATGCACCACGAAACTTGAACGAACCTGTTAACTGCATGTTTTCCAACTTTAAATAAATTTCTCCACCGGTTTTACTGGTTAAATAGAAAGATTTAACCAAAGGCGTTTTTCTAGCATTTCCATCTAAAATTTTTTGTGCATTTTTTATATTCCCAATGTTGAGTGGTAAAATTTCATTACTCATATTAACACTTCTTTCAATGGCTTATAATCTAACTCTAGTGTTGCGCCTAAATTCTCATAAGTTATCGTACCCTTGTAAATATTTATCCCCGTTGCTAAAGCCGGTTTATTTTGGATTGCATTCTCTAATCCATTTTTAGCTATTTCTAGTAAATACTCAATATTTCCATTTGCTAAGGCCATAGTAGAAGTACGTGGAGTAGCACCAGGCATATTTGGTACTGCATAATGGATTACATCATGTTTAATAAATACAGGATTATCATGAGTTGTATAATGATCGACTGTCTCTACCGTACCACCTTGATCTATTGCAATATCCACAATGACACTTCCTGGCTTCATAGATTGAACCATATACTCTTTAACAATTTTAGGAGGGCGAGATCCTGGTATTAAAATTGTTGAAATAAATNATTGCTTTCTTAAATATGCAATTCTTTCTTGATTAACCTCTAGGATTGTAACACTACATCCAATTCCAATTGCCATATCACAGGCATTAGTTGCAGCATTTCCTCCACCTAAAATAACTACATCTCCGGCAGGGATTCCCTCAATACCTGATAATAAGATCCCTTCTCCTTGATGTTGTTTTTCTAAATAATATGCTCCCATAAATACAGCACGACGCCCAGCAATTGCACTCATTGGCTTTAATAATGTCAAAACACCATCTTCGCTAATTGTTTCTCCTGCAATTGCAGTAGTACCAGCATTTCTCATTGCTTCTACGCATTCTTTCGACGCAGCCAAATGTAAAAAACCCCAGATTATAAGATCTTTTTTAAAGTAACGATATTCTTCAGGTAATGGTTCTTTTACTTTAACTACCATATCAACTTCCCAAGCTTCTCCTTGTGCTACTAAATTTGCACCTGCGCCTGTATATTCATCATTTGTATATCCTGATCCAATACCTGCATCTTTTTCTACTAAGATTTGATGCCCTTCTTCAACTAACTTCCGAACATTTTCAGGGGTCATTCCTACACGTGCTTCTCCCTTTTTTATCTCTTTAACTACTCCAATTCTCACTTCTAACACATCCTTTTATAAGCAATATAATACCTAGGATTAAAAAAGTAATACGCGAATTTACCAAACTTATTATGTCCATTCATGTTATTTTTATCGCCTAACTAGCTTTTAAGGTAGAAAACATTCAATATCAATTATTGTTATATGGATATGTAAACATTTTTGAAATCCTAGGTAATATTCCTCCTTCCAAAAGTATGTGGAATTGATTCGGCGACTAAAGAGACGATGCACTGAAAGAATGTATGTACTGAAATTGTCGCGAAAACAGCATTGCTACTTGTATTAATAACAGAAACTGTATTAGAATTCACATTGGCAAAATAATATATTAACTAATTCAGTCAATGATGACCTCATAAACGTAGATTTAAATTAAGAAACCTCTTTAGAGAAAAAACCCCTAATTAGGGGCTGTTACTGTGCTTTTACAACAAGGCTATTCAAGAAATTACTAATTGAAGAAGCTTGAAAAATACGTAGGCTAAAAGAGCTGATATTATAATACTTTTCAGTAATTATAAGTATTGATGGAAAGTATTTAGATTCTTTTGGCTGCCAAGATTCGTTATGCCATTCCTGACTGTGGAAGTATAATTCATACCTATTTATTTTATCTTGCATAACTTTTTTGCTGTAAACTGACCTCTGGACTTCAATGAAGAATGGAGATCTACGCCAAATTGTAAATGCATCAGGTTCCATGAATTCTTTACCGTACTTTGGCTCCACTTTAAACAGTTTAGGTTTTTCATAATAGATAAGCTGTTTATATACATCTAATATGCCTAGAAAGTGGGGAATCTTTTGGCTAGTTTTGCGAAGTGTGCTGGATTGAGGGAAGTAAATGTATGGCTGTTGCGAGATATTGGCATCCACATGACCATCTCTTCTTAATCGCTTCATCACCGTATTACAGCATGTAACCGCGTTCTTTAATCCTTGAAAATGCAAATCAATAATGTCATCACGAGACATACATCTAAAAAGCTTCAAATTGTTTAGTATGGCTTTGTCTCTATTCCTCATAATCTAACACCCCGAATAATTGATTTTCTTCTTGTGGTAGGTTTTGCAACTTTATATTCTCTTTCGGAACGCGATAAGGTTCAACTATCTTCTTGGCTTTACTTAATTCTAAATAAGGAGATTGTACTTTCTTTAATCCATTTAACTTTAATATCATTTGGCCAGATTGCTCCAAGCGTTCTGAACCAGGAGTACCCATAATATTACTGTTAATTGTACTATCACATTTAAAGCCCATTCTAACCGTCATATTGAGCTTTAACTTACCATCCAGTACTTTTGCATCAGGGCGTTGCATACTTAGCATTAAAAAAACTCCAAGTGCCCTTCCGACTGCCGATATTTTTTCAACTATAGACATACATTCTTTTTCATCTTGCAACATGACCACTTCGTCGATAGCAAGTAAGATATATGGTTTCTGATTATCAGGATTTAATTTGTTGTATTCGTCAATATGATCTACTTCATACTCTTCCATCAATTTTCTACGTTCGCGTATTTCCTTCCACACTTTCTGCAGCATAATCTTCATTTCTATTTCTTCCATGCAAACCTCTTTTACGTGTTTCACCCTTCGCAAGAAATGAAATTCGGAATTCTTCAAATCACCCAGGTACAAATGTAATTTATCAGGAGACATATATTGAATGAGTGTGGACAGTACAACGCGTACCATACTACTTTTTCCGCTCCCTGTCTCTCCTGCAATTAGAAGATGCGGCGTGTTTGAAGCAATCATGTCATACGTAATCATATTTCCAAATTGGTCACGCCCTACAATTACGGGAAGATGATGTTGTATAAGTAATGGTTGCCACTTCTTATAACTGTAATTGTATGCTTGTAGCCCAGCATCCGAATGAAACACATTAAGTACAAACCTTTTAATATCACCTTCAATTGCTACATTACGCCCTAATATTTGTTGAAAGCAAAACCACTTCTTTTCAATGTTTTTCGGATCTAATCCGTTTGGAATGGTAAATATGTATCGAACCTTTTCTTTCGAGGAAAAAATGTCATGTATCTTCGGGTAAATGGGTACTTTTCCACCTCTTGTTTGATGGTCTACATATAAACCTGCCTTTACAAATACCTCTATAAGTCGATTCTTCAAACTTTGTTTATGAAGCCAATCCTTTAAAATCCCCATGTAATTTCCTCCCTAAAACATCTCCACAATTTGAATGAATACATAACCAATGAAACAAACTCCACCTATCCTCATTCCATAATATATTCCATCACTTAAAAGTTTCGCTGCTGCAACATGATCATTTTTCACAAGATGCTTTTCTAACAACGCCCCTCCAATTGTCGTTACTCCTAAAGCTCCTAAAGAGATAAATGTAGTTAACATATAAATCTCCCCTTTATAAACAGAATTTTGAATGTTGATGATACATGGGCTTACAAACTTAGAAATTTGGTAGAGTTACCTTGATAGCTAATTTGGTAGCAACCTTGATACATCTTATTGTGAATAGCTTGTACAATATGCAAATTTTTCTTTGCAATTGCGTATAGTTTTTTGCATTTTGGACAAGGATGATTAAAAAAGATTATGGAGGAGATTAGCGTGTGGGGTAGAGGTATTGGGAGACATAGAACAAAGCTAGCTAAATTTTTAGCTAGCTACGATTACTCAATTCAGGATTTTTCTAAAGCTAGTAAAGTAAACAGAAATACATTAGGCCAACTGTGTAATGACAAGGATTATGTACCATCACCAAATACAATGCAAAAAATAATGAAGATTGTTAGAAAACATGATTCTCGAAAACAAGTAACTGACTTTTGGCATATATAAAGAGAATAAACTCTTTATATATCATTCCTTATGCAAGCTTGATATTAATTTTTATAGGGATACGGTAACGATTCCTTATAGGCATTTCCTTACTGCCCTCTCGTTCTCGCACTAAGCCTTAATTAATTTTTTAGTAGTGGAAGATTGTTTTCTTTTATTAAATCATAAATGAATTTTTCTAATACACTTTCAGCTGCTTCTCGCATTTGATCCGGTGTTGAATCATTAAACACCTTTTCTATCTCCCTAAGTAGTTGTTTTAAAGAATGGTTTTCCTTGCTATTTTCCAGGAATTCTTCACCTAACCCTTGAACAAATGTACTAATAACAATTACCTTTTCCAATTTAGTTAGTTCCACCTCTATTCCTCCTAATCAGATTATCATTCTCATCAAACATGACCTCTCCCCTAATTAATAAAGAGTTACAAAAAGTCTTGTTGTTATGACAAGATATGCATAGATATTGTCGATTCTCATGATTTAAGTATTATATATATATCCTGCGGTCTAGTCTTAACGAAATGCTCAGGAACTTCCCTAAATCGTATAATTTTCATAATAGACCAGTAAAAGTCTCTAAAGGTATTACTTTAAATTCGAATCACACGTTTGTTAGGATCTATAAATCCACACTAGAGGTAAAAAGTGGATTTATAGATCCGTATTTTTGGACAAATTTACCGGCTGAATTAACAGAAACTTTGTGTTACTCTGAACTTGTTGAATATCCCAATACATTCAACAATGCTCAAAATTGCATATTTACTATGCAACCATCCACCCAGATACCTTAAGTTAATACTTCTCCCTAATTGTCGTTATTGCTAAGGTATCTTTTTAGATGCCCTGTGTGCAGGGCTTTTTCTTTCAGTGATAAAATTATTTCCCCCTTTATATAATCAAATTTTTTAGTACACTTTCTTAATAAAATTCAGATTTGGTATTTTTACTACCATTTACTTTATATACAGATTTTAAGTTTTTAAGTTTTCCCCTTACACTTTTGAAATCTTCTGCTAAAATCTAAACATATTTTTGCGACCACTAAACGAATATATAAAAATTAAGTAAAAGACTTTTATATCATTTTAAATGGTTGCCATAAAGATAGGGCAAATATCCAAGTAGGATCTCCATTTCCTTGATAGCTTTGAACCGCTTCATAAAATTTCCCTTGATACTCTACTTTATCTCCTTTTGTATATGCCTTTTTGGGATCCCATTTTTCATACGTTACATTTTGACTCTTTGTTGTTACTGGAAGGATATCGCTTTGAACTGAGATATTTCCAGCCGCATCTACAGCCTTTACAGTATATTTATATTCTTTATTAGCTGTAAGGTTTTGATCAGTAAACTGTGTTTCTTGTACAGTTTGAATCAATTGTCCATCACGTAACACTTGATATTCTTTTACACCCACATTGTCTGTAGAAGGATTCCATTTTAACTCTACACTGTTTGTTGTAACATCACTTGCATATAATCCTAATGGCTGTGTAGGAGCTTCTGTGTCCGGTTTAGGAATAACAATTTGATTTACTTTCTTCAGACCATCCTTTGTAACTTCATATATTACTTTTTTATCAAAACTTTCGCGTTTATTATTATCTAAATTTGTTAATATTGCTCTCTCTTCACCTTCTAGGTGTGTAAGTTCAATAAAATTGCCCACTTTTACTGGGACTGTTTTTGATTCAGCTTTTTGTTGGGTATTCCCATAAACCTCTTTGCTATATACCACTTTACCTGATGTATCTTGTACTTTAATACTTGCATACGTACTATCAAAATAATTGTGTGGTGTACCTGCTATTAAACTAACTTGCAATTCTTCTGTTGATTTATTTAAATCAAGTTTTGCAAATTCAAAATCTCCTATACCCTTCATCGACCATGCAAAACGATCCCCTTCTAAAATGTTTGGAGATTCATTTTTGATTTTCACCTTTTTTTCCACAGTTTGATCAAATATATCTGTTAATACAATTTTTGCATAAGTATTTGTTGGTAATGATATAGATTGACTGATTCCATTTTGGTAAGATTTAATATCATTAATTACGTTAATCGGTTGGCCCGTCATATTTTCATTATTATAAATTTCAATTTTCCCCTTAAATTGAGGGGTACTACTATCTTTTAATTGCCAAGTTATATTTAATTTTTCATTTTCATAATACATAGACTTTACATCATAATCTAGTTTTCCTATTTCAGGTTGGCTAGGTTGATTTAACGTAAATGTTTTTCCTGTTCCAATAGTTGATCGAGAGTCTCCCCCAGCCTTAAACCAAAGATATTCTGAAGTAGCTCCCCCATCCCAATTATTATTCAATGGCTCTTGCCCCTCTATTGATTGAGTATTCCAAGATGTCCATTTTTTATCTGAGATATTTCTTCCATATCCATTTTTTACACGTGCCTCTCTTACATCTTGTCCATTACCAAGCCAGTCTTCTTGAAACAGCGTTTGTCCATAGTTAAATGTAACGTTAGGAACTGGAAAGTCCATAATCCCAATAAGCTTCCATTGGTTTTTTGAAACATCTTTTAACCACTGTCCAAATTTTGTGTGTCCATTCTCTTGCCAAGAACGCATTGTCATGCGATACCAATTATAATTCTTCCAATCATATGTCGTCTGAATTTTAAGACCTGTTCCTTCTCCACCAAAATTACTTGCAACTGATGTAGGGGATACATATTCTGCTTTTATTGCTTCCTTAGAAGAAATAGGATCCCAAACTGCAAAGTGTAAAGTACGCTTTCCATTTTCATCAAAACCGCTTTGTTGTTGGAATCCAGCATACCCACCAGCTTCTCCCCCCTGGTTCCAGTTATGTACAGCCCAATATGTATAAGGTGCTGTTTGAACAGGAGACCAGTCTATACTAATAATATCTGAAGAAACACTATTTTTAGGTGTAACATAAACTCCTGGAGCAGACGCCGCCTCTATGATAGAAATTGATGATCCAAACATCGAAAACACCGTACTAGCTGCTGTAATTGCTAGGATTTTTTTGACGCCATTTCTTGTTCTTTGATTGAACATAATTTTCCCTCTCCTCTTTCGTTATTAATAACTATTTAAAATAATATCTCTCTATATACAATTGAACAAATTTCCCATGAATGTAGTACTATTTTAATAAAATGGATATATTTGATGTTATTTTCACTGTTATTCCATAAGCATTTATAGTATTTCGTTATAAATTTAAGTTATATATCGCTGAATTTATCCTATTAACAATATAAAAATTCATAAAAATAAAAATATTCCAGAACTTTTTAAGCACTTATTAATTAAAAACCCCCATTTTTCTACAAATGAGGGCGTAATGCGTTGAAAATCTTATAGTTTACTTTCTACATCTTGCTTGTCTAAAAAATATTGAATTCATTTTTAAGTATTTGATGATATTGTTTCTCTGTTATTTCTTTTTTAATTTTCTTTCCATGCCGGGTTTCTGTAAAACTTTGCTTAGTAAGTGCAATATGCCCGTGTTCAATTAATTTGCAAATAATATTCGCCTTATTTACTGGTGATTCTGGATGCTCTATAACCATGTTTTGTATAGCATTCACTTTCTTTTCATTAATGGCATTTAAATAAAAAGCATAACCGATAGACCAGGTATCACTAAGATCAGAATCAAAAAAATGTGAAGTTTCTCCATTTTCCCCTTTTTTCATTTCTAATACATGCGTTCCTTTCTCCGTATTTTGTTTGCGAACACGATATTCGCCCGTTACAGAAGTCACACTGTCACCGTGAAAAGGAACAGGATGTAAAGGGAGATAGGATGCAAAACCGGCGTCTATAATATAGTTTTCATATTTGTGTTGTAAAACGATAAGTGCGTGGCCATCATCAGGGTTCCACTTTCTTGTTTTTGGATCATATAGAGTTCCAGCTATTCGATACACATTAAATCCACAATCACACAAAAAATAATATAATAAAGAATTAATTTCATAGCATAATCCGCCACGATTCTTTAAAAGCAGCTTTTCTTCAATATTTTCTCTAGAAAATTCTTTCGTATTTCCTTCCATGATGTCTATGTTTTCATAAGGTAATAAGTGCCCCATCTGCAAAAGAATTGTATATAAATCTTCAAATTTCACATTTTCTCTTGGGGGCATTTTTAATTTTGAGAAAAACTTTTTTTGTAATTCAGTTAACATTATATATCTCCTCCATTTGCAGAAATCATATATATTTACCTATATATTAAGACTATTAATTATATGTGGCGTACAGCTTGATTAATACATTTCATAAGAGTGTGTAGCACTAAACATATTAGCGACCATTAAGGAGCAAGTGCTCAAAAATCCCTTAAATATTTATTCAAATGTATCTTTTTGATATTTTGGCATCTTTACTAATCCCCCAAAGCTGAGTTGATAAGAATTTTAGATGTAATGTCTAAATGTGTACTTTGTGATAAATCGAAAAATAGAGAATCTTAGATACAGTTATTATTCAGATAAACAACTATATAGCCTTTAATCCTTCTATTTATACATATAATACTCTTTATATCGTTCAAACCTCGATTTTTTTGTTTTTGCTTTTATTATGGGTGATCTTAATGTTTTAGCGGGTGCTGCTTGCTTTGGCATTTCTAATACTCCACGTTTCTTGAGCTCTCTATACAAACTACTCACTTTGCACCCTACTATTTTCGCAATATCTGGATATTCGGTCCCTTGATTAAATAATTGAACTGCTTGTTTGCATCTTTCATCCCATTTTTCTTCTGTCGTTCGATTTTTAACTGATTTTTTTTCTAGCTTGATACACTCGCTTTCTATATTACACTTCTCCACATTATACTGGTCTGCGTCCGCTTGACGATTACAATATTCCCCTCCCTCTGAGCGTATCATTTGTGCTTTTTTCGTAATTACTTTCATGTTTCATTCACCTCATTTTGTTTGATAAATTCTCGCATCCTACTACGTTATCTACAATTCTTGCCAGTTTCTCAGTTAATACTTATAAGAAGGCCATTAATATTTCTATCCTTATCACTTCTATTACAACTTTTAATTAATTATTTACAAGCCACATTGATTTTGCTGTTTACGCAAACTACTTATGTGAAATTCAAATTGATGTACATTTCTTATAAATATCCATTCCTTATTAACACCAGCGCTTGCTAGAAAATGTAATCCCACTTCAATTTTATTTTTCTTTTAGCGGCCTTTTCATCAAAAATCAATTCCGTTCCTATTCGACATACTGCTTTTCCAAATTTACAATCATCAATATAATATTTATGTACCCTACTAGTATGATGGCCTTGCAAATCTAAAATACAAATTCTCGTTTCTCTATTATTCATAATTCCAGTCTCTGGGGTATAATAGTTGCCAATATTACACCACTAATGACAGCGTTTTCTAATTCTAATAGATTTGATTCATCCCATTTGAACAAGTCTATCCATTTTTGAACCCAACTCCAAACAATCCTACAATCCCATTCAAAACAACGGGTATTTCAGTCTGAATTTTTAAATTATTTATCTATACAAAAGCTGATGATGTGGTAAAATTATAAATGAAAAAGAGTATGGATTTAAAAGAAGCCAATGAATATAAAAATTGGCTTTTTTCTTGATGGAAAATGAAACAAAAACTTCTTTAAATCTTTATTAGTGATAAGTTTTAAAGAAAATCCACCCTGGTTATAGTTTTACATAATTGTAAACTATAGTAAATTGATATTATTAATATTGAATATTCTTAACATTAATTCCACTTATACACATCAACAAACAAAACATTACTATTAATTTCTACTGATTTTTTCTAAACATACTAAATTATCACCTTTTAATGGATTTGTTCATCCTTAAATTTACATATTCTCTTTTTGCAGTTTCGATACCTCTTTGTATTTAATATTTCTTTTACAAATACAGGTAATCTATCAAATATAGTGAATCTGAATTAGGGATATGAAGTCTATACACCTTCTTTAATTTCTAAAATTACTAATTCAGAAAATTTATAAGTAACCTACTATTTATCAATGTGTAGCATAACAATTGCCCTCGAATCTTCAAGTAACCCACCAAAATTAATTTGTCTTTCAATAATTCCCTTTAGGTGTCCACCTACTTTTTCAAAAAGCTTCTTTATCTTGAATAAATCCTTTTTACGTTCAAATAAATATTTTGTTCAAACTTGTGCATGCCCTAAAAAAATACAAGTGATTTTATTGGAGTCACCTTGAATTTCTTGCACACCTAGTGAAAAGAATCCGTTTTTTACTAACGGGTTCTTTTCTTTATTCGTCATACTATAACTAGATTGTTACATTTTTTTACAGCTCACCTTTACTTGCATAAATATTCCGTTCTTATAAATCCGTAAATCCTCTTTCCTTTAATGCTTTTATGTTATTTGAGTCTATTCATGTAAATTCATTATTTCTCCCTTATTCAATAGCCTCTGAACCTGTGGGTATAAGGTTTATCTAGAAATATAGTCTAGGACACATAGGATTTTTGTGTACGAAAGAAAGAATCGTAATTTCAACCAAAAACCATTTATTTACCTATTTTAAGTTTCTAAATTTGTATTGATAATTCTTGGCTTTAGAAGTATCCTATACATATTCAAACATTTGAAGATGTATAGGATACTTCTGAAATGTTAAATGTAAATAAATACTAGAGGTGTTTTAATGGGGACCGAAATGCAACAATTTAAAGCAGATTTCTTTAAAGCTTTATCTCATCCTTTACGAATAGGTATTTTGGAAGTTCTATCAGAAGGTGAAAAAAGTGTAAATGAAATTCAAAGCATTCTTAAAAAAGAAGGTTCTGCAGTTTCTCAACAATTAAGTGTATTACGCGCTAAAAATATTGTTGTTGGCACTAAAGATGGAAAACGAGTATTATACTCCCTTCGAGATCCTATGATTATGAATTTATTGGTGGTTGCGCGGAAAATTTTTAACAATCATTTAATTGATACTATTTCTATGTTAGAAGAGCTAGATGAAGCAGAAAGTGAAATGATAAAGGAGGAATAAATTGAGCAATGAGGCTAAAAGAGAAGATATCATCCAACATGGAATTGAGATATTTCACTCTATAGGAGCTCATCACGTTTGTAATGTTTGCATTAAAAGTGGATATTCTTGTTGCTTTTCATGTCAACATTTACAAGATGGTATTGGATGTCAAAAAAGGAATACAGCTTGTACAGCATGGTTATGCGGCATTCAGAACTTTTTGTTTGATCAAATAGGTTTATTAGAAGAATGGAATAGTTTTTGGGCTGATATTCCAGGACAGATGTTTCGTAGAGATATTACCCCAGATAAAGTAAAAGTCACATCATTTATTGATACGAAAAAGCTAGATAGTCGGGCTGGAGAACTTCTAGCGGAAAAATTACAATTCCATGTACAACAAGGTGGAGATATAGGGAAACTAGAACGTCATTTAAGCAAAACCTATAGTAAATATTAGGAGTTCGTTCTCTTTTATGAAAATAAAAATCTCCTGTATAAGCAAATTGAAAACACATTTGTAATCTAGATGTATTAAAAAGAGAAAAGAAGGGTTTGTAATGAGAGGTTTATTTACGGGAAGGTTTGAAGGATATTCCTTAGGGCATTTTCAAAAAGATCTTCTTTCAGGACTGATTGTTGGAGTTGTTGCGATTCCTCTTGCTATGTCTTTTGCTATAGCTTCTGGTGTAAAACCAGAGTATGGAATATATACAACATGTATTGCAGGAATACTTATTTCTCTATTTGGTGGTTCAAGGTATCAAATTGGAGGACCTACAGGTGCTTTTGTTCCCATACTTTTAGGAATTGTCATTACTTATGGGTATGAAGATTTACTACTTGCTGGTTTACTTGCTGGAATTATCTTATGCCTTATGGGAATTTTCAAATTAGGTTCGCTGATTAAGTTCATCCCACGTCCTGTAACAATTGGTTTTACTTCAGGTATTGCTGTTATTATATTCACTGGACAAATTGCTAGTTTTTTAGGTTTAACAGGCATAAAAAAACATGAGGACTTTATAGCAAATTTGAAAGAAATATTTACTCATATCGGTACCACTAATTTTTATAATGTAGTAACTGCTTTGATTTGCTTTTTCGTTATACTCGTAACACCAAAAATTTTGCCAAAAGTACCGGGTTCATTAGTAGGTGTTTTGATTTCAACTATAATTGCAACTATATTTTTCTCAGGTCATGTACCTACTATTGGTACAGCATATGGTACGATTCCAAATACACTACCTCAGTTTGATATACCAGAGATCACAATAGAGCGTATCCAACATTTAATTGGCCCTGCATTTGTTATTGCTATGTTAGGTGGTATTGAGTCTCTTTTATCTGCTGTCGTCGCGGATGGTATGACAAATAGTAAACACCACAGTAATAAAGAACTTATTGGTCAAGGAATTGCTAATATTGTTACCCCGTTATTTGGAGGAATTCCGGCGACTGGAGCGATTGCTCGAACAGCAACGAATATTAAAAGTGGCGCTGTTTCACCCATGTCCGGTGTGATTCACGGAGTATTTGTGTTATTTACGCTTCTACTGCTAGCTCCATACGCCTCGCACATCCCACTTGCTAGTATGGCTCCTATTTTAATGGTTGTAGCGTGGAATATGAGTGAGCAACAGCATTTTGTTCATATACTTAAAATGAAGACCGGAGATTCTCTTGTATTACTAGTAACATTTTCCCTTACTGTATTTACAAGTTTGACAACGGCTGTGGAAATCGGTCTTATTTTAGCTATTATTTTGTTTACAAAACGTATGAGTAATATGCTTGTGATGTCAAAAGTGCTTCCTGATCATACAACAAAGAATGAAAAATTATTACCGCATGTGGTAAATAATGCTCATGATTGCCCTCAAATTAGTATTTACACAATAGAAGGTCCATTATTTTTTGGAGCTGCGCAAACATTCGAACAAAACATTTTAGCGACAATTCATTATAGACCCAAAATTCTAATCTTACGTATGGGCAAGGTTCCTTTTATTGACACAACAGGCGAAGCCTACTTTAGGAATATTGGCCAACATTTTAAAAACCAAGGTGGCGTACTTCTCATTTCAGGGGCTCAATCAGAGTTGAAAACAACTCTAATTAAAAATGGATTATACGCTGAGATTGGAAAAGAGAACTTTTTTGATCATACAGGAGAAGCAATTAACTGTGCTTTAAGACATTTGAATAAAGCGAAATGTGTAGGGTGTAAACATTTTGCTTTTCATGAATGTGCCCAGCTCTCCCAACAATGCCAGGATATTAATAAAATAAAAAATAAATCAAAAGCATTAGAATTTTAAAAAATATATTTCCTATACAAAGTTTACTTGTTCTGATTTACTCTTTTAAATATTTTGCTAAAAAGCAGAAAAGGAGAATGTTTAATTTGGCGAATGCGAAGAAGATTTTTATAAAGTTTCAACAAGAAGGATTTTCATACATTCAAAAAATGATCATTACACAGCAAGAAGAGAATATATTCCTTACATTTCAATGCAAAAAAAATTGTACAAATAGTGCCCTTTCAATAGATGATAAAAAGAATTACGAAAAAAGTATATCGTTTTTTTCTCATGCTTCTGGTGGTGTAATTATATGGGGAATAGCTTCAAATAAAACTAATAATGTTGTTCACAAAGCTAAAAAAATTCAACCTATCTCTAATGGAAAAGAATTTTTTAGTAATCTAAATGATTTATTATTTAAAAATCCCAACACTACAAACCAGGATGTTAAAAATATATATATTCCTTTTCCTAAAGAAATAAACCGTGGATTTGTAATCACCTATGTCCCCAGGAAAGACTATCTTTTAAAACTTAATGACTACTATACAAAAACCAGGGATAACTTTGCAATGATGATGGGACAGATTCTATTAAATGATATGTTAGAAAATAGAAAATTATTAAGGGAATCACTATAAATCATTCATATAAAGGGCCCCTCTTGCTTTTACACGAGGGGCTCACTTTACATTATTTTATTTCGGTATAAAGATAAATAAAAAACTGTCATTTGAATAAAGAAAACACTAAATACAATGTATAAGGGATATTCTGGAATATATATATTAAAAATAGGAGAAAGCACTAAAAATCCAATTGCAATGATTAACACATACCACAGTGAAACAAATGCTGTACGACAAGCTCTTTCAGTAATTAACTTTTCACGTTCGTCTTCTAGGGGAAACAATAGTGGATACATCAGATATGAAAGGGCGTTATATTTCTTTTTCTGTATTTTATAAAAAATTGTTATTACAATACCTATAACTAATAAAAATAAGACTGGTGTAATATTTAATGATACTTCAAAAGTTACTTTCTTAGCGTCAATAATATTGGCAAGTTCTATAATGCCGTAATAAAGTTCAATGAATACCCAACACGCTAATGCCATAATAATTACATTAATCATATAAGAAATCATCAATCTATTCATCCTCTTCTTCCTCCTTATTTAATACAAACACTTCTTCCATCTTCAAATCAAACACATCACAAATTGACAATGCTAGTAATAATGAAGGGACGTAATCCCCTTTTTCAATTGCTGCGATCGTTTGCCTCGTCACTCCAACTTTTTCAGCTAATACACTTTGTGTGAAATTAAAACGAGCTCTAATTTCCTTTACTTTGTTAAAAATAGTCAAGTTCACCACCTCTTCCCTTAAATGTATACCATAATTAACAAAATGTAAAATGAACTTAACATTTATTCCGCTAAAAATCCAATTTTATAAAAAGCGGTACCACCATATATTCATTCATTTAAAAATTGTATAGTGCTCCTGAAACAAAACGCAGATTGCGTGCTCTAAGGCTGAATTATTTGATATAGCAGTAAGCATCAAACACTCCCCACCTTCCAATAGAATTAATCAATAACGCGGAAAAACCAAGTAAACTCTTGCTGTTCAAGTTGTTTAGATACCGGAAGCTTATAAGAAAAACGAGGATGCATCTTTAAGTCTTAGGAAAGAGATAAACATTAGAAAAAATGGCAATAAAAATTCACATAAACTCTCTAAAAAAGTTTTACAATCAAAGCAGAGAGACTTTGAAACAGGAGGCACCAATTTATGAATCGAATTGAACGTGAAGAGAAAACAATTAGCATTATGATTGATATGTATTGTAAAAACGAACATAAACAAGATACTATATGTGAAGAATGTCAAAAATTAAAAGATTATGCTTATTTCCGTTTATCAAAATGTCCATTTCAAGAAAAGAAACCAGCATGCCAGAATTGCAAAATTCATTGTTATAAACCAGATATGAAAGGTTTAGTTAAGGAAGTTATGAAAAAGAGTGGACCAAAAATGATTTTAAGACATCCATATTTCACGCTCATGCATGCTGTTGACATAATGAAGAAGTCTCCTGACTTACCAAAAAGAAAAAAATATAAAAAGAAAAAGCGGTTTGTCTAACAAACTAGTTTTTTATTCCTTTTCGACTAAAAAATTATATATGAGTTTTAAATCCTAATTGCTTCACAATATGTTCAGCTATGCATAGCTTCTGAATCATCTTTAAAATAAAAGTATTTCGAAAATGTTATGTAGATATCCCTTTCTTCAAATTTGCCCGCTTTATCTCCAAACTAATAATTTTTCTGAATAGAGATTTCCGTTAGAAATCTTGGTACATCTTCATAATTACTCCAAAGATAGGTTCCGAGCCTACAGTGGCAAAAAACAAAGAGTGAATTATCGCTGTGATATCTTGGGTCACTAGTTCAGGAATAGATAATCCGTAGCCTATATGCTAGATGTTTTTTAGGAGGGTTATCCTATAGTAATAGGTTAGCTTTTATTTGCTACTTTCTCCTCGAAAACTTTATCGATAAGATTATCAATAACTTCCGTGCATCTTATAATAAAATCCGCATCCTCACGAGTAGTATCACTATTGCTAATACGTTCAATTACTTCTGTTCCATATTCCCTATCCTCATCTGTTTTTGCTAAATACCTCTTGTAAGCCCTCACAACTAGTATTGCGTCTTTTTGATCTATATCAATTTGGCATAGCTCATCATCAAAATCTTCCAATGAAATCCCTCCTGTTTGTAACTAACGAAGTCTATTTAATTATATTACAATATAAAAATTTATTGTTGTATTATTTTTGTGAACTTGTGTAAAAGTGTAAATGTCCACGTTTACACTTTTACACATTAAGAACGAAATTACTTGGAAGAATATGAAGTTGGATATAAAGAGCGATATTCATTTGACTCTTGTGAAGAAGGATTTATAGATGGTGAATATAACAGAGGCTTTTAGATTAAACAATATTTATTATATATCGAGTCGATATTATAACTCGATGCTGCTGAAAACGGGATATAGTATTTAAATCAAAGGAGTGGGGAAATGAGTACACAATATAAATAAGAGAACTAAAATATCTAATGGATCTCACAAATAGTATAGATAATGTATATAAAAAGATCACTTGTCTTCTGACAAGTGATCTTTTCGTTAGATAAATTGCTACTTACCTACAGCAGGTAGTTGTTATCCTATTCATATGTTCAATAGGATTATAACACATATTCTAGTTATGTAGTCGGAATTGTTTCTTTTTATTATTTTTTTACTTGCTAATCCATTTGGAGATAATAGGATAATGAAAATCTTTTCCTTGTAATACATATAAAATTCCTTTAAGGGGCCCGAAACCTAATAAAATAGTTAGGATTATATAAATTGGGGCTGTCCACAATATCATGGACATATTACTCACATTCATATCAGAATGGAACATAGAAAGCATTAAAGTCCTCATTACAAAAGTATTCCATATCAATACAATAATCCAAGTGAATAGCTGATAAACAGCTGTTTCAATAGCAATGATACGAAGTTCTTTTGATTTAAATATCAAATAAAAAATTAAGGGTATATAAAAAATTGTAATGCTAAAAAAAGTGAGAATGATGAAAGATAGTAAAGTAATAGTATGCATCATTAATTTTAGTTTTTTTTCCTGAGATAAACTCACTTAAACCCCTCCTATATATAGATTTGGTTCTCTTAAAGTTAACGCTAACTCATTATAACACGCTAACCAACGTAACAAAACATGTTTATTTAGTTATATTTTGTTACATTTTTTATTTTGAAATATGAAATATCCTAACCGTTGAATTTGCTGTAACTATGATTAACGATACAATAATACCAATAGGAAGTTTGCGTTGTGGATCTTTTACTTCTTCTGCCGAAGTTACTAATATATCAAATCTCATAAAAGTAAAGAATGCAGCTGCCCAACTAGCTGAAAGGCCACTTACACCATATGGTGTAAACGGTACCCAGTTCCCCGGCTTTATATAGAATACACCGACTATAATAAACAATATAACCATTCCAATTTTAATTAACACCATTATATTAGTGATACGTTTACTTTCTTTTGTACCACGCGATAACATCCATGTAATAATCAATGTAATAATCAATGTAATGACTATCGCTGGTAGATTCATCATACCACCTTGAGATGGAATCATTAACAGTGATTTGGGCATCTCCAAACCCAATCCACTTATTAAAGTGTGAAAATAACCTGTCCAACCACTAGCAACCGCTGCTGTTGCTAAAATATATATTGAAAGTAGCATCCAACCTACTAAATGTGCAACTAATTCACCAATTGTTGCATAGGCATACGTATATACACTTCCTGAAACCGGAAGTATAGAAGCAATCTCTGCGTAACATAAAGCTATAAATCCACACACAATTGCCGCCAATACAAATGAAAAAACAACTGCTGGTCCGGCGTCTCTTGCTGCTACTAATCCTGCTAATACAAGAACTCCCGTTCCAATTATTGAACCTAATCCTAACATAACTAAATCAAATGAACCCAATGTTTTCATTAAGGTTTTACTCTTACTAGGTTCTAATAATTGTGTAACAGATTTCTTTTTAAACAACTTACTCATATCTTCTGTATCCCCTTTGAAAAATAAGGTGTGTTCTTCTCATACTTATGTCATGTATACGTGTATATAGATATTAGCTAATTCACAATATATGTTGTAAAATTATGCAAAAAAATCAAAGATATATTTCTGTGAAAAATTATAGAAATCGATTCCATAAACACTATTCCATTCATTCGATAGGTTAATAAGCTTTTCAAACGCCATTCCGCGGTTTCCTTGTCTCATCTTTATTCCTCATTTTCTGTTAAAAAGATTATTTTGTTCAGTTATTTTTCATTAATCAGAAAAAATTGTTCCATGCTTCTTACATCCTTCTTATACATTGGCATTACAAATATCTCTTCATTTCTTAATAGTTGGAACTCTACACATCGTTTTTCTTTGTTCCACCCGTAACATGCCATAGATACATTTTTGGTTCCTTTCTTTCTTCTATTTCCCTCTACCCTTTGAATAAAAACTTAATATTCCGTTAATAATATGGACACATGGTTATCTTTCTCCGATTCCCTTATATGAGCAGTTAGCTATTGCTAGCTGCTTTTTTACTTATCCCATGTAATAACCTTGTTCTTTTACCTTTTCCCATTTATCAACATCAAAAATTGGGTCTTCATTGCGTTTCCGAACATAGCAATTGGTAACCAACTTTACCTTTACAAATTTTTTATCAAAATCTTTTGTCCATTCCTCAGTGTACGGTTCCTCACTGATCACTTCTTCAATGTATTGCTCTAATAAATTTATATCCATTCCCCTTTTCTAATAAAATAGCGTTTTTATTAAAAGTTCTTTGGAATTCAATAATTTAAAATGAGTGTATTTAAATTCTCTTTTCCGTTAAAATAAAAAAGATTAAATAAACGTTTTAGAAGGGATTATTAATGACACGAATTATACTTTTTGATGGGGACTGCAACTTATGTAATCAAAGTGTTCAGTTTATTATTAAAAGAGATCCTAAAGAATATTTTAAATTTGCATCACGCCAAAGTAGTATTGGCATTCAGTTATTAAATCAATACAACATTAGCGAAACAATAGATAGTGTGATTTTAATTGATAATAATAGGGCTTATACAGAATCCGATGACATACTGAATATTTGTAAATACTTAAAAGGAAGTTGTAAATTATTATTTATCCTTTTAATAATTCCAAAACCTATTCGAAACTTTTATTACAAAAAAGTTGCAGAAAATAGATACAAATGGTTTGGCAAACAAAACCAATGTCTTATTCCTACTCCGGATATCAAGAAAAGATTTTTAAGATAGTTGAAAATATAAACATTTTCAAAAGTCTCTCAATGAGAGGCTTTTTTCATTTTTATCATTTTAGCCAAGAAGACTCCTTCCTCAAGGAGCGTGAAGGGTCACAGTCCAGTGAGTAGGTGGGAGATGAATTGGCTTCGAACAAGGGATAGCAGGAAGCCATCTTAATTGTTCGACATATAGAAAGTATTACTCCACTACCTATCGAATATACGTTTGGTGTATAATAGTCATATACCGAAATGGAGGTGAATCAAATAATGATGAATAAAGCCTATAAGTTTCGTATCTATCCAAATCAAGCACAAGCAATTCTAATCAACAAAACGATTGGGTGTTCTCGCTTTGTATTCAATCATTTCCTATCCTTATGGAATCACGCATACAAAGAGACAGGAAAAGGCTTGACCTATGGTATATGCTCTGCCAAACTACCTGCCATGAAGAAAGAGCTTGTTTGGCTAAAAGAAGTGGATAGTATTGCGATTCAGTCGTCTGTTCGCAACCTTGCGGATGCTTATACGCGCTTTAAATCTAAGAAGAACAACGTACAATCTTATACCACAAAACAAACAAATGAAAATATTGCCGTTGTAGGGAACAAAATAAAGTTGCCGAAACTAGGCCTTGTTCGATTTGCCAAAAGTCACGAAGTAGAGGGGCGTATTGTAAATGCTACAGTTAGACAGAACCCTTCTGGTAGATATTTTGTGTCACTATTAGTTGAAACAGAAGTACAAAAACTTCCGAAAACACATTCTTACATTGGAATAGATGTAGGACTAAAAGATTTCGCTATTTTGTCAGATGGAACACACTATGAAAATCCGAAATTTTTCCGATCATTAGAAGATAAGTTGGCGAAGGCACAGCGTGTTCTTTCTAGAAGAATGAAAGGATCTTCTCGCTGGAATAAACAACGAGTAAAGGTAGCTAGAATTCATGAATACATATCAAATACTAGAAAAGATTACTTGGACAAAATTTCAACTGAAATCATCAAAAACCACGATGTTATCGGTATAGAGGATTTGCAAGTATCGAATATGTTAAAGAATTATAAGTTAGCAAAAGCAATTAGTGAGGTATCTTGGTTGCAATTTCGATCCATGTTAGAATACAAAGCAAAATGGTATGGCAAACAAGTCATTGTCGTATCGAAAACATTTGCTTCCAGCCAATTATGTTCTTGCTGTGGATATCAAAATAAAGACGTTAAAAATCTAAACCTACGTGAATGGGACTGTCCTTCTTGTCGTACACACCATGATAGGGATATTAACGCAAGCATCAATCTAAAGAATGAAGCGATAAGGCTTCTAACCGCAAGGACTGCGGGGTTAGCCTAATCAATTAGAGTTCGATAGAACTCTTTACTTAGGAATCCCTATGAAGCGATAAGGCTTCTAACCGCAAGGACTGCGGGGTTAGCCTAATCAATTAGAGTTCGATAGAACTCTTTACTTAGGAATCCCTCACTTCTAAACAAAGTAAAAGTGGGGGTAGTTCAAAGCTTACTATTCCTCATAGTTGTGTTTTCTTCTATGACTTTTATAAAGTTAAATTGTCCATCAAGATAACAATCATTGATATAACCCCAAAAATATATTTCATTAACTTCGCTTAAAGTAAAATTTTCATTTTTTCATTCAACCAAGTTCGTAACATATTCTTTTCCCCCGATAAAATAATGATTAGGTGTCCCATGCCCATTTTATCCACTAGAAATAATATCTTTCACGTACTTACGTATTAGAAACTTCATTTCTGATTCTTCTGCAATAGCAATTTTGTTCACTTTTTTGATACATTTATGAAACATTCACATGGTATCTTCAATATGTTCTATTCTTTTTGAAAAACCATGTGAGAATACCAAAATAAGAAGCCCTAGAGCCCTAACTCTAGGGCCTCTTGTTTTCAAATAAGGATTTTGTTAAATATTCAATTAAACCTTTTTACACTCTCCCTGTTACTAGGCCACAAGATATTCAGAAACCTTATAAACTTGTAATACTAATGTAAGGTTTCTCAATATGAACCAATATATTTATGTAGTAAACTATTTATCGGCAATACATATAAAAGGAGAAACATTTATGACTTTTGAAGACAATCGTAAATTAGGCATTCAACAAGGGTGTATAGTAATAACAGATCAATCGAAATATCTTGTTGTTAAAAAGAATGAAAATTATTCTTTATTAAGCATCGCAACTGCGGAATGCATAAACTTTGAAGTTTCACTTGAACATCTTGAAGAAATGGTCCAAGTAGATTTAAAAGAAAAAATTCGAGATATCATTCCACCAGAGAACATTAAAATCGTAGCTCAAAACAGAATATAAAATGTATTTTCTAAGAGCACTTTCGGTAGTGCTCTTTTTTCATGAACAGTTTCAAATAACGCTTTTGTTTAATTTAATACGTGTTCTTTTCGATGCGGTATTCTATTACAATTAATTTTTATGTTATAGTTATCTATAGCATATATATTAATAAGCACAACAAATCTCATACATATAGGAGGACCTTAATAATCCTAACTCAAGAAAAGAACATAAAATTAATTATGCATTTTCTTACCCTATTATCTTTTTGTCTTCTTATTTTCTTTAGCGTCACAATTTTTTATATACCATTGATTTTTTATTTCATATGCAAATCACAAGACATTCGAAAAAATATCCTTGAAGCTGTTTTTTACCAACTATTCATTTGGGTAATTACAATGATTTGGAATCTATTCATAATAAGAATCTTAATGTTATCTTTGTCTAATTTAGACTTAACGCCAAATAACGCTTTGATTATTTTCGGTATACCTCCTTTATATCTAATACTGTTTCTTTTGTTAATTTTCGGACCTATAAAAGGAATTTTATATGTGCTACAGGAAAAAGACTTTCATTATCCTATTATTTCTAAATGGATTAACAAATAAAAATACGTGTAGAAGAATACAGAGTTTTACTGAATTCTTTTTTTATGGACCTTTCAAACTCATTTACAAATTCCTCTGTTCCTTCTTTTTAATAAAATTCAAATTTTGTCTTACTTCGTTCCCGTAGATTCAAATCCGCCAACACCTCGTTCACTAACCAATAGCTCGTCCACCTCAACAAAATGAGCTGTTACTACTGACGCTATGACGCCTTGAGCGATGCGTGTACCTTTTTTGATTACATGAGCTTTCATATTTAAACTTATTGGTCTTTCAGTGTTATCTACCAACACCTCCAACCGCTCCACGATAGCCACTATCCATGTTCATCCACCCCACGGTAATTTTTAATTTAGGTCTTGAAATCCTCTAAATCTCGATGTATTATATTTTTGTATTTTCTCAGTTCCTAAACCGAGAAAACATCATCACTTCTGAAAGGACCCAAACTCCAGTGGGTCCTTTTTATTTACTTAAACCCATTTTCAAATTATTGTATTATATTTTCAGGTCTTACTTATATAAATCATTATCAGGAGAATCTGCGGGTTTGCAGGTTCTTTTTATATTGTTTCAAATATAAATTAATGTGTAATTTATATACAATAAAAAAAGCACCTATTTCTAATCTGTACCCTTTGTAAAGGACATTTTGAAAAAAGTTAGGCAACATCAAGAAGATGATTTCTGTATCCAACAGGAGTCATCTTTTTTAAGTTCCATTGATATCTATAGTGATTATAGTACTTCATATATTTCTTAATCTCTTGTTTCAACTCAGTAAAAGACTCGCAAGGTTTTATATGTGCTTCATCTTTCAGATGACCAAAAAATGATTCTTGTGGAGCGTTATCCCAACAGTTCCCTCTTCTTGACATAGATTGTCCGAGCTTTAGCTTTTTGACTAATTTTTGGTAGGTAGGGCTTGTGTAGTGGGCTCCTTGATCTGAATGAATATATGCGCCTTCAGTCAATGGAATCCTCTTATTCCGTTGTAGTTTATGAAGAGTTGTTGTTACGAGGTCTAATGTCATCTGTTCTGAAACATGGTAAGCTAAAATTTCATTGGTTGAGCCATCTAAAATTGTAGATAAATAAGCTCTTTTATTCTTACCGTAAATTAAATAAGTGATATCTGTAAGAAGCGTTTTTCCTGGGATATTTTGTTTAAATTCTCGATTTAATTGATTCGGCACTACTCGATGTTCTTTTGAAGCTTTCAGCATTCTTTTATAAGGATTTGCTTTCCGAATCGGACAGACAATCTCATATTTTTTCATGATTCTACGGATACGCTTTGAATTGTAGACAACTTGAAACTGACCCGCCAATGTCATCTTTATCTGACGAGCCCCCTTCTTTCTATTTCTAAATCGAAGTGCTTTTAATATGGTTTTCTTCAATATTTCATCTCGATCATTCTTTTGTTTCCGTTGTTCTTGAGCTGAAATTGAAAAGTAATTATAGTATCCCGAACGGGATACACCAGCTACTTTACACAAATAACTGACCATATTCCTTAAGTTGTATTTCATGATGACAGAACGAATCAAGATGAATTTCTGACTAGGTGGTAGTGTTATTTCCTTTTCACCCTCCCTTCCATAAGTTTGATTTTTTTTAGCAATTCATTTTCCGCCTTTAGTAAGTTTCGTTCGGCTTCTAAACGGGCATACTTTTCTTCTAACGTAAGCTCTCTCTCAAGAGTTCTTCCAGCGTTTTCGATACGTGTATCCCTTAAACCCAAAACACCATTTTTTCTATAAGCAGCACGCCATCTACTTCCCGATGACATAACCCGTTTCATTCCAATCATATCTATATCAAAACCACATTCTTCAAAAATATTTCGAGGTAGCTTTCCTTTTTCATTTTCCTCAATAAAAATATGCTTAAATTCCTCTGTATAAGTGATACCTTTCTGACTTACAGATTTTACGTATAGGTTATTTGATAGAATTTGAATTTCTCTTTCTGTAAATAGCTTTTTTGTCATTTTTAACATTCTCCGATCCCGATTTTCCTTTTATTATACAAGAAATACCCTATAGAATAGACTTTTTTCAAGTGTCTATTCTATAGGGTACATTTTATTCCATAGGTACTTTTTTTATTTGATTAATTTTCTATCTAGTTGCAATTGTGAATGCTACAATGAGAAGGTTCGTTGAAATTTCAATTAAATTACGGAAATTTATACAAAATATGTAGCAATTGAAGATTTACACGTTTACTCAATAGATGTGTGCTTTCTAGACATACAACAAACAGCGCATCTTTTCGGACATGATCCAATTGTAATTCCTAAAATAATTCAAAAAGAGATATATGATATAACGGGTATAACCGCATCTATTGGAATTGCACCTAACTTATTTCTTCCAAAGGTGGCTCTAGATGTGGAAAGTGAACATTCAAATTCTAGAATTGCAATGTGGTCATACGAAGATGTTTCAAAAAAGTCATGGGAAATTAAGCTCCTTCGCAAAGTATGGGAATCTAAGAGAGAGAACGATGGAAAAGTTCTTGCAATAAAAATGATTTTTTGAAATATAAACACTAAAGAACTCGAATGTGAAATAGATCTAATGATAGATAAAACATTTGAATGTATCAACCATAGAAATAGAGCCCCTTTTAATTAGGACTTTATTTCTATGGTTTCATTATGAACTTTTGCAATTATATCCTGCAAAGTTCAAATAATACTTCCTTTTTTGATGTCTTTAGGATTTATTCCCCGTTTTATATCCCGCATAGTTCAGATAAAATCCCTTGTTAACATAAGTTATATCGCTGTAACAATACTTTAAATCCCACTACGTTTAGACAAAACAGGAAACAAATCTACATTGATGTCCTGTTACATAAGTTTATATCCCACACAGTTCAGATAAAACAGGACACTATGACCATGTACATGTAGGCTGGCAAGACTTTATATCTCACATGGTTCAAGTAAACTCTATCTATACACGAATTGTGTATCTTTTGAAGCGTTAGAATACTCCTGAAGAAATAAATAATTCTAATCATAAAAGCGAGTTAATATTAATTTGTTTTTGGCAGAATTTTCGGTAATTACAAATTCAACTTTCCTATTTTTGGGACGTTTCATTTATAGAAGATAGAAATAACATAATTTTCTCAATAAGGGATTTTATTCTTTTAATATGATTTTTTAACAATTCATGGTATATCTGAATTAAGGGGACCTTTTCGGTTGATTAGGGAGAAAGATTATAAAAATGATATGGGAGGAACAAAAAATGTCATTGAAAAAGAAATTAGGTGTTGGAGTGGTTTCAGCCGCTCTGGGTTTATCTTTAATTGGTGGGGGAACATATGCATATTTTAGCGATCAAGTTGTAACAAATAATTCATTTGCTGCAGGTACATTGGATTTAGCTATGCAACCAACTACTTCACTTAACTTAGAAAATTTAAAACCTGGGGACAAAATATTAAAGAAATTCAATTTAAAAAATAGTGGTACATTAGATATTAAAGATTTAATGATGAAAATAGACTATACTGTAAACGACTTAAAACAAAATAATACTACAGAAGATTTCGGTAAACATATTAAAGTACAATTTCTTTGGGATTGGGATCCTGCAAAAAGCCCTGCATACGAGACAACCCTTGCAGAACTAAAATCACAAAGTTCAGAGATTGTCTCCAAAAAAGTATTTCATTCTAAGTGGACTGAAACAGGGGGATTAAAACCTGGGAAAATGGATTGGTTTTGGATAAAGTTTATATTTGAGGACAACGGAACAGATCAAAACGTTTTCCAAGGGGATAGTATTGCGCTAAAAATGGAGTTCCAAGCCAATCAAACAGAGGGAAAAGAAAGATAATATTACAAAAATATTGTTATGAAAATGTAAAACTGAGCTTGTAATTTTTTATAATTTGTAAAATTGACCATCAAATATCCATATAAAAAACTAGTGATATCAGTACATGAGTATAATATCGCTGGTTTTTTTGAGTTTAACATTTTGTATGTTTTGTAAAATTCATTTTCGATTTACAAATATTAAATATGCTCTAAAAGGGGTACCTTTTGAAGAAGGTATTGCCTACAAGTAAGAAAAAATTACAATCGAAACTTTAGATGGTGAAGTTATCAAAACTGCATATTGGTATGGAGTATTCCCGCAACAAGATGATGATGTGCTTGAAACGGTTGGTGGCGGCTTTTATCAAATATGGAGCGATGAACTGTGGGAGTAATTCCCACTCTCGTTGGTTTAAAAGAATTCACTGATGTAGAAAGACATGAAAGTAGATACTTCATGAATATCTTTCGTTACTAATATAAATTCCAAATGAATTTTCACTTCACATTTAATTAGTTTTTGCCGAAATGCAAAAAAAGAGAGTAAAACCCTCTTTTTCATTTAATCAATTATATTTCTTTAAATTTAAATAATAAAAAATAGCCGGTTAAAAGAGCGTGTTGTTATATATTTAGCTAAAAACGCTCTTACAAATATTTAAACCCTGCATTAATTTCTTATTCCATTCATTTAACTAATACATAATTTTTTATATTCGGTTATCAAGCCAGAAGTTTATTGGAAAATGATTATTCTGGTTATAAGCTTCAAGTTCATAACCTTTTTCTTTTAACCCTTTTATAATCTGTGGAGCTGCTACCATCCTGCACTTGCATTCATACCAGCTCCCACAAAAGTAATAAATAACGGCCATAATAACGGCCATAACGTAAGAAGTATATTTGCAAGTATAAGTATACTATATATCCCAGGGAAATTATGATTTTTACAATTTACCAATACTAAAATCACTAATAATATTATGGGTATTAAATATAAAAATAGCATTATAAACCAATACCATGATTCCTAATGCCCCAAAACTAAAGGTTGTAATTATTGTTTTTACAAGCACTTTAGCGAATTTTGAGTCGTACGTTTTTCTGCTATATAGACCTATCACAATGTACAACGATATATAGGCCATTAATACACCTATCCAAGTCAATAACCAGTCTGCATCTAGCATAAAGAAGACAAACAGCGACCAACACACCCCTACTATTGAAAAAACAAGGGAAATAATTATATTTTTTAAAACTGGTTTCATGTTCATTTCACATCCTTTAAAAACTTAAGAATACATTATTAGCTTATATTCTTTTTTTCTACCGCTTTACTATAGTCTGTTGTATATTCAATAACAGTAATCCCTTTACTTCTAAGTAGATTCTTTTTCCACGTTTTCGCATCAGTTGACATATGGACAGTTACATTGAATCCTAACTTTACAGTCATAATTCCAATGCTTAACCCTAAATTTCCGGTCGAACCTACTGCAATTGAATAATTTGAAAAGAATGTTCTAAACATGTCACTATCTAATACGGAATAATCATCTTGTTTAGTTAATAAATAATCTTTCAAAGCTAAATCTTTGGCGTGTTTTAATACCTCATATACTCCGCCTCTTGTGTTTCAGAAAAAACTTTTGCATTATTATGGAGCAAATCGTTTTATTTAGATTAAACAAAATAAATTCCGCAGTTTCAATTAATTTTTGAATCAATGGAAATCTCTTTTTCAACTTCTCTTTTGTTTCTATAGAAATTTCACTTATTCATAATCCCCCTTCAAAATATAATTGACCTATTTCAATTATTTTCGTCGTATTTAATATTCTTACAACGACATAAACGTTTGAAAATTAATTATAATTAATTATAATTAAGTATATATTAACAATTTTTTAAGTATAAGTAAATAAAATTAATTTTAATTTAATTATTTTTACTAATTTAAAGGGGATTATGTATATGAACAATATTAATGTTGGTCAAAAGATTATGGCATTTAGAAAAGATGCAGGATTAACTAGTAAACGTTTAGCTGAATTAGCTGATATAACACCTTCCATGTTAAGTCAGATTGAGAAAGGGATTACGAATCCATCCTTACAAACACTAAAGTTAATTTCTGTAGCATTAAATATTCCTTTATTTAATTTTTTCTTGGAAGATACCAATACAGAAGAATTAGTTGTAAGAGCGAATCAAAGAAAAAAAATGACTTTCCCTGAAAGCGGTAATGTTTCGTATGAGTTATTATCTCCTAATTTAGATGGATCACTGGAATTGGCTTTAATGAATCTGCTACCTCAAACCGCTTCATCTATGGAGCCTGTGGCACATAAAGGGGAAGAAATAGCATTTATTATGGAAGGACAAGTAAAACTATATGTAAATGATGAGGTTTTACTTCTTAATCAAGGTGATAGTGTTAAAATACCCCCATATGCAAAACATAAATGGGAAAACACTTCTTTACACAAAGTCACTGTTATATTTGGAGTAACCCCACCATCTTTTTAATTTTAAATACTATCGCATGGAAAATTATTTACCTGACGTATCTTTAAAACATTATCTAGAACAGCAGAGTCATAATTTAGAACATATTTATTTTTCCTTCCTGAACAATGTAAAGATTATTCCGACATGAAAAAGGGGTTAACAATTCATCAGCGACAAGCGGAAGGGCTTGCTGTAGCTAAATCTCAAGGAAAGCACTTAGGACGTCCTCAACTTAACCTTTCGACATTAAGCAAAAAGCAACTATTTATAATAGAAGAAACTTACCCAAAGTGGAAAAACAGAGAAATAACAGGAGTTAAGTTTATGGTGCTATTAGAACTGAAGAAAAATACTTTTTATAAAATAGTGAAAGAGTATGAAGAAAACAAAGTAGCAACTAACTTATAACGAATTAGGGCCGAAAGCTTCTTAGAGTAGAAAAATCGGCTTCTTTTTTGTTGAAATTTGCTTAGCGTATATTTTCGTAAAAATGTGGGTGGTACCCCATCGCTATCAAGTTAAGATATCTATTGTTCCCCAAAAACAAAAAAGCTATCTTAGTTTATAAATTAGGATAGCTTTTCTATTTAACCGTCTTTCCTGTGAATAGTTACAATTACTCACAGGAAAGAATAGAAGCAAATTGTATTTTTACTTGTTAGGCTTAATTTTTTGACAATACTCTTCTAAAGTTAACCCCTTTTCTTTTAGATAAATAGCAATTTCTTTTCCTACATAACGATAGTGCCATGGCTCATACTTAATGCCTGTAATATTCTCTTTATCTTTTGGATAGCGGAGAATAAACCCATACTCTGCAGCATTCTTATCTAGCCATTTGAATGCATCGGTAGTATCAAAGTTTGCATTTAAATCTTCTACAGTATTCTGCCATTCAACTGAAATAATGTCTAACGCTAATCCAGTGTGATGTTCACTTGCACCAGGATACTGAAGATATTCCAATGCCTTAGCACTAGCCTCTTTATCCGACAAACCCTGAGATTTATAGCTTTTAATTGAGGCATCATAATAAGTTTGTTGTAATTTTATAGCTCGATAACCTGATCTTAAATAAAGGTTGATCCCCTCTTTTTTTGCAGCTGTTACCATATCCTGATAGGAAGTTGAAATTCTGCTATCTATTTTCATATTGGGCTTAGCATTTTGGTTGATACTTGTTAATTCAATCCCTAGTTCCTTTGGTAACATATGCTCTCTATTTACAAGAAGAATTCTCCAATCATTAAGATCAGTGATAGGTAAAACATCGTTTTTATTCGCATTTATCTCAATTTTATTTTTATTGTTATTATTAGTAGTTTCCTGAGATATTTGTTTTCCACTACAAGCAGCAAAACTCCATCCCAATGCCAATACCAATGCTATAATTATGATTTTTTTAATTATATCTTACTCCCTTCTTGTTTATTAGTCTTTATACCAATTTCCCAACACATCTCTAGGAATATCCTTGAAATTCTTCAAAGAAACGGGGCCAACAAATTCTTTAATTCCATGATTTTTAGAATTTTCATCCGAATAATCTTTTAAAAATTGAATTTTAAAATGTTTCTTACCATCAGCATAGTCGGTTACTGTCGGTACGACTGCAGCTTGTCGTATACCAAAAGTTTCATCTTCATATTTGACAAATTGTATATAGGATAGTCCTCCAACCAATGTTTCTAATTTCTCTTGAGCAGAAATAAGATTTCCAAGAGAATAATAGATTAGCGTTTGATGTCCATCTTTGTTTTGTTTCCACTCAATTGGTTGAATTACATGTGGATGATTTCCAATTACTACATCTACACCTAAATCTGTTAAATATTGAGCAACTTCTTTTTGTTGATTTGCAGGTGTAAAGGTATATTCTACTCCCCAATGCACCATAACAATCACCATATCAGAGCTACTCTTTGCCTTTTCCACATCATTTTGTATCGCTTTTTTATCAATTAAATTTAAAGCCCAAGACTTATCAGCTGGAATTTTAATTCCATTCGTACCATATGTATAATTGAGTAACGCAAAGCGAATACCATTTTTTGTAATCATTTTTATTTCATTACGCTCGTTTTGACTCTCATTAATGCCTAATGAGATAACATCCGGATATTTCTTCCAGTATTCTCTTGTATTCGCAACACCTTTAATCCCCATATCCATAGCGTGATTTGTCGCTTGAGTCACTATATTGAATCCAGTGTCCACTAAAGATTGGCCTACTTCTTCAGGTGTATTGAAAGTCGGATATCCCTGTACTTTTAGATTATTCCCTGCAATTGGAGTCTCCTGATTCACTATAGCAAGATCACTTGATTGAACAGCTTTTTTTATATTTTCATAAATATAGTGATAATCATATGAACCGTCTTTTTGTTTGCCATCTTTAATTACTGCGTCATGATATAAATTATCACCCGTTGCTATTAAATTCACAACCGATTTTACTTTTTTATCTTCAATAAAATTAGGAGACTGTTGAATAGGACTTTTATCTACCCAATTTGGTGCTTTTAATGATTTATCTGTATTTGATTGAGCTGGTGGTAATGAAGCTTTAGATGTCTTAACATCTGTATTACCACAAGCGGTTAAAAGCACTAAAAAAATAAGACATAATAAAAAAAAAAATTCTCGCTTCTCTTTAAATTATCTAACATGTAATCCTCTTTTCTGTTTTATTACTTATAACCAATTCTAACAAATAACTTTTTAAAACAACGTATTTTGGTTTTACACTTAATTATGGAAGAATACTCTGTTACATCTGCTTCGGAATATGCGGATAATCATTTTCCACTTTCCGGCAATCTATCAATTTCATCAGAATTGATAGATTGCTAGAAAAATATTGTCCACCGGGATGGCCTCAGCATATCAAAAAAAGAAAATTGTACGTTTAGACACATTTTAGATACAAATTAACCGGTTATTGATTTTATAGCTTATTTATATAATTTTTGTCTCGTAATTCTTTTAGATTATTGAAATTTGTTTTTTGGGTTTAACCTCCACAAATAATCACCTATATGAAAATACATCATCTTTTTTTTACTTTTGGGGAGAGTTAATATTTTTAAGGTGATGGGCATGTATAGTGGCCCCATTAAGTTTTTAATTCATAACATTTTCATTTTATCTGTAATTTTATATTTCTTTAGGTTGTTCTACTTCTTTTTTAGGCTGTTCTACTATGTTTTTCTTATAAGAAGTTTCTTCAGCGTTTATATTCACTAAAGATAATGTAGATAATCCTAAAATAGTAGCCAATCCTACTGCAGACCAACGGTACGAGTTTTTATTAAATTTTTTAATCATTATAATTCTCCTTTTCAATATTGCTTTATTTCTACTGAAATTAGCTAATGTAGGTGTTCGATAATAAGTAGAATATTGTTCTAATAGTGTAATAATGGTTTGTCCATATGCAATTTTTTCTTCAGGATTAATAAAAGTGAGAGCCAAATTATCACATGCTATTTCTTGGTCTTCACGCATTGCATAATATGCATACCAAAGAATAGGATTGAACCAATTTAAAATAAGTAAGCAATGCATAAGTAAATTAATAATTATATCTTTTCTCTTAAAATGAGATAATTCATGATAAAAAATATATCTTAGTTGGTTATCATTTAAGTATTTCACGTGGTTTTCATCAAGTAAAATTCTAGGGTTTCTAATCCCAAAAAGTGTAGGACTTGAAATCTTTCCAGAAAGAGATAAAGAGATGTCCTTCTTTATTAACATATCTTTTTTACATTTTTCAAAAATGTCCAAAACTCTTTTCTCTGTTATAGCTGGTTGTTTGCCTACATAAATGTATAACCGTCTATTTATCAGTATCATGAAAAATACAGATACCAAGACTCCTAGAATCCAAAACAACAACAGGATATTATATACGGATAGGTTCCAGTTGTTGTTTTTGCCTCCCGTAGGAACTTCCTTAGTTATTTTTTGAGTTGAAATTGATGTTTTTGGTTCATGTATGTTTTCTTTTACATGCCAAATGCTTGTATTTTCCTGAATAAAGAACTGGGAAGACTCATAACCTTTTGAAAGTATTGAATATATGCTAAAAGAACTTTCAGGAAGCCAAGGTAGTATAAGTCTTACAATAAGGATAAGCCATAATGCGTATTTCCATCGAGGAGTTAGCCAATTTTTTAATACAATTTTTATGCATAAAATAAAACCAACTAACACGCTCGCAAGGATAGAAGTTTCTATTACCCAATCAAAGATAGAAGAAAGGTAACTATTCCATAACGGATGAAACATAATTATCTATCCTTTCTGTGATTTGATTCGACTTTATCATTTAAAAGTTGTTTCAATTCATCAATATCTTCTGAAGAAAACTTTTCTTCTTTTATAAAATTTACAAGTAATGGTTTTAATGCTGCGCCGTAAAAACGTTTTAGAAAAGACTGTGTTTCTACTTGTAAATACTTATCTTGAGAAATTAAAGGAATGTATGTATACATTTTTCCTTTTTCTTGATGAGAAGAAATGGCTTTTTTGCGTACTAATCTGTTGAGCAATGTTCGAACAGTTTTAGGACTCCAATCATTTGTCTTCTCAAGAGCTTGGATTACTTCATTTGCAGTAAGTGGGGATGCTGTATCCCAAAGAACTTTCATGACCTCTAATTCTGCTTCTGATATCTTAGGTAAACTATTCATATTGACCTCCCTTCTCGTGATTACAATTGTAATCCTGATAATGATATTACACTTGTAATCACGAGAAATCAAGACAATATTTTAAAAGGATTTATTTACCAAAATAAGTTCTTTTTAAATGAGGTACGGCAACGATTCCTTCTTTTTGGAGCCACTTACAAAACTAAAATAAGGAGATACGAATATAAATTATTATGTAACTTTAGGAGATAACGCCAATCTTATCTATTTTTATTTGTGGATCTTTGATACGAAAAAAGAATCCTTATCATAAGGATTCTGCAATAGGGAATGGAAAATCAATAACAATAAAAAAATTACTTGTTATTGATTTTCCATCAAACTCCCTCTTTTATCGTATAAGGGTAACTTTGCCCATCCCCCCGAAAAAGGGGAATAAGACAGAAACTACCAATTAATAAACAAATAAACAAGCAATGTAACAAAGGGGTAACATTTAAAGAAATATCAAATTCCAAGCACTAAATTAACTCCTATTTCACAGAAAAATAGTCTAAACGTACAGTAAGCCCCTTAAATTGTGCCCAAAATGTGTCTAAACGTACAATTTTCTTTTTTTGGTATGGTGACCCCATGCCCATCAACTTAAGGATGGATACAAAACCAAATATTGTTCATTTGAACTAAAATCTCCCCAAATGGAGGGATTTATTAAAAATAAGCACGCAANCCCATGCCCATCAACTTAAGGATGGATACAAAACCAAATATTGTTCATTTGAACTAAAATCTCCCCAAATGGAGGGATTTATTAAAAATAAGCACGCAAAATAAACCCTAACGGGTTTCATTTTTTTCTTATGCAGCTTTCTTTTGCTTGCTGCATCCACTATACTCATAGATAACACCCATGATATCAAAGACTGTTTTCTTCTCGTATCGATGAGATTTCCGTCCGTTTTGTTGTAGAAGGTGGAACAGGCGGGTTAGAAGCTTTGTTATCTCTTGGGTGTTTTGTATGGATTGATAGAGGAGAAATAGATGGTCCTGAATCATTCCAATTGCTTTATATTCACTTAATTCTTTTTTCTTCTTCTGTAATAAAAGTTGACGCATTTTAAACATAGTAGAAGAACATAAGAAAATAGCGATCAGTTTCCCGTATAAATGGCACTCTATTCTTTCTTGTTTGACAGTGCGACAATGATCTATATCAAATAATGATTTCCACGTTTTAAAAACAATTTCTATCTGCCAGCGTAATGTATACAATTCATGTACTTGTTCCATCGGAACCCATTCCCAAGGTGCATTTGTCACATACACATTTAATCCTGCTACTAATTTACTTTTCTCTGAATAGGTTCTGTGTTTCGACTTTTCTTTTTCTGCAATTTTTTTCAGGCGTTTTTGTAATTGTGCTGCTGTTAAACGATGAAAAACGAGACGTGAAAATAACTGCTGTTTATCTCCAATATAAGCTTGCTGGTATTCTATTGTTTCACCTGGTTGGAGTTGATTCAAAATTTGTATGACATTGATTTGTATGTATTCTGATTGTTTTTTAATGGCACCATTTTTAAAATATTCCGGACTTGGATTTTTTACATATACGTTCGTATTTAACTTTAACCTCGAAATATAATATGTCCCCCGTTGATCCATTTGATCTAAATCTTCTAATGAGAAATACCCTAAATCACGAATACATAAATCGCCTGGTCGTAACGTATCTAAACATTCTGTTCCAAATGTTTTATCATTATTTTTTCCAGGGCCCACTTGAAAATTGAAAAATTGGCCACTATGTAAATCATATTCTAATTGAATTTTGATTCCAGCTGTTTGCGCACAACCACCTGAACCAGGATATATATGTTCCAAAGTATGAGGTACCTGAAACATGGTGGCATCCATGATACGAATGCGTTTAAAATGGGAAAGAAGTTGATTAGAAATGTAAGTTTGCTCACAGATTTTTTGTTGTAACAACAAAGAAAAGACATGTTTTAAAAATAACACTGATTTTTCATTAAATCGTTTATTTAAGCCCTCCGGGCTAAGTACAGTACCTGTAACTGCGTGAAGCCTACTACATAATCGTACTAAAGGATCACTGGCCACTCTTTGGCTAATCCAAATACAAATGGTAGCTAAATCTGATCCCGAAAATTTGCGTTTTCTCTTTACAAACTTCATCTCTCTTGCCAGTTCTTCCAAAAATTCAGGTGTGATATAGCGCTGTAATTCTTCTACAAATGGTTGTAACTCCTCTTGAATCGAGAGATTCATAAAAAAACGTCACCCTTTCTCATTTATATTATGTAAGAAAGAATAACGTTTTTTGGTACTTGGGGGTAGTGAAAATTCTTAAGTTGATGGGCATGTATGGTGAGGCCATGTAGATGAGACGTACATCAAAGTGAAAGGGGAGTGGTCTTATCTGTATCGTGCGATTGATAGTGATGGATATACACTTGATTTTCAACTTCGAAAAACACGAGATCATCAAGCAGCATATGCCTTTATAAAAAGGTTGACGAAACAATTTGGAGAACCAACGG
>NZ_LMJQ01000005.1:0-126724 GCF_001429475.1 Bacillus sp. Root131
CTTGTCTTCAAACGAAAAACACCTCCAATGAATTTGCATACTTAGTATGCGAATTCAGGAGGTGTTTTTTTCATGTACCACTATTCGGGTTCACTTCAAGAATGTCAGGTTTTTTTCTTTATCCCGCTATTTGCAGGGCAGTAAGACCCCCACCTCAAAATTCATCGGAAGCAAAGAAGTTAGGTGGGGGCCCTGCTGCCCGTAAAAGCCTGATTGGTGAGGGCTGATAATCAGTGGGGAATGAACAAAACCCCCACGGAATAAAGTTTCACTTTATTCCGCTAGTCGCGAATACCTAATGCGATTTTCGCCATACGTGACATACGTTCTTTCGACCACGGTGGATTCCAAACGACATTTACTTCTATTTCATTAACTTCAGGTACGTTTGTTGATAATACTTTTTTAACGTCTGATACGATTTGCCCAGCCATTGGACAACCGATAGAAGTCATAGTCATCGTAATGACAGCATTATTATTTTCATCTGCTGTAACATCATACACTAATCCAAGATTAACGATATCAACACCTAGTTCAGGGTCAATAACAGCTTCTAAATTATCCAATAATTTATTTTCAAATGCTTCTTGTGACATAAGCAGCCCCTCCTATATTTTAATGATATCGATTCTCATTATAACGGAAATGAGCATAATGTGCAGGAAATGAGCTCAAAAAAAATATCCCTCTTTGAAAGAGGGATATTTTTTGAAAATCTATTCTGTTTTAAAATGAGATACGAGTTGATCTAACTCTTCAACTGTTTGTTTCATTTTTCCAGCAGTTACTGTCATTTCATTCATAACGATAACTTTCTGTTCAGCAGATTGTGCCGTTGCGGCGGTTTCGCTGGATACTTCAGTCGAGATAGAAGCGATGTTATTAAGTGAAGCATTCATTTCTTCAGCACTTGCAGCCATCTCTTCAGCAGTTGCTGATATGTCTTGCATTTGAGTAGATACTTTATTTACTTGTTCTACAATTGTTGTGAAAGAAGTACCAGCTTCACGAATAACATGAATGCCTTCAAATGCTTCAGAACGGCCTTGAGACATCATAGAGCTAGCAGTTTCTGTATCATTTTGAATTTGATGTAGTAATTGATTAATGTCTGTTGCAGCTGTTTTAGATTGTTCAGCAAGCTTTCGAACTTCGTCAGCTACGACAGCAAATCCTTTTCCTTGCTCGCCAGCACGAGCTGCCTCAATAGAAGCATTTAAAGCAAGTAAGTTTGTTTGCTCAGCGATATTAGAAATAGATTGTACAGCGGTATCGATATATTTCGTATGAGTGATTAGACGTTCAACCACTTCTGACGTAGCATTTACAGCTTCGTGTATCGTTGTCATTTGTGAAACGGATTTTTGGATAACGGTACTTCCATCGCTAGCATGTTCAGATGTGGCAACAGCAAGTTCCGCTACAGATGAAGCAGATTCAGCAATACGTTGAACACTTACTGCCATATCGTCCATTGCAGTTGAACTTTCTTCCATACTAGAAGCTTGTGATTGAATACTTGCGTTTAAGTTAGACATTGAGCTTTGGACTCTTACTGTCGCCTCACGTGATGTATTCGTTTTTTCTAGCATGTTTTCAGAAGCGGTTTGTACTTCCACTGATGTTTTTTGAACACGATTAATAATATGTTGTAGGTTTTCTAACATTTTATTAAATGATGCTGCGATAGCACCGATTTCATCGTTGCTATTTACTTGTAGACGTGCCGTTAAGTCACCTTCTTGAGAAGCTAACTCTTTTAGTTTCGTGTCAATTTGTTGAATTGGTTTCACAAGTTTACCAGAGAACCACCATGCAAGAATAATTGCAGCGACAATACAAATAACAAGTGATAAGAAAATAACATATTCGATTAAGAGTGCAGATTGGTCAATTTTTTCAATAGATTGTTCACGTAATGTAGCTTGTTCATTACTATAATTTGTGAAGTCACCAATTACTTTATAGACAGTTCCGTTTTCTGAAGAAGCTACTTGTAAAGCTTCTTCCCATTTTTGTTCTTTTGCAAGAGTGAATACTTTTTCTTCAACGAACTTTCTCCAAGTAGACCCTAATTCCATTGTGCTTTTTACGGACGAAGAAAGATTTGGATTAGAAAGAAGTTTATCTTTTGAATCCTCAAGACGTTTACTCATCTCATTAAACTTGTCTAATTCGACTTGATCATGTTGTAGTAAATAACCTCTTAAAGCAGAGAGCTGTACTTGATAAGCATCTCCACGTTCTTTCAATTCTGTTGCCAGTGGAGAAATTTCTTTTTGTAATGTTTCAGCTTTACGAGATTGGTCAATAGCAAAAAATAAAATAAATGCTAAGGCGATACCGAATAAAGCGCAAATCGTTCCCATCATGAACATAAGTTTTTTTCTGATACTTACAAAATTCATATGATAAAAAGCCTCCTTTGTGAAATCTTAGTATTAGAATTAATAAATGTAAAAAATTGAAAGAAAGCTTTACTCCAGTTGGAATAAAGCTTTCTTATTTCCTTTAGGAATTATAGCAGACGGAATGAGAGATAGAAAGAGATATTTTAAAGTGAAAAAAGAGAGACTGTAAAACTTTCTTTCTTATACCTTTGAGCTTGTGTCATTTTCACTTTAAGCGTTTGTTTTGAAATGAGAAACGAGAATTTCAAGTTCTTGTACGATGGTTTTCATTTCAGATGATTTGTTAGCCACGATACTCATTTTGTTTACTTGATCACCAGCCGAATGTGCTGTTTGTGATGTTTCTGCAGCAACTTCGTTTGAAATAGAAGCGATATTATTTAAAGCTGCGTTCATTTCTTCAGAGCTTGCAGCCATCTCTTCAGCAGTTGCAGACATTTCTTGCATTTGCGTAGAGACTTTGTTAATGTGGTTAACAATTTCTGAGAATGAAGATCCAGCGGTACGAATAACCGTAATTCCTTCAGAAGCCTCTGCTTGACCTTGTGTCATCATGTCATTTGCTATTTTTGTATCGGCTTGAATTTGATGCAGTAAATGGTTAATGTCAGTTGCGGCTAGTTGAGATTGTTCAGCAAGTTTTCTAACTTCATCAGCAACAACAGCGAATCCTTTGCCGTGTTCACCAGCACGAGCTGCTTCAATAGAAGCATTTAAAGCGAGTAAATTTGTTTGCTCGGCGATATTAGAAATAGATTGAAGTGCAGTATCGATATGATTTGTATGTGTAATGAGTCGCTCAACTACTTGTGATGTAGCGTTAACAGCTTCGTTAATTGTATGCATTTGTGTAATAGATTTCTCAATGACTTTATTCCCATCATCTGCTTTTTCTGAGGTTGTGACAGCTAAACTAGTAACAGAAGAGGCGGCCTCAGCAATACGCTGAACACTCGTTGCCATGTCATCCATTGAGGTTGAACTTTCTTCAATGCTAGAAACTTGTGAACGAATATTGTGTTCAAGAGCATTCATAGTTTCTTGTGTCCTTGCGGTATTTTCCATAGAAGCGGTTGTTTCGATAAATACATTTTCGGAAGCTTCTTTTACACTTGTTGATGTTTGTTGAACTTGTTTTATTATATGCTGTAAGTTAGTGAGCATTTGATTAAAGGAATTTGCAATGTCACCAATTTCATCTTTACTCGTTACGTGTAATCTAGCCGTTAAATCTCCATCTTGAGAAGCTAATTCTTTCAACTTCTCATCAATTTGTCGAATTGGTTTAACGAGTTTACCAGAGAACCACCATGCTAATAAAATAGACGTTAATGTACATGTAATGAGTGAGAAGAAAATAATATATTGAATAAGTGATGAAGAAGACTCGACGTCAGCAATTAATGCGTCACGTTTCTCATTCTCTTCATTTGTATATTTATTAAAACGACCTAACAGATCATTTACATAATCTGTTTGTGCTAAAGCAATTTTAGATGCTTCGTCCCATTTTCCTTCATGCGCAAGAGGTAGTACCTCATTATCTATGACGCTACGCCATTTTCCTCCCATTAAAATGGCTTCTTTCATTCCTTCTGGGAGCTTCTTGTCACTTGTTACTTTCTCTCTAGTATCAGCTAATTTTTTCCCTTCTCGGTTGAACTTATCTAATCCTTTTTGATCATGTGATAGCAAATATTCTTGTAAACCAGCAACTTGTGCCTGGAACCAATCGCCACGTTCTTTTAAAATCGTCGCTCTTTTCGATACATCATTTTTTAACGTTTCGATTTCACTTGCTTGATTCATGGCGAATGAAAGAATAACAATAAGAGCAATGCTAAATAAAGAAGAAATGCTTAAGAGTGTGAACAGTAGTTTTTTTCGAATACTAACATATTTCATCGTTACCCCTACCCTCATTTAAACTGTTTATTATGATTTATAGATATTTGAAGCGGAATTAATAAAAACATTATTATGAAGTTATTAATCTGTTCAATGAAAATTATAGCAGATAATGGAAGGAGTCAGATTGGTATTAGAAAAAGTTCTTAAAATGTATACATTTGTATATCATAAAATCCATAAATAAATATTAGAAATGCTATTGAAATTTGAAATAACATCATGTATACTTCTAATTAGTTGATAACGATTATCAGTATCAACTAAAACATTACTCTTCGTTATGTTGGTCATACCCCTTTTTGACGACGTAAGTCAGAGACGAAATGTTGAAATATCTTGTGTCCTATTCTACAGAATTATGGTAATCTCCAACCTCAACTTATATGCGCGAGCATGCAAAAAGGATCCTATCCGTGAAGGGATCCTTTTTTGCATGCTCGCGCAATTATTGTATATAGACCGGGTATTTGTTCTTCAATTCCTTCTGGGGCAGTAGAAGGGAAGACCCACTTTTGATGAGGTCCCTGTTCTTCAATTAGTTTTTCAATCTTAAAATGTTCTTCGGCGAGTGTTGTAATAATTTCTCCTAATGTCCAGCGACGGATGGTTGTTTTCGGTAACGATTCTTTCTGCGCTTCTGTAAGAAGAATGCTATAAGCAACATCATCTTCAATCAATTCTTCATCGAAATAATTTCCACTTGCTCGAAACGATGGGTGGTCTACTCCTAATAGCTTTGTGTATATTGGATGGTAATCGCGAAGGATAAGTATTCCACCTGGCTTTAGTAGTTGAGAAATTTTTTTGAAAAGTGGTTTTAAATCTAGAAAGTAATGAAGTACACCAAGCTCCAGTAATACGATATCAAATGATTTGGAGAGATTTACATCTAGTACATCAGAAACGATGTAATGAATAGAGACGTCTGCGGCGGCAGCAAGTTCATTTGCATATTTTGCATTACTTGCTGAAATATCAACAACTGTTACGTCAGAGCCTAAAAGGGCGAGAGCAACGGCCTTATTCCCTTTTGATCCTAGTAAATTAATAATATGTTTTCCTTTCGGAGATTGTATGTAAGGTAAATAGTGATCTACCTCGCGCATAGGGTCTTCCATGATTTTTTTCGCATAATCCTCCGGTGCCCCATGGCGATTCGTCCAAGCTTCATAAGCAGCTGTATTCCAGCTTTTTTCATTAATAGTGCTTAGTTGTTTTTGGTTCAATGTTATCACTCCTTTTGTGAACGTATAGTTATTCGGCAGGGGGATGGGATTTCCTTTTCTTTCTGAATAAAAGTTTGATTTTTCTGTGATTAAGTCGTACAATACTTTTTATACGTAAAAGCGTTGAAAAGGAAAAGTAGGATGAACACATTCTTTCCAGAGAGCTTCGGTAGCTGAGAAGAAGCAAGAATATTCATTTGAACAATGGCCTTTGAGCTTCGTCCTGAACTTATCAAATGATAATAGTAGGCGGCGACGAGAGTTGGTACTCGTTATCAAAACCACAGTATAAGAGCATATAGCTCCGTACTTGTTAAGGCTAATTATGTGAGTAATTGGCGAAATAAGGTGGTACCGCGACTGTTTATACAGCCCCGCCCTTATCTTTTTTAAGATAAGGGCGGGGCTTTTTTATATTTAAAAGGAGGAATGTAAGATGAGTATTTTTATTGGAGGCGCTTGGCCGTATGCAAATGGCTCGTTACATCTTGGTCATATTGCGAGTTTGTTACCTGGAGATATTTTAGCACGTTATTACCGGGCAAAAGGTGAGAATGTGTTGTATGTTTCGGGCAGTGATTGTAATGGAACACCGATTGCAATTAGAGCAAAACAAGAAGGTGTGACAGCAAAAGAAATTGCTAATAAGTACCATGAAGAATTCCAGCGATGTTTTCGTGATCTCGGTTTTACGTATGATTGCTATACACGTACCGATAGCGAGCATCATCATGAAACTGTTCAAAAAGTTTTTTTACGTTTATTGGAAGAAGGCTATATTTATAAAAAAACAGTGGAACAAGCGTACTGTAAAACGTGTACGCAGTTTTTACCGGATCGTTATGTAGAAGGAATATGTCCACATTGCCATGAAGCAGCAAGAGGCGATCAATGCGATGCGTGTTCAGCTATTTTAGATCCACTCGATTTGTTAGAAAAGACATGCAAGTTATGTGGTAGTACACCATCTGTAGAGGAAACAGAGCATTTTTATTTTGCATTGCATACATTTCAGCAGCAAATTAAAAAAGTTGTAGAAATCGCAAAAGAAAAAGGAACATGGCGTGATAATGCAATTCAATTAACGGAAAGATATGTAAAGGAAGGCTTACAAGATAGGGCTGTATCAAGAGATTTACCAATCGGGGTACCAATTCCAGTGAAAGGGTATGAAGATAAGAAAATTTACGTATGGATAGAAGCAGTGGCAGGATATTATTCAGCGAGTAAATATTGGGCTGAAGAAACAGGAAAAGATGATCATGAGTTTTGGAATAGCGATGCGCAAACATATTATGTACACGGCAAGGATAATATTCCATTTCACTCCATCATTTGGCCAGCGGTTTTACTTGGAATAGGAGAGGAAGCAATCCCGCGTCATATCGTTTCGAATGAGTATTTAACAGTTGAAAAAAGAAAGTTATCTACGAGTAAAAACTGGGCAGTATGGGTGCCTGACATATTAGAACGTTACAATCCAGATTCTATTCGTTACTTTTTAACAGTAAATGCACCAGAAAATCGTGATACTGATTTTTCATGGCGTGAATTCATTTACAGTCATAATAGTGAACTGTTAGGTGCATACGGGAACTTCGTGAACCGGACATTAAAGTTTATTGAAAAATATTATGATGGCATTGTGCCGCAGGGAACTATCAATGTAGAACTGAAGGATAAAGTAGAAGGATTATATAAAAATGTAGGAGAGGCGATTGAGCAAACTACATTTAAGGTGGCGCTAGAAACAATATTCGATGCCGTACGTTTTGCAAATAAATACTTTGATGAGAGGCAGCCTTGGAAAGAAAGAGAAGATAATCCAGTTTCATGTGAAGAAACGATTTATAATTGTATTTATCTTATTGCTAATTTTGCAAATCTCCTTGAACCATTTTTACCATTTTCAAGTGAAAGAGTTCGAAGCACATTGTCGATTGTGAACCGAAATTGGGAACCGCAAAATACGTTGCCGAATAGAATTGATAGCGTGCAGCCATTATTTGAGCGAATCGATGTAAAACAAATTGAGCATGAGATAGAGAAGCTGTATGTAGCGGCAAAATGAGATAGAGAAAAAGACCTTTCAAGTAAATGAAAGGTCTTTTGTTATGCAGTATGATTCTCTTTCTTATCTTTCAAAAAGAAAAGTACAGCAAGGATTACAAGAATAATAGCTGCAATATCATACGTTATTTTAAATGTAGTATTAAAGTTTAAGTACTCTACGAAAGGAGTTTTCACTGCTCCTGCATATATACAAACGGGAATGAGAAGTAAATCGTAAAATTTCTTTTCTTTCATATATCTTATTAGGAAGAAGATACACATAATAGCAAAAAATACGATGCTTAAAATAGTCATTTATACCTCCCGATAAATTTACTTATTTTAATTGTAGTTATATTTTTATCCCGCATTAACGGGCAGTAAGACTCCACCTCAAAATTCAGCGAAAGCGAAGAAGTTAGGTGGGGATCAACTGCCCGTAAAAGCCCGATTGGTGAGGGCTGATAATCAGTGGGGGATGAACAAAACCCCCACTAATTAAAGTTTTACTTTATATAAATTCTGTATTTTTTTCAAGCGCTATGCACGCGATTATGTTTCCTTTCTTTCCTAGCCGTAAGCAGCTGGGGAGTGAAAATTCCAAGCAATATAAAAATAATTCCAATCCACTGCATGAAGGTTACGACTTCATGTACAAGTGTAATAGAAGCGATAATAGCAGTTGGTAATTCAGCTGCACCTAATATCGTGCTAAGTCCTGTTCCAACTTTTGGTACACCGATTGAAAAACAAATGACAGGTACAACAACGCCGAATAATCCGAGGAAGAAAGCATATTTCCATAGACCAGCTTGCAGGGCACCATCTGTTAAAAAGGTCGGCGGGAAGAATAGGCATACGATAAGAGTTGCACTTGTTGTCATAAGAAAGCTTTTCGTATAAGGGGGAACATCTGTAGCAACGCGTCCGCTTGCAAAAACATAGAATGAAAAAGAGACAGCAGCTAATAGTCCAAAGATAATCCCTTTCGTAGAAAAACTTTGTCCGAGGCCTTCAAATATACCACCTGCAAACAATGTACCAGCAAATAAAATAAGGATAGATATGATCTTATCGCGGCTTGGAAATATTCGATTTGCAATTGCTTCGATAATGACACCAATCCAAGTGAACTGAAAGAGTAGGACGACAGCGATAGATGCGGGTAGCTCTTCTACAGAAATAGCGTAGAAAATTCCAGTCATACTCATTGTTGTTCCGACGGTTAGTAATGAAAAGAATTGTTTTTTTGTTACTTTATGACGTGAAAAGAAAAGAACGAGTAGAAATAGTCCAATCCATCCGAAGACATATTGTCCCCCTAATAGTTGATGTGCTGAAAATCCACTTAGGAATCCGAGTTTGAAAATAGTTGAAAGTATGCCGTAGCTGCAAGCACCGAATAAAACGAGCAATGAATATTTAAACTTATCCATAAAAAATCCTCCTTTTAAGTAATAAAAAACGCCCGCTATCCAAATAAGGATAACGGGCGAACGAAACAGAGTAAGACACTCTACAAAATTCCGCCACTCACACATAAAGTATGAGTTTGGGGTATGTAATTATAGTGAATGCTACATTGCTTTTGGGAATACAATGGAGCATTTTACACCTTGAGCTGTGTTTTGTATTCCGTAAGGAAATTGATGTTTATCTAATATTTGTTTCACGATATATAATCCAAGACCGCTACCTTGTACTAAACCGTGTTTATCAGGGTTTGCACGATAGAAAGGCTCAAATAAATGAGCAAGTTTATCTTCATCAATTTGTGAACCTGTATTTAATACTTCTAATGCGTAACCGTTTGGTTTTTCATAAAGCTTTATATATACGTGCTGGTGGTCAATTGTATAATGAATTGCATTTGAAATAATGTTAAAAATAGCAGTTTGAATAAATTTAGGATCAGCTAAAATTTGTACGTCGTGTTTAATATTAGATTGTACATTTAATTGTTTTACAGATACAAAGTAATCTACTTTCTTCATAACATCCTCAATAATATTAGATAAAGAAATGACTTCTAAATTCGGTTTAAATTGAGGGTTTTGTATTTTGGATAATTCCGACATTTTTTCCGTTAATATGTTAATATCTTGCATCATTTCATAGGAACGTTTTAAATATTTATCTCTATCTTTATAAGCTCCAATTCCGTGAATCATGCCATCTAGTTGTCCCATAACGGCTGCGATTGGTGTTTTTAATTCATGGGATACCATAGACATAAATTCTTTACGAGATTGCTCTAATTGTTGTTCCTTTTTGAGCTCATTTCTTAAATCTTGATTGCTTGCATGTAAATTCTTCACAATATTTGGTACTTGTGAAGCGGCTACTTGCAAATTAAAATCTGTTTGATCTGTATTTTTGTTAAGTAGTTTTTTATCTGAGAAATCAAGATTCATAATATCTTTTAAAGCATCGCTCATATATTGAAAAGGTTTGGCAATTAGTTTTGTATAAATTAAAGATCCGAGTAGTGATAATGCAAGCATTGTCGCGCCAATATGTGGAGCTAATTGCTGCAACGCATCTGCTAACTTTGGATTATCATTTATATCATTTATTTTACTTGCTGCATTTTGTGTATGTAAGGCATCATTATTAGCGGCTTTCTTTTCTGCTTCTGTAAGCGGATTAGAAGTGCTATTTTTCCCCGAAAGGTTTTGTGTATGTTCTTTTGCTTTTGCAGTTTGGCTAGGCTGCAAAAGGTGATTGATAGCTGTAGAAAGAGATTTATAATCTATAATAGAAGATTGGAAATTGGAAATACTTCCCTCTGACACAGCTTTATTTTGATTCGTTTTACTTTGATTGTTTTGCTTATCTAAATCCGCCTGTTCTGTAGTCGGCGTTCCATTTTCTTTCGCAAAATGTTCTTTATCGTAGTTTGAAGCTAGAAAGTAAATAATTTGATAAAGACAAAGTGATAAAAGAATACAAAATAATAAGGTTTTGATGAAAATATTTTTGGTGATGTTGTCTTTGCTACGATTCGATTTTGTAGCCAATGCCTTTCACCGTTTTAATATAAGTAATTCCTAATTTTTTTCTTAAGTTTTTAATATGTGTATCTATAACTCTTACATCACCATAATGTTCATAGCCCCATACCTTATTCAACAAATCACTTCTTGATAATACTTTTCCTCGATTTTGCAGTAAAGTATAAATAATTTCAAATTCTTTTGTTGTCAATTCAATTTGATTACCATGAACATAAGCTGCATATGCTGTAGAGTTTAACATCAATTCATGGAATTGTAGTATAGTTGCAGCTTCTGCTTCCTTCGTTGCTGCCCTTCTTAATACAGCCTCTACACGCTTAATAAATACAGTGTAATGGAACGGTTTCGTAATATAGTCATCAATACCTAACTCAAATCCTTTAATTTCACTTTCTTCATTATGTAAGCCTGTTAACATAATGATTGGTACATCAGATTGTCCTCGCATAATTTTACAAATACTATAGCCATCTATATCTGGTAACATTACATCGAGGAGGACAAGATCGTATGAATTTTTTTGGAAAAGAAGAATACCTTCTGTTCCAGCACCAACTACATCAACAGTAAAGTTTTGTGCCATTAGAAATTCACGAATTAGTTCTTGTATATCTGGGTTGTCTTCAATCACCAGTATATGCGTCATAGTAACACCTCCTAAATAACGCTTTTTACTGCAATATTCGAATTCATCATTTTTCGAGTGACTCAGATTGTTTATACATATAATAAGCCCCCGCTATAAAATAATCATGAAGGTAGCAAGGGGAATAGTTTAGTGTTACTGAATAGTTCAGAATTACAGTAGTTCTATTATAGTATGTATTATAAAATTTATAAAACATTATAACTGTATAATTTTAATATCTACGTTTATCAATGTTTAAATATCAGCTAATCAAATCTATTCCTATTATATATGTAAATACAGTTGTTTTGCTACTGTAAATGAATAAATAAAATAAGCCAAGACATAAAATTCTTGGCTACACATAAATCTTGTTTTTAGGCTATTTTACAGTGACAGTAGCTTGCTGCTGAACGCGCTCAAATAACCAGTGTATATCATTGTTATACATACGAATACAACCAAGTGTTGTTGCTTTGCCGATTGCTTGATTATTGTTAGTTCCGTGAATCGCATAAGTTGTTCCGTAAGTTCCTGCCATATTTAATCCGAGCCAACGGTCACCAAGTGGATTCCGTGGATCGCCGCCTTTAATTTTGCCTGTATAATAAGGGCGGTTTTTAATTTTATTTACGATTTGAAAAGTTCCTTTAGGTGTAGGTGTTGCTGCTTTTCCAGTAGCGACAGCAAAACTTTTTATAAATTTTCCATCCTGATAATAATCCATTTTATTTAACTGAGTGTTTACGATTAATTGATCTTTCGTTGTAGCGGCCTCTGCGCTAGCGAATGGAAGAGTTAAAAATCCTAATGATAATAGTGCGCTTAATAATAATTTTTTCATTGTTATTCTCCTTTTACTATCGTAATAGTCTTACATACAATGAAGTTGTAATCCTCGTAAAGCTTTATTTACATTTTCATCTAATGTTTCAAAGAATGCAGTGATTTTGCTGTTGTGTTTGTTGTTTTTATCAATAAGTAATCTTTCATTTAATAAAAGCTCACCACGTAGTCCAAAACTTTGAACTTGAATATTTAGCTCATCTTCATTTTCAGAAATGATTGGTAAGAAATAATGAAAAGCTTTTGTTGGAATGATGTAGCTTTTGCCAATCATGCTTTCTTGATTTGAATTAATCCATTTTTTCGTGACAATTTTAATATTCTTTTTTGAAACGATAAAAGATAGTGTTGTAGATTTTGTTAAACTTACGTCAAATTCACTTGTTTCACACATGTGTAAATTAAAAACGGTTTCATTTTGATGAGATTCAACATTTGTATTAATAAAATCGTGCATTTTATATGCTTCCATTTCGTATTCACCCTTTTTTCAATTTCGAAAACGACTTATATTTATTCAAATTAATGCTTAGTCATATATTGGTTAAATTTTTCAACAAATTCCGATATAATCTTACAATACGTATATGAAGCTAATATGAAGTTAGGATGAGTTTGTGGTGGTTTTTTATTGAGAACAAAATTAGAGGGGTTTTTAAGTGTTAAAAAATGGATAAAACTTGCATGATATTAATGCGTCTTTTTGTTATTTCGACTTAAAAAATGATTTTTACTAATTAATAAAGAACGGAAATCATTAGTGTGACCCTTACAAAAATGTAATAAAAATGTAAGCTATTGTGATAGTTATTTCGACAATTTTTTTATACAATAATAGTAAGAAGTTGTACGTGATTGAAAGGAGAGATGACATGGAATGGATTCATGAATTATTTCAGCAATACGGGTACTATGTTGTACTTGTCGGCTTGCTGTTAGAATATATTGCACTTCCGTTTCCGGGAGAGCCCACATTAGCATATGCGGGATTTTTAGCGCAGAAGGGTGATTTAAGTTTACCGATTTTAATCATTCTATCCTTTATTGGGACAAGTGTAGGAATGACGATTCAATACTTTTTAGGAAATAAATTAGGTATGCCTTTCATTCAAAAGTATGGAAAATACGTATTTTTAACACAAAGAAAAATTGATTTAACGAGAATGTGGTTTGATAAGTATGGGTACTTCCTGATTTTTATTGGTTTCTTTATTCCTGGTGTACGTCATTTCACAGGATACTTTGCAGGAATTATTAATTTACCATTCCGTCGTTTTGCCATTACAATTTATTCAGGCGCTCTATTTTGGGTATCATTCTTCTTAATCGGTGGTTACTGGTTAGGTGGAAACTTACATGACATCTTTGGAGTGCTAGAAGATCATATCGGTAAAATCATTGTTGGAGTTATCGTTATCGTAGCAATTACGTTAGGTGTTCGTTTCCGCAAACAGTTAAAACGAGTATTACTACAAAACGCAAGCTAATATGAAATCCATTCTATGTCAGAATTTAGGAAGGCAGTGCAAAAGCACTGCCTTTTTTATTTTATTGTTAAGACTATGTTTAATGCACATTTTACATTCTTTATAGGAATTTGATACAGGATAAGAAATAAGTATCTTGTCAATTATTATAGTCGTAATGACAATTATAATTGACAAAAATAAGGATATTATTTACAATTTTAATTAAATAAATGAAAAAGAGGGAAGACATGAAGCTTCAAAATCGAGTGAGGGAATTGCGAGCAAAGCATCGTTTATCACAAGGGGATTTAGGGAAAGCGATTGGATCATCACGGCAAACGATTAGTTTAATTGAGCGCGGGGATTATGCACCATCTATTGTATTGTCGTTAAAAATCGCACAAATTTTCAATGTATCGGTGGAGGAAATATTCACGTTAGTGGAGGGGGAAGAGGATGATGAAGAGTAAACGAAAAAAACAATTTGATTCTGTGGGGAAAATAGCATTAAGTATGATGGGTGGCTTTTTAACGTCTTATATAGCTTTAAATTTACTCTCGGATGAACCGAGAAAATTATCATCCAATACATTTATAGGCATATGTACTATTTTTGGAATCTTAATGATGTACTACACTTGGAAGAATACGCGTATGTTAGCGGAGGCACGCGATGAAGAAGAGAGCGTACAAGGCAGAAAATTAGGCATTATAAGTATATATTTACGTGTAGGTGATATAGTGACGCAGGCATGGTTTGTATATGCAGTTATTACATGTAGACGTGCACTGTTGCAGGATACTAATGTTTCATTTGCGGTGTGGAATTTAGTAGCTTCTATTGTTTGTTTAACTACTGTAGTGATTATCGGGCTCATAACAAAAAATCGTTATAATAAGCTATACCCTGAACAAGGTGTAACGTATATGGAATCTATGAAAATGTGGACGAAAAACGCAGATGAAGGATTAAAGCACATTGTGCATGAGGCTGGATATAAAGCGTATGAATTTACGAATACAATATTGGCATATGTATGGTGGGCTGCCGTTATATATACAGCTGCTAGTGATATCGATTTTGTATTAATTGGCTTAATCTCATTTATTTGGATATTGCATCTCGGGAAGTTCATGTACGAAATGCAGAGAAAAATGATTTATTAAGGGGAGAAAAAGGTGGATATTTTAAGAAGGCCAGCTGGCTCAATGACAGTGGCGCTAATTCTGTCCATTTTATACGGAGTAATCCGAACTGGGAAATTAGAAGTAATTTTGAACCTATGGGCAATAGTTGGAATTTCATTGTTAGTGTTAGCCATTCATGAGCTAGGACATGTAGTATTTGGTGTAATAGGTGGTTTAACATTTAAATTTATGACAGTAGGACCCATTACTATTCAAAAAGAAAAGGGAAAATTACGCATTCGAGAAAATAAATTATGGGCGTACTTTGGAGGTGTTGCAACATTAGTACCACCTTCTATAGAGACACCGAATCTTTCGAAAAAGTGGGCGTGGCTCACTTTAGGTGGACCGATTACGAGTTTACTATTTGGTATTACTTCCGGTTACATATACATGGTGAGTTATTATCAATATCTTTTATATTTTTCCTTTTTCCATTTTGCAATCTTTGCGGTTACAATTGTGCCGATAAAAGGAATGCTTATGAGTGATGGGATGCAATTTCTTATTTTAATTAAAGATGATGAAAGAGCTAGAAATCACTTATATGAGATTCAAATATCGAGTGAGTTATTTAGTTATAAAAGACCGAAAGATTGGGATGAAAGATTAGTAGAACTTAGTGAGGAGAAAATAAAAGAGAATAAAGGGATAAGGGAGATAATGAGTAGACTTATGCTCGTCTTTTTTGCTCGTGCAGATCAAGAGGGAATGGAAAGAGCGATACCGTATATAGAACGAATTGTTCAATTACCTGTAACGAAAGAAAATAAGTTTTTCGTTAGTAGTTTTCATAGTTGGTACCTTTTATATAAAGCCCTTTATCAGATGGATAGTCTTTCTTTGCAAGAAGCAAAGGAACATGCAAAGGCTATTACAAAAATGGACCTAAGTGGATATTACCGTACACAAGGGATTATTAAATATGTAGAGGGCAATATGGAAGCGTCCCGTACTTATATGAAGAAAGCCGATCAAGAATTAAAGAGCGCCGAGAAGAGTGAGATGGGATATTTACAATTAGAAAGAGAATGGTTTAAGCAGCTGAAAGAGAGGGTATCTTACGATGGGTGAGGTATCCTCTTTTTTATATGTCATCTTATGCCGTTCCATAAACAGCCTAGGGCGAGTAAAATGAGATAAGAAGAGCAAAGCTTGGAGGAAGTAAATATGGAAATTTTATCAATTATTTTGATAGTCTTGCTCATTTATGTTGTTTTTAAAGTAGCATATGTAGCATTAAAGATACTCGCGATCCTATTGATTATCTTTTTAATCGTAGAGTTCGGCAGTAAGTTGCTTGGGGGATAGGGTATGTTGTACGTTTTGGATGTCTAAGGTTGTCGTTAAATCGATATCTTGTGCCGAATCGTTGATATAATGAAAAAATCGTTGATATAAGTGGAGAAACGATCGATATATTTGAAAAATCGTTGATATATTTAAGTGAATACGAAGTGGGGTATGTGGAAAAGAAGTTGCCGTTGGGTAGCTTCTTTTTATTGTAGTGCCGGTGTATGCAAACCAACATAAAAAAGCTGGAAGAATTCCTTCCAGCTTAAGAGTTACTTTCAATTTGGCGACCGCTATCTTCTTCATTGTCTTGTAATAGGTTGAATACGTCTGCTAAGCAGAATGCAATGAACCAAGTCCATAGACCGTGGAAGAAAGCTGAGCTTAATTGAAGTGGTAATGTATAGTTTGTCATTGAGTAGGAAATACATCCACCAACGATTCCAATCATTGTTAATAACATTGTTTTCTGAGCATTTTCTTCTGGATTGAAGAGGAAGTAAATGTATCCGCCTAAAATTGAAGCGCTTACAAGTGTTTCGATTCCATTAAAAATGATATTCTCTCCAAGCTGTGTGTTTGTCCAGAAACAAATCGTACCGCCGATAATAGCAAACAGGACAGCTATTGTATATCGTATATATTGATTCATATGTTCATCTCCCTATGTAATAAGATGATTTGGAAGTCAAAAAGGTAGGTATAGTATATTGAAGTGAGTTTTAATTGTACGTATCTTTTTATAAAAAGATCATTGAAGAGTAACTAAGATGATCGGTTGTTTAAACCGTTACGTGTATGGTGTCTGAAATATACCCGACTGCTCGTTTCTTTTTGCTTGTAAAATAAGAGAAACTTCCAAGTCTATATACTCTTTTTTTGTGAGTCTGCTTTCATTATAACACATTTAGGGACATAATAATAGAATTATCTGATTTTGTAATAAGTGTAAAAAATAAAAAGCGTAAGGAAATACCATTAACAATGCAGTTTAGTGGAAGAAGGATTTTAATTTATTATGATGAAATATGTAATCAAGGTGAGATCTAAGAAGGAGGCTTAAATACAATAAAAAATGTTTTGTAGCATGAATGTAAGGGAGGGGAGCTAACTTGGAGATCACAACAGAAAGATTAATAATTAGACCTTTTAAGAGTACTGATTTACAGGATGTATTTGCTATTTATAATAATGATGATACATGTAAGTTCCTATTACATAATAAGTGGACTCATGAAGACATGCAGAAAAGATTTAATAAGAAGCTAGCAAACAATGCACTTACTGAAGAATCAATATTAAGTTTGGCAGTTATATACAAGACTAAAGTAGTTGGTGACTTATCCGTATGGTACACAAATATGAAGGATACTGTTGAGATTGGTTATAGTTTTTCAAATGAAGTAGTTGGAAGAGGTTTGGCAACAGAAGCAGTAAGTAGTTTGGTGTTTAAATTATTTAATGAATGTAATGTACATCGTATACAAGCTAATCTTGATGCACGTAATACAGCTTCAAAAAAATTGTGTGAACGAATAGGTATGAGAAAGGAAGCTCATTTCATACAAGATTTTTGGAATAAAAATGAATGGACAGATAGTTTTGTATATGGAATGTTATCCTCCGATTTGTAGTAATAAACTTCGTGATTTTATTATGCTAAAGGGTGCGTTAGTTGAATAACAAAGGGCATAACATAGTATATATGACTAATATGTTATGCCCTTTAATGTATTAACCTTTTTTATATACGTTTGAAACGGCCGACAATTTCAACTGTTTCAGTAATGTTCATAAATGCTTTGTTATCCACTTGACGGATAATACGTTTCATTTCGCCTAACTCATAGCGAGTCACGACAGTGTAAATCATTTTTTTCTTATGGTTTGTATAGCCGCCGACAGCGTCTACCATTGTCACCCCGCGTATGCCGTGATGTAGTAGTGCGCTTTTTATTTCCTCGCCTTTTTCTGTAATAGTCATTATCGTTAATTTAATATGTTTCGTATGCACAGCATCGATAACTTTGCTGACTACAAATCGACTAATTAACGTATAAAGTGTAATATCCCATCCGAAAATAAAACCTGCTGCGACAAGTAAGATTAAGTTGAATACAAATATGATTGCTCCAATTGAAACATCTCGATATTTTGCTACAATCAATCCAACAACATCAAAACCACCTGTTGAAGAAGCAAATCGGAATATAATTCCTGAAGCTGCTCCGCAGATAACACCACCGAATACAGAAGAAAGTAAAATATCGTCTGAAACTTGGTGTACCGGGATAATATTCATCGCTAAAGATGACACAGCTACAAAGTACGCTGTTAAAAAGGTTGTCTTCTTGCCTAAGTAAAAGTGACTTAAAATAAGAAGAGGAATGTTTAGTAAAAAGATAAGTGCACCGATATTGTAGTGCATTAAATAACCGATAATCATCCCTACACCAGCGAATCCACCGCTAATCATATTATGCGGGATAAAAAACATATTCATAGAAATTGCATACAAAATAGAAGCTATAAAAATAACAACCAACTGTATCATAAATTCTAAATGAAATGTTTTAGCTGCTGGGAAGGATAAAAAGGCGGTGTCGGGAACGTAATCGGCGTCTCCTAGTTGACCCATAGTATGTTTCATCTCCATATTCATTTTTGATTACAAGAAGAGAATAAAGGTTTTTTCAAAAACTGGCAATAGTTTTATTATAATGCAAAAATTTTATAAATTTCTAATAAATCAAGCCTATTCATTGATGTGCGTGAATATACTAAAGAAAGCGAATACAACGTTTCTTAATTATTGTTTTCTTGAGAAAATATGCAAAATACTTTTTTTGAAAATAAAAGGAAATAGAGAATGTTTGCCTAATGTGCTAAAATGACCTTATTAAGGATGTGAAGCGATGGAATTTTTATTGCAGGATGCAATTTTATATATATCGTTTGTAACGACGGCACTTTGTTTATTAGAAGTTTTCTTCCTTGCTAATGTTTCTCGCTTTGTGCGTCAACAAGCATCAAGCGGTAGACAAAGAGCTTTTGCGTTAGTTGATACATGTGAAGATAGTGCGGGAAATGTACCGCTATTTTCTATTTTTTATAAATATGGAATGATTCGTTCTGTACGTAGACAAGAATCAAGTGAAGAGAATGATGAGGTCGGTCCGTATACACCAATGTTTCGCTAAATAATTACGAAACATTGGAGGAATGAACATGTTAAAATCATACCGAGCTGTGCTCGTTAGTTTATCATTATTACTTGTTTTATCTGGCTGCAGTAATGCAGTCCCAATTGATGCACATAGTACTGGGATTTGGGATCATTATTTCGTATATCCAATCTCGTTTATGATTCAATTTGTTGCTCATCATATACCTGGAGCTAGCTTTGGGATTGCAATCATTATTATGACGCTCGTTATTCGTTCAGCAATGATTCCATTAGCTGTTTCACAATATCGTAGCCAAGCGAAAATGAAGAAAATGCAACCTGAATTGCAGAAGCTAAAGAAAAAGTACGGTGATGTAGGCAAAGATCTTGAAAAACAAAAGCAGTATCAAAAAGAAATGTCAGAGCTAATGAAATCAGGCGGTTGGAATCCACTTGCTGGTTGCTGGCCAATTTTTATACAAATGCCGATTTTCTCTGCTTTGTATTATGCGATTAGCAGAACGGAAGAGATTCGCACATCTTCTTTTTTATGGGTGAACTTAGGACATGCAGATCCATATCATATATTACCGATTATTGCAGCGTTAACGACATTTATTCAGATGAAAGTTTTCCAATCTAATATTACACCTGGAGAACAAGTACAGATGCTAAAGATACAGCAAATTATGATGCCGGCAATGATTCTATTTATGGGGTTTGCGGCGCCATCAGGACTTGTATTGTACTGGATAACAGGTAACTTATTTACAATGACACAAACAATCGTATTAAGAAAAATAATGGAACGTGAAGAGTTACAATTACAAAAAGCATAGAGAAACACCGCTCATTATGAGCGGTGTTTTTTATTCGAAACGTTAAGGGAATTTTAAGAAACCAACATTACTATTGGCATTGTATACGAAAGTGTACATGCTTTAGAAATATGAAGGAGGAAATTTCCTATGAAGAAGAAAACAGTTGGGTATTTAGCGATTGCAGGTGCTTTATCATTCGGAATCATTGGAGGAGTCGGTATTCCGGCATTCGCGGCAACGAATACTCCAGCAGCTGAACAGTCTACAAAAACGGCGAAAAAGGATTTGGATGACGCTACAAAACAAAAAGTAAAAACAATTATGGACGATACAAAGAAACAGTTAGAGAAACTAGGTGTAAAGCTTCCGGAGAAAGAGAAGCGTAAAGACATGTTTGCAGGATTAGATGATCAGGCGAAAGCAAAAGCGAAGTCGATTTTAGAGCAAAAGAAATCTGGAAAATTAACGCATGAGCAAGCAAAAGAGGAATTAACAAGAAGTCGATTTTAGAGCAAAAGAAATCTGGAAAATTAACGCATGAGCAAGCAAAAGAGGAATTAACAAAGYTAGGCGTGAAAATGCCGGAGAAAGGTAARCATGGAGACATGTTTGCTAACTTAGATGAACAGGCGAAAGAGAAAGCGAAGTCGATTTTAGAGCAAAAGAAATCTGGAAAATTAACGCATGAGCAAGCAAAAGAAGAATTAACAAAATTAGGTGTGAAACTTCCAGAAAAAGAGAAGCGTGAAGACATCTTTGCGGGATTAGATGAAGCAACAAAAACAAAAGCAAAAGCGATTTTAGACAATGAAAAGAAACAATTAGAGGAATTAAATGTGGATCTTCCGCATCACAAGTTTTTTATGAAAAAAGAAGATAAATAATTGATTTATGTATCTTTCGTGGGGCAACCGGAAGGTACATGCGAGGACCGATTTCTACTTATAGAAATCGGTCTCTTTTAATGATTCAATAAGATTCTTTTCATTGTTAGTATGTATCCGAAGACGCAGTAGAAGATTGCAAAACCGATAAACACTTCCGTATATTGATATTTACCCAATACGTAGAAGGAAACAGCTGGTATAATAGCTATCGCTAAAATGCTATAAACAGGATACTTGTTTCGATACATGATAGCGAATAGAACAGAGAGAAACGTAGCGATGATACAAAAGACAGCAATCATTATTGGTACACCTCCTAAATGAATTATACCATTTTTAGGGAATTAGAGAGGTTTTGTATCTTCTGTTATAATATAAGAAGAGAAATATTTCCTATGTTATATAAAAAAATATATTGATTTTTTCTAACAATTCAATATAATGAACAATAACTACAAAATTCGACATCAAGAAGTGATGATGAGGACACGATTAATTTTTTACGATTCCCAGAGAGGGAAGCCTTTGGCTGTGAGCTTCCTAATACGGAAAAATAGATTACCACCTCTGAACTGCAGCAGTGAACGAACATCTAGTAATTGCTTGCCGGCAAAAACCGTTATTTAGACTTGAGAAATTGGTGAAGTGTGTTACTTTGCGAATTGAAACAAGGGTGGAACCACGAATACAACACTCGTCCCTTTTTTAGGGAGGAGTGTTTTTTTATTTCATTTTTGCATCACACTAGAATTGGAAGGAGGATACGCAGCATGCATCATGATGAGAAGAACAAAATTGGTTTAACAGTAGCACTTTCTATCGTAGTAGGAACGATTATCGGGTCTGGTGTATTTATGAAACCAGGAAGCGTATTAGATTACTCAGGGAGTTCTAATATGGCCATTCTTGCTTGGGTAATTGGTGGTCTGTTGACGTTAGCGAGTGGTTTAACAGTAGCCGAAATTGGAGCGCAAATCCCGAAAAATGGTGGGTTGTATACGTATTTAGAGGAGATTTACGGAAGTTTTTGGGGATATTTATCAGGCTGGATGCAAACAATTGTTTATGGACCAGCTATTATCGGAACATTAGGTTTATACTTTAGTTCTTTAATGATTAATTTTTTCTATTTAGATAAAGTGTGGAATTTACCAATCGCAATCGGAACAGTTGTGTTCCTTGGCTTTGTAAATAGTATGGGAACAAAATACGGAGGTATCGTTCAAACAATCACGACAATTGGGAAAATGATTCCGATTGTATTAATTGTCGTGTTAGGTTTTTGGAAAGGAAACAGTGATATTTTTAACGTAGTAGTGCCGATATCAGAAAATCAAAGTATCGGTATGGCAATTTTAGCAACGTTATTTGCTTATGACGGCTGGATTTTACTTGCTTCGATTGGTGGAGAAATGAAGAATCCAACAAAGTTATTACCGAAAGCAATGACAGTTGGGATTTTAATTGTAACAGCTGCATACGTATTAATTAACTTGGCGTTATTAAATGTATTACCAGCAGCGAAAATTGTAGACCTTGGAGAAAATGCAACAGCGACAGCTGCTGGTATGTTACTTGGAGAATATGGTGGGAAAATTATTAGTATCGGTATTATCGTTTCTATTTTCGGTTGTTTAAATGGAAAGATTTTAACGTTCCCACGTATTCCAATGTCTATGGCAGAACGTGGACAACTTCCATTTGCTAAGTTTATTGCAAAGGAAAGTCCGAGATTTAAAACACCAGCAAATGCGATTACTGTTGAAATCATTTTAGGAATTATTTTAATGATTATTAGTGATCCAAATAAGCTATCTGAGATTTCCGTATTCATTATTTATATTTTCTATGTAATGACGTTTATTGGTGTCTTCATTTTAAGGAAACGTAATAAGAATAAAGAGCGTGCATATAGTGTACCGTTATTCCCAATCGTACCAATCGTTGCGATTTTAGGTTCGTTCTTTGTAATCGGTAGTGCGATTATTAATGATCCGGTAAGTTGTTTCTTATCAATTGGAATTGTCTTTACGGGACTTCCGGTGTATTGGTACTTGAATAAGAAGAAAGAAACAGAATGATGGAAGGGTAGGCGTATAATACGCCTACCTTTTTTACTGTAAAAAAATTGTACTTGCGTCCACTTTCTGTTTTGGTTACTATAGTCGTAGTAACCAAAACAGAAAGCGTGGGGAAAGACTTGAATTTTCGTGTTTATATTTTAGCTATCGCGGCTTTCGTAGTCGGAACGGTTGAGCTAATTATAGGAGGAACGCTCGATTTAGTTGCCAATGATTTAGGAGTATCTATTAGCGCAGCTGGTCAGCTTATAACAATATTTTCGGTAGTATTTGCTTTGTCAGGTCCAGTTTTATTAGCTTTGACAGGGAAGTTTGAAAGAAAAACATTGTATGTTGGAGCATTATCGATTTTCTTAATCGGAAATATTATTTCGGCATTTAGTGTGAATTACGGAATGCTAATGTTCTCAAGGGTTATTTGTGCGGCGAGTGGTTCATTAATTATTGCACTATCGGTAACACTTGCTTCTAGTGTAGTAGAACCGCATTTTCGTGCGCGTGCAATTGGAATCATTTTTATGGGAATTAGTGGATCACTTGTACTTGGAGTACCGCTCGGTCTTGTACTCGGAAATGCATACGGATGGCGTGCGCCATTTGTATTGATTTCAGTATTAACAGTTATGGCAATTGCTTGTATTTCATTGTTCTTAACGAAAGTACCACCGACATCGGTATTATCAATAAAAGAACAACTTGCTACTTTAAAAGATAAAAAAATTGTAAGTGCACAGTTAACATCATTTTTGTTTTTAACGGGGCATTTAACATTGTATGCATATTTAACACCGTTTTTAAAAGATGTTATGAATGTTGAAGCAAATTGGATTAGTGTGTTTTACTTCATTTTCGGAATCGCAGCAGTAATCGGCGGTGGATTCGGTGGATGGCTTGCTGATAAATGGGGATCGAAGAAAAGTATTATCTCGATTATTATCGTATTTGCATGTGCAATCTTCATGTTGCCATTAATGACATTCTCATTCCCACTCTTCATCATTATGATGGGACTTTGGAGTATGCTGAGCTGGGCGATTTCACCAGCACAGCAAAATTATTTAATTGACATTGCACCGGAATCAGCTGGTATCCAGCAAGGTTTAAATAACTCTGCGCTTCATTTAGGAATTGCACTCGGTTCAACAGTAGGCGGAGTTGTTATTGAAAAATCATCTGTTATATATAACGCTTGGGTAGGCGGTGGCTTTATTATATTAGCACTGCTTTGCGCGATTTTCTCGATTACGAGAGGACGCTCTACTCAGTTTGCGAAAGAAGAATCTATCGTTTGATAGGTTCTTTTTTTTATTTGTAAAAAATTGCAGGTTTTAGTAGATAAATGGAGAAAGGGTGTATAGCGAGGTGAGGTATATGTATACGAATTTTTCAATTATTGGTCTTCTAATTTCAATGCTCCCTTTGTTTCTTATTATTCTTGCACTTAGATGGGTTCGTTTCATCTATAAAAATTCAGAGAAACAGGTAGAGCAAAATGAGAAAATCATTGAGCTGTTGATGGAGATAAAGGAACAAAACGAAAAGGAGTCTAAGTGAAAAACTAGACTCCTGTTTATTATTTAATTAGTATCTTAACTTCATCAACAAACTCTTAATTTCCTCATCTTCCATAAAGAGATCATGGTGTTTTTGAGTAATCTTTGCAAGTGCAACGTCGTGATAGAAAAATTCTGTAAAGAACTTTACGAAAGGTTGTGACATTGTTTTCATCGCTTGCCATGACTCTTGTTCTACGCCAGCAAATAAAATTTCACGATCGTCAACGATGAGTAGCAAGTAGCGCTCTAATGCATTAGGCTCTTCAGCTGGGATTAGAAAATGCATGTTTTCTAAGTCTGTTTCTACTTCTCCAACAATAAGGGATTCAATTTGAACACCTTGTTTTGCTTTTTGTTCTAGTAAAGGAAGATATTCTAAAAGAGTATCATTCCAAGCTGAAATACGGATTGATTCTTTTGCACTTTCAATGAGTTCTTTACTTTGAACTCGAATAGAAGATTGCATCTTTAAGCTCCAAACACGGTCATCTGTAAATGATTTTTTTGATATATTTGTTTCCAGTTCCTTAATATTTGATTGAAATTCTGTCGTTAATTTTTCAATTGCTAGCTTTAGTGGTAATGCTGTATACAATTTTTTCTTTTCTGAAACAGAATCCATTACCATTCCTTTATCGATTAGGCGTGCTAGTACTTCATATATTTTTGCTTTTGGAACACCTGAATGCTTCACAATTGTTGTAGCATCTAATGGTTCATTGCTTGATACGACAACTTCATAAGCTTGGCTTTCATATTGTGAGAAACCGAATTTTTGTAACATAGTTCCCTCCGAACGAATGAGATTATATTTTAAGGATAATGAACTATTTGTTTTTGCACAAGTGGTAGTCCGTTTTCTAATTGTATTAAGGTGAGAATTAATTTCAATTTTTTAATTTTATCTATTATACTTAATATAATGATTAATAATATTTCAATTTAATGCGAAGGGGATGCTGGGGGGAAGATGTTAAGAAGTTTACGTTTAAAAATTGCGGTAGTGTTTTCAGTACTTATTTCTATGATGTTCGTAATATTGGGTACAGCTGTGTATCAATTACAGAAAGAAAAGGAAGTGCGTTCCTTAGACGAGTATTCTCAAAATGCGATGGATCTTGTGACAGAGCAACTTACGACATTTGTTCAAAGAACGGATGAAGATATGGGGTATTACGCGAACAGTGAGATGATTCGTAATATGCTTCAAGGTGGGGTTACTCCAGAAGAGGAAGCGTTTTTAACGAAAGAGTTTGCGGAGTATAAAAAGAATCATCCTGGTATTTTAGATTTATATATTGGTACGAAAGATAAAAAAACATTAAGTGCCAATCTTGCTGAAGGTGGGCAAGTGCCAGAAGGATATGATCCAACGACAAGACCATGGTATAAAGATTCAGAGGCTGATGTAAAAAAGGTCCATTGGGGACAACCTTCTTATGAAATTGCAACAGGAAAGTTAAGTGTAGGTGTTTCTAAAGCAATTACAGCTCAAGATGGATCTGTATTAGGCGTTGTTGCGATGGATGTATCGCTTGGGACGATTCAGAAGTTGCTTCACAATATTCAATATAATAATGACGGAGAAATGTTTATTATAAATGATAAAAATATGGCTCTTGTTTATCCAGAAAAGATAGGGAAAGATGTTTCTAAAGAGCCACTTATAAAGAGCTTAAATAAAGAGGTAACAAAATATGCGGTCACTACAATAAAAGGTGAAGATGTAGTTGTTTATAGTCAATCATTTGATACGATGAAATGGACGATAGGAATCTTTTATCCGAAAGAAACGATCGATGGGCTATTAAATAGTACGAGAAATACAGTCATTATGATGGCGTGTATTAGTTTATTAGTTGGAATCGTAGCTTCCTACTTGTTCTCAAGAAGATTAGCAAGACCACTGCAATTATTAAAGAATCACGTTCAAAAAGTAGCAGAAGGGGATTTAACGCTGCGAATGAAGGTGACAAGTAAAGATGAAGTTGGAGAGTTGACGAAGCACTTTAATGATATGGTTGAACAAATGAATGAAATGGTAAGTAAAATTAAAAACAGCGTATCAACAGTGCAACAATCAACGAATAGTTTACATTATTTAACGAACGAAACAGTAGCGGCTAGTAGAGAAGTTTCCGGAGCAATGGATGATGTGAGCGGGGGAGCTTCTACTCTTGCGAATAGTGTGGATGAAGTTTCAGCTCAGCTCGAGAATATGGCAGAGTCAGTGGAACAAATGAATAGCTCCGTTGGTGAAATAAAAGGAGTGACTGGCAAAGCGGAAGAGGCATCTAAGCAAGGATTAAATACAATGAGGAACTTAGTCCGTACGAGGGGACAATCATCTTCGATTGTTGTTCATACAGAAGAAGCATCAGATAAGTTAGAACAAAGAGTTGGATCGATTCAAAATGTTGTTGAGCTTATAAAAGGTATTTCGGAACAAACAAATTTACTTGCTTTAAATGCCTCGATTGAAGCTGCCCGTGCAGGTGAGCAAGGTAAGGGATTTGCGGTTGTTGCTGAAGAGGTTCGGAAATTAGCGGAACAATCAAAAGAGGCAACAGGAGAAATCACAACGATGATTGGTGATGTGCAATTAGAAGTAAAAAGGGTTGTAGAAGTTGTAAGTAAATTGAAAGACATTGCAGATGTGCAAAATAAAGTGACGACAGAGGCAGAAATGGAGTTCCGCACAATTATGTCAGTTGTAAATACGATTAGTACTTCAGTTGAAAAAATTGTAGAAGAGGTACATAACATAGGTTACGAGCAAGGAGAAATTACAGCGGTAATGCATACAATTGCTGGTACGAGTCAAGAAAGTGCAGCTGTTTCTGAAGAGGTACATGCTGCAACGGAATCACAGGTTAATCATCTAGAAAAGGTAGCCCACACGATGGAAAGTTTGACAGAGCATATGAAAGATTTAGAAAGATTAGTTGAGCAGTTTAAAGTGGAAGAGTAACATATTAGTAAAATGATGAGGATTTCGGTAAAATAGACAATGGATATATAAGAAGCGATTATAGGAGGAAGACTACTATGGCAATTGTTGACGTATCGATTATTCCGGTAGGAACAGGTAATCCAAGTGTTAGTGAATATGTAGCAGAAGTACAAAAGGTGCTAGAGAAAAATGCGGATCGCGTGAAGTATCAATTAACACCGATGAATACAATTATTGAAGGAGATCTTCCTGTCATTCTAGAAGTAATTCAACAAATGCATGAAGTTCCATATACGAAAGGTGCACAGCGTGTTGCAACAACGATTCGTATTGATGATCGTCGTGATAAAGTAAGCACAATGGAGAAAAAATTAAACTCTGTCCGATCAAAATTATAAGAAAAAGCAGCGATCTTCGCTGCTTTTTTCATATAGGAGGTAAATAAAATGAGTGAAAAGTTTAACGAGCAGTTTGACGGTTTACTAGAGAAATACACTGAGCTGTTACTTGGCGAGAGTAATGAAGAGCGAAAAGAACAGGTAAAGAAGTGGGCACTTTATTCTTACATAGCGAAGACGATGCCAGCTTTAGTGAAGCATTGGAATGAAACTTATCCAGATGCGAAAGAAGAGATGGTGCAGTTAATTACGGATATTAAAAGGCTGAATGAAGAGAAGCGAAATGAGAATTAAAAAACTTAGGTGATGCTACTTTAAGTTTTTCTTATTAATATCCTTATATAATTTACATGGAATATTAAGGGTTTTATAGGCATGTCGAATATTTTCGGTATGCCTATTTTTGCCCTAGTAAACCCGTTTTTTCTAAATGTCGAAAAATATTCCCTTCATATTTGCATGCGAGAATATAGGTTTTTAAATGTTTTTATAGTATTTTATAAATTATCTAAATAATTATTTGTATCCAATAATTTTAAACAGTGATATAATTTTGAAGAGGGGTAAAAAACAGATAAATTACAGTCATAGGGGTGAATTACATGGAACAATTAATGCGAAATTCGTTTCTTTTCTTATCTAAAAATAAAGCGCTAACAAAACTGGCTAAAAAGTACGGTTTACGCTTTGGTGCAGGTCGCTTCGTCGCAGGGGAGACGATTGAATTAGCGACAGCTGCCATTCAGGCATTAAATAAGCAAGGTCTTTGTGTAACAATCGATTATTTAGGTGAATTCGTTGATAATGAAGCGGAAGCAAATGAAATGGCTAACCAATCGATTGAAGCGATCCGTGCAATTGGAAGAGAAGGTCTTGATTCGCAGCTTTCTTTAAAGATGACTTCTATGGGATTAGATATCTCTGATGAAATCGTAATGAACAATATGCGCCGTATTTTAGAAGCTGCAAAAGAAAATGGTGTGTTCGTTACCATTGATATGGAAGACTATACACGCTGTGGTAAAACAATTGATATCTTTAAACAATTAAAATCTGAATACGATAATATTGGTACTGTTATTCAAGCTTACCTATATCGTACAGAAAAAGATATTGAAGATTTAAATGCTTATAATCCTAATTTACGTCTTGTAAAAGGTGCTTATAAAGAACCTGAAGAAGTGGCGTTCCCGGATAAGAAAGATGTAGATGACAATTATAAAAAAATTATTAAAATGCACTTATTAAATGGAAATTATACTGCAATTGCTTCACATGATGAAGCGATTATTGAATATACAAAAAAACTTGCTGAAGAACACAACATTCCAAGGGATCAATTTGAATTCCAAATGTTATATGGTATTCGTAATGAGCGTCAACTTGAGCTAGTAAAAGAAGGTTACAAAATGCGTGTTTACGTACCTTATGGAAACGACTGGTATGGCTACTTCATGCGTCGTCTAGCAGAGCGTCCAGCAAACGTTGCGTTCGTATTAAAAGGTATGGTTAAAAAATAACCAAGGAGAAAATACTCCTTGGTTATTTTAATTGCTGAAATGCATAATGTGCCATTTTCTTCGTATCAGGATATAGTTGCGCGCGAGTAGAAGATAATACGACGTTAATGACGCGTTTACCGTCTTTTTCATCGACTGTTACGACTGTATATTTGCCAAGTGCTGATAGACCACTTTTACTTCCAATCGCATATGGATCGTCATATAGTTCTTCTCGTCCATAGTTTGCGATGTTTGGAGAGCGTTCTGAAGTATGTAGAGTTGTACGTGTTGAATTCATATATTCTAAAACAACTGGATACTTTAATGCTTCTTTCGTAATAATAGCAATGTCATATGGTGATACTTTATTCCCAATTGCATCAGCACCACTTGCATTCTTGAAAGTCGCATGCTTTGTACCAAGTTCCTTCGCTCTAGCATTCATCATCTTCACAAATTCATTTTTTGATCCTGCGATATGTTCTGCAATTGATTCAGCTATTGGATCTGCACTAATGATAAGCATAAGTTTTAATGCCTCATCACGCTTTAATTTTTCCCCAGCACGAAGTTTAATTTTCTTACTTTGACTTTCTGTTTTAATTGCGTTTTCTGTAACTGTAATTTCTTCATCTTCTTTTACATTCTCTAGTAAAAGAAGGGTTGTCATCATTTTGGCTATACTAGCCGGATAAGAACGTTCGTCTTCGCGTTTCCCATACAAAATTTCACCTGTGTCTGCATCGATTGTAACGCCATATTGCCCAGTAATCTTAGGTTGATCAGCTCTTACAGCTTGTTGCCTCTGTGCATAAGAGAAGAAAATCATCCCTGTAAATAGTGTAGCAATCATTACAATCATAACTATTGTTCGTTTCATCATCGTTCCCTCTTTTGTTTTCCATATGTACAAATAAATTGGGCAGAAAAAGCAGCCATTAATCATTATGCCACGTTCTCTGCCCAAAAATATAGCGTTATTTTTCGCCCATATTATGCTTCTTATATTGTTGATTATTACCTTGGCGTCCTTTTTCAACACCGTGATTATGCGGACCTGCATTTCCAGTTACACTAGCTGCACTAATTCCAGCCTTAGAGGGGTTCTTCTTAAGTTTTGCCATATATATTCCTCCAGTTTCGTCAGATTATAAAAAGGAAAAGTGCATTTAAACAAAGAAAATACACATGTATAGCATAGCCAAATGAAAGAAAAATATTTATTTCAGAAAATTTTATCAATAAATATATTGCGAAAATTTAAACAGTATCATATATTTATTAGTAGAGGCTCACTCATTGATTGCGACTTATGTCGAAAAATTGAATGAGCATTCATTCAAGAATAGGGGGAGAATTGGATGTTCCAAATTAAAAAGGCTGCTGTTCTAGGTTCAGGCGTAATGGGTTCAGGGATTGCGGCACACTTAGCTAATATTGGTATTCCGACATTATTGCTTGATATTGTACCACCTGCGCTAACAAAAGAAGAGGAAGCGAAGGGACTTACATTAGAACATAAAAGTGTGAGAAATCGTTTTAGTAATACGGCTGTGCAAAAATTATTAAAGCAAAAACCAGCTCCTCTGACAGTGAAAGGAAATTTAGCACTGATTGAAGCAGGTAACTTAGAAGATGATCTTGAGCGTCTAGCTGATGTAGATTGGATTATTGAAGTAGTAGTTGAAAACTTAGATATTAAAAAGAAATTATTTGAAAAAGTAGACGCTGTTCGTAAACCGGGTTCTATTGTAAGCTCGAATACGTCAGGCATCTCAGTTGAAAAAATGGCAGAAGGTCGTTCAGACGACTTCCAGAAACACTTCTTAGGCACACACTTTTTTAACCCACCACGATATTTAAAACTTCTAGAGGTAATACCGACGAAAGAAACAGATCCACAAGTATTAAGCTTCATGAAACTATTTGGCGAAGACGTTCTTGGAAAAGGCGTTGTTATCGCAAAAGACACACCAAACTTTATTGGAAACCGCATCGGTACGTACGGTTTATTAGTAACTCTTCAAGAGATGATAAAACGCGGCTATAGCATTGGGGAAGTTGATTCTGTAACAGGCCCACTTATTGGTCGTCCGAAGAGCGCGACGTTCCGTACATTAGATGTTGTCGGTTTAGATACATTCGTACACGTTGCAAATAACGTATATGAAAACGTACAAGAAGAAGAGCGTGATGTATTTAAAGTACCAGCTTTCATGCATGACATGCTTGAGAAAAAATGGCTTGGAAGTAAAACGGGTCAAGGCTTCTTCTTAAAACAAGGAAAAGAAATTTTAGAATTAAATCCTGAAACGATGGAATACGAAGCGCGTAAAAAATTAAAAGCTGCATCCGTAGAGTTAAGTAAACAAGAAAAAGGATTAGCGAATAAATTGAAAGCGCTTGTATACGCGAAAGACCGTGCAGGAGAGTTGTTATGGAACATCATTACACCAACTCTTTTATACTCTGCAAAACTTCATAAAGAGATTGCTGACGATATCGTTGCAATTGACCAAGCGATGAAGTGGGGCTTCGGCTGGGAGCAAGGGCCATTTGAAGTGTGGGATGCAATTGGTGTTGAAAAATCTGTTCAAAAGATGGAAGAAAACGGCGTAGTTGTTCCTACTTGGGTGAAAGAAATGTTAGAGAAAGGTTTCACTACTTTCTATAAACATGATAACGGCGATAGCTACTATTACGATAATGGCGAATATAAGCTAATCGAGCGTAATAAAAAAGCAATTTCTCTTAAGCAATTAAAAGCGAAAAATGGTGTATTAAAGAAAAATAGCGGAGCGAGCTTAATTGATTTAGGCGACGGCATCCTTTGCTTAGAGTTCCATTCGAAGAGCAATGCAATCGGTATGGATATTACGCAAATGATTAACTACGCTGTTGATGAAGTAGAAAAGAATTATAAAGGTCTTGTTATCGGTAACCAATCGAAGAACTTCTGCGTTGGTGCGAACCTAGCAATGATCTTAATGGAAGCACAAGACGACAATTACTTTGAAATTGAGTTGGTTGTGAAAAACTTCCAAGATGCAATGACGAAAATTAAGTACTCTTCTAAGCCAGTTGTAGCAGCACCATACGGTATGACGCTTGGCGGAGGTACAGAAGTTTGCTTACCAGCAGCTAGCATTCAAGCTTCTAGTGAAACGTATATGGGCTTAGTAGAAGTTGGTGTTGGCTTAATCCCTGGCGGAGGCGGTAATAAAGAGCTATACATTAAACACTTAAATAAAATGCCAAACGGTGTAGAGTTTGATCTGCAAAAAGTTGCGAATAAAGTGTTCGAATCTGTAGCGATGGCGAAAGTTTCTACATCAGCACAAGAAGCTGTATCGAACAACTTCTTAGGCGATAAAGACGGTATTAGTGTGAATGGTGATCACTTACTATATGATGCGAAACAGAAAGCACTTGCTTTATATGAAGCTGGCTATAAAGCACCGATTCGTAAAAAGATACCAGTTGTTGGTGAAACAGGATATGCAACTCTTGTACTTGGTGCAGAAGCAATGCATTTATCAGGTTACATTTCTGAACATGATCTTCACATTGCGAAGAAACTTGCATATGTCATTGCGGGCGGAAAAGTGCCGTACGGAACAGAAGTTGATGAGCAGTATTTATTAGATGTAGAACGTGAAGCATTTATTAGCTTAGTAAGTGAGATGAAATCACAAGCAAGAATGCAGCACATGCTTGTAAAAGGAAAGCCATTACGTAACTAATAACGAGGGGAGATATCGTTCATGAGAGAAGCTGTCATTGTTGCGGGAGCAAGAACACCAATTGGAAAAGCAAAGAGGGGTTCATTAAAAACAGTTCGTCCTGACGATCTAGGGGCGTTAGTAGTAAAGGAAACGTTAAAGCGTGCAAATTATGAAGGACCAATCGATGATTTAATTTTCGGTTGTGCGATGCCAGAAGCAGAACAAGGTTTAAATATGGCTCGTAATATCGGCGGACTAGCAGGACTTTCTTACGATGTTCCAGCTATTACAATTAACCGTTACTGTTCTTCTGGTTTACAAAGTATCGCTTACGGAGCAGAGCGCATTATGCTTGGTCACTCTGAAGCTGTATTATCAGGCGGAGCGGAATCAATGAGTTTAGTTCCAATGATGGGACACGTTGTTCGTCCGAATAGTCGCCTTGTAGAAGCGGCTCCGGAATATTATATGGGTATGGGACATACAGCAGAGCAAGTTGCTGTGAAATATGGAATTTCTCGTGAAGAGCAAGATGCATTTGCAGTAAGAAGTCATCAACGTGCTGCCAAAGCATTAGCGGCAGGAAACTTTGCTGATGAAACAGTATCTGTAGATGTGACGTTACGCTCGGTTGGCTCAAACAATAAACTGCAAGAAGAAACAATCATTTTCGCACAAGATGAAGGTGTAAGAGCAGAAACGTCGCTAGACATTTTAGGTAAATTACGTCCAGCATTTAACGTTCGCGGTTCTGTAACAGCTGGTAACTCTTCACAAATGAGTGACGGTGCAGCATCTGTACTATTAATGGATCGTGAAAAAGCAGTGAGCGATGGCATGAAACCGCTTGCGAAATTCCGTTCATTTGCAGTAGCTGGCGTACCACCAGAAGTAATGGGAATCGGCCCAATCGCTGCAATTCCAAAAGCATTAAAACTAGCTGGCTTAGAGCTATCTGATATTGGCTTATTCGAACTAAATGAAGCATTCGCTTCTCAATCAATTCAAGTTATTCGTGAACTTGGTTTAGATGAAGAAAAAGTAAACGTAAACGGTGGTGCAATCGCACTTGGACATCCACTTGGCTGTACAGGAGCAAAACTAACACTATCTCTTATTCACGAAATGAAACGCCGCAACGAACAATTCGGTATCGTAACAATGTGTATCGGCGGCGGAATGGGAGCAGCGGGAGTGTTTGAATTACTATAAAAAAAGTGGAAGCGGCTTGTTCAGAATGTGAGGGGGATGGAGCTTCAGACGTAGAGGCGCTCTTTGCCTCGTAGGAAGAAGCGAAGCCACCGAACATTCTAGCCGCTGGAACTGGATTATAAAAAAAGTGCAGGTGGCTCGCTCAGAACAGGAGGGCGTTGGAAGCCCTGACGAAGAGGCGCTTTTTGCCTCACAGGAAGGGGTGAAACGACCGACTGTTCTAGCCACTGGAACTGGATTATAAAAAAAGTGGAAGCGGTTCGCTCAGAACGAGACGACGCTAAAGCAAAGAATGGAAGCAACCAAGGTTTATAAAAAATAAAATTGAGAGCCAGCTTCTTTCAAAAAGAGAGAAGCGGCTCATGAAAATATGAAGGAGGAAATTTTCATGGAAAAAACAGTAGGAAATGCGGTTAAAGGCGGTAGCTTTTTAGTTGATGAGATTACGATTGATCAAGTGTTTACGCCAGAAGATTTTTCATCTGAGCATAAAATGATTGCAAAAACGACAGAGGACTTTATCGTAAATGAAGTTCTTCCAGAGCTTGAATATTTAGAACAACATGAGTTTGATCGTTCTGTTCGTCTTTTAAAAGAAGCTGGGGAGCTTGGTTTATTAGGCGCTGACGTACCAGAAGAGTACGGCGGAATTGGTCTTGATAAAGTAAGCTCAGCGTTAATCGCAGAGAAATTCTCTCGCGCTGGCGGCTTTGCAATTACTCACGGTGCTCACGTAGGTATCGGATCGTTACCAATCGTATTATTCGGTAACGAAGAGCAAAAGAAAAAGTATTTACCATTACTTGCAACTGGTGAGAAATTAGCTGCATACGCATTAACAGAGCCAGGTTCAGGATCTGACGCATTAGGTGCAAAAACAACTGCACGTTTAAATGCAGAAGGTACACATTATGTATTAAATGGTGAAAAACAATGGATTACAAACTCTGCATTCGCTGACGTATTTATCGTGTATGCAAAAATTGATGGAGAGCACTTCTCAGCATTTATCGTAGAGAAAGAATATGCTGGCGTATCTACAAGCCCAGAAGAAAAGAAAATGGGTATTAAATGTTCTTCAACTCGTACGTTAATTTTAGAAGATGCATTAGTACCGAAAGAAAACTTACTTGGTGAAATCGGTAAAGGTCATATTATCGCTTTCAACATTTTAAATATCGGCCGTTATAAATTAGGTGTTGGTACAGTTGGATCTGCGAAACGTGCAGTAGAAATTTCAGCACAATATGCAAACCAACGTCAACAGTTCAAGCAACCAATCGCTCGCTTCCCATTAATTCAAGAGAAACTTGCGAATATGGCAGCAAAAACATATGCAGCTGAAAGCTCTGTATATCGTACAGTAGGTTTATTCGAAAGCCGCATGAGCACATTATCTGAAGAAGAAGTAAAAGACGGTAAAGCAGTAGCAGCTTCTATCGCTGAATATGCAATCGAGTGCTCTTTAAACAAAGTATTCGGTTCTGAAGTATTAGACTATACAGTAGATGAAGGTGTTCAAATTCACGGTGGTTACGGGTTTATGGCAGAGTACGAGATTGAAAGAATGTACCGTGATTCTCGTATTAACCGTATTTTCGAAGGAACGAACGAAATTAATCGCCTAATCGTACCAGGTACGTTCTTACGTAAAGCGATGAAAGGTGAATTACCACTTCTTCAAAAAGCACAAAAATTACAAGAAGAGTTAATGATGATGATGCCAGAAGAAGTAGGCGATGAGCCATTAGCACTTCAAAAATATTTAGTAACTAACGCGAAGAAAATCGGCTTAATGGTAGCTGGATTAGCTGCTCAAAAATACGGTAAAGCATTAGATAAAGAGCAAGAAATTCTTGTGAATATCGCTGACATTGTAAGCAATCTATACGCAATGGAATCAGCTGTTCTTCGTACAGAAAAAGCAATCAAAACAACTGGTCTTGAAAAGAATAAACAAAAAGTGTTATACACTGAAGTATTCTGCCAAGAAGCATTTAACGAAATCGAAGCAGATGCGAAAGAAACACTTATCGCAGTTGAAAACGGCGACATGCTGCGCATGATGTTATCATCATTACGTAAATTAACTCGCCACACACCACTTAACGTAATTCCGAAGAAACGTGAAATCGCTGCGAAAATTTTAGAAGATGAGCGTTACACAGTTTAATAGATGAAAGAGAACCAGTAGCCGATTGGCTACTGGTTTTTTATTGCTGAATTCTTGAATAAAGCTGTTTTACATATGTATGTGTAAACAGCTCTTTTTTATGGAGGTAAAGAAGATGAAGGTAATAAGTGTAGGAACAGTTCATCAAATCGCATTTTTACCGCGTCTATTTCCAATTAACTGTTACTTCGTTGAAGAAGAGACAGGATTAACTTTAATTGATGCGGCTTTACCGTTTTGTGCAAAGAAGATTTTACAATCAGCTCGGAAAATAGGAAAACCGATTACGAATATCGTTATTACACATGCGCATGATGACCATGTAGGAGCGCTTGATGTTATAAAACAAGTGCTGCCGGATGTTCCGGTCTATATTTCAAAAAGAGATGCATGTTTACTTGAAGGAGATAAGGTACTGCAAGAGGGAGAACGAAATACACCAATAAAAGTGGGAGTGTCAAAACAGATAAATACGATTCCAGATATTCTTCTTCAAGAGGGAGATAAAGTTGGTTCTCTTGTAGCGATTGGAGCTCCAGGTCATACACCGGGATCAATGGCGTTTTTAGACACAAGAAATGATGCACTCATTGTTGGAGATGCATTTCAAACGAGAGGAGGATTAGCGGTAGCAGGACAGTTGAAGTGGCTTTTCCCGTTTCCTATGTTTGGTACGTGGGATGCAGAAGTTTCATTAGCAAGCGCGCAGAAATTGCTGGAGTATAAGCCGTCTTTATTGGCGACAGGACATGGGAAAATGATTGAAAATCCGTTAATACAAATGCAACGGGCGATTGAAGAAGCGGAAAGGAATTTAAGTAGAAAGAGCCTCTAATCGTTTAGAGGCTCTTTTTAGTTAAATGATTATTTAGCAGACTTTTTAATGAATACGATTTGAAAAAAACAGAATACTAAAGAAGAATGAAAGAAGAAAGGTAGGAGTATTCCATGCAAAATTTAACAGAGCTTGAAGTAGAAAACTTACGTCATTTAATTGGTGGACACGCAACAATTATTAACAAGTTGGAGCAGTATGCACAGACGTGTACAGATCCACAACTGAAACAAATGCTACAAAAAGATGCGCAAGATGCAAGAAATACGAAACAGCAATTAATGACTTTCCTAGGATAGGAGGAAGAGAAAGATGAATGAAAAAGATATGGTAAATGATTATTTAGCAGGATTAAATGCAAGTTTAACAAGTTATGCAAATTATATTGCTCAGTCTGATAATGAACAGTTACATCAAACGTTAATCCAAATTCGTAATCAAGATGAAATGCGTCAACGTAATATGTATGAGTACGCAAAGCAAAAGAGTTATTATAAACCAGCAGCACCTGCGAATCCGATGATTGTGCAGCAATTGAAAAGTCAGTTAAGTGCAGAATAATAGGATGAAAAAACGAGCGAAAATGAATTCGCTCGTTTTATTTTTTGTATGTCAATAAATACATAATAAATATTTTTCCAGTTGTAACAAATATGACGAAAATGGAATATAACAATTCACAAAAAGGACAAAAACTTTGTTCAATATTTCACAAAGTATCCATGGTTTCTATCGTGGGAACCTCTATAATTAAGAATGTAAAGAACAAAAGAAATAGATTATATGATCAATTAGGAGAGATTGCTATGAAAAGACATACAAGAAAAATTGCAATTATCGGTACTGGATTAGTTGGATCAAGTTGTGCGTATTCCATTGTAAATCAAGGGATTTGCGAAGAGCTATTATTAATTGATATAAATCATGAACGTGCAGTTGGGGAAGCAATGGATTTATCACATTGCATTAACTTTACAAATACAAGAACAAAAGTATATGCAGGAAGCTATGAAGACTGCAAAGATATGGACATTGTCATTATTACAGCAGGACCAGCACCAAAACCAGGGCAAAGTCGCTTAGATACTTTAGGAGCGAGTGCGAAGATTATGGAAAGTGTTGTTGGTGGCGTAATGGAAAGTGGATTTGATGGTATTTTCTTACTTGCATCGAACCCAGTTGATATTATTACATATGAAGTTTGGAAATTATCTGGATTACCTAGAAATCGCGTAATCGGTACTGGTACATCACTAGATTCTTCTCGCTTAAGAACAATTTTATCTGAAATGCTACATGTAGACCCTCGTAGTATTCATGGGTATTCATTAGGAGAACATGGTGATTCTCAAATGGTTGCTTGGTCTCACGTAACTGTTGGTGGAAAGCCAATTCTGCAAATTTTAGAAGAACAAAAAGAACGATTTGGTGAAATAGATTTAGATGAAATCGTTGAGAAGACTGCAAAAGCCGGATGGGAAATTTATAAACGTAAAGGAACTACTTATTACGGAATCGGAAATTCTCTAGCATATATTGCAAGCTCAATCTTTAATGATGATCACCGTGTCATTGCTGTATCAGCCATTTTAGATGGTGAGTATGGTGAATATGATATTTGTACAGGAGTACCAGCTATTATTACTAGAGACGGTATAAGAGAAGTTGTAGAACTCAATTTAACAGAGGATGAAGAATCTCGATTCGCAAAATCAAACGATATTTTACGTGATTATATGAAAACAATTGGTTACTAACTTATAGAAGAAGGTGAAACAAATGAAGGAATATATAATGTCTCGTGTATTTAAAGCATCTGCTGGAATCGCACAAGGTATTTTCGTATCCCTCGGAATTGGTTTACTGATCGAAAATATAGGAAGAATTGTTGATATACCATTACTTATTACAATCGGAGTTGTTGCAAAATCACTTATGGCACCAGCAATTGGTGCCGGAATTGCTTTTATGCTCGGTGCAAATGGCCTTGTAATTTTCTCGGCTATGGTGGCTGGAGCAATTGGTGCCGGATCCATTTCAATTACTGAAGCAGGTCTAATTATTAAAACAGGTGAGCCAATCGGTGCTTTATTAACAGCAACTTTAGCTGTATATATTGGTAAACGTTTAAGCGGAAAAACTGCGTTAGATATGATGCTCGTTCCATTTGCGGCAATATTAGGTTCTGGTTTAGTAGGTATTTGGTTATCTCATAATATTACTCCTGTTTTAAATACAGTTGGAGCATTTATTAAAGATAGCTCAGCTGGTAGCCCGTTTATCGCTTCTATCGTCATTGCAGTAGTTTGGGGATTATTACTTATCTCTCCAGCTTCATCAGCTGCGTTAGCGATCGCACTTAGCTTAGACGGTGTTGCAGGTGGTGCTGCTCTTGCAGGCTGCGTTGCTCAGTTTATCGGATTCTCTGTTATCTCAGCGAAAGAAAACAATTTAGGTGGCATATTAGCTCAAGCACTTTGTACTCCGAAAGTACAGTTACCAAATATCACTAAAAATCCAATGATTCTCGTCCCAACTGTCGTCGCCAGTGCTATAGTTGGTCCAGTATCCGCATTAATTTTCCAACTGGAAGCAGGAAAGGAAATTGCAGGTCTTGGATTAAGTTCTCTTATCGCACCAATTAATTTAATTTCTAGCGAAGGATGGGAAGTTGTCCCAGCGATGGTAATCACTTATATCATCATTCCAGTAGCTGTTTCTTATATACTTTACATTGCTCTTAAAAAAGCAGGTCGTATTCACTCTGGTGATATGACTGTACCGCAATCTTAAATTGAAAATCTCCTTAATAATAGATAAAAGCAGACTGAGCCACAGTCTGCTTTTTTATGTTACATTTTATGATTTTGTTTTACTGGAACTTTTATTGGTTCTTTTGCTAATAAGAGCTGAACTCCGAAGTATAGTATGCTTGCAAGTGTCATTCCAGAAACGGCATCTAAAAAGGCATGCTGCTTCGTAAATAGCGTTGATAAAATAATAAGTGTACCGAAGAAAGTAAGGATGTAATATTCAAAAGCATGTTGTTCTCTACGCTTAAAGGCAGCTAACATAATTACAAATGTAGTAAGAACGTGAATGCTAGGGAAACAGTTTACCGGTTGATCGATACTATAAATATAGCGAACTAGTTCAGAAAATACATCTGTTCCAACGACAGTCGGACGCGGTACAGTTGTTTGCCAAAAATAATAAATAGAAAAACAAGCAAGCTTTCCAAAAATAACACTACTTAAAGTGACATAATATTGCTTTCGGTCAGCGAAGCAGTAATAAATAAGTGCGCCGTATAAGTATGGAAACCAAAGTAAATAAGGAATAATAAATGCTTTTACAAATGGAATCCAATCATCTACTACAGTTGTAACGTCTACTGCGTGAACAGTCGATTTATTTAATACGTCGTAAAGGGGACTTACGAGTACGAGTAGAAGTATATAACTTAACGGAAGAAAAGATGAAAGTTTAAATTTCTTCATGTTAATCTCCTATGTTTAGTAATGTAAGTAAATTCAATTGATTATAATATAGAAACGTGAATTGGGCTATCGATTTTACTTACATTTTCTTGAATTAACCTTACGTTTTTGTCACTTGACTAAAAAGAAGGGGGAGGGTGCTAAATGAAGCGTTTATCGTATTTCTTATTTTTTATATTGATATGCCTAGTCGGTGCTGGGTGTGCAAAGGATAAAGAAGGAGAGAAATTAGAATATAACGGAAGAGCACTCGTAATTGGAGTTGTTGGAGAAAAGCCGAAAGATACGTTTAGGAATGTAAAGTTTGAGGAAATGAAGTTAGAGGCACTGGAAAAGAAATCTAAGGAAGTGGATGGTTTTCTAATAATGAAAGATCACTTTCAAGAAGCCTCAACAGAGCAGTATAAAAATGTATTTTCATCGCTAAAGAAACCAGTATTTTTTATCGGTTTACAAGATAAATTATATTCAATTTTTATTACAAAAGGGATAGAGTATAACAGTGCACGAAAAGATGTAAATGCGATGTATACGCAAGGTTTTGCGAATATCGGAAGTGGTGAAGGGCAACAATGGGCAATTGGTTTATCAAATGGTGGAAACACAGAAGAAAGTATTCATAATATGTATATCGTAGTATTTCAAACAATTGCAGATTATTTGAATAGATGATGAAGGAGCCTGCAAAAGAGGCTTCTTATTTTTTTAAATAAACGTTTGTTTAAGCTGTATGTTCGGTAGGAAGAAACCGATGTAACTTAAGGGTTAAGAAAGAAAAATGGAGAATTAATCAAACGCTTGTTTAAGCTGTATGTTCGGTAGAAAGAAACTCATGTAGTTCAAAGGTTAACGAAGAAAAATGGAGAATTAATCAAACGCTTGTTTAAGATATATGTTTGGTGCAGAATCTAAAAAATTTATATATTTATTTTTTTCTTAACAAATGGCGGAAAAATAAGAAAAATTCGCAGGATTATTAAAAATTATCACGAAATAAGTAAAAGTTTAGCGAATAATGGTTTGAAATAATAAAACGTTTTCTATATGATAAAGGTAAAGGTTAGTAAAAAAGTAGGTGAATTTATGACAGTAACATTTTATTCATATCCAAAGTGTGGCACATGTCAAAAGGCAAAGAAATGGTTTGAGGCAAACGATGTAGCATATGAGATGATTCATATTGTTGAAAATCCACCATCAAAAGAAGATTTACGTAATTTACATGAAAAAAGTGAATTACCATTAAAAAAATTCTTTAATACAAGTGGAATGCGTTACCGTGAACTTGGTCTGAAAGATAAGTTGAAAGATGCAAGCGAAGACGAAATGTATGAGCTTTTAGCATCTGATGGCATGTTGATTAAACGTCCAATTGTAACAGATGGAACGAATGTAACACTTGGTTTTAACGAAGAGCAGTTTGAAAGTGTGTGGAAAAAGTACCAATAAGGTATTTTTACATAATTAATACATTCACTGGAGGTACAGTCATGAGCATTCCAAATAATTTACGTTACTCTGAAGAACACGAATGGGTAAAAACTGAAGGTAATGAAGTTGTTATCGGTATCACTCACTTTGCACAAGGTGAGCTAGGCGATATCGTATTCGTTGAACTTCCTGAAGTAGGTGCAACAATCGAAGCTGACGAGCCATTCGGAAGCGTAGAATCTGTTAAAACAGTTTCTGAGTTATACGCACCTGTAAGCGGTAAAGTTGTAGCAGTAAACGAAGAATTAAGTGACCAACCAGAACTTGTTAACGAATCTCCATACGAGGGTGCATGGATGGTTAAAGTTGAACTTTCTGATGCAAGCCAAGTTGAGAAGTTATTAACTGCAGAAAAATATGCAGAAATGACAAACCAAGACTAATTATAGTCGACTAAAGGACAGCCTTTGTGCTGTCCTTTTTTATTTTATGTAAAATAATGAATGTAGAATCATATACTAATTATCGTGTAGGAGAACGTTTTTTGAAAAAAATTTTCGTTTAATCTTTATGCAGGTTTAGCCGTTTTTGTTTTTCGTTGTCTAGCTCCAGCGACTAGATTGTTCGGTGGCTTCGCTTCTTCCTACAAGGCAAAAAGCGCCTCTACGTCAGAAGCTCCATCCCCCTCACAATCTAAACGAGCCGCTTCCGCTTTTCATTGTCCATCTCCAGCGRCTAGATTGTTCGGTGGCTTCGCTTCTTCCTACAAGGCAAAAAGCGCCTYTACGTCAGAAGCTCCATCCCCCCTCACAATCTGAACGAGCCGCTTGCGCTTTTCATTGTCCATCTCCAGCGGCTAGCCCTTTATGTCTAAGAACCTTCCGCACGAGAAGACAAAAAGCGTCTTCTGTACGGAAGAACCTTAGCCAACAGGGCTAAACAGTCGGTTTCGCTTTTCTTTTGCAAAAATAAACAGGAAACAACATGAAAATAACGAATATACTATATACTAAGTTCAAGGTTATATAGTATATGGTGATCGGGTGATGACATATGATTTATGTAGAAAAAGTCATTATTGTAGAAGGTACATCAGATAGAAGAAAGATTGAATCTATTATTCGTGAACCGGTGGAAATTGTTTGTACAAATGGTACAATTGGTTTATCGAAAATGGATGAGCTCGTTGATCAGTTTTTTGATAAGGAAGTGTATGTGCTAGTAGATGCTGATGATGCTGGAGAAAAGTTAAGGAAACAATTTCGAAAAGAATTTCCGCAAGCCGAGCATATCTATATTGATCGCTCGTACCGAGAAGTGGCAACTGCGCCATCTACACACTTAGCAAATGTATTATGGGGAGCCGACATTGACGTTTATACAGAATATTTACGGTAAGGAATGATAGAAGTGATTGATTGGACAGGAGCCGAAGCTACATCCCTAATAGAGAACGAAGAAAAAACAGTGTTATATGTATATACTCCAATGTGTGGAACATGCCAATTAGCAAAAAAGATGTTAACAGTCGTTGAGATGACAATTGAAGAGTTGAAAATTGGGATGTTAGATTTAAATTATGCTCCACATTTAGCAAAAGAGTATGGGATTGAAAGTGTACCTTGTTTACTTGTTTTTGAAAATGGGACACTGATGAAGAAGATATACGCATTTCATTCGGTTGAATATTTATATACGGAATTAAAGTAGGCGGCAAAATTTTTGCCGCCTCGACATATTTCTTGGGAAATATGTCGAGATGCAGGATGGATACAGTATTTGTCGAGCGAAAATAACAGGATTGCTCTTTAGTGAGAGGGAATGGTATGTAATAGAAAGTGATATGAAGGATGTGATTTAGGGTGAGATTATATTCTTTGCTTCAATCATTTGTAAATTACGCTAATGGTCAATATCATTTAGAGCCGCTTTTAAGACGAGAGGAAAAAACTGTTAATTTCCGTTTGGGAGATGAAAGTTGTTCGTTACAAATTTCAAGAGATTATATAGAGCTGGTACATGAGGAAAGAGGAACGGAACAAATCATTTGCTTAGACGAAAAGGATATAGAACAATTGGTTAATGGAAATGTACGATTGCAAATGTTAATGAACGATGGACGTGTACAATATTCGGGAACGTATCGAACGATGCTATTAGTCGAATCGATGTTTCATATATGTAAACCGATGCCAGTAGGTGCTTAAAATTCTGAAGGTTCATTTTTTGCGAAAATTTCTGTTGACATGGTGTTTGGATATTGATACAATTCAATTCATAAAATATAGACAATTTCATAAATTACAAATCAGACGAAAATTGAATCTGATTTCTCTTATCAAGAGAGGTGGAGGGACTGTGCCCTGTGAAGCCCGGCAACCGTCAACTTATGTTGAAATGGTGCCAATTCCTGCAAAGCAAATGCTTTGAGAGATGAGAGAGAGGGATAATGTTGTTATATACGCACATAAACCTTTCTGCTTCTCTAAAGCAGAAAGGTTTTTTTATTGTTTGAATGTGGAGGACATTCAAACAATAAAAGTAGTGATAACGGTGGACTACACGCATTAAACATAAAAAATTGCGGAGTCGACCTAAACAAAAAAAGGGGTGATACATCATGATTCTATTAGAGAATGTAAAGAAAATATATAAAGCAAAAAGCGGTGATGTCACTGCTGTAGATAACGCCAATTTAAAAATAGAAAAAGGCGAAATATTTGGTGTTATCGGATATAGCGGCGCTGGGAAAAGTTCTTTAATCAGATTGTTTAATCAGTTAGAAAAACCGACTTCTGGCCAAATTACAATTGCGAATCGTGTTATATCAACAATTACAGGAAGTGAACTTCGTAAGGCAAGGCAAGAAATCGGAATGATTTTTCAACACTTCAACTTACTTTGGTCACGAACTGTACGTGAAAATATTGAGTTTCCACTTGAAATTGCAGGTGTTGATAAAACGAAGAGAAGAAAACGTGTTGATGAATTAATTCATCTTGTCGGATTAGAAGGAAGAGGAGACGCGTACCCATCTCAGCTGAGCGGGGGACAAAAACAACGCGTTGGGATTGCAAGAGCATTAGCTAACAACCCACAAGTACTTTTATGTGATGAAGCAACGTCGGCTCTTGATCCAGAAACGACAGATCAAATTTTGGATTTACTATTAGACATCAATAAGCGCCTTGGTTTAACAATTGTACTCATTACACATGAGATGCACGTAATTCGAAAGATTTGTAATCGAGTGGCGGTAATGGAGAGAGGAAAGATTGTAGAAACGGGTCCAGTACTTGATGTATTCCGTAATCCGAAGCAAGATATTACGAAACGATTTGTACAGCAGTTAACAGATTCTGAAGATACAAATGAAACGATTGAAAGTTTAATTGAAAAATATCCAGATGGAAAAGTAATTCGTTTGCAGTTTATTGGTGAGGCTGTAGAAAGACCAGTGCTTCAACGATTGATGCAACGCAGTGATATAGAAGTTAGCATTTTGCAAGGAAATATCGCACAAACGAATAACGGTTCTTACGGTAGTTTAGTTGTTCATTTAAATGGTGAGGAAACAGCGATCCAGCAAGCAATAGAAGGAATTCATCAAGATCAAGTAGAGCTGGAGGTGATTGCACATGGATAAGTTACTCGCAAATGTTGATTGGAATCAAATGTTAGAAGCAACGGGTGAAACGTTATATATGACGGCAATCGCAGCTCTTGCGACATTTGTTTTAGGACTAATTTTAGGATTGTTACTCTTCATGACAGCAAAAGATAATTTATGGGAAAACAAATCAATTAATACGGTGATTGGAGCATTCGTAAATATATTCCGTTCTATACCGTTCATCATTTTAATTATTTTATTAATCCCATTCACAAAGATTCTTCTTGGAACAATTCTTGGAGCAAGTGCAGCGCTGCCGGCTTTAATTATTGGAGCGGCACCATTCTACGCGAGAATGGTTGAAATCGCACTTCGCGAAATTGATAAAGGTGTAATTGAAGCTTCAAAAGCAATGGGAGCAAAAACAAGCACAATTATTTTGAAAGTGTTAATTCCAGAATCGTTACCAGCATTAGTATCTGGTATTACGGTTACGACAATTGCTTTAGTAGGATATACAGCAATGGCGGGAGTTGTTGGTGCTGGTGGCCTTGGAACACTTGCTTACTTAGAAGGATTCCAAAGAGGAAATAACGATGTAACAATCGTTGCGACAATTTGTGTATTACTAGTTGTATTTTTAATTCAGTGGATTGGTGATAGTTTAACGACTCGAATAGATAAACGATAATAAAAAACGGGAGGATGTTTCAAATGAAAAAATTATTACTTACGGCACTTATTTCAACTTCAATTTTTGGCTTAGCTGCTTGTGGCGGGAAAGATAAAGATGAAAAGAAGCTTGTTGTTGGTGCTTCTAACGTACCGCACGCTGAAATTTTAGAAAAGGCAAAACCGTTACTTGAGAAAAAAGGAATTGAATTAGAAGTGAAAAAATTCCAAGATTACGTGTTGCCAAATAAATCGTTAGCGGATAAGGATTTAGATGCAAACTACTTCCAGCACATTCCGTATTTAGAAAAAGAAATTAAAGATAAAAAGTATGACTTTGAAGTAGCAGGGAAAATTCATTTAGAGCCAATTGGTGTATATTCTCAAAAATATAAGAGCTTAAAAGAACTTCCGGACGGAGCGACAATTATTATGAGTAATTCTGTTGCTGACCATGGACGTGGTTTAGCAATTTTACAAAAAGAAGGTATTTTAAAAGTTAAAGATGGGGTAGATCCAGTTAAAGCAACTCCAAAAGATATTGCAGATAATCCGAAAAATCTAAAATTCAAAACGGATATCGAGCCTGGTTTATTGCCACAAGTGTATAACAATAAAGAAGGCGACGCTGTTTTAATTAACTCTAACTATGCAATTGATGCAAAGTTAAATCCGGAAAAAGATGCAATTGCAATTGAAGGAAATGATTCACCGTACGCAAACATAGTAGCTGTTCGTAAAGGCGATAAAGATAAGAAAGAGATTAAAGCTCTTGTAGAAGTATTACATTCTAAAGAAATTGAAGACTTCATTAATAAAGAATATAAAGGGGCAGTTGTTCCTGTAAAAGAATAATTGCTGAAAAGGGCTGGTGTATGCCAGCCTTTTTTATAACTACATAACTATAGGGGAGAAGGGGACATCATATGAGAAAGATTCTATTGTCAGTTGTTACAGCGCTGTCTGTATTTACATTAGCTGCTTGCGGAGGGAAAGAAGAGAATAAGCTTGTTGTTGGAGCTTCTAACGTGCCGCACGCTGTTATTTTGGAGAAAGCACAGCCAATCTTAGAGAAAAAAGGCATTAAGTTAGAGATTAAAAAGTTCCAGGATTATGTACTGCCAAATAAAGCGTTAGCGGATAAGGAAATTGATGCGAACTACTTCCAACACATTCCTTACTTAGATAAAGAAATTCAAGAAAAGGGATATAAAATTGTAAACGCAGGAAAAATCCATTTAGAGCCAATGGGGATTTATTCTAAGAAATATAAAAGTTTAAAAGAATTGCCAGATGGCGGAACAGTTATTATGAGTAATAACGTAGCGGAGCGTGGCCGTATGCTCGCATTGTTACAAAAAGGCGGCGTTATTAAATTAAAAGACGGTGTAGATGTTGTTAAAGCGACAGTAAAAGATGTTGTAGAAAATCCGAAAAACTTAAAGTTTAAAACAGATGTAGAGCCTGGATTGTCACCAAAGCTGTATGAAAATAATGAGGGAGATGCTTTATTTATTAATTCGAACTATGCAATTGATGCAAAATTAAATCCAACGAAGGATGCAATTGCGATTGAAGGATCAGACTCTCCGTATGCAAACATCATTGCAGTTCGTAAAGGTGACGAGAAGAAAAAAGAAATTAAAGAATTAGTAGAAGTATTGCATTCAAAAGAAATTCAAGACTTTATTAATAAAGAATATAAAGGTGCTGTACTTCCGATAAGTGAATAATTATAAGGAAAGGACTGGGAATTTACCGGTCCTTTTTTCTTTATATAAATAAGAAGAAAGGTGTATCATATAAAGGTGAAAAGGAAATACTTATATACATTTGTGAAAAAACGGTTACTTTTTTTCGTCGTTTGCGATATCATTTTATTTGATATAAAATTAGAATGAGAATAAAATGAGAATATGAACGTTTTAGGAATTTTTAAAATGTATATATAGGATTAATGGAGGTATTGAGATGGCTGGTTCTACATTAACGGTTAAAGACTTACACGTATCAATTGACGGCAAAGAAATTTTAAAGGGTGTAAACCTTGAAGTAAAAGGTGGAGAAATCCACGCAATTATGGGACCTAACGGAACAGGTAAATCAACTTTATCTTCTGCAATTATGGGTCACCCAAAGTATGAAGTAACAGAAGGTAGCATCATCATCGACGGTGAAGATGTATTAGAAATGGAAGTAGACGAGCGCGCACAAGCGGGTCTATTCCTAGCAATGCAATATCCAAGTGAAATTAGCGGAGTAACAAACGCTGACTTCTTACGTTCTGCAATTAACGCACGTCGTGAAGAAGGCGATGAAATTTCTCTTATGAAATTTATACGTACATTAGATAAAAACATGGAATTCCTAGAAATGGATCCAGAAATGGCACAACGTTACTTAAACGAAGGTTTCTCTGGTGGAGAGAAAAAACGTAACGAAATTCTTCAATTAATGATGATTGAGCCAAAAATCGCAATCTTAGACGAAATCGACTCAGGTCTTGATATCGATGCATTAAAAGTTGTATCTAAAGGTATTAACCAAATGCGCGGCGAAGAGTTCGGTTGCCTAATGATTACGCATTACCAACGTTTATTAAACTACATCACTCCAGACTTCGTTCACGTTATGATGAACGGTCGTATTGTTAAATCTGGTGGCCCTGAGCTTGCACAACGTCTAGAAGCTGAAGGTTACGACTGGATTAAAAAAGAATTAGGTATTGAAGACGAAACAGCAGAGCAAGAAGCGTAAGAGAGGAGCATAAACATGACAATCGGTACATTACCTTTCGATCAAGAAACAATCCGTCAGCGCGCAAGCGAAGTAAACGAAGCTGCTTGGTTGACTGAGTTCCGCTTACAAGCTCTTGCACAAGCAACAGAACTTCCAATGCCAACGCCTGATAAAACGAAAATTGAAAAATGGGACTTTATCGGAAAAGGCGACGCTGCTAAGCAAGAGCCTGTAAGTTCTTTAACAGAGCTTCCAGAAGCAGTGAAAAACTTAATCGATGAAAATAACAGTGTATTAGTACAACGTACTGGTACAACTGCGTTCGTTTCTTTAGCAGACGAAGCAAAAGAAAAAGGTGTTATTTTTACAGACATCGTAACAGCTGCAACAGAGCATGCTGAACTATTACAAAAGTATTTAATGAAAGACGGCGTGAAGGTAGACGAGCATCGTTTAACTGCACTTCATGCTGCATTAATCAACGGCGGTGCATTCGTATATGTTCCGAAAAACGTTGTTCTTGAAACTCCACTTCAAGCTGTATTCTTAGTAGACGGCGAAGAAGCTAACGTATATAACCATGTATTATTCGTAGCTGATGCGAACAGTACTGCAACTTATGTAGAAAACTATGTTGCAAATGAAAATGCTAAAGGTATTGCAAATATCGTAGCAGAAGTAATCGTGGAACAAGGCGCACAAGTTAAATTTGGTGCGGTTGATCTATTAGCAAAAGACGTAACAACTTACGTTAACCGCCGCGGTGTTGTTGGACGCGACGGCCGCATTGATTGGGCTCTAGGCCTTATGAATGACGGAAATACAATTTCCGAGAACGTTACAAACTTAATGGGCGACGGTTCATATGCTGATACGAAAACAGTAACAATTGGCCGTGGTAACCAAACGCAAAACTTTACAACTAAAGTTGTTCACTTCGGTAAACACTCTGAAGGTTGGATTTTAAAACACGGTGTACAAAAAGATAGTGCAACATCTATCTTTAACGGAATTGGTAAGATTGAACACGGTGCATCTAAATCAAACGCACAACAATCTTCTCGCGTTCTTATGTTAGATGAGAAAGCTCGTGGGGATGCAAACCCAATTCTTTTAATCGACGAAGATGATGTAATGGCAGGTCACGCAGCTTCAGTAGGCCGCGTAGATCCGTACCAATTATACTACTTGATGAGCCGTGGTATTCCAAAACGCGAAGCAGAACGTTTAGTCATCCATGGATTCTTAGCACCTGTAGTAAATGAGCTTCCAATTGAAGGAGTAAAAGCACAGCTTGTTGAGGTAATTGAAAGGAAAGTTCGCTAATGAATATTCATGAAATACGCAAACAGTTTCCAATTCTTGATCAAAAAGTGAACGGCAAACAACTTGTATATTTCGATAGTGCAGCAACTTCTCAAAAACCAATTCAAGTCATTGAAACGTTAGAACGTTACTATAAAGAATATAATTCTAACGTGCATCGCGGTGTTCATACGCTCGGTACGAAAGCTACCGACGCGTATGAAGGTGCACGCGAGAAAGTTCGCAAGTTTATTAACGCGAAATCAATGGAAGAGATTATTTTCACGCGCGGAACGACAACTGCATTAAATACAGTAGCGGCTAGCTATGGTCTTGAAAATGTAAAAGAAGGCGATGAAATCGTTATTTCTTACATGGAACACCATAGTAACATCATTCCGTGGCAACAAGTTGCGAAGAAAACTGGTGCAACTTTAAAATACCTTCCGCTTCAACCAGACGGTACAATTTCTTTAGAAGATGTTCGTCAAACAGTTACACCGAATACAAAAATCGTTTCTATTATGCAAGTTTCAAACGTGCTTGGAACGATTAACCCTGTAAAAGAAATCGGAGCGATCGCACACGAAAATGGCGCAATTATGGTCGTTGACGGTGCACAAAGTACACCTCACATGAAAGTAGATGTACAAGATTTAAACTGTGATTTCTACGCATTATCTGCTCATAAGATGTGCGGACCTACAGGCATCGGCGTATTATATGGTAAAAAAGAATTGCTGAACAATATGGAGCCAATTGAATTTGGCGGTGAAATGATTGATTTCGTAGATTTACAAGAATCTACTTGGAAAGAGCTTCCGTGGAAGTTTGAAGCAGGTACACCGATTATCGGTAATGCAATCGGACTTGGTGCGGCAATTGATTTCCTAGAAGAAATCGGTCTTGATAATATTGAAAAGCATGAACATGAATTAGCGCAATACGCTTTAGAAAGACTATCAGAAGTAGATGGCGTTACAATTTATGGTCCAAAGCATCGCGCTGGTCTTGTTACATTTAATATTGAAGACGTACATCCTCACGATGTAGCGACTGTATTAGATGTAGAAGGCATTGCAGTTCGCGCAGGACATCACTGTGCACAACCGCTTATGAAGTGGCTAAAAGCTTCTTCAACAGCACGTGCGAGCTTCTATTTATATAATACAAAAGAAGAAATTGATACATTTGTTGAATCGCTAATCAAGACAAAGGAGTATTTCACAAATGTCATTTAATAATTTAGATACGTTATATCGTCAAGTTATTATGGATCATTATAAGAATCCTCGTAACAATGGCGTGTTAGAAGATAGTGTTACTGTTAACTTGAACAATCCAACTTGCGGCGATCGTATTCAACTTACGATGAAAGTAGAAGAAGGTATTGTGCAAGAGGCGAAGTTTGAAGGCGAAGGATGTTCAATCTCAATGTCTTCAGCTTCAATGATGACACAAGCAGTAAAAGGTAAGAAAATTGAAGAAGCACTTCAGCTTTCGAAAATTTTCTCTGACATGATGCTAGGAAAAGAGTACGATGACAGCATCGATTTAGGAGATATTGAAGCATTACAAGGCGTATGCAAGTTCCCTGCACGTATTAAATGTGCAACATTAGCGTGGAAAGCGTTAGAAAAGGGCTTAAACGAAGATAAGTAATGTTAAAGGTTCCTAAAAATGAGGTTATCTAAGGAGGGACACACCAACATGGCGAAGCAACTGCCAGATATCGGCGATTACAAATATGGTTTCAAAGACAAAGACGTTTCGATTTTCCGTGCTGGACGCGGTTTAACAAAAGAGATCGTTGAAGAGATTTCACGTATGAAAGAAGAACCACAGTGGATGTTAGACTTCCGTTTAAAATCACTGGATAAGTTCTATGAAATGCCAATGCCACAATGGGGCGGCGACTTAAATGACTTAGATTTCGATGAAATTACGTACTACGTAAAACCATCTGAGAAATCTGAGAAGTCTTGGGATGAAGTACCTGATGAAATTAAAGCAACATTTGATAAATTAGGTATTCCAGAAGCTGAGCAAAAATATTTAGCTGGTGTATCTGCACAGTACGAATCTGAAGTTGTATACCACAACATGAAAGAAGACCTAGAAGCTCTAGGAATCGTCTTCAAAGATACAGATAGCGCATTAAAAGAGAACGAAGATATTTTCCGTGAGCATTTCGGAAAAGTAATCCCACCAACAGACAACAAATTCTCTGCATTAAACTCTGCAGTTTGGTCTGGTGGATCATTCATCTACGTTCCAAAAGGTATTAAAGTTGATACACCACTTCAAGCGTATTTCCGTATTAACTCTGAAAATATGGGACAATTCGAGCGTACGCTTATCATCGTAGACGAAGGTGCACACGTACACTACGTAGAAGGTTGTACAGCACCTGTTTACACTACTAACTCACTTCACAGTGCGGTAGTAGAAATCATCATTAAAAAAGATGCGTATTGCCGTTATACAACAATCCAAAACTGGGCGAACAACGTATACAACCTAGTTACAAAACGTGCGGTTTGTGAAGAAAACGCGACGATGGAATGGATTGATGGTAACATCGGATCTAAATTAACGATGAAATACCCAGCAGTTATCTTAAAAGGCGAAGGCGCTCGTGGTTTAACATTATCAATCGCGATTGCTGGTAAAGGCCAACACCAAGATGCTGGTGCGAAAATGATTCACTTAGCACCAAACACGTCTTCAACAATCGTTTCTAAATCGATTGCGAAGCATGGTGGTAAAGTAACTTACCGTGGTATCGTACACTTCGGACCAAAAGCGAAAAACTCTCGCTCTAACATCGAGTGTGACACGTTAATCATGGATAACCAATCTACATCTGATACAATTCCTTACAACGAAATCAAAAACGATTACGTTTCACTTGAGCATGAAGCGAAAGTATCGAAAGTATCAGAAGAACAATTATTCTACCTAATGAGCCGCGGTATTTCTGAGCAAGAAGCTACAGAAATGATCGTAATGGGCTTCATCGAGCCATTCACTCGCGAACTTCCAATGGAATACGCAGTTGAAATGAACCGCCTGATCAAGTTTGAGATGGAAGGTTCTATTGGTTAAATAGAAATGCGGAGCCGACTGTTCAGACCCGTTGGCTAAGGTTCTTTCGCACAGAAGATGCTTTTTATCTTCTCGTGCGGAAGGTTCTTAGACATGAGGGTTTAGGAGGCAAAGCTGGACAATATTTAAAGTGGAAGCGGCTCGTTCAGAATGTGAGGGGGATGGAGCTTCTGACGTAGAGGCGCTTTTTGCCTCATAGGAAGAAGTGAAGCCACCGAACATTCTAGCCGCTAGAACTGGATAATATATGTATGAAGAAAGCGCCCTGCTGTGCAGGGCGCTTTTTTGTTTTGCGGATTTGTCTTGGCTTGGGAGAGGATACCCGGGTGGGTGTTCAGCTAAATATATCAACGATTTTTCAAATATATCGATCATAAACGGGAATATATCAACGATTATTTCAATATATCAACGTTTCGACAAGGAATATCGATTTGTCGACAAGATAAGACAAAAGAAAATTCTCACATACCCCAAACATTTTATAAGAACAGAGAACGACTAGGTTTAAGACAAAGAGACTGACAAATCCACTTGAACAATCAACCACTGAATTTTATATTAAACTTTTTGACAAATCCACCCCTCCCTCCACTATCTGGAATTCTTTCCTGCATTAGCAAAAGTTTCTCATATAAAAAAGGGCAATCTTTTGCTTTTTCTCACAATGCGAGTACAATGTAAAATAGCAAGAAAAGACGAAAAGTATTTACAGGATTATTGTATGCGCATAGCGTAAATGGCAGTAAGGAACTGAGAGGAGGTTTTTTCTCTGAATATAAATAAGGAAACAATCATCCACCTTTATCATACAAACGATATACATAGTCATTTTGAAAATTGGCCGCAAATTTCTCGGTTTGTACAGGGAGAGAAAAAGCGAAGACAGGAAGCGGGAGAGACCGTTTTGACGGTTGATATCGGCGATCATGTGGATCGTTTTCATAGTATTTCGGAAGCGACGAATGGACTTGGCAATACGAAGCTTTTAAATGAGGCGTTATATGATTATGTAACGATCGGAAATAATGAAGGAATTACGTTAGCGAAGGAGCATTTGAATCGTCTATATGATGAGGCTGGATTTGAAGTGCTTGTCGCGAATTTATTTGAAAAAGAAGGTGTACGTCCGGAGTGGGCAAAGCCTTATAAATTACATACAACGACAGATGGGATTACGATTGCCTTTATCGGGTTAACGGTAGCTTATCCAGAGTTCTATCATATGCTCGATTGGCATATTGAAGATCCGCTTATCCATTTAGAGTCTATTTTAGAAGAAGTGCGAGATGAGGCTCATATTACAGTTGTCCTTTCTCACCTTGGAAAAAGCATGGATGAGTATATGGCAGAGCATTATGATATAGATGTGATTTTAGGTGCGCATACGCATCATTTATTTGAGCGTGGTGTTCTTATGAATAATACGTTACTTTGTTGTTGTGAAAAGTGGGGGCGTTACGTTGGTCACGTACAGCTTACTGTGGATATAGAGACGAAGAAACTACTGAAAAAAGACGGTAGAGCAATTAAGACGGAACGGTTAGGGGCTTATAGCGAGCCGTTATCCACAATTGAAATACTGCAGGAAGAAAGTAAGCATATAATGGCAGAGCCTGTCGTTCATTTAAAAGAGTCATTACCGGTTGATTGGTTTCATGAGGCGCCGTTTTCTCATATGTTAGCAAGTGCGCTGAAAACATGGTGCAGTGCAGAAGTTGGAATGGTGAATGCTGGTGTACTTCTTGAAGGATTAGAAGAGGGTGTTGTAACGCGCGGAGATATTCACAGAATTTGTCCACATCCAATTAATCCGTGTGCTTTGAAAGTTCCAGGAAAGATATTAAGAGAAGTTATTTTGAAAGCACGTAAACCGAATATGGAAAACCTTGAGGTAAAAGGATTCGGATTTCGTGGAAAAGTGATGGGGAAAATGATTTACGCTGGTGTAGAAGTAATTCCAGATACGATTCCTGGGAATAAAATTTTATTAGAAGATGTATTGATTAACGGCGAATCGCTGGAGTTAGACCGTATATATACAGTAGGAACAATTGATATGTTTACGTTTGGATACTTATACCCAGAGCTATCCACACTTTCTAGCAAACAATATTATATGCCAGAACTACTTAGAGATGTGTTAACAGATATGTTAATAACTTATACATCTTCCGTTAAACTATAGGCTAGTTAACTTGTAACACTCATTTTTCTCTTGTCATACAGATAAGAAAGAGAGGAGTGTGAACTATGGTTAATGTGGAGCCAATTATAATTAATAATTATACGTTTATTGCGGTTAGCGTCAAACTTCCAAAGACGAATTTGCTAGCTGTAATGAGCGATAAAGGATATATTATGTGTGGTGCATTAGATGTAGGTCTTTTAAATGAGAAGTTAGGTGATCGAGGAATTATTGCTGGCCGTGCGGTTGGTGTAAGAACGATTGAACAACTTCTTGAAGCGCCACTAGAATCGGTAACGACTGGAGCTGAAGCATTAGGCATTCCAGCAGGAACGATTGGAAAAGAAGCATTATTAAAAATGAGATAAGCATATATCGTCCCTCCTTCTTGCATAGAAATGATATAAGAAGGAGGTTTTTTTATGAGTATATTTCGCTCGAAAAACTCGCGGTTTCGAAAGGGACCTATCGCCTTTCGGTATATACTGCTTATGTCGTTTATTCTTTTTGTTATATTACTTACGCAAGGGCTGTGGATTGTGAATAATAGTATTCAGCCGACCTTAATTAAATATGGAGAAGTAGAGACAAAGAAAATGGCGACGGCAATTATGACGAAGGCGGTAAAGGATCGAATTAATGAAGGATTCGATGTCGATTCGTTAATGAAAGTACAAAATGATAAAAACGGGAAAGTATCCACAATTAATTTAAATACGAAGCAAGTAAATGAAATCGTAACGTCAACGACTACGTACATAGAAAAATATTTGCAGCAAGTAGAACAAGGGAAGTTGAAGGAGCTAGGTATTTCTGAAAAAAACGGGGCGACTATGGCAGTTCCTTTTGGGCGTGTAACTGATAATGCGCTTCTTGGTAATATAGGACCAGATATTCCGATTCAGTTCACGCCAATTGGGCATGTGAATACAGATATTAAACAAAAAATTGAGCCGCACGGGATCAACACTACAGCGATTCAAATTGTTATGGAAATGGAAGTAACGTTGCAAGTAATCATTCCATTTCATACGAAAGAGATAACGGTGAAACAAAATGTTCCGATTGCGACGCGTATCGTTCAAGGGGAAGTGCCTACGTATTATGGAAGCGGAAGTGTTGCTGTACCTGATAAAAAGAAAACAGATAGTTAATTGCATATAAAGTGAAACTTGAATCAATCGGGCTTTTACTGGATAAAAAATAACCGTAGCAATGCGCTACGGTTATCGTTTTGTATTTGCTCGTTCTTTGCGTTCCCAAAGGCTTAAATGCATATATGGATCGAAGGCCCATTCTGTATAGCCATTGTCTTTATATATGCCAAAATGTAAGTGGGGTGGGAATTTTCCGGCTGTACCAGGGGGGCCATAGCCAGTGCTACCAACAAACCCGATTACTTTTCCGGGCTCAACAATTTGTCCAAGCTGTATTTCTTTTGAGAACCCGCCTAAATGAGCGTAATAATGGTAATTGTTATGAAGGTCGCGAATACCAATGCGCCATCCACCAAGGCGGTTCCAACCTTTCGTTTCAATAATGCCATAGCAAGTCGATCTTACTGGCACGCCATATCCGGCAAAAATATCGGTTCCTTCATGAACTCGTCTGCCCCCAAAACTTCTTCCAGCACCGAAAGTACTACGGTAGCTATGGTCACTACGAATCGGAAGAGGAAAAGCATTTCCTTCTAAATTAATACGTCCATAATGTTTATAAATTTGGGCGTATTCGCTAATTAAATCAACTGTTTTTGCACGTCTATAATATTCCCAAAGCACAATTTTAATACGGTCTTCTGACGTTCCTTGTTTCCTTAAAATAGTCGCTGCGGTATGCAGAAGATCACGGTCGCTATTTGCATTTGCAAATCCATCTTTGTCACCATCTAAACCTATTCCGCCAAATAGAGAAATTGTATGGGGGAGAGTGTCGTTACTATTAACAGGTCCAGCCCATATTTCTGGTTTGAAATAAAGGGAAATGATGGCATCTGGTTTTTTTGGAATATCTTTTCTTACGCTCCGTATATTTCTTTCATATTGATCCATTGCAGCTAAGTAATACCATGGAATGCCTGAAGACTGCTCGGTTTCTTTATATAGTACCATGCGCTTTTCGTATATGCTTTGCTGATTATCTTCACCGTAGGCGATGTTTTGGTGGAGAAGAAAACAAATAGAAAGCAAAAGAGAAATTTTTCGAAGCATGAAATAGACTCCTTTCACAACATCACTCTTTTTAGTGTGGGATATACGGAGTATTTCATTATAGGGAACGATTGGAAAAAATCTTAGAATCTTCATTTGAGCAAATCGCTTTCATACGTTAGAATAGATATGTTACATTGAAAGAAGCGAACACGGTAAACTATTTCATATTGTGCGGAGTTGATAACCATGACAAAACAAACAGAATATAAGCGCAAGCCCGAATGGTTGAAAATTAAGTTAAACACGAATGAAAACTATACAGGCTTAAAGAAAATGATGCGTTCTAAGAATCTTCATACCGTTTGTGAAGAGGCAAAATGTCCGAATATTCATGAATGCTGGGCTGTAAGAAAAACAGCAACATTTATGATTTTAGGTGCGGTTTGTACACGCGCTTGTCGTTTTTGTGCGGTTAAAACAGGCTTACCAACTGAGCTTGATTTACAAGAACCAGAACGCGTAGCAGATTCAGTAGTACAAATGGGCTTAAAGCACGTTGTTATAACAGCGGTTGCACGTGATGATTTAAAGGACGGCGGAGCAGCTGTTTTTGCTGAAACAGTACGAGCAGTACGTCGTAAAAACCCATTCACGTCTATCGAAGTATTACCATCTGATATGGCTGGGGTAGAAGAAAACTTAAAAATGTTAATGGATGCAAAACCAGATATTTTAAACCATAACATTGAAACAGTACGTCGATTATCTAACCGAGTTCGCGCTAGAGCAAAATATGACCGTTCATTAGAGTTTTTACGTCGAGCAAAAGAAATGCAGCCTGATATTCCAACTAAATCGAGCATTATGGTCGGCTTAGGTGAAACAAGAGAAGATTTAATTGAAGCAATGGATGACTTACGTGCAAACAATGTGGATATTTTAACTCTTGGACAATATCTACAACCATCTAAGAAGCATTTACCAGTTATTAAATATTATCCACCAGCAGAATTTGCAGAGCTTAAAGAAATTGCACTTAGCAAAGGATTTAGCCACTGTGAAGCTGGCCCACTTGTGCGTTCTTCTTACCATGCGGACGAGCAAGTACGTTCTGCAAAAGAAAAAACAGCAGAAGCTAAATAATGAAAAAAGAGAGCTAACGATTAGCTCTCTTTTTGTTTGTACTCTAAAACGGTATTTGGACATGTTAATAAAATCTTTTTTAATTCTTCTGTGGATAATTCAATTGTAAATTCAGGAACACCAGGTGTAATTAAAATTTTATCGTACGTATAAACGGAACTGTCCACAATAATTGTTACATCTTGTGAATAACCAAAAGGAGCTACACATCCTGGAGTACAGCCAGTTTCCATTCTTAGTTCATCAGGAGAACAGAGCGATAAGCGTTCTCCAGTTATTTCTTTCATCTCTCCTCGGTTAAGCCGAGTTCCTTCTAACGTAAAAAACACGTAAAAATTTCCAGATGTTGATTTTAAAAATAAGCTTTTACTTGGAGTACCTTGTAAGCCAAGTCTCTCACGTACAATCCGATCTGTCTCATAATCGAGTACCGGTTCGTGTTCGAACTTTTCATAAGAAACATTTGTTTTATGTAGTAGAGCAAGTACGTCTTCGTACATATGAAATAATACCCCTTTCTATTGTTAGAACAGTCTCTTCTCGTGGCGTCAACTGAATGTTTTTGAAAGGGATATTACTTGGACGATGCTTTCCATAAGCGTGTTATGATACATTGTTCGTCGATTGTAATTTCGTAAATATCAGGATTCGTTAAAGCTCTCCATTCATTAAAGCCAATCGTATGATCAAAATGCTTTAAAATGAGTGTAAGTAAATTGCCGTGTGTAACAAGTAGTGTTGTCGTATGGTTTAATTGTAAAACATCTTGAATAAGCGATATGGCACGGTCTGTTGCTTGTTTTGTTGACTCTCCGCCTGAAAAGGCAATATCTATGTTCGTAAAAGTGGATTCTAGTTTTTGCATCCAATCATCCATTGGAACGTTGCTCAATATGCGTTCAGTTAATCGTTCATCTTCTTGGATAGATAAGCTAGCTTGGAGCGCATAGGGCCGAATGGAATCGATAGCTCGGACAAATGGGCTTGAAATAATATGATCGATTTGTAGATGATTTTCTAAGAGGAATGTAGCAAGGTTATTTGCTTGATCTTTCCCATCGGTCGTTAATTCAGCATCACGTTTTTGCCCAGTTGCTGAACAATGTCGTATTACAATAATTTTCTTCATAATTCATCCCCATCTTTCAAGTTGACGCTATATACTTCGACAAATGTGGAAATAATTCCTTTTTATTGGAAACGGCATATGGATTTAAATATGTGGAAAAGTAATGTGGATAATAAAAAATTGAGGTGCAATGATGAAAAAAATGATATGTATCATATTCATTATTTGTTTTCTTACGCAATTGTCCACAACATATGCAGAATCCAACCAAAAACTAAATTATCCAAGCAATCGAAATAAGTCATTTGTGAGTGAGGATGTTTTTTATAAACAGTTAGATAAGAAAATCTATAAAGAATATAAAAATGCAGCATATAGTGTTCGGAAAAAAATCTTATTTAAAGAAGTGCCTGATGAAGAATTTTCTTTCCTAAAAAAAACAGCTGTCGGTTGTCGAAGTAGAGTGGTGCTTCAAGATTTTTTTGTTCACCCTGATCGCCAAGTTTATTTTTTCGCTTCTTTTACTCAAAATGAAGTAGAAGAGTTTCATAAGTACATCGTTATAGATGCAGAAACAAAGAGGGAGCTAAAGGAGGGTAAAAGTTATCATCATTGTGATAGTCCTTATAAAAAATAACCCACCAACCGGTGGGTTATTTTTTTACTCTGGTACACTCATTAATTTCTCTTTCATTTTGCGAATAAGAACGACAGCACCAATTGTACACAGAAGTGTAATTCCTTCGGCAACAAAGATATTGATTGTCTTTGTTTGGTAAAGTGCCGCAAAGAAGTCTACAAATGCGTGGAATAGTATAGCGTATACTAGGAAGATATATTTCTTCTGTTTTACTGCGTATAAAACAAGCATTGTAAAGGCGATTTGAAGCACGAGTGCCATAATTCTTTCTACGCTACCAAGGAAGTATAAGTAGGCAGGTTGCTGAATTAACATGTCTTGTAAAATGCTGAGTTCGGGTTTTTGTTCAATCAGTTGAGCGAAGCTACCATCGTTAATAGAATTAGCAAAGATTAATGCTTGTAATGCAGAAAAACCGCCAATTAAAATAGATTCAATTCCGCCGTGACCAATTCCATAAGCGAAGCCATCTTTATATTCTAGATATTTTTTTAGTAAGAAGAAGAAGGCAACGAAGCGTCCTAATTCTTCAAAAATACCAGCAGTCAATCCGCCATAAATTGCGAAGGCAAACGGATTTTCTAAAAATGGAGCGATTGTTGGATTACCGCGCATAAATAGGTGGAATGGTGTTTCAAGAATTTGGGTAAATCCGATAAAGATAAGAACACCAATGCCGACCACTTTCCAATTAATATTATATTTTTTACGGAAATAAACGAGTACGATAATTGGGACCAGAATCGAGACAATGAGTTGAAAGATGATGCTGGCAATTACAGTATTTGAAACCATACTTTCACCGCTTTCTAATATATGTACATATCTATTATGCATGAAATACGGGAGAGATGAAACTTTTAGAAAGAAAATGAATTTACTTATTGACTCTAACGTTGCGTCATACTTTATCGTATGTACTAAGGGGGAGATACACATGACAATGAAGGTAAAAGAAGTAGCTGATTTAGTTGGAATTAGTGTGCGCACACTGCATCATTACGATGAAATTGGGTTGTTAACCCCAGACGAGACGACAGAGTCTGGATATCGTCTGTATTCCAATGAAAATCTAGAGACATTGCAGCAAATTTTGTTTTTTAAAGAGCTTGGCTTCCCTTTGAAGAAAATTAAAGAAATTATCATGAGTCCATCATTTGATCGCGAAGAGGCACTACAGCTTCATAAGAAAATGCTTATTGAAAAGCGTGCCAGATTAGATAAGGTGATTGCGACGATTGATAAAACAATTCAGCATACAAAAGGAGAGATTGAAATGACGAACAAAGAGAAATTTGAAGGATTCGATTTCAGCCATAACCCATATGAAGAAGAAGCACGTGAAAAATGGGGAGACGCAGCTGTAGATAAAGCGAACGAATATGCAAAAGGTATGTCAAAAGAGAACCAAGAAGAGTTTAATACTATTTATAGAAATTTAGCGGTACTGAGACACGGTGCACCAGATTCTAAAGAGGCGCAGGGAGCAATCAAAGTATGGTACGATTACTTGCAAAACTTTAGTCACTATTCATTAGACGCTTTTAAGGGACTCGGTCAAATGTATGTCGCTGATGAGCGCTTCACGAAAAATATCGATAAGTTTGGCGAGGGGTTAGCGCAGTTTATGTGTGATGCGATGGAAGTTTATGCGGATCGTAATAAAAAGTAAAACAGGTGGAGATTTTCTCCACCTGTTTTACTTTTTAATCATATCATTCAAGGTCTGATCCCCCGTATTGTTCAAATGAGGATTTTTACTTATTTCACGTTTTAACATATCGAGGCTTTGCGTATATTCTGTATCATTTAATGCGCCAGATTGAAGGCCTTGAATTTGGGAAATCAACTTTTGGTCTGTTGATACATATGCTTTATAATAGCGAGGGACGATGGACAAGGCAGCTCTATATACTTGATCCGCTACAAGTTTCGGATCCGTTGTGTTTGCACGGTATACAACGAACACTTCATCATCAGTAACGAGTGTAGCAGCGTTTGTAACGTCAGGAAGTTTGACTGTCATGCTTGTAATCATTTCAGCGACTTTCTCGCGATTAATGGCCCCTACTTGTTTGTTAGATACTTCATGCTTTTGTTTAGAAGAATAACCGACTCTTGTGAGTCTTGTATTTGTATTTTCCGTATGATACATGTCGTTTTTATTGGAAACAAGAACACGGCTTCCTTCTTCACGTTCCATTTCAGCTTTGTTCGCTGATTGGCACCCTGCAAATAAGGAAATAGTGAGAAGGGAAAGTAAAATTTGTTTTTTCACGATGTATCACCTCCTTCTCCATAGCATGCACTAATTTTCAATTTTTTGTATTTGAAATTGTTGGTTGGTATGCTTTGTGATACGATAAAAAGAAGAATGCTTAGAGAGGAAGTTAATGATGGAGCAAAAGCAAGAGCAAGAGATTCATGCTACGGTGAGCATTAATAATGTTCAGTACGAAGTAATTAAAAACTTTCGTGACGGTTTTAGTGAAGAAGCATTTAAAGAGCGCTATGCAGAAATTTTAAATAAATATGATTATATCGTTGGAGACTGGGGATATGAGCAACTTAGACTGCGAGGATTCTTTGATGATAGTAACCAACGTGCGACATATGATACGAAAATTAGTACGTTAACGGAGTATTTATACGAGTACTGTAACTTCGGTTGTGCACACTTCGTATTACGAAAAGTGAAGAAATAAAAAAATCCTCTTACAATTGTAAGAGGATTTTTTACATATTCTCGCTTATAAACAAATCGAGATATGATCGCCTTCAGAAAGTATTGTATTTGGCTTCATTTGTTGTCCGTTCAATTGAATATCCCCATTTTTAATTTTATCCACAATGAGTGTACGGCTCCAATCAGAGATATATGTGGATAAGGCCTTATCCATTCGGTGAGAACCAAAAATGAGGTCTAATACAATCGTGATTTCGGCTATGCCGTTTTCTTTATGTTGCATAATGGAAATAGTAGTACTTGTTTCCGTTTGATCTTGCTGGGTCATATCGATCGTTTCAACGTGATCAGTAAATGATTTATAAATACGCAGTTTTTGATTCCACGTATGATCTTTCGGACATTTATAAATAGCAAAGCGGTATATGTTTTTTCCATTGGCGTTATGCCTACGAATATTCGTATCAGTAAATAGGGTAGTACGTCCGCAATTTTTACAATATTTTTCGATTGTGTGTTGCTGATTTTCATATAAACTCCAAGAAAGTTGTACTTTCTGCATTTTCCTTCACCTCTTATAGTAGTGGCAAAGAAACGTAATACAGCTATTTGGATGTCTTGTAGTATGAAGACATGAGAAAAAGACAAAAATAAAAGGAGGTTCCCCAAAGAGGAACCTCCGTAAACATCATACTACAGATGCAATACGTTCCTTTGTAATGGGAATGGGCAGACTACTCCCTTGAAAAAGCGTGGTGCTTTTTTGAGAGTAATGCTATCCAATTGCTGGTCCATTACAAAGTAAATGTTGGCATACGTAGATAACGTCCTTTCTATCCAAATAGATTTATTCTTAATTATAACATAAAAAATTGAAAATTCGAAACTCTTATAACAGAAAAACACCAGCTAAAATAGCTGGTGCATACGATAAATTATATAAGTTCAAATAAAAATGAGCGTAACTCTTCTGCAATTTCTTCAGTCATAGAAAATGCGTGCTCTAAGTAGCCTGGTTCGTTTAAATCGTCAGCACCGATAATTGCAAATTTATTACTTTGCATATCAAGTACAATTGTTTTACCGTAATGACGATCGGAATATAAAAGCGCTAAATCATGACGCTCATTTTCTCCCATAAAGCTAACGAAACGAGTTTTTGTAGCGACAGTGTCGTCGTACAGAAAGAAACGTTCTTCCATACACATGGCTCCTTTATTAAATATCTAAGTTTAAGTGTGGTTTATGATCTAAATGGTGATGCGTTTTAATGAATCGTACTGTTCTTGTTTTGTAACGCATTACGATAGAGTATGTTTCAGCTAAATCTCCGCCTAGGAATTTCACGCCGTCTAATAACTCACCAGCAGATACACCTGTTGCTGAGAAGATTGCATCATCACCAGATACTAAATCGTCTAACATAAGAAGTTGACGAGGATCTTCTAATCCCATTTCACGACAACGAGCTTCTTCTTCTTCGTTCATTGGAACTAAGCGAGCTTGCATTTCACCTTCAAGGCACTTTAATGCTGCTGCAGAAATAACACCTTCTGGAGCTCCGCCAATACCTACGAATAAGTCGATACCCGTTCCAGGTAGTGCTGTTGCGATTGACGCACCAACATCACCGTCACCAAATAATTTTACGCGTGCACCTTTTGCACGAACACGGTCAATAATATCTTGATGACGCTCACGTTCTTGAACGATAACTGTTAGATCACGAATCTTTTTATTGTTAGCTTCTGCTACAATTTCAATTGTTTTTTCAATTGGATCATCTAAGCTAATTTTACCAGCTGCTTTTGGACCAACCGCGATTTTTTCCATGTACATATCAGGAGCATGAAGAAGGTTCCCTTTGTCTGCGATTGCAATAACTGCCATTGCATTTGCAAGACCTTTTGCAACGATGTTTGTACCTTCTAATGGGTCAACGGCGATGTCTACTTCTGGACCGTTACCTGTTCCTAGTTCTTCACCAATATACAACATCGGTGCTTCATCAAGTTCTCCTTCACCGATTACAACTGTACCTGCCATGTTTACTGAATCAAACATATCACGCATTGCTGTAGTTGCTGCATCATCTGCTTCGTTCTTCTTTCCGCGGCCCATCCACTGTGCGGATGCTAATGCTGCTGCTTCTGTTACACGGACAATTTCTAGTGCGAGTTCACGTTCCAAGATTTCATTCCTCCAATTTCAAAAATCATACAAATATAACTATAACAAATAACGGAGAAAAGGTGAATTCGAAAAATTGTCGATTTTTTCAGAAGAAAGCGTTACAATTAAAATGTAAATGCTTTAATTTCCAGGTAGGTGACATTCATGTATTTTGTAGACAGAAAGAAAATAGAACAAATGCTAGTATGTTTAGAACGAGCAACAAGTACATTTCAAGAGAAAAAGATATATGAAACCGAGTTTGAATTTTACGCATTAGAGCGCATAGCCCATCTTATTATTGATACTGTATTAGATGTAGGAAATGCGATGATTGATGGATTTATTATGCGCGATCCAGGAAGCTATGAAGATATTATTGATATTTTAATGGATGAGCGAGTGATAAGTGAAGAAGATGGACAAGGGATGAAAGAAATTATCCTTCTTCGAAAAATGCTTACGCAAGATTATATTCAAATGAATCATGATGAATTATATAAGACGATTCAAAAACATATTGCAGTGGTAGAAAAATACCCAGCAAATATTCGCAGTTATTTAGAAAAGGAATTAGGACCTGTATCTGCATTTGTACCAGAATAATTATGCTTATAAGATCCCCAGAGAATGCCTTTTGGGGATCTTATATTGTATGTGAGAAAGAAAAGGGAGAAGGGTGAAGTATGGGGGAAGCACGTACTACGAAAGACGAGATTGTACAATTGTTGAAAGTAAAGGGAGAGCACACAGTAGCGGAACTAGCTGACGTTTTAGAGATTACAGAAATGGCAATCAGAAGACATTTAAGTAATCTTGAGAAAGATGGACTCATTTATTCTAAGATGGTAAGGCAACATGTCGGAAGACCAACTTATTTGTATGGATTAAGTGAAAAGGGAGAAGATACATTCCCGAAAGAGTATAAGCAATTTGCGATTGATATGCTAGAAGATTTAGCTCGGATGGGCGATGAAAAAATACTTCAATATGTTTTAAAAGAAAGAACGAAGCGTATGGAAGAACAGTTGCAAAAGCGAGTGAGTAATCAAAAGAATTTAGCATATAAAGTGCAAGAGATAGCAGCTATGCAAGAGAAAAATGGTTATATGGTTCAAATAAAGAGAGATGGAGAGAAATCTTTCGTAATTGAAAAACAAAACTGTCCGTTAAAAGAAATTGCAGAGAGATTTCCGCAAGTATGTAAAGATGAAAAAGAGATGTATAAGCGTTTATTTACGAACGCAGATGTGAAAACGCTAGCAAACATGTGCGAGGGCGATTGTAGTTGTTCTTACCAAATAAAAGAGAAAAAATGAACGTTATGGGGCGCTTTAAGGTAAAGCGTTTTTTTCTTTGTAAAAAGCGGGTAATATAAGAGTGGTATGATAAGGTGAGAACGTTAGCATAAAAGGAGAGACATAATCGATGTATAAAGGTTACTTAATTGACTTAGACGGTACGATGTATCGCGGGGAAGAACAAATTGAAGAAGCAAGCGACTTCGTCAAAGCATTAGGAGAGCGCGGCATTCCATATTTATTCGTTACGAATAACTCAACTCGCAAACCAGAACAAGTGGCAGAAAAGCTTGTTCGTTTCGATATTCCAGCGAAAGCGGAGCAAGTATTCACAACGAGTATGGCGACTGCGAACTTCATTTATGAACGTAAACAAGATGCAACTGTATATATGATTGGTGAAGAAGGCTTACACGATGCACTTGTGGAAAAAGGATTTGAACTTGTGGATGAAAATCCTGATTTCGTTGTTGTTGGTTTAGATCGTGACATCACATATGAAAAATTAGCAAAAGCGTGTCTTGCTGTGCGTAACGGCGCGACGTTTATTTCTACAAATGGAGACATTGCCATTCCGACTGAGCGCGGATTGTTACCAGGTAACGGCTCATTAACATCAGTTGTAGCAGTATCAACAGGTGTGGATCCAATCTTTATCGGAAAACCAGAATCAATCATTATGGAACAAGCTTTAAAAGTTCTTGGCATAGAAAAAAATGAAGCATTAATGGTTGGGGATAACTATGATACAGACATTTTAGCAGGAATAAATGCTGGTATGCATACCCTTCTTGTCCACACTGGAGTCACAACTGTGGAGAAGTTAACAGAATATGAAGTACAACCAACGCAAGTTGTGCATAACTTGACGGAGTGGATTGAGAAGATGTAATGAAAAACAGGTAACCGAAGAGGTTACCTGTTTTTTTTATTAAAACGCACGATTCACAACATCTTTAACTTCTTCAAGATATTGTTTACGCACACCATCATCCACAGAAGGAACACTAGTATAGAATGTGTGCTCAATTGTTTCAATGCCTGTAAATTCAAAAATACCAACATCCACTGTTTTCTTCATTGCGTCAAACATCCCGCCTGCTGTGTATGCTTCTTTCGTATTGCCCATTGTAGATAATAACAATCCTTTTTTACCGCTTAATAACTTTTCAATGCCGTTTTCACCGTAAGCATAAGCGAATCCATGGCTAAATACACGGTCAACGTATCCTTTTAAAATAGCAGGAAGTCCCGCCCACCAAACTGGATAAATGAATGTAATGCTATCAGCCCAAGAGATATGCTCTTGCTCTTCTTTAATATCTTCTGGTGTGTTTCCTTGAGAAAATGAGATGAAATCGGAAGCGCTTAATACTGGATTGAAGTTTAATTCGTATAGATCGCGAACGCGTACTTCATGACCTTTTTCTTCTAATTCACTTTTTACCGTTTCTAAAATTGCATGGTTGAAGCTTTCTGTATTTGGGTGTGCATAAACGATTACATGTTTCATTGTTCTTCCTCCTATTTTGTGGATATGTGAATAGTTATTTGTATATATGTAACCATTATGGTTACTCCTTTTATGGAAGTCAAGTAATACATATGTATAAAAAGACGCTCAAAAATCGCCTTTTTATACCCCGCTCATACAAAGTACAAAGAAGACAAATAAAATAATGACAAGACCAATGCCGAAGTTAAATACGAGAGTGCTATCCATATATGTAGCCTCCTTGTTTGAAAGTAAAAAGCACTCTAGTTAAGAGTGCTTTTTTATTTTGAATCTACTTTATAACTTTTAGAAAGTGATTCATGCTTGTAATGATTTACATTATTTTATGTATTTATACTTTGAAATGAGTAAGTCCTTGTGGGATATAGAAAAAAAGACACTCTTTCGAGTGTCTTTTAAGATGACAAAATGTGCCAATTGCTTGAGGTTGATAAGACGCTAATTTCCGTGTTAGCGCCTTTTCTTTAATCAAGAAGTGTAGCAACAGCGATTCAAATAAATTGTACCATTTGTTTAATTGTGGTGCGTATGCAATTGTGCATATTTTAATCATGAGGTAGGTAATGAACTGTGAATAATTTGAAGTGATTTATTTACGATTTCTTCTGCGGCATATATGCCGATTGCGTCTGTTTTTAAAATATAGGATTGTAAGTTATCATGCATTGCTCCTAACTCACCATGAAGTGGTGCGAAGGCATGGTTCGCCTTTTCAAGCATGCATAAATCAAGTAAAGAATCCCCAGCTGTAATAATCGTATCTATTTGCAAAATTTCTTTTATATATTGCACGGCATCCCATTTGTTAATTGGTTTTGGTACAAAGTATAGCTTCCTACCTTGAAGTGAATGATTCCAGCCTTGTTTGTCTAACCAGGAAGTGAAGGATGATAATTCATCATAAGGAATGTTCTCCCGTTTAATGATGCAATAATGGAATAGATCATCGGCTGTTTTTTGTGATATAACCCAATCTTTATGAGCAATTTGTCCAAATTCCTTTAGTATGTCGTTTCTCTCTATACATTCAACCGATAGTCTTTCTTTTACTGTCCTGTTCCAAGTACCATCTTGTTTACCGTTATGAAGGATATTACCGCCGTTACTTGTAATGGCGTATTCGGGAATGATTTCGTTTTGGAATAAAGTAATACGCTGAAACTGCTCAATAGTTCTTGTTGTAACTGGGATGAAATGTGAGTGCAGTTGTAATTTTTTTAGTAGTGAAATGGTTTTATGTGATATGAAAGAAATTTCTTTCCCATCTAAAGTTTCAATGAGTTGAATTGATTCATCTTCTATAGGGGCACGAAACGATTTCCGGGAATAAATAAGCGTTTGATCAAGATCACTGGCGAAAATCATAACGTTTCCCTCCTAAGAGGCTTAATGAGCCCGCAACATGAATAAGTCATATTCTCATAGATTTCAATAGGGACATTCTTTTCTTTAGCGAGAAGTAAAATATGCTTTAAATCGGGATTGTTTTGCTTACATATTAAAATTTTCCACGGTATTCTCCGGAGTAATACGCGAGTTGTTTCACCGACTCCTGGTTTGATTAAGTTAATATCGTCAATTTCAAAGTGACTTTGGATAGACTGTATATCTTTTAATCCTTGCCAAGAGGGATCAGTGTAAGTTGAAGTAATATAACGTAATTGATTATCTATATGAGAATGAACAGAAGGGAATAAATCTGTCACCTCATCAATGAAGAAATTTGATAAGTCTTCTTGTTCTAGCTCTTTATAATATTTAACACCATGAAAATCATATGGACCAATGTAGGTATCATTTAGTACAGTGCGGCTAATGAGTCCAGAGACGGTTGCATTTAAGCAAGCGCTAGGAATAAGAAAATCTTCACGTGTACCGTAAATTGAAGTACAGTAACCGGGATCAGCAAGCACAGCCATACAATGAGAAATGTGTGTATTATTTCGTTCGTTAAATGTGTGTACTGCATATTCTAATTCTTTTTTTATTGCACCTTTCCCAGTCCATCCATCAATGAATTGAATTGTTTCTTTAGGGTGATGTTCCAAAATATAATGGAGTGCATTTTCATCAATACCGCGTCCGCGAACAATAGAAATACAATAGTGAGGTACATCAAGGTTGTATTGATAGCGTATGTAGCGTTTTATAAGAATGCCAATAGGTGTACCAGCACGAGCTAATGAAACGAGGACAAGGTTAGTTCCTTTAGTCTGTATAATTTGTTCGGCGACAACTCCAACAGCGATGGCTAGTTTGTGTTTGTATTGTTGCAGAGAAGAAAAGAATAAATCCATATACGCTTTAGATGGTTTATATTCCATTGGTAACATTTCAGAATAATGTGTGCCAGCTTGAATTGCTTGTTCTCTAGTTTCTGTGGAACTTTCTTTCATTAAATCACTAATATCTTTTAATAGAAAAATAGCATCATTTGGATCATAACTACTAATGTGAGAATTTACTTTTACCATAATTATCAACCTTCCTTTTCTATGCTATTTGAAAATGAGACGATATGAATAAAAGGAATAACTGTTTGTAACTGCTGTAGAAGAGGAGATAGGGCTTCTTCTCCTAAATCACGTTCAATAAAAACAAATACTTCATCGTAATCATGAGGTGAAATATTATAAAAGTAATTTGTAATAGTAGAATCTTCAGGACTTGGATATGAGAAATGATTATGAATGGCGTAGTTCACATCATTTGAAACAGGATGGATAGGGCTTCTTGTTGTAGATTGATATAAAATATTTTCACCCATTTCAGCAGCAATTTTCATTGGGATATACATAAATTCACCCGTTCCGAGGCAGAGTGTTCGTTTTCCAATTCTTTCTCTTTTTAAAGTTTTTCCTGCTTCTTGAGCGAAAGAATGAATGTGCTGTTGTTCATATGCTGAAATGCCAAATCGCCCAGTATATTTTATATAATTTGATGTATAGGGTAATTTTGGGCAGGTAAGGGTATGTTTTTTGAAATCAGGTTTTGTTTCTTCAATTTGAATATCTGTTTTGGCAATATTCAATGGTTGGCCAGTTGTATGAATAATGCCTTCTAATAAAGAAATAACATGAATCTTAATTTGAAGTTCGTCTTCTAATTGTTTAAATTGTCTTCTATTAGTATGAGAACGCCAGTCTAATAAAGAAGCAATAATATATTCTTCTCGTGGGAATTTATTTTGAATCGATCTAATAATATTTAATGCTGTTTTTCCTGTTGTCATCTCATCATCTACGAGAACAATAGGATTGCTGTTTTGAAAAAAGCTTTCATCCACATAACAACGGTGCGATGTTGCATGAGAATGTTCTTCCTCAAATGTAATGACAGATTCTAGGTGGGGTATCGATTCCCTAGTTGTATGTACATACTTTGCATTTTGAAAGCATTGAAACATAGAATGACCAAGTGCTGTCGCTGTCTCAGCGAATCCGATGAACAAAACTTCTTCTTGCAGAGGATATTGATAACGAAATACTTCCTCTGGGATTTCATGAATTTCTAATGAAATGAGATTTAAAATTTCTTTTTGAAATGGATGAGAAGTATTATGTAGCATTTCCATATATCTTGTAGCGAGAGCAAATCCACTTGATAGAGAGACTGCAGGTTTAATAGGAAGATGCTTTCCAAGGATTGTACTCACAAATAAAAAACTACGTTTCTTATTTATTCTAGCAGCCATTTGAAAAAGATTGTCTAGCGCTAAGTTATATGGATTATCACGTACTTCTACATGAACTTGTATATTATTTAAAACGTTATACGTGTTGCTTTGCGTTTGTAATAAGGAGATCGGTGAATTGTTTGTTTTCATGTAGCACCCCATAAATATTAGATTTTAAAATGGTTTTGCGAGCCCAGCCATAATGCGGCTTTACTTCATTCATTTTGTTAGAAAAACTGCTTTTTAGCACTCCATTATACGTATCTGCATTTTGTAAAATTGACCTCGCATCTAAATAATCTTCCATTGTGACAATGTGCATTGCCTGTACAACTTTAATATGAGATGGGTGAATAACTGTCTTTCCGATTAAGCCATTTGCATGGTCAAGTGATACCTCTTGAATGAGCCCTTCTTCATGATCATTAGAAAAATATTCCCATACACATCCTGAAATAATATATTCATTTGTTGCCCTTGAGAAAACGTTAATAATGTCTGAAATACAATCACGGACAACAGTAATATGATAGATAGGTGTGTATTTATTGCGCCGAATACTAAATATACTTGAAAAATCAGTAGCACCAATACGTACATTTAAGATGTAATCGTGATAAGAATCTAGTAAATCTTTTATTTGTAATAATGATTCTGCCCGTGTTTCCTTATACATAATTTCTGGTGATTCTAAAATCGGCATGCCATATAGCGATAATGAGTATAACTCGTTTATACATGCAAGCTGATCGATATAAGTCTTTCCGTTAATCGGTGTGAATTTTGGAAAGACAAAACCACATAAACAATGAACAGCACTACCTAATTCAGTAACAATTGTCTTCATTTGACTTGGCTGTCGAACTCTAATAAAAAGAAGTGGGATGTCTGCTTGATTTAGTATGTTGGCACTGACTAAGTTGGCTATTTGCTGTATTTGAACGACGATGTTTTGCTCTGCAAGTTTTACTTCTTCATCGCTGATAGCGTCCTCTAGACAAAGAATAATTGAGGTAGCATCCACATGTTTCTTTCTAATTATATCTTCCGCAATCGTTTCTTTCGTGCCAGGAGTATATAGTGTAGCGCCTAGTGCGTAAGCTAGTTGTTCTTTTCCTATATTTTTTGAAAAACTAAGAGGTTCTTTATAGAAAAAATTTTGCCGTTCTTCTGAGGAGAGATAAGAAAAGTAATTCAAATTGTCACCACCTTATTTGTAATGATTCTGTTTAATCGTAACATAATAAGAAAAATCTTCCATAAAATGAAGCGAGAAATTAAAAAAATATATTGAGAAAGATGAATTATAAGATGAATATCGAATATTGTTAATAGAAATATAATAGGGGGAAAGAGAAAGTGGATATACATAAGTTAACAGAGGAAGAAGCAAATGAGATAAATACGTGGGCGTACGAGGAACCATATAATTTATATAGTTTTTCAGGCGAGAAAGAAGTAATAAGAGAATTATTAGATGGAACTTATTATGGCTGTTGTAACGATCAAGAAGAGTTCATCGGCTATTTTTGTTTTGGAGAAAATGCACAAGTACCAGGTGGAAGAGATGCTAATTTATATGGTGGAGAAGATGTGATTGATATCGGACTTGGCATGAAGCCAGATTTAACAGGGAAGGGAATGGGAGAAATGTTTTTTCAAGCTGGAATAGCGTTTGCTGCTAAGGAATTTAATTCGAAGATGTTTCGATTAAGTGTAGCAACATTTAATACAAGAGCGATTACGTTATATAAAAATATCGGATTTAAGCAAGGGTCTATTTTTTTGAGTCGTGGAAGAGAATTTATGCTTATGGAATACGAAAGACCGTCAGCATGAAACTGACGGTCTAGAAAACATTATTATTCCGAGTGATCAGCTCGGTGCGCTAAACGGCTTGAGGCAGCGGCAGCAATTCCGCCAACGATATCGTCAAGGAACGTGTGCACTTTTCCAGTTGATTTATCATTTAAGTATTCTAAAATACCAGGTTTTAATTTATCGATATATCCAAAGTTCGTGAAACCGATAGATCCGTATACATTCACGATAGAAAGTGCGATAACTTCATCAATTCCGTATAAGCCTTCATCACGTTTTACGATATCTTGTAACGGCTCACTTAGCATTCCTTTTTCAGCAAGAACATCGAGTTCGATACCTGTAATCAGTGCGTTTTGTACTTCACGTTTTGATAGTACACGTTCTACATTATAACGGCATTCTGACATCTCTAAATTTGGATGATATTTTTTTTGAAGAAAATGAACAAGTTCAGCAATATCGTCAATTGTTACACCGCGTTCTTGTAATAGTTGTAATGCTCTTTCTTGTAGTTGATTTGATTCTTTCATGTTTATCACCTTTTTTTCTTTTTAGTATTTGTATACGTTTCGTTGCTTTATCATGTGCATAGGAATGAAAGGCGAGCACAAGCTCATATATATAAAGAAAAACCATAGGTGGCGACTGCGATGATTCAGCATATTTATGAGCATTATCACATGCATGTTAAAGAATTAATCCCCCTTGGCCCCTATAAAAGCTTTTGGATTCGCAACAAAATTTATGTACTTGTTCCAATTGGAGAAATGGAGGAAGAAGTACTTGTAGAGATGAAAAAGCTCAGTGATTATATGAACCAGCAAGGGGATATAACTGTAGCGACTTTCGTTCCGACTATACACGGCTACTATGTAAGTGAGATAGAAGAACAAAATTACTGCTTATTAAAAGGTATGCGCACGTTAGAACGACATGCTATGTCATTAGGAAGTGAGCTTTCTATATTCCATAAACGAGGTGCATTCTTTCCAGAAGAAATTGAGCAATTAAGCCGTATTGGTGAATGGAAAGCGTTATGGGAAAAAAGGCTCGATCAATTAGAAAAGTTTTGGCAATCACAAGTGATGAACCACCCTTCAGATGTATTCGATCAATTGTTTATTGAATCCTTCCCGTATTACTTAGGAGTTGCAGAAAATGCAATTCAATATGTTGTCGATACAGAAATGGATGATACGCCGCAACTAACGGATGCAGCAACAATTTGCCAAGAACGATTCACACCTTTATTATGGCATCAAACGAAGCGGCTCAAACTTCCTTTTGATTGGGTGTATGATCACCCAACTCGAGATATGGCAGAATTAATTCGCTATATGATGATAGAAAAAAAGAAAGACTGGGAGCAAACAATAATTCAATTTGTTACAGATTATGAACGTAATTATTCGCTATCCTCATTTGGCTGGCGCTTATTATTTGCAAGGCTCTTGTTCCCGCTGCACTATTTTGAAACGGTCGAACGATATTACCAAACTGGAAACGAAGAACAAAAAAGCATATATAGAGATCGCTTAGAAGCCATTTTACACGATGTGAACCGCTCAGAGCAATTTATGAAGCATTTTTATGGCTCACTTCGTTTACCAGTAGATAAGCTTGGGATTAGAAAATTAGATTGGCTATCTTAAACGTATAAAAAAGAGACCGCTGGAGGTCTCTTTTTTATACCACAATTTTATGTAATACATTATGCCCCTACCTGTTGATCTGTACATATATTTAAAACGAATTGATGTTTTTCGAGTTTTTCATTTACTTTACCCAATAATTCTTGCTGGATTTCTTTAAATAAAAATTGATAGCTTGTATTCCATGTTGGTATAACGGATGAAAGGCCTAATAAATACTCTTTTTTCTTTTCTAGTTCTTGAATTGTTAAAAAAGTGTTCCCCATTTTTGGCATGTGTCATCCCCCTATGTTTTCTTACTGTATATGTGTGAACGATTCACTATATAGTATTAATTATCGCATTTTTTGAGAAGGATTTCCAATTTTGTTTTATGATGTTAACGGATAAATGTGATTTGAATAAAAAAAGGAGACCAAATTTGGTCTCCTTTTAGAAGGCGATTCTGAACGAGCCGCTTCTGCTTTTAGATTAATATCCAGCTCCAGCGGCTAAAATGTTCGGTGGCTTCGCTTCTTCCGCCGAGGCAAAAAGCGCCTCTATGTCAGAAGCTCCATCCTCCTCACATTTTGAACGAGCCGCTTCTGCTTTTAATTATCCAGCTCCAGCGGCTAGAACAGTCGGCCATTTCGCGCCTTCCTGTGAGGCAAAAAGCGCCTCTTCGTCAGGAGCTCCAATGACCTCCTGTTCTGAACGAGCCGCTTCCGCTTTTAGATTAAAATACTTGTTCTACTTCGATAACGCCTGGTACTTCTTCAAGTAACGCGCGCTCGATACCAGCTTTTAGTGTGATTGTAGAACTTGGGCAGCTTCCGCATGCACCCATAAGGCGTAGTTTTACGATACCTTCTTCAATGTCTACTAATTCAACGTCTCCGCCATCGCGAAGTAAGAATGGACGTAATTTATCTAATACTTCTAATACTTGTTCTTGCATATGTGGGTTTTCCATTTTTATCGACTCCTTTCATCAGTTTTATTATAATCAAGATAGAGGGGAAAATCTATTTTTTCTCTTCTTGTTTTATTGTCGAAATATTGTATCATGTTTTTTCAGTATAGGGGTATGGAATAAGTTTGTAAAATGATGTGCTTATGTAATAAGACATCTGAATATACTGTTGGAACAAGAAGTGGGGGAGAAGAAATGGTTAATGTGCAAGTGTATGGGACGAAAGTAATTTGTGCGAGCTGCGTCGGAATGCCATCTTCAACAGAAACGTTTGAATGGTTACAAGCGGCAATTGGTCGTAAATATGAAGGACAAGAAAATAAATTTAATTTCGAGTATATTGATTTTCAAGAAGAACAAGAAGATGAAGATAAGAAAGCATTCGCTGAGCGCGTAGTGGAAGAAGATTTATTTTATCCGGTCGTTCTTATAAATGGAGAAATTGTTGGAGAAGGAAATCCTCGCTTGAAGGATGTTTACGAAGAAATCGAGAAATATTTATAAAACAAGAAGTCTTTGCGAATTTGCAAAGGCTTTTTTTATTGGAGGGATAGATGTGAAAAATGGAGTGAAGCATGCGTTACCAACGGAAGTACAACAGTTAATGGAGCGGTACACAGTAGAATTAAAAGAAATTTTTTTAGATGAAAAAATAGTCGGGGTATATATTTACGGATCCATCGCACTAGGTGCATTTCATAAGGAAACGAGTGATGTTGATTTTGTTACAGTGATAAATGATTCCGTGAATGAAGCTGAAAAACAGCAGATTGTGGAACTACATAAGAAGCTTAGTGATAATACACTAGGTAAAAGAATGGATGGTATGTATATTCCGCTTGTTGATTTAGGGAAATACAATGATGAAATAAACGAGTATGTGTATTGTGCAGATGGTAAAGCTAATGTTGGTCATTGGGACATTAATGCGGTCACATGGTGGACGTTGAAAAATCAAGGCATTACAGTTACCGGAAAAGAAGCAGAAGATCTTCCGTTGCAAATACAATGGAATGATGTAGTAAATACGATGAAATATAACGTAGAACAGTACTGGAGTGAAAAGGCGAAGAAGCCATATTTATTTTTTATAGAAGATTGGATAGAATCAGCTGTCGTTACGATGGGACGTATTTTATATACACTAGATTATAAAACAATCGTTTCAAAAGATAGAGGATTGCAATACTTGTTAGAAAGTTCAGCGGAAGAATGGGAGCTTTTATTAAAAGAAGTAGAGCGAATACGGCACAATCCAAAAGAAAAGCGAATGCTCTCAAGGTGGAGAAGGGCAGATATGACGAAGAGGTACTTACTGCATTTAATTGAGACGTGTAGAGAGAAATGGTAGTAGCTTTTTATTTTGCATAATTTCATTTGCAAAAATGTCCTATATAGTTGAGGTAGGACTTATAATAAGTCCTATTTTTTGAAAAATTAAAAATAGATTAACGAAATGTGGAATTAAAGTTATGAAATAACAAATTGTAACCCCCTGTTTTTATTTAACAAATCTAAAAATTAAATCATCCCCTAAACACCTTACTTCCTTGCGAATAATGAGTTACTATTAATATATCTATATAATACATTTAGTATTGAACAAGACAGAAGGAGACATGTTATGGGATTTTTAGAAGTCGTAGGGAGTTTGTTATTTTTTGCATCACTTGTTTTATTAGTAATTTCATTAGTAAGTAAAATTAGAAAAAAACCAGCAAAAATATGGATAAAAAGAGCTATTATTTCATTTGTATTAGCAATGGTAGTATTAGGATTTAATGTCTCATTTTTAGGTGGAATAGCGGTAATATTTTTCTTTATGGGCTTATATGGTTTAGCTAAAATCATTCAACTATTGGTTAAAAAGAAAGATGGTAAAAAGAAATTTGCTATTCTTATGGTCATAGGATTTGTAGGATACTCTATTTTTGATAGTTCTTTTTTATTAAATGCAACTTACAATAAGCCTGCTGAAAAAGTTGCAAATGCAAAACAAGAAGAAAAGAAAGAAGAAAAGAAAGAAAAGGTTACATACAAGAAATATGGTATCGAAGAAATAAAATCGATGTTTACAGTCGGAATGACTAAAGAAGATTTTTCTAATAAAAAAGAAGAAGCAAGTCTTAATAATCGCTCCTTTGAAGATTACGAAGGATATTCTGTATACACTTTCAATTCCTCTGAAGGTAAAATAGCGGCTGTTGTTTTAAATAAGACTGCTGTTACAAAGATTGAAGTTTTTGATAATGAGGATTCTATTGCAAACTTTATTAAAGAGGAAGAAGTTAGAATTAAAGAAGAGCAAAGGATTATTAAAGAAAAAGAGCAGGAAGAGTTAAAGAAAAAACTTGAAGAATCATACAATAATAGTAAACAAAAACTAGAAGGATCTGGAGATTCTGTTACAAGTAAAATTAATTTGAATTCAGGTTTAGCATTCTTTGAGTTTACCAATCAAGGTTCAAGAAACTTCATCGTTCATCTAAAAGATTCTTCGGGTACAGCTACTCAATTATTAGTAAATACTATTGGGAGCTATAAAGGAACAGTCCAAACAACGGTTCCTTCATCTGGAGAGTACTATTTAGAAGTGAAATCAAGTGGAGGTTGGAGTAGCTCGGTAACCCAAAAGGCTTCTCCAAATAGAGAAAAAGCACCAGGCACAGTTAGCGGTCATGGGGACGATGTGGTATTTATCGAAGTACCAAGTGGTAACCACATAATTAAACTTAAACATACGGGCTCAAGAAACTTTATTATTAAAGTGAATGATAAAAACTTGCTTGTTAACAAAATTGGAAGTTATGAGGGCTCAGCTTCTCAAGTATTCCAAGACACAGGAATGTATAGCTTTGGTGTTAAAGCTGACGGAGATTGGAGCATTACAATAGAATAAAAAAAGCGGTCATAGGGATATGACCGCTTTTTTTATTTGAATGAGATTATAATCAATACAATTTATAGAAGTAATAAAGCATCGGAATTTCATTTGAAATTTCACCTTAAAAAAATCGTTTACTGTTATTTCATGTTGTTACATACCGTAAAAGTACTTTACAAGGAATGAGAATTCGACAGATAATATAAAAAAATATGTAGGCGGGGAAGCGGATGAGTAAATATAAATTACATATAGATAAAGAACAACTATGGAAAGGCTGGGTTTTAAATTCGATTGCCCATGCAATTAATGTAGCGCATTGTCCAGATTTCTCACATGAAAGTTCATGGGATGGATTTAACTATAGTATGCAAAATACTCAAGGCGGACAAGGGACAATTACGTTTCATCCGAATTACACGATCGTATGTCTTCAAGATGTGAATAGCGAGAGAATTGATGAGTGGATTGATGCGAAAGATTATTTTGAAGGGGCACCTTCGGAAGTAATAGATATTGCGAAAGAAGAAGCACTTCAATACGTATTAGAAGAAGTAGAAGGCGAAACAGTTCCTTTTATTACAACTGCATTTTGGATTGAGGATAGCGGTGCGTATTCAATTGATTCATTTGAAGAGATGGAAGAGCACGGCGGATTCTTATTAGAAATTCCATTACTTGATACAGAATCAGCAATAGAAAGACTGGAAGAAGAGTATGAACTGACAGAGGAACAAATAGAGCTTTTACAACTCGTGTATAAGAAAAAAATCCAAAGTCCAAATGAGGAAATTAAGTTGTCTAAAGAAGAAATAGCAATGATTGGAACGGAAGATAGCGAAGGATTGGAAGTTAGTAAGGAGTCATTTGAAGAAATGAATATTACTTGGGAGTTGTAGGATAGGATATAAAATTGTGATAAAGCAAAATGTGAAATCATATTGCACTTTCTACTAGTTTTTTTATATACATATCAATTTCATGAAAGAATACGAGCTCTTTTTCCTCGGTATTCAGATGCACGGAGCAATGTAAATATTGCTGTAAATAGCGATTAGCTTGTTCGTACTGTTTTAATTTGGAGAAAGAAAAACAAGTAAGAAGCAGAAACGCTTTTTCTCGTAATATTGAAACGACAGCTAGTACCGGAGTAATGGAATGTATATTCATTTCCACTAGATTTTCATAAGACGCTCACGTTTGAAACCAGTCGAAAATAGTAGAAAGGTAATTCGGAATAGCGATAGTTTCATGTGAAACATTATGCAATAACTGGTTCTGTTTGATATGCATAGGCTCTATTCTCGTTTGTAGAATGCAATCGAATATTGAAATGTTTTCTTTTAATTGTAATTGGTCCGTAATAAGCTGCGGGAGACCGATAGGGTGGACTCCTATATTTATATAGAATTCATCTCCAAACTGGCTTTTTTGTATGTTAATGAGCTTATAAAATCCGTTTTCAGCTTTGAAAAATGTATGTCTTTTTTTCTTAAAGCCGAGTGGTTTTAAAGTGGCGTGTAAATTTGTAATGAAATCTTGATCCTTTTTAGAGCGAGACTTATTCCTCGTCATATTCATACGTAGTTAAGTTTTGTAAGAAACTTTCAAAGTTAGGTGCTAATTCAATAATTTCCTCAAACTCATTATCGATAAATATAACTGGAGGATTTTCAGCTACATTTCGATAGTCTAATGCAATCCATGTATGTCCATCACCAGATAAAAGTACGATATTATCAGGCATTTCCCATTCTCGAATTAAATAGCGACTCTCTAAAATACTAGATTCATTTTCATCAAAAGAAATACCATATAAACCAGATACATTAACGTGATCGTCTGCCCAAGAATTTGGCTTTGAAGTAGGGTGAGTATCAAGACGAAGAGTTCCCCCATTTTGTTCTTTTAGAAGGTTTATGTATGATTCTGGAAGCTTTACGTTCAGTACCTCTTCTGCTTTTTTGATTAGTTCGTCGTTAATGGGTGCTAGTTTTAAATAGTCATCTTCTGCCCAAATTGTACTCTTCATATTCGGTCACCTCAAATAATAGTTTTAAGAATCTTATGTCATATATTATAGTTAGTTTAGATAACGCGCAATAGAGGGAGAAAATAATGAAAAAGTTTCAAATCGAACTAAATAAACTGCCAACAGAAAATGTCGGAGAAATAGTACTTAGTATAGATGAGAGTATTGTATTTCAAGAAAAGACGGACATAATAGACCCGATTTGTCAGTTGTTTGATGCTTGTATCGAGGTTTTTAAATATGATGACGCTACAATTTTCTTAAATGAATATGAAAAAAAGATGGAATTTAAGAAGAAAGATGGGGAGTTTCTCATTATTAATCAGAGAGGCAAGAAGTTAGCTAGTGTTGATAGCGAGCAATTTTTACGAGTACTCTTTTCGTTTCTTAAAAAGGAGATAGGGCAGATTTACATGAGTGGAGTTGATTCTTTTCGAATCAAAGATGCTTACCATAGAATGTTAGGAATTGATCCATTTGTTCCTAAACTTGTAAATGGAAATGATGAAATTATGTATCGAACTTATCATTCTACAAGTGACAAGTATGAATTAAAATGGAAGTATTTAAAAGGGAGAGAGGTTGACCCGATATTTACTCCGGTACTATCTCATGATAAGAAGAGTATCTTTTATGTAGAGGGAAATAACCACAGAATTCGTAAACTCGATAGTGAAACGAAAGAAGAAATTTGGCAGTGCCATATTCCAATAGTAGAAGATTGTAATTGCATAACTGTGAATGGTGTCACAATTATTTGGTATGCGAATCGATTTGGAGAAAGTATGGCGAAATTGTACGCTATTTCATCAAGTTGTGGGGAGCTTCTATGGGATTTAGAAATAGAAGGGCATATTATACAAGATGTAAAAACTACGGGAGAAGAGTTACCACGTTTACTAGTTATTACACAAGAAGGCTACAATGTTTTATTAGAGCTTGAAAGTGGAGTGAAATTATGGGAAAAGAATGTCCGAGTCGGGGGAGAAATGGCGCAGTGTCATCTTGGCTCAGATTACTATGTGTTAGCAGGAAATTCTTTTGATGAAGATGGGGAAGCTGATGTATATAGTAACGTTGCAATTGCCATTCAATTATTAGACGCTTCTACACTATGGAAACAAATGATGGAAGATTGTAATCCAAATGAACCAGTTACTTTAACTAATGAACATTTTATATGTGTAGCAATAGATTCATTACAAAAGTGGGAATATGGAAAAGAAGGTTGTAACTTAATTTTTGAAAAAGCCTTTGATGAGGTACAGTACTCTTACATTGCATCAATGGAATCAAAAATACTATTAACAAGAACTGAGTATGAATATGAAGATGTAAGTAGACAAATACAATGTTATGACCATAAGAGCGGTCAAAAATTATATGAAGTAAATATGCCTTTTGAAATTGAATTACCTCCATTTCTTACTGGAGAGATGATGGTATTGTCCTTAGGAGAAGGCAGAATTTGCGGTATTAATATTCAAACAGGTAAAGTGATTTGGAACAATACGACTCTACATGATGTTACAAAGGTTCTGTTATATAAAGATGGAGAAATTTACATTGCTACTTCAAATTTAGAATTAATCATACTTGATGCTGAATGTGGCGAAGTGAAAGATATAATTAAACTCCCTAAAAATGTTGTTGTAATAGATTTTATTGTATCAATTGAGGAAGTTAATAATGGACTATTCATTAGTTGTGTAAGTGGAAATATGTTTGAAATAGTAGAAGGCTAATTTGTGAGTTTTCTTAAGTCGAGATGTTTGTTTTAAAATAGTAGTATATATTCACTAAAAAAGATGTATAAAAATGATTTTGATGCATCCTTTTTAGTGAATATATAAAATAATTAACTTGGTGTATTAAAGGTATGATACATGATTATTTTAATATATTTAAAAGTAAAATGAAATAAGAAACAGATAATTGTCGGAATATATTCGATTTCCGTTCATTTTTATGAAATATGTGTACTTTTTGTTAGATTCCTTTATTTTGTACATATACAATAAATGTATATAGAAATAAGAAAAGGATGATGTACGTGAAGGACACTGTTTTACAAGAAACAATTTCTCAGCAAGAATTACATAAAGTTGTTCAAAAAAATACAGCTTATTATGATTTTAAGTGGGGTAAAATAGAAAATCCTGCGCAAGGGAATACATGGAATTGGGTAGCCTTTTTCTTCCCAACCTTTTGGTTAGCTTATCGTAAAATGTATAAGTTATTTATTATATTTGCGTTATTGGCTATACCTAGTATAGTTATACCCCCTTTTATAGATATTCCAGATGGGATTTATGTAACATTTAGTTTAGCTCTTCAATTAGGAATGATGATATTTACTGGATGGCAAGGAAACCGTTTATATTATAAGCATGCTGTTCGTGTTTTTCGTAAGGGAGAAGATGCGTCTGATCATGAGAAGGCGTATTTCTTACAATCAAAGGGCGGCGTTAGTGTAGCTGGTATGATTGGTTTACAGATTATAGTCGGGATTGTGTTTGGTTTAGCTGCGTTAGGGCTGTCCTTTTTACCAACTGAGCCGAATATTAAAAACGTTGTTCGTTCAAGTGATGAAGGGGTTACTTTAGAGATTATGACTGATAATCCAACTTGGAAGTTTGTGAAGAAAGAAAAAGAGTATGACGTAGTAGAGTTTACTGGTTATGATTATACAGAGAAGAAAAATGTGAAAATTAAATTTGCTGTTTATTTCGATGAAGATTATTTCGAGTGGCAAGAGGTATATGAAAATAATAAGAAGTTAAGTGAAGAAGAAGTAGAAGAATATCAAATTTATATTGAAGAAAATAATTGGGGTTTCTAGAGGGAACTCGTTCATTTTGAAAAGAAGAATCTTGTGAAGATTCTTCTTTTGTTTATTAGGGGAGAGAGAAATGATTTCAGCATTAATAGAAGCTCTAATAGGATCTATTAGTTTAAGTACGGGTTTACACACGAAAAAGATTGATGCTAACATACTTTACTTGCAGCAGTATGAGTGGTTTTGAATGATGTATGAAGACGAGAAGTATCGAAAGTTATTTATTACGAACTACAAAGTTCGCTCATATTTACAAAGTAAGCTGAGAGTTCGATTGCTGGTAAAAAATAAAAATGCACAACGAAGATTTTTAAAATTAGTAGAAGAGCAAATGGAAAAAAGGCATACGAATTGAAATTTTGTAAAATACAATAAAAAATGAGAATTTGAGGTAGGGTTGTCAATAACGTGAGACTATGGCACTATAAAGAAATGCTATACAAATTTTATTTATCGAGATGTAAACATCAATTTTGATTTTTACGTATAAATAATGAACGGAGGAAATGAATTTATGGCTACTTTACCAAATTGTCCAAAATGTAATTCAGAATATACGTATGAGGATGGCGTTCTTTTCGTATGTCCAGAATGTGCTCATGAGTGGGGCCAAGACGCAGAAGCTGAAAATAATGATGGTGCAAAAGTTGTAAAAGATGCGAACGGAAACGTTCTTCAAGATGGCGACGCTGTTACTGTTATTAAAGATTTAAAAGTAAAAGGAACTTCTTCAGTTGTGAAGATCGGTACGAAAGTAAAGAGTATCCGTCTAGTTGATGGCGATCACGATATCGATTGTAAAATCGACGGTTTCGGAGCTATGAAGTTAAAATCACAGTTCGTTAAGAAGGCGTAAGACAATAAAAAGAGGGGGCGAATAGCCTCCTCTTTTTATTATGTCACTTTTTGTCGGTAAATCGATATTTCGTGCAAAATCGTTGATATATTCTAAGTTATGATAGATATATTTGAAAAATCGTTGATATATTGCAAGTTATGATAGATATATTGAAAAAATCGTTGATATAATTTCACTCACCGAGAACAGGGCATCATTTACTGAGCGAAAGTTACGATTCACTTCGCATCATAGTCAACCTCTTTCAACTGACATCGCTTATTAAAGAACGTTTTATATCCAAGCTGTAAAAAGATAATGACAGCGAAAGCGGTACTTCCTGAAATACCGAGTATGATAGCGATTTGATATTGAATGGCTGTGAATGGTGATACACCGGATAATATTTGACCAGTCATCATGCCTGGTAAGCTTATAATTCCCATTCCGACCATAGAATTAATTGTTGGTAAAATAGCAGAATCAAAAGCGTCTCGAATGAGCGGAGCAGCTGCTTCTTTCGGTGTTGCGCCGAGCATAAGTGCACCTTCAATTTGACCTCTTTGCGATTTCATATTGTTTAAGAACGTATTTGCGCCGAGAGAAACACCAGTCATGGCATTACCGACTAACATTCCCGTAATAGGGACGATATATTGCGGAGCATACCAAGGGTCATGACCGATAATAACAAAGATAAATAGTAGAAGTGGCCCAATTGATCCAGCGACCATGGAAAGGGCGGCTACTCGTTTTAATTCTTTAGACATTGGGATATTAACTCGTTTATAAATATTAAAAATTGCAAAGGTAGTAATAGAAGTAATGAGAGCAATTGTATAAAATGGATTACTGTTTTCAAATACGTATGTAAGGACATATGCAACAAGTACGAGCTGAATCGTCATACGGAATGTTGCGAGCGCGATTTGTTTTTCACGAGGTATTCCTTTTAATTTTACAAGTCCAATTAAGATAAGGATAAAAATATAGGCAGCCGCCAGTTGCCAAATTTGGAGTTCAATAACGCCCTTCAATAGAGAGCACTTCCTTTCTAGTTGCACCGTTTGTTTTACTAATTTCAATAATGTCGTCTGCAATTTCTTTTGGAAGTTGTTGCGAGTGTGTGATGAAGATAACTGTTTTTTTCTTTTTTCGTGCTAGTTCAGTAAATTGTTTCATAACGCGGCGTTCTGTATCATTGTCTAGTGCTGAAGTGGGTTCATCTAATAAATAGACAGGCGGATCCATAAGTACAATACGAGCAAAGGCAAGTCTTTGTTTTTCACCGCCGGATAATGAGGAGGCGCTATCTTCTAATTGCTTGTCTAAGCTAACGGTTTGTAATGCACTCCGCAGGGCATCATCATTTGGAAATGGTTTTTCAGAAAGACGAAGTCCCGTTAATAGGTTTTCTTTAACGGTTCCATCAAAAATAGGTGGAGTTTGCCCAAGCATAACTACGTCACGACGTAATTGAATAGGCGGATAATCAGAAATTAACTTTCCGTTATATTCAATTGTACCGGATGTTGGAGATTGTAAATCGTTTAACATGCGAAGCAATGTGCTTTTTCCACTTCCACTTTCACCGATAATGCAAGTGATTTTTTCATTTTGAATCTGTAAATAAGGAATGTGTAGGATATCTTTATATATAACGTCTTTTAATATAAACATAAATCGCTCCTTTCTGATTCTATTTATATCGTATCAAAAAAGGGAGGATAAGGGTTATAAAGAGCAACGTTTTTTCTTCATCTTGAGTTTTATTAATAAATTAAGTAAACGATCTAATTCTTGGCTGAAAGAAATCACTTTATTATGAGTTAATCCGTATCGTTCAACGAGATAGATTAACTCTTTCTTTTTCGCTTCTATTCGATTGTTTAGTTTCGATAAGTTCATAAGTTGAATGTAATGCCTCCTACAAAAGTATTTATCACATAAAAAATAAGACCGAATGAATTCGGTCTTAAAGGAAATAATAAGACAACTTACAAATAGCATACACTGTTTATCAATAGTTTTTAATATAAAAATGAAAAATAAATCATTATACATATTGAGAAAGATGTGTCTGATAATTTTTAAAAACTGATGCAAAGAGGCTGTCTACATAGTAGACAGCCTGTAAGATATTAACCCTTATGATATTTGTACATCCAAAGTAGACCGGATTTTAATAATCTTGGTACACGTCCCATTAATGGTTGGTTTGCAAGTAAACCGAAGCCATGCTTCTTACCAAGAGAGCCGAGAACACCTTTTAATTTGATTATAGGTAGTTCGTCAGGAAGTGGTTCATTGTTCCAACGTTTTAATAATATTTGGACAATTTGCTCTCCTTGACCTTCAGCAAGTTGGGCAGATGGAGCGTGTGGAAGTGCTGCGCAATCTCCTACAACATACACGTGCTCGTTATTTGGAATATTATGATATTTAGTTAAGACAACCCGTCCGCTACCATCTTGTTCAACTGGAAGGTTTCGAACAACTTCATTTGCTTGAATACCAGCTGTCCAGACGATTGCATCACATTCAAGTGGTTCATCGTGGTTATACACAATATTTGGTTCCACTTTTGTAATGTTAGAGTTTCTTATAATAGTAACTTTATGTTTTACGAACCATTCTTCTACGTATCTACTTAATTTCTCTGGATACGGGAATAAAATTCTATCTTTTCGATCAAATAAATAGATTTTTAAATCAGAACGGCTTTCGCGAAGTTCACTGGCAACTTCCACACCACTTAAGCCAGCGCCAACGACAGCTACTGTTGCATTTGGTTCTAGACTATTTAATTGTTCATATGTCTTACGTGTTTGTTCAATCGATTGTAGGCTATGTGTATATTCTTTCGCCCCAGGAACGTTATGATATTTATCCTCACAGCCAAGACCGATAATTAAATCATCATATTGGATCGCTTCGCCGCCATCGAGATGAACAGCTTTTTCTTCGAGATCAATATTTGTTATTGTGCCGTATTGAATATTGAGTCGTGGGTGCTCGGGAAACGGTATACGAATATGTGTTTCTGAAATAGTACCCGCAACTAATGCATAATATTCAGTTTTGAAGCAATGATATGGTACTTTGTCGATTAATGTCACTTGTACATCATCTGGAAGTTGGTTGCTTGGAAGTAGCCTTTGTAGAATTCTCATTCCACCGTAGCCGCCACCTAGTATTACGAGGTGTTTCATGATGGATTACCCCTTTTCTGTTGAAATATCCCCTAATCATAAAATTTTATATTAATAAAATATTTTGACTTTACTCAATCAAATTATATCGAATTTGTGAACAAATAACAATGCATGAATGAATACTCTGTTGTACAATAAGAAGAAAAGTAAAGTAAACTGTTTTGCCTTTTTAGTTACTATTTTATTGCAAGTAGCATGTTATATAAAATAAAACCATCTACTTTGAAGTGAAATAGTGAAGTAACTAAATAGTTTAGGATGTATAACGAAAACAACAAGAGACAGCTTAGTTTTCTTCTTATAGATGGAGTCAGAAGGTAATTTGTTTTGTAGTACAGGGGGGAGAATTTTGATTAAACCATTAATTGAATTTTGTGTAGGTAACCTTGCAAGTGGTTCACAAGCAGCTTTAGAGAAATTAGAAAAAGATCCGAATTTAGATGTAATGGAGTATGGTTGTTTAGGATATTGTGGCATTTGTTTTGAAGGACCGTTTGCACTTGTAAATGGTGAAGTTGTACAAGGTGCTACAGTAGAAGAACTGGTCAATAATGTATATGATTATTTGGATGAAAATCCAATGTTTTAAGGTGTTGCAATCAGCAGCACCTTTTTCATTAGATAAAATGTTATTTCGTAGGGGAGTTTAATACTATAGATAAATAAAAAAAGGCCCTTTTTAGAAGGGCTTTTTTCTTACACAATGTGTGTAAGAGTGGCTCATCGCCAAACGTTGTCAAATATGAGAAACGGGGGACATTCATATTGTGTTCTAAAAGCATGCATTCTATACTTAAAATAACAAATTATTTTTGGAGTGAATATAAATGAGCCAATTTTCTTTTACAAAAATGCATGGTCTTGGCAATAGTTATATATATGTAAATATGTTTGAAGAACAAATTCCTGAAGAAGATTTAGTTCTTGTGGCGGAAAAGGTTTCAAATATTAATACTGGTATTGGAGCAGATGGGATGATTTTAATTTGTCCATCTGACGTAGCTCCGGTGAAAATGCGCATGTTTAATAATGATGGTTCAGAAGGAAAGAGTTGTGGTAACGGTTTACGATGCGTAGCGAAATATGCGTATGAGCATAAACTAGTAGAAGAAACAGTTTTCACAATTGAAACGTTAGCTGGTATTGTAACAGCGGAAGTAACGGTAGAAGAAGGGAAAGTTACATTAGCGAAAATCGATATGGGAGCACCGCGTTTAACACGTGCAGAAATACCGATGCTTGGTGAAGGTGAAACACCATTTATTCGTGAAAACTTCTTATACAATAATCATCGCTATGCATTTACAGCTGTTTCAATGGGGAATCCGCATGCGGTTATTTTTGTTGATGATGTAGAGCAAGCACCTCTTACAACACTTGGTCCAGTCCTGGAGACACATGAAATGTTCCCAGAGCGAGTAAATGTTGAATTCATCGAGATTTTGAATGATGCAGAGATGAATTTCCGCGTTTGGGAACGTGGATCTGGTGTAACGCAAGCTTGCGGAACAGGAGCGTGCGCTGCAGTTGTCGCTGCTATTTTAAATGGAAAGATGGAACGTGGTAAGGAAATTACAGTCCATTTAGCTGGCGGCGATTTAATGATTGCTTGGACTGAAGAAGGAAACGTGTTGATGAAAGGGCCTGCGGAAGTAATTTGCCGCGGAGTGTATGAGTACAAGATAGAAGCGTAAAGATGTATAATAGAATGAGAACAGAAAGGATGGTGTATTTCATGATTGAAGTAACAGAACAAGCAGCTTTTCAAATTAAAGATATGTTAAAAGATGCTGAAGATGGAGAGAAGTACGTGCGCCTTGCTGTACACGGCGGCGGATGTACTGGCCTTTCTTACGGCTTAGGATTTGAAGTAGAACCAAAAGAAGACGACACAGTTCTTGAGTTTTTCGGTGTTGAATTTGTTATCGATACAGAAAGTGCTCCAATTGTTAAAGGAGTAAAAATTGATTATAAACAATCGATGCTTGGCGGCGGATTCACAATCGACAATCCAAACGCAATCGCATCATGCGGATGCGGATCATCTTTCCGTACAGCGACGAATGCTGGTAAGCCAGAAGAGTGCTAAGTTTTTAGCCGAAATAGAAAAAGACCTTTTTAGCGATGGAATAAAATCGTTAAGGAGGTCTTTTCTTTTGCCGTAAAAGCCCGATTACCAAGGCTAATCAATATTTCACTTTATTTTTGCATAGATGCAAGTATCAGTTAGTTGTTTGCCGTCAGCTGAAAAATCTTCATTACGTAATATCCCTTCAAGTTCAAAGCCTAGTTTTTCAGGGAGTGCACGACTTTTCGTGTTATTACATTCACATCGTATTTCAATCCTTCTAAATTTGAATAACTGAAATCCAAGGTTTGTTAACGCACTTACTGTTTCTGTCATATATCCACTGCCACTAAATTGCGTGTTAATCCAGTATCCAATTTCACATTTAGAAACCTTCCAATCAATTCGATGAAGGCTAGCTGTTCCAACAAAATCATTCGTCTCTTTATGATAGATAAGATAGCGAAAGCTTTCTCTTTTCAAAAAATCTATATGCGCATTTCTCAGGAGAATTTCCGTTTCTTCAACAGTAGGAATGGACTGGAATAAAGACAACCATGGCTTTAATTCACGAATTGAATCTTTAATAGCTTCATGTACTACATTCCCTTCACCTGCTTGAAGTGGTGCTCGAAGAATGAGTCTGTCTGTTTCTATTTGTAACGGAACATCTAATAAAATAGGATTCATATTATTTCTCCTCTCGAAACCTTTAAATTATGACAGAATGAAACTTATATCATAAAAAAACTTTCACCCAAAAGAAATAATTCTTGAGGACGAGAGTCGCAATTTATAATAAATGAATTGAAAAATACTTTATCTCACTAATAGAAAATCACGTCACAGCATCACTATTAGTTATTATAGAACTGTGTGAAGTACAGGAATATAGTAAAGCTTATCTTCCCATAAAGGAACCTCTCAAAAACGAGTAAACAATAAATATATATTCAATTCATCATTTAGAAATCCCTTTTCACATATTGAAAACTAAACTATCAGTTGGTACAGCAGCATTAGGTTGTTAAACTAATGCATATGTTAATTGAATAAGGAATTATTATTTTTTAAACTGCTTTAAATTGAACGCATAATTCAAGATTGATTATCTATACACAATCGCATCATGCAGATTTGGATCATCTTTCCGTACAGCGACGAATGCTGGTAAGCCAGAAGAGTGCTAAGTTTTTAGCCAAAATAGGAAAGACCTTTTTAGCGATAGAATAAAATCGTTAGGAAGGTCTTTTATTTTGGCGTTAAAACAGAAAATGCATGTAAAGTTACTTTAGAATTTAATTTAAATGTTATTATATACGGGATATATGATTAATCGAGTTTCATATTGTTCGTTTTAAGATAAGATTATGCAACAGAAATGTAAATGAATAGGAGAAATATACTATTTATTAATTATATTTAATGTTAATATTTGTAACGAAGATGATTGGTGACCATGTTTGGATTAGCTGTAGCTGCATCGGTTATGACTAATAGGTAGATTTATTCCATAAAAGCCCGATTGGTGAGGGCTGATTAAAGTTTCACTTTATATAAAAAAGGTGCATGAGGGAGAAGGCTATAGCAAATTGTATAGAACTGAATAGTTCCGTATTAATTAAAATACGTTGATTACTAGATATTAAAAAATACCGGGGGGATTAGAGTGAAGTCATTTAAGAGAGTACTTATAGTAGGGATGGCGTTGACTACAGTATCGATTTTGGGAGCTTGTTCTAGCGATACAGACGTATTAACAAAAGTAGGAGTAAAGCAACCAGCGAAGGCGGAAGGTGACGTACTAAAAGAACAGAAGAAAACACCTATGACTACGAGTAAACGTGAAAGTATTAAAAATGAGGACGCTCCATCATCACAGAAGCGTTACATTTCTCATGATGAATCTAAAAAGATTGAGGAAGGTATGATGTATACGGATATTCTTAATACGATTGACTACGGTGGTGAGAACATAAAACATTATAATAACAATGAAAAACGCGTATTTTATACTGAAAAAGATACAGATGGTACATATGAAATTATGGTTGAATTAAATACATATGGTTACGTTGTGAATATTGAACGTACTGCTATAAAGGATACAGAGAAAGATACAGAGAAAGATAAAGAGAATCGGGTATCTACGAAACGTATTGAAGAGCCTGTAAAGGAATATGAAGAAAAAAACGATCGTGTACCGTGGTATAAAGATGTAAATAACAATCCGGCAGCAGTAAGTTACAATCACTATTTGAAAATCAAAAAAGGTATGCCTGCGAATCAAGTAAAAGCTGCAATTGGACAGCCACATGTGATTGAGAAATATAAATCTTATTCAGTATATGACTATACTGGTTATGGTGGAGAAGGATCATTACGTGTAATCTTTGAACCGAATGGAACTGTTACGGATGTAGTGGAAGACGGTTTACCACGATAATAAATTAGTTACGGGAAGAGTTGTAGTAAAGTTTTCGTTGATTTTATAAAGTTTTTGGGAGCATACCCGAATATAGATGGAAAGTGTTTGTATTAGCCATGTTAACTATAGTATCAGTATTTACCGAAGTTTCTTCCAAATTCAATAGCGTTATTGTGGATGTTGTTGTCGTATTATTCTTGTTGGTATATATCGCAGTAGGACAGCGGTTGTAACTGAACGTAAGAGGACGCGTAGTAGCAGCTTCCTTTTGAAAGAAGGAGGAAAATATGATGGAGGATATTCTTGAATTCATAGGGAGATACGTAATTAAACCTATTATTAGTTTAGTGAGATATCTTGTAATAGAGATTATAATTGAGGGCGTAATAAACGGTATAAGGAAATTACGTGATAAGTGGCGAAATTGGCGTGAAAGACGTTATTGGCGGTAGTGTAGGTGATGAGTGTGCGAAACAAAAACGTTATACAGAAGTTATGAAGAAGTTTAATGAAATAATAGAAAACGACTTGCATTTAGAATCTGTACTCGTTCCAATTGGTGATGGAATGACGATTTCTAAAGTGAAGAAATAATTATTATCTTACAAAAGTGTAATGTTCATGTCATGTTTTTGAATTTCTTCTTTAAGCTCTGCGCTTTAAGATAAGAATATAAGAAAAACATATGAGGTGAAGGAAATGAAAAGATACATTGCACTATTTAGTATTTTAGTTGTATTTGCAAGTCTGTTAGTTGGTTGTGATTTAAACCGTATGGGTAAAGATGAGTATTATGTTCAAATTACAGTAGATGGAAAAGAATTTGATAGTAAAGCTAGTGATGGGCAGAAATTTAAAGATTATGAATATAAGCTGACTGGCTTTGATAAAGACGGTAAAGAGAAAGAATTAGAATTCATAGCTCAAAAAAATCTTCGTAAAGAAGCATTCCTACGCGTATATCACTCAGATAAAAAAGGTGTAACAGCTTGGGAAGAAGTGAAGAAAGACGAGCTTCCAGCGAAAGTGAAAGAAAAATTAGGCGTGAAATAAGACAGATAGAAAAGGAATTGACGAACAGGGTCAATTCCTTTTTTTGCTTTCAAATTCTTCTTCTGAAATGACTTTAAATCCGTATCTTTTAAATAAAGCAGTAGTTACCCCGTAACCAGTTTGCTTATTACCGTTAAATTCTCCAGTATAAATCGTAGAACTACCACAAGATGGACTACGTTCCTTTAAAATAATATATTCTGGTTGTAAATTTTTAATTTGTTCTAATGCTTTATAAGCGCCATTTACGAAAGCTTCTGTGACATCTTCACCATCTTTTGTCATCACTTTCGCTTTTCCGTCCAAAACGTCGTCGCCATTCCCGCCAATAATTTCAGCGGAAGGACGAGGCGTTGGTAGTCCCCCTAATACTTCAGGACAAATGAGGACGGTATCTTCTTTTTGCAGAAGCTCCTCTATTTTTGAAACGAGATTGTCATTTCCGTCATATCGACAAGCGATACCACCTAAACAAGCGCTAATTACGATCATATTTTCATCTCCATTAAAAAAATATTAAATTCCACGCCAAATTCTCTTCCTGCCTCTTACTTATAAATGAGGTGATATAAATGGGAAGCTTATATAATTTAATGAAACCATATAGTGAATTTCGAAGTAAAGAAGAGTTTAATACATATCAAAAACAAGTTTTGAAGTGCTACCGATTTCAATTGAATAAAACTGATTCTATCATTATTCATTTTTTAGGAAAGTATGCGGTGAATGAGAAACAAAAAACAGTAGGAGTCGCCTGTCCGTTAATGGAGACGATTGCGAAGAATGTTGGAAAGAGTATTCGTACAGTACGCCGTTCAATTGCAAAGTTAGAGGGACTAGGAATTATAAAGCGTGTTGCAACAAAAGAAAGACATAAGCGCGGCGGGTATAGTGCGAATTTATATATTTTTCTTATATCTGCAATTGACCGCATGGATGACCGTATGAAAATGTCCGCTTGTAAAAGTGAGGATTATGCAGCTGGCTGTAGCGGAAAGGAACAAAAAAACGAGAGGGAAACAATTCTTTCTAAAAACATTCCACAAATAAAAGAGAAAAGAAAAATAACGTACGAGCTTGATGAGACGTATTGCCGTCATGATATACCGAAGCCTTTTATATACGCACTTCTGCCGATGACGAGTAATCCGAAGAAGATTAATATATTTTGGAGTAAGGTAGAACTTGCATATAAAAAGAGCGGATTGCTAGAGCAAGGTGTTTTACTAGAGCAAATATTAGCTGATGAAGAAGTGTATGGAAATTTCATTTGGCGAGTGAAGAGTGTCGTGAGAGCTTATAAATACGGGGAAATCCGTAAAAATGTGAAGGCACTTTTATATAGTACAGTGCGAGATTTATTTTTAGAGGTTGGATTAGAATGGGGAGCAGCACTGAGAAGAAGTAAGGGGATAGCGTTATTTGATCCATTTAAAAAGGAGCCATGCGTATAATACATGACTCCAAGTAGCTAGTCGAACTTTCTTACAACTGGAACACGAATCGCTACAAATAGTACGAAGACGATAACAGCAATTGCACCGCTTTTCATAACGGTTACGATTGGAATTCCCAGTGCAAGTGCGATTGATGTGAATGCATAAGAGAGCGGGATAAAGCCCATTGATGATAGCATAAGTAAGCTCATTACGCGTCCCATCATTTCCTCTTTTACTGTCGATTGAATCATCGCCATAAGCGGAACGATAGCCATTGCAATTGTAATACCATAAAACATGCCGGCTAATAGTGCTTGCCAAAGTACGGTGCTAAAGTTGATGGCTAAGAAGAATACACCAGACAATAGCATCATGATAATACAAAAAAGACCGCGCCTACGATTAATATTTCTTAAACCGACAATGACAGCACCGATTGCCATTCCGCCGCCTACAGATGCTTCTAAGTAACTAAACTGGAGTGAATCACCATGCAGCACGTTTTTAACAAAAAGCGGGAAACCAACTTGCATCGGGCCGATCAAAAATAAGTTTAAAAAGGCGCTACAAATAAGGAAAGTTGAAAGGAATGGTGATTCCTTTACATATAAGATTCCTTCTTTAATGGAAGTGAACATACCTTTATCCGTATCTTTTAGTTCTGGCATCGTAAATTGTATTTTTTGAACGAGTATGGCCGCGACAATCAGTAATAAAATTGTAATAGAAAATATTGTCTCGTAGTTTGTGAATTTGATAAGAATTCCGCCAAGTACAGGGCCTAAGATGACCGATGCTTGGTTCGTCATTTGTGTAAGTGAATTCGCTTGTGTTAACCGGCTTTTTCCTACCAATTCCGGTAAGATAGATCCATCTGCTGACCAGAAGAAAGCATCGGCAAGTCCAAAGAATAAAGCGAATAAAGCAAATGTATATAGTGTTACATCACCAACGATAAACCATGTGAGAATGGTTGCAACAAGAATCGCTCGAATAATATTGGAGTAAAACATAATGTTTTTTTTCGGGAATTTATCAGCTACAGCGCCGCCGATAATCATAAAAATAAGCCTTGGAACACTAAGAGCTACGAAAACAACACCGAGTGAAGCTTCAAGGTTTAATGTTTTTGCTATGTACCACGTTTGTGAAAAAGTAAAAAAGGCTAAAGCAAAGCTTGAAAAAAGAGTAGCTGCCCAAAGAAAAAGGAAATTCGTATTTTTTAATAACGGTTTTCCGCTTCCTTCTAAAGCAGTTTTATTTTGTTGTAGTTCCTCCATATTGCTTCCTTTCTATGTGACAAATTTAAACTAAAAAAACAGTAAACGCCCGATTGGTGAGGGCTAATACTCAATGAGAGATGTCCCTCGCTGATTATAGTTTCACTTTATACAGTTTCTAATATTTCTATACTGCACTTTCTCATTGTAGACAATAATAATGAATTTGCACAGTGGCTATTTAACGACAAAAAAGAAGATACCAAATGGTATCTTCTTTTTTGTCGTTCAGGCTAATGCAATATAAATATCCAATTGTACGTTGGTTGGATCTGTTGCTTTTTCATCATAAAGCTCAAAGTCTGTTGTAAAAGCACGTTTATTTTCTTTCGACCATTTCCAAATATATTCCCAAGCTTCGCAAACGACTTCAGCAACTGGTCCCTTTCTCGTTGTAAATACCGCATACGTAGCGGCGGGTATTGTTAAAGTTGTCATATTTTCAGGAACTTCTTTTAGTGAAGAAACGGGCATACCGATTGTAAATGTATATGTACCAGTTTCATCTGATTCGTAGTTTGAATAGAAAGCGAGTGTTTCTTTCGTTTGTTGATTTGGGATGTGATGCATCATTTGTTCTTGAAAGTATCGGTTCCAGAGCTCGGGAATTTTTCCTTCAGTAGATGCTTCTTTTTCATTAGTCGTCGTAACCGAAACGCCGATTGCTTGGAAAGCTTCTTTTTTTACGATAATAGGTTCTTTCATCTTTAAAATATCCCCCTTATTAAATAGAACGTTTGTTCTGTTTTATTGTAACATATTTTGGAAGGATACGGTAGCACAATAATAAAAAACTCCTTCGCGTAAAAGGAGTTCTTTTTATTGCTATATTAAAACATACTTGAGCTATGCATCGGTTGAAGTTTTGCATTTGGATCGAAGTAAGCTTTTGCATTGTTTACTGCTGTCGGTGCTTCGCCAAATCCACAAGCGATAAGTTTTACTTTTCCTTCATATGTACAAATGTCACCAGCAGCGTAAATGCCAGGAATATTCGTTTCCATTTTTGAATTCACAAGGATGCTATTTTTTTGTATATCTAAGCCCCAGTTTTTAATTGGACCAAGAGAAGAAACGAAGCCGTAGTTTACAATTACGTCATCAACATCGATGATAACTTTTTCTTCAGTTTTTACGTGCTGAAGAACGACTTGTTCAATTTTGTCATCACCAATGAGTTCAACTGGAACATACGGTGTACTTACTTCTGCACGAGAATTCATTAAGTTTTCGACGCTATGTTCATGTGCACGGAATTTATCACGGCGATGAACGATTGTAACTTTTTCAGCAATCGGTTCTAACATCATCGTCCAGTCTACTGCGGAGTCGCCACCGCCAAATACTACGACGCGCTTGCCAGCAAATTTATTCATATCATCAACGAAATAATGTAAGTTTTTCTTTTCGTATTTTGCTGTACCTTCTAATTCTAAGCGGCGTGGTTGGAAAGCACCATTGCCGGCAGTAATGATGACTGATTTAGAATAGTGAGTTTGTTTATTCGTAACAAGTTTAAATATACCATCAGCTTGTTTTTCAAGCGTATCAACCGCTTCTTCTAAGCAAACGGTTGGATCAAATTTCTTCATTTGCTCTTTTAAGTTATCGACTAATTCTTGTGCACGCACTTTTGGAAATCCAGCCACATCATAAATGTATTTTTCAGGGTAGAGTGCGGATAATTGTCCTCCAAGTTGAGGTAAGCTTTCAATGATTTTTACACTTGCTTGTCTCATACCGCCATAAAATGCTGTGAACAGTCCCGTTGGACCACCACCAATAATTGTTATGTCGTAAACTTTTTGATTTTCTGCCACTTTCATTCCCCCTATAGATGGAATTTTGATATTGATTTCATATATTGTTCATATGTACACGAAAATCCTGCAAATGATGACACTTTCAAATAAATGATAGCATATTTGAGTTCATAATACTTCTGAAAACGACTGAATTGTGTGTAAGTTTTCGCATAGGTTCTTTTTTATTGTATAAAATATACAGAAAGGAAAATACATGAAAAAAAGGCTGAGAAACCCTTGAAAACGCTATGTTATTTTAAAATATTGATAATTCGCCAGATGCTTGAATTCTGGAATAAAACCGACTAATATAGGGAAGTATTATGTTAAATTTCTATGACAAAATTCGTACGATTTTTTGACTGCGTTTTGTTATGATATAGAATGTGATAAATTCCACATTCTTGACAAATAGAGTTTTTAGTACTTGGTATTATTTCTCATTACTATTATATAAAGAAAAGGGTTGTGATTTGGTGAAGACTCCAAAAATCGTAGTTTTAGGTGCAGGTTATGGCGGGATGATTACGACTGTTCGTCTGCAAAAAGCATTATCTGTAAATGAAGCTGAAATTACGTTAGTAAACAACAACAGCTATCACTACCAAGCGACTTGGTTACACGAGAGCGCAGCTGGTACATTACAAGATGAAAAAATCTGTCTAGATATTCAAGACGTTATTGATACAAATAAAGTGAACTTTGTACAAGACACAGTAGTAGAAATTAAAGCTGCTGAAAAACGTATTATCTTAAAAGACGGCGAGTTAGAGTATGACTACTTAGTAATCGGTCTTGGTTTCGAATCAGAAACATTCGGAATTACAGGATTAAAAGAGCATGCATTCTCAATCGCTAACATTAATGCAACTCGTGAAATTCGTGAGCATATGGAAGCTAGTTTCGCTAAATATGCAGATGAGAAGCGCGATGAGTTAGTAACAATCGTTGTTGGTGGTGCTGGATTTACTGGTATCGAGTACATAGGTGAGCTTGCAAACCGTGTTCCTGAACTTTGCAAACAGTACAATGTACCACGTGAAAAAGCACGTATCATTTGTGTAGAAGCGGCTCCAACAGCACTTCCAGGTTTCGATCCAGCATTAGTAGAATACGCTGTAAAACAACTTGAGAAAAAAGGCGTAGAATTCCGCATCGGTACAGCAATTAAAGAAGCAACTGAAGAAGGAATTATCGTTGCAAATGGCGATGATACGGAATTAATTAAGTCTGAAACAGTAGTTTGGGCTGCAGGTGTTCGTGGTAATGGTATTGTAGAAGAGTCTGGCTTTGAAGCAATGCGCGGACGTGTAAAAGTTGATGAGTACATGCACGCTCCAGGATACGAAGAGGTATTCATGGTTGGTGATGCCGCGTTAATTATTAACGAAGAAATTAACCGTCCATACCCACCAACAGCACAAATTGCAATTCAACAAGGTTACAACATTGCACACAACTTAACTGTATTAGTTCGTGGCAAGGGCGAAATGAAAAAATTCGCATTCGATAATAAAGGATCTGTATGTTCTTTAGGTCATGACGATGCAATGGGTGTTGTTATGGGTAAAAAGTTAACAGGTTGGAAAGCTTCCTTCATGAAGAAAGTAATCGATAACCGCTACCTGTTCTTATTAGGTGGACCTTTATTAGTTCTTAAAAAAGGTAAATTAAAGTTCTTTTAATATATAGTAGAAAAAGCAGAAACGGCTAAGCGCTGTTTCTGCTTTTTTCATATTAAAAATATAGTATAATATATAAAAAAGAAAGAATATTCTGTCCGTTATGATGGAGGAGGTTATTACATCATGGAGAAACGAGGGAAGGTATGGCTAGCTGTTAGCGGTCTAGTAGCTACAAAAGATGGCAGGTGGCTATTCGTTAAGAAGAAATACAGTGGATTAAAAGGGAAATGGTCTTTACCGGCTGGTTTTGTAAATGAAGGTGAGACAGTTGATGAAGCTGTGAAACGCGAAGTGTTAGAAGAGACAGGCATTGTCGCTCATGTGAAGGGGATCATTGGTGTTCGATCGGGTGTTATTCGTGATGAAATTAGTGATAATATGATTATTTTCCTTTTGGAGCCTGAAGGAGAAAATATTATTGTACAGGAGAAAGAATTGTCTGAAGTGGCGTTCTTACATCCAGATAAGATTGCGGACGATCCGAATACGTCTGTACTTATTAAATATTTGTTAGAAGGAAGATCAGAACTACATCTTGAAGTGGACAAAACATTAAATCCAGGAGAATCATTTGGTTATACAGCTTATCACGTATTTACGGCACGTGCGAAGGAGAGGGAAAAAGAGTGAGTATACCGGTACTACTTATTTCAATGATGTTATTCTTTATTTTGTTCTTTGGAATTGGATTTTTACTCAACATGATTTTGCGGGCTACATGGGTAATGGTTATTGTGTATCCGATTGTTTGTATGCTTATTATTAATAAAGCGAGTATGTGGGATTATTTTTCAAAGCCGAAAGAAACATTTTCTTCATTTGGGACAAGTGTATCGCACTTAGGACAAGCAGACTTATTTATTCTATCTACTGGATTAGTAGGGGCTGCTTTAGCAGGAGTCGTGATCAAGAAACTTCGGAAAAGCGGATATCAAATGTTTTAATCTCCAATTCATTTGGAGATTATTTTTTTTGCATATTCCTTCATCGTATAGGGAATGATTAACGATGAAGGAGTGTGGAATATAAAAATGTTAAAACGATATTGTATTCGCATTATGATGACTTGTTTACTTGCAATTGCATTATGCGTAACATGGAATGCTTTCACAGGAGTTTCTCTATTAGAGATTGTAAAGAAATATGAGGGAACGAGTGCAAAAGAAGTACATGCAGCAGAAGTTAAGAGAAATGTTGCTCCGAGTAAAGAAGTGATAAATGCTTTAGAGCAGGCAAACGACTGGTCTAAATATCGTTCAATTGAAATGACTGCAACAGGTTATACATCGGGGATTGAGTCAACTGGTAAGAGGCCAGGGCATCCAGAGTATGGTATTACATATTCAGGTGTTAAAGTGAAAAGGGATTTATATTCCACAATTGCTGCGGACTTACGCGTATTCCCGATTGGAACGATTCTCTTCGTGCCAGGTTACGGGTATGGTGTAGTAGCTGATAAGGGCGGTGCAATAAAAGGAAACCGTCTTGATCTATATTATGATACGGTGAAAGATGTTTATAGCCAATGGGGTAAGAAAAAAGTAAATGTGTATGTAGTAAAAGTAGGAAATGGTAAGTTTACAGAAGAAGAGTTAACGATGTTAAATCAAGACGAAACGATGCAAGTGTTTCGTGGTCAATATTTAAAACAAAGATAGTCTAGTTGTAATTACGCTAGACTTTTTTTCTTGGCTTATTTCATAATAGAGGAGATTTTACACGTCATATAACTGTAGTTGGAATTGTCGCATTTTATAGAAAATAAAGTTATAATGGTGGTAGAGAAATTTAGGGGGTCTGAACATGTTTCAAGTACAAAAAGAATTAGCAGGTCATGAAGTAGTGATTGTTGCTCTATTTGAAGAAGAGAAAATGAGTAGTTTTGTACAAGAACTGGACAAAGCGTTTGAAGGACAATTACAAGTTTTACTAGAAGAGAAAGAATTATCTACGAAGAAAAAGGCCATTTCGAAAGTACATAGCTTAGGAAAAACAAATGTGAAACGTTATTACTTTGTTGGTTTAGGCAAGAAAGAGTCTTACACGACAGAAACGTTACGTGCGGCTCTTGGAAAAGCGTTTAAAACATTACAAGTAGCAAAAGTACAAGATGCAGCAATCTTACTTGATTCTTTCGTAACAGAGAAATTAGATGCGATTGATGTAGCTCATATTGCAGCAGAAGTACAAGGCCTTGGTACATATGAGTTACAAACGTATAAATCAGATAAAAAGGATCGTGAAGAGTTAGAGAAGTTCACGGCTATTACAGCGGAAGATGCACAAGAAATTGAAGCCGCATTAACAGTTGGCTACGTACATGGACGTGCAACAAACTCGGCTCGTACACTTGTAAATATGCCGCCAAACGTATTAACAGCGACAAAGCTTGCTGAGTATGCTGTTGAGTTAGCGGAGAAGTATGATATGGACTATAAAGTTCTTGAGAAAGAAGAGATGGAAGATCTTGGTATGGGTGCATTACTTGCAGTAAACCAAGGTAGTGTAGAGCCACCAAAAATGATCGCTCTTATTTATAAAGGAAAAGAAGAGTGGACGGATGTCATTGGATTCGTTGGAAAAGGTATTACATACGATACAGGTGGTTATTCTTTAAAACCACGTGAAGGCATGGTTGGTATGAAAGGTGATATGGGCGGTGCAGCTGCTGTATTAGGTGCGATGGAAATTATCGGAGAACTGCGCCCAGAACAAAATGTGATCGCTGTTATTCCTTCAACTGATAACGTTGTAAGTGGTACGGCATTTAAGCCAGACGATGTAATCACATCTATGAGCGGAAAGACAATTGAAGTATTAAATACGGATGCAGAAGGTCGTCTAGCTTTAGCTGATGGTATTACGTATGCGAAAAAACTTGGTGCAAACTACCTTGTTGATGTTGCAACATTAACAGGCGGTGTAATTGTTGCACTTGGAAACTATACGACAGGCGCAATGACAAATAATGAAGAGTTATTTGAGCAAGTGCTAGAGGCTTCTATGGAAACAGATGAGCCAATTTGGCAACTACCGATTTTTGATCGTGATAAAGAACGTGTGAGAAACAGTAAGTTTGCTGATTTAAATAACTCACCAGGCCGTGAAGGACATGCGGTTATGGCAGGTACATTCCTAGGCGAATTCGCTGAAGATACACCGTGGGTACACTTAGATATCGCTGGAACATCAGAAACAAAAGGCGCGCACGACTTAGGGCCAGCTGGAGCAACTGGTGCAATGGTACGTACACTTGCAACACTTGTGGAGCGTTTCGGAGAAGAATAAGAGTATAAGTGAAGACTGTTCCAATATTTTGGAACAGTCTTCTTTTTTATAGGTTTGTTTATCCAGCTATTTGCCGGGCAGTAAGACCCTGACCTCAAAAATTCAGCGGAAGCAAAGAAGTTAAGTGTGGATCGAGCTGCTCGTAAACTCTTGATTGGTGAGGGGTGATTAAAGTTTCACTTTATAAAGAAATCGTATACAAAATCCCATTTAAGGCAAAAGAAGTACGGCCCGTTTCTTCAGAGACAACTAATATAAGTGCATCACTCTTTTCTGATAAGCCAATTGCAGCTCTGTGCCGTGTTCCCAGCTCAGGATCAACTTCTGTACTTTTCGTTAAAGGAAGAATATTAGCAGCTGAGACAATATGATTATTTTTTACGAGAACGGCACCGTCATGAAGAGGGTTACCTGGATAAAATATTGATTCGAGTAATGGTGCAGTTAAATGAGCGTTTAATGTCGTTCCAGTTTGAATGAAAGCTTCAAGCGTCTCGTTTCGTTCCACAACGATAAGAGCACCATGTTTTCTGGCGCTTAAATGTTGGATAGCTGTTGTAATAAAAGATGAACTTTCCGTATAAGGTGATAAATATGCCTGAATATAGTATGTAGCTGCCAATGTTTGTACATTTGCCAACATATGATGAATATCTTCCATTTTGCATAAAATGCATTCATCTTCTTTATCGATTGCATTCCTCATAATCGATAGTTCTCTTTCAGCAATTTCAATCATTTGCTTTGTTTGTATTTTGAGCTCTTCTGACAAGCCCCATTCGTGCATAATCCTCATTCCCTTTAGTGGAGTATTTAACAATAGTGTATACAAATATTCCTAGTAAAATCCTGCTAGATTTTATAAAATATTGAGATACGGCATGTTTTTTTCATATAATAAAGGTATGACGAGCGAGAGGAGAGAGAAGAATGAATTGGAAACAAGAATTTAGTCGCTGGCTTTCTTACGCACAATTAGATGCAGAATTAAAAGAACAGCTAGAAAACATGAACCAAGATGAGAAGAAAATCGAGGATAGCTTTTATAAAAACCTAGAGTTCGGCACAGGTGGTATGCGTGGTGAACTTGGTGCTGGTACGAACCGTTTAAACGTATATACAGTTCGTAAAGCAACAAAAGGATTAGCAAGCTTTATTGAAAAGTTAGGTGAGGAAGCGAAAAAACGAGGTGTTGTTGTAGCCTATGATTCTCGTCATAAATCACCTGAGTTTGCAATGGAAGTCGCTGCTACACTTGGTGCACGTGGTATCACAACATATGTGTTTGAAAGCTTACGTCCAACGCCAGTACTTTCTTTCGCAGTTCGTCATTTACATACAGTAAGTGGAATCGTTCTTACGGCAAGCCATAATCCGCCTGAATATAACGGATACAAAGTATACGGTGAAGATGGTGGACAGTTGCCGCCAAAAGAAGCGGATGAGTTAATTAGCTACGTAGATGCAATAGAAGATGAATTAACAGTTGAAGTCGCTGATGTAGAGCAATTAAAAGCTGACGGTTTATTACATATTATTGGACAAGAAGTAGATGATGCATATGCTGCAGAATTGAACAATGTCATCATTAATAAAGAAATGGTGGAAAAGGCCGGCAAAGACTTAAAAATCGTCTTTACACCATTACACGGAACATCAAATATTTCTGTACGCCGTGGTTTAGAAGAAGTTGGATTTACAGATGTAACAGTTGTAAAAGAGCAAGAGTTACCAGATCCAAACTTCTCTACAGTAAAATCACCGAACCCAGAAGAGCACGCCGCGTTTGAGTATGCAATTCGTGACGGTGAAAAGGTAGGCGCAGATGTATTAATCGCAACTGATCCTGACGCAGATCGTCTAGGTGTAGCTGTTCGTAATCATAATGGTGAGTTCCAAGTATTAACAGGAAACCAAACAGGTGCATTAATGCTTGATTACTTACTATCTCAAAAGAAAGAAAACGGAATACTTCCAGAGAACGGTGTCGTATTAAAAACAATCGTAACGTCTGAAATTGGCCGTACAATTGCAAAAGCATACGGTTTAGATACAGTTGATACGTTAACTGGATTTAAATTTATCGGTGAGAAAATTAGACAGTATGAAGAAAGCGGACAATACGAATTCCAATTCGGTTATGAGGAAAGCTATGGTTATTTAATCCGTCCATTCTGCCGTGATAAAGATGCAGTACAATCTGTCCTATTTGCATGTGAAGTAGCTGCATACTACAAATCACAAGGGAAAACGTTATATGATGGTCTATTAGAAGTATTTGAGAAGTATGGTTTCTTCCGTGAAGACCTTGTATCGTTAACGTTAAAAGGAAAAGATGGAGCGGAACAAATCCAAGAGATGATGGCGACGTTCCGTGAGAATCCTCCGAAAGAAGTAGCAGGCTTAACAGTCGTAGCAGTTGAAGATTATAAAGCAAGCATCATTACATCTTTACAAGATGGACATAAAGAAGAGATTCACTTACCGAAATCAAATGTGTTAAAATATCAATTAGAGGATGGTTCATGGTTCTGCCTACGTCCATCTGGAACTGAACCGAAGATTAAGTTCTACTTCGGTGTACAAGATAGTTCTTTACAAAATAGTGAACAAAAGTTACTTACTATTAAAGAAGACATTATGAATCGTTTATAATACAAAGTAATTTTAAGTAGTAAGGAACAAAAGGGAGCGAAATCTCCCTTTTGTTTTATGTAGGAAATGATTGCTATTAATTCCGACAGGAGAGAGGGTATTTTGTGATGAAAAAAGTAAGAAAAGCGATAATCCCAGCAGCTGGATTAGGAACACGTTTTTTACCAGCAACGAAAGCAATGCCGAAAGAAATGTTACCGATAGTAGATAAACCAACGATTCAATACATTGTAGAAGAAGCAGTGAAATCGGGAATCGAAGATATTATTATCGTTACTGGTAAAACAAAGCGCTCTATCGAAGATCATTTTGATAACGCATTTGAACTAGAACAAAACTTATTAGAGAAGAAAAAATATGAGTTGCTTGAAAAAGTACAAGCTTCTTCAAAAATGGTAGATATTCATTACATCCGTCAAAAAGAGCCGAAGGGACTAGGACATGCTGTTTGGTGTGCACGTAAATTCATTGGTGATGAGCCATTTGCAGTGTTACTAGGTGATGATATTGTCCAAGCTGAGAAACCATGTTTACGTCAATTAATGGATGAGTATGAAAAAACACTTTCTTCTGTTATTGGTGTACAAACTGTTCCAGAAACAGAAACACACCGTTACGGAATTATCGATCCATTAGAACAAGAAGGTCGTCGTTACCAAGTTCGCAATTTCGTTGAGAAACCAGCACAAGGTACAGCACCTTCAAACTTAGCGATTATGGGCCGTTACATTTTAACGCCTGAAATCTTTATGTTCTTAGAACAGCAACATGTCGGTGCTGGTGGTGAAATTCAGTTAACAGATGCAATCCAAAGCTTAAATGAAATCCAACGTGTATTTGCTTACGATTTCGAAGGAAAGCGCTACGATGTAGGTGAAAAGCTAGGATTCGTTCAAACGACAATTGAAATGGCCCTGCAACACCCAGAATTACGTGATGACATGGTTGCGATGATGAAGAAAATTTTAGAAGAACAAGCGAATCAAGAGTCTTAATATAAAAAAGAGTTATTTCAGCTTGTTGAAATAACTCTTTTTTTATTATGAAATCGTCGAATGAGAATGCTGATAAGCAGAACGACGCACAGCATAGTATATGCGAGGTGCGATAATAGCACCGATAATTGTAAATGCAATATCTTTTACTGCGAACCACATCATAATCATCCAAGCAGCTTTATAACTCATATTACCGCCCATAAAGAGATTGACTGCCCCGTACATGTAAGTAGTACCGATTATATAAGTTAAAATAATTCCTGTGAAAGAGGCAATAGCAAATGTAATGAATGTTGGTCTTTCTTTTTGTTCTACTAGTTTTCCCGATACGTAAGCAACGATAATAAATGCGATAATAAAACCACCAGTAGGATCTAAAAGTGCTCCAAATCCAGCTTTGAAGTTAGCAAAGATTGGTGCGCCGGCTACGCCAACGAGCATATATACAGTCATGGATAAGGCACCAAGTCTACTTCCAAGAAGAAGACCTGCTAAAATTGCGAAAAATGGTTGCATAGATAATGGGATGCCCGCTACTTGCAGGAATGGTGCCCAAGATACAATATTTGCACCAATGGCCATAAGAGCGACGAACATGGCAGCTAATGCTAAATCTAAAACATGAAATCTCCTCATAATGTTAACCTCCTGTTGTTTTTAGGTTAACATTATCGTAGCGAAAATATTTACTTGTTGTCAATCAAAATATTTTGATAAGAAGGCTTTAAATAGTCTCTTAGCAATGTATATGGAATACGAAATTGCGGAATTCCACTTGAATACGGAGCAATTTCATATAAAGGGAAATAAATGACGAGATTGTCTGGCTCTAAAAAGAAGTGAAACTTTTTCATACTCATTACCTTTTCAGTTGCATCAGGAAAATAAATACTTTCATTTTGTTTAATTTGTCTTACAATCTCTGCACGGATTACATCTTTATATTTATCTTTTTGTTGAAATAAATCGTCTAAGTGCAGTAGCTTTTTTTCGTTTAAATCAAATGTATTTGCCTTCCACGTATAAAGACCATGTGCTCCGCCAGTATATTGATAGTAATTCACATATAGGCTAAGAAAAGGTGGTTTGTTTAATGAGACTTTATAATCGACATTTGCTACGTACGGATGAAATGGTGTACTAGATCCTTCTGTCTCTTTATAATATTTTTTTGCTTCTTTTTCTAATTTGTTTTTAAATTTGTCAGTGGATTTTTTGTAATATAAATTGAGCTTATTTTGAAATTTAGAGTCAGAAAAGTTGTGAAAAGAAGGCCTATTTATTTGATATTCTATATAAGGTTTCTTACCTTTTTGCGTTACAGTCTTAACATCGATTGTCAGGTTAGATGCTTTGGCTGTTATTGCACAATTTGGTACAATAGTCAGCAAGGAGAACATAAGCAGTAATATACAAAATTTCTGTTTCATTTAGGTGAAGCCTCCTTATATAAGTGTTATAAGTAGTTTGAAAATAAATAGGTAAAATTATACATTTAATTAAAGTAAGAGAAGGAGGAAGCGATATGGCAAAAACTTTAATGGATTCACTTGGAATTGAGTTGTTAGAGATGACAGAAGAAAAGGTGGTTGCTACGATGCCTGTTGATGAGCGTACGCATCAGCCGTTTGGATTTTTACATGGTGGTGCATCGGTTGCATTAGCAGAAACAGTGGCAAGTGTTGGTTCATACAATTTAATTGATCAAGAAAAATGTATTTGTTTCGGATTAGAAATTAATGCAAACCACATTCGCTCAAAGAAAGATGGAATTGTAACAGCGATTGGGACACCGATACATAGAGGACAATCGACAATGGTTTGGGATGTTCGCATTATTGATGAAAATGATGATTTACTATGTATATCAAGATGTACAGTAGCAATTAAAGAAAAACGTGAAAAGTAAAAAAGAGGCGCTCTTATGAGCAGCCTCTTTTTCTTATAATTAGAACTGGATTTTCTTCTCTAAGAAACCTTTTAGTTCGCTAATTGGCATACGAACTTGTTCCATTGTGTCACGGTCACGTACTGTAACAGCTTTGTCTTCAACTGAGTCGAAGTCGTATGTGATACAGAATGGTGTACCGATTTCGTCTTGACGACGGTAACGTTTACCGATAGAACCAGTTTCATCAAAGTCTACCATGAAGTCTTTAGCTAATTCTGCAAATACTTCAGTAGCACCTTCAGATAGCTTTTTAGATAATGGTAAGATAGCTGCTTTGTATGGTGCTAAAGCAGGGTGGAAACGAAGAACTGTACGAGAATCGTTTTCTAATTGTTCTTCTTCATATGCATCACATAAGAATGCTAATGTTACGCGGTCTGCGCCTAAAGATGGCTCGATGCAGTATGGTACGTAACGCTCATTCGTTTGTGGATCGATATAGTTAAAGTCTTCGTTTGAGTGTTCCATGTGACGTTTTAAGTCGAAGTCTGTACGAGATGCAACGCCCCAAAGTTCGCCCCAACCGAATGGGAATTTGAATTCAATGTCAGTTGTTGCATTACTGTAGTGAGATAACTCTTCTTCACCGTGGTCACGAAGACGCATGCTCTCTTCAGTCATACCAAGTGAAAGTAACCAGTTTTTACAAGTTTCACGCCAGAATGCGAACCACTCTAAATCTTCACCAGGCTTACAGAAGAATTCAAGTTCCATTTGTTCGAATTCACGTGTACGGAATGTGAAGTTACCAGGCGTGATTTCGTTACGGAAACTCTTACCGATTTGGCCAATACCAAATGGAAGCTTTTTACGCATAGAGCGTTGAACGTTTTTGAAGTTTACGAAAATACCTTGTGCTGTTTCAGGACGAAGGAAAATTTCGTTTGTGCTAGACTCTGTAACACCTTGGAATGTTTTGAACATTAAGTTGAACTGACGGATTTCAGTGAATTCTTCACTACCGCAATCAGGACATTTTACTTCATGTTCTTTCATTAAGTCAGCCATTTGGTCGAAAGTAAGACCGTCAACAACCATTTCAATGCCTTTTGCATCTAAAGCATCCTCAATTAATTTGTCAGCACGGTGACGAGCTTTACATTTTTTACAGTCGATCATTGGATCGTTGAAGTTACCAACGTGACCAGAAGCGATCCAAGTTTTAGGGTTCATTAAAATAGCTGCGTCTAAACCAACGTTGTGTGGAGATTCTTGAATGAATTTTTTCCACCAAGCTTTTTTAACGTTATTTTTTAATTCGATTCCAAGTGGACCGTAATCCCAAGTGTTTGCAAGACCACCGTAAATTTCAGAACCAGGGAAAACAAAACCGCGATGTTTCGCTAAGTTTACAACTTGTTCCATTGAATACATAAGAAAATCCTCCTTTTGAAAGTTAACGTATTGGCGATGATATACTCTGATACTTTGGAAACGAGCAGTATATGCTAAAAAGAACATAAAAAAACGCTCATCCCAAGGCTTATTTGCCTAGGGACGAGCGTTTGCCCGCGGTTCCACCCTAGTTGATACACAAAAGGTGCATCCACTTTATCATGTATTGCTCGGGACTGCCGTTTCCTTGCGGCTTCAGGCTTTCACTATCCCTGAATCGCTTTTTATGCAAGTACTTATAAGTCCGTCATCGCTACTTATATTAATAATAATGAACATATTCTAACACGTTCTTTTTTAAATCTCAATAGAGGAACGTGTCTATCTATGATAGAGTCTCGCCTATTTTTTCATTATTTATTCCGTAATTTTGTTTAATATGCTTAATTGCTTCACGCTTACTTAATGGAGCGAGTTCATTGTTTTGCACGTATTCCCAAACTACATCCGGATTTGTTTTTGCATATTCACGAAGGACCCAGCCAATCGCTTTTTGAATGAAAAATTCTTTTGAAGAATGTAGTTGCCCAATAATCCAGAAAAGAAGTTCTTCATCCATCTTTTGTTTATATTTCAGTTGGAATAAAATAGCGGCACGTTGTAACCATATGTTATCTGATGCAATCCATTTTGGAATATACGCAGAAATTAATTCTGGGTGTTTTAAAAAGATAGTACCTAAGAATGTAGGGACGATGCTATCGACAGAGTCCCACCAAGATTTTGTGACGATAAGTTCTTCTAAGAAGGGGATATGAGTTTCGTTTATATGCTTTTTATATTTTTGCATGATATCAAGTGCGGCCGCTTGGAATTCACGTTCTGGTAAGTCCCAAAGCTCGCGTACAATAATTTGGAAGTCTTTTTTATCTGGGAGAGTATGTATTTGAATGACGTCTTTTAATAATTGGCGCCTTTCCGGTGTTTGAATACCTAGAAATGGGAAGTGATTTTTCATATAACGAGTCATAGGTTCTGCTTTTTCAGGATTTTGATGAGCTGTAAAATGCTCTTGTAATGCTTTTACAAATGGATGCATACGTGTTTCTCCTCTCTTATTCTCTTTCTTCTCTTATTATACAAAGAGTTTGGATAAATTTTAAAACATAACTTGCAATGTAATGAAATATGTTGAAAGTAGAGAGGAGAGGATAAGATGGAGGATCAAGGCGTACTAGCAGGTTTCTTTGCTCTTAGTTTTGCGTTTATTCTTGTTGTATTGATTTGGGCAATTATTGCGTATTTATTAACGGCTTTTGCACTGTATACGATGGCGAAAAATGATGGTGCAACGGATGGTGCTCTTGCGTTTATTCCTTTTTTAAATAGTAAGATATGGGGTGATTTAGCAAAAGACAAATTACCGGATTTCTTAAAAGAAGAAGCGGGATGGAAAGTATTCGGCATATATGTCGCATGTTTCATTTTTAACTTCGTACCAATTCTATATTTATTAGCAACAGCTGTATCGATTGTGCTGTCTATTTATCTTATCTACGCAATTTTAGATAGATACGGAACGAATTCTATATTGTTTACGATTATTCATACAATCACATTTTCGGTTTTCTTACCGATTCATTTATTTATTATTCGAAATGAACCGGTGAGATATAAAGAGTAGATTTTTCGTTTCTGTTGATAAGTCGATATATTTTAGATATAAGTAAAAAAGCGCCCTGATTATCAGGGCGCTTTTTCTACTACATAAGGTAGCGTAAATAAATATAAATGTGAGAAATGATTAATGAAACGATCATAATTGGGAAACCGACTTTTAGGAATTCCATGTAACTAAATTTATGTCCTTCGCGGCTCGCGATACCTGCAACGATTACGTTAGCAGAAGCTCCGATTAATGTTCCGTTTCCGCCGAGACAAGCACCTAGTGCTAATGCCCACCATAATACATCGATTTGTGCGTCAGATGGTGATAAGCCTAGCCCAACTGCCATATCGTTAATAAGTGGAATCATTGTTGCGACAAATGGGATGTTATCAATTGTTGCAGAGGCGATACCAGATACCCATAAAATAAGGATGGATGCGTAAGAAATATCTCCGCCTGTTATACCAATTACTTTTTGAGCTAACATTTTGATAAGACCGATATCGATAAGTCCTCCAACAAGTACGAATAGCCCTGCGAAGAAGAAGATTGTTACCCACTCTACGCTTGCAAATACTTCTTCAATTTCATGCTCTTTCACACCAATTAACATAAGTACAGTAGCACCAGTTAAGGCAATGATAGCCGCATCAATATGGAAAATAGAATGAGTCATGAAACCTACAATTGTAAGTCCAAGTACCGTTAAAGATTTTTTCATTAATACTGGATCTTTAATGTATTGTTTTTCATCTAAGCTCATTAATTTTTTGACTTGTACAGGATCGGCAATTAATTGTTTGCGGTACATGAAGTAAAGTATTGTTGCTGTAACTCCAATAATAATAATTACGATTGGTGCTAGATTCAATAGGAAAGCATTGAAGTCTAAATGTTTATTGGCAGAACCAATCATAATGTTAGGTGGATCACCAATTAATGTTGCCGTTCCCCCAATGTTTGAAAAAATAATTTCAGAAAGTAAATAAGGAACAGGATTTACTTGCAGTATGCGCGTAATAGATAAAGTAACTGGAACAACAAGAAGTACAGTTGTAACGTTATCTAAAAATGCGGAGCCAAGCGCAGTAAGTAGGGAAAGGGAAATTAAAATTTTAATTGGATTTCCTTGTGCCCTTTTTGCTGCTTTAATGGCAACGTATTGGAAAACACCTGATTTACTCGTAATGTTCACCAAAATCATCATACCGATGAGTAGCGTAATCGTTCCCCATTCAATATGTTTCGTAAAGGCGTTATGTAAATCGACGACCCCCACAATTACCATGAGTGCTGCACCAAGAAGTGCGATGACAGCGCGATTAATTTTTTCAGAAATAATAATGGCATATGTAATTAAAAAGACTGCGATAGCAAAATAATACTGCCAGTTAGCGAGTTCTTGCGTTGTTTCGTGCAAAAATCTCATCTCCTTTCATTCATTTTTCTTAGTGTGTCAAATATTAACTAGATGAAACACACATAACGTCATTATAAAGTAGAAAAACTGCGGATGTAAATGAAAGGAGGGATTTTGTCATATTTTCTGCATAGGTCATTTTTTCTTATTTTTTAAAATATTTGTGGGCATTTGACATATATATAAGATACATCCAATCTGAATATTTAAAATGGAATTAGCATTCGAGCTTGTTCGTGTAGGAGTGTCAAATAGAAAGGAATGACAAAAATGATAAGGAAGGGATCGTATGGATGAACAACGATTTTTATTTTTAGACTTTGAGTTTACGATGCCCCAGCATAGAAAAAAACCGAAAGGATTTTTTCCGGAAATTATTGAGGTAGGACTCGTTTCAGTTGCTGGCTGTAAGGTGGAAGATACGTATTCATCACATGTCAGGCCGAAAACATTTCCCTCCTTAACGGATCGATGTAAGAAGTTTTTAGGAATAAAACAAGAAGTCGTGGATAAAGGGATTTCATTTCCTGAACTCGTTAAGAAGCTTGCAGAATACGAAACGAAATGTAAACCGACAATTGTAACGTGGGGAAATATGGATATGAAAGTGCTGAAGCATAATTGTGAAATGGCAGGGATAGCTTTTCCATTCTTCGGGCAGTGTCGTGATTTATCGCTTGAGTATAAGAAGTTTTTTGGGGAAAGAAATCAAACAGGATTATGGAAAGCAATTGAGGCGTACGGAAAAGTAGGGACAGGGAAGCATCATTGTGCGCTTGATGATGCGATGACGACGTACAATATTTTTAAACTAGTAGAAAAAGATAAAGAGTATTTAGTAAAACCAGCACCACCAACATTAGGAGAACTCGTTGATTTTTCAAAAGTGTTAAAGAAAGTGAGCACACAGTAACGACCAAATTGCACATTATGTAATTTGGTCGTTTTGTTTTTTTAGAGTTTGTAGTCCTTCTTTAACTGTTCTAATGTTTCTAGACTACGCTCTGCAAAAGGTGAATCATCTTCAGAAAATGAATTCATTTGAGTTTCTAATGCTAATTTTAGTGACTCGGTATAATCAGGAATTTCTCCTTCATATTTCTTTACCATTTGCTGTGGAATGTTCGTTTGCTCACGAAAAGCTAAAGCGCGTCTTTCATGGAAAAATGGTACGTCAGCTTGTTTTACGTTATGTAAGTCACCTTGCACCGGATGTTTTAAAACAGCTAATACTTTTACGACATAACTACCAGGACGGCTATTTGTAATTTCGCCGATGTATTTTCCTGTTTTATAAATACCAGTAACGATTTCACCAATTTCAAATGTTTCTCTCATATTTTTCACCTCAAGTTTATAGTAAGGAAAGTAGGAGGAGGAGTCAAAGAAATCATTCACTTTCGGAACGCCCCTTGAGAATATGAACTGGTTCAACTATAATTTAAAGATATATAACAGAAAATTCTGATGTTTTTTGAATCCTATAATTAAGGAGTGTTCGTTATGATGCCTTTATATTTTCCGGAAGATAAAACAGAATATATTATTCCAGGGATTGTGTGCGTTCTATTTATTATCGGTGCTATTGCCACGTGGCGCATGTTTATTCGTATATCAAAAAGAGAAGCAGAGCGATTACAGAAAGTTGAAGAAAAACTATTAGCTGAAAAGAAACAGTAACGCATTTTTGTATGTTTCCCTCTATGCTCGGACAATCTAAGGGCAGAATATATTTTGGAGGGAATGGAATGAAGAAACGGCTTTTTTTCAGTTGTTGTTTATTATTTCTGATGGCAGGTTGTGACCAAGGAAAGCCGAAAGAAATTGAAGTGAAATTACATAATGCTTCAGGAGATGAAGTAGGGACTGCGAAAGTAGTTCAGCAAACAAGTGGAGTGAAAATTACGATTAAAGGGGAAGGTTTCACGCCAGGACCACACGGACTACATGTACATGAAATCGGAGAGTGTAAGGCACCTCGTTTTGAATCATCCGGGAATCATTTTAATCCTGATGATAAAAAACATGGTCTTCTTAATCCGAAGGGTGCAGAAAACGGTGATTTACCGAACGTAATTGCAGACGGTTCTGGAAAGATCAAGGCAGAAATCGACGCGCCGCACATAACGCTTGAAGAAGGTAAAACAACGATTCATAGAAAAGATGGAGCGTCTATTATTATTACAGAAAACGCTGATGATGGTATGACACAACCGACAGGTAAATCAGGTGATCGAATTGCTTGTGGTGTCATTGTAAAAAAAGCATCGGATATGAAGAAAAAGTAAAAGCTACCGTGCATGGTAGCTTTTTTTGTGAAACGTAATTGAAAAGATATGGATAAAGGAGGTTGTCCTAAAATGATTTATGACAGCCTCTTTTCTTATTATGAAAACGTATGACGCAGTCTGTTCAAAATTTCTTCTAAAACAGATCTTGGACAGCCGATGTTAATTCGAATATGTTCTTCCCCACCTAACCCGTATTTCTCACCAGGTTCAACGATGATTTTTCCTTTTTCCTCAAGTAATGCAGTACGCTCGTTTTGAGAAAGCTTTAGACGAGAACAATCAATCCATAATAAAAAGCTACCTTCTGGCTTCGTTACGGAAAGAGCAGGTATGTGAGTTTTGATATATTCATAAGCAAATTGAGCATTATCTTCTATATATAATCGAATTTCGTTTAGCCAATCATTACATTCTGTATAGGCACTTTGCATCGCTGTGTAGGCGAAGATATTTAACCCGTGGAAGCCTTGTCTATATTGGATAGCTGTAAAGGCGTGACGGAGTTTTTCGTTTGGAATGATAATAATCGACGCTTGTAATCCAGCGATATTAAATGTTTTACTTGGAGCCATACAAGTGATAGTGCGTTCTGCTAATTCTTCAGATAAGGAAGCGAACGGTGTATGTGTATGGTCTGCATAAATGATATCGGAATGAATTTCATCCGCGACAACGATTACGTTATATTTAGTACATAACGATCCGAGCTGCACAAGTTCCTCTTTCGTCCAAACGCGTCCGATTGGATTATGAGGGCTACAAAGAAGCATGAGTTTGACGCCTTGCTGAAACTGCTTTTCTAAATGCTCGAAGTCTATCACATATGTATCATTTTGTTTCTGTAATGGACTCACGCATAACTGCCTATTATTTGTTGTGACCATTTCGAAAAATGGAGGATAAATAGGTGGTTGTACGAGAACGGATTCGTTTTCTTTTGTAAAAGCCTGTATGCTCGTACTAAGAGCTGGAACGATCCCTGCACTAAAGACGATCCATTCTTTTTGAATGTCCCAGTCGTATTGTTGTTTTGTCCAGTTACAAATAATATCCCCAATATTTTCAGGGGGAAGTGTGTAGCCAAAAATCGGATGTTCGATCCGTTGTTTTAAGGCAGTTTGAATTGGTTTTGGTACTTCAAAATCCATATCAGCAATCCAAGCATGGATAAGTTCTTCGTTTTTATATGTATCCCATTTTATACTATGCGTTCCACGTCGATTGATTGCTTTATGAAATAGTTGCATAAGTTTGCCCCCTTCTTCTGTAAAACCAATAAGTTACGAAAGTTCTCTCTCTTCTTATAGAATAGCTGATGTGATAGGATAAAGAAAAGTATTAAAAAGTGAAAAGGCGGGAAGCGAATGGGTACATATGAAAAGATGATAGAGGTTGTGAAGAATTGGGATCCGTTTCAAATGGGACCGGAGTTTTATGAAACAGAAGCGAGCGATGTTGTGAACGTCATAAGTGTGTTTGATGATCCAAAATACATCGCAAAGAAGATTCAACATATATACTTTATGTCTTTTGAGGAAGTACCTGCGCTTGAAAAATGTGAGAAGTTAGCTGTGGAATTACTTGTAATAAAAGAAGGCGGAAGTTGTTCATTATAGGCTGTCGGAATTTCCGACAGCCTTTTTTATATTATCCCGCTATTTGCTTGGTAGTAAGACCCCACCTCAAAATTCAGCGGAAGCAAAGAAGTTAGGTGGGGACTGATTAAAGTTTCACTTTATTGCGCAGAAAAAGCGATAATTTCTTCATAAACATGTTTAGGCTTTTCTTCAGGTAGTAAATGTCCTGTATTTTCGTAAGAAATAAATTTTGAATTCGGTAAATCTTTGTGTAGACGATGACCTACATGTACAGGGACGACGCGGTCTTTTTCACCCCAAATGAGCAAGATAGGTGTTTCGATTTTTTGTAATTCAGTTGAAGATAAGTCACCTTCACGGTCTCGTATCATGCGAGTTAAAGCGGGAAATATACGGTCGTCATAAAAAGGAGCGGAGTAACCTTTTTTCATTTCATCGTCAATTAATGAGTGATCATGAACGACATTCATTAAGTTATGAACAATACCGCGTCTAATAATCCAGTTCTTTACGTATAAATGAAAGAACGGTAAATAAGAAGAGTATAGTAAAGGTAAGGTTGCGCGTGCTAAATAGCTAGAGCTGCATAGTAAAATCGTTTTTGAAATGAGTTCAGGACGTATACGGTTTACATAGAGAGAAATTTGCCCACCCATAGAGTGCCCAACTAATACAATGTTTGAGAGAGATAAATGTTCAATTAAATCAATAATAATCGTTGCTAAATTGTGATAAGAATACTTAAACAGATGAGACTTATCACTTTTTCCGAACGGTGGTAAATCAAGAGCAATCACTGTTCCTGCTTTCGATAGTAAGGGAATGAGACGACGGTAACTAAATGAGGAAGATAAAAAGCCGTGAACGAGTACGAAAGTAGGACGTTCTGTTTTGTTATCGTGTTCATACAATTCGTAATGAATAGTAGTGCCGCGAGTGGAAAAAGTGAAATAAGGACAAGTATATTCGTGATTCATTTTTTGTCACTCCATTGATTTTTGTTCATATCATCTCCAAGGAAGAAGAAAATATGTTAACAAAAAAAGGCAAGATGACGATGTCATCTTGCCTTTCGTTTATTCAGTATTACCCGCGAACAATATTAGGCGGTGTTTTTCCTTGTAATCCTGCAACTAAATTTTCAGCGGCGGTCATAGCCATTTGCTGCCTAGTTTTTAATGTTGCAGATCCGATGTGTGGTAAAGTCACAACATTTTGTAATGATAAGAGTGGATTATCTTTTTGAATCGGCTCTTGTGTAAATGTATCGATACCTGCTGCAAAGATTTTCTTTTCTGTTAAAGCATGGATTAACGCTTCTTCATCTACTGTTTTCCCGCGAGAAGCATTAATGAAGATTGCTGTTTCTTTCATTAATGAAAATTCCTTTTCTCCGATAAGGTGATATGTTTCATCTGTTAATGGAGTAAGAAGAACAATAAAGTCAGACTGCTCCAGTAGCGTCTGTAAATCACAATATGTAGCATCGAATTTTTGTTCAGCTTCTTCTTTACGACGGCGGTTATAGTAAAGAACATTCATATCAAATCCGAATTTTGCTCGTTTTGCAACGGCTTCTCCAATTCGGCCCATACCGATAATACCAATTGTGCTATGGTGTACATCTAGTCCGAAGTGTTCTTTTCCAATTTCAGCGTTCCATTCACCATTTTTCACATAAGAATCGAGTTCGCAAACACGGCGCCCAGCAGATAACATAAGGGCGAAAACGAGATCAGCTACTGTATCATCTAATACGTATGGTGTATTCGTTCCGATAACATTTCGGTTTTTCATCGCTTGTAAATCAAAATTATCGTAACCGACAGAAATGTTGCTCACTACTTTTAAGTTAGGAGCCACTGTCAGTAATTCTTCATTAATGGCAGATCCGAAATTTAATAACCCATCTTTATCTTGTATTTTTTCTAATAGAACATCACGGGGTACTTTCTCATTTTGATCCCATTTTTCATAATCACAGTGTTCTGATAAATAGTTTTCTACAAATGTTGGAACTGGTTCAGCAATATAAACTTTTGGTTTCACGATTCCATCCCCTTTCGCTTTATCACGCATTTTTCCACTGATTAAAGTTTCACTTTACCCCGCATTAACGGACAGTAAGTCTCCCACCTCAAAAAGCAGCTCAAGCAAAGAGGTTAGGTGGGAGAGCAACTGTCCGTAAAAGCCCGATTGGTGTGGGCTGATAATCAGTGGGGTGAAGCATTTCGCTGATTAAAGTTTCACTTTATTTTGACATAATTCAATAGAAAAATCTTCTTTTCAAACTGGAAAGGGTATTTGTATAATTTAAACACAAACGAAAAGGAAGGATGATTTATATGGTGACAGAAAAAGAATTAGAATTATTAGCTTGTCTTGAAAAGAGTAGTCGATTATCTGTAGATACATTAGCGAAGCTGTTAAATATAGAGGTAGAAGAAGTAAAGAAGATGGTTGCGAGGTTAGAAAATGAAAAGATTATTGTGGATTATGTAACACATATTGATTGGACGAAGGTGAAAGAACATACAGGTTTAACGGCAATGATCGATGTGAAAGTTACGCCAAAGCATGGCGTTGGGTTTGATGCGGTTGCTGAACAAATTTATCGTTATTCAGAAGTGAAATCCGTTTATTTAATGTCAGGGACATATGATCTTTCTATTACATTAGAAGGGAAAACGATGGGAGAAGTAGCGATGTTTGTTTCTGAGAAATTAGCAACAATTGAATCTGTTGTTTCTACAACTACTCATTTCATTTTGAAGAAGTATAAACATGAGGGCGTTATTTATGAAAAAGACGATGATGATAAGCGAATTGTGGTGACACCATGAAGCAATTTGAACTATCTAGATCAGCAGAATCTTTAAAACCATCTGGTATTCGAAAATTTTTTGATTTAGCAGCAAATATGAAAGGTGTTATTTCCCTCGGGGTAGGAGAGCCGGATTTTGTTACACCTTGGAATGTAAGGCAAGCATGTATTCGTTCTTTGGAACAAGGGTATACGTCATATACAGCAAATGCAGGATTATTGGAGCTCCGTCAAGAAATAGCAAAGTATCTAAAAAAACAATTTGCAGTATCTTATGATCCAAGTGATGAAATCATTGTTACAGTTGGAGCGAGCCAGGCGTTAGATGTAGCGATGCGCGCCATTATAAATCCTGATGATGAAGTGCTCATTATTGAACCGAGCTTCGTTTCTTATGCACCACTTGTGACATTAGCTGGAGGAGTTCCGGTTCCTGTGGCGACTACGTTAGAAAACGAGTTTAAAGTACAACCAGAACAAATTGAAGCAGCTATTACAGCGAAAACAAAGGCAATTTTGCTTTGTTCACCAAATAACCCGACAGGTGCAATGCTAAATAAATCCGAGCTTGAAGAAATAGCAGTGATTGTTGAGAAGTACAATCTAATCGTATTATCTGATGAAATTTATGCAGAACTTGTATACGACGAAGTATATACAAGTTTCGCGAGTATTAAAAATATGCGTGAGCATACGATTTTAATTTCAGGATTTTCAAAAGGATTTGCGATGACAGGATGGCGCCTCGGTATGATTGCAGCTCCTGTTCAATTTTCAGAATTAATGCTCAAAATCCATCAGTATTCAATGATGTGTGCACCGACGATGTCTCAGTTTGCAGCACTTGAGGCGTTACGCGCAGGGAACGATGAAGTAATTCGAATGAGAGATAGCTATAAGAAGCGTCGTAACTTCATGACGACATCTTTCAATGAAATGGGCTTAACGTGTCATGTGCCGGGCGGAGCATTTTATGTTTTTCCTGCTATATCTTCAACCGGATTATCTTCAGCGGAATTTGCAGAACAGTTATTGTTGGAAGAGAAAGTGGCCGTTGTCCCTGGTAGCGTATTTGGCGAAAGTGGTGAAGGATTTATTCGTTGTTCATATGCAACGTCGCTTGAACAACTTATGGAAGCGATGAAGAGAATGGAACGGTTTGTAGAAAATAAAAAAAGGACAAAACGTAATACGTTTTGTCCATAAAAGGGGGGGAATACTAGAAAGCCATGTGTTAGTAGTCTATCCCAATATTGGAGAATTATACTTCTTTAAGGGGAATTTTTCATGAATTTTGAATGAGTTCTGTCATAGTGGTATAATTTACTAATATAAGGTATACGCATTCTAGATAACGTTATCTAGAATGCGTACTAACCAATCGGATATTTAAAATAAATATATCTGCTTTGCTCTTTATAATTGTAGAGAGAATGGTAAACGTATGGGAGTGTTTCATATGTCAGAACAATATACAACAGGAGTGGTTGTAACAGGGAAAGTGACTGGAATTCAAGATTACGGTGCATTTGTAGCGTTAGATGCAGAAACACAAGGACTTGTGCATATATCTGAAATTACAAATGGATATGTAAAGGATATTCATGACTTTTTAAAAGTCGGCGATACAGTAGAAGTAAAGGTACTTTCAATTGATGAAGAGCACAGAAAAATGAGTTTATCGTTAAAAGCGGCGAAAAGAAAACAAGGAAGGATTCTTATACCGAACCCATCTGAAAACGGATTTAATACGCTGCGAGAAAAGTTGGCAGAATGGATTGAAGAGTCCGAGTTAACAAAGTAAAAGAGGAACGCATATGAGCGTTCCTCTTTTACTTTATCTTATGATATATATTTGCAAATATGATTGCATGCAATCATATTCGTATGTCGGAGGTGAAAGGACATACTGACTATCGAATTTCGTTTGTTTCTGGGTGTGTACCAAGATTTTCAGATGGTTTAAACAATAAACCAAGATTGATAAGCCCAGATATACCAACGATGCCGTAAATAATACGTGCAAGAGCTGAATTTTGTCCACCGAAAATGGCTGCTACTAAGTCAAACTGGAAAAATCCGATTAGTCCCCAGTTCACAGCGCCAATTACAGTAAAGACTAATGCGATACGTTGCAAAGTACTCATGAAAAAGCCCCCCTTAATTGTGAAGCATGAGCAAGCGATGAGTTAATTAACTCTTTTATAGAATGGGGTAGTTATGTTGTTTTTATACATAAAAAATGTTCGAAAGATGATGTATATACATCTATACCGAAAAATGCGAATTTTTATGCAAAAAATGAACTTTTTCTAAAAAATATATATTGGTTACGTTTACAATGGTTGAATCGCTTGATTTACAACTTCAGTTTCGCTAAAGTGAATACAGAAATACATATCCATAATTGGAGGGAAAAAGATGAGTACACATGTAACGTTCGACTATTCTAAAGCGTTATCCTTCATCGGTGAACATGAAATCACTTATTTACGTGATGCAGTGAAAGTAACACATCACGCAATCCACGAAAAAACTGGAGCTGGGAACGATTTCCTTGGGTGGGTAGACCTTCCGCTTCAATATGACAAAGAAGAATTCGCTCGCATTCAAAAATGCGCAGAAAAAATTAAAAATGACTCTGACATTTTACTTGTTGTAGGTATTGGTGGTTCTTACTTAGGGGCACGCGCAGCAATCGAAATGTTAAACCATTCTTTCTACAACACGCTTTCTAAAGAACAACGTAAAACTCCACAAGTGCTATTTGTTGGACAAAACATTAGCTCCACTTACATGAAAGATTTAATGGACGTATTAGAAGGTAAAGACTTCTCTATTAACGTTATTTCCAAATCAGGTACAACAACAGAGCCAGCACTAGCATTCCGTATCTTCCGTAAGTTATTAGAAGAAAAGTATGGAAAAGAAGAAGCTCGCAAACGTATTTATGCAACTACAGATAAAGCACGTGGTGCATTAAAAACATTAGCTGATAACGAAGGTTACGAAACATTTGTTATTCCAGATGATGTTGGAGGACGTTTCTCTGTATTAACGCCAGTTGGTTTATTACCAATCGCAGTAAGTGGCTTAAATATTGAAGAGATGATGAAAGGTGCAGCTGCTGGTCATGATGACTTCGGAACGTCAGAACTAGAAGAAAACCCAGCTTACCAATATGCAGTAGTTCGTAACGCTTTATACAATAAAGGAAAAACAATTGAAATGCTTGTTAACTATGAGCCAGCACTTCAATACTTCGCTGAGTGGTGGAAACAGTTATTTGGTGAAAGTGAAGGAAAAGATCAAAAAGGTATTTTCCCATCTTCAGCAAACTTCTCAACTGACTTACACTCATTAGGTCAATACGTTCAAGAAGGTCGTCGTGACTTATTTGAAACAGTTCTTAAAGTAGGTAAATCTACACATGAACTAACAATCGAATCAGAAGAAAACGATTTAGACGGATTAAATTACCTTGCTGGTGAAACTGTAGACTTTGTAAACACAAAAGCATACGAAGGTACATTACTTGCACATAGCGACGGGGGAGTACCAAACTTAATCGTCAATATTCCTGAATTAAATGAGTACACATTCGGTTACCTTGTATACTTCTTCGAAAAAGCATGTGCGATGAGCGGCTACTTACTAGGGGTAAATCCATTTGACCAACCTGGCGTAGAAGCATACAAGAAGAACATGTTTGCTTTACTTGGTAAACCAGGATTTGAAGAATTAAAAGCAGAATTAGAAGAGCGTTTAAAATAATAAAAAGCGACCGGAATCCGGTCGCTTTTTATTATTTTATCGAAAAGTCCATCAGTATATTCAAGCTAGAGTGGGTATGCTAAAGGAAAAGTCTTGGAGGGATGGACTTGATTCCAATTCAATCAAATTTAGAAGGACGTACATATGCGCTATTTAAGTTAGAAGAGATTATGAAACCACTTGGATATAGCATTGGTGGTAATTGGGATTATGATAAAGGATGCTTCGATTACAAAATCGATGAAGAAGATGGGTATCAATTTTTACGAGTGCCGTTTACAGCAGTAGATGGTGAACTGGATGTACCTGGTGTAGTAGTCCGTCTTGAAACGCCGTATATTCTTTCGCACGTATATCAAGACGAACTAGATGATAATGTGAATACTTTAACCGCTGGAACGAGTGGGATGGATCAATTTGCTGAACCGAAAGATCCAGATGGAGATGTAAAAAGAAAATATATCAATATTGGGAAAGTGCTCATGCAAGAACTAGAGCGTCATTTTATTAATGGTGAATAACAATGAGTATGTCGCTTTCGATAAGAATGAAGGTATGGACTGGATTAATCATATATTGATCATCACGCTTTATACCTAGTAAGAGAATGTTTTGTTTTAGAAGGGTATAGCTACAATTTGCAAAGGTTTGTCCGGTGCAGGACGGAGAAAGCTCCATCAGTTGTAATTTGTTATCAGAGATTTCATCGTAAAGTGAGAATAGTACACCTGAAATAGAAGGGAATAAAAGAGAAGCGGTAAATACATAACTCGTTAATTTATTTCCTTCTATAATTTCTGACGCGCCCGCTCTCGTTGCATTTTGAATTTGTTCAGTAGTAAGTAGTTCGGCGATGCAGTGAATGTTTGGATTGAGTCCTTTCGCAGTTAAAATATTTAAAATGGACTGTGTATCTGCTAAGCTTTCGTTCTTTTCTTTATCCGCTGTTATTAATATGGTGTGTGCCGTTGCAATATTAGCCTTTAATAAAGTTTGATCGTGATGCGGACAACCTTTTATAAATTCTAAATGATGAAAGGGTTTTGGGAGTAAAGAAAGTGTTTCATCAATTAAAACGATATCAAGGTTTGGTTGTAGTACATGCATTTGCTTTACAACATGTTTTGCACGCTCATTCCAGCCAACGATAATCATATGACCGTTAGAGGTAGCGGCTTCTTCACCTTTAACTTTCATGTATTGTTTACTAATCATCTCAGTAGCGAATAGAACCATATAATAAGAACAAAAGCCAGTTCCTAATAAAATAATACTTATACCTATTAGTTTTCCTATCGTTGTATGGGGAGCAAAGTCGCCATATCCAACTGTAAAAATGGTAACAATTGACCACCAAATTCCGTCAAACCATGTAGTGAAATGAGAGGGTTCTAATCTATGTATAAGAAAACCAGAAAAAGCAGTGAGTACAATAATAAAACAAATTAAACGAAAAATAATGGAATCACGAAATGTATCTACTAAATTCGGACGGGATTTCAATAGTAAATTCCTCCTTGTTTTGCAGGACTACATTCATTGTTACCATTATAGAAAAAAGAAAAACTCTCTAATTAAAGAGAGTTTATTTTATGCTACATACTTTCCACTTCAGTTTGTTGGACACTTTCAAGATGCTGGAGAGTATAGTAAACATCAGCGGTATGTCTTTTTTGATCAATGGACAGTTTAAGATGTAAATAGTGAGAACCGTTTTCTAACGTTTTAAGCTTCATATTTTTAACGTTTATATCCATTTCTTTTATCTCCTCGATTACAACCGGGATATTGTCCATATTTCGCACAACAAGTTTCACTGCAATATCACGTTGACGAAATGATCTAGGACCTACAAACTTCATTGTCAATGGTATAAGTTCGACACTAATCATAAGAAAACACATTCCGAAAATTGCCTCGATATAGAAACCAGCTCCAACGGCAATACCAATACCAGAAGCACCCCAAATCATAGCGGCAGTCGTGAGTCCTGCAATGCTATCGTTGCCTCTTCTTAAAATTACGCCAGCACCTAAAAAACCAATTCCTGATACAATTTGAGCGGCAAGTCGAAGTGGATCCATATTCATATGATCGGTATGTGGTAAGTTATAAGCTGCTTTAATAGAAACAATCGTTAGGAGGCAACTAATAATAGAAATAACTAAACACGTTTTTAAACCAAGTGGTTTCCGTTTTAATTCGCGTTCTAAACCAATGGCAAATCCTAAAATAGCCGAGAGACCTAGTTTGATTAATAAATCGGTATAGTCCATATATATTCCTCCTTGTATGATATGGTATATGAATAAAACTCTTATTATAGAAAGAAACGTTTTTTGATAGAGTAACTTTATATAAAATATATGTAGGAATTAATCATACATGAAAGAGATATTTCGTTTAAGTATATGATATTAAAAAAGAAATGTGGGCAGTTTTTAAAAAAGTTTATAAAAGGTGTTGCATTTCATTTTTCACCATGATATATTAATAACCGTCGCTGATGCGGAAACGCAGAAAACGACAAAAAAGAAATTGAAAAACTTAGTTGACATCGAAAAACGAAGATGTTAACATAAGGAAGTCGCAAATGAGCGACCAAGTAGTTCTTTGAAAACTGAACGAAACAAACAACGTGAAACGTCAATTTTTATTTTTA
>NZ_LMJQ01000006.1:0-453 GCF_001429475.1 Bacillus sp. Root131
TGAACAAGAAAAAGTGCTTAGAAACCATGCTGGAGCTGCAAGATTCGCTTATAACTATTGTAAAAGAATGAGTGATAGATACTATAAGCTATTTGGAAAATCTGTTTCACAGTTAGCTTTACAGAAACGATTTACAAAGATCAAGAAGCRAAAGARATATGAGTGGTTAAAAGACATTAATGCACAAGTGCCCAAACAGGCTTCAAAAGATTTTGATACGGCGAGAAAACATTCGTTCAAAAAGTACAAAAATGGTTATCACACTTCTTATAAATCCAAAAAAGATTTAATCCAAGGATTTTATGCCAATTATGAAAGACTGGTTATAGGAAAGAAAGTAGTTCATATTCAGTCTATTGGAGAAGTGAAAACAAGCCAACAACTACCAAGGAATAAAAAACCATCCAATCCAAGAGTTACATTTGATGGTCGTCACTGGTGGATTAGTGTGGG
>NZ_LMJQ01000006.1:481-228205 GCF_001429475.1 Bacillus sp. Root131
TAAAAAACTTTTGAGAAGGAAAAAGTCAGCGCAAAGAGATATGTCTAGGAGATTTAAAAAAGGTGTGAAAATTCAATCTGCTGGATATGAAAAAGCGAAAGCTGAGCACCTGCGGTTATCTAGGAAAATTATGAATATCCGAAATAACCATATCCATCAAGCAACAGCTAGATTGGTGAAAACCAAACCAATGAGGATTGTTGTGGAAGACTTATCTATCTCAAACCTGTTAAAAAACAAAAAACTATCGAAAGCATTTTCATTTCAAAAATTAAACTTCTTCTTTCAATGTTTGTCATACAAGTGCGAGAAGTACGGCATTGCGTATGTAAAAGCTGATAAATGGTTCGCTTCAAGCAAGATTTGCTCATGTTGCGGCGTAAAATACGACCATTCAGTTCAACCAGAAGGACAGTGGAGTTTAAAAATACGTGAGTGGTGTTGTGTTTCATGTAATAGCCATCACGATAGGGATGTAAATGCTGCGATAAATTTATCAAGATGTGTAAAATAAATGCTTGATAATAGGAGGTAACGATACTGCCTCGTGTGGAGTGTTATACCCCTCGTCCCTNAGAAGGACAGTGGAGTTTAAAAATACGTGAGTGGTGTTGTGTTTCATGTAATAGCCATCACGATAGGGATGTAAATGCTGCGATAAATTTATCAAGATGGGTAAAATAAATGCTTGATAATAGGAGGTAACGATACTGCCTCGTGTGGAGTGTTATACCCCTCGTCCCTTTGGGGCTGCGAGAACACGATGAAGCACTAACTCGTGTAAATTTGATTGAATTGTATAGATTTAGTTAAGTTTATCGTATCGGGACATATAGAATGGAATTTCATGAACAGAAGATTTTGCCGGCAGTGAGGCAAATTAAAGATTTGGAAAAGCTATTACATAGTTCGTATGAATATATCGTTATTTTAGATATTCATGTCGGCCAATTGAAGAGTGTTATATCACTTGCGAAGCAATATTGTAAAAAGGTGTTTTTACATGTGGATTTAATTCATGGCTTGCAGAGTGATGGGCATGCGACGGAATATTTATGTCAGGAGTTTAGACCGTACGGGTTACTTTCGACAAAGGCGAGCGTTATTATGAAGGCGAAGCAAAAAGGTGTTGTGGCAATACAACGCATCTTTTTAATCGATTCGAGTGCGATGGAGAAGAGCTGCAATCTTTTAGATAAGACGAAACCGGATTATATTGAGGTGCTTCCAGGAGCAATGACGGATATTATCGCTGAAGTGAAAGAGCGTACTGGTGTACCGATTTTAGCAGGTGGTTTTATTCGTACTGTAGAAGATGTGGAAAGAGCTTTAAACGCTGGTGCGACAGCGATTACGACGTCAAAACGCGAACTATGGAAACATTACCAAAAAAAGTGACGAAAATGTGAAAAAATTCTGTTGACACCGCTTTCATAAGAGGTTAACATTATAGACAAGTTAATAAACGTGACGGAGAAAAGAAGAGATCCACATTTCATTGTTTCTATATAAATTTATATAGAAGCGTGCAAAGCTGTGGGTCTTTTTCTTTTGACAAAAACGAATGGCCATTCATTTTACCTCTATCACATTTGGAAGCGTTTAAATTGATTGTGGAGGGATACTATGTCAGCATTTTTAGGAGAGTTAATAGGGACTGCGTTGTTAATCGTACTTGGTGGCGGCGTTTGTGCTGGTGTAAGTTTAAAGAAATCGTTTGCGAAAGATTCAGGTTGGATTGTTATTACAATGGGCTGGGGCTTAGCAGTAGCGGTTGCAGCGTATGCGGTTGGATCAATTAGTGGGGCACATTTGAATCCAGCTTTAACGATAGGACTAGCATTTAAGGGAGCGTTCCCATGGAGTGACGTACCAGGTTATATCGTAGCACAAATGATTGGGGCAATTATCGGGGCAGTTATCGTATATTTACATTACTTACCACACTGGAAAGAAACAGAAGATCCAGGAACAAAGTTAGGTGTATTTGCAACAGGTCCAGCAATTCCGAACACATTTGCAAACCTTTTAAGTGAAATGATTGGAACATTCGTTTTAGTATTTGGTATATTAGCAATTGGTGCAAATAAATTTGCAGATGGATTAAATCCATTTATCGTAGGTTTCTTAATTGTAAGTATTGGTTTATCATTAGGTGGGACAACAGGATACGCAATTAACCCAGCACGTGATTTAGGTCCGCGTATCGCACACTTCTTCCTTCCGATTGCAGGAAAAGGCGGTTCAAACTGGAAGTATGCATGGATTCCAGTAGTAGGTCCAATTTTAGGTGGATCACTTGCAGGTTTATTCCATCAAGTTGTATTTGAAGGAAAGCAAAATTCAGCACTTATTTATGTGATTATCGCAACTGTGATTGTACTAGCAATCTCTTATATGACAAGTAAAAAAAGCGGAAGCAATACAAATAGTAGAAAAGTAGCATAAGGGGGAAACCGATATGAAAAAATATATTCTTTCATTAGACCAAGGAACAACAAGCTCACGCGCAATTCTTTTCAATAAAAAAGGTGAAATTGTTCATTCAGCTCAAAAAGAGTTTACACAACATTTTCCAAAGCCGGGCTGGGTAGAGCATAATGCACAAGAAATTTGGGGATCTATTTTAGCAGTTATCGCAACTTGCTTAAGCGAAGCAGATGTAAAACCAGAACAAATCGCAGGTATCGGTATTACGAACCAACGTGAAACAACGGTTGTCTGGGATAAAACAACTAGTAAACCAATTTACAACGCAATTGTATGGCAATCTCGCCAAACAGCTGAAATTTGTGATGAGTTAAAAGAAAAAGGTTATAGCGAAATGGTTCGCGAAAAAACAGGTCTTTTAATTGATGCATACTTCTCTGGTACGAAAGTAAAATGGATTTTAGATAACGTTGAAGGTGCAAGAGAGAAAGCAGAAAACGGTGATCTATTATTCGGAACAATTGATTCGTGGCTTGTATGGAAACTATCTGGTGGTAAAGCACACGTAACAGATTATTCAAACGCATCACGTACGTTAATGTTTAATATTCACGACTTACAGTGGGATGATGAGCTTCTAGAAATGTTAACAGTACCAAAGAGCATGCTTCCAGAAGTACGTCCATCATCTGAAATTTACGGAGAAACAATTGATTACCACTTCTTCGGCCAAAATGTACCGATTGCAGGTGTAGCTGGTGACCAACAAGCAGCATTATTTGGACAAGCTTGTTTCGGTGAAGGTATGGCGAAAAATACTTACGGAACTGGTTGCTTCATGTTAATGAACACAGGTGAAAAAGCAGTAGCTTCTGAGCACGGTCTATTAACAACAATTGCATGGGGAATAGATGGTAAAGTAAACTACGCATTAGAAGGAAGTATTTTCGTAGCAGGTTCTGCAATTCAGTGGTTACGTGACGGAATGCGCATGTTTAAAGATGCAAGTGAGAGTGAAGTGTATGCGAGTCGCGTTGAATCAACTGATGGTGTATACGTTGTACCAGCATTCGTTGGACTAGGAACACCTTATTGGGATAGTGAAGTACGCGGCGCTATGTTTGGTGTAACACGCGGTACGACGAAAGAGCACTTCATTCGTGCAACGCTAGAATCTTTAGCTTACCAAACGAAAGATGTATTATGCGCAATGGAAGCAGATTCAGGTATTGAACTGAAAACATTACGCGTTGATGGCGGAGCAGTTAAAAATAACTTCTTAATGAAGTTCCAAAGTGATATTTTAGATGTTCCTGTAGAGCGTCCAGTGATTAACGAAACAACGGCTTTAGGTGCAGCATACTTAGCTGGTCTTGCGGTTGGATATTGGAAAAACCAAGATGAAATTAAATCACAGTGGCATATGGACAAACGCTTTGAACCAACGATGGAAGCGGAAACAAGCGAAGAGCTATATGCTGGATGGAAAAAAGCAATTGAAGCAACAAAAGCTTTCAAATAATCATAAACAGTGTTATAATGGTGACAAGTTAATAATTCGGTAGGAGATTTGGAGAGACCACAACGCGCTATAGAGGCGAAATCTATAGCGGAGTTTGTGGTCTCTTTTTTCGTTATCAAAGGGAGGAATTACCATGAAATTTTCAAGTAAACAACGTAAAGACGTATTAAACGGAGTAAATAAACAAGAGTTAGATGTGATCGTAATTGGTGGAGGTATTACTGGTTCTGGTATTGCATTAGATGGAGCAACACGCGGGTTATCAACAATTGTGTTTGAAATGCAGGACTTTGCAGCAGGTACATCAAGTCGTTCAACGAAGCTTGTACACGGTGGTCTACGTTATTTAAAACAACTTGAAGTGAAAATGGTAGCAGAGGTGGGTAAAGAGCGTGCGATCGTATATGAGAACGGTCCCCATGTAACAACACCAGAGTGGATGTTACTTCCGTTCCATACAGGCGGTACGTTCGGATCATTTAGTACATCAATTGGTCTTCGTGTATACGACTTCTTAGCAGGTGTAAAACGAAGCGAGCGCAGAAAGATGTTTAACCGTGAAGAAACGCTAAACAAAGAGCCTCTTGTAAAAAAAGAAGGATTAAAAGGCGGCGGTTACTACGTAGAATATCGTACAGACGATGCGCGTCTTACAATTGAAGTAATGAAAGAAGCAATTGAGCATGGTGCGAAAGCTGTTAACTACGCAAAAGTAGACAGTTTCTTATATAAAGATGGAAAAGTATGCGGTGTACGTGTAATCGATTTACTAGACGGTGAAGTATATGAAGTTTACGGTAAGAAAATTGTAAACGCAGCTGGTCCTTGGGTAGATACACTTCGTGAAAAAGATAACTCGAAAAAAGGAAAAGTACTTCAGTTATCAAAAGGTGTTCACTTAGTAATTGATCAAAAACGTTTCCCACTCGGGCAAGCAATTTACTTCGATACACCAGATAAACGTATGGTGTTCGCGATTCCTCGCGGAGGAAAAACATACGTAGGTACAACAGATACGTTCTATGATAAAGACGCAGCTGTACCACAAATGACAACAGAAGATCGCACATACATCATTAATGCGATTAACTACATGTTCCCAAGCGTGAAAATTACAGAGAAAGACATTGAATCAAGCTGGGCTGGTGTACGTCCGTTAATTTATGAAGAAGGTAAGAATGCATCTGAAATTTCTCGTAAAGATGAAATTTGGACTTCTGAATCTGGTTTAATTACAATCGCAGGTGGTAAATTAACAGGATACCGCAAAATGGCTGAAATGGTAGTAGATTACGTAACGAACTTACTACAAAAAGAAGGTCATAGTGCATATCCGAAGAGTGATACGAAACATATGCCGATCTCTGGTGGACATGTAGATGGTTCACACGGATTCCCGGCATTCGTTGCGAAAAAAGCAGACGAAGGTACGAAATACGGTTTAACGACAGCGCAAGCAGAAGAATTCGCGAAATTCTATGGCTCTAACGTAGACGTACTGTTCGGCTTAGCGAAAAAACATAAAGACGAAGCGAAAGAATACAACATGCCGCTTGACGTTCTAATCCCACTTGTATACGCAATGGATTACGAAATGACAGCAAAACCAGTTGACTTCTTCGTACGCCGCAGAGGCGCTGTATTCTTCAACATCCACTGGGTATACGAGTGGAAAGAAGCAGTAATCAACTACATGGCTGCGAAACTAGGCTGGAGCAAAGAAGAACAAATGAAATATACAGCTGAACTAGAAAAATCATTAACAGACGCTGTAATTCCTGTAGATCAACAAGAACAGGCAGCTGCGTTAGCATAAAATAGAGAACCACCTGAAGGGGAGCCTTTAGGTGGTTTTTTTATGGGTTATTTTTCTAACTATGTTGTTATACTATGTATATAAGGTGGTGGTATTGTTGGACAAAGAAATCTTGAAGGGAAGTATAGATATTTTATTACTTTCTATCATTGCAAAACGTGATACATACGGCTACGAAATAGCTCAAAGTTTAAAGGATGCAAGTGAAGATTTGTATAGTATGGGACAGGGAACTTTGTATCCTGCTTTAAAGCGATTAGAGAAAAAGGAGTTTCTTGAATCTTATTGGAATGAATCTGAGAATGGGATGAAAAGGAAATTCTATACTATTACAGATAAAGGGAAAAAAGAATTGCAGAAGAAAGTGAACTCTTGGGAGAGTGTAACAGCATTAATTCAAGCTTGTCAGAAAGGAGTTATTTATGAGTGAATTTGATGAGTATATTAAGTCTATTTTAGCCTATTCAGAACTTAGTGATATTGAACAGGATGAGTTATTTCTAGAAATGTATGATCACTTGAACAGCTTGAAAGAAGAATATATGGAACAAGGTATGAATGAAAAAGAAGCGATTTATAAAGCAATTCAAAGTTTTGGAGAATCAAAATTTATTGGCGTAGAGATTAATAAATCGGTATACGAAGTTCCTAGGCCATTAAAGGTATTATCAAAAATTTTATGTATTCCTTATATAATCATTTGTTTTATTGTCTTTTTAGGAACGTTTATTTCAACTTCTACATTTGACTCTGTTCGCAGTTTGACAGGTGGTGGGACTGTCTATCATCCCATTGAATTTTGGCAGCAATTTTTACATATATCTGATTTAGAAACGTTATTACAACTTTTTGGAATAACACTTTGGCAAGTTAAAGATTTTATTGCACATCCAGGTCTTTGGGGAAACTCAACTTATTGGTTAAGCGTTTTACAACATATAATATTAGTAGTTCCATTCGGATTTTTCGTTCCAGTGCTGATTAATAAAGTGACTAACTATAAGAAAGCTCGTAAGTGGTATGTTATGACCTTTCTTGTTTGGGAGATATTACATTTACTAACTTTGTCTGATGTTTTTGATGTGTGGCGGATTGGTATAAATATGCTCGGTGCGTCGGTAGGATATCTTTTATTTATAAGCATGATACAAATAGATAATAAATTCAGGATAATGCGCAAGAAGATATTTGAAAATTAGCTTGCTATTCTGTAGTTTAAATTATACAAATTTAGTTTGATGGTAATAGAGTATTGCTGAAAACATAGGTGCTATATAGTGAGAGGATTTTTTATATTCGTAATAGGTGTTGTTCCTTGTTTATTCATCCTGTTATGAAACGGGTACATAATCCGTCTTTTATTGGTGCTATAAATGATGAGAGCGGCACAGCTGAACTAGAAAAAGTCTAGAACAACAAGAACAGGCAGCTGCGTTAGCGTAAAATAGAGAACTACCTGAAGGGGAGCCCTTTAGGTGATTTTTTCTCTTGACTAAAAATAAATAAAATGTGTTACAATGATGATAGAGTATTTAGTGTGAATTTTGCATAAAATAAAAAAGACAGAAGCCTGAGAAACTTCTGCCTTTGTAACCTAACTTGCTATTGTGGTGGTAGTAGGTGCGGTTATAAGACAATTACATTAACGTTTTAGCCGAGAACCGCCCTTACCTTTTCCACGAAGCAGGGTGGTTCTCGCTTTTTTGTATACAGAAATTAGCCACGGACCGACGTATCTTCTACCGATGACAACGCCAGCTCCGGTTAGGATACCATACACTAATTTAATTACAAACATCGCGATCATTTTATCACCTCCCCCCTTTTTTCAAAATGGAAGAGATGATTACCACACCTACTAGTTATAGCTTATTAAGTTACATTTCCATTGTATTATGTTTTAAAATAGGGAACAAGACATATGGATAAAAATCCCTATCTTTAAGCAGAGCATAAGTATCAAGGGACAAGAAGCAAATAAATATACATAAAAAAACGGTATGGACATTACCATCCGTATTTTTTTATGTATTTATAAAACTTTTCCATACAGTGCGTCGTCTAATATATGGGAAGGAGGAAATGATGTGGATGAATTAACGATAGAAGCGTTTGAAATAGAAGATAAGGAGGACCTTATCGACGAAATAATGAACAAGTATGGACAAGAAGTCCTGCAGCTTGTGTATTCGTATGTGAATAATAAAGAGGTTGCGGAGGATTTAACGCAAGATATATTCGTGAAATGCTATAAATCTCTTCATACATATAAAGGGAATTCGAATTTGAAAACATGGTTATGGAGAATTGCAATCAATGTAAGGACTATTTAAAAAGTTGGTATAACAAAAAAGTTATCGTGACAGAGGATGACTTTACGTATATGGAGAGTCAAAAAGAAAGTGTGGAACAAACTGTCATTCAAAATGCGGAGGATCGTGAACTGGCTTCTGCAGTAATGAGTTTACCGATAAAATATCGAGAAGTGATTTATCTATTTTATTATGAGGAATTATCAATTAAAGAGATTGCTACAGTAATAGAAGTAAAGGAAAACACGATAAAAACGAGACTGAAAAAAGCGAAGGAACTTTTGAAGGAAGGATTGGAGGAATAATCAAATGGAAGATCGATTAAAAGGCTTGCGAAAATCAATGGAGAACACAACGTTTAAACATTTGAGTTTTTCTGATCAACACCAGAAGCAGGTGCGCGAAAAAATCAAGCAATCGTCCGAAAAGGAAGAAGATATCCTTTTAGCAGTGTTACAACTTCTTATGAATGAAAAAACAGGTTACGAATTAATGCAGTTACTAAGAGGGAGAGGGATACGAAAATTTGAAGGCAATGAAGGGTCGCTATACACTGTATTACATCGTCTAGAACAGAATCGCTTTATCCAATCTAGCTGGGATCACGCAGGAGCTAAATATTATCAATTAAATGATAAAGGAAACAAGATGCTGCGAAAGGCAGAGAAGAATGCTACGAAGGCACGATTTATATTAAAAGGATTAGTACAGGAGTGAGAAAAAATTGAATCAAAAAGGGGAGCGTTTTTTAAAAGAAGTTACGAATCATATTAAATCAAAAGAAGCGAAGGACTTAGTAGCAACGGAACTAGATTTTCACTTGAAACAGACGAAGAATATGTGGATAGAGAAAGGCTTAAGTGAGGAAGTTGCTGAAGATAAGGCTGTTGAACAAATGGGAAGTCCAATTAAGCTTGGCCAGGAACTTAATAAACTACATAAGCCAAAGGTTGATTGGTTCTTAATTGGTTTATTAGTGGCTGCGATGGGGCTAGGTTTTTTGCCAGTTATAGCGCTTGGACATGCTGACTTATTAATGAATAAGGTGATATTTGTAATTCTCGGTGTTACAACAGCGATTGGGATGATGCTATTTGATTATCGGAAGTTAGAGAGGCTTGGGTGGCTGTTTTATACAATTGGTGTACTTATCTTGTTAATGATAAAATGTTTTCCGACTGCTTCTTTGAATGGAGAACCATTACTAAAAATTGGTTCCGTCATAATTGATTGTTTAATGACAATACCATTCTTTTTTCTAGGCTGGGCTTCTTTTTTCAATAACAGTAGATTAAAGCTTATGCATCTTCTCATGTTGTACGTATTTTCTTTATATCTATTTTCAACTACATCAACTCTTTTACCACTGTTCATCTATATCACGATGGTATTTGTTATGCTTTGGTGGAGTAAGTTAGGAAAGAAAACGGCATGGCTCATTACGATTTTACCTATTGTACCATTGATTATTAGGGATCTACTTTCCTGGTCTGCTGTAAAAGAATACCGTATGGCCAGAATTTTAGGAATTTTAAATCCAGAGCATGATCTATGGTATTTACGTTTAAAAGAGGCGATGTCTTCAGCAGGTTGGTTTGGTACATATGAAAATATAAAGTCTATCCGTGCTGCCCATACTGATTTTGTATTTGCAAGTTTGACTTACTATTATGGATATGTACTTGCGCTAGTTCTTGTCGTGATTCTTTCTCTTTTTGCAGTAAGAATAATGAACATAGCTTATAAAATAAATGATGGTTATGGTAAATTGCTTCTCGTTGGCGGAGTGACTCTTTTTGTAATCCATTTTATTTGTAATGTTGGCATGACCCTCGGGATATTACCACGTGTTTCTATATCATTACCATTTATTAGCTACGGATTGATACCAACTCTGTTTCATGCATTTATAATGGGAATTGTGTTAAGTGTATATCGACGTAAAGATATTCCTTTTAGAATGAGAAAAACACCTTGATAATCATCAAGGTGTTTTAGTTATTAGCTCAAAACTATACGAATCAGCCCCAAGCACAAAAGGACTAACCTCACCAACGCTATAAAGGTGCAACTCATGCATCGCGCGTGTGCAAGCAGTGTAGAACAATCTACGAACGCTCTCATCGCTGTACACATCTTTAGAAGCATTGTAAATAATAACAGCGTCAAATTCGATACCTTTCGCTAAGTAAGCAGGGATTACGACAATGCCTTGCTCATACTCGGCTGAGTTACTCTTCACGAGTTTAATATTATCGATATGATTAAGTGCTTCGTATGCAGCGGCGCTTTCAGCTGCGGATTTACATATAATTGCGATTGTATTGTGTTGCTCTTTTTGTAGTTCAGCAACTTTGGCAGTAATATGTTCGTGCAGTTCGCTCTCATTCGCTACTTTCGTCACTGTAGGTTTCTCGCCGTCACGTTCAAAGGCGTGAATGTTCTTGCCTTCCGGTACGAGAGCACGTGTAAATTCAATAATCGGTTTTGTTGAGCGATAGCTACGAGTTAAGTTAATACCGTTCGTTTCATCCGGTCCGTATAAGCTAGTAAGTGTATTGAAATTCACTGCTTCACTTGCATGGGCAAATATCGCTTGATTAAAGTCTCCGAGTACCGTCATTTTTGCGGCAGGGAAGAGACGTTTTAAAAACTCGAACTGGAACGGCGAATAATCTTGCGCTTCGTCTACGAGTACGTGTTTAATCGATCTATTCGTTTGGAAGCCTTCGATTAATTCTTTTAAAAGTAAAAATGGAGTCGCATCCTCGTAATATAGCTTTCCTTCATCAAGCATGTTTACCGTTAAAGAGCAAATGTCATCCCATTCTTTCGGTTTTTCTCCAGTAACCCACGATGCGTCTGTGAAGAGTTGTTTATAGATTCCTGTGAAATTGATGAAGCGCAGTGTTTGAACGCCTTTACGAAGTGGCTTCAATTTTTTACGGACAATCATACGTCCCAGGACTTTCGTTTCTTTCTCATAGTCATTAAAAGAGTTGTCGTCAAACTCGCCTTTTTTCTGTAAATATTTATAAGCCTTTTGGTATTCATCTTTACTAAGTAATTCAATTTCTTCTTCTACCCAAGGCTTTTTCAGTTCTGCTTTTTCGAGTGCATCTATTTGTTTATTTAGCCAATCCGTTAACTTTTCAATTCGACTATGGAAGCGGAGGGAGGAGTCAGTATTATAAAATTGCTCTGTAATCTCTTTTGCAGAGACGATCAGTTTTCCTCTAAATTTCATTCCTCTAAATAGCATGCCTGAAGATTCAAGAGATTGTCTGTACGCTCTAATCATCTCGAAAAATTGAGTGGATGCTTTAAATCGGATGCTCGCATTTCTCGTTTTATAGGTAGGGCTATTCGTTTCAGTTAACATATATTCCAATGGCTCATAAGGGTCTTCAACATCAAATGACTTACTTAGTCTATGGTTTAAATATTCTTGGAATGTTACTTGCTGCATATTTTCTTCACCGAGTTCAGGTAGTACGTTAGATACGTAGCTATTGAACATAGAGTTAGGGGAGAAGAGAATAATTTGATCCGCTTTTAGCCATTCGCGATATTTATATAGTAAGTAGGCGATTCGCTGAAGGGCAGCAGATGTTTTACCACTACCAGCAGCTCCTTGAACGATAAGGAGTCGGCCTTCATCGTGACGGATAATTTCATTTTGCTCACGCTGAATCGTAGCGACGATACTTTGCATATGTTTGTTCGTACCTTTTCCGAGTGCTTGTTGCAAGATTTCATCGCCAATTGTAAGGCTCGTATCGAACATGGAATCAATCTCGCCATTTTGAATAATGTATTGTAATTTTTTCTCCACATTACCGCGAATTACGCCGCCTGGTGTGTTGTACTCAGCTGGTCCTGGTGGGTAGTCGTAATAAACACTTGAAATTGGGGCGCGCCAGTCATAAATAAGAAAGTTTTCTCCGCTTGCATCAGTAAGGGTAGAAACACCGATATAGATTTGTTCTGTGGAAGGTTCGCCTTCTTCAGTGAAATCGATGCGTCCGAAGTAAGGTGCTTTTTGCATACGTCGCAGCGCGGCAAGTCGATTAAAGGTGTGTTTATGGGTGATTTGTGTAACAGCTAGTGATTGAGCTTGTTGTCTTAAGTTGATAACTGTTTCAAGGTAATCATCAAAAGTATCTGTATTCACTTTAACGTCATCCCAGAAGTGTTTACGGATGTTGATTACTTCTGCCCGGCGTCTGCCAGTTTCGTTTTCCAGCTTATCAATTTGCTGCGTAATAGTTTCGATTACGGTATCCAATCGTTTTTGCTCTAGATCAAGTTTTTTGTTCATACGTAAGCACTCCTTTAAAAGTGAAAAATAGAGGTTGACTGAAGAAAAATTTTGTTGTACAATTAAGATACGGATAAATACGTTCTTTATATTTTTTAAAACGTGTTTCTGTACTAATTTAACATAGTTTTTGAATTTAATCAATGATAATAAGATAAACCTTGGTTCCGTGTAGCGTGGATCAAGGTTTTTTGTGTTTTTAAGAGGGAATCACACTTGTTGTCGTTTTTTGTCGGTAAGTCGATATATTTGAAAAATCGCCGATATAATTTCATTTACCGAATCTGGATATAACTATCGGGAGAAGAGGATATAAAAAAAGCTCGGGCCGAAGCCCAAGCTTTTTACTTCATTATTTCTTTTCTTCTTTTTTATCGTCAGCTTTTTGCTCTTTGAAAAGATCTTTTAAATCTTTATCGTCAACTTTTACGTCAGCTTTTTTGATTTCTTTCATCATTAAGTCATTCATAAATTGAGCATCTTGCGTTTTTTCTTGAGCTAGTGATTTTTTAATATCAGCTTTTGATTTATCGAAAGTTGCATCTGCGTGATTATCAGTTACTTTAATAATATGGTAACCGAATTGTGTTTTTACAGGTTCGCTTACTTCATCTTTTTTCAACTTTTGAGCTGCTTCTTCAAATTCTTTTACCATTTTCCCTGGTCCGAAGAATCCTAAGTCGCCACCTTTTTCTTTTGAACCTGTATCTTCAGAGTATTGCTTTGCTAATTCTTCGAAAGATTTACCTTGAGCAAGTTCATCTTTCACTTTTTTAGCAGTTTCTTCATCTTTTACAAGGATATGACTTGCTTTAATTTCTTTTTTATAATCCTCGAATTTTGCTTTTACATCTTTATCAGTAATCGATTGTTCAACCGCTTTTTCTTGAGCTAATTGAGCACGCACACTATTTTTGATAGTTTCTTCTTTAATACCTTGTTGTTTCATTAGTGTATCGAATTGATCACCGTATTGTTTTTTCATTTCATCGAACTTTTTGTCTACATCTTTGTCTTCAACTTTGTAGTTTTTAATAAGAACTTTTTCCATAACCATGTTGTTTAGTACTTGTTTACCAGCTTGTGTCTTCATTTGATCGTAGAATTCTTCTTTTGTAATGTCACCAGCTTTAGATGTAACGATTTTGTCTGATGATGATGTTCCACATGCTGATAATGCGATTACACTTGTTGCGGCTAAGGCAAGCATAGCTTTCTTCATTCGATAAACACTCCTACTATTATGTATTTTTAATTTATCCTACACCGATGAATTTTAAATTCATAAGAGCCCGATTAAGTCTCACTGATACTTTTGCTTTTTTGTATTGGTAAAGCGCGCTTAACAGGGCTTACCGTGGCTGAGGATAAAGTTTTGATGAATGTTTTGTTCTATAGTATAAGCAATATGTACAAAATTTAATATATCATATTTCGACGCGTTTTCATATTGATAAAGAAAAATTAACCAGTACGTGTCAGATTTTGAAAGTGTGCCATATTGGGCGTATGCCGCATATACAGAATAGAGGAGGGGATGGGGATGAATTCTCAACTTATTTTATTACTTGTACTGTTTATTTTATTGGTTATTGTAGGTATAATTTGCTTATAGAGGAAAAAAGTGAGGAAGGGGCTTTCCTTCCTCACTTTCCATGAAATATAATTTCTATATAACTAGAAATTAATAAAATTGTTATACATACATTAATAACCCGAAAGACACCGGGCTGGCGGCTCGCAGCTATTTGTTTTCGTTCACACAGTGTATGTGTCATGAAATTCGTGTAAAATATAACAAGAAGTGCGAATGCGACAAAAACAACTGTTATAAGTGTCATGAGGCGAGACCTCCTTTTGGCTAAAATACATATACATATATTGTATCACACGATATTTTGTTCGTGTTACAAAATTCAGAAATAGAAGACTTTGTGTTAGAAAGTGAGGGAGAAAATGGACGTTGTTAGAAGATTAGAACAAGCTGAATACTACGTAGACCTACTATTTAAAATGATTGATGAAGAGAAGTGTCCATTTTATTCTTTGATCATAAAGAAAAAAGCTCGTAAAAAAGATATTGAACGTATACTAAATCTTTGTGAAAAACTGAACGAGCAATATGTAGTGGAGAAAGCAGAAGGGCTTCTTTTGTTCGATGCGCTGTTAGATCAATTTGAAAAAGCGCTTCCACATCAGCTCGAAGTAAACGAAACTGCGGAAGCGCTAGCAAAACAAGGTTTATTTAAGCCGCTTATGAATGAATTCTTAAGCATGATTGCGAAAAAATAAATAGATTATTTCTTAACTAACTTTTGATCGGATTCTGTAAAGTTCTCTTCAATATCTTCTAATGATTTCTCAAAAATATCGATGAAGTCTTGTCCGTAAATATTACGCAGGATTGCAATCAGTTCGATATTTTCTGGGAACTTCCCATAAAAATTACGAAGTGCAAGAGCCCCATTAAACACTGAATTATTTTCAGGATCATACTCCTCCATTAAGCGAAGTAGTAATTCTTCCCCTTTGTCTGTAATTTCAATGTACGTATTTCGTTTATCATCTTCCTTTTTTGAGAATACAAGATAGCCGCGTTCTTCAAGCTTTTTAGAGAAGTTAAACGCCGTTGATACGTGCATAACTCCAAACTTAGCAATCTCAGAAATAGAAGCCCCTTTTAAATGATAAGCGATTGTTAAAATATGATGTTCATTAATATTTAAATCGTAAGGTTTAATCCACTGCTGCCAATCTTTCTCTACACATTTCCATAACGCTTTCGATAATTGAGCAATGCGTTGGCTGAAAATCATCGCTTCTTTTACCGAGTAATCTTTTTCTCCACTTTTCATGTACTCACCCACTTTAACATTCTTTTTTCATTACTATCTATTATGCCAGTAAAATAAAAATTAATAAAGTCTTTTTGTGAGAATTGTGAAAATTTTTTAACAAAATGACATTCTATACAAATCATGCATAACTATGGAAGCGTTTTATGAGTCGTGAATACATGCGTTGTCCTTACATGTTAATTGATAACATATATTGTAAATGCATAAAAACACGGCATATCTATACGATATGCCGTGTCAAGGTCAATTTATATAAAAAATATTTGTTATATGCAAAAAACTAAGCAGGAATTTGTTTACGCTTTTTCTGGAACAGCTTCTTGTAGTTTCTCAATTGACTTTTGGATGTCCAAAATTTCTTTCTCAATATGGCGCTTGTTTTGAGAAAGATCTTGTTTCCAGTTAGAAAGCGTGTCTTGCATGTCATCTTTTAGTTCTTGAAACACTTCTTTACCTTCTGAAGCAGTTTCAACAATTTGACGCTTTAATAATTTCGTATCAGCTGTAATATCAGCTAAAGTCTTTTTAATATCATTTCCTTTTTCTTTTAACTTGCCGCGCATGTCTTTACCAGAAGAAGGAGTTGAGAAAAGAACGGCTAGTCCAGCAACTGCTCCCCCGCAAATAACACCTGTAATAAAGGATTTAGCTTTTGACATAAAAGGAGACCTCCTTATTTTTTGTTCGTATTCATGATGTAAAACAATATGCATATCTTTCTTATATGTGCTATGCACAAACAATCATCCCTGAGCATTTTAAGTGAAGAAACAAGCCATGCGGAATTTGATGACTTCAGGGAAGTGGCTTGTTATGTATTACGCCTTCTTATAGTGTCATTATTTCACACTATTTGCAATTGTACTTGCGATGTTTTGTAAATTTTCCATAGTGTATTCATTTTGGTGTGATTTCCAAACAGCACCGAAACCATCTTTTTCACCGTAGCGTGGAATTAAATGAAGGTGGAAGTGGAACACAGTTTGTCCAGCTTTTTCACCGTTATTGTTAAGTAGGTTAAAGCCAACTGGATTAAACTCTGCTTTAATCGCATTTGCGATTTTTGGAACGACAGAAAAAATGTGTGATGCGATTTCTGGCGTTAACGCAAAAATGTCTTGTTTGTGAACTTTCGGAATAACAAGAGTATGTCCTTTTGTTACTTGACTAATATCTAAAAATGCAAGCACATGTTCATCTTCGTATACTTTTGAGCAAGGGATTTGCCCGTCAATGATTTTACAAAAAATACAATTGTCTGCTGTATGATTCATTGATCTCATCCTTTCAAATATCCTTAGCCGTATTTTACCATAATTACATAAGAGAACAAACACGAAAAACAGGAAGCTGACTCAGCTTCCTGTTTTCTGAAGAGGGATTGAAAAAGCATTATCGTAATTTACGTTTCGCAGACACCTCATTTATTTAAGAAATGCACGGTAAATCGGCTAAAGTTTCTGCCGTAGACACCCCATTTTCAAGTGAAATGAATTGCAATCTTTCATAAAAGGAAATTGTTTATTTTTTAAAACAGTATATGCTCTTTCGGAGACACCCCGTTTCGAAAATGAAACAAATAATCTGGTTATGTGTAAATTTCATTGTCCAACATGGACACCCCATTTCATGATGACTTCACTATGTTGTTGTACTCATCAATTGGTGGTTGCTTTTTCAATGTGTTCCTTCTTCAATAATTATGATGTCCGCTTTCGGGAAAATATATGCTAATAAATTTAAATTTTTTTTTGAGTACATGGATACTATGTAGTACAGCATAATTTTTGGTAAGATGAATATAGAATGAATACTAATGAAGAAAGTGGTGTCGTATGAGCGAGTTATTGCGTGTAGAAAATGTTACAGGAGGATATACGAAACGACCTGTATTAAAAGACGTTTCGTTCTCTGTTAATAAAGGCGAACTTGTCGGCTTAATCGGTTTAAATGGAGCTGGTAAAAGTACGACGATTAAACATATTATCGGTTTAATGGAACCGAAAAAAGGAACTGTCACAATTAATGGGAAAACAATTCGTGATGATATGACAGCGTACCGTTCTAGCTTTTCATTCATTCCAGAAACGCCGGTATTATATGATGAATTAACGTTAGAAGAGCATTTGAAATTAACAGCGATGGCGTACGGCGTCGATGAAAAACAATATGAAGAACGTGTAGGACAACTATTACATGAATTTCGAATGAAAAATCGTTTAAAATGGTTTCCATCTCATTTCTCAAAAGGGATGAAACAAAAAGTAATGATTATGAGCGCGTTTTTAGTTGAGCCATCTCTTTACATAGTAGACGAACCTTTCGTTGGATTAGATCCGTTAGCAATTCAATCTCTTCTTCAAATGATGGATCAAATGAAAAAGAGTGGAGCCGGTATTTTAATGAGCACACATATTTTAGCGACGGCAGAGCGTTATTGTGATTCGTTCATTATTCTGCATCAAGGTGAAGTAAGAGCGAAGGGAACATTAGCTGAACTGCAATCACAGTTTAATATGCCAGGTGCAACGTTAGATGATATTTACATCGCGCTAACAAAGGAAGAAGATTATGAATAGCACAGCGTTATGGAAAGAACGATTTCGTCACTTTCTAAAAGAAGTTCGTACATATAGTAAATACGTATTTAATGATCATTTGAAATTTATTTTCGTGTTCATCATCGGTGCGGGAGCGTATTATTACCAGCAATGGTTACAAACGTTAACATCTTCCTTTCCAACTGCGCTCATAATGGCAGTATTAATTGGACTCGTGTTAACAGCTGGATCCATTCAAACGTTATTAAAAGAAGCGGATCTCGTTTACTTACTGCCAGTTGAAGAAAAGTTAAAACCTTACTTCACCAAGGCATTTCTTTTTACATTTATGATTCAGTTATACATAATCGCAATCGTAGCAGCTGCGCTTGCTCCGTTATACTTCCAACAAATGAAGCAAACCGGTGCTGGCTACATATGGATTGTCCTCGCATTTGTCATTGTAAAAGCGTGGAATTTATTCGTCGCGTGGGAAAAATCATTTTTAACAGATCAAAATATACAAAGAGTTGATTGGTTTATTCGTTTTATCTTAAACGGTTTATTTGTATATTTCCTTGTAGAACGTACTTCAGTTCTTGTTATTGGCGGAATCGTTCTGCTCATGGTGTTATATCTTGCTATCATGCATCAAATGGTAAAAGGAAAGCCGCTAAACTGGGAGTATTTAATTTCTGAAGAAGGTAAGAAAATGATGCTGCTGTACCGAATTGCAAATATGTTCGTTGATGTACCAGCATTAAAAGAAAGAGTATCTCGCCGAAAATGGCTGGATTTCATTCTGTCGATAATCGGCGAAAAGCGCACATATTTATACTTATATACGAGAACGTTTTTAAGATCAGGTAACTATTTTGGATTATATGTGCGTCTGCTCGCTCTTGGAGGAGTTATTCTTTACTTCATTCCATTTTTATACGGGCGATTTATCGTAAGTTTTATTTTCCTATACTTAATTGGCTATCAGCTATTAACTTTATGGAAACATCACCGCATGAAAATTTGGCTTGATTTGTATCCAGTAAAGGTAGATGAAAAGAAGAAAGATTTTCTTACTTTATTAAATGTGATTCTAATCATCGGGAGCGTAATCTTTACAGTTATATTTGCACTAGCAACGAAAGATTTCATGATGACAGGAATTTTACTTGTCGTAAGCATATTATTTAGTATCGGTTTCGTTTACCAATACGGTGCGAAGCGCATTGAACGTTTAAATTGAAGGGAATGAACCTATGATTACATATGAAGAAAAGGTTATAAAAGAACTGGAGCAGTGGAAAGCTACATTCATGAAAGATTCTTCTATGATGACACGGTTCTCAAAGAAAGTGCAGACGAAAGTACAACAGCTTATTCCGGCGAAAGTGCAAAAAGTCTTAACAGAAACGATTCGGATGATGGTGCAAACGATCAGCGCCGGATCAAACTTTATAAAGCCGAAGCTAAAAGAGACGACATGGTCACTGCAAAGACGTGATGACGAAGTGCGTAAAAAAATGGATGAGTACAAAAAAATAGCTGCGGCAGAAGGAGCAGGGACGGGGGCTGGTGGTATTTTACTCGGTCTTGCTGACTTTCCGCTTTTACTTACGATTAAAATTAAATTTTTATTCGATGCAGCAACGTTGTATGGATTTGATACAAGTAAACAAGAAGAGCGTCTTTTTATTCTTCACGTTTTCCAACTCGCCTTTTCAAGTGACAATCACAGAAAAGAAATATGGAAAGCAATTGAAACGTGGGATACAGAAAAAGAAAATCATATGGACTGGGAAAAGTTCCAAACAGAATACCGAGACTATATCGATTTAGCGAAAATGCTTCAGCTCGTACCAGTAATCGGTGCCCCGGTAGGCGCATATGCGAACTATCAATTGCTGCAAAGACTTGGAGAAGTGACAATGAATTGTTATCGTATGCGATTGCTAAATAGAAAGTAAAAAAAAGCATCCTAAATGTGTGATTTAGGATGCTTTTTTTAGAAGTTAATTTCGCTATAGCCAACTCCGACTACAATCAATATGATAAAGAGCACAATAATGGATGGAAATCCGCTTTTATTATCGTGACCAGCCTCATCGCCGCCTTTATCCCGCTGTTTATGAAGGCTGATTAAAGTTTCACTTTATCAAGAACTTCCTGTGTAAACTCTTATTAACTTGCAAATTATTCAGTTTCATTTTATAATTTATTTACCGACCGGTAAGTAAAAATAAGTGAGGTACAGTATGACAAAGAATTTACAAACATCGCAAAACATTGTCGAGGCATCATTTAAACTCATGGCAGAGCACGGCATTGAGAAGATGAGCCTTTCCATGATTGCGAAAGAGGTAGGTATTTCAAAACCGGCTATTTATTATCATTTTTCTTCTAAAGAAGCGTTAGTCGATTTTTTATTTGAAGAGATTTTTTCTGATTATCATTTTGCAAATTACTTCGATAAAGAGCAGTATACGAAAGAAAATTTTGCAGAAAAGCTAATCGCAGATGGTTTACATATGCTCTCTGAGTATGAAGGGCAAGAAGGAATACTACGCGTTATCAATGAATTTATCGTAACTGCATCGCGAAATGAAAAGTATCAGAAACGATTATTTGAAATACAAGAGGATTTCTTACATGGTTTCCACGATTTATTGAAGCAAGGCGCGAGACTGGGCGTTGTGTCACAACATGCAACGGAAGAAAACGCTCATACGCTAGCGCTTGTGATCGATAATATGAGCAATTATATGCTCATGGGATTTCAGTTAAAATATAAAGAAATTTGGATTCGAAATGTGAAAAGCGTCATGAAGGAGGAGTAAAAATGAAAATGCAAAAAAACTGGTGGCTCGGTTTTCTTGGATTCATTGGAGTTTATAAAATTCCAGGCATGATAGAGGCTTTTCAAGCAGATGGAAGTTGGATGAAGTTAATCGGTTTTATTTGGCTACTTTGGTTCGGATATTTTATTCCAGAGAGGAAAGAAGATTAAATTTTAATTTTCTGTAAAGTTATGTAAAATATAGATTAAGAGTATTCGTATATTAGATTACTAGATTTGGAGTGGTTACATGGATCCATTGAAAAATGAAATTAACCCTGACATGGTCAAAGTGTGGAAAATTCGTGCTGTAATTGAAGAAGGGATCGGTATACTCGTCATTTTAGCTTACCTTTTCCTCATGATAAAGTTTGATTGGTGGGCGTGGATTTTGTATGTGATGATTGGGCTAACAGTTGTGTTCGCGCCATTTTCGTACTTCTTATTCCCGAAACTACGTCAACGTTATTACAGCTACCAACTAAATGAAGAAGAACTTGAAATTCAGCATGGTCTTTTCGTCGTAAAGCGCGTATTAGTACCGATGATTCGTGTGCAGCACGTTACGATTGAACAAGGACCAATTATGAGAAAATACGGATTAGCAGAATTACACATTTCAACAGCAGCAACTTCTCACAGCATTCCAGGCTTAACGATGTATGAAGCAGAAATGTTGAAAACGAAAATCGCAGAATTAGCGAAAGTGAGTGATGAGGATGTATAAGAGGCAGCATCCAATCACGATGTTATTAGAATTGAAAATAACAGATTTTATACCACTCATTATTTTCATGTTTAGCTTAAACGGAAAATTCCCGTTTTGGTATTTAATTCCCGCAGCATTTGGTTTACTCACCGTTTTTTCAGCATTTGAAAAATGGTATTACACAACATATTGGGTTGAAAATAACGTATTACATGTGAAAAAAGGTCTCTTCGTGAAAAAGGAGAGCTACTTAAATAAAGAACGTGTTCAAACGATTAATACAAGTTCTAACGTACTATATCAAATGCTCGGTTTGAAAAAAATTCAGATTGAAACAGCTGGTGGGGGCGATGAAGCAGAAGTTAGCTTAGCTGGTATTACGGCAGAAGAAGCGGCGGAGCTTATTGCTTTGCTAAATGAGCCAACTCCAGAAGTGAAAGCAGAAGGAACGTTAGACGAAGCAACAGAAAATGTAGTAGAAAAAGCAATTGTTACAGAGGAAAAACAAACGACAGAATATAAATTAACTTGGAAAGAGATTTTATTAGCATCTGTTACATCTGGTCAATTTGGACTATTATTCTCTTTAATCTTTTTCGTTTATCACCAAGTAGATGAGTACATTCCGAAATGGATAGAGAATGGCGTAAAGTCGTATGTAATGGAACATGATATATATGGCTGGATTTTCATGGTAGCCATTTTACTCGTTCTTTCTTGGATTATATCTACAATCGGTTACGCGTTAAAACATGGCGATTTCACAGTGAATCGAAGAAATGACGAAGTTCGCATTTCACAAGGATTACTTGAGAAAAAAGAGCTCGTACTAAAATTGCATCGTATTCAAGGTATTACGATAAAAGAAAGTATTTTACGCCAACCATTCGGTTATTGTGCTGTGCAAGTAGAAGTCATTCAAAGTGAGGGAAAAGAAGAAAAAGTTACACTGCATCCTATCATTCGAAAAAATCGAGTGCAACAGTTACTCGCCCATTTACAATTACCATACGAACTGAATGCAAACATTATTGCATTACCAAAAGCAGCATTGCGCCGCTATCTCATTGATAGTTTTATCTTCTTCGCAATGCTAGCAATCCCGCTTCTTGGAATAAGTATATACTCTGAAAAGCACTTCATCATGTGGGCATTAATTCCGCTCGCAATCCTTATCTTTACACTTGGATACGCAACATTTAAAACAAATGGTTACAGTGTTAACGGAGAACAAATTACACTTGTCTATCGTAGCGTCGGAAAATACACAGGACTTATTAGAAGAAGACACGTCCAATCAATGGAGAAGACACAATCATATTTCCAGCGCCGCGCGGATTTATGTACGTATAAGTTTTCTAGTGCATCATCTAGTTATAAAATAGAGCATACGAGAGTAGAAGACGCGGAGAGAATGCAGGATTGGTATAAGAAGAGAATGAGGGAGGAATAATTTGAGAAAGCTTGCCTATTATGAAGGGCAGGCTTTTTTTGTTATAAGGAAATGAGTGGTTTAAGTGATAGAGCAGTACAACTACAGCACACATGTATTAATATGTATGAAAAAAGGTAATATTCTTCTATTTTAGAGGAATCTGTGGAATTTTTGATATAAATGGTATACTAAAATATAAATAGTATTAGGAGGTTATATATGATAAGTCAGTTGAAAAGAGAAGCACTTGATGCATTAAAAGGAAGATGGGGATTAGCGGTAGGGGCAACTTTATTAATTGGAATCCTTATTGGAGCTGTTGAAATGCTAACCACAGGTATTTTTTCGATATTTTGGGGTTGGGAAGAAGCAAGTGATTCACTCACAGTAAGTATTATTGTAATGCTTGTTATTGGTCCATTAACAATAGGTGCCTATTATCTTGTTTTAAATGCAATTCGTAGGACTGATGCTCGCATTGGTCATATATTTAGATGGTTTAGCGATGGAAGTAAGTTGATGAAGTCGTTTTTAACATATTTACTAATGTATGTATACTTGACTCTATGGACATTACTTCTTATTATTCCAGGTATTATTAAATCATTTTCTTATTCTATGACATATTTTATTTTGAATGATCATCCAGAATATACAGCGAATCAAGCGATTACTGAGAGTCGTCATATGATGAATGGACATAAAATGGATTACTTTTTACTATGCTTAAGTTTCTTAGGCTGGTTCATATTAAGTATTCTTACTATAGGAATCGGTTTCTTATGGTTAGTACCTTATTTCTACTCGACATCGGCAGCATTTTATGAAGAGATTTCAAAAGAATATTATAAAAAAGAGAGCACTACTTTCTAATAAAACATATAAACTATCTACCCTAAAGAATGTAGGGAGCAGATAGCAGATGGTTTAGGTGTTTTGATATTTGTCCTATTTTCGGGATTCACTTCAGGATAAGGTATAGATTTTTATATAGAAATGCTTCCCTCTATGTTTTATCATAGAGGGTTATTTTTTTATGTAAAAATGATAGGAAATAATGAATAATATATGTAAAGAAAAAAGCGAGGTGAATGAGAGTGAGCAAATTTTTAATACCGTATTCATTTTCTATATTAAGTTTCTTTATTTCAGCAACAGCACTTGATTTATATGATAGGATGGGAAACGATAGTGAGCTGGTTTCGCCGAACATAATTGGAAAGATAATTCAATCTACTGCGCAAATGGGAGTCCTTACATTGTATTTCGGAGTACCTATTATTTTAGGTGGCTGTCTACTTGGTGAGCTATTGTTTAGAGGTATCATTTTACGATTTAAACTAAGCTATATTATATCTTTATTATTATATCTATTTTTAGCTTTTAGTATTGTTTTCGTAACGGTAGGCATTCCAACTACATATGAAGATTCTAATACATTTTTCATAGGGATAACTATGATTTGTGCTGTTACATTCTTTGTGAGTCGGAATATATGGGAAAACAAGTTAATAATGGAGTGACAAAATGAAATACACCTGTCCATGTTGCGGATATAAAGTTTCACTTTATTGGATCAGTTAGAAAACCGACTAGTGAAGATGTGAAGGATGCTAGTTGGCCGCGAATTTGTTAAGTAAAATGTTATTACTCGATTCGATGGGAGTAATAACATTTTTTATTTAATGCTGAAAGAATTACTGCCGTCTTATAAAGTAATAAGAAGGACTAATCGGTAAATTTTATTGATGGATATATTAGGAATGAATACAAAAGTATAGATGTATAGTCGACTTTGTGTATTTAATGTTATCATATTGAATGATATGGAAATTTTTAATAGAATAAGTAACTAAAAATTCAAAGGTAATGAAGCTTTTGTTGTATAAAGAAAATACTTAGTAGTAATCAACAATATTAAAAATAAGATTCGTATTTATATAAATTTAGTAGAAATGGGGTTTTAAAAAGGAATGAGTATCAGCATAACGCGGCAAAAGATTTTGGCGGCCGCTTCTCAAATTGTGCAATGTAAAGGGGTTGCTAAATTAACCTTAGAAGCAGTGGCAAAAGAGGCGGGTGTAAGTAAAGGTGGATTATTGTATCACTTTGCAAATAAAGAAGCTTTAATAGAAGGTATGATAGTCAGAGGGATAGAGGATTATGAGGGCGCTATTTACAATAAAGTAGCGGAAGACTCAGAGAGGAAAGGGAGATGGGTTCGCTCTTTTGTAGAGGAAAGATTAAGTAATGAGAGAAGAACAGAAGAGTTGTCTAGTAGTATGATGGCAGCATTCATGTTAAAACCTGAATTACTTGAGCCATTACAACAATCATTTCAGCAACTGCAAAAGAATATAGAAAACGATGAGATAGATTCAGTTTGTGCAACAATTATTAGATTAGCAGCAGATGGATTATGGTATTCGGAATATTTAGGGGTTGGCAGACTAAGCCCCGAGTTAAGAGAAAAAGTGATTCAAGCTCTTATTGATAATTCATATAAATAGAATATACGAACTATATAATACGAAAACAATTCACCATTACTTATTTAATGTAGTGGTGAATTGTTTTTTTTATTAGAAAAATAGAACAATTTTATAGAGTATTGAATTATAACCGTCCAGACGGTATAGTAATATTTGGTTTAAGAGGAAAATGAAACAAAAAAAGAATAAAAGATATTTTTAGCACACTATTCGAAAGGATAGGCCGCAAAGCTTAGAGTCTACGGTAATACATATTGGTTACTAAGATCGTCTGGTTGCACATTTTTGATGCAACCGGACGGTCTTTTTTTGTTATATAAATATAAAAAAATAGGAGGGAACTATGCAAATGAAAAGTACTAAAAGGCATATTTCAATGGTTTCATTAGTTTTTCTAGTATTATTTTCAGTGCTGAATGTGTGGGCTCCAGTTATTCAAGCTGCTGTGATGAAAAGTCCAGTGGACGAAATTAATATTTCCCGTACTGATGGCACGACATCTGAACCGTATCAAGCCTCAGATGGTATGAAAGTAGAAGTGAAGTGGTCAGCTAAAGAAAAAATAAAAAGTGGAGATCAATTCACAATTGATATGCCAAAAGAGTTTCGAAAAGACCTTATGAATATGAGTTTTCCTTTAAAAGATGCTGAAGGAAAAACAGTTGGTACATGTGAGATGAAAAAGGGTCTATTAACGTGTACTATGGGTGATTACGTAGAAGGAAAGAATAACATTAAAGGCTCTTTATTCGTAGAATTCTACTTTGGTCTAGAAGCATATGATGGTGTTAAAGAAATTCCATTAGAATTTAACGTTGATGGTCAAATCGTCAATAAAGAAGTAAGTGTAAATAATACGACAGAGAGACCGAAGCCACAGCCCAATACGGAAAATTTATTGAAATGGGGTTCTTATAATCAAGAAGATCCTTCAATTGCTGATTGGCTTGTATACGTAAATGCAACTGGAACAGAAATGCAAGATCTTAAATTAACAGATACATTAGGACCTGGGCATGAGTTAATTACAGACAGCGTAGTATTAGAAGAGGCTGTATTTGAAGATGGTTATGCACCAACAAATATTAAGCCAGCAGATTTATCTAACATTAAAATAAATGCAACGAAGACTGGATTTACAATTGAGTTTCCAGACAGTTCAAAAGGTTATATTTTAAGATATAAAACAAAGGTTACAAATCCTGCTGCAAAGCCTCATAAAAATACTGTGAAATTAGAAGGTAAAAATATTAAAACTGAAGAAAAAGTAGGACAAGTATTTGTAAGTGGTGGAGGAGGATCCGGTTCAGGTGACAATAATCCACCTAGCATTGAAAAAAATATAGTTGATGAGAATGGCAAGCTTGTAGAGAATGAGCAGTTAACACAAATGGATCAAGTTATTCAATACCAAGTTGGTACACATATACCGAACGATCCTCCTAAATACACATCTATGGTAATTAGTGATGATTTAGAAGATGTTTTAGAAGTATTAGAGGCAAAAGTGTATGATCAAAATGGCCAAGATATTACTTCTAAAGGAACGTTAAATATAGATAAACAAAGAAGTGAAGTAACATTTACGTTTGGTGAGAGTTTTGACTATAAGTCATATGAAGACCAGATAATCAATCTCAGTATCAAGGCGAAAATAAAAAATAATGCAGACTTATCTTCTTACGTAGATAAGAAGATTCCTAATAAAGCGGAATTGCATTTTGATGATAAAACATTAACATCAAAAGAAGTAACTATTACGCCGCCTGAAGCTCCAAAAGATGGTACAGTACTGATTCATAAAACAGATTCTGAGAATCCGAATAAAGGGTTAAAAGGTGCCGAATTTGAAGTTCGAAATAGTGCAAATGAAGTTGTTGCAAAACTAAAAACGGACGAAAAAGGTTTTTCAGTACCTCAAACTTTAGCTCCTGGGACGTATAAAGTTTATGAAACAGTAGCACCAGAAGGATATCAAAAATTAACAAGCCCAGTAGAGGTTACACTTCAAGCTGGAGAAACAAAAACAATTGAAATTAAAAATACTATGCAAAAGGGTCAAATTGAAGTAAAGAAAATTGATTCGGAAAATGGTGAAAAACCATTGGAAAATGCAGAGTTTGATATAGTAAAAGACGGTGTAGTAGTCGAACATATTGTTACAGATAAAGATGGTAAGGCAATCTCTAAACCGTTAGCACCAGGAAAATATATTTTAAAAGAAACAAAAGCACCTGAAGGCTACCAATTAAAAGAAACAGAGTTGGAAGTAAATGTAACAGGGGACGGCATATTCCCAATACAAGTGGAAAATGCAATGGTAGACAAAGGGAATATAGAAATTACAAAAGTGGACAAAGAAAACGGGGCAGTATTAGCCGGTGTCGAATTTGAAGTCCAAGATGAGAAAGATGGCGTAGTAAGAAAAGTAGTAACAGATAAAGATGGAAAAGCAAACGTTTCAGATCTATCAGTAGGAAAGTACAAATTAGTAGAGACGAAAAGCTTACCAGGTTACAAAAATCTAGCAGAACCAGTACTATTTGAAATTACAAAAGGTATGACAAAAGCTTTATCAATAAAAGTAGAAAATGAGCAGTTAGACAAAGGCTCAGTAGAAATTACAAAAATAGATAAAGATAGTCAAAAAGTATTAGAAGGCGTAGTCTTCGAAGTGCAAGATGAGCAAGGAAAAGTAGTAACAGAAGTAAAAACAGATAAAGATGGTAAAGCAAAAATCTCAGATTTATCAGTAGGAAAGTACAAATTAGTAGAGACGAAAAGTTTACCTGGCTACAAAAAGCTAACAGAACCAGTATCATTCGAAATTACAAAAGGTATGACAACAGTCCTATCATTGAAAGTAGAAAATGAACAGTTAGATAAAGGTTCAGTAGAAATTACAAAAGTAGATAAAGACAACAAAAAAGCATTAAAAGGCGTAGTCTTTGAAGTGCAAGATGAAGCTGGAACAGTAGTAAAGGAAGTAAAAACAGATAAAGATGGTAAAGCAAAAATCTCAGATCTATCAGTAGGAAAGTACAAATTAGTAGAGAAAGAAAGTTTACCAGGCTATAAGAAACTAACAGATCCAGTATTATTTGAAATCAAAAAAGGCATGACTGAAGTTCTATCATTAAAAATAGAAAATGAAATGGTAGATACGGGAAATGTAGAGATAACAAAGATAGATAAAGATAATAAAGCACCGTTAGCGGGAGTAACATTCATCGTCCAAGATGAAAAGGGGAATGAAGTTACAAAAGTAACGACAGATAAAGATGGAAAAGCAAATGTTTCAGATTTACCTGTAGGAAAGTATGAATTAGTAGAGGTAGAAAGTTTACCTGGTTATAAAAAGCTAGAAAAACCAGTATCATTTGAAATCAAAAAAGGCATGACCGAGGTTCTATCATTAAAAGTAGAAAATGAAATGGTGGATACAGGGAATGTAGAGATAACAAAAATAGATAAAGATAGTAAAGCTCCATTAGAAAATGTTGTATTTGAAGTACGTGATTCAAAAGGAAAAGTAGTTACGAAAGTAACGACGGATAAAGAAGGAAAAGCAAACGTTTCAGATTTACCTATTGGGAAGTATGAGTTGGTGGAAGTAGAAACACCGGCAGGATACAAACCACTAGAAAAGCCAATTTCATTCGACATTGAAAAGGGTAGAGTAACAGCATTAAAGCTAACAGTAGAAAATGAATTAGTAGATACAGGAAATGTAGAAATTACAAAAGTAGATAAAGAAAATAAAGATGTTTTAGCTGATGCAGTCTTTGAAATTCAAGATGAAGCAGGACAAGTAGTCGCTAAAATAACGACAGATAAAAAAGGACAAGCACAAGTTACTAATTTATCAGTCGGCACATACAAGTTAGTAGAAGTAAAAGCACCAAAAGGATATAAACAATTAGTAGATTCGATTATTTTCCAAATTGAAAAAGGCATGACAAAATCTCTTGCTTTAACAGTAGAAAACGAAATGTTAGACAAGGGAAATGTAGAAATTACAAAGGTAGATAAAGATAGTCAAAAATTATTAGAAGGCGTAGTCTTCGAAGTTCAAGACGACAAAGGCAAAGTAGTAACAGAAGTAACGACAGATAAAGAAGGAAAAGCAACAATTTCAGATTTATCAGTAGGAAAGTATAAATTAGTAGAAAAAGAAAGCTTACCAGGTTACAAAAAATTAACAGAACCAGTATTATTCGAAATCAAAAAAGGTATGACGAAAGTTTTATCATTGAAAGTAGAGAACGAACTGTTAGATAAAGGTTCAGTAGAGATTACAAAAGTAGACAAAGAAAGTGGCGCGTTATTAGAAGGCGTAACATTCGAAGTGCAAGATGAAAAAGGCAAAGTAGTAACGAAAGTAAAAACAGATAAAGATGGAAAAGCAACAATTTCAGATTTATCAGTAGGAAAATATAAGCTAGTAGAAGTAGAAAGCTTACCAGGATATAAAAAACTAGCGAAGCCAGTATCATTCGAAATCAAAAAAGGTATGATAGAAGTCTTATCATTAAAAGTAGAGAATGAACTAGTAGATAAAGGTTCAGTAGAAATTACAAAAGTAGATAAAGATAGTAAAAAAGTATTAGAAGATGTAGTCTTCGAAGTGCAAGATGAAAAAGGCAAAGTAGTAACGGAAGTAAAAACAGATAAAAATGGTAAAGCAAAAATCTCAGACTTATCTGTAGGAAAGTACAAATTAGTAGAGAAAGAAAGCTTACCAGGTTACAAACAATTAACAGAACCAGTATCGTTTGAAATCAAAAAAGGAATGACAGAAGTTCTATCATTAAAAATAGAAAATGAAATGGTAGATACGGGAAATGTAGAAATTACAAAAATAGATAAAGATAATAAGGCACCGTTAGCAGGGGTAGTCTTTGAAGTTCAAGACGACAAAGGCAAGGTAGTAACGAAAGTAACGACAGATAAAGCTGGAACAGCAACAGTTTCAGATTTATCAGTAGGAAAGTACAAGCTAGTAGAAGTAGATAGTTTACCAGGCTACAAAAAATTAGAAAAGCCTGTACCATTTGAAATTACAAAAGGTATGACAAAATCTTTAACGTTCACTGTAGAAAATGAAATGGTAGATACGGGGAATGTAGAAATCACAAAAATAGATAAAGACAGTAAAGCACCATTAGAAAATGTTGTATTTGAAGTACGTGACTCAAAAGGAAAAGTAGTTGCGAAAGTAACGACAGATAAAGAAGGAACAGCAACAGTTTCAGATTTATCTATTGGAAAGTATGAGTTAGTAGAAGTAGAAACACCGGTAGGATACAAACCACTAGAAAAGCCAGTTTCATTCGAAATTGAAAAAGGTAGAGTTACAGCATTACAATTGAATGTAGAAAATGAATTAGTGGATGTAGGAAATGTAGAAATTACAAAAGTAGATAAAGAAAATAAAGATGCTTTAGCTGATGCAGTATTTGAGATTCAAGATGAAGCAGGACAAGTAGTCGCTAAAATAACGACAGATAAAAAAGGACAAGCACAAGTCACTAATTTATCAGTTGGCACATACAAGTTAGTAGAAGTAAAAGCACCAAAAGGATATAAACAATTAGTAGATCCAATTACTTTCCAAATTGAAAAGGGTATGACAAAATCTCTTGCTTTAACAGTAGAAAATGAAATGTTAGACAAGGGAAATGTAGAAGTAACAAAAGTAGATAAAGATAGCCAAAAAGCATTAGAAGCCGTAGTCTTCGAAGTACAAGATGAGCAAGGCAAAATAGTAACTGAAATAACGACAGATGAAGAAGGAAAAGCAAATGTTTCAGATCTATCAGTAGGAAAATATAAATTAGTAGAGACGAAGAGCTTACCAGGTTATAAGAAGTTAACGGAACCAGTATCATTCGAAATTAAAAAAGGTATGACGAAAGTCTTATCATTGAAAGTAGAGAATGAACAGTTAGACAAAGGTTCAGTGGAGATTACAAAAATGGCTGCTGAAAGCAAGGAAGTCTTATCAGGAGCTGTGTTTGAAGTTCATGATGAAGCGGGAAAAGTAGTAGTGAAAGTAACAACAGATAAAGATGGAAAGGCAAAAATCGCAGATTTATCTGTAGGTAACTACACACTAGTAGAAGTAGAAGCACCAAAAGGATATGAAAAATTAACTAATCCAATTCCATTTGAAATTACAAATGGAATGATAAATGCAGTTCAATTAGAAGTATTAAACAAATTGAATCATTTAGCACCACCAGTTCCAGAAACACCAGATCCAGAAAAGCCTGGAACACCAGATCCAGAGAAACCTGGAACACCAGATCCAGAGAAACCTGGAACACCAGATCCAGAGAAACCTGGAACACCGAATCCAGAAAAACCTGGAACACCAGGTCCAGAAAATCCTGGAACACCGGGTCCAGAAAAACCGGAAAAAGAATTACCAAAGACAGGGCAGAAAATGCCTGTGGAACCATATATGGGAGCACTTCTTGTAATGATGAGTTTTGGATTACTCGTATTAGGTAGAAAACAGCAGAGATAATAAAAGTGAAAAGGTATCCTCAAAGTATTTGAGGATACCTTTTTTAACATAAAAAAAGGCATCTAGCAAAAGAACTAGATGCAAATAAAAACACTTGGGAAGACAAAATTCTTCCCGTTTCCCGTATGTAATTATATCAAAAAAATTATAAAAAACTAGTTATATTTAAAATATAATTTTAAAAAAAGTTATATACATAAATAATTGCAATACTCGCAGTTTTCTCTTTCTGAAAAATACATTTCTTTAATTTTGAATATTAAGACTAATGTTGAAAAATCTTCAGATAATTAGAAAAAATAACCAAGAGGATATATAATATTGCTTAAGAAATAGTTTTAATGGATTACATATATTTCATTTGGTGTATTAATTGAATATCATAATTTTTAATTTTATTAAGCAAGAATCTCGGTTACTTATTGCATTTCTAACATAGGGTGAGAAAGAAAAATACAATAGTGTGGAGGTTTTTATAATGACGTTTGTTCTTAGTAAAATGAGTGGCTTTAGCATAGAAGAAAAGGTACATGAATTTGAATCTAAGGGATTCCTTGAAATCTCAAATGAAATCTTTTTACAAGAGGAAGAGAATCATCGTTTATTAACACAAGCACAGTTAGATTATTATAATTTGGAAGATGATGCGTACGGTGAATGCCGTGCTAGATCTTATTCAAGGTATATAAAGTATGTTGATTCACCAGATTATATTTTAGATAATAGTAATGATTACTTCCAATCTAAAGAATATAACTATGATGATGGCGGTAAAGTTAGACAGTTCCATAGCATAAATGATAGTTTTTTATATAATCCTTTAATTCAAAATATCGTGCGTTTCGATACTGAATTTGCATTTAAAACAAATATAATAGATACAAGTAAAGATTTAATTATAGGTTTACATCAAGTAAGATATAAAGCTACTAAAGAAAGACCATCTTTTAGTTCACCTATTTGGTTACATAAAGATGATGAACCAGTAGTGTTTTTACACCTTATGAATTTAAGTAATACAGCTATTGGCGGAGATAATTTAATAGCTAATTCTCCAAGGGAAATTAATCAGTTTATAAGTTTGAAGGAGCCTTTAGAAACTTTAGTATTTGGACAAAAGGTTTTCCATGCCGTAACGCCACTTGGAACAGAATGTAGTACTGAAGCTTTTCGTGATATTTTATTAGTAACATTTTCTTATAAGGAGACAAAATGAGAGAGAATAAAATAATTATGATTTCTGGAGCCAATAGCGGTATAGGTCATGCTTGTATAAAATACTTTTTAGAAAAATCCTTTCATGTAATAGCTCTTGATATTAATAATAATAATTTAATAGATTATATGAAAACAGATATGCCTTTGAAAGTAGTGCAAATTGATTTAAGTAATAGTGAAGCGATTCGTAATCTTTTTACTCAATTAGATTTAGAAAAGCTTTCTCCTGATATATTAATAAATGCTGCTGGTATTCGAGAGATAACACCTGTTTTAAATTTATCCGATGACATGTTTAAAAAAGTAATTGATGTAAATTTAGTAGCCCCATTTATACTTTCTAGGGAAGTAGCGAAGCGATGGTGTGAATCGAAAATAAAAGGTTGTATTGTGAATATAGCATCGGTTTCTGGATTAATGGCTGAACCAGAGCGAGCTGCTTATGTGGCATCAAAGCATGCCTTAATCGGATTGACTAAACAGATGGCTATGGAATTTGGGAAGCAAAATATAAGGGTAAATAGCATTTCTCCCGGTGTTATTAGAACTGAACTTACAGAAGAATACTTTAGTAATAAAGCATTGATGTCTATGATAAAAAGTAATCAATCTTTAGATACTTGGGGATTGCCGCAGGATATTGTTTCATGTATTGAGTACTTGATTTCTGATCAGGCCCGCTTTATTACTGGTTCTAATTTTGTAATTGATGGTGGTTGGACTGCTGGGAAAAACTTGTAGTTGAGTGTTTTTGAGGAAAAGCACCTGTCCTTTTTTAGGCTGGTGTTTTTCTCACTATAAACAGATTTTTTTATTGGAGGGGGATTAATTTGTTTCAAAAAAGTTTTAAGCAAGAGAAAACGGTACCGGCCTTAAAGATGATAGCATCAATGGTTATCTTTGGATCAGTTGGATTTTTTTCTGTTCAAACAAACTTGCCTTCGTTTGAATTAGTGTTTGTAAGGTGTATTTTTGCGACAATATTTTTAAGTGTATGCTGGTTGCTTACAGGGCAATATAAACAAGATAAATGGGAACGAAAAGAAGTTATTCAAGTTTTAATATGTGGCTTTTTCTTAGTATTTAATTGGGTTTTCTTATTTAAAGCCTTTGAAAATATGTCAGTTACAATTGCTATCTCAGTTTATCATCTTGCACCAGTAATTGTACTGTTAATTGGAAGTATCGTCTTTAAAGAAAAATTAACATTAATATCTATCATTTCAATAATTGTGTGTTTTGTGGGAGCTTTATTAATTGCTGGTATCGATGGAAGCTTCTCTGTAGGCTCATTAATGTCTTCAGGTATGATATGGGGATTTCTTGCAGCTCTCTTTTATGCATTTACAACTTTATTTGGTAAAGGGATTAACAAAATGAGTGCGTATGCAATGACATTTTTACAAACATTCTTGGGGATATTTCTTTTAATACCATTTATAGATTTAGATGCTTTTAGTGGCCTCACTCAAAGTAATTGGACATATATTATAGCTACTGGTTTTATTCACACTGGGATAGTGTATTATCTGTTTTTTGATAGTTTACGCCATTTATCTACAAAAACAATCTCAATATTAGTTTTTTTAGATCCGGCAGTGGCAATATTATTAGATACTGTACTTACTGGATTCCGTCCAACTTTAATGAAAATAACAGGAATTCTTTTTATTTTTATTGGCATGACTTTAACATTAAAAAAATCTAAAGATAAAAAACTGAGTCAAAAAGAAAATCGAATTGAAAGCGATGCTAGTATATCTCAACAATGATGAAATATATTGTGTATAAAACGATAAACCTTGCATGAATCATGCAGGGTTTATTTGGTCTAATATAATTCATATTTATAATATATGTTTTTTAACATGCTTTTGATTCACTTATATTTATTTGACTATAAATTTACAAAAATGTATATAAAACCTTATTTTTTGATAATATATAAGTAATAAATTCATAGAATTGGAGTGATGAGATGCAGCCGTTAGAAAGGGAGATTCATTCTAATATGCTGAAAGTGTGGAGGATGCACGCTTTAATTGGGGCGGCAGTTATACTAACAGTCGTAATTGCATATTTCTTTTTCATGATTAACTTTAACTGGTGGGGGTGGTTGTTTGGACTATTAGTAACAGGAGCCATTACATTTATTCCACTTGATTATTTTGTGTTTCCAAATTTACGTCAGCGCTATTATAGTTACAGATTAAATGAAGAAGAGATTGAGATTCAAAAGGGAATGTTTGTTGTAGAACGCGTACTTATTCCGATGATCCGTGTGCAGCACGTAACGATTGAGCAAGGGCCGATTATGAGAAAGTATAATTTAGCAGAATTACACATTTCAACAGCCGCAACTTCTCATAGTATCCCAGGTTTAACGAAAGAAGAAGCAGAACAGCTGAAAAGACAAATTGGAGAACTTGCGAAAGTGAGTGATGAGGATGTATAAGAGGCAACATCCGATCACGATATTGTTAGGTATTAGGGTTGCGAGTTTGTTGCCACTTATTATTCTTGTTTTATTTAAACCTGATGAACAAGTGGAACCTTGGTATTTATTTTATCTTTTCCTTCTGGTTGTTTTATTCATCATGGCTATTTTTTCAGCAATTAAATGGTATTTTAAAGTGTACTGGATTGAGAATAATATGTTACATGTAAAGCACGGTGTTTTTGTAAAGAAGGAAAGCTATTTAAATAAAGAGCGTGTACAAAATATTAGTACGTCTTCTAACTTCATTTATCAAATGCTCGGACTCATGAAGTTAAATATAGAAGTAGCCGGTGGTGGTAATGAACCAGAAGTGATGTTGGCTGGTATTAAAGAAGACGAGGCAAAACATTTAATCTCTGTATTACATAAGAAAGAAACTACTGTAAAAGAAGAAATAGAAGAGGAAGAAAGCAAGACGGTTTATCAGTTAACAGCGAAAGAGGTTTTAGCCGCAGCGATTACATCTGGTCGGTTCGGACTAGTGTTCTCTGGACTAGTACTTCTTTACACAAAGTTTGATTTTGTTCTTCCTGAAGGATTCACAAGTAAAGTAGAAGCGTATGTGATGGGAAACGGTGTTTATAAACTAATTGTAATTGCATTAATTTTAATGGCAATTTCATGGATTATTTCCACGGCTGGATATGTGTTGAAATATGCAAACTTTAAAATTGGGCGAAAAGGGGAAGAGATTCGTATCGTTCAAGGATTATTTGAAAAGAAAGAGTTTGTCTTAAAATTGCACCGCATTCAAGCGATTACTGTAAAAGAAGGTATGCTTCGCCAGCCGTTTGGCTATTGTGCTGTTGAAGTGGAAGCAATTCAAAGTATTGGAGCAGCAAGTAACGAAGTAATGTTGCATCCATTTATGAAGAAAAAAGATGTACAGCACCTGCTCACATATTTAGAGTTACCTTATGAAATCGAAGCGGAGATCGTTCACTTACCAAAAACAGCGTTGCGTCGTTATTTCATTATGGGCTGGTTAATAAGTATCATACTCACAGTTCTAATTGCCAGCGTGAGTATATATTTTAAACAATATATTGCGTTGTTTGTTATTTTACCGTTATTTATCGTGTTTTCGTTACTTGCGTATGCTAGATATAAAAGTGGTGGTTATGAATTAAGAGAAAATCAACTAACGGTTGTATATCGTAATTTTTCGAAATATACAGGAATAATGCGAAGAAGACATGTTCAAGCAGTAGGTTATAATCAATCGTATTTTCAAAGAAAAGATGAATTATGTACAACTCTTGTAGCGGTAGCCGGGCGCGGTTATGAAGTAAAGCATATGAGAAAAAAGATTCGCTTCGTATATATAATTGGTACAAAGAAAAAGGAAACACCGATGTGTAGTGGTGTTTCCTTTTTGTTATTAAATGGATACCTTTAGTCGAATCGTTGATATATTTCAAGATGTGATAGATATATTCGAAAAATCGTTGATATATTTCAAGATGTGATAGATATATTTGAAGATAGATATATTTGAAAAATCGTTGATATATTCAAAGATGTGATAGATATATTTGAAAAATCGTTGATATATTCAAAGATGTGATAGATATATTYGAAAAATCGTTGATATAATTTCACGTACTGCTAGTGTTGTATTACTTTTTAATTAAACTAACACATCAAAAGTAGTCACAAAAGAAGGACGAGAGAAAATACTCTTTTGCTGTTCTGCATGTGGATGCGCCTGTGCTTGTCCTTCTGCTTGTGCAGGACGTTTTTTATGAGCGTTTTCGAATGAACGTGATTCTGTCCAGTCTTTAAAGTTTTGCTCCGTTTCCCACATCGTTAAGATGACATATGTATCGTTACTTAATGGGCGTAGAACACGGATCGCTTGGAATCCTGGTTCGTTTTCAATAAGGCCTGCACGGTTTTTAAAACGGTTTTCAAATACTGGGCGACCTTCGTCTGTTACAGAAATATTGTTACAAACGATATAGCCAGGTTGTCCTTTAAATTCACCGACAGCATCTAGTACGTCATACTGAAGTGAGCCTTCTACAGATTCTTCTGTATTTTCTTTATAAAACATATTTTTCTCATCATTTTTTGCAGTGAAATGTGATTGTTCTAGAGGTGTTTCGTATGAAATAATAGCCTTCATTTTAATGCCCCCTTAATAGTTTGTTTCTATTATATCAACTCTCTTAAAAAACTTCGAAGATTATATACATAAAGATACTTCTTTTTCAAATAATAAATGTACCATCATTTGGAAAGAAGGCCGATGTATGAAGAAAGTAAAGTGGACTTTATTAGGTGGCGTCGCAACGTTTATAGTAGCGATTGTACTCTATAAACTTATCGTGTTAGCTGGTGGCTATATGATGGATGAAAAGCAGCTCGTTTTCCACTCTTCATCACGTATCGTTGACCAGAAAGGGAAAGAAATTACGAAATTATACGTAGAAAATAGGGAGCTCGTACCGATCGAGCAAATTCCGAAGTATGTGCAGCAGGCGTTTGTTGCGGTGGAAGATTCTCGTTTTTATGAGCATCAAGGAATTGATTATCCGTCTATATTCCGTGCTCTTTATAAAGATACGTTAGCTGGAGAAAAGCTAGAGGGCGGTAGTACCATTACGCAGCAACTCGCTAAAGATGTCTTTTTAACTCGTGAAAAAACATTTACGCGCAAATTGAAGGAAGTCGCAATTTCTCTTCAATTAGAGCAAAAATATACGAAGCAACAAATTCTTGAAATGTATATGAATCATATTTATTTTGGTCATGGGGCTTACGGTATTCAAGCAGCAGCAAAGCTGTATTTTAATAAAAATGTTGAGGATTTAACAGTAGAGGAAGGGGCAATGCTTGCAGGTCTTCCGAAGTCACCAAACGGATATTCACCGTACTACTCTGCAGAGAAGAGTAAGGAACGCCGCGATCTCGTGTTGTCACTTATGCATAAACAAGGCTATTTGACTGCAGAAGAAAGCGTTCGTTATCAAGGGAAGATAATTGCTCTATATAAAAACTTAGATGAAAATGAGCTTGCATATATGCCGTATATTGATATGGTCATAGATGAAGCCGCTCGTTTATACGGGTTGTCTCATCAAGAAGTACTTCGCGGAGGATATACGTTTGTCGTACCTATGGATGAAAAAATTCAAAAGGTAGCGTATAACCAGTTTCAAGATGCAAGGAATTTTCCTGGGAAAGAAGAGGGGGCTCAAGGTGCATTTTTATTAATGGATAATCGTACGGGAGGGATTAAAGCGGCGATTGGGGGAAGAAAGTACGTCCCGAGAGGATTTAATCGTGTTTTTGCCAAAAGGCAGCCCGGATCTGTTTTAAAACCACTTATCGTTTATGCACCAGCACTAGAAACGAAAAAGTATAATCCGTATTCTTTATTAACGAATGAAAGAAATTCTTTTGAAGGGTATGAACCTCGAAATTATAATCATGAGTATTCAAAAGAAATGACGATGTATGATGCGATTTTAGAGTCGGCAAACGTACCAGCAGTTTCTCTATTAAATGAGTTAGGGGTAGAAGAAGGAAAGCAATATTTAGAAAAAGGAAATGTCCATATTGCAGATGCTGGTTTAAGTACAGCACTTGGCGGATTGAAAAATGGTGTTTCAACATTTGATCTTGTAAAAATGTATCGTTCATTTTTAGCGAATGGCAATATTATTGAGCCGCACGTTATTGATAAAGTATTAAATAGACACGGTGCAGTCATTGGGGAATCACCGAAAGTAGAGACGAAAATTTTTTCGAAACAGACGGCATGGTATATGACGAAAATGTTAGAAGGAGTTGTGAAGGAAGGGACAGCGAGAGCAGGTGTATATAACGGTGCGTTAGCTGGAAAAACAGGTACAACTTCATTGCCAAATGACGATAAGGGAGCAAGAGATATGTGGTTCGTCGGCTATACACCGAACTTAGTAGGCGCTGTTTGGATTGGTTATGACCGTACGGATAAGGAACATCAGTTGCAAGGAGAAAGTGCATCTGCGACAAAATTGTTTAAGAAAATTTTAACGAAGGCTAATGTAGAACATAAAGAGAAGTTTATGAAGCCTGAAGGTGTGGAAACAATCGGTGCTCCGATTCGGCTGCGTAGAATTGAAGATGTAAAAATGAAACTATCATTTAGCCCTTTCGGTTTATTTAAAGCAAAATTAAGTTGGACGCCACTTCCAGATAACAGAATTATGTACCGAATCTATAGAGTGGAGAATGGAATTCATACGCATGTTAGCACTGTAAATGGTGCTGGAGAATATGAGGAAAAGTTCGTTAACATATTTTCAAAACCGAGCTTTTACGTTGTACCATACAATACACAAACGAATCGCGAAGGAGAAAAGTCAAAAGTAGCTAAACCATAGTTTTTCTCTGTGTTATAATAAGAATGTTGTGAAAATAGTAAGCGTTTTTACGAATGTTTGTGTCAATTTAATGAACAACGTACATAATATTATGCATTTTGTTTTTACAAGCTGTATAGTAAAAAAAGATAAATATCGAACGTATTCGAAGCATTGGTAAGGAAGGGAGCAAGGGTCTTGGTAAGAACTATAAATGAGACATTTTTAAAAGCATGTAGGGGGGAACGTACCGATTATGTACCAGCATGGTATATGCGTCAAGCAGGTCGTTCACAGCCGGAATATAGAAAGATTAAAGAAAAGTATTCTTTATTTGAAATTACACACAATCCAGAGTTATGTGCTTACGTTACAAAATTGCCGGTTGATCAATATAACGTAGACGCAGCAATTCTTTATAAAGATATTATGTCACCACTACCTGCAATTGGTGTGGATGTAGAAATTAAATCAGGTATTGGCCCAGTTATCGATAACCCAATCCGTTCTTTACAAGACGTAGAAAAACTAGGGGAAATCAATCCAGAAGATGATGTACCGTACATACTAGATACAATTCGTTTATTAACGACAGAAATGTTAGACGTACCGTTAATCGGTTTTTCAGGAGCTCCATTTACATTAGCGAGCTATATGATTGAAGGCGGTCCATCTCGTAACTACCATAATACGAAAGCGTTCATGTATGCAGAGCCAAAAGCTTGGTTTGCTTTAATGGATAAGCTAGCAGATATGGTTATTACATATTTAAAAGCGCAAATTAACGCAGGAGCAAAAGCAGTTCAAATTTTCGATTCTTGGGTTGGAACAGTAAATGTAGCAGATTACCGCGTATTTATTAAACCAGCAATGGAGCGTATTTTTGCAGAAGTTCGCCCTATGGGTGTACCGATGATTATGCACGGCGTAGGAGCTGCACACTTAGTGAATGAGTGGCACGATTTACCGCTTGATGTAGTCGGCTTAGACTGGCGTTTACCAATTGAAGAAGCACGTGCACGCGGCGTTCATAAGGCGGTACAAGGAAATATGGACCCTTCATTCTTACTTGCGCCATGGTCTGTTATTGAAGAACATGTAAAAGGTATTTTAGATCAAGGGATGAAAGAGCCTGGTTATATCTTTAACTTAGGACACGGTGTATTCCCAGAAGTAAATCCAGATACATTAAAACGTTTAACTACATTTATTCATGAATACTCTAAAGGGCAGTTAGCGAAGTAAAGGAGAATTGCTGTATGAAAAAGAAAATTGGTTTGCTTGTAATGGCATATGGAACGCCATATAAAGAAGAAGATATTGAACGTTACTATACACATATTCGCAGAGGAAGAAAGCCAAGTCCTGAAATGCTGGAAGATTTAACAGAGCGTTACCGTGCAATTGGTGGTATTTCTCCTTTAGCTACTATTACATTAGAGCAAGCTAAGAAGTTAGAGAAGCGTTTAAATGAAGTGCAAGATGAAGTAGAGTACCATATGTATCTTGGTTTAAAACATATTGAACCGTTTATTGAAGATGCGGTGAAAGATATGCATAACGACGGAATACAAGATGCAATCGCACTTGTTCTTGCACCTCACTATTCTACGTTTAGCGTGAAATCATACGTTGGACGAGCACAAGAAGAAGCTGAGAAACTTGGGAACTTAACAATTCACAGCATCGATAGCTGGTATAAAGAGCCGAAATTCATCCAGTACTGGGTTGATGCAGTGAAAGGTATATATAACGGTATGTCAGATGCAGAGCGTGAAAAAGCAGTATTAATCGTATCTGCACATAGCTTACCAGAGAAAATTATTGCAATGGGCGATCCATATCCAGATCAATTAAATGAAACAGCTGATTATATCGCGCGCGGAGCTGAAGTAGCAAACTATGCAGTAGGCTGGCAAAGTGCAGGAAACACACCAGATCCTTGGATTGGTCCAGATGTACAAGATTTAACGAGAGAACTAAATGAAAGGCACGGTTATACTTCATTCGTATATGCACCAGTTGGATTTGTTGCTGAACATTTAGAAGTTTTATATGACAACGACTTTGAGTGTAAAGTTGTAACGGATGAAATTGGTGCGAAATATTATCGTCCAGAAATGCCAAATGCATCGGACGCATTTATTGATTGTTTAACAGATGTTGTATTAAAGAAAAAAGAATCTGTACTGTAAGAAGAAAGGGGGAGCCTGCTTGAGGAAAAAAGTTGTGATCGTCGGCGGAGGCATAACGGGATTAACAGCAATGTATAACTTACAAAAAAATATTCATGAAAAAAACTTGCCGATTGATACATTACTTATAGAAGCATCGGGTAAACTTGGCGGAAAAATTCAAACCGTTCGAAAAGATGGATTTACAATTGAACGCGGACCGGATTCTTTCTTAGCACGAAAAGAAAGTGCAGCTAGATTAGTGAAAGAATTAGGTCTTGGCGATGAACTTGTAAATAATCAAGCCGGTCAATCATTTATCCTCGTAAACAATCGGTTACATAAAATGCCGAGCGGATCAATGATGGGAATTCCAACGCAAATTACGCCGTTTCTATTTTCCGGGCTGTTCTCCCCAATTGGTAAACTAAGAGCTGGTTTTGATCTATTAATGCCGAGGTCAAAGCCAGTATCTGACCAATCACTCGGACAATTTTTCAGACATCGCCTCGGAAACGAAGTGGTTGAAAACTTAATAGAACCGTTACTATCGGGTATTTATGCAGGGGATATTGATGAAATGAGCTTAATGTCAACATTCCCGCAAATGTATCAGATTGAGCAGAAACATCGCAGTATTTCACTCGGTATGCGTACGCTCGCTCCGAAAGAAGAGAAAGCTAAACCGAAAAAAGGAATCTTCCAAACAGTGAAAACAGGTTTAGAATCTATCGTAGAATCTCTCGAAGTAAAGATGCATGAAGGTACGATAATAAAGGGAACTCGCATTGAAAAAGTTGCAAAACAGGGTGATGGTTATACAATTACTCTTAGTAATGGAAAAGAAATAGAAGCGGACGCCATCGTAGTGGCAACTTCGCATAAAGTATTGCCGTCCATGTTTGCTCAGTACAAGCAGTTTCGTTTCTTCCGTAATATTCCGGCCACATCCGTTGCGAATGTGGCACTTGCTTTCCAAAAGTCAGCAATCCGGCGCGATATTAATGGTACAGGATTTGTCGTATCACGAAATAGCGATTACACGATTACAGCATGTACGTGGACGCATAAAAAATGGCCACATACAACGCCAGAAGGAAAAACACTCCTTCGCTGTTACGTTGGACGTGCTGGTGATGAAGCGGTTGTAGAACAAACTGAAGAAGAACTCGTTCAGCTCGTACTAGAAGATTTAAGAAAAACGATGGATATTACAGAGGATCCAGAATTTACAATCGTAAGCCGCTGGAAAGAAGCGATGCCTCAATATACAGTAGGCCATAATGAGCGAATGAAAAAGCTCACAACATTTATGCAGAAAGAGTTGCCTGGTATATACTTGGCAGGTAGCTCCTATGCTGGTGCTGGACTTCCAGATTGTATTAATCAAGGTGAGGAAGCTGCAAAGCGTGTATTATCCCATTTGGAGAAAGTAATAGATGCTGAATTAATCGCACAATAAACTATAAGAAACGCCTTCAATCATATTGAAGACGTTTCGTTTGTTATATAAAATATTTATTCGCCAATAAACATATATAAGTTATTTGGCTTTATAACGGCATCTCCTGCATAAATAACCCACTCTGTTAAGTTATCAAAATCTAAATAATAACTTTTTCCTTCACTCATATCTTCTATAAAATATGGTTCATTAATGAGTATTCCTTGAATGAAATCTTCCGTAATGTTTTGCATTTCAAACCACATATGTTCACTTTTTCCTTCTTCGTAGGAGACACCAAACTTAGCAAGGAAACGAAAATCTTCATTTGATTGTTCAATGTGAAAAATGTTGCTGAAATACCCGAAAGTATTTTTGGCATTGTAAGCCATACGATTGGTTTCACTATTTGTTTTATAGAACATGAGCCCTGTAGCTTCCTCTTGTTCTTTGAAAAAACTTTCAATATATTCTTCTGAAGTATTAAATTTGAATAAGAGAACGGATGGAGATTGATGGTATTCATCTCGGGCATCCATTCCGCCTAAGAATGTATTTTGTGCATCTATTGGTTGTAGTTTCACTTCTTCATCCTCGATTGAAGATAATTGGTCCATACTCGTTTTATGCCCTATATAAGATAATCCTTTTTCCCACGGAACAGCGACTGTATGTATAGAACCTTGCTGACTATGCGCGATAACGATAGGCTCATTCATAGGGACTTGTCCATTTTCAACCGCATTATTAGCAAATGTTTGAAAGAGATCGCTAATGCCGTAGTAGGAAGAAATGCGATTTGGAATAATTAACTCTATTTCAGTTACGCCTGCTCTTAAAAGACCGTGTGTATGAAACCAATATTGCGTAGGCTCATCATCTTTATCGTCTTCATAAACAGAATGAATAACGTACAAGTCAGGAATGTCAGGTAATAATTCATTTTCAACGTGATATTCAATATAGCTTCTAGATATCACTTTCATTGCTGCACTTGAATCGATTACAAATAACAAATCTGGGGCGAGATTCCATAAAAACTGTAACTGCTGGAAAAAGCAGTCCAGTACATCGCCTACAAATAGCGTACGAGTGAAAATTTCAGTGCCGAAAGCCGCATCTTCAAAATTACGATCTACGATTGTAGAATCTTGTCTATTGTACATTTTGTATTCTTCTGGGTCATTCGCCTCATCAATATGCAGTTCATACGGTATGATTGCTTCATCCATATGTAACTCAAAAATAAGGCTTGTCTCATCACTATAAACAATTTTTAACTCATCAACTTTAGTAGCGATAGTCTCTAGCCGCTGTTTTAACTGCTCAATTGTAATTCTAGTTGGTATAACAGCAATCATATCTGAAAAATGACGTTCTAATGTTCCATTCATAGCTGCGCGGTATGTTTCTGTTTGCACTTCCATCCAATCACTCCTATTCAAATGAATCCATTTTACATGCCAATCAAATGTCGATATTTTCTGTTTTCTCTCTCTAACATTATAGAGTGCATTTGTAGAAGGTGTAAAATTATTATTTTGTATTATAGGTTGAAAGCTTGTAAATTAAATAAATCTTTTGTAAAATTTGTCGAAAAATAGTTCTATATAACGAATCATTTGTTATGATAGAAATGCTGAGAAAATATGAAATATGGAGAGGAAAATGGCTGTGAAGAAATTGTTAAGTGTCTTTTTATCATTCTTGCTATTGCTTTCATTTACTGGAACTTTAGCGCAAGCAGAAGAAACTGCTTCTATGTCAGTAGAAAAAGCAATTCAAGTATTTAAGCAGCAAGGGAAAACGAAGGGGATAGTGGAAGGGTACATTGTTGGATATACGCAAAGTTCTTCTAAATATACGAAGGATCCAGCTAAGTTTGATGATACAAACGTAGCAATTGCAGATTCGCCAAACGAAACGAATCCAGACAAAATCATGCCTGTTCAGTTGCCAAAAGGTGATGTGAGAACGGCAGTGAATGTAAAAGATCATCCTGAAAATATCGGGAAGAAAGTTAGTTTGACTGGGACTCTTGAATTATATTTTAGTAACCCAGGTTTAAAATCAGTAACAGCTTATAAGTTTCAAGGTGAAGGCCAAAACCGTGTTAGCGATGTAGTAGCTTCACCGAACGGTGGAGAAGTTGCTAAAGGAACAGCGGTAACATTAATGACGAATACAGAAGGGGCAACAATCTACTATACGTTAGATGGCTCTAATCCTACTAATAAAAGCGTTCGTTATAATGGACAAATTGTAGTGAATGAAAATAGTGTAGTGAAAGCAATCGCAGAAAAAGAAGGGCTTACTTCTTCAGCAATTTCGACGTTTTCGTTTATTATCGTAAATAATGAACAGGTTCGTATTCATGACATTCAAGGAAAATCACATATGTCTCCTTACAACGGGAAGAAAGTATACAATGTGGAAGGCGTTGTCACAGCGCTTGATAAAAACGGCTTTTATATAGAAGACAATCAGCTAGATAATGATCCAGCTACTTCAGAAGGTATGTACGTATACAAAAAAGATGCGAATGTAGCAGTAGGAGATCTTATTCAAGTTGATGGAGTAGTAGAAGAATATGTTGGACCAGGATATGCAGAGCGATTTGAAACAGACTTAACGACGACAGAAATTAAGGCGAGTCGCGTTGTTGTAATCGCAAAAGATCAATCTTTACCAGCACCGATTGTACTTGGGGAAAACGGTGTGAAAATCCCGGATCAGATTATTGATAATGATGCATTTGGTTTATTTGATCCAAATGAAGATGCAATCGACTTCTATGAAAGTATAGAAGGTATGCGTGTTACGATGCCAACACCAAAAATTATTGCACCTCAGAAAAACGGAAATTTATATGTAACAGTAAAAAATGGTGGAGATAAAATAGTAACACAATATGGCACACCTCTATTAGATGAAAATCAATTAAACCCAGAGCGTCTTTCTGTAAAAGTGCCTCGCGATTATGTAGCAAAAGTAGGAGATACTTTCACTGGAGATATAACAGGGGTAGTAGGATATGATTACGGTTCTTTCCGTATTTCGCCAATAACAGAATTGCCAGCTGTAGTGGATGGTGGATTTAAGCAAGTAGGGGCAAATATTCAGCCTCGTCTTGATAAGTTAACAGTTGCTACATATAACATTGAAAACTTCTCGGCGAATAAAAAAGAAACAACAGATGAAAAGGTAAAAGCGTTAGCGTATTCTATTAAATACAATTTAAAAATGCCAGATATTATCGGTGTAGAGGAAATGCAAGATAATAACGGATCAATTAATGACGGTACAACAGATGCGTCATTGAGCGCAAAACGTATCATTGATGCAGTTCTAGAAATTCGTGGACCGAAGTATGAGTATGTAGAAATTGCTCCAAACAATAATCTAGACGGAGGAGCACCAGGAGCGAATATTCGCGTCGGTTTCTTCTACAACCCATCACGCGTGAAATTAGCAGCAGTACCGAAGTTACTTGATAAAAATGTGGTTCGCATTGGAGACGAAAGTTCATTATTTGAAAGTACACGTAAACCGTTAGCGGCAGAATTTACGTTCCAAGGACAAAACGTTGTTGTCGTTGCAAATCACTTAAACTCAAAAATAGGGGATGCAACGCCATTTGGAAAAGTGCAACCGCTCGTATTAAAAAGTGAAGACAAACGAATTCAGTTAGCACAAGAAGTAAATCAATTTGTACAAGGAATTCAGAAAAAGAACACAAATGCACCAGTTGTTGTGTTAGGAGATATGAACGATTTTGAGTTTGCTAAACCACTAAAAGCACTAGAAGGAACAAACTTAAAGAATATGTTAAACACAGTGCCGAAAGAGAATCGTTACACGTACATTCACGAAGGAAATGCACAAGTGTTAGATCATATTTTAGTAACAAACAACATCGCACCGCACACAATTGTAGATCCAGTGCACTTAAACTCAAACATAATGAAAGAGCACGGACGTGTAAGCGATCATGACCCAGTACTTGCTCAAATTGATTTGAAGAAAGCTTCTTAAAGAAAGGAACGCTTAGGTGACTGAGCGTTCTTTTTTGTTTCTGCATCAATAGTATAAAGAGATGATTCCTTTTTTTGTAATCTGATGATAAAATTAATTGAATATTCAGTCGTTAGGAGGGCAGCGATGCAAGCACGAATAAATGGAAAATTAATGAATCAGTTTGCAATTTTTTTTAGTACGATCGTCATGCTTCAGTTTGTAGCTGATATAACAGGACTTACAAGTAATTTAGACATTACGTATAACTTAATACATACAGCAACTTCTTATATAACATTTAGTTTGGCGGTTATTTTCACTTTAATAGGTGCAAGAAGAGAATTAAGTAAATATGCAATTGCTTCATTATGTTTAGTAGTGGCGATTAAAGCAATTTATTTTGTAGCGGTTGTTATTTTATGGGGATTGGCTGGTACACCGTAAATGAATAGTAAATAAAACCCTAATTTCCAATATAGTAAGGAAATTAGGGTTTTATTATACTTGAAAAGCCTTTCTACACCGCTCTCTTCTTTGCAACCTTCTTCTATATTTTTTTCTATCACGCTTTACTCCTTGTATGTACATGAATAAACTAACGAGAAGGAAAAAAGTGCATTGCATCGTTAAAATATACGGCGACATGCCATGCAACGGTTGTTTTGGGTCATATAAATGAAAAGGCGCTCCGCCTATTGTAGGGAATATCGTATTTAGCAGGACGTATGGAATGGAGGCAACTGCAAATGGGAAGAGAATCGCCATATAGTCCTTTTGTGACCACGCAGATGCTGCAAGTCCTAAAAGGGCCATTAAACCTGCAAATAAAAAATTAATTCCGATATATACAGTAATGTAAGTGAGGGGAGATTCGTAATATAAGTTTGCAAACATCCCATTATCATTTATAATGCCTGAACCAGCCGTCGGTTCTCCGTCTGGAATGGTTAATTTGCAAAATAATAACGATAAGATGAATGGAAATGTATAAAGAAGTCCGCCACAAAAGAATGTAACGATATATTTCGTTACTGAATAAGGGAACAAAGAAATCCCTTTACTTACAAACGGTTTAAAACCATCTGATTTATCCGAATTGTAACTTGTACTAAAGGGGAAACTAGCAATAACGGGCATTAATAATAAATAAACATCCATTTCATTGTCGCGAAATCCAATCCATTTAAAAGCTGTTGTTACAAACGCATCCGTTCCATCCCCAATGTAACGAATTACATAATAATAATGGTAAATAAAAATAAGAGCTAGTCCACTAAACATAATAATTAAAGAAACACGATTACAAAAAGCTTGCTTTATATTTAAACGAAGCGCACGCATCATGACTGAAAAAGCCTCCACTATTTTGATAAACTTGTCTATTTTCTATATTACTATTAATTGTAAAGATTTTCTTGTTTTTTTATTTGATTATTTGAAAAAGAGGAATTTTGTTGTTGTGAAGTAAGGTTTAATCATATATCTTAAGAACACCTTTTCCTTTTCTCTTTTCTTCTGATAAACTATGGACAGTATGATATACACTGACTGGAATTTTTTTATACTGGAAATAATAAAAAAGAGAACTTGTCTAGAATGTAAGCGTGTGGTAATATCAAAGGTGTACTGATTGACTATATTATCCAATTGGTCATTTTTGGAGGTGAAGATGTGGCGATAGATCGAAAACGTTCTATTATTGAAGCTGCAACAAAGTCTTTTTCAGCGTTCGGTTATAAAGCAACAACGATGGATCAAGTAGCGAAGTTAGCGAATGTAGGAAAAGGAACGATTTATACTTTTTTCAAAAATAAAGAAGAGCTATTTGGTGAAATTATTTCTAATTTAATTACAGAAATGAAGCAAGTTGCAGAAAGTGCAATTCGTTCAGATGTTTCATTTTTTGAAAATGTACATAGAGCATTATATAGCATCTTGGAATTTAGAAAAGAACATCAGCTCATGATTAAATTAATTCAAGAAGAGCGCGATATGGGAACGAAAGAAGTACAAGAAGTCATGCAACAAGTTGATGTGGAAATTGTTTCTGTTATTCAATCGTATTTAAAGATTGCGATTGAAAAAGGTGAAATTAGCAAATGTGATCCAGAAATTACAGCATTTATTATGCTTCGTCTATATGTATCGCTTATTTTTGATTGGGAAAAAAATCATGAACCGCTAGAAAAAGAAAAAATTGCAGAGTTATTTGAACTTTATTTACTAAAAGGATTGTCAAACTAAGATGATCCTTTTAATTTTATAAAAAAATGACCAAATGAATAATGAGGTCATATATTTAATTTGAGGAGGAGTTATAGAAAAATTATAATTATAATGAGAAAAAGTTGCATAGTAATAAATTCGGGGATAAGGCATATGTATGAACAAGTGTAGCCTTTTTGTTTGAGTGAAAATGACCAAATGAACAATGCGGTCATTTAGAAAAGGGGGAGAAATGATGAAATGGAATCAGTTACTTCGTAAAGAGTTTACTGAAATTATAAAAAGTAAAAAAATATTAATTCCAATTATCGCGGTTTTATTCGTGCCAATTTTATATGCAGGTATGTTTTTATGGGCCTTTTGGGATCCGTATAAACAGTTAGATGATTTACCAGTTGCGGTAGTCAATTTAGATAAAGGTGCAGTATTTGATGGGAAACCAATTGAGGTCGGAAAAGGGCTCGTTGATAACTTAAAAGATAATACAAGTTTCAAATGGGAATTTGTAAGTGAAAAAGAAGCGGAAAAAGGAATGGAAGGTAGAAAGTATTACATGTTAGTACGCATTCCAGATGACTTCTCAAGTAACGCTACAACGTTATTAAAAGATGATCCAAAACCATTAAATTTAGAATACATTCCAAACGAAAGCTTAAACTTCTTATCTTCACAAATTGGCGGAACAGCCATTGAAAAAATTAAAGGTGAAGTATCAAGTACGTTAACGAAAACATATGCAGAGAAAATGTTTGATTCTATTCAAGACGTCTCAAAAGGATTAGCAGATGGGGCGGAAGGAGCAAATAAACTACACGACGGATCAAGTGAGCTGCATGATGGTTCCAGTAAAGTGACGGATGGCCTTCATACACTTCAAGGGAAGTCTGGAGAGATGAAGGATGGAGCTCAGAAATTAGCAGATGGATCTAATAAATTAGTAGATGGATCAGGCAAAGTAACAAATGGTTTAAATACGTTAAATAGCAAAACAGGTGAGATGCAGACGGGTATAGGGAAATTGCAAGATGGATCTCAGAAAGTAACAGCGGGTTTGAATACGTTAGTAAATAAATCAGGTGAATTAAAAACAGGAACGAATGAATTAGCAGCTGGTATGGAACAGCTTGTTGGAGGACAAAGTCAATTAGAGGGGGTTTCTCAAAAAATTGAAAAGGGTTTGCAAGAATTAGATAGTAAAGTGAAAAGTTCCGCTGCAGGTTTAGAAGAAATGCAGGCGAAAGTTCCTACAATATTAAATAAAGTAAATGAGAAAATAGACGGAGCTGAAAAAAACGTAAATCAGTTAAATGGATTTACTCAATCAACAGCAGGAGATGCCAAAAATGCAGCGCAAGATGTAGCTAATTTACAAAAGCAAATTGAGAGTTTACCAAAAGAATATCAAGAGCAGTTACAACCGTATATAACAAATGCGGCAAAAAGTACAGCGACAGTTCAACAAAAAGTTGCTGTAGTATCGGGTGGAACAAAGACACTAAACGAAGAAGTAAATCAACTAAAAGGTGAAATAAATCAAAAGGCAAGTGAAATGCAAAACAAACTACCGAATTCAGGTGGGATTAATACTTTAACGGATGGTATTACGAAATTAATGAATGCGCAAAACCAATTTGTAAGTAAGTTTCACGGATTTGGTGAAGGATTAAATAATGCCAAAGTAGGTGTAAATAAATTAAATAAGGGGTCAGATCAATTAATTGATGGAGTAACTCAATTAGCGGACGGCTCAAGCAAAGTAACAGGTGGTTTAGGTACATTATCCGCAGGAGCAAATCAAATGTCAGGAGGAATAACACAATTAGTAGACGGTTCAAGCCAAGTAACAACTGGCTTAGGTACTCTAAATGGTGGTCTAAACCAAATGTCAACTGGCTCAACCCAGCTAATCGACGGTGTAAATAAACTAGCAGACGGCTCAGGAAAAGTAACTGATGGACTAGTGAAAGTAAACGATGGTTCAGGTGAACTTGCTGAGAAACTTGGGGAAGGGGCAGAGAAAACTGGGGAAGTAAAAGGGACAGATAAAACGTATGATATGTTTGCAAGTCCTGTAAAGGTGAAGACGGAGAAAATGGCGGAAGTTCCTAACTACGGAACTGGATTTACACCGTATTTCTTATCACTCGGTTTATTCGTTGGGGCATTACTATTATCAATCGTATATCCATTACGTGATACAGTTGGCGTTCCAAAATCAGGATTTAGTTGGTTTATTAGTAAGTTCGGCGTGTTACTATCAGTCGGTATTATTCAAGCGATAGTAGCAGATGTTATATTACTGTTCGGATTAGGTGTAGAAGTACAAAGTATTCCGTACTTCATACTCTTTAGCATCGTTACAAGTTTAGCGTTTATTGCATTAATTCAATGTTTAGTAACAGCATTCGGTGATGCAGGGCGTTTCATCGCCATCATCACATTAATTATTCAGCTTACAACAAGTGCTGGAACATTCCCGTTAGAGTTAATTCCGAAGTTTTTACAACCATTTAATGCTTGGTTACCGATGACATACTCTGTATCAGGATTGAAAGCAGTCGTATCAAGCGGAGACTTTAACTTCATGTGGCAAAACATAGGAATGCTCATGATCTTTATCGTTGTATTATCACTTGGAACAATCGCCTCCTTAACTTTGATGCACAAACGACAATTTAAAAATGTTGCTGAAAATCAATCGGTTGAAGCGTAAAAAAAGCACCTTTTTGGTGCTTTTTTATTTTAATAGAGGGCATCTTTTCCTTGGTTCATCTATAAATCTTTCTAAAAGCTATAGAAACGAAAGAAAAGGAATTACAACAATTTACAGAGAAACATAGGGTAGAGGAGTTGATATGATGAAAGGCAATCCTACTTACTATTTTATCTTATATCCATTAATCTTCTTTCTCGTTTTCTCTCTTTCACCTATCTTGTTTCAGAAAAAAGAATATACGAGTATGAAAGATATACTAGGGATACTTTTATTTTACTATGTGCTAATTAGTGGATATTACTTTATGGATGTTGTAAGTGAAAGAATGAAGAAGGATAGTAAAGATAAACGATAAATTTTATTGTATAAAAACCGATGGAGGATAAAAAATGACTGAAAGTGAGATGAAATTCCGTGATACGACCATTCGTAACTTTTTTGATAAAGAGAATCGTTTAAAATCGATTCCAGGTCAAAAGAAGAAAAAATTAGTATTGTTAGAGCATTTAATTAGCAAGTTAAATGCTGAAAATCAATATACAGAAAAAGAAATTAATACATTTATAAAACAATATCATGATGATTTTTGTACAATTAGACGTGAATTTATTGTACATAGGTTTATGGATAGAGAGGATAGTATGTACCGTATAAACGGGAGAGAAGTTTGGACGAAGTGGGAGGAGTTAAAATAATGAATCCGCGAGGGGATCCCCGCTGATTATAAGCCTGTGCTAGTCTTGCTGTTTCTTTGTAGTAAGTCTATGAACGCTTCAACATTCGAACTTGTAATGTATCCAAGCGTTATATATTCATCTTCATAGTAAAATATTATTTTTTTGTCAAAGATTCTTCTCTTCGTTTCTATGGATAGAATTTTTTCATAATCAAATTCGGCAATGAATGTGTTTTTATATTGGCTAAAAAAGAGAAGTCTTTGATTAGTAGCAAGTAACATGCCAGGATACGGGACTTTATGCGTAATCATATAGCCAGTAAGTGAACATTTTAAAGTAGATAAAATTTTTTCTTCTTTATGTAATAGTTGTTTTGCATCTGTTAAGATAGGGTTCATTCCATATATTCCTTTTATTTTTATTTATGAATATTGTATCAAGAGTAAAAAGATTCTCAATATGTAATATTGCATATTGGACGTTTTATAGTTTTAATATTATTTTTAAAAAGAAAAAGTACGAGGTGATTCAATGATACGGTTAGTAAAAGAGACTGATGCAGAAGCAATTATGAATATTAGAAAAGAAATTATATTATCGGAAACTACTACAAAATTTTTCATAGTATCCCCAAAGAAGTTACCGAATGATAGTAATGCAGAAAGAGAAAAGATACGGAAAAGCAATGAGAAAGGTAATCTCTATATCGTGTATGAAGTAGATAGGAAGGTAGTTGGCTTTTTACTTTTCAACCGATATGAACTAGAACGGTTACAACACGCAGGCACAATGGGAATGGGGATTAAAGAGGCGTATTGTAATCAAGGCATCGGCACGAAATTAATTGAATTTCTTATTAGTTGGGCTAAAGGGCAGAAAGGTTTAGAGAAAATTTGCTTAGGTGTAGTTTCTGTTAATGATCGGGCAATTAAAGTGTACAAACGTATGGGTTTTGTAGAAGAAGGGAGACAACGAAAGCAAATAAAGTATGAAGATGGATCATATGGAGACGATGTATTGATGGGCTTTTATATTGAATAAAGGATATATGGTATTAAGAAAAGGAATGTACCTACCGTAAATGTCTAAAAGCAGTATATTGCCCCTCCATTAACAGACTTTTACCTATGTATAATATTAATATAGTAAAATCATAACAACCGATATTGCAGTTTCCAATAATATACTATATAATCAATTTAAGAAAACGTTTTCATGCAAAGGGGGAGAATTTCGTGTCGACTATAGAGGACGTGGCGAAATTAGCGGGGTTATCAAGGACAACGGTTTCTAGGGTGATTAATAATCATCCATATGTTTCAGATGAGAAGAAAAAAAGGGTTCAATTAGCAATGAAGCATTTAGGCTTTGTTCCTAATTCTGCGGCGAGAAGGCTTCGTAAACAAAAAACGGAAACAATTGCGGTGCTAGTTCCAAGGATTACAAATCCTTTTTTCAGTAGATTTATTGAAGCAATCGAGATTGCAGCTTCTGAACATAAATATAAACTGATTATTTGTCAAACAAGATATTTACCTGAAAAAGAGATGGAGTATTTACAATTATTATCTACGAAACAAGTAGATGGGATTATTCTATGTTCACTAGAAAATCCGTGGGAAGATGTAGAGCCATACTTACAGCACGGTCCAATCGTGTTATGTAATGAATATATTGAGGAAGCAAATATTCCAACAGTGAAGTTTGATCATGCGCAAGGAGCATACATAGCTGCGAAGCATGTGTTAGATCAAGGATATCGCAATCTTATTTTTTGCCGTGGTAACGAAACCAAATTAGTTAGCCAGCAGCGAAAAATGGGCTTTTTACGTGCAATAACTGAGAAGAGCCGCCAAGTAGAAGCGATTGATTTTCTTGAAAACGCTTTCTCTTGGGAGGATGGAAAACGAATATTCCATGAAGTATTAAAGGACAAAAAAAATCCTACCGCGATTTTGGCAGGAGGCGATGAGGTAGCAGCTGGAATTATCTCAGAGGCGAAGCACCATAACTGGAGCATTCCAGATGATCTCGCTGTTATCGGTTTTGATAATCAAATATTATCACAGATTACAGAGCCAGGTATTACGACAATTGAACAGCCAATCGATGAGATGGCCCGAAAAGTTGTCGACCTGATGATGGATAAAATCCATACGAAAAATTATCGACAAAAAGAATTGTATGAGTTTGAACTGGAGCTCTTGGTGAAAGGTTCAACGATGAAGAAGGATACGATGTTATTAGCCTAGTAGACTATGTCTGCTAGGTTTTTTTATGTTCATAAACTACTATTCTTCGTGAACGCAGTCATCACATTTGTTATGGTATGCTTCGTGTTGCTCATCAATTTCTTTCCCACAGTGCGCACAAGTTTTCGTCGGTAAATTTCTGAAAAACTCCATTGGTTGATCGATCATGTCAATCCCTCCATTTCCATTTCTTACTATTATTGTATTAGTACAAAAAATAAAAGTCAACAACTGTTTTATAACAAAATTGAAAATTAATGAAAAAGTTTAGGAAATGGATTATAGTTAACAATGTAGAATGTAAGTGAAACATGCATTCCTACTCGGTTTTAGAAAGGATGGATACATATGAAAATGACTGTTGTCGGCTTTTGGGGCGGATTTCCAGAAGCGGGAGAAGCAACGTCGGGGTATTTGTTTGAACACGATGGTTTTCGTTTACTTGTAGACTGTGGTAGTGGTGTACTAGCACAGCTTCAAAAATATATAACACCATCTGATATAGATGCAGTTGTACTGTCACACTATCATCACGATCATGTTGCGGACATTGGGGTATTGCAATATGCGAGATTAATTACGAGTGCAACAACAAGGCAACTACCGGAATTACCAATATACGGTCATACGTTTGACGAGAATGGATTCCATTCTTTAACACATGAACCACATACGAAAGGAATCGCGTACAATCCAGAAGAAACACTTCAAGTTGGACCGTTCTCGATTTCGTTCTTAAAAACTGTTCATCCTGTTACATGCTTTGCGATGCGTATTACAGCTGGAGATGGTGCTGTAGTATACAGCGCTGATTCAAGTTATATTCCTGAATTCATTCCATTCACGAAAGATGCTGATCTTTTCATTTGTGAGTGTAATATGTATGCACATCAAGAGGCTGCAAAAGCAGGGCATATGAATAGTACAGAAGTAGCAAGTATTGCAAAAGATGCGAATGTAAAAGAACTTTTATTAACGCACTTACCGCATACAGGAAACCCATCTAATTTAGTAACAGAAGCAAAACAAATTTTCAGTGGCCATATTACGCTAGCGCATAGTGGCTACGTATGGAACTCATGAGGTGATACGATGTTATTTATTGATAATAAAGGAATTACAGATCCTAGAATAAACTTAGCGATTGAAGAATATTGTGTGAAAAATTTAGATATTAACGAAACATATTTACTGTTCTACATTAACGAACCTTCGATTATCATTGGTAAAAACCAAAACACAGTAGAAGAAATTAATGCAGATTACGTAAAAGAAAAAGGTATTCATGTCGTTCGTCGTCTATCAGGCGGAGGCGCAGTATATCATGATTTAGGAAACTTAAACTTCAGCTTTATCACGAAAGATGATGGAGATAGTTTCAGCAACTTCAAAAAATTCACAGAGCCTGTAACGAAAGCGCTTGGTAAATTAGGTGTAAATGCAGAACTAAGTGGTCGTAACGACATTTTAGCTGAAGGAAGAAAAATTTCAGGTAACGCGCAGTTCTCAACGAAAGGTCGTATGTTCAGTCACGGTACGTTACTATTTGACTCTGAAATCGATCACGTCGTATCAGCACTGAAAGTAAAAATGGATAAGATCCAATCAAAAGGAATTAAATCAATCCGTAGCCGCGTTGCGAACATTACAGAGTTCCTAAACGAAGAAATGACGACAGAAGAGTTTAGACAACTTCTTCTAGAAACAATTTTCGAAGGAGAAACAGAAATCCCAACGTATGAATTAACAGAAGAGGATTGGAAAGAAATCCATAAACTTTCTGAAGAGCGCTACCGCAATTGGGACTGGAACTACGGAAAATCACCGAAGTTCAACTTACAACATTCACACCGCTTCCCAGTTGGACAAGTTGACGTTCGTCTGGAAGTGAAAAAAGGAACAGTAACAGAATGCAAAATTTACGGCGACTTCTTCGGTTCACTAGATGTTCATGATATCGAAGAGCGTCTAACAGGCGTTCAGTTCGATAAAGATACATTCACTGCAGCTTTAGAAGGCGTAGATATCGCACGCTACTTCGGTAACATTACAACTGAAGATTTCTTACATTTATTCTTCTAAAAATGAGGGAGGCTGCCATAACGGGCAGCCTCTTTTTTTGCGTAGATTGTCGCGTTTTTTCGGTAAGTCGATATATTCGAAAAATCGCGGATATAATTTCATTCACCATAAAATCACAGGACATCTGCCTCTTATAAAGGAATATATATATTCAAAAGGAGGCGGATTGATATGAAAAGGGTAATGTACGTTGTATTATTACTCAGCTTTGTCATCGGAATGACAGCGTGTAACAGTGGATCGCCCTCAAGTCGTACAATTTTGTCTATCGGAAAACCAGCGGAGGATAATGTTATATATTTTACGCATACAGATAACAAACGAAAGATACATGATATACAAGACATGTTTCAAAATAAGAAGTGGAAAAGAAATGAAACATTCAGCACTGTTAATAAAACGCCAGATGTCGTCTTATCAATAGATGAAAACAACAAAGGGTTACCGACGTTATATGTTACCGTGTATTTTCATGAAAATGGAGCGGACGTTTTGAATTTGTATGGGGAGTATACGAGCTTAAATAAAGAGGAACTTGAAAATCTTAGAAAAAAGATGAGTGCATATTATCCTAAAATGATTTTTGGTCTAGTGTTATAAATTACTTGTAAATAAAATCCCCTTATTTTTCCAAATTAAACTAAGAGAAGGTGATCTGTCTATATGCAGTTAATAGAATATCACTTGCCACTTTAATTTTCTTTTAATATAATTAATTTAGAATTTTTAAATATTCTAAATTTTATAAAGGTGGGGTTTTTGTGAATCTCGTTCAATCTTTGGCTGAAACGGCAAAAAAGAAGGGGGAAAAACCGGCTTATATATTTATGGATCAGTCGGTCTCATATGACCAATTAAACAAAATGGTCACAAGGTTTTCTAGCAATTTAGCAGAAATGGGCATTGGAAAAGGGGACAATGTCGCATTAGTTGTTGGGAACTCACCACATTTTTTGGTCGGTTTATACGGAACAATGAAAGCCGGAGCAACTGTTATTCCAGTTAATCCAATTTATACAGCAGACGAAATGCATTACATTTTACAAAATGGAGATGTAAAAACAATCATCGTACTCGACGTCTTTCTACCTGTTATACAATCTCTTACAACAAGACTTCCTTCATTAGAAAACATCATCATATGCGAAACCTCATCAGATTTTAACCATACAGAAACCGAAAAAATGAAAACGTTTACTAGTTTTGTGGGGGCTGGAGATTTACAATACGAAGGCCCTGAACTAGATGAAGAGGATGTAGCGGTTATCCTATACACTTCAGGTACAACTGGAAAACCGAAAGGCGCTATGCTCACACATAAAAATTTATATAGTAATGCGAATGATGTTGCGTCTTATTTACAATTTACTGCTGACGATCGCGTCGTTGCGGCACTGCCAATGTTCCATGTATTCTGTTTAACAGTTGCGGTAAATGCACCGATTGTGAACGGAGCAACGATTTTAATGTTACCGAAATTTAGTCCGAAAGAAGTATTCCGTATTTGTCGTACGTACGAACCAACGATCTTTGCTGGCGTACCGACGATGTACAATTATTTATATTTATTTGAAGAAGCAAGCGCAGAAGATGTGAAGACGCTTCGCCTTTGTATTTCCGGTGGTGCATCGATGCCTGTTGCTCTTCTGCAAAACTTTGAAAAACGTTTTAACGTTATTGTTTCAGAAGGATACGGTTTATCAGAAGCATCACCAGTTACTTGTTTCAACCCGCTAGATCGTCCTCGTAAACCAGGATCAATTGGCACAAATATTTGGCATGTAGAAAATAAAATTGTAAATGAACTTGGGGAAGAAGTACCTGTCGGCGCAGTCGGCGAATTAATCGTTCGCGGACCTAACGTTATGAAAGGATACTATAATGCACCAGAAGATACAGCTGCGACATTGAAAGACGGCTGGCTATATACAGGTGACTTAGCGAAAATGGATGAAGAAGGTTACTTCTATATCGTTGATCGTAAAAAAGATATCGTCCTAGTTGGCGGTTATAACGTATATCCTCGTGAAGTAGAAGAAGTATTATATACGCACCAATCAGTAGCTGAAGTTGTTGTAATCGGTGTTCCTGATGAAAACTTAGGAGAAGCTGTGCGAGCGTACGTCGTTTTGAAGCAAGCAAACGTAACAGAAGAAGAACTAATGCATTACTGTACGTTACATTTAGCGAAATATAAAGTGCCGAAAAGCATTGAGTTTTTAATAGAATTACCGAAGAATACGACGGGTAAATTGTTAAGAAGAGCATTGAGAGAGAAAGCGATGCAAGTGTAATGAAGAAAAGGTCCCCTAAAAGATATTTTAGGAGACCTTTTCTTTGTTTATCGTAATAACTTTTTCTCATATGAAATGTAGTAGGAAGTTTGTATATATAATAGCGGAGCGTGTTCAAATAACTATTTGGTACTAGTAGTAATGAAGATATTCTTCCTACTTTCTTACATGAAATTTTTAATTTTGGATATTTGTATCATATGTTTCTGCAACAAACACAAAGTCTACATGCTCTTTATCAATAAAAATACTTGTTTTAGATGGAAGACCTGTTATGGTAGAAACAATATCAACCTCAACAAGGTCAAATCCTACACGATAAGCATCTGCAATTTCAATTCCACCAGTTAGAAAATGCAATCCATCCCCAAATGACTTAAATACAAATACATTTTCTTTCAAACTTTTATTATCCATTTCAATCCATTCTTCGTTAATATAAATCTTAAATGTCGTGCACTTTGGAACACACTCGATGTGATGTATCCCTTTATAACTATTAAGCGAAAACATATAGGTATGAGTTTCTTTAAAGTTAATATCTATCCCGTATTTAAAAGCAAAGGTTTTATATACCATTTCATAAAACAATGGCATTACAATATCATCCCATGCGTCATAGGCAAAAGCATGAATTGGTATTAGATGAGGATATAAACTTACAATCGCTTTTTGAAAATTAAGTAAGATGGTTGTATCTGTAATTTCTTTTAAAGAATCATCTATTTCATGGTCATAATCTTTCGAAATTCTGTTATCAATCATATGAAAAACTCCTTACATAGTCTTCTATATACTACGTTTTTCCGCATCATCAGTTTGTGCCTTCTTCAACTAAATTGCAAGTTTAACCGATGATTCCAAAAAAGCCCTTGTCTTATTTTATCAATTGTTAAATGTATTTATCTTTAAACTTCAATACGAAGATTAAACATGAAGGTGCGGGCGGAAAAGTAACAGAAACAAACTTTGTATATGACCCGATTAACCAATTATTAAATGAAGCACTACCAAACGGAACAACTAAATCATACACATATGATGGATTTGGAAACCGTACAAGTGTGAAAGTTGTAGAGAATGGAAAAGAAACAAAATCTATAGCGGCAACATTCAATGAAGGAAATCAGCTTGTAAAATTCGGAAACGAATCGTTAACGTATGATGCGAATGGCAATCGTACATCTGATGGAAAGTACAAGTATACATGGAATGAAGATGACCAACTTGTAGCGATTACAAAACAAGGTGAAAGCAATGCATTCGCAACTTATAAGTATGACGAGGATAATCGTCGTATTGAAAAGAGTGTAAATGGTCAAGTAACACGTTATTTCTATGATGGAGACAGCATTAACCCATTATATGAGACAGATGGTAGTGGAAATGTTCTTCGTCAATATGTATACTCAACAAGTGGCGCGCGTCTAGCGATGAAATCAAAAGGACAAACGTTATACTACCACTACAACCCTCGTGGTGATGTCATTGCGATGACAGATCAAAATAGAGAAGTTGTAGCAACGTATGAATATGATTCGTGGGGTAACGTATTAAAGAGTGATACAAAAGGTATCGCGACAGAGAATCCATTTGGATATGCGGGATACATGTATGATAAAGAAATTGGCATGTATTATTTAATTGCCCGTTACTATAATCCAGATCATGCGGTGTTCTTATCGGTGGATCCTGATCCAGGTGATGAAGATGATCCGGTTACAATGAATGGGTATACGTATGTAGATAATAATCCAGTAATGTTGATAGATCCAGATGGTAATATACCTGTTGCTCCACTTGTAATAGCGGGTGCAAGGATGGCTGCCCCTCATATAGCACGTTATGCAGCAAAACAAGCAGCAAAACAAGCAGCAAGAAAAGCGAAAAAAAGAGCTACATTAGCAGCTAATAAAAGAGCAGGAGCAAGGGCTGAGGAACTTGCAAAATCGGCATTAAAGAAAAAGGGATATGATGTATTAGGAAGTCAAGTTAGTGTTCGTACTTCTAAAGGTATTAGAAGGGTTGATCATTTAGTTAGAACACCTCGTGGCAAATTACTGGCGGTAGAAGTTAAAGCTGGTAATGCTAGAAGAACTGCGATGCAGTTAAAAAAGGATAAGCTAATGAGGAAACAGGGAGGAAAGATTATAGGGAAGAATGCCCCTCGTAGATTGAAAGACCAAGTTCGTAAAATACGAACCGTTGTTGTCACCCCTAAGTAAGGAGGATAGTTATTATGAATAAAAAAGAACTAAAATTAAAGTTATTGCAAGGTCTAGGTGAAGCATTAAAAGAAAAAGGTTATAAGACTAGAACTACACAACAAGACCTGGTGAAAAAATTTGATAAAGGAAAAATCAGTATACATTTAGCCTTTATCAATCACCCAGAAGATTTTCATGTGACGGTGGATGTGGGAATTCGGTTTGACGAATTAGAAAATATGAAAAATCAATGGGATGAAGGTTTAACAATTAAAGAGAAAAAGGAAACCTATACGATTGGGGTTGAGTTAGGGAATTTAGTCCATAGGGAGCAAAAAAGGTGGCGTGTTGAAAAGGAAGAAGATATTTTACCTGTTACTATGGATATTTTAAAAGAAGTTAAGGAATACTTCATTCCATATATTGATAAGTATGTAGATGTGGAAAATGTATTTGATTTATGTGTAAGAGATGATGATGAGGCTGGATTAATAGGGACAATATTTGATGGGGCTCGAGCACAAAATGCTATTGGATTAGCCTTGTTATTAAATAAAGAAGAGATGTTAGAACAAATCATTGAGAAAAAGAAAGAGTATTTAAAGACGAGGGATAAATTTGAATTGGAGTTATTTGAAAACTTTCTTTCTAATATGAATCTAGGATAAACCAGGTTAGTTATTCATTTTCGTGAGTATAGTGGGGTTAATTGTTTATATCTGGTTTTTCTGGCTGGAAAAACATTAAACTCTAGATTTTCTATTAATTATAAATATTAGTAGCCCCTAGAAGGAAACATTCGACGTTTTTATGATTAGACATAAACTTCGAATGTAACTTATAGGGGTTTTTATTTACAGGTTTTATAATGCTGGAAAGTCCATATCGAATTTTAGTGCCTGCGAGTGATGATGGTGCACTGTAACCTTGAGCAGTAGCGATAGACTTAGCCTTTGATAGCAAAACCCCCACAGAGTTTAGTCAACTTACCTTTTTAAAGAGTCTATCAAAGAATTATTTATTTTTATAAATTAAATGATTAAGAACCATTATTTCGATTATGAAAAAGAAGTATTATTATAAAATGCTAGAGAGACGCTTTTTATTAATTTAATTTATTTGAGTTCAATTATATTATGTGAAATAGGAGTGAGAATTTTGTTCCAAACGATAATTTACGATAAAGCTAAATATCATTATGAAGGAGATTTCCCACAAGAACTACCGATGGAGCAAGCATTTGTACATACTGGAATGTTCTTAGGTTGGATTATTGATAATAATTTATTTAGTGATGAATTTTTAGAAGAGACTGAAGAGGAAATTAATAAATTTAAGCTTAGAAAAATGACTGGAACTCAAGTTTATATGTTCTGGGATGGGGTTTTAAGCGATGACATGTTAAATGATGAAGGGAATCAATTTGCAATAGATTATTTTGATTTTGAAAAAGGTTTATATTTAGATGATTATGATGATGTATTTTTAGAGTGTGATACATTATATCAAGTGCAAGATACTTGGGAAAATTACTTTAAATTAAAAGAAGTAATTGATATTAGGTATACAGAATGGAAAAAACTTAAAAATAACGGGTAAAGAGGACTTTAAGTAATGGAATATTTTTTGTTCCAAATGAAGGTTTATTATATGCTGTAGAAAGAGGAGAGAAATAATGAAATTCCCAAAAGATGAAGATGGACAAGTATTAAATATGTTATACAAGCAAGGTATAGATTTTAATAAAAAACATATAGTAGATTTCTTTATTGCAATTCCTGATCAAGGTAATGGAGAAAAAATAATTGGCAGACTACAAGAGCTGGGCTTAAATTGTGAATTAGATTATAATGAAGAATTTGAAGATTGGACATGTACTTGTTCTAAAGAGATGTACTTAGTTTATGAGGATATCGTAAAGATGCAAAAGGAATTGAATAAACTGGGTGAAGAGTTTGGTGGATATACAGATGGTTGGGGTGCATTTGTGTAATGTTGAATTTATTTATAGTGATAAAATAAATTAGACGGAGTAAAGAAACTATTTATGGAAAGAAGGGCTTATATAAGTTCTTCTTTCTTTGTATATATTAAGATATCTTAGTGATAGAAACGTATATGATATGTGGGCGGGGGGCTATTGGTAAAAGCCCGATTGGTAAGGGCTAATTAAAGTTTCACTTTATATAGGTTTTGAGAGAGTAAGATATAAGATATATTGTTTGTAGCGGAGATCTTGAAGGAAGGGAGCGTGTGATAATTGGCAATGACGGATGAACAATTCGAAAATTATCTTGTTATGTGTTATGACAAATTAGAAAGTAAACAGCAAAAATTCATTTCAGATTATAATATCTATAACTTTGATGAGTATTGGTATGATCAAGATCAATGTATATTACAGTTTAAAAAAAATGGTCAAGTGTTACTTGAATTTAGTGTTGTTTTTATAGGGTCTTGGTCTGGAAAGAGTAACAGTTGGATGTGGTCTTGGGCTAATGAGAATGTGGCTGATTATGCAAGAAGTAAGTCTAACTGTTTGAAAGATTTACAAAAGATTACAGGAAGTGAGGTTTTTATAAATCCACTTTTTGAATGCGTTCAAGAAATGGCGTATGAGCTAGCAGCCTTTTCGATTGAATATTTAGATGCAGAAGGAATGTATATGGCACCAGGTGAGAGAAGTGATGTATTTATGGCTGTTATGTCACCGCGTGCATTGTGAGTAGAGCATATGAAAAATATAGATAAGGTAAAATGAATAAGGAGTACAGTTTAATAAATTAATAAAAGGTATCATAGGTCCCCGATGCATGGTGATAAATTTAAAGGAGTGAATTATATTGCTTGAAGTAAAGTTTTACGATTGGAAAAAAACGTCCTAAAAAACATTATTTGCTTGTACATGAAATTAGAATTTTCGAGCTGATTTTCTCAAAGAAAGTTAGCGAGTTTGAGATGGGATTAAGAGAGATTGAAAAAGTAACTGTCTTTTGTTTAGCTAACGAAAACACTGATATTTCATATGAAGTGAATAGAGCTTTGGGTGAAATTCGTATATATGTTCCATATGATTTTATGGATTTTTTAGCATTAAATTCAGTTGAAGAGAAATACAAAGAGTTTTGCAAATTAGTACGCCAATATGTTGTCCTTGGACTTGAAGAAAACTCTACTCTTTCATCATCTGTTGTTAAAAGGTATATAGAGGAATCTTTAGATGAAATTGTGAAGCAAAACTATGAAGGAATATTTTTAGTTGGGAAGACACCTAAGAAAAGCCCAAGCCGTAAGAAGATAGCGATATTAAAAGGAATTCATCGTGTTAAAGGTTTCCAGCTACGATGTGAAGTGTATGATGAAAAGGGATTAAAGATTCGAGATCAACTATTGGTGGAAGAGGTAGGGAATGAAATAGTATATTCTAGATTCTTAGGGACATTAAAATGGGAAAGTGAAAATCTAATAGTAGTTCAATCTAAATCCAGTAGTTGGAAAGAAGAAATCTATCTTTAATAACAAGGTTGTATAGTAGAAAGAGGGTTGTAGAGCATAAATGAATTTTTTTCGAAAAGATAAATTAAGTGACATTCAGAAAAAGTACTATGAACATTTTGGAGAGCCGATTCAATTTGTTAATTATTATAGCTGTGGATCGGTTATGTATTTTCAAACGGATGATACGCTTTATTATGTTAATTTACTGAATGTATGAGGTGATAAATGTGAATGAACGTTTAAAGAAAATAGCAATGTTAAGAGAAAAGGTCGAGGAAAAGGCTACTAGAGAATAGTTTTTAATGTTATGTCCGTCTATAAAAGAATTTGAGATTATTAGCGGGAAGAAAATTGCTTCATTAGTAAACTTTTTAATTGATGAAGCACCGAATCCTATCAAAGTTATGAGTAAATTAAATGCTGAACAAGTTATCAATGAAATAAAAGAATTTGAACGTGAATTAACTAGTTTATTGTCTAAGAAGATTATTCTATGGTATGCACATGAAAATTGGGACTTTGGTGTGCAATTAGAATTAGAAGATTTCATGTTATATACAAAAGAAGTATTACATTTCATTGGATATGATGATGCTCAAAGATCATTAATTTATTCTAGCCTTATTGTAGTAGATGAATCTATGAGAAGTGGTTTTACTTTTCTAAAGAATGAGTATGATCTTGAAATAGTACTATGGAAAGAAGGCTGAATGTATTAGAGTGTTTTGAAACAAATTGGATGAATGGTTGGGTTTATTATTAGAAGAAGTGGTACGTGTTTTAGTGTGATAGAAAGAAAAAGAGAGTCTTCAAGGGATATGTATAAGAGAGTAAAGGAGAGGAAATATGTCTTTTTATAAAAAGGAAATAAAAGGGGATAAATTGATTATAAGTGACGAAAGCATTGATATTTTAATGGATGCTTTTCAAAATAAAGGTGAAGAGATGCCTAAAAATATATCATAGAATTTCATAGCGACGGTATTACTCGCGGGATCTTATTATGAATAAGTAAAAAAACGAAGAGTTTAAATAGCCCTTCGTTTTTTTTACTTTATTTTTTCTCTACTAATTTCTTATTCTTCCAATCTAGTGTGAACAATTTATTAAATGTTTTTTGATCAACGTCTTTTACGTTGTTTCCAACCCAGTTTGCAGTTCCGAATGTGTAGCCTGGACGAAGTTGGTAATCGTCGGCGTGTTTTGTATAAGCGACTTGTAAGTTAGATTGATCTGTATTTTTTTCAGAGATAACAACAGCGATCATACCAGGAGAGAAACCGCTATTTGTTAGCGCTGGAAGTTGATCCATCGGTATTAAATTACCTTTTGCATCAGATTCATATAGGTATGTGCGAGAGTACATGAAAAGTTGGTTTCCATATAAAGAATGATAGGAGTCACGTGTGTAAATACCCCAGTTTTGATTGTTATATCCGTTAAAGAATACGTTCCACTTTACGTTTTTGTTTGTTTGGTCAATTAAATTTGTTTTATAACTAGTTTGTTTATAGCTTACAGAGTCAGACCAAGTGACTTGACCAGTTGCACCAGCTTCACCGCTAGGGCCATTAGGCGTTACAGAAGCTTTAACAGAGCCACCAAGTTGATAAGATACGCTAGATGTTACAGTCGTTTCTTCTACAGCATTTGTAGGTGCTACGTTAAAGAAACGAGCGCTGTTATCTTGAAGGTTAAATGCAACATCATATTGTGAAGGATAACGTAATGTTGCACTAGCGCCAGGGATTGGGTAGTTATCAATAGGTGCATCACTTATAGTAGGATTTGCTTTTAGAAAACTACCAGTTGTATTAATAACGGCAATCTGTTTATCAGCGCTTGGGTCATCGATAAAAGTTACCTTTAAAGACATTGTCATATTATCAGCTTGATCATTATTAAATGTATTATAGCTCGTATGTGTTTTTGCGTTTTGTCCGATATCTGTTACAACTTGCGATGTTGTTTGAGCATAAGCAGCAGGTGTTGAAAGAGTTACAGCGCTACTAGCAAAAACAGCGGATAATGCTAAACATTTTAAGTATGTTTTAGAACGTTTCATACAATCACTTCCTTTTATCTTTGTCGATATATGTCGTATTACATTTATATCGTAACATGAAAATAAAACGGAATGGATGGTTATGCATAATTGCATAGATGAGTTTTGAAGGATAACGATAATAGCATTTTATCAATCCTTATTAAGGAAATTGATGTGATTTTATTTTATCCCGCTATTTGCTGGGCAGTAAGACCCCCACCTCAAAATGCAGCGAAAGCAAAGAAGTTAGGTGGGGGATGAATAAATCCCCACTGATTAAAGTTTCATTTCATATATTCCTCCTAATCAATTCTCCAACTTGCGTCGCAACAAACGCAACATCACTATCAATTTCATCCAACACGTAAGACTCTAAAATGCCCATTACAGCTGTTCCTAAAAATTTTAAGATGATATGTTTATCGATGTTTTTATTTACTGATGTGTCTGTATTTAACTTTTTCTCTATTTCACCCATGATGAAAGTTAGTAATTTTTTTTGAAATGATAAGGTGCTGTTACTTCTAAATAGTGCCGCAAAAAATGGTTTGTGTTCTTTGAAGTATTCAAACCATATGATTGTTCCTTCTATAAATTCTTTGTTTTGCTTCTCGTAGCATATTTCTTTTAATTGGTCTAAATGATCGTCCACAATTTTATCTAATAAATTGTACTTATCTAGATAGTGTAAGTAAAACGTTTTTCTTCCGATGTTTGCTTTTTCGGTAATGTTTTTAACTGTAATTTCATCAAATCCATCTGTAATTAACATTTCTATAAATGCCGATTGAATGGCGTTTTGTGATTTTATAATTCTTCTATCGATTTTCTCCATATCGTGTTCCTCCGTTGTTGATACACATATTTCTTTATGTGTGTATTATCACCCAAATGCGTAAATGTGGTCATTGAAACAAGGTTCTACTCATTTTATTATAAATATACACACGAGTAATAACTCTCACAAGTGTAAAAATAATAATAATAAGATAAGGGCGGTTTTATATATGGCAGTTACGAAGGAAAATATAAGATTTTATGCAAGAGGTTTACAAGTTACAGGTATTTTGAACATTCCTGAAGGTGCTGAGGAAAAGAAACAAAATCCATCGATTGTTTGTGTGCATCCAGGTAGTAGCTGTAAAGATCAAACAGCAGGATTGTATGCCGAGAAGTTAGCGGAACAAGGATATGTAACGCTTGCGTTTGATGCGTCATATCAAGGTGAAAGTGAAGGTACACCGAGATATATTGAAGAGCCAGCTGCGCGAGTTGAGGATATTCGCTCAGCAGTAGATTATTTAACTACTCTTCCTTATATAGATGAAGAACGTATCGGTGTGTTAGGTGTTTGTGCAGGCGGTGGTTATGCGGTAAATGCTGCGATGACAGAGCGCCGCATTAAAGCGGTTGGTACAGTTGTTGGTGCAAATATCGGTCGTTTAAATCGTGAGTCTAACCCGATTGGTGTGTTAGAGGCAATTGGTAAACAACGTACTGCTGAAGTACGCGGAGCAGAGGAAATGATTACAAATTGGATTCCTAAAAATCAGGAAGAGTTAGTAGCAGCGGGTATGACCGATATAGATATTGTAGAAGCAGTTGAGTATTACACAACGCCGCGAGGGCAAAGTGTTAACTCTCCAAATAAGTTAAACTTTACGAGTATGGGATCGGTAATTGGTTTTGATGCGTTCCATTTAGCAGATACGTTATTAACGCAGCCGCTGCAAATTATTGTCGGCAGTAAGCAAGGTGCATTTGGTTCTTATAAAGATGGTCATGAGCTGTATGAGAAAGCAGCTTCAGAGAAAAAAGATTTACTTGTTGTGGAAGGTGTGAGTCATTACGATTTATACGATCAACCAGAACCAGTAAGAATTGCAGTTGAAAAATTAACAAGTTTTTATAAAGAGCATTTGTAAAAACAATGTTGATATAAATGGTGCCTATAGTTGTTAGATACAAGTCTAACAACTATAGGTTTTTACTATGATGAGCGAAGTGCTTAATATTTACGTTATAAGTGCATAACAAGTTATAATAGAAGAAATCAATAAGGAGGCTGGCTGTGAAGAATCTTCGTTATCTCAATATATTTACGATATTAATTATATACACACTACTTATGTTTTACATTGGCTGGAACGGCTGGGTTTGGCTTCATGCGGTATTTGGCTGGGAATCTTGGGGATATTACGCTTTCGTAGTCGGATTTATTTCATATGCGTACATTCTCGTGCAAGTGTTTAAGTTTCTGCCATTTCTGCGAACGATAGGTTCGATTTGGTTTGCAGTTATACAATATGCGCTTATGTTGTTGCCATTAGCTAATATTATGGTCTTTCTTTTACAGTTTTCAGCAGAGAAAGAAGCGGCAATTATTTGGACAGGGGCGGCTGTGATAGCTGCATTTATCTTTATCTTTGCGTATGGAGTATTTAATGCGTATAGTCCGGTAGTAAGAAAGTACGAGGTGCACATACCGAAAAAGGTAGAGGGGCGTAAAAGTTTACGCATTGCGATGGCTTCTGATATGCATTTCGGTAAACTGTCTGGCGTTTCGCATTTAAAAAGACTTGTTCGTCATGTAAATGAGATGGAACCTGATATTATTTTACTGCCAGGTGATATTATCGATGATCATCCAGGTGTGTTCATTCAAAAGAATATGGGACCAATCATGAAACAAATGAAAGCACCATTAGGCGTATATGGCGTATTAGGAAACCATGAATACTACGGTAGAGCGGTTCCAGAGTTTTTACAAGAGATGGATAAGATTGATATTCGTATTCTTTTAGATGAAGTAATTACAATTGAAGATGACTTTTATCTCGTTGGAAGAAGAGATAAAACAGAGCGAGATCGTCAAAGCTTTGAACAATTAATGAGTACGGTAGATAAATCGATGCCTGTTATCGCAATGGATCACCAGCCATTTGAGTTGAAACAAGCAGCAGCGGCAGGTGTAGATTTATTATTATCCGGTCATACGCACCGCGGACAAATGGCGCCCAATCATATTGTAACGAGAAGAATGTACGAGCTAGACTGGGGATACGCACAAAAAGGCGCGTTCCACGCAATTGTTTCTTCTGGATTTGGGTTTTGGGGACCACCGCTTAGACTTGGTAGTAGGTCGGAGATTGTGCAGGTAGAAGTTACATTTGAATAGGGGTTATGAAATAGAGAGCTGATGGCTCTCTATTTTTTTTAATAAAAACAAATAACAATAAATATTTATGTTGGTGCTAATTTCATAAAAGAGATAAGATTATAAGACTCGATCAAAATAAAGGGGGATTGTAAGTGATCATATCAGATGTACTATACGGAGAATTTGAAGTGGATCAAGTAGTAGAAGAATTAATTTCAAGTAAGTCTATGCAAAGGCTAAAAGGTATTCATCAAAATGGCGCAAGTTACTTAATGAACGAGAAATGGAATGTAACGCGCTTTGATCATTCAGTTGGTGTTATGTTATTAGTTAAAAAATTAGGTGGTTCAGTAAAAGAACAGATTGCTAGTTTACTGCATGACGTATCGCATACTGCTTTTTCCCATGTGATTGATTACGTTTTTGATAATGAAGATGAAAGTTATCATGAAGAGATATTTAGTTCTGTTGTGAAAAACTCAGAAATTCCAGCGATTCTTGCGAAGTATGGTTATAACTATGAAGATATTTTGTTAGATGATTCGAAATGGACGTTACTCGAAAGGTCAGCACCAGAATTATGCGCAGACAGAGTGGATTATACATTACGAGATATGTATACATATGGGTATGTTTCTTTAGAAGAAGTTCACAGTTTTTTAGAAGATGTCATCGCTGTAGATGGGAAAATGGTTGTTCAAAGTGTCGAAATGGCAGAATGGTTTACAGAAACGTATTACAAGGAAGTAATCGATTTCTTTATGGAACCAATGAATATTTACGGAAATGATATGTTAGCGAAAACGTTAAAGGTAGCTCTTCATAAAAGGATTATTCATGCAGATGATTTTCTTCTTGAAGATGAGGAGCTTATTTCGAAATTGCAACAATGTAATGACCCCGAAGTAGAAGCTTTATTAAGCAAAGTTCATCGAAATGTAAAAGTAAAAGAAGATAGAAACGATTATGATTTACATCAGAAAAATAAAGTGCGTCTTATTGATCCGCCGTTACTTCGTGAAGGAAAAATCGTTCAGTCGTCTGTTGTGTCAGAAAACATAAGACAGATGAGTGATATTGCTTATGAAAAAGCGGTGAGAGGGATGTATGTGAAATTGATTTCGGAATAAAAAAGAAGTAGCGCATCTTTTTTAGAGCGCTACTTCTTTTTTATTAATTATCAAACCAATTCCAAATCTCAATATCTCCAAGAGTCGCATAACGTACGTGCGGGGAGTTTTGTAATTTTAATAACTCTTTCGATGGGCCAGTAATAACAATTCCGTATACTTTTACACCGTTATCCTTTACATATTGATAACGTTTATCTAAGTTTAGTTCTTTCTCAGAAAGCGCTGCTATTTTGCTTACCGTTTTTTTATGGATAGAAAGGACGCGCATCATTTCGGTTACTTTGTCTTCTTGCGTTTTCCGCCCGTCAGTTTCATTATCGAGGAATCTTACATGTTCTGGAAACCCTATAGCTTCTCCGCCATGTAGGATATAGTCATCTACATTTTTTCTTTCTTGTCCTGTATCTAAAGCGTACCATACAGGAGTTGGAGGGAGTTCTTGTGCCTCGAATATGCTATATAAAAGCGGTTCTAATTCTTTTAAAGTGTAAGCTTTATCAAAAGAAATTGCTACTTCTGCAACGGTTCCATCATGTACTTTTGCAAGTGTATCCCATACTTTTTTTGATGAATCCTTTAAATAATCACCCTGCTCTGTTTTGGGATGAACAAAGAAGAGTTTTGGTTGATAGAACGGATTCATCCAAGTTTGCTTCGTGATATCTACAGATGATAAGAAGCTTTTTGTTTCTATTGTACCAAGTGGCATTTCTTTTTTACCGACGGTTCTTACTAAATCAAATTGGCTATTTGTACGGAAAAAAGCTTCTACACTTGTTCCGCCTCCCATAACGCGGCTATTTGGGATAGTTGCTTCAAGTGCCAGCGAAGGAACCTCTCTAATTTCTTTTAGCCTTTTATCATTATTAGCTTGAAAATAAAAGGCTGATAATACCCCGCCGATTATATAGATAACGATGCAAATTGATAATATAAAACCAAACGTTTGTAAACGATGTTTCCACTTAATTCTCCAAAAAGGAATTTTAAGATCTTTTGGAGGTAACTTTTTCTTAATTGGTTCTGTCTTTGTTAACAGCTCATCTAAGTAAGCTTCACACTCTTCACAAGACTCAATATGACTTTCTAACAGTTCTTGTTCATCATGTGTGAGCGTTCCGGTTTCATACTTCTTCCATAGTTTTTTAAATTCTGTACAGCCCATCTGTATCACTCCTTTATGCTTTTTATTTCTTTTCGTCCCCTGTGTAATTCAATTTTCACTTTCGCTAATGAGAGACCAGTCATTTCTGCTATTTCCTTATAGGAGAATCCATAGTAATCTCGTAGTAGCAGGGCATTTCGTCGTTCGAGCGGAAGAATGGATAAACTTTCTAACCAACTAGCAATCTCAAATTTTACGAAATATGCATGTTCTGTACTTGGAACGTTTGGTAAATGGAATTCTGCAACTTCTGTTGTTTTATATTTCTTTTCTTTACGATACCAATCGATAAAGGCATTGTAGGCAATTGTAAATAACCACGGCCTAATTTCTTCTCCTTTATAATAATCAATATGGACGAGCATTCGGTAAAAGGTTTCTTGCATGAGATCTTCCGCATAGTGGGAATCTCCGGTTAGGGAGAGAAGATAGCGAAATAAATCTTGCATATGCTCGGAGTAAATGTCTTCTAATGATTGTTTGCGTTTCACTACATTTCCCTCCCTTCATACATAACAACGAAATACATATAAAAAAGTTACAATTTTTTATGGAATTATAGTAAAAAACGTCAAGAATTGGATAGGATTCTCTTTTATCATAATACATATAAGGCGGGTGAACAGAGATGGAAAGCTATGAAACACAAATTCAAAGGTCAATTGATTATATTGAGGAAGATGTAATGGAAAAACAGACGCTGTGTAATTTAGCACGTATTGCAGGTTTTTCTGAGTCGCATTTTCATCGTGTATTTCAGGCATTAGTAGGTGATACAGTAATGGAGTATGTTCGAAAGCGGAGGTTAGCCCGGGCAGCTTATCAACTTTCTCATACGGATGAAAAAGTTATTGATATCGCGTTTGAGCATGGCTTTCAATCTCACGAAACGTTCACGAGAGCCTTTAAGAAATTATTTCAAATGACACCGAGTGAATATCGAAAACAAGAAATTGAAACACCGATGTATTACAGAGTGAATGTAAAGCAAAGAAAATTAAATCCGTATTTAGGAGGCATACAAATGGAATATCGTATTGTAAATAAACCAGAATTTTTAATGGCAGGTTATGAACTGAAGACGACAAGTAAAGAAGGGAAAAACCATCAAGACATCCCAGCATTTTGGCAAGAATATTTACAAAAAGATCTTGGAACAACGATTCCGAATCGTAAAGATACGAGCCAATGGGTAGAGCTTGGATTATGTACTGATTTTAATTTAGAAACAGGGGACTTCACTTATATTATCGGAATGGAAGTTACAGACTTTGAAAATGTACCAAATGAAATTGCAAAGCGTACTTTCCCTGCAGCAACATATGCAGTATTTACAACGCCGAAAGTTCCTCATAAAGAAATGGTATCGTCTATTCACCAAACTTGGAATGCAGTATTCTCAGAATGGTTCCCGCATTCAGGATATGAACATTGCGGAGTTACAGAGTTTGAACTGTACGATGAGCGTTGCCACGAAGATAAGAGTGAGTTTGCACAAGTAGAGCTTTGGATACCGGTGAAGAAAAAATAATAGGGTAAGAGCGAATCATTGGGAGATGGTTCGCTTTTTTATAAAGGGGGAAATAGGAAAATATTCAAAAAACTAGAATGTGTATCTATACATACGAAGAATATAGAAAGGTCAGTTTCTTTCTATCCCGCTATTTGCCGGGCAGTAAGATCCCCACCTCAAAATTCAGCGAAAGCAAAGAAGTTAGGGGGGATCAACTGCCCGTAAAAGCCCGATTGGTTCAACTAATAATCAGTGGGGGATGAAGAAGCCCCCCACTGATTAAAGTTTCACTTTATAAAGAAATGGGAATGAAGCAAAACTGGATGATAGAAAGAGAATTAGAAGAAGGGGTTATTTGGACGTTAATAGGATTGAAGTTTCCAGATGAGAAAAGTTCGGAGTTAGTAATAAGCAATCACCCGGATATTAATTTTACGGAAGTCGAAGTATTAGTAGAAGATGTACAACAAACGTATGAAAGTTTAAAAGATAATAAAGATGTAAAGTGGATTCGCGAACCATTTCCAACAGAATCAGGACATGTTGCAGTAATGGAAGCACCTGATGAGAATGTATTTGTGTTAGTAGGGAAATAGCTCAAATATGGAGTGACCTTTCATAGTGAGTTATGAAAGGTTATTTTTACTTTGTATAGTAGTAGAGGAAGTAGGTTAGTATTGTAAATTTTTGTCGGTAAGTCGATATAATTTGAATTGCGCCGATATATTTCGGAAATCGCTGATATAATTCGAGTTGCGCTGATATATTCAAAAAATCGCCGATATAATTTCATATATCGCTAAAACACCTCAAAAAAACGATCCACATAATTTCAATTACCGCAAAATTCTTCTAGAAAAGAAAAAAGACGCTACATAGCGTCTTTCCTACGAACGAAACGGAAACACAAGAATAATCGTCGTTCCTTTTCCGAGTGCACTATCAACGGAAATTGTCCCGTTATGAGCATGAACGAGCTGTTTTGTAATGGCTAGGCCAAGTCCAGTTCCGATGTTGCTTTCTTCTGTGTTTGTTCCGCGGTAATATCGTTCAAATAGAAGTTCTTTCGTTTTTTCATCCATTCCTTTTCCGTCATCCGAAATGGAGAGTATAAAGGAATTGGCGTTTTGTGATAGTTTTACGATGACAGTAGTTGTTTCGTTATTATGTTTTACAGCATTTACGAGTAAGTTTTCGATAATACGCTGGAACCATTTTTCTTCAATGAAATATTGAATTTTATTTGAGCTCGGTACGAATTCAATATTTTGATTTTGAAGTGTTGGATTATTAATAAATTGCAATAATACTTTTTGGACGAACTGATTAATTTCAACGTTTACGTGCTGTGCAGGAAGGCTATTATTTTTTAATTGATACGTTAAGCTTAAATCATCAATTAATGTCGTCATATATTGAGATTTCTCTTTCATAACACTACCAAATTGTTGAATATCACGATCGGTCCAGTTGTATTGATTCGATTCTAGTAATAATGCGTAGCCATATATAGAGCTAAGTGGTGTTTTTAAATCATGCGTTAGACCGGTAATCCATTCTTCTCGTGTTTGCTGAAGTACTTGCCTCATCGCATCATTTTTCTTGAGTGTAATAGAAAGGTGTTCTAGTGAACTTGTCACATCTCTAAACAAACGGAATGACCATTTTTCTTTACCAGATCGCCGGAACCTGACAGGCTTTCCTTTTTTACTAATAGGTTCTTCATACTTTCCACCAGCGATATTTTTAAGCCAGCGCATCGCATGTAATAACGGTTTTCCGAATTTATTACCATACCAAATAGAAAGAATGACTAAATAAACAAATACGATAAGAAGGATTAATCCGCATCCAATGAGAAACTTCTTAGTAAATACATCTTCAATTTCGTCATCTGGGTAGTAGTGATCATTTTTTGCAGTTACAACGAGAAGGTTGCCACTATTTGCATCGTAAAAGCTAGACGTGTTTTCTTTATGATTCCAAGGTTCTTTTTCATTAAGGGCGATTTGTATTGCTGAAAATGTTTTTTTCTTTCCGGTTGTATAAGAAAAAACCTCTTCGCCATTTTGATTAAATATTTGAAGTGCTGCTTTTTCTTTAGACAGTAACTGTTTTTCTTGATCTGTTAATGTGAACGAATCCATTGTTAAAGAGGAATGCTCCTTTTGAATTGCTGTTAGTAAAGCATTGCTTTTTAACATACCACCATAAATAACAAGTACTTTCTTTTCTTCTAATTCAATTTCCCAATATGTAAATTTATAATTACTTTCGATATGATGTTGTATATATGCGACTAAAGATGTCTTCGTATAAGCATTCGGAACATCATTTGGTGTATTAAAGTGGTAGAGGATTTTTCCGTTTTCATCTACAACTTGGAGCCAATCATTTTTCTCCTTTATTAAATCTTGCACTTCAGATTGTAATGAAATATGCCCATCTTCTGAAGAGATGTATCTTGAAATTGTAAAACTATCAGAATCTGGAATGTTAGGTTCGTATAAAGTACTAGTAAGAAGAAAAATTAAATAAGTAAAAGCAGCAACTACAGCGATAAGTAATGTAACTAAAACAAAAACGTGTTGCATGATAAATTGAATAATAAGTCGTTTATTAAAATTCATATCGTCACCCTACTTTGTAACGAACTTATAACCAAGGCCGCGAACAGTTTTTATATATTCTGGTTTACTTGGATCGTGTTCAATTTTTTCACGTAGTTTTCGAATGTGGACCATAACAGTGTTGTCATCGCCATTATAGGCAGGTGCTCCCCAAACTTTTTCGTATATTTCCTCTTTCGAAAATACGTAGTTCGGATTCTCGCAAAAGAAGAGTAGTAGTTGAAAGAGTTGAGCGGAACATTCGACAATGTGACCATCCACTGTCAGTTCTGCAGAGTGTTGATCAATTTCAAATCTTCCAAATGAAATCGAGTGTGATTTTTGTTCGTGCGGTACTGCTTGTTTCATATGTCTCCGAAGCTGTGCTTTCATGCGTGCTACTACTTCTAATGGATTAAAGGGCTTCGTAATATAATCATCCGCACCGTATGAAAATCCAGATATTTTATCTAAATCAGATGCTTTTGCTGATAGGAAGAAAATGGGACAATCTGTTTGTTGGCGAATGATTGGACAAATATCAAAACCAGATTGTCCAGGAAGCATTACATCTAAAATAATTAAATCGTAATTGTTTTCCTTAGTTAGAGATAAAGCTATTTCAGCTGATGTTGCAGTTGTAATATGAGAAAAACCTTCTTTTTCAAGAATGGTAGTTAGTAATTGTAAAATTGCTGTTTCATCATCAACGAGTAAAATATTTGCTTGGTACATAAACATCCCTCCTAATTTTCTCGAATATCATATCATCCTTTTGTAACTTATGGAATTTTTAAGGAAATTTTAAGGTTTTCTTTCGCAAAAAATTAAGAATCAAATGATATGATAAAAGTAACATAGGGGAGGAGATGAGTGTGAATCCGTTTCAAGTGATGCGAGCTAGATATTTTTTAATTGTATTTGCACTATTAATTTTAATAGCGAGAAGTAGTGGCGAGTTGCTAACAAGTATATTTCATATACAAAATTCTTCTTTTATAAATATCCTTATATTCTATATCCTTCCGATGGTATGGATTTTTTATGAGTATAAAAAGCATCGCATTTCATTTTCATTGTTTGTTAATAAAAATGAAACATTTAACTTGGTGCAAGTTTTATACATTACGGTTATGTTATGCATATTTAGTTACGGGTATCTTATTTTGTATATGTATAGTTTTGCATGGATCACACCAGACTTTATTATGAATGCATTGCATGAACCGATTATAGATAGTACTGGGGGATATGTATATCAAGTCATTAGGGTTGTATTCATCGCACCAATTATCGGGGAGTTTGTTTTTCGCGGATTTTTACTTCAACGCTTTGCAACAAAATGGGGAACGAGCATAGCGACCATCGTTGTAGCAATATTGTTTGCATTGTTACATGTTGATTTCCTCGGTGCAGCCATATTCAGCATCGTATTGTCGATCGTATATATTCGTACGGAAAGTTTACTCATGCCAATTGCAATACATATGTTAAACAATGCATTTGTAATGGGCGCGGCTTTTTTAATAAGTAGAGAAAAAATTATGAGTTTTGCAGACTTCTCAAATTATACGACATTCTTTCCTGGACTTATTATATTTATAACGGGATTAAACTTAGTACTTATCTTTTTATTTGTTAATCGCAAGTATTGGAGTAAAGAAGTGCCAGTTATATATGCAGAGCAGGAAAAGAGCTTTTCAGATGTAGTCGGGAGTAAATAAGATGAAGAAGACGGTTGAAAAAATATTAAAAGAAATTATAGATGCTACGTCTATTGCAGATATGTGTGATAAAAGCTTTTGTAATTGGATTCAACCTGTAGTAGATACGTTTGTGTTTCCAGAGTATTATTTGTTTTCTAGTAATCATTTAAAAGAAAATATTATTTCTCTTCTTATTGTATTAGGAGTTGTACTAATATTTGGTCTAATTGTAGAAGAAATGATGAAGCGCATCTTCAGAAAAAATGGAGAGAAGTATATGTGGGTTCATAAAGTATTCGAGAAAGTAATAGTGGCTTTCCTTTTGTTTTATAGTATGAAAACAATCATTTACTTTATAGCTTTGAAACATCATTAATTCTAAATTTGAAAGGGATGTATAAAATTATATGAATGAAACGATATCATCAAATAAGTTTTTTTATTTGATTTTACTTAGTCTAGTGTTAATAACGACAGTGAATGTTATTTTGCGCTGGGAGGAAGCTTACTTTTTCATGTATTTAGCGCTCCATTTGTTGGGGATTTTATGTATAAGTGGTGGAGTCGTTACTGAAAAAAAGAGTGAAGAAAGCGTTAACTATATGTGTGTGATCGGTCTTATTTTACTTTTAGCTGTACAGGGTATTATGAAATATAGTTCCTTCTCTTTACAAGATTTTAGTTTATTAATAGATGTACTTCCTTAAAGAGGCTCTTTATGTTATCTAAAAAGCAAGTAGGGTACGTACTAGTTTTAATCGGATTTTTTAAGATTATCCCGCTATTTGCCGGGCAGTAAGACCCCACTGATTAAAGTTTCGCTTTATTATAACGACGCTATTCTTTCAAGACTATGAGTATATTTGATATGTAAAAGGCGTTGGTTTGTAAGTGCTTCCGGATTATGAACCGAAGAAAGTGTTTAAAGATAGGTAAAACTCTTCTTATGTAGAAGAGTTTTTTTATGTGAATAAAAAGATCCATAGCAATTCACATAATAAGCTTGTTCTAATTTAGCGTGTACGAACTTACAATAATAATAGACAGGCAGCATAGAGGAGGGAATAGCGTGAGGAAGGTTATTGGTTGGTCGCTTTTTTTGTACGTTGGATTTGCGTTACTTATATATTGGTATTTATTTGGATGGAATCATGAACTTATTCCGGACATGTATAAAGGAACAAGTGCAGATCCAGAAACGTTTATGAGTGCTAGAGAGCTTACGCTAAGCCAAGATTATTCGCGCGTGAAAAATTTACTATACTTTTTAGCGACGCCTCTTGAATGGATTATTTTATTATTTGTACTTGTGCTAGGTATTTCAAGAAAGTTTGAGAAATGGTCGAAGGAAACGACTAAAATAAGTGTCTTGCAAGTTGCGATTTATTTCTTTTATTTATCATTACTGACAACAGTGCTTGCCTTACCGATGCAATGGATTGGCCGGAAAGTATCCGTTGATTACGGCATTTCAACACAAAGTACACAAAGCTGGATAAAAGATCATGTTATCGGTTTTTGGGAAAGTTATGCGACTATGTTAATTGTAGTTACCGTTCTATTATGGCTTATCCGTAAATTTCCGAAGAGGTGGTGGCTAGCAGGGTGGGCGCTCTCTGTTCCATTTACAATCTTTTTAACATTCATACAGCCTGTCGTTATTGATCCGCTTTATAACGACTTCTCAACGCTGAAAAATAAAGAATTAGAAACGAAAATTTTAGCGATAGCAGACAAAGCTGACATTCCTGCTAAACACGTATATGAAGTAAATATGTCAGAAAAAACGAATGCATTAAATGCTTACGTAACAGGAATTGGTCCTAACGCCCGTATTGTAATGTGGGATACAACGCTTAAGCAGTTAAAAGATAAAGAGATATTATTTATCATGGCTCATGAAATGGGACATTATGTTATGAAGCATATATACTTTGGCGTTGCAAGTTATGTATTGCTATCGTTTATAGGTATGTTTTTAATTAGTCGTATTATAAATATGTGTATTCGCAAATGGGGAGATACATTGCAAATTTCAAAAGTAGCATGTTTCTCCATTTTACCTTTATTTTTCTTAATTTCTTCTGTACTCTCTTTTGCAGCACAGCCAGCAACAAACTACGTTTCACGTATAGAAGAAAGAGCGGCAGATCAATATGCTTTAAATATGACGAAGGATGGGAAATCTGGTGTGAAAACTTTTCAATATTTATCAAAAACAAGTTTAAGCCAAGTCAATCCGCCTGCGTTAGTGAAATTTTTCTTATACACGCACCCACCAATTTTTGAAAGAATTCACACGTTTGAACAATATGAGAAACAAAGAAAAAAGGAGTAGCTATTATGCTACTTTTTTTTATAGAGATATAAGTTTTATATTGGGAATATTTATCATTGCTTTTTATTGCGATTTTGTAAATAATAAGCTATAAAATTCTAAAAATCTATATATAAAGGAATAAAGGTGAAAAAATGTATTTTTTACAAAATTTAAAAGTGAAATATAAATTATTAGCGCTTATTTCATTAGCAGTTTTAGGTATGATAATTATAAGCAGTGTAGCAATTCATTCTATTAATAAGATTAAACACGATACAGAGGTTGTAGTAGATGATTATCAATATTCTGCAATTTTATTAGAAGGAATGCTTCGCACACAAAATTCACTAGAATATAACTTATTAGAGTTAATTACGGCATCACAAAATGAAGTAGCAAATAAAGAGGGAATAATTGATAATATTGAAAAGGATCTTAAAAAATATGATTCTTTATTAAAAGAATATGATGATGGTTTTAATTTAAGTAAGCAAGAGGATGAACTGTTTCAGAAGATGAAGAAATCTTTACCAAGTTATAAAGATACATATAAAAAATTATTTGAAAAGGCGAAGGCAACAAACGAGCCACAAATGGTAAATGAATTTCAGAAGGAATTAAAACCGAAGGGAATAGAGTTAGCTGGTTATGCAGTGGATCTAGAATCGTATGTTTCAAACTTAGCTGATCAAGTGTTTAAAGATTCTCAAAAAATGATTGATCGATCCGTTATTACCTTTATCATTCTTGTAGTAGTTACTACAATCGTTATATGTATAGTAAGTTATATTATTAGCAAGCTTATAGTTGCTCCTTTACAAACGGTTAGTCGTATGATGGAAAGAGCGAAAGAAGGAGATTTAACCGTACATGGTGATTATACTGCTAAGGATGAATTAGGTGTATTAGTAAGTAATTTTAACGAGATGATTGCAGGGCTAAGAACAAATATGCAAGAAGTAGAGAATAATATTCAGCTTTTATTCCAACATGCAGACGGAGTAGTATCTGCATCAGAAGTATCTAGTAGTGCAGCGAAGAAAATCACTATGGATATTGAAGAAGTTGCAAATGGTGCAGAAAGTCAAATGCAAGCAATGGAACAAACTGCGGGTGCGATGGAAGAGTTGACACAAGGAATGCAGAGTATAGTCAATACATCATCCTCTGTAAATGAATTATCTGCTCAATCAGCATTAGATGCAGAGAATGGTAACAAATTAATGAAACAAATGATTCAACAGATGGATACAATCCAAAATTCGGTACATAGCGGTGTGAAACAAGTAGAGACTATGAAAGAACAATCAGAAGAAATTGTTAAAATCATTGATGTTATGCAAGGTATTACCTCTCAGATTAACTTATTAGCATTAAACGCCGCAATTGAGGCTGCACGTGCTGGTGAAAGTGGTAGAGGATTTGCAATTGTGGCAGATGAAGTGCGGAAATTAGCAGAACAATCTAGTGATTCTGCAAAACAAATTGAGAATCTTATTACTCAAGTTATGGGAACAACGAACCATACGGTACATATGATGGGGAAAGTAGATAATGAGGTACAGGCAGGTACACAAGTAGTAATGCACACAGAAAAAGTATTTGGAACAATTACAGAAAAAGTACAGCAAGTATCTGAGCAAATTCAAACGGTATCTATGTCTACAGATGAAATTGCAGCGAGTAGTGAGGAAATCTCGGCTTCTGCAGAAGACATGGCTCAAATTTCCCAAAGATCATCTGACCGAACTGATAGGGTAAAAGAGTCTATTCAACAGCAAGAAAAATCTGTTCAAGAGATTTCGGTTTCAATTGAACATATGCATAACGCAGCAGGAAAATTAAAACAAATAGTTGGCCAATTTACTCTTCAAAAGTAGTAGCATATTTGAGTGTTAATAAATATAAAAAAGCATCCTCTTTTAAGAAAAAAGGATGCTTTTTTTATTACTACTATTCTTAGATTTCGAGCATTTTCAAGGTGATGATCTGTACATACTAGATTTGTATATTACTTATTTTTTGACAGTTTAAGACATTTATCGACGAGAATTATTTCTGTATTAGTGTTTTTAGATCCTGCTGTTGCAATATTATTAGATACTGTTTTTACCGGATTTAGACCAACTAGTATGCAAGTAGTAGGGATTATCCTTATATTTGTAGGGATGGCGCTAACTTTTCGCAAGGGAAGAGAAGGCGAGTTATCAGTGGAGAGGAATGCTACCTCTGAAATATAAATCATGAATATAGTAACCTTCATTAGGCATCTCCTTTACGCGCCAATAAAGGGAAGTTGTAAAGTGAAAAGGAGTTTATAAAGAGATTGTAGAATGTTTTAGTATATAACACCTTAGATGTGACAACTTCCTTTTTGAAAAAGGAAGAAGGAGGCATAAAGCAGAAAGGTAGTGGAAATATTTCTTCTAGAAGATTTGCATTTTATCTTACATTCACCAAAAAATAGTACTCCTGAAACAATGAAGTTCATTTTATTTGAATGAAATAGGGAGAGAGGACGATGAAGAAAAAAATATTGGGTGTAATGATGATTGCGACAATGGCAGGAGGGATATTTGCAGGGACGAATGTGACGCCTGTAAAAGCGGAAGAGTATCCACAAATGATTGTGTTTGAAGATGTTCCATACGGGTTTTGGGCATATGACGCTATTATGGATTTAGCATATCATAAAATTATATTAGGGTATGGAAACGGGAAGTATGGTGTTGGTGATCTTACAACACGTGAACAAGTAGCTGGTATTATTTACAGAACACTTGAAATGAAAGAAGAAGGATCAGTAGCGAATCCGTATAAAGATATTTCTGATAGTACAACAACTTTTAAAAAGGAAATTTTGGCGTTAACAAAACGTGGTGTTTTTACAGGGGATGGGCAAGGGAACTTTAGGCCGAAAGCACCAGTCTCTAGAGCGGAAATGGCTGTCATTTTAAAACGAGCATTTACTTTTGAAACGAAGCAAAAACATACATTTAAAGATATTCCAAAAGGCCACTGGGCAGAAGATGCAATTAGTGCGCTACAATCTAATAATGTTGTAAGAGGAACTGGGAATGGCATGTATGAATTAAATCGCCCTGTACCTAGAGAACAATATGCTCAATTTATTAATAATGCGATTATTAATTATCATTTGAAAGAGGATTGGAGATAGAGTGAAATATGAAAGCACAAATAGAAATATTTGTGCTTTTTTGTTTGTTTAAAAAAGAATTATTATTCGTTTTTATGTATTTTTAATGTTATACATAAGCTTTATAATCAACCCCATAAAAAAGACATGATGTGTAATATGATTCACAAAACCGTCACGAAATGTGTCGGAAAATATATTGTTACTATACTATTTGTTATGTATATTTGAAAAAACATATACATATTGGGGAGGAAATGTAATGAGCAAAAAATTATTAAAAACAGCTACAGCATTAACAATTATGGGTGGGGTGTTATTCTCAGCAGAGAGTAACAATGTAAAAGCGGAAAGTGCACCGTTGCAAAAAACAAATACAATTGTATTTAAAGATGTACCAAAAGGGCATTGGGCATATGAGGCGATTCATGATTTAGCGGAACAAGAAATTATTTTGGGATATGGCGATGGAATATTCGGTTTTGGGGATAATGTAACACGTGAGCAAGTTGCAGCTTTAATTTACCGTGTGTTTGATATGGAAGAACAAGATGAATATGAAAACCCATATGGAGATATCGATGAAAATTCAACAAGCTTTATCGAGGAAATATTGGCTTTAACGGAAATGGGAATTTTCCAGGGAGACGAGAATGGAAACTTTAGACCGAAGGCGACGTTAACGCGTGCGGAAATGGCACAAGTTCTTACGAATGCTTTTGACTTACAGGCAAAGGGATCTCATAACTTTAATGATGTTTCAGCAAATTCATGGGCAACGAATGCAATTAGTGCAGTACAAACAAATGGTATTACAATGGGAATCGGAGAAGGTAAATTCGGTCCGTCTATGAAGGTAACGAGAGAACAATACGCACAGTTTTTACATAGAGCAATATTGCATGATATGGAACAAGGGCAGTAATAAAGTTTAACTAGTCAAAGTGAAATTTAAAAATAATACAAAAAGGTCGTTGTTGTATAACAGCGGCCTTTTTTTGTATGAAATAAAGCGCGAAAGAATGGCGTTTTGAAAAAAAATGAAGTGAATTTTCAAAAAAAACTTCCTTTTCTGAAGATTTGTTATATAATATAAAACATGAAATCAAATCTGTTATAAAACAGTTTAAGAAGGGGATGCTAATATGTCGACGCAAACTTCACGGGTTACACTCGTTGGAGAAATGTTACCAGCGTACAACGAAATATTGACACCTGAGGTGCTTAGTTTTTTGAAGGAACTACATGAGAATTTTAATGAGCGCCGCATAGAACTTTTACAAAAACGTGTAGAAAAACAAAAGAGAATTGATGCAGGGGAGTTTCCGAAGTTTCTAGAAGAAACAAAACACATACGTGAAGCGGATTGGACAATTGCCAAGCTGCCAAAAGACTTAGAGGATCGCCGCGTAGAGATTACTGGACCGGTAGATAGAAAGATGGTCATTAACGCTTTAAATTCAGGAGCGCATCTTTTTATGGCGGATTTTGAAGATTCGAATTCACCAACTTGGGAAAATGCAGTGGAAGGTCAAATCAACTTACGAGATGCAGTAAAGGGAACGATTTCACATGAAAATGATAAAGGGAAAGAATATAGATTAAATGAGAAAACAGCTGTACTCATTGTACGTCCAAGAGGATGGCATTTAGAGGAAAAGCATATGCAAGTTGATGGGGAAAATATGTCAGGTAGCTTAGTAGATTTCGGCTTGTACTTTTTCCATAATGCGAAAGCTCTTTTAGCAAAAGGGAGCGGCCCATACTTTTACTTACCGAAAATGGAAAGTTATTTAGAAGCGAGATTATGGAATGATGTATTCGTATTTGCTCAAAAATATATCGGCATTCCAAATGGAACGATTAAAGCAACTGTGTTACTGGAAACGATTCACGCTTCGTTTGAAATGGATGAAATTTTGTATGAGCTAAAAGATCATTCTGCTGGCTTAAACTGTGGAAGATGGGATTATATTTTTAGCTTTTTAAAGAGTTTCCGTAATCATAATAAATTCTTACTACCAGATAGAGCACAAGTCACGATGACAGCGCCATTTATGCGTTCGTATTCTTTGAAAGTAATTCAAACGTGTCACCGCCGTAATGCACCAGCAATTGGAGGAATGGCGGCACAAATTCCGATTAAAAATAATCCAGAAGCGAATGAAGCAGCTTTTGAAAAAGTGCGTGCTGATAAGGAGCGCGAAGCTTTAGACGGTCATGACGGGACTTGGGTTGCTCACCCTGGACTTGTACCGGTTGCAATGGAAGTATTTAATCACATTATGAAAACACCAAATCAAATTTTCAGAAAACGTGAAGAAATATGTGTAACAGAAAACGATTTACTAGAGGTACCGGTGGGAACGATTACAGAAGAGGGCCTTCGCATGAATATTAGCGTAGGTATTCAATATATTGCATCTTGGTTCAGCGGACGGGGAGCAGCACCCATTTATAACTTAATGGAAGATGCGGCAACTGCTGAAATTTCAAGAGCACAAGTATGGCAATGGATTCGTCATGAAGGTGGAAAACTAAATGATGGTCGTAATATTACGCTTGAATTAATGGAAGAGCTAAAAGAAGAAGAATTAGCAAAAATAGAAAGAGAGATTGGTAAGGAAGCCTTTAAGAAAGGGAGATTCCAAGAGGCGACAATGTTGTTTACAAATCTCGTTCGAAATGATGAATTCGTACCATTTTTAACATTACCAGGTTATGAAATTTTATAAAAAATGAAAAGGGGATGGAATAAATGAAAAACGAAAGAATCGAGAAATTACAAGAAAGCTGGGAATTAGATGAGCGTTGGAAAGGGATCACACGTCCATATTCGGCAGAAGATGTAATTCGCCTGCGCGGATCAATTGATATTGAACATACATTAGCGCGCCGCGGTGCTGAGAAGCTTTGGACATCGCTTCATACAGAAGACTATATTAACGCACTTGGCGCATTAACAGGAAATCAAGCGATGCAACAAGTAAAAGCTGGGTTAAAAGCGATTTACTTAAGTGGTTGGCAAGTGGCAGCTGATGCAAACCTTTCTGGACATATGTATCCAGACCAAAGTTTATATCCAGCGAACAGCGTACCTGCTGTAGTGAAACGAATTAATCAAACACTTCAACGTGCGGATCAAATTCAACATATGGAAGGAAGCGATGATACAGACTATTTCGTACCGATTGTAGCAGATGCAGAAGCTGGATTTGGTGGACAATTAAACGTATTCGAACTGATGAAAGGTATGATTGAAGCAGGTGCATCAGGTGTGCATTTTGAAGATCAATTATCTTCAGAGAAAAAATGTGGCCATTTAGGTGGAAAAGTACTACTACCAACGCAAACAGCGGTACGTAATTTAATTTCTGCACGTCTTGCAGCAGATGTAATGGGAGTGCCAACAATTATCGTTGCAAGAACAGATGCAGATGCAGCTGATTTAATTACGAGCGATATCGATCCTGTTGATAAAGCATTTATTACAGGAGAAAGAACACCAGAAGGATTTTACCGTACGAATGCAGGTCTTGATCAAGCGATTGCGCGCGGTTTAGCGTATGCACCGTATGCAGACCTCGTTTGGTGTGAAACGTCGGAACCAAATTTAGAAGATGCAAAACGATTTGCGGACGCAATTCATAAGGAGCATCCAGGAAAGTTACTTGCATATAACTGTTCACCTTCATTCAACTGGAAACAAAAACTAGATGAAAAAACAATTGCGAGCTTCCAAAAGGAAATCGCATCTTACGGTTATAAGTTCCAATTCGTAACACTTGCTGGATTCCATTCATTAAATTACGGTATGTTTGAACTAGCACGTGGCTATAAAGAGCGCGGCATGGCAGCATACTCTGAACTACAACAAGCTGAATTTGCAGCAGAAAAACACGGCTACTCTGCAACACGTCATCAACGCGAAGTAGGAACAGGTTACTTTGATGAAGTTGCACAAGTGATTACAGGCGGAACTTCATCAACGACAGCGTTAAAAGGATCTACAGAAGAAGCACAGTTTACGAAATAAAAGGAAGGGGCACCTGTTTGAAGGGGGCCCCTTGTTATTTTGTGAACGATTCGAAAAGAGATATCAATTTATCGGCAAAAAACGATACTAACTTTTCTTTATTACTAAATCAACGCCACTCAGCCCTATGATTACGAATAAACTTCATATCTTTCTCATAATGCTCTAGATGTCCTTCATCAATCATTCTTTGGAAATTCAAGTCGCCTTCTTGCGCTTTTCGTTTCATATATGTACATAACCCTTCTAATCGTAGCAACACCATTCCTAAGTAATCTTCATCCATATTTTTACCATAGGACTGAACGAATAATTTCACTCTCTCTTTAATACGATCTGCATGTTGCGATGATTCATAATGAATGGCTTCACCAGATTCTGTATAATACACTCTACTTAAAGGCACACAAGTATAAAGTGTATAAGCGATATCCCATAGTCTTGGACCAGGAGCAGCAACATCGAAATCAATAATCCCTACTGGCTTCTCATTATTAAAAATAATGTTATATATGGCAAAATCATTGTGGCATAAAACCTCAATGTTATTTGGCGTGTGATCCATCGGTTTCCAATCATCTAATAACGGAAAATCACTTACAGCATCATGGTAAAGGCGGAGCATCTTTGCGCTATCTGGCTTTAACTCTCGACGAACAGTATTTTCAGAACGATATACGTTCGAAACGTTTCCGCCTGTTAGCTTTTCTTCGTTATCGTAGTTTGACATGTAAAAATTCCCCCTATAATTAAAAAATCCAATTCCAAATAGTGAATAGACCAACAATGGCAGAAAAGAGAAGGCAAGCAAGGAATGCTAGACAGCCAAAAGGAACTAGCTTATCTTGCCATGTTTCTTTATACTCATAAATTAACTCCTCTGCTACTTTCTTCTGCACTGAAGATAAAGGTTGATCTTTATACAAAGCTTTTATATGGTTAGAATCGCCTTTAAACTTTAAAGCGCGTGCAATATGATGAGGGTTATTTCCCATTGATTTCTCAAATAATAAACATGATTCATGCATAATATCTGTTTTATGCTCCTCTAGATACCAGTAACGTCCAGCCATTTCTGGATATTGTAATTTATAATAAATATCTCCGAGTTGTTTTCGAAGATGTAATTCATTTGGGTATGTAAAGATGAGGCCGTGCAATCTGTCTCTTGCTTTTCCAAGATTATTATTTTCAATATCCTCTTCGATTCTTTTTAATGTTTTTCTAGGAATTTTGTTGTTCATAAATTCCTCCTTATTTGGAATAGAGATAATTATATTTTATAAGAAATACTAAAAATTAGAAATTCCATTTTAGAAAAAGATTGTACATTTTATTTTAATGTGCTATGATGATGTCAGTTGAATAGTTAAATTAAGCAATCCATATGTTATCAAGTGCTGAAAACGAACGAGAAAAAGTATGTGAGAACTAGTTTATGTTTCGTATTTGATAATGTGTGGATTCTTTTTTTAGACAGGAAGACTAAAAAATTTAAAATTTGTATTTTCTTAGGAGGAAATAATTATGGCAGTAACAGGACAAGTAAAATGGTTTAACAACGAAAAAGGTTTCGGTTTCATCGAAGTTCCAGGCGAAAACGACGTATTCGTACACTTCTCAGCAATCGAAACTGACGGTTTCAAATCTTTAGAAGAAGGTCAAAAAGTTAGCTTCGAAATCGAAGACGGTAACCGTGGACCTCAAGCTAAAAACGTAATCAAACTATAATTTTATAGTTGATGATGGAAAAAAGGATGGCTAATGCCATCCTTTTTTTTTAGGTTGTGCAGAAATTTTTTTCAGAGCCTGTTTTTATATCTAAATCTCTTTTTCTATGTTACAACTGGTAAAAAATTATCGGGAATGCGTATTAGTTTCTGTATAAGAATTAGTTCAGCAAGAGCATTTGCTGCGTATGATAGTAAATAACTATAAGTTTGTATTCTTTATTGAAATAGGGGAATCTTTTCCAGATAGACCTTGAGTCTCATCTTTTTTGTTAGTATTGTTATTGGAATTTTGTACGTTTTGAGATGATGTTTCTAACAGTTGTTCTTGTTCCTTGCTAGGAGTATTCAGAGCATCTGAGGGGATGCTATTAACCTGCTGACTTAATAGATTTTCTTTATCCATAGTATACAACTCCTTTTTAGAATTCGATAAAAAGCAATGTAATTATAAATAGCTACTTATATATATTGTGTTTTTGAATGACATTATATACAAAACTTATATTACAAAGTTAATTAATTGACGAATTGTTAGTGATGGAAAAAGATGTACAAATTTAAATTTTTTAGTAAAAATTTAAAGCGGGTAACAAGTACAAATACTCTTTCTCATGTTTTATATAAGGATCATATTACAAATCAAAAAAGATGTAGAGAACCTTGGAAGAAAATATAGTTGTTTTTCTAAGGGTGAAGAAGAATAAATAAAATGATACTACAAATGTAAAAAGGCTTTCCAAAAAGGAAGGCCTTTTACTCTTTTTTCGCTACGTTTTTCTTCTCACGTTTTTTACATTCTGTACATTTTGATTTACGAAACGGTTTGGCAAAGAATAGCAGAATAAAAAATAAACCGAATATAATACTAGCTGAATTTTTCACGATAATGACGCTACTATTTTTCATTTGAATCGATGGTTGGATCTCTTTTTCTTCCATAGTGGCCCTCCATATATTGGATTTACATTTTAATTATAACAAAGTTAATTGTTGTAATGATGTGAAATGAGGAAGTGATTTCAAATATTTATAGCAGTATAAATGCTTTTTTGTGCACAATGCCATCTTGTTATTTTTATATATTTATTTTGAAATTTGAAGAATGTTTGATAAATAATAAATTAATGTAAAATAGTAGAATGTGCAATCCGTTTTCTTTTCATAGGTGCTAAAATTATATATGCAGCTGCTAATATAAATGGAAAAAAGGAGATAATAGAGTATGGAAAGTAAAGTGGAACGCTATGTCGAAAATTATGTTGTAACGAAAAATACGATGGCCTTACTTCCTGTTATTCTAAGTGAAAAGAAAATTGTTACGCGAGTCGTTGAAATGAATGATTCTTTTTTCGTATTTCAAAAACCACTAGATATTATAGAAAGAAGTTGCCGAAAGCATGGTTCTAGTTTCTTAGGCAGAAAAGAAGGAACGAAAGAATTAACTCATATTACACATAAAGCACCGATTGCGATTAGTCCTACAGATCAACTTTATTTTTTCCCTACCTATTCTTACTCTAGAAAAGAGTGCGCTTGGTTGTCTCATTTTTATATTGAAGGTAATAAAGAATTAAAAGATGGAAATCTTATTATTAGGTTTATAAATGGCTTTGCTGTGAAATTAGAAATATCAAAAACTAGTTTTGAAAATCAACAAAATCGTACAGCGAAATTGCGTACTGAATATGAAGATCGTAGGAAAAAACAAGGGAGCCCTTGTTTTAAAGAGATTGATAAAAAAGAGGAATCAACATTAAGACCTGCTTATGAGAGAGTGTATTTTGTGAAGGAAGGCGAAGTGTGAAAGGATGGGGGAATCATCCCCATTCTTTTTTTGTTTATCCGCTATTTACCGGGCAGTAAGACGCACACATCAAAATTCAGCGAAAGCAAAGAAGTTAGGTGGGGGCCCTGCTGCCTGTAAAAGCCGGATTGGTGAGGGTTGATTAAAGTTTCATTTTATCAATCTTTATAGATAAAGAGATGTGTTAGAAAAACCGAGTTGTAATTTCATTTACCGATAAAAATATCGGAAAACCACCTAAATAACAAAACGAACGACATTTCCTGTCGAATATTGATAGATTATCATAGCTAAATAATGAAGGAATTCTTATGAAAGATATGGAAACTTTAATAAATACATCTCCATATGTCGTATCTACCATTTCCTCTTTCATATAAGCAATGATACAGTAGGGATAGTATTTAGAGTAAAGGGGTAAAGTGTAGAATGGATTTTCAGACAATCAAAGAGTATTTTTCACCAGAAAATATGGATCATATTGTTGAGAGTTATAAAGCGTTCGGACCACTTCTTGGTATTGGTTTACCGATGATAGAGGCGTTGATTCCAGCATTACCGCTTATTGTATTTGTACTGGCGAATGCTGTTGCATTTGGCTTTTGGCTCGGTTTTCTTTATTCATGGCTTGGATCAGTAATGGGTGCATTACTTGTCTTTTTCATCATCCGCCATTTTGGTCGCAGTCGTTTCTTTTCGTTTGTAAATAAGCATGAGAGAGTAAGAAAAGCAATGGGGTGGATTGAAAGGAAAGGATTCGCACCGATTTTTGTTATATTTTGTTTTCCGTTTACACCGTCAGCGCTAATAAATGTTGTCGCTGGTTTATCACGAATTAGTGTAAAACAGTTTGGGCTAGCGTTAGCATTCGGAAAACTTGTGATGATTTTTATTTTAACGTATATCGGTCATGATTTAATGTCATTTATTCATAATCCGGTGAAATCAGTCATTGTAGCGATTGGTATTTTTATTTTATGGTATGTCGGTAAGAAAATTGAAGTAAAGTTAGAACTACATTAAGAATAGTCTTCTTTGTAAAGGAAAGCTTCAGTATTAAAGGATAAGGGGAGAAGCGGATGAAGAAAACTTTGAAAAAAGAAGGCATAGAGTGGATACGAACAATTTTAATTGGTGTATTATTAGCTGTATTTTTTCGAACGTTTTTCTTCTCAACGTATGTTGTAGAGGGGAAGTCAATGATGCCGACATTGCAAGATGGTAATATGCTCGTTGTAAATAAGGTGAGTTATCAAGTTGGGGACTTGAACAGATTTGACGTTGTGGTGTTTCATGCGAATAAAAAAGAGGACTATGTAAAGCGAATTATCGGTTTACCTGGAGATCATATTGAATATAAGCATGATAAGTTATATATAAATGGACAATTTATTGATGAGCCGTATCTAGAGAAATATAAGAAAGAGATAAATGGAAGGCAACTAACAGGCGACTTTAAATTAGAAGAGTTAACGAAAGAAAAGCTGGTGCCACCCGGGTTTATTTTTGTAGTAGGTGATAACCGGCTCGGGAGCTGGGATAGTAGACACTTTGGCTTTGTAAAAGCTGATACAGTCGTCGGTAAAGTTGATTTGCGATATTGGCCAATTCAAGAGGTGCAAACGAATTTTTCAAAAGGTTGATATAATAGATAGAAGTATAGAAAAGACAAACAACTCAGTTTGTCTTTTTTCGTGTACTATAATACAATTATAGTAGCAAACTAACGTTCGTTATGTAAGTGAAAGGTGGGGTTACATGTCACTTCGATTTGTGATTGGTAGAGCGGGAAGTGGAAAAAGTACACTTTGTTTACGCGAAGTGCAAGAAGAGTTAAAACAACGCCCGAGAGGGAAAACAATATTATATCTTGTGCCAGAACAGATGACATTCCAGACGCAGCAGGCGTTAATTGGAAGTGAGGATGTAAGAGGTTCTATTCGGGCACAAGTTTTTAGTTTTTCACGATTAGCGTGGAAGGTACTACAAGAAGTTGGCGGAGCGAGTCGTCTTCATATTGATGAAGCGGGTGTACATATGTTACTCCGTAAAATTGTAGAGTCTCGTAAAGATGGATTATCGGTGTTCCAAAAAGCAGCGGAGCAAAACGGTTTCTTTGAACATCTTGGCAGTATGATTGCAGAGTTTAAACGTTACAATGTAACGCCATCTAACGTATATGAAATGTGGCAACAATTGGATGCGCATAGTAGCAGTGCCGAACAAAAGTTACTAGCGAATAAAGTGTATGATTTACAGCTATTATACGATGATTTTGAACGTGCTTTAATTGGAAAATATTTAGATTCAGAAGACTACCTGCAATTGCTAGTGGAAAAGCTTCCGCAGTCTGAATATGTAAATGGTGCGGAAATTTATATAGATGGATTTCATTCATTCTCCCCGCAAGAGTTAGAGATTGTAAGACAGCTTATGATTTGCGGAGCGAGAGTTACGATCACGTTAACGATAGATGAAAAAACGTTAGCACAGCCAGTAAATGAACTCGATTTATTTTATGAAACGACGTTAACGTATGAAAAAATCAAACAAGTAGCGCGTGAAGAGAAAATAGAAATTGAAAAAATAATTCCACTTATGGAACAGCCGCGTTTTCATTCTCCGGCATTAGCGCATTTAGAAGCTCATTATGAAGCGCGTCCGAATGAAAAATTTAACGGTGAAGCGAGTGTAACGATTAGCACAGCTGCGAATTTACGAGCGGAGGTAGAAGGTGTTGCTCGTGAAATTCGTAAACTTGTTGCGAATGAAAAATATCGTTACCGAGATATTGCAGTGCTTCTTCGTAATGGGGAAAGTTATTACGATGTGATGCGCACGTTATTTACAGATTACAATATCCCGCACTTCATCGATGAAAAGCGTCCGATGTCACACCACCCATTAGTAGAATGTATTCGTTCTGCACTCGAGATTATTAGTGGGAATTGGCGTTATGATGCGGTGTTCCGCTGCGTGAAAACAGAGCTTTTATATCCATTAGACGTAAGAAAAGAAACGATGCGTGAAGAAATGGATGAATTTGAAAATTACTGTTTAGCGTACGGTGTACAAGGAAAGAGGTGGACTTCAGAGGATCCATGGATGTATCGCCGTTATCGTTCTCTTGATGATACGAACGGGATGATTACAGACAGTGAACGTGAAATGGAAGAGAAAATAAATAGGTTACGTGACGTTGTAAGAACACCTGTTATTCGCATGCAAAAAAGGTTAAAGCGTGCAGGAACAGTTATGCAAATGTGTGAAGCAGTTTACTTATTTTTAGAAGAACTGGATGTTCCGAAGAAGCTAGAAGAATTACGTATACGTGCAGAAGAAAGTGGAGATTTCTTATTTGCGACAGATCATGAACAAGTATGGGAAGAAGTAATGAGTCTTCTTGATACATTTGTAGAGATGCTTGGTGAAGAGAAAATGTCTCTTTCTATGTTTACGGACGTTATGTCGACAGGTCTTGAGGCACTTCAATTTGCTAACATTCCGCCGTCATTAGACCAAGTGTTAATTGCTAATATTGATCACTCCAGGTTATCTGACGTGAAAGCAACGTTTATTATAGGTGTAAATGAGGGGGTCATTCCAGCAGCACCTATGGATGAAGGTATGCTTTCTGATGAGGAAAGAGAAGTTCTTGGTGCGGCAGGGATTGAATTAGCGCCAACGACGAGACAAACTTTGTTAGAAGAACAGTTCGTTATGTATCAAATGGTAACGAGAGCGTCTGAGAGGTTATACATTTCATGCCCGCTTGCAGATGAAGAAGGAAAGACGTTACTTGCGTCTAGCTTTATTAAGAAAATAAAAAGAATGTTCCCTAATGTGAAAGATTCATTTATTACGAATGACGTAAATGATTTATCACGTTCAGAACAAATTTCATACGTAGCAACGCCAGAAGTAACGTTATCTTACGTTATGCAGCAACTACAAACGTGGAAGCGATACGGATTTGAAGGGAATTTAGACTTTTGGTGGGACGTATACAACTTCTACGTAACTTCAGATGAATGGAAACAAAAAAGTAGCCGCGTTTTATCAAGTTTATTCTATCGAAATCGTGCGAAGAAACTAAGTACAGCAGTAAGTAGAGATTTATATGGAGATATAATTAAAGGAAGCGTCTCTCGTATGGAACTATTTAACCGTTGTGCATACGCTCATTTTGCACAGCACGGTTTATCACTTAGAGAGCGTGATATTTTCAAGCTTGATGCACCGGACATCGGCGAATTATTCCATGCGGCATTAAAGAAAATTGCGGACAAGTTATTGCGTGAAAACCGTACTTGGGCGGATTTATCCATAAAAGAGTGCGAGCATCTTTCTGTTTTAGTAATAGAAGAAATTGCACCGTTATTACAACGACAAATTTTATTAAGTTCAAACCGTCATTTCTATTTAAAACAAAAACTACAACAAATCATTTTCCGTACGTCAATCATTCTTCGTGAACATGCGAAGTCGAGCGGATTCGTACCAGTTGATTTAGAAGTGCCATTCGGTATGGGCGGTACAGGATCACTTCCGCCGATGGAATTCTCACTACCAAATGGTGTGAAGATGGAAGTAGTCGGCCGTATTGACCGTGTTGATAAGGCAGAAGATGAGAACGGGACGTTCTTACGTATTATTGATTATAAATCAAGTTCAAAAGCGTTAGATTTAACAGAAGTGTATTACGGATTAGCACTTCAAATGTTAACGTATTTAGATGTTGTTACTTCGAATGCACAGACGTGGATGAAAAAAGGCCAAGCAGCATCACCAGCGGGTGTATTGTATTTTCATATCCATAATCCAATTGTTGAAATGAAAGGTGACGCATCTGAAGCCGAAATTGAAAAAGAAATTTTAAAGAAATTTAAAATGAAAGGACTCGTATTAGGAGATGCTGACGTTGTTCGTTTAATGGATAACAAACTTTCAACAGGAAGTTCAGATATTATTTCTGCTGGCCTGAAAAAAGACGGTAGCTTTAGTGCGCGTTCAAGTATTGCAAATGAGCAAGAGTTTAACGTACTGCAAAAATATGTACACCATACGTTTGAAAATATCGGAAAAGATATTACAGAAGGTGTTATCGATATTGCTCCTTATAAAATGGGAAATAAAGCAGCGTGCACGTTCTGTAACTTCAAATCTGTTTGTCAATTTGATGAGTCACTTGAAGATAATCAATTCCGTACGTTAAAAGATATGAAAGATAGTGAAGCGATGGAGAAAATAAGAGAGGAGGTTGGCGGAGAATGATAGAAAATTGGCCTAAAAAACCAGAAGGTAGTCAATGGACAGATGACCAGTGGAAAGCTGTTGTAGCGAACGGACGTGATATTTTAGTTGCGGCTGCAGCTGGATCAGGTAAAACAGCAGTATTAGTTGAACGTATTATTAAAAAGATTATTAATGAAGAGAATCCAGTCGATGTCGACCGCCTGCTCGTTGTAACATTTACAAATGCAGCAGCGCAAGAGATGAAAAATCGAATTGGGGAAGCGTTAGAAAAGGTATTAATTGATGAACCAGGCTCTCAGCATGTAAGAAAGCAACTGAGCCTATTAAATAAAGCTTCCATTTCAACAATTCACTCATTCTGTTTACAAGTAATTAGAGGATATTACTACATGCTGGATGTTGATCCTCGTTTCCGTATTGCGAATCAAACAGAAAATGAATTGTTAAAAGAAGAAGTGCTAGATGACATATTAGAAGAAGAGTACGGAATCGAAGATAATACAATCTTCTTTGAACTTGTTGATCGTTATACGAGTGACCGTAGTGATGATGACTTACAACGTATGATTTTAGCGCTTCATACAGAGTCAAGAGCGCATCCAAATCCGGAAAAATGGCTTGATAAATTAGTAGAAGCATATGACGTAGAAGGAAAGACAATTGAAGATTTAGTATATGCTTCTTATTTATTAGAAGATGTGAAATTCCAGCTTGAAACAGCGGAACAGCATATTCGTAAGGCAACTGAACTCGCAATGCTTCCTGACGGTCCAGCGCCTCGCGTTGAAACCCTGCAAGCAGATGTAGCATTACTTGGAACGTTATCATCAGCTGCTCGTGAGTCGTGGACAAGCGTGTATGAAGCGATGCAAAACGTATCGTGGCAAACGTTAAAGCGTATTAAGAAAAGTGATTACAATGAAGATGTTGTAAAACAAGTAGACTCTCTTCGTAATAAAGCGAAAGATGAAGTAAAGAAATTACAAGAAGAGTTATTTAGCCGCAAACCTGAAAGTTTCTTACGAGATTTTCAAGATATGCACCCAGTATTAGAAAAGCTTGTTCAACTTGTAAAAGTATTTACAGAGCGTTTCCAAGCGATGAAGCGAGATAAAGGAATGGTCGATTTCACAGATTTAGAGCATTTCTGTTTACAAATTTTAAGTGAACAAAGTGAAAATGGTGAAATGAATCCGTCAGCAGTGGCGTTCCAATATCGTAATAAATTTACTGAAGTATTAGTCGATGAATATCAAGATACGAACTTTGTACAGGAATCCATTATTAAATTCGTAACGAAAGATTCTGAGAGTGAAGGAAACTTGTTCATGGTTGGTGACGTAAAGCAGTCGATTTATCGTTTCCGACTAGCTGAACCAGGACTATTCCTAGGAAAGTATAAACGCTTCACACAAGAAGGATTGGGCGGCGGAATGAAGATTGACTTAGCGAAAAACTTCCGTAGTCGTCATGAAGTACTAGCAGGTACGAACTTCATTTTCAAACAAATTATGGGCGAAGAAGTTGGAGAGATTGACTACGATGCTGACGCTGAATTAAAACTAGGTGCTACCTATCCAGAAGGTGAAGATGTAGCGGCAGAATTACTCTGTATTCAGCAAACGGAAGAAGAAGTAATAGACGGTGAAGAAGGTGCAGAAGTCGAAAAAGCACAGCTTGAAGCTCGCCTTATGGCGCAGCGCATTAAAGCGATGGTTGATTCCGGTTATGAAGTGTATGACCGTAAAACGGATAGTATGCGTCCTGTACAATACCGCGACTTCGTTATTTTACTTCGCTCCATGCCGTGGGCGCCGCAAATTATGGAAGAGTTAAAATTGCAAGGAATTCCGGTATATGCTGACCTTGCGACTGGTTATTTTGAAGCAACGGAAGTAAATATTATGATGAACGTATTCCGCGTTATTGATAATCCGATGCAAGATATCCCGCTTGCAGCTGTACTTCGTTCCCCAATCGTTGGATTAAACGATGAAGACCTTGCGACGCTTCGTGCTCACGGAAAGAAAGGCTCGTTTTATGAAGTAATGAGCTCATTCTTAAAAGGTGCACCGCTTGAAGAGGAACAAGAACTTCATGAAAAACTAGAGTGGTTTTATAACTTACTGCAAGGATGGCGTGAATTTGCACGTCAACAATCACTTTCTGATTTAATTTGGAAAGTGTACGGCGAGACAGGTTATTACGACTTCGTTGGCGGTTTACCAGCTGGAAAGCAAAGGCAGGCAAACTTACGCGTACTATATGACCGTGCAAGACAATATGAAGCAACATCATTTAGAGGATTATTCCGCTTCTTACGTTTTATTGAACGTATTTTAGAACGCGGTGATGATATGGGGACGGCGAGGGCCCTCGGTGAACAAGAAGACGTTGTTCGCATCATGACGATCCATAAAAGTAAAGGGCTAGAGTTCCCGGTTGTATTTGTAGCTGGACTCGGCCGTCGTTTTAATACACAAGACTTAATGAAACGTTTCTTACTCCATAAAGATTTCGGTTTCGGTTCGCAATTTATCGATCCGCGTAAACGAATTAAATACACGACATTATCACAGCTTGCGATTAAACGTAAAATGAAAATGGAATTAATTGCGGAAGAAATGCGCGTACTATACGTAGCGTTGACGCGTGCGAAAGAGAAGTTAATTTTAATCGGAACAGTTAAGGATGCAAATAAGGAGATGGAAAAATGGCTTGATGCGAGGGAACATAGTGAATGGTTATTACCGGATCACATACGTGCCGGAGCGTCTTGTTATTTAGACTGGATTGCACCTTCATTATATAGACACCGTGATAGTGAAATGCTTCTTGAATTAGGACAAGGAAGTATTCCAGATGAAATTTACGGGTATGACACGAACTGGAAAGTAGAAGTTGTGGACGGTAACACGCTACTTGCACCAGAGCCAGTTCAAGAAGAGAAACAAGAATTGTTAGAAGCGCTTCGTGAGAAAAAGGCTGTTCCCCTGCAAAGTGAACGGAAAGAAGAAGTGTACGACAGATTAATGTGGAAGTACGGATATGAGGATGCAACATCTTATCGTGCGAAGCAATCTGTTACAGAAATAAAGAGAAATTATCAATCTGAAGAAGGTAGCGATAATGCCTTTATTAAAAAACTACGTACGCCAATTAAAACACGTCCGCGCTTTATGGAGAAAAAAGGATTAACGTACGCAGAGCGTGGAACAGCAGTCCATGCCGTTATGCAGCATGTTGATTTGAAGAAGCCGATTACGGTTGAAGTTCTGCAAGAGCAAATTGCTGGAATGGTAAATAAGGAATTATTAACATTCGAGCAGGCGGAAGAAATAGCGATTGAAAAAGTAATTTCATTCTTTGACAGTGATTTAGGTAAAAGGGTACTAGCGGCGAAAAGTGTTGAGCGTGAAGTGCCATTTACGATGATGCTTGCAGCAGAAGAAGCATATCAAGATTGGCAAGGGAAGAGTGAAGAAACGATTCTTGTCCAAGGGGTTATCGACTGCATGATTGAAGAGGAAGACGGCATTACGTTAATCGACTTCAAAACAGATACGATTGAAGGGAAATTCCCAGGCGGATTCGAACAAGCAAAACCAATTTTAGAAGATCGATATAAAGTACAGCTTTCGTTATATGCAAAAGCGCTGGAGAAAAGCTTACAACATCCTGTGAAAGAGAAATGTTTATACTTCTTTGATGGGAATCATGTTGTAAATATTGAGGAATAGAGGGGCTTGAAAATGGTAACGGAAAAAACGTTAAGAACTTGTGAAAAAGGACATGAATACTACAAAAGTAGCGATTGCCCAACTTGCCCGACTTGTGAGAAAGAAAAGAAACCTAAAACAGGATTTCTTTCACTTCTTTCATCACCAGCACGAAATGCGCTGCAACATCATGGAATTCACACGATAGAAGAACTATCCAAGTATAGTGAAAAAGAGATTTTAAAACTGCATGGTATGGGACCTGCGTCTATGCCGAAGCTTAGAAAGGCTTTGGAGGAGAGAGGGTTATCATTTAAATAAAATGAAATAGTGCCTCTTTACTACTTACTTGTTTATACTGCTATTTGTGGACAGTAAAGCTCTTTCTTATTAAAATTTCATTTTAATAATTTTGAATTAGATAAAAGAAAAAAGTAGGAGAATATCTCCTACTTTTTTTACGCTGTTCCAATCTGATCTTGATCCGCCACATCAGAATCAAACGTATTTGTTGCACTAACACCGTTAAACGTATTTACGACAAATCCAACATTGGAAGCCCCAGATCCGTTATAAGCTTTCGTGTTTTCTTTCGGAGATACGTTATAAAAATCTCCTAAGTTGAAAGAGCCGTTACTATTTTGAACGACGAGATTTCCTACAACCGAAGGCATACCATCCACCTACTTTACTAAGCTTTTTACTTACTATATGAATTATTGTGCGGAAGGTTCATCCGTAATATATTGGCGGATTTGCATAATACGAGAGTTATTAAAACCATAATCAACATTTCCAATTTGAAAGCAACCAGAATTTAAAAGTGTCCGCAATTCAACATTATTAACTTCAATAAAAGGGCATTCATTTACAATATTTAATTTTACATCTGTCGTTCGTTTTGGAATTGTAATGTGTTCATCTGTAAAGATTTCAAAAGCATCAAAGCGACCTTCTCCCCTTATATAACAAGGAATTTCACGGTGGACGGCAAGAGCTCTACTTTTTAATTCCATTTGGTTTGCATCTCCAACTTGAAATACGGCAGTAATCCCTAAAGAAATAATAGAAACATTTTGGACAATGGACACATGATGCAACATAATTTCTCAGTCTCCTTAACCTGGAGTAGGAGGGACATCTGTTACTAATGGTACAAATGGACCCTCTGTAACTGTTTCAAATGGTGTATCGAGAATAGAAGATAGAATGAGGAGATTTGCATCTCCAATTAAAAAGAGTGCGGACGACGATACACCGTTCATTTTAATCTGTCCGACTTTTAACTCACGGTTTACAACGTTAAGGTTCATACATACTTACTCCTTTCGGAAATTTCCCGGTATGTGCTGAATAAATGAGAGAAAGGCTTTGTCAATATCTTGTTTCATTGCCTGGATAATGATATCTCGTAAATAATCTGGATCTGTTGAAATACCTTCATATGATTGAACTTGTGATAAATAATAAGGGAGTCGATGCTCCATCTGTTTTTTTATGTCATCCACCATCATTTGTCGATACATTTCATCAAGCGGTGTTCTCTCTTCTTGTTCAAAATGGAGAATACGATTATATGCTTCTTCATCTAAGTATCGATGCATTTCTTGGAGGATACCTTGATAAAAGTCTGGGTTTGTTTCGGTTTCAGGATTTACCTTCAATGTTTCTGTATCCACTTGAAAATCTTCAATTTGTTGTCCTTTTGCTGAAAATGGGTTTAAGCCAATATTTAAAGTGCCATTTAAATTTTCGACTTTTAATTGATCGAATTTGTATTCCACTTTTCCTACAGAAGAGGAGGGGCGATTTTTTAATTCGTTAAGCTCTTCTTGGAGTTGACGCACTTGATCTTCTAAATTGAGGATGGCTGCTTGTTGTGTTTGAAGAGCTTGTTGAAGTTGGTGTAAGTAAGTATATATATCTTGATTCATTTGTGAAACCTCCTTTTCAATAGGGAGGGTAAAAATATTCCTGCTATATATTTATGACAAGGATGTCTTAAGAAGAACTAGTTGATGGTTTGATAGAAATAATTTGTCCGTTTGCCTGTAATGGGCGAAGCGGCTCCGTAAATCCGCCCGTATTTGAAAATTTGGATAGGGCTTTAATACTTCCGGCAGTGCCAATTTGGAATACAGAAGAGGTTGTAATGCTATCAATTTTAATGCTGTTAATGATAATGCTTTGGTTTACGTAAAAATTCAATACAATCGCCCCCTTTAAGTTGAACCAATTATCGCTTGATCAACGACATCTGAATCATTAACAGTCGTTGCACTTTGATAATTGTAGACAGAAACATTATCTCCAACATTAAAAGAGCCGGCCCCGGCGAAAGCACGTGAGTAACTAATAGGCCTAATCGCAAATACATCTCCAATATGAAAAATACCACTTGATCCAATATTGACGATACGAATATGTCCGACCATAGCTGGCATACAAAACACCCTTCGTTTTTAAAATTTTCTTTTCTACTATTGTATGGGCGTTTCCGATAAAATGTGTGTTTTTTTGAAATAAAAGAAACACACACATTATTGCGTGTGTGTGTTGAGTGTTTGATTTGAGTGAAAATCCGTATGTACATGCCAAATTACATTTAAGAGCCTGTCCAGTTCTTGGCTACAATCCACTGTTTTTTGAGAAGTCATTCCATAGCGTTCAGCAAAATAAATCATTTTTTCACGTTTTTTTTCAATCGCTTGCTCAAACATTGAAATCGGCTCCATCTCTAAATGAAATTTTTAGTATATATGTAGTACATATTATACAAAAACTCCATAAAAAAGAAATACCTTCGCTAAAAAAAGTAAAAATTCTACATTTTATGCCAAATGTAGAGGGGTAACGAATAGGATGTGAGAAGAATATTGTAAAAATTAGCGTGCATGAGAAGGTTTTTTTCTTGCGGATGCGAATACAATTAAAGGGTATGAGTTTTAGGATGGAGAGTGGAAATATTGCGTTTTGTAACGGCGAAGAAAGAAGAAAAGGTATTTGTAGGTATTGTGGATGAAGAAGAAGAAAAGGTATTACACTTAAGAGAAGCGCAAAGACAAAAAAGGGAAAAGGTTACAATCCCTATTACAATGTTAGAGTGTATTGAAAGAGGGACTGAGTGCTTTGAGAAAGTATGTGAAATTGTAAATTGGGCAAAAGAGAACGGGGAAGCGGCGTATTATCCGTTAACAGAGGTGAAAATATTAGCACCGATTCCAAGGCCAAGAAAGAATATTTTGTGCGTTGGAAAAAACTATCGTGAGCATGCGGTAGAAATGGGCGGAGTAGAGTCTATTCCAGAAAATATAATGATCTTTACGAAAGCACCAACAACAGTTATTGGCATAAATGAGCAAATTAATGGTCACCCTCACGCAACGGACGAACTAGATTATGAAGGAGAACTAGCTGTCATTATAGGTAAGCGAGGGAAGCAAATTAAAAAAGAAAAAGCGCTTGAGCATGTTTTTGGTTATACGATTATAAATGATGTAACAGCTCGAGACATTCAAAGAAAACATAAACAGTTTTTCCTTGGGAAAAGCTTCGATACATTTTGCCCGATGGGACCGTATTTAATTCATAAATCGGTGGTTAATGCGCCGAATGCATTACACATTGAAACGGTAGTAAATGGAGAAGTAAGGCAAACTTCCAACACAAATAAAATGATTTTTTCGATAGAAGAAATTATTTCAACGATAAGCAAAGGAATGACTTTAGAACCAGGTGATATTATCGCAACAGGAACCCCGGCTGGTGTCGGAAAAGGTTTTACACCACCGAAGTTTTTACATGCTGGTGATGAAGTGGTCATTACAGTAGAAGGAATTGGTACTTTGCGAAATGTAGTGAAATAAAGAAAAGAGCTATCTTGTTAAAAGATAGCTCTTTTTTATGGCCTTGGGTTATAGAGGTAATCGATAACGGAAAAAGTGTAAAGGCCAATGAATGCAAGTGTACAAATGCCAAATAGTATAACCGTAAGTGCACTTTTTTCTCGTCCAAAACCAATGATAGTAAGAATAACAGCAGTCCAAAATGATGCTTTCAGTAGTGTGAATGTAGTAGGAGTTGAGTAGTGAGTAAGCCATGTTGTGGAAAGTAGGAAGCCACAGAATGTAACTAAAATAAAAGATGTAGCTAAATAGTTAATCTGTTTACCGTATCTTAATAGCATATCGCACCTCCTTTACGATTTTAAAATACAGAAAATTACGATTTTATCTTAATATAAATGAATATAAAAAGAAAGAGGTTGTCCCAACATGCCGGACAACCTCTCTATTATTATGATAATACAGCTTTAATTTTTTGGAATGCCCACTCTAAATCTTCTTCAGAGATTACTAGAGGTGGTGCGATACGAATTACGTTTTCGTGTGTTTCTTTACATAGTAGACCAGCTGCTTTTAGTTGTTCACAGTAAGGACGAGCTGGCTCGTTTAATTCGATACCAATGAATAAACCTTTACCGCGAACTTCAGTGATCATTGGGTTATCAATTTCTTTTAATTGCCCAACTAATTTTTCTCCTAATTGAAGAGAACGCTCTGTTAATTTTTCTTCTTCTAACACTTCAAGAGCTGCGATAGATACAGCACATGCAAGTGGGTTACCGCCGAATGTAGAACCGTGAGAACCTGGCTCAAATACACCTAAAATGTCGCGGTTTGCTGCAACGCAAGAGATCGGGAACACACCGCCACCAAGTGCTTTACCAAGTATGTACATGTCAGGAGTTACATCGTCCCAGTCACAAGCGAATACTTTACCAGTACGGCCTAAGCCTGTTTGGATTTCATCGGCTACGAATAAAACGTTTTCTTTTTTACATACTTCAAGAGCTTCTTTTAAGTAACCAGCTGGTGGGATGTTAATTCCAGCTTCACCTTGAATCGGTTCTAAAATGAATGCTGCTGTGTTTGGTGTAATTGCGGCTTTTAATGCTTCTAAATCACCGTAAGGAATTACAACGATGCCAGGAAGCATTGGACCGAATCCACGCTTGTACTCTTCATTTGAAGACATAGAAACAGAACCCATTGTACGTCCGTGGAAGTTATCTTCACAAACGATGATTTCAGCACGGTTTGCTTCTACTTTCTTCACATCATAAGCCCAGCGGCGAACTGTTTTAATTGCAGTTTCAACAGCTTCAGCACCTGTGTTCATTGGAAGTACCATTTCTTTATTAGTTAGTTTCGCAACTTTTTCGTACCAAGGACCTAATTGATCGCTATGGAAAGCACGAGAAGTTAACGTAACACGATTAGCTTGGTCAATTAAAGCGTTAATAATTTTCGGGTGACGATGACCTTGGTTTACTGCAGAATATGCACTTAATAAGTCCATATAGCGGTTTCCTTCAGGATCTTCTACCCAAACACCTTCTGCTTTAGAAATAACGATTGGAAGTGGGTGATAGTTATTTGCTCCGTATGTGTCTGTAAGTTCGATAATATCCTTAGTTTGAATCATGATTGTTCCCCCTTTTGTTATTACAAGAAGTTTGTAAATACTCTAAATATTATATCATTTAAATGTAAAAAAGCGAAACATTTCCTGAAAATAAATGAACATGTTATCATATAGAGTGAAAAAGTGTGAAAAGAGGAGGTAAGGGATACGATGGTACATATGCATATTACAGCATGGGCGTTAGGTTTAATTTTATTCTTCGTTGCGTATTCACTTTATTCAGCAGGAAGAAAAGGTAAAGGTGTACATATGGGGCTTCGCCTAATGTATATCATCATTATTGTGACAGGCTTCATGTTGTACATGAGTATTGTGAAGACAGCAACAGGTAGCATGCACATGTGGTATGGCTTAAAAATGTTAACTGGTATTTTAGTTATCGGTGGAATGGAAATGGTTCTTGTGAAAATGAGCAAAAACAAACCAACAGGGGCGGTTTGGGGCTTATTTATTGTTGCGCTAGTAGCAGTATTTTACCTTGGACTGAAATTACCGATTGGCTGGAAAGTATTCTAATAAAAAATAAAACCACCTTATAATCTCAAAGACTTGGGAGATAAGGTGGTTTTTTACGTTATCCCGTATTAACTGGCAGTAAAACTCCCACCTCAAAATTCAGCTTAAGCAAAGAAGTTAGGCGGGAGATCAACTGCTCGTAAACACCCGATTGGTGAAGGCTAATAATCAGTGGGGCTGCCCCACTGATTAAAGTTTCACTTTATGTCGCATCGATATGCAACTCTTCCCCATTTACTTTCGTAAAACGGAACATATTTTTATTGGATGTAGTGTGACGGACGAAATGGTGCTGCAGTGTACAAATCATCTCTTCGTTATCAAACAAAAGAATATTTACTCCTTCGCGTGACTCCTCTTTCGGTAAGAAAGATAAATAATTATGACAATACATGCAATCATATAAAGAGTAGTGAAGTGATTGCAATGATTCAGTTAATAATGTGAAGACGGAGTCAGGTAATTCCTCGAGCCATTCATTATAACTAAGAAGTAACTTTTTTCGAATACGTATCATTTCACCATTTTGCAAATGGTGTTGTTCGTTGGCGATTTGTAATACATCTTGTTCATAGAAACGGGCTGGTAGCCAATTGTTATTATATAAAACTTCAAACCCATCTTCGGCAATATCTTCTAATAAAAACGCTTCATCATTTTCATCATCAAAGAATACCCATTCATTGTTTATATATTCTACATTACCGACTGTATGAGCACGGGGCTGGTTATATAAAATATGTTTACGTTGTATCATACACGATTTCTCCTTTATGAAAAGTAGTTATTCCTGTTATAGACAGTTCGTGCATTCTTTATAACTAGACACATCTAAACATAGGTGGGCATACAATAAAACACGTTTTACTGAGTGAGAATGCTATTCCAAATGTGGATAGTAGGTTATCGTCAAGTTTGTCATTTTTTTGATCCGCACTCACAGGGTGGGGATTACTGCACGTTCAAGAAAAGAAATAAGATGGAAGGATGATTTATATGTGCGGGATTACAGGATGGGTGGATTATAAACGCTCATTAGAAGGAGAAAGAGATGTCGTTACGAAGATGGCTGAGACGTTAGCGAAACGCGGTCCAGATGATAATAAAGTTTGGATTAAAGGTAATGTCGCATTTGGGCATAAACGGTTAATCGTTGTTGATCCTGAGGGTGGTAAACAACCGATGACTTGTTTAAAAGATGAAACGAATTATGCCATTTGTTATAACGGTGAACTTTATAACACAGAAGACATTCGAAAGGAATTATTAAGAAGAGGATATACGTTCAAAGGTCATTCTGATACAGAAGTATTATTAGCTTCTTATATTGAATGGAAAGAAGAATGTGTCGATCATTTAAACGGTATATATGCGTTTGCAGTATGGGACGAACAGAAAGAACAAGTATTTATTGCGAGAGATCGATTAGGTGTAAAGCCACTTTTTTATAAATATGATAGCGGACGCTTATTATTTGGTTCGGAGTTAAAAGCGATATTGTCGCATCCAGATGTGAAGGCAGAAGTAACATTAGAAGGATTATCAGAAATATTCGGACTCGGACCGTCAAGAACACCTGGCCACGGTATTTATGCTGGTATAAAAGAATTACGTCCAGGTCATGCGATGACATTTTCAAAGAACGGTTTATGTATATGGAGATATTGGAATGTGGAAAGTAAAAAACATGAAGACTCCTTTGAAGAAACAGTAGAGAAAACACGCTTTTTATTACAAGATGCGATTACAAGGCAGCTCGTTTCTGATGTACCACTATGTACTTTTCTATCAGGCGGTGTAGATTCGAGCGCTATAACAGCAATTGCTGCGAAAGAATATGCAAGGTCAGGAAAAGGGCAATTACACACATATTCTGTTGATTATGAAGATAATGACAAATACTTTAAAGCGAATGCGTTTCAGCCAAATTCAGATGCTCCGTTTATTAATTTAATGACTGAGACATTTCAAACAACCCATCATCGCTGCGTCATTTCGAATGAACAATTAGCAGAGTATTTAACTGAAGCGGTACTCGTTCGTGATTTGCCTGGTATGGCAGATATCGATTCGTCATTATTATGGTTTTGCCGAGAAATTAAACAAGATTTTGTCGTTGGCTTATCTGGAGAATGTGCAGATGAAATATTTGGTGGATATCCGTGGTTTTATAGAGAAGATGATTTACAATCGAGTGCATTTCCGTGGATGCGTTCTACAGAGGCACGTGAACAACTTCTAAAAAAAGAATGGAGAAATAAACTAAATTTACAACAATATGTACAAAGGCGCTATGAGGAATCGATTCAAGAAGTTCCTATTTTAGAGGGGGAAAGTCCACTAGAAGCAAAAAGACGCCAATTATTTTATTTAAATATGGTATGGTTTATGACAACATTATTAGACAGAAAAGACCGTATGAGTATGGGGGCAAGTTTAGAAGTACGCGTTCCATTTGCAGATCATCGTCTTGTCGAATATGCGTGGAATATTCCTTGGGAAATGAAAATGTATAAAAACCGCGAAAAAGGTCTATTACGTAAAGCGTTAGAAGATGTACTCCCACATGACATCTTATATAGGAAGAAGAGTCCTTATCCGAAAACGCACAATCCACACTATACAAAGGCAGTAACGGTATGGCTTCAAAATCTATTAACAGATAAAGGTTCAATTTTACACGAACTATTTGATAAAGAGCAGTTGAGCGGATTGATTCAGTCTGGTGGCAGTGCATTTCAAACACCGTGGTTTGGTCAATTGATGACTGGGCCACAGCTTTTAGCTCATTTAGCACAAATTCATGTTTGGTTTAAAGAGTATGGGGTAAATATTAAAGAATAGGAGAAAAGCGGCTTGCAATTATGTAAGTCGCTTTTATTAAAGAAATTGTCATATAAAATTCAAAATCACCTTATAAATAATACTTAATTAGAATTATTATTTTGACGTACTTATTATTACTTGTTATAATTTGAAACAAACGTTCTGAAAAGTATTCTCATTTATAAAATTGAGGTGTTATATAGATGACAAAGGAAAAAATAGGTTTACTCGTAATGGCGTATGGAACACCAGAATCATTAGACGATGTAGAGGCATATTATACACATATCCGTCACGGACGTAAGCCATCAGAAGAAGCGCTTGAAGATTTAATTGGGCGCTATAAAGCGATTGGTGGAATTTCGCCGCTTGCAAAAATTACGAAAGAGCAGGCGCATAAATTAACAGATTCAATGAATAATATATTTACAGAGTATGAATTTACTTGTTACTTAGGTTTAAAACATACTGCGCCATTTATAGAAGATGCTGTAGAAGAAATGAAGCGAGATGGAATTGAGCAGGCGATTAGTATCGTATTAGCACCGCACTATTCTACATTTAGCATTAAAGCGTATAATGACCGTGCTATTCGTCTTTCAAAAGAAATCGGTGGTCCTGTGATTGAACCAATTGAACAATGGTACGATGAACCGAAGTTTATTTCGTATTGGACAGATCAAATAAAAGAAACATTTACAAAGATTGAAGATAAAGAGAAAACAGTTGTAATTTTTTCGGCGCATAGTTTGCCAGAAACAATTATTGCAGCAGGGGACCCTTATGTGGAGCAATTGCAGCATACAGCAGATTTAATTGCGGGGGCTGCCAATATTCAAAACTATACAACGGGTTGGCAAAGTGCTGGGAATACTCCAGATCCGTGGATTGGTCCAGATGTGCAAGATTTAACGAAAGATTTATATGAAGAGCATGGGTACGAATCTTTCATATATTGCCCAGTTGGCTTTGTGGCAGAGCATTTAGAAGTTTTATATGACAATGATTATGAATGTAAAGTTGTAACTGATGAATTAAATGCTAAATATTTTAGACCAAATATGCCGAATGCACAATCTGCATTTATCGACTGTTTGGCTGAAATTGTTTCCAAAAAAGTGAAGGAAATAGTTGACAAAGATTTAGTTTTAAATAATAATTAATTTATAATAATTTTAAATAAATAATAATTACTATGAAAGAAAGAGGAGGATCCCCCTAGATGAATCCAAATAATCGCTTAACAACAAACCAAGGTGCTCCAGTTGGAGACAACCAAAATTCTCGTACAGCTGGTCGTCGTGGACCAGTATTATTAGAAGACTATCATTTAGTAGAAAAACTTGCACACTTTGATCGTGAACGTATTCCGGAGCGTGTTGTGCATGCACGTGGTGCAGGTGCTCACGGTGTATTCGTAACGAAAAATAGCATGAAGCCATATACGAAAGCAGCATTTTTACAAAATGAAGGAACTGAAACACCTGTATTTGTTCGTTTTTCAACGGTTATTCATGGTCAAGGTTCTCCGGAAACAGCTCGTGACCCACGCGGTTTCGCAGTTAAATTTTATACAGAAGAAGGAAACTACGATATCGTAGGTAATCATTTACCAGTTTTCTTCATTCGTGATGCAATTAAATTCCCTGACATGGTTCATTCTTTAAAACCAGCACCGGATACAAATATTCAAACGCCAGATCGTTATTGGGATTTCATGACGTTAACTCCAGAGTCTACACATATGATGACATGGGTATTTTCTGATTATGGTACACCAGCAAGCTATCGTGAAATGGAAGGTTTCGGTGTCCATTCATTTAAATGGATTAATGAAGAAGGTAAAATTGTTTATATTAAATACCACTGGAAACCGCAGCAAAGTGTACGTAACTTAAATGCGAAAGAAGTGCAAGAAGTGCAGGGGAAAGACTTCAATCATGCAACTCGTGATTTGTTCGACGCAATCGAAAAAGGAAATCATCCAAAATGGGATTTACACGTACAAGTTATGCAACTAGATGAAATGGATTCTTTAGACTTTGATCCACTAGATCCAACGAAAGTATGGCCAGAAGATCGCTTCCCGTTAATTGAAGTAGGGACAATGACGTTAAATCGTAATCCGAAAAACTTCTTTGCAGAAGTAGAACAAGTAGCGTTCTCTCCAAGTGCAACTGTAAATGGTATTGAACCATCGGAAGATAAATTATTACAAGGTCGTTTATTCTCTTGCCCAGATACACAGCGTTATCGTCTTGGTGCAAATTACTTGCAAATTCCTGTAAACTGCCCATATGCAGCTGTTCATAACCAACAACGTGATGGTGCGATGCAAATGAATCAAAACCCATCTACAATCAACTACGAACCGAGCCGTCATGCAGAGAATCCAGTTGAAGACAAAGCTTACCGCGATTCGACTATGAAAGTAGAAGGCTATGTATCTCGTGAAAAAATCGAGAAACCAAATGACTTTAAACAAGCAGGTGAGCGTTACCGTTCATTCTCTAAAGAAGAGCAAGATAACTTAATTGCAAACTTAACAAATGACTTGAAAGACGTAAATGAACGCACGAAATTACTAGCTGTTTGTAACTTCTTCCGTGCAGATCAAGAATACGGTATGCGTTTAGCGCAGGCGTTAAATGTTGATATTACGCAATATGTAGGAAATGCTCCAAAATAAATAGGAAAAGACGACCGGGTTTCGGTCGTCTTTTTTGTATAACGTTATGTGGGGTATTTTGCTTGTAAATTATGTCGGAATTTGTTTGTAAATCGATATGTTGTGTCCGACCGTTGATATATTGAAAGAAACAATCGATATATTTGAAAAATCGTTGATATATCCAAAAAACCGTTGATATATTTACATTTATACTAGGTGGGGTATGTTGCCTAGTACGCAAAAAAGAGATGCAATCTACTATCAATAGATTGCATCTCTTTTTTAGTTTACTCGCTCTGCATGTTCATAAGCCTTCTCGCCATGCATTGAAATATCAAGACCCATGTGTTCTTCATGTTCATCGACGCGAACGGGGAGGAAGAAGTTGATCGCTTTAATAATGGCATACGTCATGATGATCGTGAATGCATATGTTGCGCCAATCGCTATAAGTTGTTTAAACAGTAACGCGGCATTTCCGTAAAATAATCCGTTTGCGCCATCCCCGTTTACGGCAGTAGTTGCAAATAGTCCTGTTGCAATACCGCCCCAAGTTCCTCCGATGCCGTGGCATCCAAAGGCATCAAGTGTATCGTCATACCCGAATTTTGTTTTTAGGAAGAAAACGGCGCCGAAGCATATTATACCACCAATTGCTCCGATAAGAAGGGCGGAGAAAGGTGTAACGAACCCGCAGGCTGGTGTAATAGCTACTAGACCAGAAACAACTCCGCAAGCAGCTCCCATCGCGGTCGGTTTTGATTGGAAGAACCATTCAGAAAGCATCCAAGTTAGAGCAGAGGCAGCAGCGGCTATATTTGTATTAATAAATGCAGTTAAAGCTACGTCGTTTAAGGATAATGCGCTGCCAACGTTAAAACCGAACCAGCCAAACCATAATAAGCCTGCGCCTAACATTGTAAATGGCAAATGGTGAGGAGAAGAACCATTTATGTTTTTTCGTTTTCCAAGGAAAATAGCTAATACAAGACCGGCAACTCCGGAAGTGATGTGAACGACATTTCCGCCAGCGAAGTCTAGTGCACCAAGTTCCCTTAGCCACCCACCGAGGCCCCATACCCAATGAGCGACAGGATTGTAAACGATTGTTGTCCATAGAAGGATAAAAATAAGAAAGGCAGAAAATCGCATTCTTTCAGCGAATGCACCTGAAATTAAAGCTGGAGTTAAAATGGCGAACATGAGTTGAAACATCATAAATAAATTGTGAGGAATAGTAGATGAGTAGTCTGGATTTGGTGCGTAGGTAACTCCGTTTAGACCGAACCAATCAAGTGTACCGATAAGTCCGTGCCAATCTGGCCCGAATGATAAAGAATAGCCGATAACAATCCATTGAATCGAAACGATAGCCATTGCACTATAACTATGCATCGTTGTACTGAGTACGTTTTTGCTACGAACCATACCTCCATAAAAAAGTGCCAATCCTGGTGTCATCAACATGACCATTACTGTCGTCACAAACATAAAAACCGTATCTTCCATATTTATGATCTCTCCTCCTGGGATGTTAGAAAAAATAACATCTATTTGTTATGTTTCATATCATATTCGAAATAAAACTAAAAATCAACTAAAAATTCAGAAAATTACATACGTGATGTCATAAAATCTAACATAGATTATTTTGTGAGGATTGAAATCGGCATATGCGTTTCACTTGGATAATTGGTATAATATTCTTACAATTAAAAAATTGGGGGATGCGTGTGGGAAAAATATGGACTAGGAAACTATTCATTTGTTTTTGCTTAGCTGTTGTTTTGTTTGTACCAATACATACTTTTGCAGACGAAAAAAGAGAGTGGCGAGATGAGGTTATATACTCCATTATGATTGATCGCTTCAATAATGGAGAACCGAAAAATGACAAACAGTTAGAAGTTGGTAATTTAGAAGGGTATCAAGGCGGGGATATAAGAGGAATTATAAAAAGGTTGGATTACATAAAAGAAATGGGTTTTACTACCGTTATGCTTTCGCCACTTTTTGAAAGTGGAAAGTACGATGGATTAGACGTGCGAAATTTTAAAAAGGTAAATGAACATTTCGGGACAGAAAATGATGTGAAAGAACTTGTAAAAGAAGCTCAGGCAAAAGGAATGAAAGTTGTATTTCAATTTCCGCTTGGAGAAAACGAACAACAGGTAATTGACGCAATGAAATGGTGGATAAAAGAAGTTGATTTAGACGGAAGTTATGTTATACATAGTGAAAAAAAGCCGCGTTCCTTTTGGGATAACGCGCAAAAAGATATGCAAGTGATAAAGAAAGATTTTCGTATTATGACAAAGGAGGATAGCGAATACAACGAAAAAATAGTAGAATCGTTTTCCAAAGCGGATGTATCGGTGAAATCGTTATACGATGTGAGTAAAAAAGAAGGAGAATTTGTTACGTTCTTAGATGATCAAGAAACAAAAAGATATGCGCGTATTGCAAAAGAAAATATGTATTATCCGCCATCACGTTTAAAACTGGCGCTTACATATCTGTTAACATCACCTGGAATTCCGAATTTTTATTACGGAACTGAAATTGCATTAGATGGAGGAAGTGTACCCGATAATAGACGATTAATGGATTTTAAGTCAGACGAAAAATTTATGCAGCACATAACAAAACTAGGTGAACTTAGACAGGCGAGACCGTCTTTACGACGCGGTACGTTTGAGCTATTGTATGATAATAGCGGGATGAGCATACTAAAACGAAAATATAAAAATGAAGTAACTTTAGTAGCAATTAATAATACGAAAGAAACACAAAAAGTCTCCTTACCTGCAAGTACGATTGGTGAAAAACAAGAGTTAAGAGGATTGTTAGAGGATGAAATTATAAGAGAGGAAAATGGGGGATTTTATCTCGTTTTAAAGCGTGAAGAATCAAACGTGTATAAAGTTAACGGAGAAACAGGTGTGAATTGGTTATTTATCTCCTTAATCGTTGGTGTGAATGTATTATTTATTGCGTTTTTAATTGCAGTTAAAAGGAAACGTAGATGAGAAGTTGCTCGTTCTATGTTCATGTCTTCTTATTGTATTTGTTTGTTCGGTGGGGCAATAGTGTTTATTCTGTTGATATGAAATTTCTTAAGAGAAACGATACGAAAATGAAAACTTCTCTAATGAGAGGGGGTTCCAGGTTAGGGAGAAAGTCTTCTTCCTAGCCTGTTTTTGTGTCAATACGGATAGAGAAAGATCTTTGGAACGAACGATAATTGCAACTATATTAATTTTATATTACATTAAAAATTAGAGAATACTCTTATACTAATATAGTGCTAAATAGTAGGTGGGAAAATGGAATTTTACGATTTGGGTATTACCATTAAAGAGCTTAGAATTAAAAAAAATATATCACAATCCGAATTATGTCATGGAATATGTTCGCAAAGTCAAATTAGCAAAATAGAAAAAGGTATGATTTATCCATCTAGTATATTGTTATATCAATTATCAGAAAGACTTGGTATTGACCCGAATAATATATTTGCATTAACTCAAAACAAAAAATTTAAATATGTAGAAAATGTAAAATACGTAATAAAAGATTGCTTAAAGCAAAAACAATATAAAGAACTTTATGAAATAGTGAAAAAAGAGAAAGATGAAAAAAATTTCCAAGCAAAAGAAGATAAACAATTTCTCCTATGGCATGAAGCAATTGCTGTATTTGAGGTGAACAGATCCATAAAAACTGCTTTAAAACTTTTAAATAATGCATTAAAACTAACTTTAACCAATGTTGATTTTTTATCAGAAAGAGAAATAGATATTATGCAGACAATGTCTATATTTTATGCGGAAAATAAAGAATATGATAAAAGTATTACTATATTAGGAAGATGTTTAACTAATTTTAATAAGTTAGATTTTCCGAGAGATAAAGCGATTAAATTAAAAATCATTTTTAATTTAGCGAAATGTTTAGGTATGACCTATCAATATGAAGAAGCGGTAAAATACGTTGATAAGGGCATCAAATTAGCTATTAATCTAAATACTTTATACTTATTAGGTGAACTGTACTATTTAAAAGGATGGAATTTATTAAGATTTAAACAACAGAATGAAGAAGATATTGCAAATAACATGAAAAAAGCATTATTTATATTTGAACTAACAGAAAAAGAAACTCTGATAAAAATGGTTAAAGAAAAATATTTTGAAAATCAAACTGAAAAAAGCCACTCATAATTCATTTGGAAATCACTTGAAATATAATAAAACCTACAGGGGAAATCCCTGTAGGTTTTATACTTATAAACTTGCTTCTAAAATATTAGTGTTTAATATAAGAGTGTCCTTAACGTACTTTTTTATTTTGAAGTCTGCATCTTTATTAACAATTTATGCTTCTTTTTAACTCCATCCAAATATGATTAAAATTAAGATGGTTCAAGTCGGAGGAAGGCACTTTGATGTGTCTTTTCTTATGACTTTTATCATTAACTATTTAATGTTTTTTAAATGATTACATGACATAGTTTTTTTGTACCAAGCTTTGTTGATACAGTTAGACTTATCCGTTAGTGTATTCGTATTATTAGAACATCCTACAGTATTTAGGGAGAATGTGGCCAATAAAAACCATAATATTAATTTCTTCATATAACCACTTCTAACTCTTTTTTAATTAACATTTTTTAAGATCCTTATTAATTTTACATTATATTAAAGGTTGGGAAATATTCTTATACTCATAAATTGTTACGTTTTGGCGGGAAGAGGAATTATAAGTTACAGCGATTTTTAAGATGACTTTGGCCTAGGATGTAATTACTAAGAAAAGTAATTCAAATCGAAGGGGAAACGTCTTAAATTGTCTTTTTTTTTATTTTCAATAAGGTCTGCTAAATGCATGTATGAAACAAATTCTACAATAAGGCCTAGTTTAATCATGCATTCACTTGTGAAGTATTCGTATAGTTAGACTCTGTTCACTTAGCAATTTTCACCGCAGATGCCTTTTTTCTATGGCTTGTTCTTGTAATATTGTCTCTACAAAACTAAAAAGAAAACTCCTCTAATTAAGAGGAGTTTTCTTTTTAGCGGTAGTTAATGAACTGTACGTCGATTGGTAAATCAGCGCTACGAACAGCTGCAATTACTGCTTGTAAGTCATCACGGCTTTTCGCTGTAACACGTACTTGATCGTCTTGTACTTGTGTTTTTACTTTTAATTTCATTTCTTTAATGATGTTGTTAATTTTTTTAGCGTTATCTTTATCGATACCTTGTTGAAGTGTTGCGCGTTGGCGAACAGTGTTGCCAGTTGCAGCTTCAACTTTTCCGTAATCTAAGTTCTTAATTGGAACGTTACGTTTTACAAGTTTAGAAATTAAAACGTCTTTTACTTGGTCTAATTTGAACTCGTCGTCAGAAGTTAAAACTAGTACTTCTTTTTCTAATTTAATATCACTTTTACTTCCTTTAAAGTCATATCGGTTTTGGATTTCTTTTAATGCGATATTAATTGCGTTTGTTACTTCAGGTAATTCTACTTTCGAAACGATGTCAAAAGAACTATCTTTTGCCATAGTTAGCACCTCCAAATAAATTTCTAATCTTGTTATGTACTGTACATACTAAAGTATAGCTGAAAACGAGTCTAGACTTAAGTGTTTTCATACTTATATTCATGTAACCTCACTTTATTATAGTGAATTTTGGGCAGTTGGACAAATACAGGAAAAATCATGTTATAATTAACTTTTGTTTGGAATGATAAAAAAGATAATTTTATATATATAGAAGGGAATTAAAAAATATGTATTTGCAAATAGGATCGATTGAACAGGTAACTGTTTTACGCGAAACGGAAATTGGATATATGGTTGGGAATGAAGAAGAAGAAATTTTCCTACATAAAAACGAAGTAGCTGGAGAAATTGAAGAAGGCGATACGATTGATGTATTCTTATACCTTGATCACCAAAATCGTATTTCAGCAACAATGAAGGAGCCAATTATTACAACGTATGATTGGAACTGGGTAAAGGTTGTAGAAGTCATTCCTAGTTTAGGTGTGTTTGTTGATATTGGTGTATCAAAAGATATACTAATTCCAGCTGATGAGTTCCCGATTTATATGCCGGTATGGCCAGAAGTAGGCGACGAATTATATTGTACGTTAAAATTAACGAATCGTGATCGTTTAATTGCTCTTCCGGCAAGAGACAGTGATATGCAAGAAATTATCGTAGATGCAACGCCATCTATGCGTAATAAAAACGTAAATGGACGTGTATATCGTTCTCTTCAAGTTGGTTCATTCGTACTAACTGATGAGCATTTCCGTGCTTTCTTACACCATACAGAAAGAAAAGAACAAGTCCGCATCGGGGAGCGTGTAACGGGCCGTATTATTGACGTGAAAGATGATGGTACAATTAACATTTCACTTCTTCCTCGTAAAGAAGAAGGAATGGAAGACGATGCGGCAGTAATTTATGCATATATGGAAGAACGAGGCGGAGCAATGCCGTTTTGGGATAAGAGCCATCCAGAAGATATTAAAGAACGCTTTAACATGAGTAAAGCTGCATTTAAGCGCGCACTTGGTAAGTTGATGAAAGAAGAAAAAGTTTACCAAGAAGAAGGTTGGACTTACTTTAAGAAATAAAGTAAATGAAAAAAGAACTATTCTTTCTCTGAATTTTTAAGAGAAGGGATAGTTCTTTTTTATTATAAAGTAGATAAAAAGTAAATAAGGTGTAATAAAACGTTTAATCTACAAATATTTTACTGTATTTATAAGGAAAAAGGAATATAAAATGGTAAATAGTCGGAAAATATACATTTTTAGAAAAAATGCCACAATATTGTCATTTTTATGTTGAAGCCCCTCGGAAAATTCTTTAAATTGTTAATTGTAAGAATAAAACCGATGCGAATTAGGGGTGAATGTATGGAAAAGAGGCAAGTTAAGAAAAAATGGTATAGGCAATTAATCCAACTTATCGTAGTTGCATTAATTGTTACTTCTATACCACTGAATGGGTTGGCAGAAACGGCACCACCGTTTACACCATCTCCAAATTCAGAACAAACTCCAGAAGTGGAAAAGAAAGAGGAGCAGGAATTACCAGCTCCACATCCAGATCAATTAAAGAAGGATAAGGCTAAAGCGCAGGCGAGTCCGACTGAGATTGTAGAAGAAAGAACGGAAACTGAAAAGGTTTTTGATAACAATGATGGTACTTTTACAAAGAGGGTATATACGGAACCGATTCATGCAGAGAAAGATGGAAAGCTAGAAGAGGTTTCACCAAAATTAGTAGAAGCACCAAATGAAAAAATTGTAACGGAAAATACAACATTAGAACCAGAGTTCGAGAAAGCGACACAAGATGGAAAGTACGTTCAATTTAAAGTAAAAGATCATACTATTCAGTATAAACTAATAAGTGCAAATGGTGAAAAAGGTGAAATAAAGCCATCGCCAGTAACCGCAACACATGAAAATAATACAGTATGGTATAAAGGAGTCTTCCCAAATATTGATTTAAAGAGTACGACATTCAATGAAAATGTAAAAGAAGATTTTGTATTACGTGAGTATACAGGGCACCACATTTTTACATTTGCATTAGAAACAGATTTAACACCTAGCTTACAGGAAGATGGTTCAATCGACTTCCAAGATGAGAAAAAAGAAAAAGTATTCACATTGCCGAAACCATATATGAATGATTCCAATGTGGACCAACAATCAGGTGAGGCTGTAACGTCAGATGCGGTTCGCTACAATATTGAGAAGAAAGATGAAAAAACATATACATTAACTGTTACTGCAGACCCGCAGTGGTTACAAGCACCAGAGCGAAAATATCCGGTATATGTAGACCCTTCGGTTCAGTTGAAGGATTTTGATAATGCATATGCTTCAAGTGCATATCCAACTGTCAATTATTCAGGAGGAAAGCTTTGGGATGCTGGTCAAAATGCTTATACGTTAAAAGTAGGATATTATGATGGATCATCTGGGACAAACTTTGCATTTATTAAACCAGACGTTTCGAGTTTTAAAGGTGCAAATATTGAAAGTGCAACATTCAATGTACATACCATTTGGCATTATTATGCGAATCAACCAAATGGTGTTTGGTTAGATGAAGTAACGAGTGCCTGGAATGAAGGCAGTTTAAATTGGAATAATAAACCTGGTTCAAATAATATTGCACATGCTGATGTAACAAGAGGACAATTGGCGAAGTTTAATGTAACTAACACAGTAAAAGCATGGGTAGAAGGCGCGAGACAAAACAATGGCTTTAAGCTACATGCAAATGGTAATGGTCAAAACCATTGGAAGAAATTCATTGCAGCTGAAAATGGAACGAATGCACCATTCTTGGAAGTGAAATATTCCTACGCAAAACCGAATAAGCCAAGAGTACAAGCTTACTCAAATGGCAGTGGGAGTGGTTCAGGTCACTTCAATGTACAATGGGACGCAGTTCCAGGAGCAACAGGTTATAAAGTTGCCATTTTTAATGGATATGACTATGAATATATTCCTGTTGGGAATGTGACAAGCTGGACGACGAAAGATAAAAAAATATTCCCGACGCCAGAAGAAATTGCACAAGGGCGTTACTGGATACATGATGATGGAAAAGGTGCAGAAGCGCCTACTAACCCAGGACAAATATATAAAAATGCTTACGAGTCAGGAGGTCCGTACGGGGATTATAGCGGAAGAAGTAGCTACTGGATTCGTATTGTAGCAGAGTATCCGTTTGAGGATAGTCCACTTTCAGATGAAATAGTTCCATTTATTCCATTAGAACAAGTGAAAAAGCCAGACGGATCGGCCTATATTAATGCGACAGATAAGGAAACGGGATATGTCACATTAAAGTGGGATGCAGTTCCAGCGGCTGCAGGCTATAAAGTTTGGATTTATAACGGAAAAGATTACGAAGCGTTCGATGTAGGAAATAAAACAAATTGGACAACGCAAAATGAGAAAATTTGGCCAACGAAAGATGAAATTGCAAAAGGCCAATATTTACTTCATCATGATAAAAAAGGTGCAGAATTAGCAGTTGATCCATCACCTGTGTATAAAAATTCTGGCGGAATCTATGCTGGCTTTAAAAATTATTGGTTCCGTGTAACAGCGTATAGTAAAGCCGGACATGCTGAAAGTGAAATTTCGCATGAGTTTGTACCTAAATTTGCTCAAGACTTTGGGTTTATAGGGATGTTTGATTACTGGGCATCAGTTCCGGTACTAAATGGTACAGTGAATGCTACAAATGGTAACTTTATCATGAGTGAAAAAGATATTACGTTATCAGGGCGCGGACCGGATGTATCAGTGGAAAGAACGTATAATAGCCAAAGTAAAAAAGTAGGTTTATTTGGTACAGGTTGGTCTAGTGGATTAGAAGAAAGAATTTTGGCTGAAGGAAATGGAAACTTACTATTAATTTCTGCCGATGGCGCAAATATTACTTTTACTAGAACGGGAGATAATACGTATCAAGCCCCTACTGGTATATATTTAGAAATTAAACAAGTATCAGGCGGATATGAAATAAAAGATAAAGACCAAACGGTTACTTTCTATAAATCTGGAGATGCACAAGGTCGTATCCAGTATACAAAAGATAAATACGGAAATACGACGACATATGAGTATGATGGGGAATCACGTTTATCAAAAGTAAAGAACGCTTCTGGTAAAGAGTTAGTCGTACAATATGATGGAAATAATAAAAAAGCAGCAAGAGTAATCGGCCCAGATAGCAAGACGATTACATTTAAATATGATGGAGATTTACTCGTTTCTTCTACAACTCCAGAAGGAAAAGTATATAAATACGGATATGATAATGGATTACTAACATCTATTTATGATCCGCAACATACAGATGCCAAACCATATAAAACATCGTATGCATACGAGAATAATAGGTTAGTAAAAGTAACGGACCCATTAGGAAAAGCTACGACATTAGCATATAATACAGATGCGAAAGAAGTTACGTTAACGAATCCTAAAGGACGTAAAACTGTTTATACGTATAACGATGCTGGAAACCCAGTCAAAACAGTTGAAGATTCCGGACGTCTAAATTTAACAACAACATATGAATATAATGCAAATAACCTAGTAAAAACAACAACTCCTAAAAATCAAACAGAAACAGCGACCTATGATGGTAATGGGAATGTAACTTCTGTTACTGATGAAATGGGAACAGAAAAGTTCGAGTACAATAAAGACAACGGGCTTATAAAAGCGACAGATAACGAAAATCGTGAAACAACAGTTGCTTATAAAGCAGCAAATACAGAAGTGTCTGAAACTGACCAAGAAGCAAATACATCATCTTTCATGCAGTATGATCAGTTTGGAAATCCAATTGCAACAACTAGAGAGCTAGGAACAGGAGAAAACCTGATTCAAAATCCAAGCTTTGAAATGAATAACACTGAGAGATGGAATGAAGAGAAGACTAATAGTCATGGATCATTGAAAAAAGATGCAACATTCGCGCCAGGTGGATTGGGTGGATCTTCATCTTTACAAATGATAGTAAAGGCGCAAAACGCTGGTTGGGGATACCATAGTGCGATTCAAGATGTGGTAGTAGAACCAAATACAACATACACATTAAGTGGGATGATGAAAACATCATTAACTCACGCTGGTGCATTTTTTAATGTTCAGTTATTAAAAGAAGATGGAACCCCTCTTGGAAGTGGGAATAACTGGTTTGATACACGTCATAATAGGATAGAGGGCGAGAAAGATTGGACGAATCGTCAAGTAACCTTTAAGACAACAGATCAAACAAAAAAAGTTAGAATATATCTACAAGTTGATTATAATCGAGCAGATTCAAGTGGTTCCGCATGGTTTGATAAGATTCAATTGGAAAGAGGAGAAGTGTCTTCCAGCTTTAACCCAATTGAAAATAGTAGTTTAGAAAATATGGCGGGAAATGGCTGTATGCCAGGTTGGATTCGAGGAGATGGAACAAGCTGTGATCCGAAAGATGTTTCTCAGCAAGAGAGCTTTACGGGACATTCATCTATTGTATTAGAGCGTAGTCAATATGGTGGTTCAAATGTAGGCTATGGTAAGCATGTAACTGTAAATCAGAAAAAAGCAGAGCCAATTACACTAACAGGAATGTCTAAATCTGAAAATGTAGAGAATGATGCGCCAGATAAACTTTCTCGAGACTATGCGATTTGGGCGGATGTGCATTATCAAGATGGTAGTGGTACCAATTACCAAGCGAAATTCCCAAGCGGTACAAATGATTGGAATCGTAGTGCGGTTGTAATCCCAGCAACGAAACCAATTAAACGTATGGAAATCTATCTTCTTTTCAGACATAACAACAAAGGGAAAGTTTGGTTTGATGATATACGTCTATTAGAAGGGAACGCTCTTATAAAAAATGAGTACGACAACGATGGAAATGTTGTTGCTGCGTATGATGAAGAAGGACAGAAAAATACTTTCACATATGATGCATCAGGAAATAAAAAGAGCGAAACAGATGAAAAAGGAAATACAAAACTATATGATTACAACAAAGATAATCTATTAACAAAGGTTACATTGAAAAATGGTACCTCTGTCAATTATCGTTATGATCATAATGGAAATACAACAGAGAAATCTGTCATGTTTGGTGGGAAAACACAAACACACAAATATGAATATGATGTAGATAATAAAAATACAGTGTATATCGATGCGTTAAACCGTCGTATTGAACATACGTATGATGAAAATGCAAACAAGATTAAAACAAAAATGCCAAACGGTTCTATTTTAGAATCTGTATATGATACAGCAGATCGTGTCGTCGGTGAAAAGCGTAACGGAAAAGATTCATTTACATTCGAACGTGATCAAAATGGACAAGTTACGAAAGTGAAAGATCTTGTCAACGGCGTAGAACGCACGAAAACATACGACAAGGCTGACCGCGTTACAAGTGCAACGGATAGCCGAGGCGGAAAAGTTGACTGGGCATACCATGACAAAGCAAACAGTAAGACAGAAAAACTAAAAGAACAAACAATTACGCAAGGTGGATACACAAATAAAGTATCGTATGACTACAACACGTTAGATCAAAACATACGTGTAACAGATGGTTCGCAAACATATCGATTTGATTATGATGATCAAGGAAATGTTCGTACGTATACAGCTGGAAATGGTTCAGGTTCTACTTTCAACTATGATCATGCGAACAAAATTAAAGATTTAGTAGTAGGTACGTCAAATAGTATTCTACTTTCTGAACGATATGAATATGACCAAGCAGGCAACCGTACGAAGATTAAACATGAAGGTGCGGGCGGAAAAGTAACAGAAACAAACTTTGTCTATGACCCGATTAACCAATTATTAAATGAAGCACTACCAAACGGAACAACTAAATCATACACATATGATGGATTTGGAAACCGTACAAGTGTGAAAGTTGTAGAGAATGGAAAAGAAACAAAATCTATAGCGGCAACATTCAATGAAGGAAATCAGCTTGTANTATGATGGATTTGGAAACCGTACAAGTGTGAAAGTTGTAGAGAATGGAAAAGAAACAAAATCTATAGCGGCAACATTCAATGAAGGAAATCAGCTTGTCAAATTCGGAAATGAATCATTAACATATGATGCGAATGGAAATCGTACATCTGATGGAAAGTACAAGTATACATGGAATGAAGATGACCAACTTGTAGCTATCACAAAACAAGGTGAGAGCAATGCATTCGCAACTTATAAGTATGACGAGGATAATCGTCGTATTGAAAAGAGTGTAAATGGTCAAGTAACACGTTATTTCTATGATGGAGACAGNAGCAATGCATTCGCAACTTATAAGTATGACGAGGATAATCGTCGTATTGAAAAGAGTGTAAATGGTCAAGTAACACGTTATTTCTATGATGGAGACAGCATTAACCCATTATATGAGACAGATGGTAGTGGAAATGTTCTTCGTCAATATGTATATTCCACAAGTGGTACACGCTTAGCTATGAAATCAAAAGGGCAAACGCTATACTATCACTATAACCCACGTGGTGATGTAGTCGCGATGACAGATCAAAATAGAGAAGTTGTAGCAACGTATGAATATGATTCGTGGGGTAACATATTAAAGACTGACGCAAAAGGTATCGCAGCAGATAATCCATTTGGATATGCGGGATACATGTATGATAAAGAGATTGGTATGTATTATCTAATTGCGCGTTATTATAATCCGGAGCATGGTGTGTTCTTATCGATTGATCCGGATCCGGGTGATGCAGATGATCCTGTGACGCAGAATGGGTATACCTATGTAGATAACAATCCAGTATTAAAAATAGATCCTGATGGAAAAATCCCTATTTTTGCAGTTGCAGCTGCACCTTTACTTTGGCTAGGTGTAGCAGCCGCAGGAGCTGGTGCTGCCTATTATGGATATAAAGCTTATAAATCAGTAAGTCGAATAGAGGCTAATGCTAAACAACAGGCTCGTAATACTGCCTTCAGGTTAGCGATTAGGACTGCAGGATGGGGGAAAAATAATTATAATAATTACAAATCGAAAAAACAGTATTATTATAACCCAGGATCAAGACATCCATATGGACAACAAAGTCGACAGGTTCGCCCTACTTGGGAAACCAGAAGTTTTGCTAATAAGGGAGGATCTGGTGTAAGAGTTGCTCAAGATAAATGGGGGCATAAATTTGCAGATGGCAGAACTGTTAAACCACATTTTAATGTATACGTTAAAGTGAAAGGAACTGTAGTTGTAAATAAACATATTTTCTACCGCAGTAATTGGGATCCAAGACGGAATAAATAAAAAATTGCTTTTAAGGAGAAAATATGGACAAATATATTGAAATACACAAACCTGCAACAGAAAAAAACGAATATTTTCTAGTGTTGGATGAACATGATAATTTTGAAAATGATAAAATCTTGAATTTGTTATCAAAAATTAATAGATATATAGTTGATGTTGATACAAGCATGGAACAATTTATGAAAACAATGATGTCGAAATTTCATTTATATATTTTAGTGAATTGTGAAGGGATTCAAGAGGAGTTAACAAAGGTGCAAAATTACATTTTGGAAAAAGAATTAAAAGAGTTAAACTGGAAAAAGTCGATTGTGAAGAGCACAATTTTAATAAACCAGTATGATCCTGCAACTGATATTTTCGATGTGATCTCTCCTGTATGTATGGAAGGGAGCCTCATGTTCCTTTTCTCTGAAAAAGAAGCAAACGATAATGAGTTAGAGAGTATCATAAAACATATAAATTTTGATCGGACAAGAGTATATTTTAATAAAGAAACAATTGAACTGGCGGGGGAGATGGGGTATATAGTAGGGCATTTTGAAGATGAGTATTATTTAGTATCTTTACGTTCGGAAAAGCAAGTATTTGTTTGTTATGCGGAAGAACGTATTATGGATTAGAATGAAGCCGCAAAACATGAAGTTTCTATATTGAGAATGAAAATGCACCTGAATTTTTGGGTGCATTTTTTACAACCTTTATGTGTAGAATCAATGAGAGGGTTTTATTATTAGAAGAAAATGGTTTCAATGAAAAACAGTTAGGGTGTTATAGGGGAGAATAGATGAAATCAGTACTGTTTAATAAATTAAATTATATGTTACAGGTCGGGAAAAGTCGTATGTTTATACCGGATTTTAGTTCAAAAGAATATATCATTTTTGAGGATTTAGCTGGGCTTTTAGATTTAGAGACAAATCAAAGGCGATCTTACATACAGTTAGGTCAGGTAAAAGAGGGCTATACAAAAAGATCGTGGAACTATTAAATATACTAGTAAACAAGCTGTAGTCGTTTTAAATAAGAAGGGAAAAGTCGTAACGACATTTGCTAGAGGAACGAAATATACACGGAAAGGAAAAAAATAAGCGTGGGTAAATTTAATAGTGATGTGAAAGGGGTATTATTGCAAAGGATATTAAAGGAAAATTGGCCTGAGTTATTGTGGATTGCAAATTGTAAGGACTTTAGTCTATCAGAAATTGAAACAATACATGAGTTGAGAGATATATTAGCAGATGAATTAATTGAAAAAGGCTTTGATGAACAGGATAATATTAATGATTTTGGTAGGAATTTAGAGAAATTGATTGATGTATTTGGGGATTTACTTCCTTAATAGTTCGGGTGCATAATAAATTTGTAGGAGGAAGGGCCGATATCGGTTCTTCTTTCTTTTTGGATCTTAATCCAATGAATTCAATTTTAAATGAGATATTACCAAACGGAACAAGTAAATCATACACATATGATGGATTTGGAAACCGTACGAGTGTGAAAGTTGTAGAGAATGGAAAAGAAACAAAATCTATAGCGGCAACATTTAATGACGGAAATCAGCTTGTGAAATTCGGAAACGAATCGTTAACGTATGATGCGAATGGAAATCGTACGTCTGATGGAAAGTACAAGTATACATGGAATGAAAATGACCAAATTGTAGCGATTACAAAACAAGGTGAAAGCAATGCATTCGCAACGTATAAATATGATGAGGATAATCGTCGTATTGAAAAGAATGTCAATGGTCAAGTAACACGTTACTTCTATGATGGAGATAGTATCAATCCATTGTATGAAACAGATGGAAGTGGAACTGTACTTCGTCAATATGTATACTCAACAAGTGGCGCGCGTCTAGCGACGAAATCAAAAGGACAAACGTTATACTACCATTACAACCCTCGTGGTAATGTCGTTGCGATGACAGATCAAAATAGAGAAGTTGTAGCAACGTATGAATATGATTCGTGGGGTAACGTACTAAAGAGCGACGTAAAAGGTATCGCCGCAGACAATCCATTTGGATATGCGGGATACATGTATGATAAAGAAATTGGGATGTATTATCTGATTGCGCGTTATTATAATCCAGAGCATGGTGTGTTCTTATCGGTGGATCCAGATCCGGGTGATGAAGATGATCCGATTACCATGAATGGGTATACGTATGGTGATAATAATCCGGTGATGAAGATTGATCCAGATGGGCATGTCGCTTGGTGGATAGCTGGTGCGTTAGGTGGAGCTGCTTGGGATGTTGGTACTTACTTATGGAATAATCGGAAAAAAGGGTATTCTTGGAAAGGAGTAGGGAAATCAGCACTAAGAGGAGCGGTGGCAGGAGTTGCACTAGGTGGAGTTGGAAGAGTTGGCTATTTCGCAGCAAAATTAAAATATAGTATTCATGCGACAGAGCACTTAGCGAACCCAGCGCGTCAAATGTCTAAATCTGCTACAGTATTAGTTCGAAGTTTTGGTAGAAAGCATATAGATAAAAGAAATCCACATGACCGATTTGTGCAAACGTTAGGTAAAAAACATATTGTTGTATCAAAAACTAAAAAAAATAACATTATTAGTCTAGGGCATCGCTCGAAGAAGGATAAAAATTGGAAGAAGGTGGAATGGTGGAAATAAAAAAAGAAATTGAGTTGGTGTTTTTAGGGGATGAAAAAAAGATAACCATTGTATCATTTGGGTCTATGTATCCAAATGATGATGAGCTGTATTTACGTGATTTACAACTGAATTTCTTAGCTGTATCCTCGAATAATATTCATTATGAGTGTAAAGGGCCAATGTTTTTGAGGAGTGAAATAATTAAATTTGGGGAAGAACTAGAAGCATTACTACGAAAAGATATTAAGGAAGCTGTATTAAGTGCTGATGAAGAGGAAATAGAATTTAAAGTGAAGCTAAAAAAAAATCGATTTTTAGTATACTTTACTTTTGTTAAAAATGATTTGATTAATGAAAAATGGGAGTATGAAACATCATTCGGGATGGAAGTAAAAGTTGTAGAAGAGATGTGTTGTAAAATAAAAAAAATATATAGTTAATTAGGAGGTCATTGAAAAAGTCCACTTAAAAAGAAAAAGAAAAAGGAGTTCATCACCTACTATTTACAGGGGATGAACTCCTTTTTTCGAAATAATCACTTTTTTGGTGGAGGGTTTGATAAAATGATTTCTTATGTTATTTATTACAAAGGCTATGAATCTAATAAAAGGGTATAGTTATTAAAGACTGCTTGTATTTATTGATAGCAAGGAGGGGATGATAATGAAATTCCTAAAATATGAAGATGGACAAGTATTAAATATGTTATATAAACAAGGTATAGACTTTAATAAAACACACATAGTGGATTTCTTTATTGTAATTCCTGATCAAGACAATAGGGAAAAGTAATTGGCAGATTACAAGCATTGGATTTAAAGTGTGAATTAGTTTTAATGAAGAATTTGAAGATAGGGATTGCGCGTTATTATAATCCAGATCATGGTGTGTTCTTATCGGTGGATCCTGATCCAGGTGATGAAGATGATCCTGTGACGCAGAATGGGTATACTTATGGATGGAAATCATCTAGAAGTAACTCGAAAAAACAAATCGCAAATTTATCGCCGGGACAGCGCGTTCAAACGCAGCAAATACTAAAAAATGCAGTGAAGTCAGCGACTAAAGGAGCGTTATTCACTGGTAGTAAAGCTGTTGGAGGGATAGGGCTGATTCCGGACGCGGCGGTTTTTATAGATGGAGATTATAAGGGATATAAAAAAGGATATAAAGATTATAAGCCGAAAAAAACTAATTCTAAGAAAAGAAGAAGATAGATTAGTAAAATGGAGACGACACATACAATGATTGGTATATATAATGTTGTTTTTATTGTAGCATTATTGGTGATTATGTTAAAAAGGAAAAACTATCGAGCTACAATGGTGTTAGTAGTAAGTCTCATATATACAATTCTAGTAAGTTTTACTTCGTATATGTCGTTCTTGGGTTATACAATTAACGTGATAATTGTAATTTTTCTGGGGAGTAGTTTTATCTTGGCTGGTATTTTTGAAAAAGAAAAGTAAAGTCTATTCGGTGTATTTCAAACCCTAAACAAATAGTTTGATTTTGAGATACACTTTTTTATTTTAAATTACTTATTCTTCTATGACGGTAATAGAACCAATCCATGAGGAGAAGGGAGTTATGATAATGCAAGATAATGTACTGGAACAATTAATAAAGAGTCTCTCAGTATTATCCTCTGAAAAAGAACGTGAAATAGCAGCAGTTGATTTACATGATATATATGAGAGCACTGAAAGATTCGAACGATTGCTTGAAAATATTATAAACTCTCAGCAATCTAAAGAAGACTTAATAGATGCGCTAATTGAAGTGGAGATAGAATTAAATCACATCAATTGGCATTATAAAAGCTTGAAGAAAAAGTTGAAAATATTGATGAAAGATTAAAAAGCACAACCTTATTTTTTAAAAAATAAGGTTGTGCTTTTTTAATTTCCTTGTGGAGAAACAAGAGTAAATGTATCTTTCAAATCACTATCGTTTATTTTAATATTTGCCTTTTTTAATTCCTCTTGTAACAATTTTTTGCTGAATATAGGGTCAGCGATACGTTCTTCTTCTAAGTTTTTGCGAATAGATTTTTTTACTTCATCGTAAGGTTTTAAATCTTTTTTATCAGTTAATTTAATAACGTGATAACCGTTTGATGATTTTACGGGGTTGCTAATTTGTCCAACATTTAGTTTGTAGGCAGCCGTTTCAAATTCAGGAGCCATTGTACCTGAATTGAAGTATCCAAGGTCTCCGCCTTTATCTTTTGATAGTAGATCTTGTGATTCTTGTTTTGCTAATTCTTCAAATGAAGCACCAGCATCTAGTTTACTCTTTATTTCTTTCGCTTCATTTTCGTCACTTACTAAAATGTGACTCGCTTTAATTTCTGGCTTATAGTGGTCTTTTACGTCTTTCTCTGTAATGCTTTTCTTAATCGCTTCATTCATAGCAAGTTTGAACTTAATTTGATTTTTGAAATCCTCTTCATCTTTTAAACCATTATTTTCTAATACTTTTTTGAATTGATCTCCATATTGTTTTTTTACTTTTTCTACTTCTTTATTTACCTCTTCATCAGATACTTTATATTTTTTTGTGATGACGTCTTGTGCCATCATTTCGTATAGCATGTCTTTTCCGTAACGATCTTTCAACTGTTTTTCGAAGTCGTCCTTCGTAACGGTTGAGTCTGTTGCTGTGGCGACTGTAGCTGATTCGTTTTTTTGTCCGCAAGCAGATAGCATCAATATACTTATTAGTGCAGTAATAATGAAAATTTGTTTCCCTCTCATGCCAACACCTCATCCGAATATGTTATCGCTATTGTAGAATATAGAAGTGAACATGAAGTGAATTTTTAATGTTTTTTCCTGTGAAATGTAAAAAAAGTACATCAACATAATTGCTGATGTACGGTGGAATCAAAGGTGATCGGTCTTTTTAGAGTATGCACGTTTACCTTGCTCTATATTTTTTTGTTCTTGCTCATTTTTTTGTGCGCGTTTTGCATTATTATCGCGTGCTTTTTTGTCGTTATCACTCGTATGTGGCATATGTATCAACTCCATTCCTAAACGTTGTACGTTTATCATTTCCTTTTTCGTAAAGACTATGTATAGCGGTGCATTTATGAAGGGTAAAGGTGGATTCGAAATGGATTTGAAGTTGAATTATACTGAACTTATAAAGAAGTTAATCGTTGTAATCATCGCAGGTTTATTAAACGCGATTGGGATGAATTTATTTTTAACACCAGCAAAAGTGTATGCGAGCGGCTTTGCTGGATTGTCTCAATTATTATCACAAATATTAGGTGATTTTTTATCGATTCACATATCTACGGGAGTATTGTTTAGCTTATTTAATATTCCTGTCGTTATTTTAGCGTGGAAAAAGGTTGGAAAGGCCTTCACCTTTTTTAGTTTTCTTTGTGTTATATTTATGACTCTGTTTCTAGAAATCATCCCTGTTAGAGCGGTTTCGAATGATATTATATTAAATGCGATTTTTGGCGGGATTATTTCGGCAATTGGAGTAGGGATTGCTTTAAAGTGGGGTGCTTCTACAGGTGGATTAGATATTATCGCCATGATTTTATCAAAAATAAAAGATAAGCCTGTCGGTACATACTTTTTCTTTTTTAATGCAATTATCATTATCGCTGCTGGCTATGTATATGGATGGGAAAAAGCGTTATATACGTTAGTGACTTTATATGTATCAACGAGAATTATTGATGCAATTCATACTCGTCATGTAAAGATTACAGCATTAATTGTTACGAAGAATGGGGCGGACGTAAGAAAGGCGATTCACTCGCGATTAGTAAGAGGAATTACAACGATACCAGCAACAGGTGCTTATACGAATGAAAATAAAGAAATGTTAATGATGGTTATTACCCGTTACGAGTTATACGAATTGGAGAGGATTATTAAACAAGTGGACCCAGGTGCATTTACAAATATACTGCAAACAGTTGGGGTGTTCGGATTGTTTCGGAAAGATTAAAGAGGACCAAAGTTGGTCCTCTTTTTTAATGTACATTCGTAATGTTTTGCAATTGCTCTTGCATTTCACGGAGCTGAACTTTTTCAGCAGTTGAAGAGTTTGCGTAAGCGGATTGCAAAGCATTTTTTGCTCTATATACGAGATCTCGTTGCTCAGTACCGCTTGAACAAGATACGGCATTTTCAACAGCATCTCTAGCTTGTTGGAATAGTAAGTTCCCCATTTAAACCCCTCCAAAAGAAGAGTTACTTCTTGCCTTTTCTGCCTCAGCTAATGTACCTCTGTACGGGAATCTTGCATCATGCTTCATAACAGCATCGGCTCCTTGTTGGATAAAACGTTTTGATTTGTTCTTTTTACCCATTCGAAAAACCCCCTTTATTTAGCTGAAAACAATCGACGCGATGTCTTATGCGCCTACTTATAGTATGGGCATTTGGCAGGAAACTATAAGTAGGGAATTTTTAGATTACAACCCAAGAACCTCTTCTAAATATAAAGCAATACCATCTTCTTCGTTCGTTAACGTAGTATGGTTTGCGAGTGATTTTAATTCAGGGATGGCATTACCCATTGCGATGCCGTGACCAGCAAATTCAATCATTTCAAAATCATTATCTTCGTCACCGAAAGCGATAATTCGCTCTTGTGGAATGTTGTAATGACTAGAAATTTTTTGTAATCCGACCGCTTTATTTAATCCGCTTTTTACAATTTCAATAATCGGCCAAGGTGCACCCCATTTTCTATGGTCGATTACTTCCGCATGCATATCAGTTAAATGTTGACGAATTGCAGTAGAATGCTCGTCATGTGCGTCAATTAATAAGCAAGTTGGATGGTCATTTAAAATATTTAATAAGTCTCCTGTAAAAATCTTAGGAGAACCGAATTCGAAAATGTGTTTTTTATCTTCATCAATTTCACGAACATACACATCATCCATAACTTCAGCGTATATATTTTTTACGCCGAAATCAAAACAAGCTCGTACAATTTCTTGCGCTGTTGCTAGCTCAAGAGGAGAGTGATGTATACCCCAGTTTGAATCAAGAGGATGGTGCACGTACGCACCGTTAAAGTTTACGATAGGTGTATTCAGACCTAGTTCTTTATAGTAATCATAACTAGCGCGGAATGGACGTCCTGTTGAAATAACGACAACGTGTCCTTGTTCCTTTGCTTTTGCAATTGTATGTTTCGTTCGAGTGGAAATTATTTTGTTGTCTGTTAATAAAGTGCCGTCTAAGTCTAATGCGATTAAATGTTGTTTGTTCATAATTTCACCTCTTATAATAATTTTTTTGTTTCTATCTGTATTTCCGTTTTTAATATGCAGAAATAAGAGGTTAGACTGGGTGAGACCACCATAGATGGAGGTTTCACTATATATCCATCTTACGTCGCGAAGTACTATGGTGTCTACTATTTCTCGTTGGAAATTAAGAAAAGTCAACATCTTTTTAGAAAGTTCAAATAATGTTTCTTTCATTATGTACAAAATGTGAAAAGGGTTACATTGCTCGTATGATGAGGCATATAATGAACATGTAATCTTCTCGTATATGTTTGACTCTCCTTTGAAACTAGCCTAGAGTAGGTTGGTTTCTTTTTTTCTACAGATAGGAAAGGAATTCCTTCCTAAGCTTGTGTCATTCATGTATATGTACAAGAATGAGATGTAGTACTTGTTTCCTAAACATGACAGAAAACCTTTCTTTTAAAATGGATATACTAATGAGGCAAGACGTCATGGAAGGAGAATGAAGATGGGACAAAATCGCAGGTTTCGTTCTGGACAAAAAGCGCCAAATGATGGCATTTACGTAGAAATTGGTGAAACGGGAAGTATGGTAAAAAATCCGCAAATGGTACAATTAACTGCCGGTGAAAAGTTTCCAGATAACACGAATCATAACCGCCAGTGGACATATAAAAGAAAACCGTAACAGAAGCCGCAATCTTTATTGCGGCTTTTTTGTTGTTACATAATGTAGTTTCATTTATCGTACTTTTTTTAATAGCATAATGAATGCTCCTTTTTTCTTTTTCCAATAATAAGTTTGAAAATGCATAGGCGAATTTATTGTATAAAAAAGTCAGTTGGCGTATAATTAAATCAAAGGTCAAAGAAAGTCAAACGTTTGGAGGGCTGTAAAGATGGACTTAAATCAAATGACAACAAAAACACAAGAGGCGATTATGAGTGCCCAATCTTTAGCGGTATCTCATCATCATCAAGAAGTAGATACTGTTCATCTCTTGTTTACATTATTAGAAGAGCAAGATGGGTTAGCAGTGCGTATTTTTCAAAAAATGAATGTCGATATAGAAGCGTTAAAGCAAGGCGCCGAAAGTTTAATTAAGAAAAAGCCTTCTGTAACGGGAAGCGGTGCAGAAGTAGGCAAATTATATATAACAGGTGCTCTGCAACAACTATTTGTAAGAGCAGGAAAAGAAGCAGAGAAATTGCAAGATGACTACATTTCAGTGGAACATGTATTGCTTGCTTTTTCTGAAGAAAAAGGCGATATCAATCAATTATTTACAAGATTTCATATTACGAAAGATAACTTATTACAGTCTTTAATGACAGTTCGGGGGAATCAAAGAGTGACTAGTCAAAATCCAGAAGCAACTTATGAAGCGTTAGAAAAATATGGCCGTGATTTAGTGGCAGAAGTGAGAGCAGGGAAAATTGATCCTGTTATTGGCCGGGATAGTGAAATTCGACGTGTCATTCGCATTCTTTCACGTAAAACGAAAAACAACCCTGTTTTAATTGGTGAGCCAGGTGTTGGTAAAACAGCAATCGTTGAAGGGTTAGCGCAGCGTATTGTGAAAAAAGATGTACCTGAAGGGCTAAAAGATAGAACGATCTTCGCGTTAGATATGAGTGCGCTCGTAGCTGGTGCGAAATTCCGTGGTGAGTTCGAAGAGCGTCTGCAAGCTGTATTAAATGAAATTAAAAAGAGTGAAGGGCGTATTTTATTATTTATTGATGAACTTCATACAATCGTTGGCGCCGGTAAAACAGAAGGTGCGATGGATGCAGGGAATATGTTAAAACCGATGCTTGCTCGCGGTGAACTACACTGTATTGGGGCGACGACATTAGATGAATATCGTAAATATATTGAGAAAGACCCGGCGTTAGAAAGACGTTTCCAACAAGTATTAGCAGAAGAACCAACTGTTGAAGATACAATTTCCATTTTACGTGGTTTAAAAGAGCGTTTTGAAATTTATCATGGTGTAAATATTCATGACCGCGCGATTGTAGCAGCATCAGTTTTATCAGATCGATATATTTCGGACCGTTTCTTACCAGATAAAGCAATTGATCTTGTCGATGAAGCGTGTGCAACAATTCGTACAGAAATCGATTCTATGCCGACAGAATTAGATGAAGTAACGCGTCGTATTATGCAGTTAGAAATTGAGGAAGCAGCTCTTGGAAAAGAAACAGATCGTGGTAGCCAAGAACGTCTTAAAACGTTGCAACGTGAACTATCAGATTTAAAAGAAGTTGCAAGTGGTATGAGAGCGAAATGGGAGAAAGAAAAAGAAGACATTCACAAAGTTCGTGACTTACGTGAACATTTAGAACGTCTGCGCCGTGAATTAGAAGAAGCAGAAGGTAATTACGATTTAAATAAAGCAGCCGAACTTCGTCACGGGAAAATTCCAGCAATTGAAAAAGAGTTAAAAGAAGCGGAAGAAATGGGCGCGCATAATAAACAAGAAAATCGTTTATTACGTGAGGAAGTAAGTGAAGAAGAAATTGCAGATATTGTTTCACGCTGGACTGGTATTCCTGTTGCTAAACTCGTTGAAGGTGAACGCGAGAAATTACTACGCTTAGAGCAAATCTTATCAGAGCGTGTCATCGGACAAGAGGAAGCAGTAAGCTTAGTATCAGACGCGGTTCTTCGTGCTCGCGCCGGTATTAAAGATCCGAACCGCCCGATTGGTTCCTTCATTTTCTTAGGCCCTACGGGTGTTGGTAAAACAGAACTTGCAAAAACGTTAGCGCAGTCTTTATTCGATAGTGAAGAGCAAATGATTCGTATTGATATGTCTGAGTATATGGAGAAACACGCAGTGTCACGCTTAATTGGTGCACCTCCTGGATATGTAGGATATGAAGAAGGCGGTCAATTAACAGAAGCGGTAAGACGTAAACCATATTCCGTTATTTTATTAGATGAAATTGAAAAAGCACATCCAGAAGTATTCAACATTTTATTACAAATGTTAGATGATGGACGCATTACAGATTCGCAAGGACGTACAGTGGACTTTAAAAACACAGTTATTATTATGACTTCAAATATTGGATCTGCTCATTTACTAGATGGATTAGAAGAAGATGGCTCGATTAAAGAGGAATCAAGAGACCTTGTAATGGGGCAATTAAGAGGACATTTCCGCCCTGAATTTTTAAACCGTGTTGATGAAATTATTTTATTTAAACCTCTTACAACGAATGAAATTAAAGGTATTGTTGATAAAATTGTAAAAGAATTACAAGGGCGTTTAGCTGACCGTCACATTACAGTAGAATTAACAGACGCAGCAAAAGAATTTGTTGTAGAAGCTGGCTTTGATCCGATGTATGGAGCTCGTCCATTAAAACGATACGTACAACGTCAAGTGGAAACGAAATTAGCGCGAGAATTAATTGCAGGAACAATTACTGACAATAGTCACGTAGTTGTCGATGTAGAAAATAACGAATTAGTTGTTCATGTGAAATAAAAATAAAAAAGAGTTCGGATAAAATCCGGACTCTTTTTTTAGTGTTGTTCTACTGGCTCGTTTGGAATTGCAGCTGAAATCGCTAGTACTAATACAGCAAGAACAACTGAGAAAATAGACGCTTGGTTAAAGTCGTATGTACCGCCAGTCATAGAGCCGATTACATAGCTCATCATATGTACAAGTAAGAACGACCAAATTAATGCCCACATGAAACGCATATTTTACACCTCTATTCGTTCAATCTGTCCTTATTGTAACACAATTGAAAAAAGAATATAGAAAAATATTTGTAGATTTTTCAACGCAAATTTGCATTCCGTTCATACATTATAAAAGAGTGGTTTTATATGTTTAGAAAATAAGGCGGGGGAAAAATGAGTATTACGGAACGTTTTTTTTACTTAGAAAAAGAACCATGTGTCATTTATTTACCGGAGAAGCCAAATGGATTTTCGGTTATGCTCCTCGGTGATTACAACTACTTTATTGAGAATGGTACAAGTTTATGGACACAGCATGCGGGAAGATCTTATTTTTTACATGGCCTTATTGAGGAAGGCTACACAGTCTTTTCTTCTAATTTATACGGAAGGCACTGGGGAAACGACCAATCTGTTCGTCTAGCAAAACGTTTATATGATGTTGTTTTGAGAAAAGAGACGTTAAATGCGAAAATGCACATAATGGCAGATGGTATGGGTGCGCTTGTAGCACTTGAAATGATGAACAAATACCCTGAATGTATTCGTTCTGTCATTATGTTGAATCCATGTTTAGATTTACCAGAATATGTGGAATTTGAGAAAGAGCATAAGTTTTTTTACAAAAGATTAGTGAAGGAATTAAGTTTGGCGTATGATGCCAAAGAAGAAGAGTTAGATTTAAAAATAAATAAGAAATCATTTACGCTTCTGCCATCTTGTGTACCTGTCAAAGTTTTCGTATCAACACAAGAAAAAAGAGGAAGAAAACAACAGTTGCGTAAATATGAGAAAATGAGGCAATTAAATCAATGCGATACTTCTGTCTTGTTCCATCTGCAAGATGTGAAATATAAAATGGTTAGGCAAACGACTGATTTCTTTAAAAAATATGAAGAAGAATTGTGAAGCTCCCATATACATAAATGAGGAGCTATTTGTTTCAAGGAGAAAGGGTTGGTGGTATGGAACGCGTGCTGATAATAGGTGCACTTACGTTTGTAGGTTATCACCTTGTGAATAAAATGATCGCAGAAGAAGTAGAAGTGTATGGTCTTGATTTTGATGAATTCAATAGTATGACCAAAATTAATGAAGAGAAGTTATTGTTAATTGGGCGAAATGCGTTATTTACGTATTATTCGATAAGAGATGAAGATGGATGGAGATTAGTAGAGGAAGAGAGATTCGATACTGTTTACTTTTGCTTATATGAGCCAAATCAGCAATGTGGATTTCGGAATGAAAGAGTCATATTACAATATTTAAAGCGAATTATAAGAATGTGTGAAGAACAAAAATTGAAGTTAAATTTAATTTCTTCTATTGAAGTAGGTAGTACAGATGAATCGGAAAATAAGCGCATATTTTTGAAAGTAGAAGAAGGATTGAAAAAAGGGGATTTACAATATAGTGTATTTCGAGTTCCTACATTATATGGACCGTGGCAACCGTCTTTTATGATGTATCATCAGCTCATTTTATCAGAACTGGATGAGAAAGAGTGCTATTATGCGAGTGAGGAAAACGGAAGTGATCTACTGTACGTGGAAGATGTATGTGAATACTTATGGGAAAATGGAATGAACGAGCAGCATCTCGGTATATACAATTTGCTTAGTGGTAAAAAGTCATTATGGAAAAAAGGTATGAACCTTTTACGCGCGGATGATAAAGTAAATAAAAATAATAACGAAGTAAGAGATGAGGCTATCGAGGTAATTTCGATAAAAAGAAATACTCCGTTAGAATACGGTTTAAATAAGCAACTGGCACACATGAAAAAATATAAAGAGTTATACGAAGGGTAGCACGCGTGTTACACTATTGTATGTGAAAGTTTTAATGGAGAGGAAGAGTATAATATGAACGAAAAAAGCATGCAGTTTTTACAAATCGCAATGAAGCATTTACCAGAAGCAAAGGCCATTTTAGATGATAATGGAATTGCGCTTGATATGGAGAAAGCACAACCAGTATTAGAGTTATTGATGAAAGTTATGAACGAAGCATATGAGCTTGGGAAAGCAGATCAACAATAAAACCCTTTCTTTTTGAGGAGAAAGAGGCTCGAACCGTCGAGAGAAGCGGTTCGAGCCTTTTTATATTTCAAAAGAAACAGGGAAGGTATGTTTCTGTTTCTTTTAATAAACAATAAAGTGAATAATGCCTAGCTTTATGTTTTAGCTGAAATATATTCTAGACAAAAATACATTTATGTTTTAAAATTAGTACCAAGTCATAATAATTGATATAAAACGGAGGGCTGCGATGTGAACGTGGGCATTTTAGGGATCGGAAGATATGTGCCGGAAAAAGTAGTCACAAATCACGATTTAGAGAAGATAATGGATACATCCGATGAATGGATTCGTACGAGAACGGGAATTGCCGAAAGACGCATTGCCGATGATACAATAGATACTTCGTATATGGCCGTAGAGGCTGCTAAAAAAGCACTTGAAGATGCAGGGGTTAGCGGAGAAGATATCGATCTTATTTTGGTGGCGACAGTAACACCAGATCGTGCGTTTCCAGCAGTAGCTTGTGTCATTCAAGAAGCGATTGGAGCGAAACATGCAGCTGCAATGGATGTAGGTGCAGCATGTGCTGGTTTTATGTACGGAATGATTACAGCGCAGCAATTTATTCAAACGGGAACTTATAAAAATGTATTAGTAGTTGGTAGTGATAAACTATCTAAAATTGTAGACTGGAATGATCGAAATACAGCGGTACTATTTGGAGACGGAGCCGGTGCTATCGTAATGGGAGCTGTTTCAGAAGGAAGAGGCGTTCTATCTTTCGAATTAGGAGCAGACGGAAGTGGCGGTAAGCATCTTTATCAAGACGAGTATGTTATGATGAATGGCAGAGAAGTGTTTAAATTTGCCGTTCGTCAACTTGGTGAATCTTGTCTTCGCGTGCTGGATAAAGCTGGTCTTACGAAAGAGGATGTGGATTTCTTAGTACCGCATCAAGCGAACATTCGTATTATGGAATCTGCAAGAGAGAGATTAAATTTACCACAAGAAAAAATGAGTATGACAATTGAAAAGTTTGGTAATACATCAGCTTCTTCAATTCCAATTGCAATGGTAGAGGAATTGCAAAATGGACGTATTCAAGATGGTGATTTAATTATACTTGTTGGTTTTGGCGGCGGATTAACATGGGGAGCAGTTGCTCTTCGTTGGGGTAAATAAGGACTGAGAGAAAAAAAGGAGTGTATTTTGTATGGAAAAAAAGAGGGTCGTAATTACAGGGCTAGGAGCTGTTACACCGATCGGTACAGATGTTGAAACAGCGTGGGAAAACATTAAAAAAGGTGTATCTGGAATCGGACGACTTACAAGAATTGATCCGGAACTATTTCCAGCAAAAGTAGCAGCAGAAATTAACGACTTTGAAGTCGAGAAATATATTGATAAAAAAGAAGCGCGCCGTATGGATCGCTTTACACAATATGCAGTAGCAGCAGCGAAAATGGCAGTTGCAGATGCAAAGCTTGAAATTACAGAAGAAAACGGACCTCGAATTGGTGTATGGATTGGATCTGGTATTGGCGGTATGGAGACATACGAAGAACAATTTAAGATTTTTACTGAGAAAGGTCCGCGCCGTGTGAGCCCATTCTTCGTGCCGATGATGATCCCAGATATGGCAGCAGGTCAAGTATCAATCGCAACAGGAGCGAAAGGAATTAACACTTGCTCTGTAACGGCTTGTGCATCTGGTGCAAACTCAATTGGTGATGCATTTAAAGCAATTCAGCGTGGTGATGCTGATGCAATGATAACAGGCGGAGCTGAAGCGCCGTTAACAAGTATGGCATTCGCAGGATTTAGCTCAGCGAAAGCATTAACATTTAATGAAGACCCAGCAACGGCTTGCCGTCCATTTGATAAAAACCGTAGCGGTTTCGTAATGGGTGAAGGTTCAGGTATTTTAATTCTTGAAGAATTAGAGCACGCATTAGCTCGTGGTGCTCACATTTATGCGGAAATCGCTGGTTACGGTGCAACTGGTGATGCATTCCATATTACAATGCCGGCTCCTGGTGGTGAAGGCGGCGTGCGTGCAATGCGTCAAGCTTTAGCAGATGCAGGTCTACAGCCAGAAGATATTGATTACATTAATGCGCACGGTACAAGTACGGATGCGAATGAAAAGTATGAAACGATGGCAATTAAAGAAACGTTCGGTGAGCACGCGTACAAAGTAGCAATTAGCTCAACGAAATCAATGACAGGTCACTTATTAGGAGCAGCTGGTGCTGTTGAAGCGATCTTCTCAATTAAATCAATTACAGACGGAGTAATCCCTCCAACAATTAACTATGAAACACCAGATCCAGAATGTGACTTAGATTACGTACCGAATCAAGCGAGACAACAAGAAGTAAATGCAGTATTAAGTAACTCACTAGGATTCGGTGGTCATAACGCAGTATTAGTATTTAAATCGTATAAATAATAGATGAAATAAGGAGTTTTTTCGTAGCATATTACGAAAAAACTCCTTATTTATTTTTACGTCTTTTTCTCTTGTAGCATATACATAAGAAAAAAGGAGGGATAAAGATGGGGGTTATTGAAACAGCTGAATGGCTACATTTATATTATGGACGGCCAGAAAAACTTTGTGAGAAATTTACGAAGTATATTCCGTTGCCAAAAGAAAGGTTGTATCGCTTTTTAATTTCAAAAGGGATGTATCGTCCGGTCATGCATGGGGAAAAGGAAATTAAAGAATTAGAGGAAAAGGAAATTTGGAAAGAGTTGAGCTTGGAGTATGATAAATTGAAAAATTGGTTGAAAGGTCCGGATGTCCCTGTCTTTATTTTATTATCAGATTCCTATAATCGAACTGTACAAGAAGAGTATAACGGTAGGGCTGGATTATCTATGCGTCATGTTATTTTCTTATTTGTATGTGGACGGAATTCGGTGGAAGAATTAAAGGTGTTATTGGCGCATGAATATCATCACATATGCAGGTTACATCAAATTGAGACGAAAGAAACAGAATATACATTACTTGATACGATGATTATGGAAGGGCTAGCTGAGCAAGCGGTAACGGAAAGATATTCAGAAAAAAACAATGCACCGTGGACGATGTATCTTTCAAAAGAAGAGGCTATTTATTATTGGAAAAATGTTGTACATGAAAGAATAAGTATAAAACGAGGAACAAGGGAGCACGACATCTTATTAAATGGATTTCACTCTTATCCAAAGATGCTTGGCTATGCGCTTGGATTTCATATTGTCAAAGATTGTGTAACATTGGAAGGAGAAGATACACTTTCTTTATTATCTATAGATGCAAAAGAAATATTGAATAAAGCAAATACATTTCATATATAAAAAAACAGGAGCTCTATTTCCTGTTTTTTTAGTATTAATAGAAGAAAAAATAATAATTAGAATATATTTCCTTAGGTGGAATAAAGTTAAGAAAAATTGAACATAATGATTGATACAAACAGTAGTGAAGTGAGGGGTAGTGAATGTTATATCTACATGATGTATGGGTAAATTGGTTTGAAGGTGAAGAGAATGGGTATAACGTTTGTCATTTTTACGAATGGCGGAAAGATGATACGATTGAGCTATTAGATCAAGTGCCATTATTAAAAGTAGATGCCACATTATATCATTACATCGAGGACGAATTGTTAGAGCTTCCGCAAAAATTGTTGGAAGACGTACATCATAAGGCTTATATTCGTAAAAATCATGAACGTTTGCAGCAAGAGTATTGCTTTGTTGTTACAGATGGAAAAGGAATTATTGCGATTGATACAATTGGTTACAATGTACCTATTCGTAAAAGCAGACTTATACCACGGCAAGAGCAGATGGTATATGAGATGGTAGAAAACGTACAAGCAGAAAAGTATGAGTTCCAAGTAGAAGAAACAGAAAAAGAACACCACATTTTATCACCATCGCCTTTCATTATGAATGGCTTGACTCGTAAAGAAAGACAACTAAAACAATTATTATTTATGGCGTTAGATCAATTACATACAACGAAAAATACAGCGGAAATTCGCTATTGGTACACAGAGTGGGATCCGTCAGCATATGGAACGGTCCAACATATGGAATTTGAAGATATTTGGGCAAGACTATATGATGAAGCGAAATCAGGCTGGTCTGAGAAGCACGAACAATTATGCGAGCGCCTTGTAAAAGGACAGCCGTTTTTTGAAAAGTTATGGGAAATGGAAAATGAGCAAAAGGTAAATTAAAAAACCGCCAATTGGCGGTTTTTTAATTTGGTGAAATCCAGCTCCAGCGGCAAGAATGTTCGGTGGCTTCGCGCCTTCCTGCGAGGCAAAAAGCGCCTTTACGTCAGGAGCTCCATCCCCCTCACATTCTAAACGAGCCGCTTCCACTTTATATGTAATTTAGCTCCGGCTCCTAGCCCTTCGCGTCTAAGAACCTTCCCCACGAGAAGGTAAAAAGCACCTTCTGTGGGAAAGAACTTTAGCCGTCAGGGCTAAGCAGTCGCCTCCGCTTTTTATGTTACCTACGTTTTCTGCTTAGTCCCATTGCGTTTTCTACTTTGCGTAGTTGTTTGAATGCAACGCGGTTTGCTTTTTCGGCACCTTTGTCTAGAATTTCGTCTAGTTCTGGGGAGCTGATTAGTTCGTTATATTTGTCTTGGATTGGGCGAATTGCTTCTACGACTACTTGTGCTAAGTCGCCTTTGAAGTCGCCGTATCCTTTTCCTTCGTACATTGCTTCTATCTCTTCAACTGTTTTTCCTGAGAATGAAGAGTAAATTGTTAATAGGTTAGAGATTCCAGGTTTATTTTCTTTATCGAATTTCACGATACCTTCTGAATCTGTTACAGCACTTTTAATTTTCTTATCAATTGTTTTTGGTTCATCAAGCATACTGATCATTGATTTTGGATTCGGATCAGATTTACTCATTTTTTTCGTAGGTTCGGTTAATGACATAACGCGAGCTCCTACTTTTGGAATACGAATTTCAGGAACTATGAACACTTCACGGAAGCGTTTGTTGAAACGCTCTGCTAGATCACGTGTTAATTCCATATGTTGTTTTTGGTCATCACCAACAGGTACGATTTCTGTGTTATAAAGTAAAATATCAGCAGCCATTAATGGTGGATACGTAAGTAATCCAGCTGGAACTGAATCTCTACCTGAAGCTTTATCTTTATATTGTGTCATACGCTCTAATTCTCCAACGTAAGCAACAGATTGCATGATCCATCCTAGTTGAGCGTGTGCAGGTACTTCTGATTGTACAAATAAAGTAGCTTTTTCAGGATCGATGCCGCATGCTACATAAAGTGCAGCAAGACTACGAATGTTTTTGCGAAGTTGTATAGGATCTTGAGGTACTGTAATGGCATGTTGGTTTACAATACAGAAATAGCAATCGTGTTCGTTTTGAAGCTCTGTAAATTGCTTCATAGCCCCTAAATAGTTTCCAAGTGTAATCGTTCCGCTTGGCTGAATACCAGAAAAGATAACTGACATAATTATTTCCTCCTAAATTTGAATGCGTGATAGGGAAGAGAAGGCAAACAAAAAAGCCCATTCATCCCAAAAAACTATAGGGACGAATGGACCGCGGTACCACCCTAATTATTTCACTACTGTGAAATCTCTCTAATCCATAGTAACGTCTGGATATAACGCCAAGGCCTACTACTTTCGGTTCGGTTTGGTGCTCAAAAGCCCATTCCATACTGTACAATTACTTGTTCACACCGACCACAAGCTCTCTGAAATTGCATCAATATGTACTCTTCTTTATCATCGCATACATATAAATTTATTTATTGTTACTTGAGCTCTTTTAATATGAAAGAACTAAAGTTTTATAACAAAATGTTTTGCTAATTATTATATCATATGGGATAGTGTTTGCAAACTACATCAAAATAGTAAAGCTAATGAGGGTCGAGAACAACCCAAGAACGATACCTGTAATACAAATTGGATATGTCCATTTGAATGAATATGTTTTATAAATACGTTCTTTCTTATCTGTAGGTTCCTCGACTTCTTCAATTAAAGAGTCAATCTTTTTGTTCGTGCCAAATACTCTCTGGAAAGCGTAAAGAGTTACATTGAAAAATCCATTTTGAAATATGAATAAAAAACCACCTATCAGAATAAAAAATAGCGCGATATAAAACGAGATGTTGACAAAGTTCAACAAAAATTGAGATGAAATGAGGAATGCACCAATACTAGAAGCAATCATCGCTATAAAAATTAGTATACAAGTATGAAAAAAAACTTTATTCAAAATATTCCCCTCCGTCAAAATATTACTAGAATTATTATACTATAAAAGCTATAATAAGTACTAGAAATAATTTTTTGAAAATTATACACAATTAAAGGTCTGATTTTAAGATGATGGTAGCAATGTTAACGTATCCCTTTACGAAAAATTAAAAATATAAACATTTTATTAAAAATTTTAACAAAAAAACAAAAAACTATATTCACAATCGTCGTATTATATGTATAATGAAAATTGTAGAAACTTGGAGATTATTCTTTCAATTCTACTTTTTAACAAGTGAGGGTACAGGAAGTGCAATTAGGGGAGGCAACACAACATGAAGAAAAAGATACCGTTATTACTTGCATCAACTTTAACTGCAAGTATGTTGCTTGGCGCGTGTAGCTACCAAAAAGATGATGCAAAAGCAAAAGGGAAAGAGAACGCTATGAGTAGTAGTAACGGAAAACAGATTCTTAATTTAACAGAGTTATCTGAAATTCCGTCAATGGATGCATCATTAGCATCTGACTCTTCATCTTCTACAGCATTAAATAATACGATGGAAGGTTTATATCGTATTGGCAAAGATCAAAAGAGAATGCCTGGCGTTGCAGAAGATGTCGAAAAGCTAGATGATGGGAAGAAATACATATTTAAATTAAGAAAAGATGCGAAATGGTCAAATGGGGAACCTGTAACAGCTAAAGACTTTGTGTATTCATGGAAAAGAGCCGTAAATCCAGATACAAAAGCAACGTATTCGTACATTATGTTCGATATTAAAAATGCAGAGAAAATTCATAAAAAAGAATTACCTGCTGACCAATTAGGTGTAAAAGCGATTGACGATTATACATTAGAAGTGGAATTAGACAATCCCGTTCCTTACTTTATCGATTTAACAGTTTATCCAGTATTTTACCCGCTAAATGAAAACTTTGTAAAAGCACAAGGTGATAAGTTTGGTTTAGAGGCAAATACAACATTATATAACGGTCCATTCGTTATGAGTGATTGGAAACATGAACAAAGTTTCCAATTCAAGAAGAATCCTTCATATTGGGATAATAAAACGGTTAAAATCGAAGAAATCAACTTTAATATTGTAAAAAATACAGCAACTGATGTAAATTTATATGAGACAAACGCGATTGATCGTGCGGCTTTAACGTCTGAATTTGTTGATAAGTTTAGACAAAGCCCAGAGTTCCAAACAAGAAAAGAAGCAGGGGTTGCTTACTTAAGATTTAATCAAAGTAATCAGTACTTAAGTAATAAAAACTTAAGAAAAGCAATTTCAATGTCCTTTGACCGTGATAACATTGCGAAAGTTATTTTAAATAACGGTGCAATTGGAGCTTACGGATTTGTTGGAAAAGATTTCGCTGAAGGTCCGAATAAAAAAGATTTCCGAGCTGAAAATGGAAAGCTAGTTGAAACAAATCCAAAAGAAGCGAAAAAGCTTTGGGAAACAGCGAAGAAAGAGCTTGGAACTGATAAAATCGAACTAGAATTCTTAAACTTTGATAATGAAGATGCTAAAAAAGTTGGTGAATTCTTAAAAGGTGAGATAGAAAAGAACTTACCAGGTTTATCAATTAAAATTAAACAGCAACCATTCGCACAAAAAAATAAATTAGAAGATTCTCAGCAATATGATATTGCGTTTGGTATTTGGGGACCAGATTTCCCAGATCCAATCTCATATTTAGATATGTTTGTTACGAATGGTTCTCAAAATAAAACAGGGTATTCTAATCAGAAGTATGATGAGTTAATCCTAAAAGCTAAAACAGATACAAAAGATTTACAAGCTCGCTGGAACAACCTTCTAGAAGTAGAGAAGATGTTAATTAAAGAAGATGCAGTTATCACTCCAATCTTCCAAAAAGGTTCAGCGTATGTAGTAAAAGGTGCCGTAAAAGATATTATCCCAATTAACTATGGTGGTAAATTAACTTACAAATGGGCATCTGTTGAACAAAAATAATCTTTTTTTTCCATCGTTTACAAGGGTATATGCCTATGATGGGCATATGCTCTTATTTTAAAAAAATAAAAGTAAGAATATTTTAAACTATCTTATTGCTTTTGAGAAAAACGGGGAGGTGCTTGACTATGGGACGTTATGTATTAAAACGTTTCGTGTACATGGCTTTGACATTATTTTTAATTACTACACTGACTTTCTTTTTGATGAAATTACTTCCGGGTTCTCCGCTTAAAAACCAGGAGAAGCTATCACCGGCACAAAAAGAAATCATTCTTGAAAAATACGGATTAAATGATCCGGTACCAGTTCAATACGCACGTTACTTAGGTAACTTAGCAAAAGGTGATTTAGGGGTATCATTCCAATATGATAACCGCCCAGTAACAGACATGATTGTGGATCGTATTGGACCATCAGCCCAATTAGGTTTACAAGCGATTATATTAGGGACATTTATCGGTTTAATTTTAGGTATTGTTGCCGCACTTCGTAATAATACGTGGGTGGATTATAGTGCAACAGTTATTTCGGTACTCGGAATGTCGGTACCATCATTCGTATTCGCCGCATTACTACAATATTTCGTAGGGGTAAAACTTGGTTGGTTCCCGGTAGCATTCTGGAAAGGACCAGAGTTTACTGTAATGCCTACAATTGCATTATCGATGGGAGTTATCGCAACAATCGCACGTTTCTCTCGTGCAGAATTAATTGAAGTTATGCAGTCAGACTATATTTTAACAGCGAAAGCAAAAGGAATTAGTCAAGGCGTTATCATTGTAAAACACGCACTTCGTAACGCGTTAATTCCAGTTGTAACAATTTTAGGACCAATGGTTGCGGCATTAATTACAGGAACACTTGTTATCGAGCAAATTTATGCTGTACCAGGACTTGGGGAACAATTCGTTAAATCGATTACTTTAAATGACTATACAGTTATTATGGGAACTACGATTTTCTATAGTGCAATCTTCATTTTAGTTATTTTCATTGTCGATATTTTATACGGAATTATTGATCCTCGTATTCGTTTAGCGGGAGGGAAAAAATGATGAAAGATGTACAAAAATTATCTCCAGATTTATTTCAACAAGCCAATCAAAATAATGTTGATAATGAAGTCATTGCCCGTCCAAGCTTAACGTTTTGGCAAGATGTAAGAAGACGTTTGTTCCAACATAAAGGTGCGATGCTTGGCCTTGTATTATTAGTAATCATTGCGCTATTAGCGATTTTTGGACCGATGGTAAGTAAACACTCGTATAAAGAGCAAGATTTAGGTCGTGCGAAATTACCACCAAAAATTCCAGTTATTGAAAATGTTCATTGGTTACCATTTGACGGTACAGATCAATATGGTGTTGACCAATATGAAAAACGTGATATTAAAGAGTACTTCTGGTTTGGTACAGATGATCTTGGCCGTGACTTATGGACAAGAACATGGGAAGGTACACGCGTATCATTATATATCGCTCTTTTAGCAGCAGCAATTGACTTAGTAATTGGGGTTGCATACGGAGGTATTTCAGCATTCTACGGCGGTAGAGTAGATAATATTATGCAACGTATTATGGAGATTATTAACGGTATTCCATACTTAATCATCGTTATTTTAATGGTAATCATTATGGGATCTGGTATTTGGTCAATTACACTCGCGATGGCGATTACGGGTTGGATAGGGATGTCGCGGATTGTTCGTGGACAAATCCTAAAGTTAAAAAACCAAGAATATGTATTAGCATCTCGTACATTAGGTGCAACAAATACACAATTAATTGTGAAACATTTAATTCCAAACGTAATGGGACCTATTATCGTAATGACAATGTTCACAATTCCATCAGCGGTGTTTGGTGAAGCGTTCTTAAGTTTCATTGGTTTAGGAATTCAGCCACCATTCGCGTCACTTGGTTCTCTTGTAAATGATGGTTATAAATCTATTCAAACGTATCCACACATGATGTTCATCCCTGCGGTTGTCATCAGTATGTTAATTCTAGCATTCAACTTAATGGCAGATGGATTACGCGATGCGTTAGATCCAAAAATGCGTAAGTAAATGAGGAGGGAGAAGTAAAAATGAAAACATTGTTAGAGGTAAAAGATTTACAAGTCTCCTTTGATACACATGCAGGTGAAGTACAAGCAGTGCGCGGAGTTACTTTTGATTTGAAAAAAGGGGAAACATTAGCGATTGTAGGAGAGTCTGGTTCTGGGAAATCAGTTACTTCTAAAGCGCTAATGGGGTTAATCCCAAATCCTCCAGGCCGTATTAAAAATGGAGAGATTGTATTTGACGGTCGTGATTTAACGAAATTAACGGAAAAAGAAATGCAGCAAGTTCGTGGTAAAGATATCGCGATGATTTTCCAAGATCCAATGACATCATTAAATCCAACGATGACAATTGGGAATCAAATTATGGAAGGTCTTATTAAACACCAAGGGATGAGTAGAGGAGACGCACGTAAAGTTGCGTTAGAATTAATCGACCTTGTAGGTATTCCAAATCCAGAAGCACGTTTAAAACAATATCCTCACCAATTCTCAGGTGGTATGAGACAGCGTGTAGTTATTGCGATGGCGTTAGCTTGTAACCCGAAATTATTAATTGCCGATGAGCCGACAACAGCGCTAGACGTTACGATTCAGGCACAAATTTTAGAACTTATGAAAGACATTCAGCAAAAAACAGAAGCGGCAATTATTTTCATTACGCATGACTTAGGTGTAGTAGCAAACGTTGCTGACCGAGTGGCAGTTATGTATGCTGGTAAAGTTGTTGAAATTGGAACTGTAGATGAAATTTTCTATAATCCGAAACATCCATATACTTGGGGCTTAATCGCATCTATGCCAAGTTTAGATGGTTCAGAGGAAGAGTTATACGCAATTCCTGGAACGCCTCCGGATTTATTGAAGCCGCCAAAGGGTGATGCTTTTGCACCACGTAACCCACAGGCGCTGAAAATTGATTTTGAAATGGAACCGCCTTTATTTAAAGTAAGTGATACACACTATGCGGCAACTTGGTTACTTCACGAGCAAGCTCCAGAAGTAAAACCGCCGGCAGTTGTTGAAAAACGTATTCTTCAAATGAAAGCAGGTGAACAACATGACTAAACAACGTGAGAAATTAATTGAAGTAAAAAATGTAAAGCAGCACTTCGACGTGAGTGGTGGTGTTGTCAAAGCGGTTAATGATATTTCATTTGATATTTACCGCGGAGAAACATTTGGTCTTGTAGGAGAATCAGGTTGTGGTAAATCAACAACTGGAAGAACGATTATTCGTTTATATGATGCAACTGCTGGTGAAGTATTATTCGATGGTGAAAACGTACATGGTAAGAAATCACGCACAGAATTGAAGAAATTCAACCGTAAAATGCAAATGATTTTCCAAGATCCATACGCATCACTAAATCCTCGTATGACAGTAGGGGATATTATCGCAGAAGGTATTGATATTCACGGATTAGCGAAAAGTAAAAAAGAGCGCATGGACCGTGTTCATGAACTACTAAACACAGTTGGTTTAAATAAAGAGCACGCAAACCGTTTCCCACACGAATTCTCAGGTGGACAACGTCAGCGTATCGGTATCGCTCGAGCGCTTGCTGTAGAACCAGAATTTATCATTGCCGATGAGCCGATCTCAGCACTTGACGTATCGATTCAGGCGCAAGTTGTAAACTTACTGAAAAAGTTACAAAAAGAAAAAGGCTTAACATACTTATTCATTGCCCATGATTTATCGATGGTAAAATACATTAGTGACCGCATCGGCGTAATGTACCGTGGTCAAATTGTAGAACTGACAACAAGTGAAGAGTTATATGCGAATCCAGTTCATCCATATACGAAATCACTATTATCAGCAATTCCGCTACCAGATCCAGATTATGAGCGTAATCGTAAACGTATCGTATACGATCCATCGCAGCATGATTACGGTAGCGAAGTGCCAACAATGCGTGAAATTCGTCCAGGACATTTCGTACTATGTTCTGAAGCAGAGTATAAGAAATATAAAGAAATCTATCAATAAAAAAGAGCCATTCTTCCATTGCGGAAGGAGGGCTCTTTTTTCTACTATATAAAATTACTAAACTTGAACAGAAATACTCTCTTCTTGTTCTTCAGGTTTAACTAGTGCGTAACGTTCCCAAGCTCTACTTTTCCAGCGGAAGAACATAATAATGGCACGTGTCCATTCGTCGATGGCGATCGCTAGCCAAATACCCACGAGCCCCATATCTAAATGAAAGGCGAAAAAGTAACCTAGTGGTAAACTCATTAACACCATAGAAAATGCACCGATTAAAACAGGATATTTTGCATCACCAGCTGCACGAAGCGAATTAATGATGACGATGTTCATCGTACGTCCCGTTTCAAGTAGTACACTTAGTAAAAGAACACTTGCGCCTAACCCGATAATGTGCGGATTATCTGTAAACAGTCCCATTAATTGTGTACGGAATGTAATAACGAGAGCGACCATACATAAAGTTACACCTATCGCCCATTTTACACTTTTCCACAAACGTTCGTATGCTTCATCCTTTTCGCCACCACCAACAAGGCGGCCAATAATAATGGCTGTTCCCATACCAATCGCAATTGCAAATAAATAAGTGAACATGGAAATGTTAGTAGCGTATTGTCTAGCAGCTAATGATTCCGTTCCTAAGTACGTTGCGTAATAAAGGAAGACGATTTGACAAGCTTGATACATCACTTGTTCAAATGCAGATGGAATGCCGATTTTTAAAATTTTTCCAATGTATTCTTTGGATAAAGTGAAGTAATATTGTAATTTCACACGATATTCCATAACGCGATATAGTAACCAGAAGAAAACAATAAGTGCGATCAATCGACTGATAGCGGAAGAAATTGCAGCCCCTTGTACACCGAGCTCAGGGAAACCAAATTTCCCGAAAATGAGTACGTAGTTTCCAGCGATATGAATAATATTCATTCCGAGTGAAATAAACATCGCTTGCTTTGTAAAACCGTGTACACGGATAATTGCGGCTAATGAGTTAATGATAGCTTGCAGGAAGATTGCCCCTCCGACGATAGATAAGTAGTTTTGCGCATACGTTAGTACATCGCCTTGTAAGTTCATTGCGAGCATCATATGTTTCGAAAATAAAAGAAAACCAGCGCTTATAACGAGCCCAACTATTAAATTTAATGTGACGGCTAATGCTGATATTTTAGATGCTTCCATAAAGCGTCTGGAACCGAGGTATTGAGATACAACGATAGCAGCGCCGTTCCCGATGACTTCTAATACCAAAATCGCAATATGGAGATATTGATTCGCTGCACCAACCCCAGATACAGCATCGTCTGATAATGCACTTAACATGAAAGTATCAGCGATCCCCATCAACATAAAAAGAAAAACTTCTAGAAAAATAGGCCATGTTAATAAGAATAAACTTAATTTTTCTGTCGGCCCATTTTTTGCCTGAATTGCTGTCATGTCCGTCCCCTCTTTACCGATATCTATTTTTAGCAAAATGTATCGTAACATACTTTCTTATCCTTTGCACTCATTTTAGCCTATATATTTTTAATATGAAGGGCCTGCTATTTTATGTTGAAAAGGGTGGGATAATTATACATAAAATATTATAAAATATAAAATTTATTTTTCTCTGATAATTTAGAAAAATATAAAAATAATTATTTTTGGCACTTTAGTAAGGAAAATAGACAATATAAAACGTTTACAAAGATATATTTTTTAACAGAAAATTTTAATGAAATAGAAATATAAATATACAAAAAATATATTTGTGTGTATAATATGAATTATTAGAACATATATATATTTCTTTCTGTTTGAAAATGAAAGGGCTAACATTTTTTGGAGGGTGGAAGTATGAAAAAAAAGATACCAGTTTTTGTAGTATCAACAGTAGCAATGAGCATGATATTAGGGGCATGTAGCTACCAAAAAGATGAACCGCAAGCAAACGCAAAAGGGGATAGCGGGAAAAGCGGTGCGAAGCAAGTTCTTAATTTAATTGAAACACAAGAAATTCCAACGATGGACCCAGCATTATCAGCTGACGCAGTTTCTTCAAAAGTAATGAACAACACGATGGAAGGTCTATACCGCCTTGGAAAAGATGATAAGTTAGTTCCAGGTGTAGCAAAAGAATTTAAAAAGTCAGAAGACGGTAAAAAATATACATTTAAATTACGTGAAGACGCGAAATGGTCAAACGGTGAGCCTTTAACGGCGAAAGATTTTGTATACGCATGGCAAAGAGCAATCAACCCAGACACAGCTGCGAAATCAGCATACATTATGTATGATATAAAAAATGCAGAGAAAATTAATAAAAAAGAGATGAGTCCTGATCAATTAGGTGTAAAAGCAATTGATGATTACACATTAGAAGTAGAATTAGACAATTCTATTCCATATCTTGTAGATTTAATGGTATATCCAATCTTTTATCCTGTAAATGAGAAATTTGTGAAAGAGCAAGGTGCGAAGTTTGGTTTGGAAGCGAACACAACGCTTTACAACGGACCATTTACATTAAGTGATTGGCAACATGAACGCAGTTTTAAAATGACAAAGAGCTCATCATATTGGGACAATAAAGAAGTGAAGCTTGAAGAAGTAAACTTTAATATTGTAAAAGATACATCTACGCCAATTAACTTATATGAAACAAATGCAATCGATCGAGCGACGTTATTAGCAGAGTTCATCGATAAATATAAAGGAAAACCAGATTTCAAAACAGTAGAAGAGACATCTGTATTTTTCCTACGCTTAAATCAAAAAGATCCAGCTTTAGCAAATAAAAATATTCGTAAAGCAATTTCCCTTGCTTTTGATCGTAAGCCGTTCGTTGATACATTATTAAATAACGGTTCTAAGCCAGCAACAGGATTAATTCCTGATAACTTCATTAAAGGTCCGGATAAAAAGGATTTCCGTGCTGAAAATGGTGATATTGTAAAACCAAATGTGAAAGAAGCAAAAAAATATTGGGAAGCTGGTACAAAAGAGCTTGGAAAAAATGAAATTGAATTAGAGTTATTAAATGAAGATGTTGAATTATCTAAGAAAACTGGTGAATATTTAAAAGGTGAACTGGAAAAGAATTTACCAGGCTTAACAGTGAAAATTAAACAACAACCATTCGCACAAAAGTTGAAATTAGAAGATGCGGGTGATTATGTCATGTCATTCTCTGGATGGGGGGCAGACTTCCCAGATCCGATCACATATCTTGATATGTTTGTAACAGATGGGTCACAAAATAAGATGAAGTACTCTAATCCGAAATACGATGAAATCATTATGAAAGCGAAAAAAGATGGAAGCGATGTAAATGCTCGCTGGAAAAACTTACTTGAGGCAGAAAAAATGTTACTTGATGACGCTGCGATTGTTCCAGTATACCAACGTGGTAGAGCATACTTACAAAGAGAAACAATTAAAGATATGTACAACCATAAATATGGCCCTGATGTGAGCTTCAAATGGGCATCCGTAGGGAAATAAAAAAAGCAGGCTAACCACCTGCTTTTTTTAATACGTGCGTTTCTTATAAATGCCTTTTCCGCCAACTTGATTCCAGCCGGATTGTACATCCAAACTTTTGTTAACAAACTTCATTTTTTCTTTTCCGCCAAAGAGCTTTTCGCCAATGCTATTTGTAATGACACCAATCAATGCTGTTATTCCGATGATGAGGGCAGCAACCGTAATAAAATCAACAAAAAAAGCAATCATTTGCAAACTCCCCCTTTGCCTGTCTGTATGTTTATTGTATGAGATAAAAAATAAAAAAGAAAGAAATGTCAGAAAAAAATAATTTACTTTAGAAATCGTGTGGACAGGAGGGAGAATATTTGTTAAAATAAGAACAAATGTTCCTTTTCATTCTCATTTGTATAGTCTTACATTTCTTAATTGATTTATCAGGAAAAAGTAAGAAAACGTTCTCTTTTTCATAGGGAAGATTATAGATAAATAACTATATATTATATGAAAAATCTAGGGGAAATGAGTATTGAAAGGGTTGAAAGTTATTGTTCAAGTACAGATAAATTGAGCGTAATCATGTTACATAGCAGTGGAATACACGGAAGAGTTTTCTCAACTAGCAGGAAATTTACTGTATATTTCTTGCAAAATCTATTGTATAATGATTATAGAAGTTACTTATTAAAAGTAATTGTTGTTTATTATAAGTTGTTGCTTACATGAAATGCGATTTTTGTACTTTTCAATAAGACAAGTTATCGCGAAAAATTGCTGAAGTTAGAAATTAAAACTGTATTTAGTACAGAATTTGTACTCTTTAAGGAGAGTGAGCTTTGTATGGTAACATTATATAGTTCTCCAAGCTGTACGTCTTGTAGAAAGGCGAAATTATGGCTAGAGGAAAATCATATTCCCTATACAGAACGTAATATTTTCTCAGATCCATTAACAATTGAGGAAATTAAAGAGATTTTACGTATGACAGAAAGCGGAACGGATGAGATTATTTCTACTCGTTCGAAAGTTTTCCAAGAATTGAATGTAAACTTAGAATCTTTACCACTTCAAGATTTATATAAGATGATTCGTGACTATCCAGGGATTTTACGTCGTCCAATTATGATTGACGAGAAACGCCTTCAAGTTGGTTACAACGAAGACGAAATTCGCCGTTTCTTACCACGTACAGTAAGAACGTTCCAATTACGTGAAGCACAACGTCTTGTAAATTAATTATAATAATATGAAAACCTTCTACCTATTATATAGTAGAAGGTTTTTTTTAATGTTTCACATTGCGTAATCGAACTTGTTGTACGATAAAGCCGATGCATAAAATAGTGAAAATGAACAAATAAGGAATGCTTGCAGTGAAACTTGGGTTGTTATGAAAAAAGGTGGCAAGTCTGTCTTCATGTGTAACCATTTTTCCTGCAGTATAGGCAAGAATCGCTGCACCGCAATAAATGAGGAATGGAAATCGTTCCATAAGTATTAAAATAAGTTTGCTGCCCCAAATAATAATAGGGATAGAAATGAGTAAGCCAATTATGACGAGTAAAAATCTCCCGTGAGCTGCACCTGCAATGGCAATAACATTATCAAACCCCATAACGAGATCCGCGAAAACAATTGTCCGCACAGCTTGGAATAAAGTTGTTTTTCCTTGAATAGCAGAAAGATCGTTGTTATTATCAGTTAATAAATTGACTGCAATTAATGTAAGTAAAACCCCGCCAATCAGTTGTAGAAATGGAATGTCGAGTAAATAGACAGCTAATATAGTAAGGGCAATTCTTAGTACGATTGCTAAAAGAGTACCAATCAAAATAGCTTTATTTCGTTTCGATTCAGGTAAATTTCGGCTAGCTAGTGCGATGACAATTGCATTGTCACCACCTAATACAACATCGATACCGACAATCATTAGTACGGATGTTAAAAACTCTAAGTCCATTCGTCTGCCTCCATTTATGATGTTTTAATAAGCGAACTGTATGTATGTGATGAAGAAAGTTGTTGTTAAATAATCTCTTCCAATAGAAGTTTCACTTTATTAAAGTGTACGGGGGAATGTGGAAATGTATGTCCAAATTTTTTGTAAGTAAGAAATCGCTATAATAATATATTTATGTAGTTGATCGAGTAAAGATAGGCATATAACTATTTTTGTAAAATAAATCGATTTTATTTCCATTCTGGAGAATCTTATCATAAAATGAGAGTACAAGAATCTATTGATTTGTCATATGAGTGGGGAATCCCTTCATAACAATTCTAAGCAGGAAGGGAGAGTTGTATTTTGGATATTGAAAGAATTAATGATCATACGATGAAATTTTTTATTACGTACATTGATATAGAGGATAGAGGATTTAATCGTGAAGAAATTTGGTATGATCGCGAACGAAGTGAAGAGCTCTTTTGGGAGATGATGGACGAAGCTCGTGATCATGACGATTTCTTTATTGATGGGCCGTTATGGATTCAAGTGCAAGCAGTCGATAAAGGGATTGAAGTACTTGTCACGAAAGCAGAGCTTTCAAAGGACGGACAAAAGCTGGAACTACCGATAGGGGTAGACAAAATTATAGATATTCCTCTAGATGAAGGCATCGAATCATTATTCCAACAAGAGTTAGTCGAAGAGGTAGAAGAACAAACAGGAACAAACTTTAATGAAGATGGTACGTTTGGCTTTTTAATTAAATTTAATGATTTTGAAGATGTCATTTCATTAAGTCATCGTCTTATCTTTGAAGATATAAAAGATGAGCTGTATTCATTTGAGAACCGCTATTATGTATATGTGGAATTCGATGAAGTGCTACATGATGAAGAAGAAATCGATCGTATTTTAAGTATTATTTTAGAATATGGGGAAGAATCAACTTTAACAATTCATCGTGTAAGTGAGTATGGAAAACAAATTGTGAAAGAGCATGCGCTTGAAACGATTCGCAATAATTTTCCTGCTAAAACGTAGGCCGATTTCTGTAGTATGAAATCGGCTTTTTATATGAAGAATAGGAAAGCTTTCTTAGTTAGGAGGTAAGAGATGAAAAATACGTTAAAGCTGATTTTCTTTATCCTGCTATTGTTCGCATTATTTGTTTCGTTACGTATGTTTATTGATGTAGCATTTTATTCAGATGTGATTGGGATAAAAGATGTTTCGATTTTAGGTATTATTAGTATTTTATTTACAGTATCTGCGTTTTTAATTGGTTGCGTTATTTTCTTAGAAAATCGCCATCCATCTAAAACACTTACATGGTTAATTGTGTTAGGGATTTTTCCGGTATTTGGCTTCTTTGCTTATTTATTATTTGGACAAAATTTTCGGAGAAAAAGAATGTTTCAAAAGAAGGCGTTACTTGATGAACAGGCGTTTTTACAATATAAAGGGCATGAAGATTACGAAGAAAGAATTTTACGCAATCATAAGCATCAAGAGCTGTTATTTCGTTTAGCGGATCGCTTAGGCGCTTTAAATATTTCATTTCAAACTGAAACGAGGACATTAACAAATGGAGATGAAACGTTTCAGGCCATTTTAGATGGATTAAAACGAGCAAAACATCACATTCATATGGAATATTACATTGTGCGTGATGATAAATTAGGAACAGAAATTAAAGATATTTTAATACAAAAATCAAAAGAAGGCGTTGTTGTTCGTTTTTTATATGATGCGGTTGGAAGTTTTAAGTTATCAAAATCGTATATTGAAGAATTAAACGATGCAGGTGTTGAAATGATTCCGTTTTTTCCTGTGCGCTTTCCGATTTTAAACGATAAGATTAATTATCGAAATCATAGGAAAATTGTTGTGATTGATGGGAACGAAGGGTTTGTAGGCGGATTAAATATCGGTGATGAGTATTTAGGGAAAAGTAAATATTTTGGCTTTTGGCGAGACACGCATTTGTATTTACGTGGTGAAGCGGTTCAAAGTTTACAGCTTATTTTCCTTCAAGATTGGTTTTATATGACTGGAGAGGCTGTGCTAGCTCCTGAATATTTACAAGCAAAAGCAGTTGAGGGTGATCATTGGGGAGGCGTGCAGCTCGTTGCAGGCGGCCCTGATAATAAGTGGGAAACGATTAAGCATTTATATTTCGCAATGATCGCTTCTGCTCGGAAATCTATTTGGATTGCAACGCCGTATTTCATTCCGGATGATGATATTTTATCCGCATTAAAGGTAGCTGCGCTTGCTGGTATTGATGTTCGTTTGTTAATGCCGAGTAAGCCTGATAAGCGTACTGTCTTTTACGCATCGAGATCGTACTTCCCAGAGCTTTTAGATGCAGGGGTAAAGATATATGAGTATGAAAAAGGTTTTCTCCATAGTAAAGTTGTCATTGTCGATTCTGATTTAGCTTCAATTGGGACAGCTAATATGGATATGAGAAGTTTTCATTTGAATTTTGAAGTAAATGCCTTTTTATATGATACAGATAGCATTAAAAGACTTGTTCAAGACTTTAAAGATGATTTAGAAGAATCAAGTGAAATTCATGTCGATCATTTTCATAAAAGGCGTCTTCATAGACGAATTGTTGAATCAACGTACCGGTTATTATCCCCTTTATTATAAAAAGAGATGTCCGAAATTGGGACATCTCTTTTTTTAAAGGAATTTGTAATAAATTGTAGAATGTAAAGAGCTGAAAGGATGTGATTACGATATTTATAGCTAAAAGAGAAAACGGAGAAAAAATTCATTTACTCTACAATTGTAATGAAGAGCTTTTGCGCCGTATGCGTCAACAGGAACGATTCTTTTGTGTAGCTTGTGGAAAGGAAGTACAAATGAAATTAGGGAAACAAAAAAGTTGGCATTTTGCTCATAAAAAAGTGGATTCATGTCTTGCCTTTTATGAAGCGGAATCTATGTATCATAGGCACGGTAAAGAATTGTTATATAGATGGTTCGAACGTCAAAACTTTCATGTAGATATAGAGCATTATCTGCCCCAGATTCAGCAACGACCAGATATTTTTATAGAGAGAGCAGGGAGAAAAATTGCGATTGAATACCAATGCGCAAATCTTTCTATAGAGCAGCTGTACAAACGAACCTATTCGTATTGGCGAGTGGGTATACAGGTCATTTGGATCATTGGTGGAAATCAATTGAAAAAGCAATCTGCATATTGGATGAAATTTTCCTCACTTATGGCTTTCTCCTTACAATCTTATCCTCAACCATTTCTTATTTTCTTCTGTTCCAAACAAAAAGCATTTATGAAATGCGCGTTTCTCACTTCTTTTTCTACAAGCGTCTCTTTCTCACATACTATATATTTACCAACTGAAACTACTACTTTTGAACTACTCTTTTCCCCTGTTCCTTTCCAAAAAGAAATATTAGACCGAGAATGGAAGCAACGAAAGGACTATTTTCGAAAAAATGCTTTGCCTATTTGGAATTATAATTATAAGTCACTATTACGCCTCTTATATCAATTTAAATGTACCCCAGCGAGCTTTCCTTCTGAAATTGGTGTTCCACTTCCTTCTGGATTTGCTTTTCAAACAAACCCATTTATATGGCAAGCTTTTCTATATATGAAGTGTATAGGGGAGCTTGCAGTAGGAGAGTGTATTACTCTTCAATATGTGTGTAGTTATGTAAAAAAGTATACGAAAAGGCGTATGCTCCCGTACTTTTCAAAGCATATATGGAAAGTAGCAGTTACTGAATATATGACATTCTTATGTTATACAGGTGTATTACGTAAAGTGGAGACTTATAAGTACCGGAAAATAAGGGGGATCGTTATGTTAAAAACAGAGGAGGAGGTTATGAAATATGATGAAACTTGTTTAGCGTATGCCTTATCTTTATTTGAGGCAAAGTACAACATGAGAGAAGGAAAAGGGGATATAATAAAGACTGATTGTGAAGGAATTACATAAGAAAAAAACGAATTGTACTTAAGTAGAGATAATTAAAGGAGGGCTTAAAGAATGTCTGAACAAAACAAAGCGAAAACATTACCAGATCGCAATGAGATTGAAGAAGCAAGTACGTGGCGATTAGAAGATATTTTCCAAACAGATGCAGAATGGGAAAAAGAATTCCAAGCTATTAAAGAGCTATTACCGAAGTTAACTGAATTTAAAGGGAAACTTGGTGACTCTGCGGACAATTTGCTTGAGGCATTGCAATATGAAGACGAAATTTCAATGCGATTAGGTAAGCTATATACATATGCTCATATGCGTTACGATCAAGATACAACAAACTCTGTATATCAAGCATTAAATGATCGCGCAACAAATTTATATTCACAAGTATCTAGTAGCACAGCGTATATTGTACCTGAAATTTTGTCGGTTTCAGAAGATACACTGCAAACATTCTTGAAGGAAAATAGAGATTTAAGTGTATATGAACATGCATTAGAAGAAATTACACGTCAACGCCCGCACGTATTATCAGAAGCTGAGGAGGCTTTATTAGCGGAAGCATCTGAAGTAATGAGTTCATCAAGCAATACATTTGGTATGTTGAATAACGCGGATTTAAAATTCCCATCTATTAAAGGTGAAGACGGAGAAGAAATAGAAATTACACATGGTCGTTACATTCAGTTTTTAGAAAGTGATGATGGCCGTGTTCGCGAAGATGCATTTAAAGCTGTATATGAAACGTACGGGAAATTTAAAAATACATTCGCAAGTACGTTAAGCGGAGCAGTAAAACGTAATAATTTCAATGCGCGTGTTCGTAAATATGATTCTGCTCGCCAAGCTGCACTAAGCAATAATAATATTCCGGAAGCAGTATATGATCAACTTGTTGAAACGGTAAATGACAACTTACATTTATTACACCGTTACATCGATATTCGTAAGCGTGCATTAGGACTTGATGAGCTTCACATGTATGATTTATATACACCACTTGTACCAGAAGTGAAAATGAATGTGAAATACGAAGAAGCGCAAGACCTTTTATTAAAATCTTTAAACGTACTTGGTGATGAATATGTTGATATTTTGAAAGAAGCATATGAAAATCGCTGGGTAGATGTGTATGAGAATAAAGGAAAACGAAGCGGGGCATATTCATCTGGTGCATATGGAACAAATCCGTATATTTTAATGAACTGGCATGATAATGTAAATAATTTATTTACACTTGCTCATGAATTTGGTCATTCGGTGCATAGTTACTATACAAGAAAAACACAACCGCACGTATATGGTGATTATTCCATCTTCGTAGCAGAAGTGGCATCAACTTGTAATGAAGCGCTTCTAAATGATTATTTATTAAAAACGACAGAAGATAAGAAAGAGCGTCTATATTTATTAAATCATTATTTAGAAGGGTTCCGTGGTACTGTATTCCGTCAAACGATGTTTGCAGAGTTTGAACATATTATTCATAAGAAAGTACAAGAAGGACATGCTGTTACGCCAGACATGCTAACGGAAATCTACTACGATTTAAATAAGAAATATTTCGGTGACGCTTTAGTAATCGACGAAGAGATTGGTTTAGAATGGTCTCGTATTCCGCACTTCTACTACAACTATTACGTATATCAATACGCAACAGGATTTAGTGCAGCGACAGCTCTATCTAAACAGATTTTAGAAGAAGGACAACCAGCAGTAGAACGTTATATTAACGAATTCTTAAAAGCAGGAAGCTCTGATTATCCAATTGAAGTGCTGAAAAAAGCAGGAGTAGATATGGCATCTCCTGAACCAGTAAAAGAGGCACTACAAGTATTTGAAGAGAAATTAAATGAATTAGAAGCATTATTATTTGAAGAAAAGTAATGAAAAAAGACGAGAGATTGTATCCTCGTCTTTTTTGTTGAATAAATTCAATGTCGATATTTGTCGAAAAAATAAGGTGAATTTCTTTGTTTTTCTAACTGAAAGGATAGTTTTACAGCTGATTTTTGAAATTAAAACCCTTTGAATCTTTTTTTATGATTGAAATAAGAGAGAGTGATAACGATGATTCCAAATAAAAGAGGTAAGGCAATAATTTTAGGAAAAGCTTGTAGTAGAGAGAGGATGTACAAGAAAAAAGAAACGATGACAGCTAGAAAGAGAAGAGCAATATAAGATTTTTTCATAAATAACCCCCCTAAATGACCTTTTTTATAGCTTATTCAAAAATGAAAACGTTTAGAATGTGACAAAAGTGTGAATTTCGACAAAAGGGGTTGTCATCTGGCGTCGAATCTTGTAATATAATAAGCGTGAACGAATTCACATACAAACATATACCCCTTTGTTTGAACGTGAAAATTTCTCCCATCCCCTTTAATATTTTTATAAGCCGTAAAGAAAAAGACCTGGTGTTTACACCAGGTCTTTTTCTTTTGCTATCCATTTCCAATAACGTTCGCATTTTACTTCAATCATTTGTACTTTTCGTTTCAGTTGTAATTTTTTAAGTTCGCGCTCAATTTCTTGCTGCGGACAGTCATAAATAAATGCTACTTCTTTTGAAGATATAAATTGTGTTGCTTCTAGTAATGCTTCTAAAGGTGGTAATGGTTCTGGCTCAATTTCACATTTTACAAGTTCTTTCAATAATTGTACGTATACATCGTAGGAATAATTTCCAGCGATTTTAATACCTTCTTCATCTGAGTTCGCATGAAAAAAGACGAGGGAGGGTATTTCTGTAATATGCATTTCATTCGTGAATTTCAAGTCACATTGGAAAGCTTTTTTTGCACTAGCAGAATGTAGATCTTTTTTAAATTCTTCTACATCAATATTGCTATCTTTCGCACATGCAAGTAATAGTTCGCAGTCAGGGGTTGATACATTTTCAAGGAAAATGTATTCTTGGAGTTTTCGCAAAAACTTCGAACCTGCTTTTCGGCCCTGTAACTCCGCTGCCTTAATCGCCATCGAAACTAAATATGGTGTTGACGATGCTTCTTGCATATGTACCTTTCCATCACATGAAAAACCTTGTAAACTTGTTGTCTTTTCCCACACAAATCGAATATTAGCAGGTTTATTCCATTTGTGTGAGGAAGCGTTCGTTCCATCCACTTTTCCTGTTACGATATGACGAATAGAGAAGTATTTCCCGTATTCAAGCCATAGTTTAATAATAAAAGGCTCAATTTCCCAGCAATCTTTACAAAGTGGATCAATAAATAAATATGCTTCTACAGACTTATGCTCGCATGCGGAAGGAGATGGCATATTTATATGCTTTGCTTCCTGCTTATCCATTACACTTCACCTGTTTCGTTTGGAGTATTAACCATATGCTGAGCAGTTAATGCTAAACGTTCAAAAACAAACTCTCTTATATGACCATGCACTCCAGTATCATCCATTGCTTGCTCCATACATGATAGCCAAGCCTCTGCTCGTTTTGGAGTAATCTCAAACGGAAGATGGCGTGCTCTTAACATAGGATGACCATGTTCTTCAGTGTACAAATTAGGACCACCTAAATATTGTGTTAAAAATTGCTTCTGCTTCCTAGCGGTTTCTGTTAAATCTTCCGGGAAGATGGGAGATAAGTCAGGGTGTTTACTGACATAGGAATAAAATGTATCTACTAATATTGCAATGCATTGTTCACCGCCAATTGCTTCAAATGGTGTCATCGGTTGCTTGCTCATCCTTTATAAACTCCTTTTTCCATGAAATGTATATCTATTGTAGCAATGGAATGTTCGAGAGGGCAAATAAACAGCCTTCTCAAAGATTCTTTGCTTATTCTACGGATGTAAATTTTTTTAGTGAGGTATATCCACTAGCGAAACATATTCACTAGTGGAATTTTCACTTTAGCGTGCTTTGTTTTGTTTGGCAAGGAAAAAGCGTTTTACTTTGTTATTTGTATGACGAACAGGTATGTTATGTTGCGTTAATAAATGAATAAATGCAGCTTTTCCTGTTTCTTCATCTTGCACTTCAAATTCAATTTCATAATCATCGTGATTGTAATAGAAACTATGATCAAAGACAAGCGTTCCGCCTTTAAATAATGCTTCGGCTCTTTCAGTTGTTAAACTACCCATATAAGTTAAAGTGGAAACAGGAATTTGTAATTTGTGTAGTTGATCCATTACAGCCCCTGGAATGATTACGTTTGTTTCCATCATCATTCTTGCTGCGTCTTCTGTTACGACTTGATGCGTTTCTAACAAGCCGACTTCTGCAGGTTGTTTCAATGTTAATGTATAAATTTCTCCTTTATGACGAATACGAAGTGCAGAGCCGGCTTCTTTTAACGAGAAGCCCGGTGTTTCAAAGTAGTGATTCACCTGTTTCGTAAATGCTTCAATAGAGAATGATTTACATAATGTATCGAATTCTTCTTCTGTAACAATATTTTTAAATTCAATTTCAATTTCTTGTGTCATTGTATGCGCGCTCCTTTTAAAAAATAATTCTTTACACATTATCGCTTTTTCATAAATTTGGTTCAATGTTTTATTTGTTTGCGTCCATGTTATGATACAATAATACTGTTAAGTAAGACAGGAAGTTGAGATGGAGGAGTTAGAGCATGCAAAATAAAATTCAAGTTAAGAGCGTAGAAAAGAGAGAGAATGCGCTTATTTTTTGTGCGGAAAATAATGAAATAGAGGTAAAGGAGTTAAGTGCGCGTAATCACGTACTTGTAGACTCAGACAATTTATCATTTTTATATATTTTAGAAAACGAATCATCTTTCATTTATGTAAGTATTCCGCACACATGCTGGGAAGCAATGCATGAAGCGATGAATAACGATATAGTAATGTTCGTTCGTGTGAATGACGTTGAAATGGAATTAGAAAATTTAAAAGAAGAAGTAGAATATTTAGTTGAAAATATTGAAGGTAATGCAAATTACGGAGAAGAACTAGTAACTGCTGTAGAAAAAGTATTTCTATAAGCAAATGGATTGATTTTGGTGGTGGTTGAAATGAATCGAAATTGGGAAGAATTTTTAGCACCTTACCATCAAGCGGTGGCAGAGCTGAAAGTGAAACTAAAAGGAATGCGTACTCAATTTGCAATGTTGACAGAGCATTCTCCAATTGAGTTTGTAACAGGAAGGGTAAAGTCGGTTGCTAGTATTATTGATAAAGCGGAGAAGAGAAATGTACCGCTAGATCGGCTGAGAGAAGATATGCAAGACATCGCGGGCCTTCGAATGATGTGTCAATTTGTTGATGAGATTAAGCCTGTTGTAGAATATCTTCGAAAACGAAATGACTTTGAAATCGTGGAAGAACGTGATTATGTCACGCAAAAGAAAGATAGCGGCTATCGCTCTTATCACGTTGTCATTAGTTACCCCGTTCAAACGATTCAGGGAGAAAAAAAAGTATTGGTAGAAATCCAAATACGCACGTTAGCAATGAACTTTTGGGCAACAATTGAGCATTCTTTAAATTATAAATATAGTGGACGTTTTCCTGAAGATATTAAAATACGCTTGCAACGTGCAGCGGAAGCGGCGTTTTTATTAGATGAAGAAATGTCTTCTATTCGTCTTGAGATTCAAGAAGCGCAGAAGGCTTTTTCAAGAAAGCAAGAAACGAAAGATTCCGAATCATAAACTAAAGGGTGTTGGGCGATGAAATTTACAATTATGTCAAAGGGAGATCAATCATCAGATACACTGGCAAGCACGATGAAAGAGTACTTGTTAGATTTTGGATTTACAATGGATGAAAAGGAACCCGATATTGTAATTTCTGTTGGGGGAGATGGAACGCTTTTATATGCGTTTCATCGTTATTATAATCGATTGGATGAAACAGCATTTGTTGGTGTACATACAGGACATTTAGGTTTCTATGCAGATTGGTTACCGACAGAAGTAGAGAAATTAGTAATTGCGATTGCGAAAACACCATTCCAAGTGGTGGAATATCCGCTTTTAGAAGTGATTATTCGCTATGTGAATGGAAGTAAAGAGTCACAGTATTTGGCGATGAATGAGGCGACTGTAAAAAGTGCAGAAGGTACATTAGTAACAGAAGTAGAAATACGCGGAGAATATTTTGAAACATTCCGCGGGGACGGCCTTTGTATTTCTACTCCTTCAGGAAGTACTGCATATAATAAAGCGCTTGGCGGAGCAATTATTCACCCTTCTATTGAAGCGATTCAAATTGCAGAAATGGCGTCCATTAACAATCGTGTGTTTCGTACTGTGGGATCGCCACTCGTATTGCCGAAGCACCATACATGTGTGTTAAAGCCAGCTGCAGGAATGAACTTACAAATTACAGTGGATCATTTAACGATGGTTCATCAAGATGTGAAATCAATCCAGTATCGCGTCGCAAACGAGAAAGTACGATTTGTTCGTTTCCGCCCGTTCCCGTTCTGGAAACGAGTTCGTGACTCGTTTGTTGCAGATAAATAGAAAGGGTTATAAATTTGAACAGATTTACATTGAAATGGGATATAGGACTGGCTGAAGAGAGTACTTTAGTTAGGGAATTTTTGAAAACGAAAGGTATTTCTAAAGCCGCTTTAACGGATATAAAGTTTCACGGCGGGGCAATTGAAGTAAATGGTCAACATGCGAGTGTTCGTCATCAGTTGCGCGCTAGTGAAGAATTACGCATCTTTTTTCCAGTGGAGGAAAGAAGTGAAGGGATGATTGCAGAAGATATCCCTTTATGCATTGTATATGAAGATGATGCGGTTCTTATCATTAATAAAGAGGCGAACATGTCAACGATTCCATCTAGGGAACATCCGACAGGGAGTGTTGCCAATGCGCTTTTATCTCATTATGATAAGCAGCATCTTGCAAGTACAGTACACATTGTAACACGGTTAGATCGTGATACTTCAGGGCTTATGCTTATTGCAAAAAATCGTTTCGTGCATCATCTTTTATCGAAGCAGCATCAACAAAAAGCTGTGAAACGAACGTATGAAGCAATTGTTCACGGTGAGATGGTAGAACGAGAAGGAATGATTGATGCACCAATTGGTCGGAAATCTGATAGCATTATTGAGCGAACGGTTTGTGAGGATGGACAAAGGGCAGTTACTCATTTTAAAGTAATTGATAGTACATATCATAAGACACATGTAGCGCTGGAGCTTGAGACAGGAAGAACGCATCAAATTCGTGTGCATATGGCTCATATAGGACATCCATTACTTGGTGATAACTTATATGGAGGAAGAAGGGATGAAATGAAACGGCAAGCACTTCATAGTAAATCTTTGACGTTTTATCATCCTATTTTAGAGAAAGAAATGTCTTTCACTATAAAGATTCCAAGCGATATGCAAGAGTTACTTAGGAATGCTTAAAAAGGGAACAAAATTCTTATGTTATAAAGAATTTTGTTCCCTTTTTTCTTAGCGGAATAATATTAAAATTTGGTTCTCACCCGTACGCTTTATAACAAAAAATCCACTTTCGGCTTTTGTAGCAATGCCATTGTCATTTGGACGACAATATCCATGCGTTTCGCAAGTGCCGTCATCACGTACTAACATTTGCCCAATTAATCCGACAGGAAGCCACTCGGCGCGATCTTTTCTTGCTACATATTTGCAAGCTGGATCCCATTCTGTATTTAAAAGAGGTTGTATTTCTTCTGATTCCGTCCATACATATTGGCGTTTTCCAAAGTTGTCTGTTTTATAGCGTTTTTGCCAACTTAAAGCCCCGCTATTTCCTATAAGTGCAGGGGTTGCACTAGATATTCCTAAAATGAACGAATCGTGTGAAGTAGCTATCCGAATTTTTTCTTCGCTACTAAATGTAACGAAATAACCGACATCAATAGGTTTATGACCTTCTGTTTCAAACATTTGTGCAAAATCCGTTCCGCTTGCATTGTAAGACGCGCCCTCAATATACATTTCTCCATTATGGGCAAGCCATTTAGCACCGATATTATGGTCGGTGTCGTTTGCACCATTTGCAATAAACCAGGAATAAGCTTCTTCTGCAGTGCCGAAGCGCCCCATAATATGGCTACCTGCAAAATGAGCTGTTGATGTATGATGACCTTCCGCATGAGAAGAGAAGCCGTTAGCGATAGTTGCGGTTCCTTCTGCGTGTGCTGCTTCGCCTAAAGCAGTCGTCTGTTTACCCTCCGCATGAGAATAAGCACCGCCTGCTGTCGTTTCACTTCCCTCACTATGCGAACTATGTCCAGTTGCTTTTGAGTTGGATCCTTCTGCATGAGAGAAAGAACCTTTTGCGTGTGTTAATAAGCCTTCCGCATGTGCTGCCATGCCCTCCGCATGAGAGTGAAGCCCCTCCGCATATGCATATCGGCCGCCCCTTTTAACTTTTGTATTTTCAGGTGTAGGTGTCTCAATTATGAGTGGTTTTTCAGTTTGTATATCATTCGATGAAGCTAATGCTTCTTTTATTTTTTTTACTTTGTTTATAATAGCAGCTGGAATTTCTGGTTCCACTTTTTTATTTATTGCTACAGAATTATTTTCTTCCACCGTTTCTTCTGTTTGGTTAGAACGTAGTACCTGTTCATCTTGATTTGAGAGCTGTTTATTTTTTTGTTGCATCTTTATTTTTCTGCGATCGATTATGTGGTTCATCACAGCATTTTCTAAAGAGACATATGTTGGTTTTACTTTGCTTTTTTTTGATGACTCTTGTTCTTCTAGTTCTTCTATGGCTGCAGCCCGAATGCTACACCAGTTGTTAATTCCGTACATGGGCAGATATAAAGGGGGAAATTTTCTTTTTTGTTTAGAAGATTTTTTCTTCATTCTGTCACCTCCTGCGACATTATATGTAAAGTAATTAAAAAAAGATGCACTTTATTGCATCTTTTTTTAATTACTTTACCTAGTTTTATATGAGATCTGCCTAAATAATACGGTAATCTCTCGCTAAGTAAGGTAGTTATGAAATTGGACGGAACTTCTCAGCGACAAAAGGTAAAGAAGAAGGGACAGAGATAGTCTCCATTTCAGGATAACGTAATCCGGTTAATTTGCCACCAAATACAGCACCAGTATCAATATTGACTGTCTGATTGACGAATCGAGGTTCTTTTACTGGTGTATGTCCATATACAATCCAAGCTTGCCCCTTGTATTCTTGCGCCCAATCGCGACGGACAGGTGAGCCATCGGCATGCTTTTCTCCTGTAATATCACCATATAATACAAAGGTTTGTACTTTTTTATCTCGTCTTCCTATGTAATCTTGCCGAATCCCAGCGTGACATACGATTACTTTTTTTTCATCTAGTATGTGGTAGAGTGGTGATTGTTCATAAAGAGTGATAAACTTTTCTTTTATAATGTTTTGCTTATGAGAAGGAAGTGCCTCATATTCAGCGACAGTTGTTTCAAGTCCGTGAGCGATTGTTACATTACGTCCAAGGAAAAATCGATATAGTTTATTACAGTGATTTCCAGGAGCGTAATAAGCTTCTTTTTTATGTATGACAAGTTCCCATACAATTTCGATCATACGTAATGAATGAGGACCACGGTCTGTAATATCACCAACGAATGCAAGTTTACGTTGTTCAGGGTGGATCGGTAGACCGCTACTCCAGTTATACCCTAGCTTCTCTGTTAAATTTTGAAACTCTTGGAAGCATCCATGAATATCTCCTATAATGTCATATTTCATATTTAAACCTCCATCGTATTTTTCATTAGTATATCTAAAAAAGGATAGAGATAAAAATATAGCGTTTTTGTGTTGTTCATTTAAACATAAAGCTTTTCGTTCTTGAGCGAATATTTAAAATGAATCCAATCGCAATCATGTATGTAAGCAGTGAACTTCCTCCGTAGCTCATAAGAGGTAATGTTATCCCTGTAATGGGAAGTAATCCGATTGTCATCCCGATATTTTGGAATACTTGGAAAGTAAACATTCCGATTGTACCAGCGCAAATGTAACTACCGAAAGGGTCATTACTTTCTAAAGCGATATGAATCATTCGAAAAATGAGTAAGAAAAAAAGTGAAATAATGACACTTGCACCTAGAAATCCAAATTGTTCAGCGACATTAGTGAAAATAAAATCTGTATGTGGTTCTGGAAAATATACTTGTCCATTTTCCCACCCCTTTCCTTGCATTTCTCCGGATCCAGTCGCTAAGAATGCTTGTCTTAATTGATAGCCTTGCGCATCATATTTGTAAGGTGCCAACCATCCGTAGAAGCGATTTAATTGATATTCTTTTAAAATGTGTGCTTTAAAGAAATCTGTGTGAGTAAAAAATATATATATTAATGTAGATCCAGCCACGAAAGTACCTGAAACTAATCCGAAAATAAAACGCCATCGTATGCCAGAAACTAGTATCATTGCTGCAAGCATCGCTGAAATGACCATTGTGTTTCCTAAATCTGGTTCTTTTGCAATAAGTAGTAGTGGTGGCAAGCTTGTCGCAAATATTTTTCCAAGTAATAAAAAATCGTCACGCATTGTTTGGGAAAAATATTTCTCATTATGATTTGCTATAATTCGTCCAATGACGATAATTAAAAACAATTTCATAATTTCAGAAGGCTGAAAATTTCCGATGCCTGGGAGCCTGTACCAAGCGGTAGCGCCTTTAATTGTAACGGCACCCGGTACTTGAAGTTCTAGTCCAATAAGTAGTACCATTGCAAAGCTATACAAATACCAAGCAATTTTTTGATAACGATCGAAATCGATAATCATAATAACACCAATGGCTATAAATCCAATGAAGTACCATTGGATTTGCTTGAGTACAAAATTGACGTTTTGTAAAAATGGCGGTAAGGAGGCTTGCGCACTTGCAATAGCACAACAACTAACAATCCCAATGGCAAATAAAATAAATAGTAATACGTAGTCTATTTGATATTGAGAATTTGAATCTTTCAATGTAGGTATTCCTTTCTACTGCTCTTTATAGTAATGGATTTTATAGTATGAGAAAGAATGTATGAACTATACGAATGATTCACATATAGTCCATACACTTTTGATTTTGCAGAGTAGTTTAATTGTTTAACTCTTTAATAATTATATCCAAACAATGGGCAAGACGTACATGTGCGTCAGGAAAAATATCTAGTTGATGAAGGTAGTATTTTAAGGAACTTTTACACCATTTGTAAGCACTAAGTAGAGCTGTTCTATAGTCTATAGTATTTTGTAAAAATCCATATTCTTTTGCTGTTATAACGAGGTGTGTGAAATCTTCGCAACCTTGAAGTAGTTTATTGTGTATTTGTTGTCCAGCATGGTAGCGAAATTGACTTAAAGGCTCAGAAATGTATATTGCATTTCCTTTAGAAAGTAAAGAAATCCATGAGGCCATATCAACACTACAAGAATATTGTCGCTCTTTAAGGGTGCCAAAAGGTTCAGTGAGCAAGTTCTTTCGAAACAAAGTAGTTGTAGGTTCGCCGATAATGTTGTGGCCGGCCTTTAGCATCCAGTCGCCTAAAAATATTCCGTTTAATGGTGTATCTTCGCTATATAACTTTTGTGTTGGATGGGCATCGCCGATTAGATTTCCATGATCATCAATACGTACTCGATAAGAAGTAACAAGAGCAAGATCTTTATTGGAATCTTGCTCAAAATAGGCCATCATTTTTTGTATTTTATGCTTATAAAACACGTCATCGTCCATTAAAAAATTTATATACTCACCATTTGATTTTTCTATGAGCATAAGGTCATTGTGAAATTGTCCTAGAGTAGAGATATTTCGAATGTATGTTATATTTTTATAATTTGGTAAGTATTGTTCATGGATTAGAGTTGCTGTTTCATCATTTGTACTATCATCTCCGATGATGATTTCAATATTTGAATAAGTTTGTGCCAATGCACTTTCTAGAGCGATTTTGAAATAATGGGGTCGATTATAAGTGGGAATAAGGATAGAAACGAGAGGTAGATTTTTTTCACTCGCCATACATAACTTCCTTTCAGAAGCTTTTTTTTGTAAGAACAATATCTTGGTAACTTGTATATTCTGGTCTGCCGCACCATAAACCATAATGTGGCTTATTGATTATTTCTAGACCATACTTATTCAATAGATTGCAAATATCTGTCTCAGGATAAGCAACTGCAAAATTGGGAATATCTTTATTTACAACGTAGCAATTTTCAATTCGATGATAAAAACCTAATGTACTTTGTCCTGCATTTAAATAATAGGACGATTCAGGATTTATTAGAAAGAATGTAATGAAACATCTCCCGTCTTTTTTTAATACACGTACAATTTCAGATACGTAATGTTCTAATTCTTTTGGAAGAAGATGTGTAAATACAGAAGTTAAAAAGATAAAATCGAATGTTCCGTCTTCATAGGGAAAACGATATTGAGAGGCATCTTCTTTTCCTTCTGGATTATAGAATTGATTGTATATGTCAACATGTTCAAAGTGAAAATTATTACGCATAGTTGAAATGTTATTTTGACACCAAGTAATTCCATCTTTAAACAAATCAAATCCATAATATGCTCCATCATCATTTAAGTAATTCATTAATGGTACAGCCATTCGGCCGACGCCGCAGCCTACATCTAATACTTTTTCATTTGATTTTAAAGCGCCAATTTGAATAAAATGCTTTAGGAACTCTTTTCCCACCTTTTTGAAGTCGCCACCTACATATTGGACGAGTTCAGGAGGGGGGAGTAAAGTCATTTCTTTGTTAAGTTCGCTCATGAGTATACCCCTTTCTTGTGTGAGAATATGCAGTCACTCTATTAATAAAATTTTCAATTTGTAGTGAGAGAACAAAGGAAAACAATTGTTATATGTAAGGAGATTCCACAAAAGAAATACTTAATTGGATTAGAAGTAAGAGAAGAATGAGTGAAAATGGAATCTCCTATAGATTAAATCTTGTTTATTCTTTTCTCCAATAAACGCCAAATACATCAATTTTAGTAATAGGGGCTTTTAAATTTCGTTGCTTTCTAAAGTCTGTCACAGCCTCAGCGCATGGCGGTAGCCCGTAGTCATCGATAATTATATAGCCACCTTTAGAAACTTTATCATATAAGTTCATGAGACCATCCATGGTGGATTCGTACATATCACCATCAAGCCGTGCAATTGCTATTTTTTCAATTGGTGCTGTTGGTAAAGTATCTTTAAACCAACCTTTTAAAAATTTCACTTGATCATTTAGTAAATCATATTTTTTAAAATTCTCTTGTACTTGTTCTAAAGAGACGCGTAAGTAATCGAATGTGTGTAAATAATCACCGTAATCTTTTGGATATTGTTCTAGATTCGGTGCTGGCAAACCTTCAAATGAATCTGCGACCCACACAGTACGATTCGTAATGTTGTTTGCTTGTAAAAAACCATTCATAAAAATGCATGATCCTCCGCGCCATACACCTGTTTCAATAAAATCTCCCTCTATATTTTCACGAACAACGGTTTCCATTGCCTCTTGTAATTGGTTCATACGTTCTCGACCAATCATGCTATGTGCTGCTCTTGGCCAATCCATTCCATCATGACGTTCACTTTTTGAAACATTTGGTTTTACAATTTTTAAGTTATGGTTTTCGGCATATTGCTTAATGAATAAAGGGAGGGGGACTGTAACGGGTTCGAATTCTAGTTCTTTCGAAATATGTAGAGATGCGGGTAAGTATGCCTCATATTCCAACCATATTTCAAATAAAATTGTTTTCTTTAGCAATTCGAGATAAAGCTGAACAGCAGATTTACTTTCCATATTTGTGCCTCCTGCAAAATGTCATACAACAATATGATTATGTAGCTAACGAATGTTTCATGATTGAATTTGAAATTGAAAAAGCAGTAAAACTGATATCAGTTTTACTGCTAAGTAAAAAATTAAGCAACTTTTTCAATAATAATGGATGCACTCGTACCAAGAGCTAATGATAGCCCAAGTCCTGTAACAATTACTTCAACCAATGATGGAGTTGTCGTAATTTGCGTAATTGCTTGAATAACGATAGGTGCTCCAAGTGAGATTAAACTTGATCCAGTACCTGGTACAGGTACTCCATTCACTTGGATTGTAAGACCTCCTAATAAGCTTACTGTTGCAGTATAAGCGATAACAGTAATTTTATAGAATCCAGTTTCACTAATTACGAAAGTGTCAGCATCTAATTGAGAAATTGCTGTACCAAACTGAGATCCAACAGTATTAAATGGTACTGGATCATTAATTCCTAGATCTAAAGAAATCCCACCGGAGTTAAATGCATATAATCCTGCTGGAAGTCCTAATCCGGATGGTCCAGTCGGTCCAGTAGCCCCCGTAGGTCCAGTAGCTCCCGTAGGTCCGGTAGCCCCAGTAGGCCCGGTAGGTCCAGTAGCCCCAGTGTCACCAGTAGGCCCSGTARGTCCAGTAGCCCCAGTGTCACCAGTAGGCCCGGTAGGTCCAGTAGCYCCAGTGTCACCAGTAGGCCCGGTAGGTCCAGTTATTCCAGTTCCTCCGCCAGTAGGTCCAGTCGGTCCAGTAGGCCCGGTAGGTCCGGTAGGCCCAGTTGGAAGGGTAAACGGTGGTATCGGTGGTAATGTTGGTCCTACAAGATTAGGGTCAAATGCACTAGCTGATAAAGATTCATCGGGATTTAATCCATTTGAATAATTATTATTTGACATAAATTCACCTCCATAAAGCGTTCATTATATAGTAGATGCAAAACCGAAAGAAAATGACACGGACATTTGAATTATTGAAAAGAAATCTTAAACTACTTGAACAATTTAAAAAAATGGAAAGTTTAGTATATGTATAACATATGATTGATTTGGAAGAGGGTGATTATGTTGAACAAGCAAGGAATTACAATTAGTTTATGTATGATTGTTCGAGATGAGGAGGAGACAATAGCCCGTTGTTTAGAGACAGTTGAGAAAATTGTGGATGAAATTATAGTAGTGGATACAGGTTCCGTCGATCGAACGAAAGAAATCGTAGAGAAATACACTTCTAACATATATGATTTCCAGTGGATTGATGATTTTGCGGCAGCAAGAAATTTTTCTTTTTCAAAAGCGACGCAAGAGTATATATTGTGGCTAGATGCAGATGACGTATTATTAGAAGATGCTCAAGAAGCATTGAAACTCTTAAAAATAGAATTAGATCCTAAATTTGATGCTGTTTCGATGCCTTATCATCTTGCGATGGATTCTAACGGGAAACCTTTATATTGTACAAAAAGAAATCGACTTGTAAAGCGTGAAAAACAATTTCAATGGTTTGGAAAGGTTCATGAGTATTTAGCTATTGCTGGTGAGACTTTTAGTAGTAAAGTTGCTATTACACATAAAAAAGAAAAAAAAGTAACAAATCGTAATTTGAAAATTTTTCAAAATACTGTAGCTGCAGGGGAAGAATTGAGTTCGAGGGATTTATTTTATTACGCAAATGAATCTATGGATAACCAAAAATATGATGATGCAGTTCTTCTTTATGAAACATTTCTTAATCAAGACGAAGGATGGTATGAAGAGAAAATTTATGCATGTGGTAAGTTAGGAGATTGCTATGCGAAGCTCGGAATGTGGGAGAAGGCAATCGAATCTTGTGTGAAGTCGTTTCGGTATGACGTCCCTAGAGGAGAGAATTGTACAAGAATAGGATATATATATGGAACAAGAAAAATATAATGAAGCGATATTTTGGTTTAAACTTGCAACGGAAGTACCAATGGCAACGGAAAGTCCTTTTCATAGTCCAGCTAGCTACACATGGCTACCCTATTTACAAATGTGTATTTGTTATAGCAGGTTAGGGGAGCAGGATAAAGCGTATTATTACAATGAATTAGCAGCTTCTTATGTTCCGAATAATGCTGCAATTGAATATAACCGTAAATATTTTCGGGGAGTTTTTGATAAACCATATAAAGCGTAATAGGTTTCGTTTTTTAGAAATGATTTATCGTTATTCTAACTCTAATAGATTGGTTATATATTAGAGTATCAGTAACGAAACCAATATAGATAAAAAATTTTATAAAGCTATTTGCGGGCTAATAATCAGTGGGGGATGAACAAAATCTGCACTTTATAGAATTCATATGAGATTTATATTTCTAATTCAATTTGCATAAGGAGTGTGTGAAATGAATCGCGAAAAAAGTTCTTTATATGAAGAAAAATCCGAGCATTATTATAATGCAGCGAATCCGAATTTATTAAAGCATATAAAAAAGGAATGGAAAGAAGTTCTTGATATTGGTTGCTCGAGCGGTACATTGGGAGCAGCTATTAAAGAAAATGGTACACGTGTATCAGGAATCGAGGCATTTCCAGAGGCTGCAGAAAAAGCGAAAGAAAGACTAGATCATGTTATTTTAGGGGATATAGAAAAAATAGATCTTCCTTATGAGGAGGGGCAATTTGATTGCATCCTATTTGGAGATGTATTAGAGCATTTATTTGATCCATGGGCTGTGATTGAAAAGGTTAAGCCATATATAAAGCAAAATGGTGTGATTTTAGCAAGTATACCAAACGTTGCTCATATTTCAGTATTAGCTCCCTTACTTGCCGGAAATTGGACGTATACAGAATATGGTTTATTAGATAAAACACATATTCGTTTCTTTACATTTAATGAAATGCTAAGAATGTTTTTAAAAGCAGGATATGTTATTAGTAAAGTAGATCGTGTATATGTTGATCATAAAATGTATGAGCCACTTATTGAGGAGTTATATGGAATTTGTAAAAAATATCGTCTTGGAAGTGGCTTCATGGCTGAGACAGTTGTATTTCAGTATATTATTGAAGCTGAAAAATCACAATTATGAGTGCTGCAGACAAAACAATATTATTTGTTACATGTATAAATGATCGGAAATTGTATGCAAACTGCGTGCGACATATATTGCAATTGTTAGTACCACCAGGGTATATTGTCCAATTTATGCCGATTCGAAATGCGAAAAGTATGACGAGTGGATACAATCAAGCCATTTCGCATCCAGCGAAGTATAAAGTGTATTTACATCAAGATGTTTTTATTATAAATAGAGCTTTTTTATACGGATTACTTCAATTATTTGAGGAACATGAACACCTTGGTATGATTGGGATGGTTGGAGCGCAATATGTTCCTCCAACTGGTGTATGGAACGAAGGGCGTGGAATTGTAGGAAAGGTCATTGGTTATATGAATGATTTGTTTTATATGGCAAGTTTAGAACAACCGTATCACGAATCAAAAACATTTATTCCTGTAGAATGTATTGACGGTTTATTAATGGCGACACAATATGATGTTCCGTGGCGAGAAGACTTATTTGACGGATTTGACTTTTATGATGTATCTCAATCATTTGAATTTAAAAAAGCAGGATATACAGTCGGTGTACCTGTACAGCGCGATGCTTGGTGTATCCATTATCATTTTGATGTGAATATGACGAACTATGAGAAGTATCGGGAAATATTTGTGGAACACTATATGTCAGAGGTAAATAAGGAAGAATAAAAGGGGGGACAAAAATGAAAGATCATACAATATTAGTTGTTGTTTGTGTAAATAATGAAGAGCTTTTCAAACAATGTGAGAGCCAAATCAGAAACATTTTTGTTCCCCCTGGCTATGTCGTACAAATTTTTCCGATACGAGATGCACAAAGTATGGCAAGTGCATACAACCGAGCCCTTTCATATCCAGCGAAATACAAAGTGTATATACATCAAGATACATATCTTATTAATCGAGACATGTTTTCTACACTTATATCTCTTTTTAAAGAAAATGAAAAGCTTGGTTTAATAGGAGTCGCTGGGGCTCAGTTTTTACCGAATAACGGGATATGGTGGGAAGGAAAAAATTTAGTAGGGAAAGTGATTGAATACAGAAGACAGAATTATCAATTATTAAATTTAGATCAGGTTTTTTATGGTAATCAACCATTTTTGTCAGTTCAGGCAATTGATGGTTTATTCATGGCAACGCAGTATGATATTCCGTGGCGAGAAGATTTGTTTCAAGGGTTTCACTTTTATGATGTGTCACAGTCTTTAGAGTTTCAAAGGGCTGGTTATTTAATCGGTATCCCAAATCAAGCAAATTTATGGTGTATTCATTACAACGGGGATGAGTTTGATGCGGATACATATGAGAAGTACCGGCAAGTGTTTATAGAACATTACAAAGATATATTATCTCCATCATAAAGGAGAGATGCAGAGTGAAAGGAATTATTTTAGCAGGTGGTACTGGATCGAGATTATATCCAATAACGAAAGTAACGAATAAACATTTACTTCCTGTTGGTCGGTATCCGATGATTTATCATGCGGTATATAAGCTAAAACAATGCGATATTACAGACATTATGATTATTACAGGTAAAGAGCATATGGGGGATGTTGTTAGCTTCTTAGGGAGTGGTCATGAATTTGGCGTGTCCTTTACGTATCGTGTGCAAGATAAAGCGGGCGGTATCGCACAGGCGTTAGGGCTTTGTGAAGATTTCGTCGGGAATGATCGTATGGTAGTTATATTGGGGGATAATATTTTTTCAGATGATATTCTTCCGTATGTTGAAGAGTTTGCAAATCAAAAAGAAGGTGCGAAAGTGCTCTTGCAATCTGTAGAAGATCCCGAAAGATTTGGCGTAGCACATATTCAAAACCGAAAAATAGTTGAAATTGAAGAAAAGCCGAAAGAGCCGAAAAGTTCTTATGCTGTTACGGGAATTTATTTGTATGATTCGAAAGTTTTTTCTTATATTAAAGAATTAAAACCTTCTGCACGGGGAGAACTTGAAATTACAGATATAAATAATTGGTATTTAAAACGAGGGGTACTTACTTATAATGAAATGAGCGGCTGGTGGACTGATGCGGGAACTCATGCTTCTCTTCAAAAGGCGAATACGTTAGCACGGGATATTGATTTTGGGAAACAGTTTAACGGAGAATAGGTGAGAATATGAAAGTCGTAGAAACAAATTTTATCGATGCAAAATTGTTAGAACCGAGGTTGTTTGGAGACGAGCGTGGCTTTTTTTCAGAAAGCTATAATAAGCAGGTGCTAGAAACATTAGGGATTACGTATTCATTTGTACAGGATAACGTATCTTATTCGGCTAAGGCAGGAACGATTCGGGGACTACACTTTCAAAAAAAACCGAAAGCACAAACGAAACTCATTCAAGTTATGCAAGGGGCAATTTATGATGTTATCGTTGATTTACGAAAAAAATCACCAACATTTAAACAATGGAAAGGGTATATTTTAAGTGCAGATAACCATCGACAATTACTAGTGCCAAAAGGGTTTGCGCATGGATTTTGCACCCTTGTTCCGCATACTATCGTTATGTATAAAGTAGATGAATATTATAGCGCAGAGCATGACTCAGGATTACTTTGGGAAGATAAAGATTTAGCAATTCCTTGGCCAGTAACCGATCCTATATTGTCCGATAAGGATCAGATATTACCATTACTAGAGGAATATGAAGATAGTTTTTAAGTAGGAGCGTTGTTTATGAATATATTAGTAACAGGTGGGGCTGGATTTATTGGAAGTAATTTCGTTCATTATATGCTACAAAGTTATGAAACATATAAAATTATTAATTACGATGCATTAACATATAGCGGGAATTTAAATAACGTAAAATCTCTTCAGAATCACCCGAATTACTCTTTTGCAAAAGGAGAAATTCAAAATGGAGAGCTATTAGAACATATTATAAAAGAGCGAGACGTACAAGTGATTGTAAATTTTGCAGCTGAATCACATGTGGACCGTAGTATTGAAAATCCGATTCCTTTTTATGATACAAATGTAATTGGGACGGTCACTTTATTAGAACTAGTTAAAAAATATTCGCATATAAAACTTGTGCAAGTATCAACGGATGAAGTGTATGGCTCTTTAGGGAAAATAGGGAAATTCACAGAGAAAACGCCGTTAGCTCCAAATAGTCCATATTCTTCAAGTAAGGCGAGCGCGGACCTGATAGCTCTATCTTACTATAAAACATATCACTTACCGGTTATAGTAACGCGTTGTTCTAACAATTATGGGCCGTACCAGTATCCCGAGAAATTAATTCCGTTAATGGTTACGAATGCACTGGAAGGAAAAAAACTACCGTTATATGGTGATGGTTTAAATGTAAGAGATTGGTTACATGTAACGGATCATTGTAGTGCGATTGACGTTGTTCTGCATAAGGGACGTGTAGGAGAAGTATATAATATAGGTGGAAATAATGAAAAAACAAATGTAGAAGTTGTGGAACAAATTATTACTCTTTTAGGAAAAACAAAAAAAGATATCGAATATGTTACAGATCGTTTAGGGCACGATCGTCGTTATGCGATTGATGCAGAGAAAATGAAGAATGAATTTGATTGGGAACCGAAATATACGTTTGAACAAGGATTACAAGAGACGGTGAAATGGTATGAAAAGAATAAGGAATGGTGGAAACTACTAAAAGACCAGTAAGGGGCATGTTAAATGAAAGAGAGGGTTATCATAACAGGAGCAAACGGCCAATTAGGAAAGCAACTATTTGAAGAGTTAAACTCTGAAGAATATGATATATATCCATTTGATAAAAAGTTATTAGATGTGACAAATATATCCCGAATTCAACAAGTGGTACAAGAAATAAAACCACATATAATTATTCATTGTGCTGCCTATACGAAAGTAGATCATGCTGAGAAAGAACAGGATCTTGCATATAGAATAAATGCAATCGGAGCTCGAAATGTAGCGGTCGCTTCACAATTAGTAGGAGCGAAACTAGTTTATATTAGTACTGATTATGTATTTCAAGGCGCCAGACCAGAGGGATACGATGAATTTCATAGTCCAGCGCCGATAAATATATATGGAGCCTCTAAGTATGCTGGGGAGCAGTTCGTCAAAGAGTTACATAATAAATATTTTATCGTTCGCACATCGTGGCTATATGGTAAATATGGAAATAATTTTGTGAAAACGATGATGCGATTAGGAAAAGAAAGAGATGAAATATCTGTTGTAGCGGATCAAGTTGGCTCTCCTACGTATGTGGCGGATTTAAATATAGTTATTAATAAGCTCATTCATACTTCTTTATACGGTACATACCACGTATCAAACAGAGGCTCATGCTCTTGGTTTGAATTTGCACAAAAGATATTTTCGTATACAAATATGAAAGTGAATGTGTTACCTGTTTCAACGGAAGAATTCGGGGCTGCGGCTGCGAGGCCCAAATATTCTATCTTTCAACATAACATGCTACGATTAAATGGTTTTTTACAAATGCCGTCTTGGGAAGAAGGATTAGAGCGCTTTTTTATAGAAACCAAAAGTCATTAACAAATTTCTGTTAATGACTTTTTTGTTTGCCTTTAAGCGGTTTTATGGTACTATAATTATAGTATCAGGTACTAATAACAAGTATAAGTATTTCTGGGAGGATATATCATGGAACTATTACAAGGGAAAACATTTGTTGTTATGGGCGTTGCGAACCAAAGAAGTATTGCGTGGGGAATTGCTCGCTCTTTGCATAATGCAGGTGCAAAATTAATCTTCACATATGCAGGAGAACGTTTAGAAAGAAATGTTCGTGAATTAGCGGATACATTAGAAGGACAAGAATCACTTGTATTACCTTGTGATGTAACAAATGATGAGGAACTTACAGCTTGCTTTGAAACAATTAAACAAGAAGTAGGTACTATTCACGGTGTAGCACATTGTATTGCTTTTGCAAATCGCGATGACTTAAAAGGCGAATTTGTAGATACTTCTCGCGATGGATTTTTACTTGCACAAAATATTAGTGCATTCTCTTTAACAGCTGTAGCAAGAGAAGCGAAGAAAGTTATGACAGAAGGCGGAAATATTTTAACGTTAACATACCTTGGCGGCGAGCGTGTTGTGAAAAATTATAACGTTATGGGTGTTGCGAAAGCTTCATTAGAAGCGAGCGTGAAATATTTAGCAAACGATTTAGGTCAACATGGTATTCGTGTCAACGCTATTTCTGCAGGACCAATTCGTACGTTATCTGCAAAAGGTGTAGGCGATTTCAACTCAATCTTAAGAGAAATTGAGGAGCGCGCACCACTTCGTCGTACAACAACTCCAGAAGAAGTTGGCGATACAGCAGTATTCCTATTCAGTGATTTAGCTCGCGGTGTAACAGGAGAAAACATTCATGTTGATTCAGGGTATCATATCCTAGGATAAATATAATATTAATTTTTAAAGGACAATCTCTAAATGCTGAGATTGTCCTTTTTATTTGTTCTGAGAAAGAACGATTTTTAACGAAAGTTCTTACCACGTGATGAATATAACTATAATAGTACACAATTTATTCAGCTACGTATGGAAGTGGGAGGGACGAGTGTGAAGAATAAAAATAAAAGTTCAACAGTTGGAAAACCGTTGTTATATATTGCGCAAGTAAGTTTAGAACTTACTGCACCGAAAATAAAAAGGATTATCCTGACAAACTTTGGAAATGAAGATCAAAAAGAGCAAAGTAATAGAAATGAAAATATTGTAAGTAGTGCTGTGGAAGAGGTAACAGAACAAGAACAACAAGAAGAGCAGCAAGTGGAAGAAAAAATAGAAGAAGAGAAAAAAGAAGCACACGCAGAACAAGAACAACAAGAACAACAAGAACAACAAGAACAACAAGAACAACAAGAACAACAAGAACAACAAGAACAACAAGAACAACAAGAACAACAAGAACAAGTAAGAACTGTTCCGTATAATAAATCATTTAAGGATATGAATAATGATGAAAAAATTCATTTTTTATTAAACCGCCCTCATTACATTCCGAAAGTAAGGTGCAGAATAAAAACAGCTACAGTTTCTTATGTTGGATCGATCATATCGTATCGTAATGGTATTGTATCTATTATGCCGCAAAATAGCATGAGAGATATTAGGTTGTCTATAGATGATATCCAATCGATTAGTATGGCCGGTTTTTAAATATGTAAAGGTGGTAGAAAGCTTCTACCACCCCAATAGTTTTTTAGTTTACTTTACGATAGAAACGTCGCGTAAGCATTGAATCGCACAGAAACAGCTTAAATCAACAGTAATGCAAGTAGTTGTAGATATTAATCTTGCATTTGGTACAGCTAAAAACGTACAAATTGGATCGTCACCAGGTGGTACCGGAGTACCGTCACCTAATACTACAGTTAATACACGTAGCACAGCACAGCTATCATCATCTACGCTTTCCACACGGAAAATTGGAGATCGGCAGCTAGTAAGGCTTGATGATGGTGCAAATGCTTCAAAAGGTTCTCCAGTTTTTGTGTATAAAATAAAAGGGCGTGTATTTGCTACTGATGCAGTGTTATGTGCACCTAAAAATGGGATTTCACAACCAGATCCACACGTTGTTGTAGAACAATCTTGTAATTCATTGATGAATTTTACAACGTCAACTACACAATGAGAAGAGCCATGGTGTTTATTTTCGTTACAACTCATTAATGTCACTCCTTATCTTCTTGTTTGTATTTACATTAATAAGATATTGGAGTCGAGGAGATTTGGTCACAATCTCAAGACCTTTTTTTTTAAATAGGCGAAAGAAGATAAGGGAAGGTGGAATTATGCTATTTACAAGCTGGCTTTTATTTTTTATTTTCGCGTTAGCAGCCTTTAGGCTCACTCGTTTAATTGTTTATGATAAAATTACAGCCTTTTTGCGAAGACCATTTATTGATGAATTAGAGATTACGGAGCCAGATGGAAGTGTATCAACGTTTACAAAAGTGAAAGGTAAAGGATTAAGAAAGTGGATTGGCGAATTATTAAGCTGTTATTGGTGTACAGGTGTATGGGTTAGTGCTTTTTTATTAGTTTTATATAATTGGATTCCTATCGTTGCGGAGCCGTTACTTGCATTATTAGCTATTGCAGGAGCAGCAGCAATCATTGAAACGATTACAGGATATTTTATGGGAGAATAATATATTTTCATAATAAGAGAAAAAGCGGAGTTTAAAAGAATGAGGGAACGGAAATAAAGAGTTGTTCATATAGTAAATAGACAGAATTGACAGTAGAGGAGATGTTTGCTGTGAGCAATAATCCTAGGCAAAATTCATATGACCTGCAGCAGTGGTATCAAATACAGCAACAGCACCATGCACAACAACAGGCATATCAAGAACAATTACAACAACAAGGATTTGTGAAGAAAAAGGGATGCAATTGTGGGAAAAAGAAGAACACAATAAAACACTATGAAGAATGAAACACTCATGTTACTGTGAGTGTTTTTTATTATACATATAAAAAGCGGTATTTCTGTATTAGAAATACCGCTTTTTACTAGCTAATTTGTGCAACTGTTAATGCTGCTGCACGGATGTCTACAGTTCCAATTAACTCAACTGGTACAATTTGAATTAAGTCACCAGGATTTAAGTTAATAAGAATAACACCGCTGGATACGTCTACTTCACCAGTACCAATAACGTTAGAACGAACCGCTGTACCTGATCCAGGAATAATGTTAGCTGGCGTACCTAATGATAAGAAGAAACGACCAGCTTCTGGTGCAACAGGTGCATTATCAAGACTAATTGTTAATGTATAACTGATTTGATAAATACCAGCTCGTAGAATTCGAATACCATCTCCAACACTTACTGTATCATTTATTACAGGAACAGTAATATTTGGGTTTGGACTTACACTAGGTAATAGTAGTGGTGTAAATAGTGAAGCGAACTGAGGTGCAGACGCGTTGAAAGCAAAACCGAAGGCAGGTAGTGTACTAGCTGGTTTTGCCTCGCAATCAATTTTAGTAAATTCGCAATCAGAAGAGAACATGTTTTTCACTCCTTTATCTGTTTCTACTTTCAGTTAATGAAAAGGACAGGTTCTATGTTCTAGACAAGTTCCCAATTTTAAGAAATTTACATAATAATACTCGTTAAGCATGGATTGGGTGGCAGAATTATCTGCCACCCAATCCATACTTAACGCATTATTTAGTTTTAAATTGTAACATCGCGTAAGCATTGAATCGCACAGAAGCAACTTAAATCAACAGTAATGCAAGTAGAGGTTGATACTAATCTTGCATTTGGTACAGCTAAAAACGTACAGATGGGATCGTCAGTAGGTGGTACAGGGGAGTTATCACCTAATACTACAGTTAATACACGTAATACAGCACAATCATCATCATCTATACTTTCTACGCGGAAAATTGGAGATCGGCAGCTAGTAAGACTTGCTGATGGTGCAAATGCTTCAAAAGGTGCTCCGGCTTTTGTGTATAAAATAAAAGGACGTGTATTAGCTACTGATGCAGTGTTATGTGCACCTAAAAATGGAACTTCGCAACCAGATCCACATGTTGTTGTTGCACAGTCTTGCAGTTCATGTATAAAGCGAACGACATTCGATACACAGTTGAAATCACAATCATGTTCATGATGGTCTTCGTTACAATTGCAGCTCATTATGTTCACTCCTTATCGTGAGTTCTGACATACACTATTACAATATGAGTGGGATATGGCTGATATTACGTTAATTCTCACGATAAAAACAAGGAATTTATATAGGAGGGATGTACATAATGTGATATAAAAAAAGACATCCTTATTTAGTGGATGTCTTTTCAGGTAAATCTTTTCGCACAGTATATAAAAAACGAGATATATCTAATTTCTTTCCTCTGAAAAATTGCGGAGAAGAAATGTAAAGCTCTTCTTTCGCACGTGTAATGGCGACATACAGTAATCGGCGTTCTTCTTCTAACGCTTCAGAAGTTTCCGTAATACGATCATTTGCATCTTTTAAAGAAGAAGTATGGGGCAGGATTCCATCACTCGCTCCAAGTAAAAAGACACATGGAAATTCAAGGCCTTTTGCGTTATGAATTGACATAAGTGAAACGGCATCTTTTTGCGGCATTGTTTTTAATGCTTCCATTTCCTTTTGACCTTGAATCGCCTCGTCGATAAATTGTAAATAAGCTGGAATATCGGTGAAACGAGTTGCAGACTCCATTAATTCTTCCAACATTTCTTCTTGTATGTCTTTATGCATCGTAAAGGAAGAACGATCGTTACTTTGTAAGTACTCTAAATATTTTCCTTTACCATGTATGATTTCTTTTAATGCTTTTTTCGGTTCTAATTCTTTAATAAATTTAATAAAATCGATGCGCTCATTTACCTTTTGCACTTGAAAAGGTTTTAAGCTCGGATTTAATAATAAGAAATGAAGAAGAGAAGGAAAACGGCCTTCACCATATTTCCATTGTTCACGTTCAATAAATGAAATACAATCATCACGTCCGATATACATCGTCGGCAATATGTTTGAAAGTGATTCTAGTCGAAACGGCTCAATCACGAGTCTTAAATGATCTAATACAGGCTTAATTAAAGAATGTTCATAAAATGATTGGCTCGCCCCGTGTTTAATAAACGGAATTTTATGAATGGTAAGCTGATCAAGTAACGAACGGCTTACAGAATGTGTGCGATACAGTAAACAAAAATCTTTATAGTTTCGGTCACCGCTATCTACTTTTTCTTGAATGAGCTGCAAAATTTGATTTGCTTCATCAAGAGTTGTAGCAGGTCTTGCATAAAAAGGTTGTACACCTTCCTCGCGAACGGAGTATAGCTCTTTATCAAAACGTTCTTGATTTAATTTTATAACTTCATTTCCAAGCCCGACGATAAAGGGATTGGATCGATAATTCGTATTTAGTGCAATGATTGTTGTGTTATCAAATTCTTTTGGAAAAGATAAAATAATTTGGTGACTTGCCCCTCGCCAGCCATAAATTGCTTGATCATCATCACCTGCGATGAACAAATTATTTCTTGGCGTGGCTAACAATTTTACAATTTCATATTGTGCATAGGATGTATCTTGAAACTCATCTACTTCAATGTAGTGAAAACGTTGTTGTAATTGAGTTAGTAAAGGAGCATTATTTTCTAACATATAATATGTTTCCAATAAGATGTCATCGAAATCAATATAATTGTATCGTTGTTTTACCTCTTCAAAACGTTCATATACTTCTTTAAATTCTTGTTCGACTGGCGTTTTCGCCTTTACATCTTTCGGACGATTTAATTTGTTTTTCTCAAGTGAAATCATCGCGAGGATCGTTTCCGAATCATAATCGTCTTTTAAACGCAATTCTTTTAAGATTTTCTTTATCATAATTTGTTTATGTTTTTCATTTGCTAAAATTTGCTGATTATACCCTTGACTACGAAGCAATTTTAAGAAAACAGAGTGGAATGTACCAGCAACAACGTAGCTACTTGCTGCATGATTCATACCTGGTAACTTTGCAACACGACTTCGGATTTCTTCAGCTGCTTTTTGTGTAAATGTAAGTAATAAAATATTTCTTGGATGAACTTGTTTTACATTTACTAAATAACCAACGCGAGTTGTTAAAACAGATGTTTTCCCGCTTCCAGCACCAGCTAGTGTAAGAACAGGACCTTCTGTTGTGCGCACGGCTTCTAATTGTTTTTCGTTTAAAAAAACATTTTGTTGTTCGAGAGCGCGGAAATAAGCCGCATCTACATCTTCTTCCATAATTAAATGGGTAGATGTTTTCGGAGTATGATATGTCGCACGCGGAATATCAGCGTGTGTTAACGATTTTTGTGAAAATTTTTCTTGTGTCATATATTCACCTTCAAAACTATAGCATCAACATTTAACTTTAGCGGAAGAAAAAGAAAATAGCAATGTAAAAAAACAGGAGGGGCCACCTCCTGCTTTCAAATCACAATTCTTTTATCATTACGACGTGCGGGATATTTGCTTCCATAAATACATCAGAACTCGTTACATATCCAAGTTTTTTATAGAAATCTTCAGCATGTGTTTGAGCATGAAGTTTCAATTTTGGTAGCGAATTTTCCTTTGCATACGCTTCAAGCGCATCCATAACAATTTTTCCGATGCCTTTTTTTCGATGGGAACCTAGCACGCAAATGCGTTCCACTTTTCCTATACCATCAAGGGTGCGAAAACGTCCAGCACCAACTGGAACATCATTGTCATATATAACAACGTGTGTTGAAGTTTCTTCAAACTCATCGTACTCTTCTTCAGCAGAGACACGTTGTTCATTTACAAACACTTGTTTACGTACAGAGAATGCATCTCTTAGTTGTTCGTCCGTTTGTACAATCTGTGCGTGCAAATTAGTTGTTCCCCTTTCCAAGATGGAATGTTTCGTGTACAGTCCATGTTCCATTTTCTAATTGATATAGAAGATGGAAACGATCAATTGGTTGTTCATAATAGAAATCTTTCATACGTAATCGCCCCAATACATCAGCATGCTCTGCATCTGATAAGCCTTGTCCGATTGTTAAGTGAGGTACGAAAGCATATTCGCGTTCTTGCGTGAATAACCCGCCATGCATTTCTTCATTTAAGAAAGTAAGTTCAGGTGTTTTTTCTACTTTAAAATAAAGGACGTTATTAACAGGTGCGAATGAACCGACTTTCCCAACATGAAGGGTGAAAGGGTTCGTTTTACCTGCGATTGTATGTAGCTCGTTTACAATCGATTCTAATTGTTCATCTTGCGTCTCAAAGGGTGTTTTCAATGTAATATGTGGCGGAACTAATGCGTAGTGTGGGTCATAACGCTTACGCAATCCGTTCGCTTTATCTTGAATCATTTTAGATGGAAAAATTACAATGCCTAATTTCATGTTCCAATTCCTCCCTTTGTAAGTCTAGTTAGATTTTGAGATAAATAGATCTCTTCGTCTATTATATCAAATTATTCTGAATACTGCTCTCTATTATTTCATTGATAGAATATGAGAGAAGGCTTTTGGTAAATCAGTTTGCCAATATTTCCAAGTATGATTACCTTCAAACTCTTCGTAATGCGTAATGAAATTTCTATCTGTAAGAAGTGTATTTAACTCACGGTTCGGTTCTACGAAATCAGATACTTGTCCATCAGTACGCTTTACAGCCGTTTCTTCTGTGCCGATGACGTGATACAGTTCTAATGCTTGTGGATCTTTGAAGTCTTTTGCTAAGTTCATTACTGTCTCATCCACAAATGGTGATTGCATAACGACTTTACCGAATGTATGCGGATACATAAGTGCAGTCATAAAGGAAACTGTTCCGCCAAGAGAATCACCAATTAAAACACGACCTTTTCCCATTTGGTACGTTGGATAATTTTCATCAATATATGGTGCAAGTTCATGAGCAAGGAAACGTATATATGCAGCATTTTTTACTTCATTTGGGAAATATTTTTCTTTACGATCATGTACATTTTTATATGGAATACCGACAATAATTGTACGGTCAATTTCTTCAGTTTCACGAAGGCGCTCAATTACACGATGCGCTTTACCGAGCTGAAAATAATCTCTACCATCTTGTGCAATTACAACTGTATGTTTGTGCAGTGGTGTGTAATTTACTGGTAAATAAACGAGAAGTGTAACGTCTTCTTGAAGTGATGCGCTATAAAATGAAATTTCTTCAATTCTCCCTATTGTTTGACTCATGTAGATCCCCCTAAATAAAAATTTACTGTAACGATTGTAAGAGCGACGCTTGTAGTGAAAAAGGAAATAAATATTCACTAATTGGTGCCTTAATTTCTATTTTACCATAATGGTACGAAGAATCTAAAAAATTAGTATTTAAGTCACGAAAGAAAACGGATATAATGAAGTGGGATTTTTGACAGGTGAGAGGGGAGACAGGATTTGAAACAAGAAAAGTCAATCGCACTACCATTAGCTATTTCTATAATTGCCATTTCTTTTGCAGCAGTTTTTGTAAAGATGTCCTCAGCACCATCTTCTATTTTAAGTATGTACCGCTTATGGATTATCGTACTTATTATGCTGCCTATCGTATGGAAAAAACGGGAAGAGTTTAGTAAGATTCAAATAAAAGATTGGGGATTTTTAATTGGATCTGGTTTCTTTTTAGCACTTCATTTTCTATTATGGTTTGAATCTTTAAAGCATACGACAGTTGCGAGTTCGACGATTATTTTAGCGCTTCAACCAATCGTATCTTTAATTGGAGGTTTTTTCTTATTTAAAGAAAGAACAACATACTCAGCTATTGCAACGATGGGAATTGCGATATTAGGCGTAATGTGTATTGGTTGGGGAGATTTAGGGCTAAGTGAACAAGCAATTTATGGAGATATATTATCCTTTTTAAGTGTAATAGCGGTTGTCGGTTATTTATTTATCGGGCAAACGACAGTAAAGAAAGTATCACACTGGATTTACAGCTTTACAGTTTTTGCATTCGCAGGTATTTTTATGGGAATTTATAATATAGTATTGCAAGTGCCTTTTACAGGTTATACGAAGTGGGATTGGACCGTTTTTCTTTTACTTGCGGTTGTCCCGACAGTGTCACACGTCATTAATAATTGGTTATTAAACTACGTAAATGCAACAACAATTTCAATGAGTATTTTAGGAGAACCCGTTGGAGCATCTATACTAGCGTTCTTCTTACTCGGTGAAAGACTAAATGCCATGCAAATTATCGGTAGCATGCTCGTATTATTTGGTGTATCTGTTTTCTTACTACAGCAACAAAAACGAACAGCAAAAAATGTAGTAAACGAGCCGGCGTATACACAGGAATTATAATGTTAGAGGAGAAAAGAGAAGTTGTGATACTTCTCTTTTTGTTTTATATAAATACGGGTGTGGAAGGGGGAAGGAAATGGAATTCCCATCAAAAAAAGATGTATGGCTATATCCGATTTTTTTCGTTGTCATTGGAGCGTGTTTTGCTCCCCTATTTGCAGGTAGAGAATATTTTCTTTTATTTTTTACAATTTCATTAGCGATATTATTTATTTGGAGTTGGTTTTCGACAAAATACATCGTCGGAGAAGAAACAATTACAATTAGATCAGGTTTCGTTAAAAAGCGCATATTTATACGAGATATAAAACAAGTTTTAAATACAAAAAATCCAATAGCAGCCCATGCATTGTCATTTGATCGACTTGAAATTGTTTATGGTGCACATCAAACAGAAATTATTTCTCCTAAAGATAAAGAGCAATTCATCAATCTTGTTAAAAGTAAAAATCCACACATTGAAATAAAGTAAAAGAGTGGCTTCGTAGCCACTCTTTTACTTTGGATTTGTCATATAAGGTTGTACGTGAATGATACATAGGTCACGGAACTTTCCTTCAGCAGTTGTGACAATTACGACTGCTCTACCTGCACTTTTTCCAGTAATCGTTACCGTGTCCCCCTTTGGATACAGTGTGATAACATCAGCATTCATATTCGTCCAAAGAAGTTCTTTATTTGTTGCCTGCATTGGCAAAACGGAAGCTGATAACTCAGTGCTTTGGCCAGTTCTTACTTTTAACTTATTTTTTTCCATATGAACACCGATGACTGAAATAACAGAAGGAGCAATTGTAATTTTAGGTGGATTAGGTTGTATGTTCAAACAAGACGCAGAAGTATTGGTGATAGGTGAAAATTTTCGTGTTTGTTGTTGCTGGAAAGCTGCTAACATATTGGAGTCCCCTTTCTGTATAAGTGCTGATAGGAATACTATAAAGGAGTAGTGTTACGTTTAATTTAACGAAACATAAAGAAATTGTTAAATTCGAGCAGAAGATCGTCGAACTTTGATATAAAGAAAGCTCTGCTGATACGATAACAGCAGAGCTTTCCCTTTATAGATTATGACTATGTTGTTTTTCGAAATTCTCAAATTGCTCTTCAACTTCTTTTGAAGGTTGTGTTAGTAAACTAACAATTACGATAGCTAGTAAACTAATAGCGAAACCTGGAATCATTTCATATAAGAAATCTTTTAAGAATTTGAATTGAGTCCATATAATAACAGTAGCGGCACCAGAAACCATACCAGCAAGCGCGCCCCATTTCGTCATACGTTTCCAATATAAGCTTAATAAAATAGCAGGTCCGAATGAAGAACCGAACCCAGCCCAAGCATATCCAACAAGAGCTAAAATCGTATCATTTTGTTTAAGTGCTAATGCACATCCAATTAAAGCAATAACAAGAACAGCCATACGACCGACAAATACAAGTTCTTTATCAGAAGCATCACGCTTAAAGAATGTTCTATATAAGTCTTCTGTTACTGCACTCGAAGTAACGAGAAGTTGAGAAGAAATTGTACTCATAATAGCTGCTAAAATAGCTGCTAATAAAAATCCAGTAATAAGTGGATGGAATAAAATAGTGCCAAGTTCAACGAAAATCGTTTCTGGATCAGAAAGTTTTAAACCTGCTTTTGAATAGTATGCAATACCGATAAGGCCAGTAAACATAGCTCCAGCAACAGAGAAAATCATCCAGCTCATACCAATACGTCGTGCACTTTTAATTTCTTTTACAGAAGAAATCGCCATAAAGCGTACAATAATATGTGGTTGTCCAACATAACCAAGGCCCCATGCGAATAATGAAATAATTCCTAATACAGAAGTACCTTTAAAAATATCTAATAATGCCGGATCGATAGATTTAATTGTTTCAAATGCTGGACCAAGTCCATTTACGTGCATAATTGTTACGACTGGAACAAGAATAAGAGCGACTACCATAATGATTCCTTGCACGAAGTCTGTCCAACTTACAGCTAAAAATCCACCAAATAATGTGTAAGCTACGACAACTCCACCAACGATAAGAAGACCAACATGGTAATTGAGTCCAAATGAATTTTCGAATAATACAGCACCAGAGACAAATCCTGAAGCTACATAAAACGTGAAAAATATCATAATAACAAGTCCAGATACTAAACGTAGCATATGGGATTTGTCGTGGAAACGGTGTTCCAAAAATTCTGGGATAGTAATAGAGTTATTTGCAATTTCAGAGTAGGTACGTAAGCGAGGAGCGACATAAAGCCAGTTTGCATATGCGCCTAATGTTAGGCCAATCGCAATCCAGCTACTACTTAATCCAACGCTAAACATTGCACCGGGTAAGCCCATTAAAAGCCAACCACTCATATCAGCTGCTCCAGCACTTAATGCTGTTACTGCGGGGCCTAGTGTACGCCCGCCAAGCATATAATCTGTTAAGTTGGATGTTTGCTTATAAGCGAAATAGCCGATAATTAGCATCCCGAGCATGTAAATAGAGATAGAAGTTAAAATTAACATCTGCGTACTCATGTAGTTCCCCTTTCTTTTGTCATGTCTTTTGATGCGTTATGCATATTTATCCCGCATGAACGGGCAGTAAAACTCCCACCTTAAAATTGGATGGGCAAGGAAGTTAGGTGGGAGATCAACTGCCCGTAAATGCCCGATTAGTTCAACTAATAATAAGTGGGGGATGAACAAAACCCCCACTTATTAAAGTTTCACTTTATAATCTATCATGATTATTCTGAAAAATCCATATAGAAATATGAATTTTCAGAAATGTAAGCGTTTTTTGATGTGATTTTACTTTTTTAATATATAATATTCATACAAAAAACCTTATTTTTAATAGAGTATTTATTATATTTACATAAAAAGAGGTTGTTTTGTCAATATAATATTGAAAGGAAAGAAAAATAAATTTTTTAAAAAAGTATTGACTTGTGAAAAAAGTCAGGTCTATAATAAGTGCAACTTAAAAAAATGCAAGCGTTGATGAAGAAGAGTACACATGATGAACATGTCAGAGAGCTGATGGTTGGTGCGAATCAGTATGGAATTGATGTGGAATGGGCTTCGGAGCTTCCAAACCGAAACGAAAGAAGTAGGCTTTGGCGACATGATCTCATCGATACAAGAGACACGTATTGTTTTTGATACGGTAAAGTGCGTTACATTTGTAACGAATTAAGGTGGCACCACGGGAGTACCCGTCCTTTCTATAGGATGAGTACTCCCTTTTTGTGTATAAAAAATTAAATAAATGAAATCGTTTAAGTAAGAAGAGTACGTATATTGGAGACGTTACAGAGAGCCGGGAATAGGTGGGAGCCCGGTACGGTGCCATATACGGAATGGGCTTACGAGAGGTATGCTGAACAATTATTTTCAGTAGGCAACCCGGGTTCCGCCGTTACAAGGATAAGGTATAAATTTTGTACCTGAACAAAGCGGGATGCTTTTGCATCCAACACGAGGTGGTACCGCGGTATATTTATCGTCCTCTACATATTTTCGATATGTAGGGGACTTTTTTATTTTTCAGAGTGAGGTGAAGGACATGATGACGAAAGAAGAATTTATAAAACAAAAAAGAGAGAGAAAGACATTTTTAGTAATCACTGAAGAAGAAGGAGATAGCATTACGCCAATTTCTTTATATAGACGTATGAAAGGGAAGAAGAAATTTTTATTAGAAAGTTCACAGCTTCATCAAGATAAAGGGCGTTATTCTTACTTAGGATGTAATCCTTATGGAGAGGTGACAAGCGTTGGTACGGAAGTAGAAAGAATGATATATGGGCAAACAGAAAAGTTAAAAGGTAACGTACTACAAGTGTTAGAAGAAGTAATCGCATCATCACAAGTAGATAGCCCATTTCCATTTTGCGGAGGAGCAGTTGGTTATATTGGATATGATGTCATTCGGCAGTATGAAAACATTGGAGCGGATTTACACGACCCATTAAATATTCCGGAAGTACACCTTTTACTATATCGTGAGTTTATCGTTTACGATCATTTACGCCAAAAGTTGTCGTTTGTATATGTATGCAGGGAAGATGATTCAGCAGATTATGAGGAAGTATACGAAAGGCTACGAGTATACAAAGAGGAAGTGCTACAAGGAGAAGAAGCTGAAGTAAATGCAATACAATCCACATTATCATTCACTTCTTCTATAACGGAAAAAGAGTTTTGTGAGATGGTAGAAATGGCGAAAGAACATATAAGAGCTGGGGACATATTCCAAGTCGTACTGTCACAGCGTTTGCAAAGTGAATGTATTGGTGATCCATTCGCGTTATACCGAAAACTTCGAATTGCAAATCCATCACCATATATGTTCTATATCGATTTTCAAGATTATGTTGTACTCGGTTCTTCACCGGAAAGTTTGCTATCAGTAAGGGAGAATAAAGTGATGACGAATCCAATTGCTGGTACGAGGCCGAGGGGGAAAACGAAGAGGGAAGATGAGGAAATCGAAAAAGAACTGTTGGAAGATGAGAAAGAACGAGCGGAGCATATGATGCTTGTAGATCTTGGGCGAAATGATATTGGCAGAGTGAGTGAAATTGGATCCGTGACGATAGATAAATATATGAAAGTAGAAAAATATTCTCACGTTATGCACATTGTATCTGAAGTTTACGGAACATTGCGAAAACAAACGAGCGGATTTGATGCGTTAGCGTATTGCTTACCAGCAGGGACAGTTTCTGGAGCTCCGAAAATTAGAGCGATGGAAATTATAAATGAGCTAGAGAATGAAAAAAGAAACGTATACGCCGGAGCAGTTGGATACGTTAGTTTTTCAGGGAATCTTGATATGGCACTTGCCATTCGAACGATGGTCGTAAAGGATGAAAAAGCATACGTTCAGGCCGGAGCAGGAGTCGTTTACGATTCAGATCCAGTAGCTGAATATGAAGAAACATTAAATAAAGCGAGAGCGCTATTGGAGGTAATGAAATGATTGTACTAATTGATAATTATGATTCATTTACTTATAACTTGTATCAACTGTTAGGTGAATACGAAGAAGATATTGTAGTCGTAAGAAATGATCAAATAACGATAGAACAGCTAGAAGAGATGAATCCAACAGGAATTGTGCTTTCACCAGGACCAGGAAAACCAGAGGATGCTGGTATTTGTATCGAAGTGATTCGTCATTTTTATAAGAACGTTCCCATATTAGGGATTTGTCTTGGCCACCAAGCGATCATAGCCGCATTTGGAGGAGACATTGTTAGAGCAGAACGTATTAAACACGGAAAAACATCGCGTGTGAAACATAACGGAACGTCAATCTTTTCATACGTTACACAGCCGCTGACGGCGATGCGCTATCATTCCCTTGTTGCAGAGCAAACGAGCTTGCCAGATTGTTTTGACATATTAGCGACAGCGATGGACGACGGAGAAATAATGGCAGTCCGTCACAATTATTATCCGCTCTTCGGATTACAGTTTCATCCGGAATCAATCGCAACAGAAGAAGGCGGAAAGTTAATACGTGCCTTTTTAACAGAAGTAAAAGAGGAGGAAAGAGTATGAATAACTATCTTCGTAAATTAGTGGAGGGTCAACATTTAACAGAAGAGGAAATGTATAAAGCAGGACTACTTTTATTAAGTGAAAACATATTAGAAAGTGAAATTGCAGCTTTCTTAGTCTTACTGAAAGCGAAAGGTGAAACTGCAGAAGAAATATACGGTCTCGTTCGAGCTCTTCGCGAAAAGGCATTGCCGTTTTCGAACCATATACAAGGAGCAATGGACAATTGCGGGACGGGTGGTGACGGTGCTCAAACGTTTAATATTAGCACAACATCAGCATTCGTACTGGCAGGAGCAGGTGTAAAGGTTGCAAAACATGGTAATCGTGCCGTTTCTAGTAAAACAGGAAGTGCAGACTTATTAGAAGAACTAGGTGTAAATATTAGTAGTACGCCAAACGAGATTGATTATTTACTAGAGCATGTGGGCATTGCCTTCTTATTTGCACCAGCAATGCATCCAGCACTAAGGCGCATTATGAAAATAAGAAAAGAGTTAAACGTGCCGACAATCTTTAATTTAATTGGTCCTTTAACAAATCCAGTGAATTTAGAAACACAATTTGTCGGTATTTATAAACGAGATATGTTATTACCAGTTGCACAAGTATTACAAAAGTTAGGCCGGAAACAAGCGCTTGTCGTAAATGGAAGTGGTTTTTTAGATGAAGCGTCATTACAAGGGGAAAATCAAGTAGTCCTTTTAAAAGATAATGAAATAGTAGAAATGAATATTGATCCAGAAAATTATGGTTTTTCAAGAGTGAAAAATGAAGAAATTAGAGGGGGGAATTCACAAGAAAATGCAAAGATTACAGTCGGCGTATTGAGTGGAGAAAAGAGTGTTTACCGCGATACAGTGTTATTAAATGCAGGTCTAGCCCTTTTTGCAAATGGAAAAACAGAAACGATTGAAGAAGGAATTAAACTAGCAACACATAGCATTGACTCTGGAAAAGCATTAACCAAATTAAACTTATTAATTGCAGCAAGCAACGAAAAATTAGAAAGGGTGAACTAAAGTGGGGACGATTTTAGATAAAATTGTAGAACAGAAGAAAAAGGAAGTTGCGGAGTTATATGAAACGTATACACCAGTCAAAACAAAAAGAAAGACACATTCACTTGTAGAAGCGTTACAGCAGTTTACTGTCATTGCAGAAGTAAAGCGAGCATCACCATCAAAAGGAGATATCAATTTACACGTTGACGTACGAAAACAAGTGGGAACATATGAAGACTGCGGGGCAGGAGCAGTATCTGTTTTAACAGATGGTCAATTTTTTAAAGGATCGTTTCACGATTTACAAACAGCAAGAGAAGAAAGTAACATTCCGCTTTTATGTAAAGATTTCATAATCGATAAGATTCAAATCGATAGAGCGTATGAAACGGGAGCAGATATTATTTTACTAATCGTAGCAGCGTTAACGAAAGAAAAGTTAAAAGAGTTGTATAGCTACGTGTTAGAAAAAGGATTGGAAGCGATTGTTGAAGTTCATGATGAACAGGAATTAGAAACTGCGATCCAACTAAATCCACATGTTATTGGCATTAATAATCGTAATTTAAAAACGTTCGAAGTAGATTTAAGCCAAACTGAAAAGTTAGGAAAACGATTGAATGAGGAGAAATTACTTTGGATTAGTGAAAGTGGCATTCATTCAAAAGAAGATATTACCCGCGTTAAAAGAGCTGGGGCAAAAGGTGTATTAGTTGGAGAGGCACTTATGACATCATCTTCTATTAGTAGCTTTTTTGAAGATTGTAAGGTGAATATATGAAAGTGAAAATTTGTGGTATTACTGATGTTGAAACAGCAAAATGTGCTTGCGAATACGGAGCAGATGCAATCGGATTTGTTTTTGCAGAAAGTAAGCGGAAAATTACTCTGGGGCTAGCGAAAGAAATTATTGGGGAGCTTCCAGCACACGTATTAAAAATCGGGGTTTTCGTAAATGAATCAGTTGAAGTGATTCAGAAGATTGCAGATGAGTGCGGGTTAACGCATGTGCAACTACATGGGGATGAAGAGAATCATCAAATTAGAAGATTGAATATTCCGTCTATAAAATCGCTAGGAGTAACTTCAGAGAGTGATATGAAAAGCGCTCAAGCATATGAAACGGATTATATATTGTTTGATAGCCCGAAAGAAAAGTTTCATGGAGGAAATGGAAAGACATTTTCATGGGAATTACTTGAGCATATGCCAAAAGAGTTGCGAAAGAAAACGATATTAGCTGGTGGATTAAACATCCTTAACATAGAAGAAGCAATTCGAACTGTTCGGCCATATATGGTCGATGTAAGTAGCGGAGTAGAGACAGAAGGAAAGAAAGATCTAAAGAAAATAAAACAATTTATTATAAAATCGAAGGAGTGTTCCAAATGAACTACGCATATCCAGATGAAAAAGGTCACTACGGTATATACGGAGGACGATACGTTCCAGAAACGTTAATGCAATCTGTATTAGAACTAGAAGAAGCATATAAAGAAGCAATGCAAGATGAAGCGTTTCAAAAGGAATTAAATCATTATTTAAAAACGTACGTTGGAAGGGAAACACCGCTTTATTTCGCTGAAAATATGACGAAGTATTGCGGTGGTGCAAAGATTTATTTAAAACGTGAAGATTTGAACCATACAGGAGCTCATAAAATTAACAATACAATCGGTCAGGCACTACTTGCAGTACGAATGGGCAAGAAAAAAGTTGTCGCTGAAACAGGAGCAGGACAACACGGAGTGGCAACTGCTACTGTATGTGCCCTACTCGGATTAGAATGCGTCATCTTTATGGGAGAGGAAGATGTGAGACGTCAAAAATTAAATGTGTTCCGAATGGAATTACTCGGAGCGAAAGTAGAAAGTGTAGCGGCAGGTAGCGGCACATTAAAAGATGCAGTGAACGAGGCGCTTCGCTACTGGGTTTCACACGTGCACGATACACACTACATTATGGGATCCGTTCTCGGGCCACATCCATTCCCGCAAATTGTCCGTGATTTCCAAAGTGTAATTGGAAATGAAACGAAAAAACAATATGAGGCGTTAGAAGGAAAGTTACCAGAAGCAGTCGTTGCTTGTATTGGCGGTGGTAGTAATGCGATGGGCATGTTTTATCCGTTCGTACACGATGAAGAGGTCGCTCTTTACGGCGTAGAAGCAGCAGGGAAAGGCGTTCATACAGAAAAGCATGCAGCAACTTTAACGAAAGGAAGCGTCGGTGTTTTACACGGATCAATGATGTATCTTCTGCAAAACGAAGAAGGGCAAATTCAAGAAGCGCACTCTATTTCAGCAGGACTCGATTATCCAGGTGTTGGTCCAGAACATAGCTTGCTAAAAGATATTGGCCGCGTTTCTTATCATTCAATTACTGATGATGAAGCGTTAGAAGCATTTCAATTATTAACGAAAAAAGAAGGAATTATTCCGGCTTTAGAAAGCTCACATGCTGTCGCATATGCATTAAAATTAGCGCCGCAAATGAAGAAAGACAAAGGACTTGTCATTTGCTTATCAGGCCGCGGTGATAAAGATGTAGAGAGTATAAAACGTTATATGGAAGAGGTGTGAAAAATGGGAGTAGAAAAAATTAAAGCAGCGTTTGAAAATGGTAAGAAAGCATTTATTCCGTACGTAATGGGCGGAGATGGTGGACTTGAGAAATTAAAAGAAAGAATTCGTTTTCTAGACGAAGCAGGAGCAAGCATCGTTGAAATTGGTATCCCGTTTTCAGATCCAGTTGCAGATGGCCCAACGATTCAAAGAGCAGGGAAGCGAGCGCTAGATAGCGGTATAACAGTAAAAGGAATTTTTCAAGCATTAATAGAGGTAAGGGAAGAAGTGCAAATTCCGTTTGTACTCATGACATATTTAAATCCAGTACTCGCATTTGGAAAAGAACGATTCATCGAAAACTGCATAGAAGCAGGTGTAGATGGCATCATCATTCCAGACTTACCATATGAAGAACAAAATATTATTGCGCCGTTACTTCGAGAGGCAAACATTGCGCTAATTCCACTCGTTACCGTAACGAGCCCAATTGAGCGAATCGAAAAAATTACGAGTGAATCAGAAGGATTCGTCTACGCTGTTACAGTAGCGGGCGTAACGGGAGTACGTCAAAACTTTAAAGAGGAGATTCGTAGTTACTTAGAAAAAGTAAAATCACACGTCAACTTACCAGTAGTCGCAGGATTCGGTATTTCAACAAAAGAACATGTAGAAGAAATGGTTACAATATGTGACGGAGTTGTTGTTGGAAGTAAGATCATTGAGCTTTTAGAAAATGAAAAACGAGAAGAAATATGTGAATTAATATATGCAACAAAACAAAAAGAAGAGGCGTAAGTCTCTTCTTTTTGTTTTGCGTAATAAATGTTAAAATATACAGAAAATACATTTAATTCAGAGGTGAGAAGGCATGCTAAGACGCAAATTACTGTATCTTCTTTTAACTATACCACTATACGCTTGGCTCATTAGCATGGCGAAAATAGAGTTGATGGCTCTATTTTTAGGATATGTATTTATCTTTTCCAACTTAAATCGCATTCAAGAACAGTCTATTTTAGAAATATGTCTATTTTCGATTAGTGTAGAATTATTTAGTATCGTTTCGATTGTATTATTAAACGAATTATTTCTACGGATTCATTCATTTACATTAATGAAATTTGGGAATATTGTATTGCAAGCAATATGTACTTACATTGTGTTTGTTGTGTTAGAAAAAATAATTGGGCAGCAGACAGTTTTTCAGAATAATAGAAAATGGGGTGAATGAAAAGGAGCCGTTTGGCCCCTTTTTTGAATCTGTTGTAAAAACAATTGAAAATTATGTCATCTGTTATATAATAGTTAAAAATTGTATTTTAAACGAAATGAGATGATAACATGGCCATATTGTTGGCACTTATCCCAATTATGATGATTTTCATTTGTTTATTTTTATTTAAACAAACGTCATTAAGGTCCTCGTTAATTTCTTATGCAGTGTCTGTCGGAATCGTTTTACTCTCGCCAACGTTTCGATTAGGGATAAGTGAAACTGTGCACGCAACGATTAAAGGATGGTTAATTTGTTTTATTGTCGGGTACGTTTTATTTTTCGGTATTTTTTTATTTCACCTCATGAACAAAATGGGATACATCGATCAAGTAGCACGTTTTTTAGAAGAAATCACACATGATCGCTTATTACAAATGCTGCTTATGTGTTTTGGCATTTGTCCGCTTATTGAATCAGTAAGTGGATTTGGTATTGGATTCATGGTTGCAGCACCTATTTTTCTTTCGCTAGGCTATAAACCATTTCAAGCTGTACTGCTCTCATTCATCGGCTTACTAGCTAGTTCATGGGGCGCAATGGCAACGGGTACGATTATCGGTTCGCAGCTAATAAATATGCCTCTTACAACACTTGGTACAAATACAGCGCTATTAAGTATTCCGATGTTTGCTTACTTCGTTATTCTTTCTTTACACGTTGTTGGCGGCTGGCAAGCGGTTATAGAAAAGTGGAAAGAAGGAGTAGGGTTCTTTCTATTATTTTCTCTCGGAATCTATCTTTCTAATGCATACGTAAGTGTTGAACTAGCCGGGATATTAAGTTCTATCGTTACGATTACATTTGGCTTTCTTATCATTAAATTAAAAGGAAAAAGTGGGCAAAATCTTATAACAGAACATGCGGCTGCAACGGAGAGAGAAGTATCCATTATAAAAATTATTAGCCCTTATATATTTCTAACAGTTTGTATTTTACTTTCTCGCCTCGTTCCAGCATTACATGATTTGTTCAGATCATATGCGGTTCTTGATTTGAAATCATACTCTTATAAACTAGAGTTACTATATTCACCAGGATTTTGGCTCGGTATGACTTGCTTATTTACTATTATTTTCTTCCGCATCCCGTCTAATATTATTAAACAATCATTCTCACAAACGATCAAACAATGGATTCCATTTGCTATTACGACGACAATGTTTATCGCCATTTCAGAACTAATGGGTGCATCTGGCATGCATTCATTACTTGCAAAAACAGCTGGTGAAACATTTGGAACCTTTTTCGTTTTTGTTGCTCCGTTTATTGGCGCTATTGGTGGATTTTTAACAGGTAGTAACGCAGGATCAAATGCAATGTTTATAAAACTACAAATGCAAACCGCACAAAACGTAGCACTCCCGTGGCAATATGTCACAACACTTCAAAACACCGCATCATCAGTAGCGACAATCGCTTGTCCATCACGGATTACATTAGGTGCTTACTTATGTAATATCCCTTACCGTGAAAATGAACTATTAAAGAAGACAACGTTAATGATCTTTGGTGCGGTTTTACTTGTAGTGGTAGAGGTTATTGTTTGGTATATGTTGAGAAATTAAAAGTCCCCCTAACATAGGAGGATTTTTTTTATGAGTGGATAATGATTTAAATATGAATAGCTTCTACTAAATGAATAGGAGATGAAATGTATGCCCCTAAAAAACTACGGTGTGTTAAAAGGTACAGTTATACAATCAAAGATTGGAAAAGGGAAAACACCTCATTATCAAGTTCATTTACAGGGCGAGACTGGAGCAGATTATCGTATTGCAATTAACGTAAAGTCGCAAAGTTATCCGTCAGAAGTTTTATATTTTGCGAGTAACAATATTAAATCAGAAGCGATTCATATTTTACCGACATTACCATTCGGTTTTACAGAAATAAAAAACAATGAACCGAAAGTGGCTTTAGATTATGTAAGAGGAAATCTATTTAATTCAAAACAAATGATTCCTTTGCCTCCCGAAAAAGCAGGAGCAGATAATGATTTAAACGAAAAAATAGAACGTTATATAAAGCGAGCGATAGAAGAAAAAGCGATTATTTACGCGTTTGGTGAAAGATGGGGACCAGAAGAAAATACACCAGATTCCTATTTTCATTTCAAACCAGGAAACGGTATACATGATATTCACATGAATCAAGGGAATGTAGAGAAATGGAAAGGTGATAATGGCATATGGCAAGACGGAGGGATACTCATTCACTTTGAAAAGGAAGAAGAATGGATTGGTATCTTTCTTGCATTCCAATCACAGTCATGGTGTACCGATGAAGAAGGGCATGCTCGTGTGCCTGTTGAGCATTGTGATTATAAGGGGAATAATTAATAAGAAGAGGGCGTTCAAAAAGAACGCCCTCTTCTTATTTTATAAAACGAAAAACTAACGAGTGTAGAAAGACAAGAGAAAAGCAGTGCTACACTAGAAAACGCAATGAGATACATATTATATTTCATAACCTGTCCAATTAGCTGGTTACTGTCGTATTGAAACAGTCCCGCTATGATGTTGAATAAAAATAAAACGATAAACATGACGATAACTCCGTCTATTGATCCTTTAATGTCTGGTTTACTTAAAGCGATATGTGCGGAAATACAAATGGCGATAAATAAAAATAACCAAAAGGAAGGATTCAATAAATTGCCGATTGTAAATAAGCTTTTCAATAATACAAACGTCGACAAGAGCATGTTTTGAATCATTTCTACATTAATAGAAGTAGAAGCGATCGTTTTTTCGAGAGTTGTATTAAATAAAAAATATGATTCTGGTACGAAATAGCGCATTAAAAGGATTAATGCAGTAATACCAGAAATAATAGGCCCGATGCCGATGAAGAAATTCCCAATTCGTTGATACACACTTTTTTGATTGTATTGATGTTGTACGTAACCTAATGCTCCTTGACTTGTATCTGTTGGGAAAAACTGCATTGCTACAATTTTATGACGGAACAGTACGCACATAATGGCATGTCCAAGTTCGTGAATCGGAACACCAATCCACGCCGTTAAAAGGAATCCTTTTCTTCCGAAAGCCCTCGACCAATACATTCGTGTTAGTGATTCTAAATAACCTAATAGAAATCCAATTACAATGATAACGCCAATTAAAGAAAATAATTGGATTACGCTCGTAAGGAATATTTGAAAAATTGAGTTTACCAATTCCATTGTCTTTCATCCAATCTGTTAAAAATGTTATTTGTTCTGTTTCATAATAGCATTATTTTTCAAGATTGCTAGCATATATAATTTCTTTTGAAAGAAGGATTTCAGAATCTTTTTCTTGTAGTCATGTTTTATGTACAAAGTCATATATTGAATTTGTAACACCCTATATGGTATATGCTTAAGGAGGGATGAGAGAATGAAATGTCCGTCATGTCATACAGAAAATGCAGCAGAGGCAAAGTTTTGCGGGAATTGTGGACATTCGTTAACGGAAGAAGTAGTGGCAAGTAGTGGTCAAGAAGAAGGGCCGGAACAAGCACGCGCGGCACAAGTAAAGGAAACTCGGCCAAATGAAACGGTAGAGCAAGCGAAGCGGTTTGCGAGCGGCTATTTTCAATTTTTTAAACATGCATTACAAGCACCGACAGCGATTATGAAAAGCGGCACGATTGAAGTAAGAAATGGAATTGTAAGTCTTGTTCTTATTTGTTTTTTAGGAGCATGTATTTTTTATAGAATGATGAGTGCAGCATCAGCAGTTACGAGAACATTTGCACCAGATATATCTACTCCCACATTTTTTGTAGAATCTATAACGGTCTTTTTCTTTTTATTAATTTTAACTTTATTTGTCGGATTTATTATTTTTGTAAGTGGTAAGATGATGAAATCATCTTTTTCGTTTCTTGAAGTATTCGGTATATGGGGAACGCTAGCGACGCCGGCTATTGCTATATTAGTCCTTTCTTTTCTTTTTAGTTTCTTATTAATCTTTTTCTTACCGATATTATTATCGGTAGCTGCAACTTATATAGGGATTAGTATAACTGTAGCCATATTAAAGCTAGACAATGGCGGATTAGATCTCGTGTACACACTTATTATTGCAAATGTTTTAATTGGAATTGCAACATTTATTGTACTTTGGTCTTACATTAGCACGATAATTCAAGCCTTAACACAGGGAATAACTGGCTTCTAATGAAAAGGTGGTTGACTGGATGAATGTATGTACAAAGTGCGGAATTCAGTTTGAAGATGGTGTGCAATTTTGTCAAAACTGCGGGACGAAGAGGGGAAGTCCTGTAGTAAAGAAGAACATGAGCGGTGGTGCAAAGGTTGGCATTACACTGTTAGCACTATTTGTTATAGCGATTATTGGATTATATTTGTACGGATCATCGTATTATACGCAGGTGGCACAAGTAGATCGGATGATTACGATTTTACAAGAGAGGGACGGAGAGAAATTAGCTGAGATCATTACGGCAGATGATCAATCGGTTATGATAACAAAAGAGAGTTTAACGCCTCTATTTTCATATATAAAAGAAAATCCATCGTATGTGAATGAATTAAAAGAATATTTGAGACAAGGTGAAAAACAACGGGACGGAATAGAAAGAGCTGATTTTTCGTTAACGAAAGACGGAAAGTATTTCTTTATATTTGATCGGTATAAATTGAAAGTGAAGACGTACTATACCACTTTGCTTACAAATGAAAAAGGCGTATCGTTAAAAATGAACGGAAAAGAAATTGATAAGACAGATGACAAAAAGTTTGAGAAGCAATATGGGCCGTTTCTTCCGGGCAATCAAGTGTTTCAATCAGAATATAAAAATGATTATGTAAAACTATCGCGTGAGGAAAAGGTTGTACTTATGAAACAAAGCCAAAATAACGTAATGATAGATTTAACGTTGCAAGGTCAATATATTACAGTTCAAACGAACGCGCCTGGTGCAACATTGTACGTAAATCAAAAACCAGTTACAGCACTGGCAGGAGAAGAAATTACATGGGGGCCTATAGCGACTGATGGAAGTACGACGATTTATTTAGAACGAAATGGAGAAAATGGAAGGGAAACGACGAAGGTAGAAACGGTAACGGCACTTCCGTCTTATAATCTTCCATTTCAAAAGAAAAGTACAGAAAAAACAGTTGTTTATAATGTTACTCCGCCATCTACCACTCCGTATGTATATAATGGTTTCATTTTCCCAGATAGTGATATTCGAAAATTAACGAGTACAGATTTAGCATATTTATCGAAAGAACAGTTGAAAATTGCTAGAAATGAAATATATGCAAGGCATGGACATATTTTTCAGACGAAAGATATGCAAACGTATTTTTCAAAACAATCTTGGTATAGAGAAAATCCATATTTTACAGGAAAGCTAACAGATATTGAAACTTATAATGTTGAACTCATCAAATCAAGAGAATAAACATGTGAAAAAGGTACAGTGCATAACTGTACCTTTTTTATGGTTATTTATCTGAACCAGGATCCCTTGAGAAAAAGATGTGAAAGAGAAATGTGACTTTACTTGATCCTCCTGATGTACTAGCTTGTATATGTGATAAAGGACCAGATGTTAGGGCTGCCTCGGAATGGGGGGGTACGACTATTTTGAGCGCATGATCTGATTCTGGTGAAGCAGTAACAGTTATTGTATCGTCAGAGAAGTTCAGAATTTTAACTGAACCGACTGGAAAGATAGACTTGCCAGCATGTGATGCTGAAGCGAATTGGGTAGCTTTCCAAATATCTTGCGCAAACGTATCATCGTTAGATAACCAGGCACGAGCGCTGTATATTGTCGCATTAATGGAAAATTCTTGGTCAAGTGAGAGGGCGGGTTTCGGTTCTTTTGGTTCTTGCGGTTCATCTGGAAGCTGGGCGAGAAGGCCGGCGCACATATATTTCACCTACTTTCAATAGTAACTGTTATAGCATATTAAACATGTTGTTTATGAGACACGACGGCTACCTATTCAGGCATAGGTTTGTGCACCAAATTTGAAGATAAAATCCTCTTTCTTTACAATGGAAGTAGGTGTTATTTCTATAAAATATGGAAAACGTAAAGAGTATGTAAAAAAGAAGGAGTGGTAAAGTGAACTATGTCATTATTGGCGGAGATGCAGCTGGTATGAGTGCAGCTATGCAAATTGTTAGAAACGATGAAAATGCAAATGTTGTAACTTTAGAAAAAGGTGAAATTTATTCATACGCTCAGTGTGGATTACCGTATGTCATTAGTGGTGCTATCGCTTCAACTGAAAAGTTAATCGCGCGCAACGTAAAGACGTTTCGTGAGAAATATGGAATTGATGCGAAAGTGCGTCATGAAGTAACGAAAGTAGATACGGAAAAGAAAATGGTGTACGCAGAGCATACGAAGACGAAGGATGTCTTTGAATTTCCATATGATCGATTATTAATTGCGACTGGAGTGCGTCCTGTTATGCCAGAATGGGAAGGACGGGAATTACAAGGCGTTCATCTTTTAAAAACAATTCCTGATGCTGAGCGCATATTAAAAACGCTAGAAACGAATAAAGTTGAAGATGTAACGATTATTGGCGGTGGTGCCATTGGACTTGAGATGGCAGAAACATTCGTCGAACTTGGTAAGAAAGTAAGAATGATTGAGCGAAATGATCATATCGGTACGATTTATGATGCAGATATGGCAGAGTACATACATAAAGAAGCAGATAAGCATCATATTGAAATTTTAACGAATGAAAATGTAAAAGCATTTAAAGGAAATGAACGAGTAGAAGCAATCGAAACGGATAAAGGTACGTATAAAGCAGATCTTGTTTTAGTGTCGGTTGGAGTGAAGCCAAATACTGATTTTCTTGAAGGGACAAATATACGTACAAATCATAAAGGAGCAATCGAAGTAAATGCATATATGCAAACGAATGTGCAAGACGTATATGCAGCCGGTGATTGCGCAACACATTACCACGTTATAAAGGAAATTCATGATCATATCCCGCTCGGAACGACTGCCAATAAGCAAGGGCGACTTGCTGGACTGAATATGCTTGATAAACGAAGAGCTTTTAAAGGTACGTTAGGCACAGGCATTATTAAATTTATGGATTTGACACTCGCAAGAACAGGGTTAAATGAAAAAGAAGCAAAAGGGCTACACATTCCGTATAAAACGGTCAAAGTAGATTCTACAAATATGGCGGGCTATTATCCAAATGCAAAACCACTTTACTTGAAATTACTATATCGCTCCGATACGAAACAATTATTGGGCGGGCAAGTAATTGGAGAAGAAGGCGTAGATAAACGTATTGATGTGATCGCGATGGCACTTTTCAATAAAATGAGCATTCATGATTTAGAAGATGTCGATTTAAGTTATGCACCACCATATAACAGCGTTTGGGATCCAATTCAGCAAGCGGCAAGGAGAGCAGAATAGCACTTTTTAAAGTGCTATTTTTTTGTTAAAGGGGAATTATCATTTTTGTCGAATGAAGAGGATCGGGAAATAGTTACATATGTGGAAGGGGAGTTTTTTTATGATTGTAGCACTTCAAAAAGTTCAAGAATCAGAAAAAGAAATATTACGTAATTTGTACACTTTATATCTTCATGACCTTTCTAAGTTCACTATGAATATAACTATCGGAGCGAACGGATTTTTTGAATACGAAGATTTGCATATGTTTTGGAAAAATGACGGAATCACGCCGTATTTTATAAAAGTTGATCATAGTATTGTAGGATTCTTATTACTACTGGAACGTCCGTTTTTGAAGAAGGAAAATGATTTTGGTATTAATGATATTTTCATATTGAATCAATATAAAGGAAAAGGAATCGGTAAACAAGCTGTTGAGAATTTACTAGAAGAGAAAAGAGGACAATATTTCGTTATCGAACTTGTAAAAAATGTACCAGCAGTGTCGTTTTGGAAGAAAGTATATAAAAAACTGAACATTGAATTTGATGAGAGAGAGCAGTTAATTGATGATGAAGAATGCCTCGTTCAAACGTTTAAAATTTAATGAAGTTGGTGTTCCTTTTATATTCCTTTGAAATTTAACTTTATCCCGCTATTTGCGGACAGTAAGACCCCCATCTCAAAATCCAGCGAAAGCAAAGAAGTTAGGTGGGTGATCAACTGCCCGTAAAAGCCCGATTGGTTCAACTAATAATCAGTGGGGATGAAGACCCCTATTGATTAAAGTTTCACTTTATTTTGAATATACCGTTCCCCCTTGAAAACATATTACTAATCGCTTATATTTTCATATAGTATTTATTTTTTTAACGAAGCAATGAACGAACCAGGGGGCGCAGTATGGCAATTAATATGAAAACAATCGAAGAATGGATTGTTGAATCAAATACAAGACATGAAGAAGACTTTGGACACGTTGTGGAAGAAATGAAAGAAGTATGTGTCGGACTTGATAACGCGACATTAATTTATACGAAAAATGTATTTTGTTTCGGTAAAAAAGTAGAAGTGTTTTTCTTCTTCCAAGACCATGTCGTGATTGGACAAGAAAAAGACGAATATATTGAGATTGAAAAATTAAAGTATGATGACATTACAAATAATAATTTAAAAACAAATGACAAAAATACAACGTTAGAATTAAAGTTTGCTAACGGACAATCTATTAATTTAGATAGTTTAAATGATAACTACGGTACGAAAAATTGGTTATTTGCTAGACAAATTAAGAGTATTTTTAAGTTAATCTAGTAAAAAAGCACGCCGTCCATCGGCGTGCTTTTAACTATGCAAAACCCCTTTTAACCAATTCCGCGCTCGATACGCCCCAACAGGAATTTGAATAAGAGACGTTTCATTCCCAGCATCAATACCGTACAATTGATCACATGAATTTGTATCAAAACTAAGTAATGGATGCCCGCCCATCCCCATCGCGGTCGCTGCAAAAACGAGTTTATGAACGAGTATACCAGCTTCCATTTGGTGAATACGATATCCTCTATAGCCTAATGCACGTGTATAGTAATCTTTCTTTCCGACTACATGTAAGCAAAGTGGTACTTGAAAAAGGTTTACGTTATCCATCGTCATACTAGATTGAAGAGGGTAACGAAGGTCTCCATACCGAATTGGTTGTATCGAATGTGTTTTACTATTATAAGCGTAAGCCCCGTTTTCAATATTTTTCACGTTATAAAAACATCCATATAAGAAGACGCGTGCATTTTCATTTGCATACTTACCGTCAAGGTCGTTGTAATAGGGGAAGGAGAGGCTCGCTTCTTGTAGTAAAGTAGCGAGCTCGGCTGCATCCCATTTCGTTAAAATAAAGTCCGCATCAGGAGAATATCGTTTTTTACAAAGTTGTAGGAAATCATACGATAACCGTTCTACTTTTGGTAGCTGTACAGCGTACGCATTATGTTGATAGTGCTCTTCATGATGTAGTGTTTGGAAGTGTGCTGTCGATTCGATCATAGAAGCTTCATTTATTTTTGTTATCATCGGATATTCACCTACATGTTTTGAGCGAACGAAATGTTCATGTGCTAACGGCGGAATTTGTTGCAACAACTCATGAGAAGTAACTGTTTTATTTTCACGGTAATCATTGTGAAACCAATTAGTTTCTGGCTCTGTACTTAAAGGAATAACGGCATACACACTTTCTTCACCTTCTGACAATCCGAGTAAACGGTTCAGTGCACGGTCTAGAAATTGAAAGTATACGCCGTTCGTATAACCGAACTGTTTTGCACATTCTAGTAATTGTCCAATGAGAACCCCGCTATCTAATCCTTGAAGGCGATATGAAAAATTATTGTATTTAAAGAAATTTTTCCAAAACATAGTAGATATAAATGCAGCACCGAAACAATCATGTATATTACAGCGATTACCGAGTGCGTCTGCTAAATAAGAATCGAAATTTCCTTCGCGAAGTAAAATAAGCCGGTGATGCGCGGCGTCATAATGGTAAATGCCGTCTGGATAATCGTCAATCTTTAAATAGATATACAATTCATTCGGATATAAAGCGCCGCCTGAAGGAATAGATCTTCGTAATACATTTCTCTCGCTATTTAGCTGACATAATTGTGTTACACCAAATGAATACCAAAGGTAGTGACCAATTTCATCTAAAGTAGGTGTAGTAGAAGAGTTCGGTAAAGATAATGGGATTTCTAAGGAGAGCGGGATGGTAGGTACATTTCGATATAATTTATAAGGAAGCGGTGCGTCTTTCCAGTCCACCTCATGATTCGGCATAATTTCATCGATAGAGAAATGGAGATGATGTAAAAAAGTATCTAGCTGCATGAAATCCCTCCTTTACTATGGAAACGGATGTGGATGTGGATTTAATCTTTCATTCGTTAAAGGTTCGTCTGTATATCCAAGTGTCATCGGTACGGTATATACCCGGTCCAGTCCTGTAATCCGAGTAAGATGGTGTCCGAAAGTCATCGGTAACATGCCTGGAATAATAACTTTTACACAGTGTAGTCCGTTCTTTTCTATAAGGGGAACGGTTTGATCTACAACGATTATTTCAAGATTAGATTGATGCAAACGATTTAAAAGTTGGTGGAGATCGGATGTTAAATCCATATCAAATGATTGTGATACATTCATTTCTTGGAACGTTTGCACCGGTGCATCTTCTCGTAAAAGGAAGTGAAGACGTTCTTCCGTTTCTTTCAATCCGTACAGCATACTGTGGTCTTCCATTTTATTAACGAAATAAGGATCTTGTAAGCATTTTTCATAGTATTCTCTTTTGTGCTCGAGCTCATCGTCTGTTATAAGTAACATGCCTGCGATTTCTTGAATGGCACTTTTTAAAGCTCGAATAGGATCTAAATGAGCACCTCCCGCACAAACAACGTTCATTCCATTTTCACGTGTGTTTTTTGCAATTACCCATAAGCTCGGGATGCCGTGTTCCATCGTCGCATTAAAAGCGTGTAATTCATATCCGGTAATCGTACGTAACCGCTGAATCATTAATTGTAATTCTGTATCATTTGCTGAACTCAGATCAAGGCGGGGAAGAGGTAATTCGGCATACCAAGTGAGTAAGAAGGCATCACGCTCTACAATTTCTAAAATGCCGTGAAAAATCGCTTCTTCTAAACTACCGCCAATTGCACATCCATTTGATGTTTCATACACGAAAGCATCTCGATGACCGAGGCTATAATAAGCAATTGATTCAGGAACTAAAAGCGGTCTGTTTTGTGATAAAGAATATCCCCATACCCAGTTTTGCTCATAATCAGGATCAAACGGCTTAAATGGAAAATTATCACGACTGTAGTGTTCATTTGTATGCACACCGAGTGTAAGGGGATTTAGTGCATGTTCCTCTAAATCATGAAAACTACCATGCACATTTGTCTTTTTCCCGCGAGGCGACATACCGCAATATCGTTCTAAACCTTCTAAAATAGCAGTTGCTTCACTCACTGCAAATGAATGAGTTCGGCCTGCAACACCTTCATTTCCAAACATTAATGGCATGTTTATAATGACGTCAGCGAATGGCAATAAAGAATGCTGCATTTTGCCGTTCAACATACCGATCCGATAATCTAAATAGTCTTTCGTTAAAAATGTGTTTAATTCATGAATGGAACGGCAGCGATACGTTTCGGTGCTTACTTTTAAACTCGGTTGTAAAGAAACTACCGCCGCATCCGCAGTATCATCAGGTAAACTACTACATACAGGACAGAGAGGATCTGGAAGAAAAGAATGCCGCGTACATTGTAATGTTTGTAAGTTTAGTAAAATAAGTTCATTTTCTAAAGAAGAATGGTTATGAGTTAATATTTTTTCTGTTTCTGCGCAAATAAGATGGCACATTTGTAACATGCCATTTTGGGTGGCACGTACATCACGCCTCGTTCCATTTTCGGCTTTAAAGGCATATTTCCGCTGTAGTTCCCACATTTCTTTTTGATCAAAGCCAGCGATAAAACGGCGTCCATCAGAACAATGGGAACATCCGGGCGTAAGAGGATGAATGTAAGGACCGATAATACCTTCGCCAAATGAAGTGAAACCACGAAGCCACGGAATATGATTTGAGCGAAAAATTAGCTCAGCATCATGATGAATAGTAGAAGGAGATCCATCATGTAATACGAGAGCGAGATAAATATTTTCAGGAAGTTCTTCTGTAAGAGTATGCTGACGAATGATGGAATATTGTTTGCATAATTGATCATGTACATAGTCTGCAAGAAGGCCATCCCCTATAAGCAATATATTTTGAGTCATAGACCGTCCTCCTTTGCAATTAATACGCCATACACACCGTCTAAGTTTTCTTTCAAAAATGGTTCGATTGCTAAATCAAACACGAAGGGATAAAAATTATGTTCTTCTAAATGCTGTAAGGCAAGCTGTAAAGATTGCACACTTGGAATTTCTTCTTCCGCTTGTATTTCCACCCTAAAAGAATCCGTGTCATATAAAATAATAGATGATTCAGGCAAGATATTAGCTCTGTAAGGAGTCTCTTCACTTTGAATGTGGAGCAGTGATAGTTGTAGTGCGCTCCGTAACGCTAACGTCATATTAATATTAGATGCACCGTACCATTTATCATTTATACCAACCCAAACGACTGGAAAACTGAGAATCTCTTCACTCATTGCGATTTTAGGTGTTTCATGAATTGTAGCAAGGGCATCGTAATAAAATCTACAATGTTTATCGTGAATATCAGTTAAATCAATCGTTGTAAGTTCTTCTAGCATATGTGACTGCCGTTCATACAATTTATTATTTAAATGTTGTTGTAGTGCCCGGTAAAATCCTTCTGTCATCGTTTCTCCAGCGCCAATACCGATATCGTTATGTTCAGGAATAAGGCGGTGAATGATTTCTGCTACATATGTTTCAATTCCTGTTAAACCAGCTTCTCGGCGTGCTTCATTATGAGTTAATCCACTGCGAGTCATAAGAGGCAGAAGGGGAGCTGGGCCATCTGATAATGGATTGGCTACTTGAATATAGCATTGTGATAACGGTAATTGATATGAATCTTGTTCATCCCATACATGGAATATACCGGCTTCTTTAGAAGTTAATGAGTCGAAAAAGCGGAATACATCAGTTGAAGTATGTTGGTTGGACCGATGCTCAAGTTTTTCAGAAAGATTTTCTATCGTATCAATTGTAAAACTTTCATCAGTTGCAAGAGGGTGTTTTATAAAAGGATGCCACGTTCCTTCAAGTGTTTCATAGTTTAATAAAAAGAATTGTAATTCTTTTTCACGATATAAATCATCCGCGACATGTTTAAACAATTCAAAAACGATTACATTTGCTAACATTGCAGATGTAAGTGGTGAGAAGGAATCTGATGAATTTTCATTTTGCAAAGTCGTTTCATGTAGCCGATGCCATGCGGATTCCCAGCATTCATCACGATTTTCCGTTACGACAGGTCCAGCTATACCGAGTGTTGATAAACAAATAGCTGGTATAAAATTCTTTTTCGTTTCTCTACAAATAGTGTGAACTGTTTTTAAACCGTCAATGTCTCCATTTTGAGAAACATATAAAATCCAATCAAAAGGTTCGAATACTTCATGCAAGGGACGGTCAATTGTAGTATCGATTTCTTGAATGAGTACACCGTTATCAACTTCATATGCACGTTCTATTAGCTCATGTATTCTGTCATAGTTTGTTTCATCTCGATCTGTAACGAGGTAATGAAATGTAGGTAAACCAGATTCTAATAAAGAAGAAACTAAAGAAGTAAGCATATCTCCGGAGCCAAGTACAAGGACATTTGCTCCGCGGTACGTTTCAAATTTTAAAGCACCTGAATGAGAATCAGCTTCTAAAAATTCAATTTGTGAAGCATATCTGTCGAGTAATGTACTGTTTAATTCATGAGGTGCATCTTGATTTGCATCGCGAACGAAACCATTTTCATATAAAACCTCTCCAATTTCAAATACACGATTTTGATAGGGGAGAGGGAGACCATCAGTTATTTCTGCTAAAGAATAATTACCGTTAAACATTGGCATTAATTTTTCAATCCAGTCATAAATTCCATCACCGTCCATGCGAAATGAACTGGCGTTATTTCGAAAATAGACACCCCCGTTTGAATGGGGCAGGAAGAAAGTATCCTTATTTACTTTAAGTTTTGCATGAATTGGAAGGTTATTCATTTTAATCCTCCTTACGTTTAGGCATACATTATTATCTTATGTCATGAAATTTGTCCCGTATGAACGCAAAAAAAGGCTGTAGAATGATGTATTCTACAGCCTTTATATATTAGATTATTAATCTATCAACCTTCTAATAATAATGATTTTGGATCTTCAAGCATATCTTTAACAGCAACAAGGAAGCTAACTGCTTCTTTACCATCAACAATACGGTGATCGTAAGATAAAGCAATGTACATCATTGGGCGGTTTTCCATACGCTCGTTATCAATTGCAACTGGGCGTACTTGGATTTTATGCATTCCTAAAATACCAACTTGAGGGCTATTTAGGATTGGTGTTGACATTAGAGAACCGAATACACCCCCGTTTGTAATTGTAAATGTACCACCTTGTAGTTCTTTTAATGAAAGTTTGTTATCGCGTGCTTTCATACCTAAATTACGAATTTCACTTTCGATTTCAGCGAAGTTTAATTGGTTAGCATCGCGTACAACTGGAACAACTAATCCATCTGGAGCTGCTACTGCAATACCGATATCATAGAATTTTTTGATGATAAGCTCGTCACCTTGAATTTCAGCATTTAATAATGGGAACTGTTTTAATGCTGCAACAACTGCTTTTGTGAAGAATGACATGAAGCCAAGACGTACATCATGTTTTTTCTCGAAAGCGTCTTTACGCTCTTTACGTAATTCCATGATCGCACTCATATCAACTTCGTTAAATGTTGTTAACATTGCAGATGTTTGTTGAACTTCTACAAGACGTTTTGCAATTGTTTGACGGCGGCGGGACATTTTCACGCGCTCAACTGGTTTTTCGAATTCTGTTTTTGCAACTGGAGCAGCTGGTGCTTCTTTTGGTGCTGCAGCATGAGCTTGTACATCATGTGGTCTCACGCGTCCAAGTGGATCTGTGCTACGTACGTCGTTTAAGTCGATTCCTAATTCACGAGCCATTTTTCTAGCAGCTGGTGATGCGATAGGACGGTTCGTATTTGGTAAGCCTTGTAGACTCGTAGTTTGTTCAGCATTTGGAGCCGCAGCTTTCGGTGCTTCAGCTGTTTCTTGTTTTGCTTGCTCAGCAGGTGGTGCAGGTGTACTTACTGCAACTGGTGCTCCATTAGCATCTAAAATTGCGATAGTTGCGCCAACTTCAACTGTATCCCCAGGTTCGCCTAGTAACTTCGATACAATACCTGAATCTTCTGCAATGATTTCTACATTGACTTTATCAGTTTCAAGCTCAACAACGCTGCCGCCTTTCTCAACTTTGTCGCCTACGTTGATAAGCCATTGTGAAATAGTTCCTTCGGTAATAGATTCTGCAAGCTCAGGTACTTTAATTTCGATCATTTTAAATGTCCTCCCCTTATTTGCCTAACGGTGTGTTTTTTCTTCTTTTGTCTTCGGTAATCTCCATTTGTTAGCCTGGCCTTGGGCAGAATATCTGCCCAGGGAACAAGCTAGAAACCTTCATTATTACTTTTTAGTTGCTGAAAACTTCAATTTCTTGTTTATCTTGACGGAAGTTATACTTCACATCTAAAGCGTGTGCAACAATTAGTTCTTGCTCGGCTTTGTGAGCGAATGGATCGCCGCCAGATGGACTAGAGCGATCAGGACGTCCAATGTAACCTGTTTTCACTTTATCTCCAGCAAGTTCGAACAGAATTGGAGCCATGTAATGCCATGCGCCCATATTACGAGGTTCTTCTTGAACCCAAATGATTTCTTCTAAGTTTTTAAATCGTTTAATAATAGATTGAACTTTCTCAGCAGGGAATGGGTACAATTGCTCGATACGAACGACATGAACTTCGTCTAAGTTGTACTCATGTTTACCAGACTCGATTTCTGCTGCTAAGTCAATCGCCATTTTACCTGTGCTTAAAACAAGACGTTTTACTTTATTTGGTTTCGTGCCAAGGTTTTCTTGTTCTAAAGCAGGTTGGAAACGTCCTTCGCTTAACTGACTAGCAGTTGAAAGCGTAAGTGGGTGACGTAATAAACTCTTCGGCGTCATCAGTACTAATGGTCGAACAGCTTCTGTTCCTAAGATAGATGCTTGACGACGCAGGATATGGAAGTACTGTGCCGCGCTCGTTAAGTTTGCAACTGTCCAGTTATTCTCAGCAGCTAACTGTAAGAAACGCTCTGGACGTGCACTAGAGTGCTCTGGTCCTTGACCTTCATAACCGTGTGGTAATAGAAGAACTAAACCAGATTTTTGACCCCATTTTGCTCTTCCAGCTGAAACATATTGATCAAATAATGCTTGCGCAGTATTTGAAAAGTCACCATATTGCGCTTCCCACATAACAAGAGTTTCTGGAGCGAATACGTTATAACCATATTCGTAACCAACAACAGCAGCCTCTGATAACGGACTGTTATGAACAGAGAATGATGCATTAATGTTTGGTAAGCGATGTAATGGTGAATATGTTTCATTTGTATCAGTATCGTGTAATACGATATGACGGTGCGCAAATGTACCACGCTGTGAATCTTGACCAGTTAAACGAATTGGCGTACCTTCTTGTAAAATAGAAGCGAATGCTAATGACTCAGCAAGTGCCCATTCAATTTTACCGTTCTCGTCTAAAGCATCTTTACGGCGCTCAAGAATTTTCTTCACTTTCGGATATACGTTAAAGCCTTCTGGCCAAGATAGTAGACCTTCATTAATTGCACGAAGTGAGTCAATCTCAACACCAGTATCAATTGGTTGAATGCCTTTTGCAACAACATCTGGCACTTTAACGTGAATTGTTGCATCGCTCGTATCAGCTGGCGGTACTTGTGCATAATCGGATTTTAATTGTTCTTGCGTAAACTGAGTAATTGTTTCAACCTCATCTGCATTTAGAACACCAGCAGCTTGTAATTGATCTGCATAAATTGCTCTTACAGTTGGGTGATTTTTAATTTTTTTGTACACTTGTGGTTGCGTAACCGCTGGGTCATCCATTTCGTTATGACCATATCGACGGTAACCGATTAAATCGATTAAGAAGTCTTTTTTGAACAACATGCGATATTGAATCGCAAGGTTAGCAGCTGCAAGACAAGCTTCTGGATCATCAGCGTTCACGTGAACAATCGGAATATCGAAACCTTTTGCAAGGTCACTTGAATATTTCGTAGAACGAGAATCATAGCTATCAGTTGTAAAACCAACTGCATTGTTTGCGATAACATGAATCGTTCCGCCTGTTTGATACGCGTTCAATCTGCTTAAGTTGAGCGTTTCAGATACAATACCTTGACCAGGGAATGCAGCATCACCATGAACTAAAATTACGAATGATTTTGAAATATCTTGATCTGGAAGACCAGATTTTTTACGATTCTCTTGAGCAGCACGTGCGAAACCTTCTACTACAGGATTCACGAACTCAAGATGACTCGGGTTATTTGCTAATGTCACGCGAGTGCTAACTTCTTCGTTACTAACGACTTGTTCTCTACCTAGGTGGTATTTTACGTCGCCAGTCCAGCCAGAATTGGCTACTGCGCCTTCTATTTTTGCATGTTTGAACTCAGCAAACATGTGACTATATGGTTTTTCTAATACGTGAGCAAGTACGCTTAGACGACCGCGGTGAGCCATACCAATCATGACATCCTCTACACCGTTCTTAGCACCTTCTAGAACAATTTCATCTAAAACAGGCACAAGCATATCAACGCCCTCGATAGAGAAACGTTTTTGCCCAACGAATGTTTTATGCAAGAATTGCTCGAAACCTTCAACAGCTGTTAAACGTTTTAAAAGAGCAGTTCGTTTTTTATTTGATAGTGGTTGACGCAATGAATTTGATTCCACCATTTGATGCAACCACGTGCGTTCTTCACTATCTTGTATATGAGAAAATTCATAAGCTAAAGATTTTGTATAAACGTCTTTTAATCTATGAATTACATCAAGTGCAGTGTGAATACCTTCTGGTGCATCTTGCCATACTGTTTTCGCTGGAATCGCTTTCAAGTCAGCATCGCTCAGTTCGTTCATTGCTTTCTCAAGAAGAGATTGTCCATTTGCAGCATCTTCCATCGGGTTGATGTGAGCCAACGTGTGCCCGAAAGAACGAATCTGCTCAACAAGTTGAACGACTTTAAGAATTTTTTCAATGTTACCTGTGTTTTGAGGAGAAAAATGTGTTGCTGTGTTGTCCCCTGTTACGACATCATCTTGAAACGAAGGAGCTCCAAAAATTTCAAAAAGCTCTTGTAATTCCGGATCAACAGAACCTGCTCCAGTTACGTAAAGATCATACTGTTCAATCACATAACCAAGGTTCGGACCGTGGAACTTGGCCCAAGGGTTTGTCGTTGTATTCTTCCTCGTCATTTGTTTAAACCTCCCAATGCATATAATCCTTTTCCATACAAAAGGTGCATTTTGCTCTTTTCAATAATTGATGAACCAATAATCAATGTAAATGTTTTCTTTACTCTTATGTTATTACAATAATTTACATAATACCAAACACTATTACTTATCTGTTTTGTAAAAAAACATTCACAATAACTTATCACCCAAGTTAATCTTTCACTTTATAAAGTAATTTTACAGAAAAATGGGGTGGATATATTTGGTATACCTACATTGAAAACTAGAATTGTTACATGTAAATATAAGTATAATCATTGGAATGTTTTGATAAAAGTTGATTCGAATTATGTATATTGAAATAATAAGCGCTTTCATAGATATTATACAACAATATAACGGAATATAGTATAAAAAATAAAAAATTATGAATTTACCATAAACTTTATTTCGATAGTGTTAAATATCGAAAGGAAAATGAAGGATTTCTACAAAAAAAGTGGTTAAACATAAAAAATGCTTTATAACCCGTTAGTTTCTATAAATATGCCAAAAAACACCGTAAAACAAATAACACATTGCATCTAATAAAGCAGAGAATGAAATATTTTAAAAGGATAAAATAAATATGAAGATATTAAATTTTTAAAAAAGTGAGGAGGAAATATAGTAACGATTACATACAGTGTTCCATGTTTTATTACAAAATAGACGTGCTGAAATCGAACAAGTTTCTTCTATATAAATAGAACGAAAACTGATTGAAATAAATGTAAAGGAACCTTGACGTAAAGTTTACTTTACATATATACTCGATATATGGAAGGAGGGAGAAATTTCCTTGGAAAATAAAATGGTCGAATACCGAAAGAAATTTGGACTATCTCAAGAAAAACTGGCCGAGAAACTCGGGGTTTCCAGACAAACCATTATCTCAATTGAAAAAGGGAAATACGATCCATCACTTCCGCTAGCATTTGAAATAGCAAAAACATTTCAGACAACGATAGAACATGTATTTATTTATGAAGGAAAAGAAGGGGAGGAGTAAGAATGAACTATTCACAAAAGTACTTTGTAATCATGGGAATTATCTTTCTATTTATGAGTGGATTTATGATATTAACAGGTATAATGACGCATTCTGCACCGCCGGCTATAACGTATCCATTGCTTGGGATGATGATTATGAGTTTCTGCCTAAGCTACTTACACCCACAATTTAAAGAAAAAGATGAGCGAATGAAATTCATTCGTTATAAAGGAATGTTTGTAACCTTTTTTGCATTAACAGTATATTATCTTCTTTTCTCTATTGGCTTAAACTTAAAAATACTTACACTATCTGCTACTGAATTATTGAATATACTTATGGCACTTACGATGAGTACCGTCTTTATCTCATTTGTTGTTTTGGCAAAAAGATATTAAGATGGAAGAGAGAAAGGAAGATTAACATATGCAAATGATGTATGCTTTTGGCATTGGGCTTGTATTATTTTTAGCCGTATTCTTATTTATTCGTAAAGATGTTCAAGGTGGGACATTAACGAAGCGAGGATTTTATAAATTAATCGGCTGTTTAGTTGTTATGCTTATAGCGATTATTGTAATGATCGTATTAATTAATCAGTCACTATAGAATGTAAAAACGGAACTTTACTTCGGTAAGGTTTTTCTTTATTGTTAAACCTAAAAATTACCGCTAAATCCATTTACTGTAAATAAATTGTGTTATATAATCCAATGAACTGATAGATAAGGAGTGTAGTATATGAATAAAAAAACTATCTTCTATTTATTAACTTGTATACTACTTGTAGCTAGTACTACTTATATAATATGTAACAAAAGAGAACAAGTGCCACCTATATTAGTATGGGACGAACAAGAATACTATGTTACGAATGAACCTGCCAAAGTAGAAGAAGTTGGGCAAAAACTTGGCGAAGTAACAAAGAAAATTAAAACAAGTAAAAACCCTACTAAAAATAGAGAATCTAATACATTACAAGAGAAAACAGAAGTGTTTACAATGATTGAGGAAGAAAAAAGTGAATATCCGCCTTTAATCATAAAGGAAGCTTATAGTGATGAATATAGGGTAGTGAGGCCGATGTTGAAGCAAGTATTATGATGAAAAGGGGATTCATATGCAGAAAGAAACTGCGTATCTATGGTTGTTAAGAAAAACTTTTTCCTTTGCTTTATTTTGCCTCCTATCGGTGCATTTTACATTGTAATGAATAGAGGGGCACTACAAAAGAGAGACTTCATTTTATATTTATTATTTGCTGCTATTAATATATCACTTTGGTTATCGCTTATGATCTTTGATCGGACTATATGGATGGTAGTAGGGAACAGAAAATGTGGTTCATTTGTGCTACGGATACAGATTGATAGAAGAGAGGCCTTGTAGGAATGCTGCAAGGCTCTTTATATTTTTGGGAATTAATAGAAAATTAATCATATAAATGCTATACTAAAAAATGTTTGTAATGTCAGTTTCATAATATTGTATGATACTGACTTACTAGAAAAGATAATGAGGAGAATGAGCGTGCAAAAGATAAAGAGATTATTGCTATTAATGATGGTAGTAGGATTAACAGCGGTTGTTTTAGCAGGGTGTGCAAATCCGAAAGATACTACAGAAGAATTTTTAACAGCGATACAAAAAGGTGATGTAGAAAAGGCTCGTACATTTGTTGAGAGTGACAAGGAATTTAATAAACTAAATGAAAAAACAGATGATGCTGAGGCAAAAGCAATGCTAAGTGCAATTACAAAGAACTTTAAATTTGAAAAGCTAGAAGAAGTATCGAAAAAGGATGACAAAGCAGAAGTGAAAGTGAAAATTACATCTGCTGATCTATCCGTTGCTGTAACAAAAGCAGTGGGAGAAGTTATGCCAATGGCCTTCGCTAGCGCATTTAGCGAAGACAAAGAACAATCTGAAAAAGCGATTGAAAAAACAATGACCTCAACTATCATCAAAAACTTAACGGATAAAGATGCAGCCATGGCAACTCGCGAAGTTACATTGAACTTAAAGAAAGACAAAGATGGCGACTATAAAATCGTTGCTGACGATAACTTGAAAGAAGTATTGTTTGCCAATGCAAAGTCTTTGGAGAAGATGTTTGGTGGGAAGTGATTGAATTAGATAAAAAAGAGACACCATATCACGTAGAAGGTTGATATGGTGTCTCTTTTTTATGAACCTGGAGAGGTTTGAACTCACGAAATTAATTATATAAATTAGATATTATGTTTTTTGAATTCAAGACATAAAGCTAGTTGTAACAGAGGAGGTACTGTATTCTATGTTTTCTTATGCGGATCCTGTAACGTAGAAAGGTAAAATTTCTGGACCAGATTTTAATTAGTGTTCCTTCAGCTTTAATGAGGAGGTGTACGAAGATGTTGTGACTATGCCTGCTGGATACTATTAATTGTGAAGTTAAATAAGAAAACAATTTATTAGAGGAAGATTAGTTAGTTTAAGTATCAGATTTAGGTGTTTAACAGGGGTACTAATTAATTTCAGTTCTTCCATGAAAAATTATAGAAAAAGTATGGATAAACAAATTCTTGTTTTAAGTGAATTTTGTAAATGTGGGGGCTGCTTTAAATAAAGATGGTCAAACACTATGTAAATAATTGAGAGTATTAAAATATGCAGAATTGCATATTAAATATTTAAAATCTTATGCTAACCTTATAATGCGAAATATAACATTTGTTGGTAATGATTCATTTTTGAAAGATAAAAAATGAATCATTACAGTGGTATACAATTCACTGTCCTATAGCATAAACGATAATAACGAAAGCTATTTGAAGTCCTTTGAAGGAAATAAGTTATTAAAAAAGATTCCATATAGAAAATTTGTTGAAATTTCAGATGTAACAAATGTCATTTTATTTTTAATGTCTGATAAAAGCGATGCCATTAGAGGGCAAAATATTGTGGTTGACTATGGATATACAATTGTATAAATAAATCATCTTGGGATTTAAGGGTGTGGATAATGAGTTTACTAATTAAAGATTTAACAAAGAAATTTGACGAGCATGTTGCAGTGAATAATTTGAATATCGAGATACCAAAAGGTGAAATATTTGGATTCTTGGGCGGGAATGGAGCAGGTAAAACGACTACATTTCGAATGATACTTGGACTTTTATCGAAATCAAGTGGGACCATTTCATGGAATGGTAAACCTATAAATTATGGTGTTACAGATAAAATTGGGTATTTACCAGAAGAACGTGGTCTTTATGCGAAAATGACTGTCAAAGAACAAGTTAACTTTTTTGCAAAACTAAAGAACATGAAAAGTAAAGATGCAGAAAAAGAACTTCACTATTGGCTGGAGCGTTTTAATATTACTGAGCATCTGAACAAAAAGGTAGGAGAACTTTCTAAAGGGAATCAGCAAAAAATCCAGCTGATAACAGCGATTATACATAAGCCTGAACTCTTAATTTTAGATGAACCATTTAGTGGTTTAGACCCAGTAAATGTTGAAATGTTAAAAGACGCTGTTCTTGATATGCAAAAACAAGGGTCGTCAATTCTTTTTAGTTCACATCGTATGGAACATGTGGAAGAGTTATGCCAACACATTTGTATTATGCACAAAGGTGTACCTGTTGTTCAGGGTGACATTGCCAAAATTAAAAGTGATTTTGGTAAAAAGAACGTTGTAATCGTTGGCGATCATGACTTTGACCATTTGAAAGAAATAAAAGGTGTAGAAAGTATGAAGAAACGTAAAAATGCAGTTACTCTTAAAATTTCATATGAAGAAGTGTCACATGTTTTATTTAAAGAGATAACAAAATTAGGGTATGTTAAAAAGTTTGCAGTAGAAGAGCCTACATTAAATGATATCTTTATTGCGAAAGTAGGTGCACAAAATGAGTAGTTTCTGGACAATTTTTTTACAAAACTATAAATCTAAAGTGAAATCAAAATCATATTTTGCTATTACAATAATAGTTTCTATGTTAATTATAGGATTGATGAATTTTGACAAGATTTATAACTTGTTTGCAGGTAACGAGGACGATCAAGTTGTTGTTGTAACAGAAAAAGAAGAATTATATTCAACCATTCATCAAGTGTTTAAAAATGTCGATAGTAAGATACAAGTTAAACGTAGCACGGATAAACAAAAAGCAGAATCAGGTGTTAAAAATGGTGATTATACATATGCAATCGTTGTAGAGGAATTGAATAATAAACAATTAAAGGCTACGTATATAACTGAGACGGATGTAAATCAGCAAGATGTTAGCAAGGTTCAAACGATTTTATCTCAAATACAATCTTCTAACTTCGCCCAGCAATTGAATCTATCGCAAGATGAATTAAAGGTGTTAACAACGCCAGTAGAAATTCATACCAAAACGGTTTCAGATAAGGTTAAAGATGGAGAACATACTGAGGGTGTAGGGATTTTAATTAATGTCTTTATCATGCTAAATTATCTAATGATATTAATGTATGCTGCACAATTAGCAACAGATGTTGCAACAGAGAAATCTTCTCGTGTTATGGAGTTAGTTGTTTCAAGTATTTCGCCTACCAAACATTTATATGCGAAGCTATTCTCGACATTATTGGCTGGTATTACGCAAATCATAATTTGGGGCTTGGTCGCAACTGTTGGATATAAAACAGCAATTAATGATTCGAAAAATGATATTTTAAATAGTATTGATTTAAATTCTGTTGCTCCAACTCTAGTGTTTTATGGGATTCTATTCTTCACATTAGGATTCTTATTATATGGCTCATTATCTTGTCTATTTGGCTCTATCATTACGCGTATAGAGGAATCTTCTCAAGCTGTTATGCCGCTGATGTTTATGTTACTTGCTGCTTTGTATATTGCAATTTATGGAATGTCAAATCCAAGCAGCATGGTTGTTACCATTACTAGTTATGTACCTTTCTTTACTCCTATAGTTATGCTTGTACGAATTGGATTCCTTAATATCCCAGTATGGGAGATTGCGCTAGCATTAGGGATTCTAATCGCAACAATATGTATAATGATTGGTTTAACGAGTCGTGTTTACCGCGGTGGCGTATTAATATATGGTAAAGGTGCATTTAGTAATATCAAAAAGGCAATCAAGTTAGGGCAAAAATAGGATTCGTCTATTCATTTTTAAACTTAAATTTACAAAGATCTGCATAGTTAAACTGTGTAGATCTTTTTTGTTGAGAAATTTATATAAATAAATATAAAAATTGTCGTATTAGGCTATTTTTCAAAGAGAATTTTAAAAAGCTCTCAAAAGAGAGTAAAGAATCGAGTTCTAGCGAACAACGCAGAGCGATGATTAATATAATTTATGTCTTTCTCCAAAATGGAGAAAAGAAGTAGGGAAAAAATTTAGTTTTAATAATAATCATTTATTTGCTACATAAAGAAAACCCCTTGACTTGAAGTGAACCCGAATAGTGGTACATGAAAAAAACACCTCCTGAATTCGCATACTAAGTATGCAAATTCATTGGAGGTGTTTTTCGTTTGAAGACA
>NZ_LMJQ01000007.1:0-347 GCF_001429475.1 Bacillus sp. Root131
CTATTGGAGAAGTGAAAACAAGCCTATTGGAGAAGTGAAAACAAGCCAACAACTACCAAGGAATAAAAAACCATCCAATCCAAGAGTTACATTTGATGGTCGTCACTGGTGGATTAGTGTGGGGTTCCAAGAAGACTTTGAATCACAAGAACTAACCAATGAGTCGATTGGTGTGGATGTTGGTTTAAAAGAGCTGTTTGTAGCTTCTAATGGTACGAAAGAACGAAATATAAACAAAGATGCCAAGGYTAAAAAACTTTTGAGAAGGAAAAAGTCAGCGCAAAGAGATATGTCTAGGAGATTTAAAAAAGGTGTGAAAATTCAATCTGCTGGATATGAAAAAGCGA
>NZ_LMJQ01000007.1:425-106333 GCF_001429475.1 Bacillus sp. Root131
GAAGGACAGTGGAGTTTAAAACAGAAGGACAGTGGAGTTTAAAAATACGTGAGTGGTGTTGTGTTTCATGTAATAGCCATCACGATAGGGATGTAAATGCTGCGATAAATTTATCAAGATGAGTAAAATAAATGCTTGATAATAGGAGGTAACGATACTGCCTCGTGTGGAGTGTTATACCCCTCGTCCCTTTGGGGCTGCGAGAACACTTTGAAGCACTAACTTGTGTAAATTTGATTGAATTGTATAGATTTAGTTAAGTTTATCGTATCGGAAAGTGTTTTTGGCGAGTTATTAAATGCAAAAGAAGAAGTCTTTTGCATTTACCTTTTAAATAGACTAGATAGTACGTTTAGCAGTCTATAATTGTAATTTTTTGGTACAATTATATTGAAAGGTGAAAGGAGCTTCTAACATGTGGCTAATTTCGGAAATTTGGCCTGTTATACTAGTCGGGGGGATTGTAGTATTTGTAATAAAAAGACTGGAACATAAATATAAGCATGGCAAATTGGGTAAGAAAAAATCAAAAGAGGCTCAACTGTTATTAGATAGTTTCATACCTATAGGAATGCTTTTTGGCTGTATAATCGGTTTGATTTTCGGCATGTTTTTCCCAGATTTCTCACTGCTTTCCATTAGTTTAGGATCCGGAATAGGCTATTTATTTGGTTTTTTTGCCTATGAAATTTATAGCAAGACAGTAAACAATTTTTGTTAATCCAAAAGGAATAAGGGGGACAGTACATAGTAATCATATAAAATATGTAACTGTCCTTTATTTTTGCATCAATGTTATCAATTTTTCTTCCACATCCTATACGCCTTTTTTATTGATTTTTCTCCCCTCTTTCTTTCGCATATTCGCTTTTTTGTTTTTCTCGGCTCTATACCCAAAGTAAAGTATCGCACATGTAGTAATAGAACCTACAATGTATCCTAAAAAGCCTCCTAACCAAAACATAATATAAATTGCCCCCAATCCATTATAAATTTTATGTAACAGACATCTGTAAAACGTTCTCGGTACCTCCGTTTTTTATTACAGATTGGAAAATCCCCTTAACCATTCCATCTATGAACACTCTGTCTTCTCTATTTTGATTATTATCTATAAAGTTATTTATACCACTAATTCTTCCATTATCTCAAATAACAATTTTATTATAAAATTCGCACTTACGTTACATATATGTAGCATTACTGTTTCTTTTTCATTTAGCCCTTAAAACTGTTCTATAATTTGAACGAGTTCGCTCTTTTGTACGAAATACCATTTATGCTACTGGCACTTCTATTTTTCTAAGAAATACAATCCCATTCTTTTTACTTTTACAACTTAAAAACAAAAAACCCCCTCAAAGCATGAACTTCAAGGGGTGAGCCTGTTTTTTATTTACTTATATACGTACAGCTGTACCACTGACAGCTACCATTAACATTCCATCACGAACAACCTCGTAATCTACGTCAATACCAACGATAGCGTTCGCACCTTTTTGTTTTGCAAGTTCTTTCATTTCGCCCATTGCGATATCACGAGCTTCTTTAAGCTTACTTTCATAAGAACCAGCACGACCACCGACAACATCACGAACAGAAGCGAATAAATCGCGGACAATGTTTGCACCCATAATAGCTTCACCATTTACAATATCAATATACTCAATAATCTCTTTACCTTGAATTCCAGAAGTTGTTGTTACAATCATGACTGACACATGGAAAAAGTATCTAATCTATTGAATTACCTTACAGGAATGTGACAGTTTTGTAATAATAAAACGCGCATTATGTTCCATTTTAATAAAGCGCTTTAATATTGGGATACATAAACGATTCTCTATTTTCTTTCCAATCTTTTTCTACTTCTTTAAAAGTTGGTCGTCCTAATTCTTTATTATTTTCATGTTTACTAAACCACTTTTTCACATACTGGTCTCCATTTTTATTTTGAACTGTACAAAGGAAGCTATTACTGCTATCCTTTAATATTTTTACAATCACGAAAAGGCACCTCTTCCCTTTTAAATAACATGATAGAACTTGATCTTTTACTATAAGCCCTTCCTCTCTTATAGTCATACGACTCCTCGGCCGCGCCAAAGTTGTAAGATCAAAAAAACGATATTCACTATGTTTATATTTTGCATAATTGATATGTGAAGTAAATATTATTTAAAGAAATCAGAGTTATAAGCATTATGCTTATCAAATATTTTATAAATTTCTAACTTATCATCTAATGTTGCATCTACTAAAATTAATATATTTCCATCGTAAATATATTCTTCATACTTTTTAGCATGTTCTTCTGGAATTCCTAATCCTATAAATGCTCCTATTAAACTTCCAGCTCCTCCGCCAATACCAGCTCCACCAATAGCTGCTGCGATTGGTCCTGCTGCTACAATTGGACCCATTCCAGAAATGGCAAGTATACCAAGGCCAGTTAATAAACCACCTAGTCCCCCTGCTACTCCTCCTGCTACAAGCCCTGTCGCTGAAAAGATATCTGCTTTATGTGCAGTTTCATTCTTAACTTTTTCACCCGATTTTTCTTCCAGGTGTTCAATTTCCTTTTGATCCTTCGCAATAGCTGAAATGTTATCTGCTGGGTATCCTTTATCATTTAATTCATTAATAACGAGTGCCGCATCATCAATTGTTCTAAAAACACCTACTATTTTTCTATCTACATTCATAACTATTAACCTCCTAAAGTTTTATGTAATGTATCTTTATTTTTCTTCATTTCTGTATACACTAACCTTCTTATTAACATAACCATTTACGAAAAATGCGAATAGTAAAAGCACTACAAGTGAACTACTTAACAAGTAAATTAAATCAAATGTAATATCAATCATCATTTCATTCATGTATACCAGGCTCCTTTTTATTTAAAGTAAAAGTATATTTTGATAGACTAATCTACTAAACATAGACATCTTACAATTCATCTTCAGTCAATCTCTTTATAGTATATGTATACCCTTCCTAACTCTTTCTAAACGTAAAAAACTTTAATTATATTTTTCTTATTTATACGTTTAACATCTTCTAAAACGGGTATGTTTATATTGTTATGCTCACTATATGGAAAGGAATATTACGATGAACGCCATTCACTCTACTACTATTTCTTATAATGAAACACCTACAATAACTCAGATTCATCATTTTTATGCTTTAATGACAACATTTCAAGCTAATTTGTTTATAAGTAAACATGGAACAATGACATCAATCAAAAATTTAAGCACTCTAGTATCCTTTTTCCTTACTGTAAAAAAGAAAGATCTTGTATTATTTATTTTTGAAGGAATAGATGCAAAAAAAGCTTTAAGAACACTCTTTCCTTCTTAGAATGTTTGTTATCCTCTATTCCCCCGTTTACTACCTTTCATATATGTTTTTATATTTCAAAATGATTTCCTCTATGAAAAAAGAACCCCCTAATACAGTAGGGGGATTTCTAGTTTGGCCTTATGAAAACTGATATAATATATATTACGTTTTTTATTCTTTAAAATAGAAAACTTTTAATAATCTTGAAGGTAGGAATTTTTGATGAAATCGAAAGCAAAATTTAGTATTCGTTACAAAATTATGGCTGGTTATTTAGTTATCATTTTGTTCTTGCTTATTTCTTTCATTATGTTAAACAATGGGATTTCCAGTTTACAAAAATCTCGTAATTTTATTATTGATCACGATTTTAAAGTTCTTAATTTAACGAATCAAGTGGAGAAAGATTTACTAACAATTGAAAATAAAGCGAAAGGATTTATCACTTCTAATGATGCAAATTACGTTCAATCCCTTAACGCTGCAGAAAAGGATTACGAAAAACATTATCAAGATCTTTTTTCTTTATTAGAGGATAACCCCTCTCAGCAAGAAAAATTAAAACAGATTAACGAAAACATTACTAGTTGGATTAATAAAGAGATTCACCCACTCATTACAAATAATAATAGTAATAATGTACAAACAATCGACACGACTCAAATTCAGTCATTACAGTCGCAGCTAACTAACTTCCGTAGCACTGAGGAGCAACTAACGAAAAAAAGAGCTGCACAATTAGATATTGAAAATAATAAATTAGAGATTTGGTTATACAGTTTATTGTTCTTACTTTCTTGTATTTCCATTATCGTTTCACTCTATATTTCGAATTCCATTACAAAAACGATTAAAAATGTAATTCAAGCTATTAAATCCATTTCTTCCAAAGAAAAAATTACGGAAAGAATTCATGTAAATACACATGATGAAATAAAAGATCTTGCTCATACAACAAATCACCTACTAGACGAAATATCGAAAAGAGAGTGGTTACAAACTGAGCTTGCAGAATTAATTTTAATGTATCAAGGTGTATCTTCTATTGAGATGTTAGGTAAAAAAATTCTGAGTGGAATTATACAAAAAACGCAAACTTCTTGCGGTGCATTTTATGTTCGTGAAGAAATTGAAGACACTGTCTACTATGTGAAGAAAGCTTCTTTCGCCGGTCAAGGTCCTGATGTTGGAAAACAGTCTATTAAAATGGGTGAAGGTTTCATTGGACAGTCTGCTTTAGAAAAGAAAAGTTTTATTCTCAGGGACATACCTGAAGAATTCCGTTACGTTACTACTGGATTATTAGAAATACGCCCTAAAAACCTACTAGTCATCCCTATCTTATTTGAGGATGAAGTGATCGCAGTAATGGAGTTAGTAAGTGTAACTGAGATTTCAGACTTACATCAAGATTTAATTCAACAAACCGTTGATAATCTAGGTTTAACAATCCATAGCATTATGGGACGTATGCGAATTCAAACTCTTTTACATGAATCACAAGCAATGACAGAAGAGTTACAAGTTCAATCAGAAGAATTGCAAACGCAAGCGGAAGAACTACAAATGCAAGCAGAAGAATTACGAACAACGAATGAACAATTAGAGTCTAGAACTGAAGAAGCTGAGCAGAAAACAGCTGACTTACAAATTACTAAATCAGAATTAGAAGAAAAAGCAAGTGAGTTGTTACGCAGCTCAAAATACAAATCTGAGTTCCTAGCAAATATGTCACATGAATTACGCACACCGTTAAATAGTATTTTACTATTATCTGAAATGTTAAGAGAAAATCATGATAACAATTTATCCGACGATGAAATTGAATTAGCAACCGTCATTCATTCATCAGGGAAAGACTTACTTACTTTAATTAATGACATACTAGATTTATCTAAAGTAGAAGCAGGCAAACTAGACATCATTTTTGAAGCAACGAACATAAGTGACATGGCAGCCAATATGCATCAAAACTTTTTACATATAGCTGCACAAAAAAATGTCGAATTTACTATTGAAGACAGTGATACGATTCCTGATTTGTTTTATACAGATGCAAAACGGATTGAGCAAATTATTAAAAACTTATTATCCAATGCATTTAAATTCACGGAAAAAGGATCCGTTTCTTTACATTTCGATTCAATAGAAACAACCAATTTAAGTCATGATATGCAGTCTATAAGTAAAGATTGGATTACAATTTCAGTAAAAGATACTGGTATTGGTATCGCTAAAGAACAGCATCAACTTATCTTCGAAGCCTTTCAACAGGCAGATGGAGCAACGATTCGAAAGTATGGTGGTACAGGATTAGGTTTATCTATTTGTAAAGAGTTTGCTAGATTGTTAGGTGGTTGGATTACGTTAGAGAGTAATGTAGGAGAAGGTAGTACTTTCACGGTATATATTCCTAACCTTCCAAATGGATTACATGATATACAGTTCTCCAATTTAGAAGTCGCAGCAACGATAGAAGATGTTATTCCTGCTGAAGTTGTTGAAGAAACTATCGTTACTACCGAAACAAATAACGTCTTCCAAGAGAAAACCATTTTAATTGTCGATGATGATCATCGAAATATATTTGCGTTACAAAATGCATTAAAAAAACAAAACGCCAACATTATTACTGCCCAAAACGGCATAGAGTGTTTAGAAATACTAAAAAGCAATACAAATATTGACCTTATTTTAATGGATATTATGATGCCTAATATGGACGGTTATGAAACGATGGAAAATATCCGAATGAACTTAGGGTTACATGAAATACCTATTATCGCATTAACTGCTAAAGCAATGCCAAATGATAAGGAAAAATGTTTATCTGCTGGCGCTTCAGATTATATAAGTAAACCATTAAACCTACATCAACTCTATTCGGTAATGAGTGTATGGTTAATAAAATAAGTGAGGTTTAGTTGGAGTGGAAAATAAGTATTATAATTTTGATCCATCAGTAGATACGGATGAGCGCACGAACTTAGAAATTGAATTACTATTGGAAGCGGTATTTAAACTATCAGGATTTGATTTTCGCCAATATGCTCGCACATCTATTTATAGAAGGATTTGTAATCGAATGCAGCTCTCTAATATCCCAACCATTTCAAAATTAATTGAAAAAGTAATTCACGAGGAAGGGGTTTTAGAACAGTTATTAAATGATTTCTCGATTAATGTAACTGAGATGTTCCGTAACCCTGCCTTTTTTAAAGCGCTAAGAGAGCATGTTATTCCTGAATTGAAAAAGCAACCTGAAATTAGAATTTGGCATGCTGGATGCGCAACTGGTGAAGAAGTATTATCGATGTCCATCTTACTTCACGAAGAAGGATTAAGTGAAAAGTCGGTTATTTACGCAACAGATATGAATACAAATGTGTTAGAAAAAGCAAAACAAGGCATCCTCCCGTTAAATAAAATGCAAACTTATACGAAAAACTATTTACAAGCTGGCGGTACACAAGCATTTTCTAACTATTATTCAACAGATAATCGTTTTGCTTATTTTAATCCTTCACTGTTACAAAACATTATTTTTGCACAGCATAATTTAGTAACCGATCAATCTTTTAACGAGTTTCATATTATACTTTGTCGTAACGTTTTAATTTACTTTACAAGTAAACTTCAAAATCAAGTGCAGCAACTATTTTATGAAAGCTTAAGTCACAATGGATTTCTATGTTTAGGAAATAAAGAAACTCTTCGTTTTTCAAATATAATGCCGCATTATACCCAATTTAATCCTAGTGAACAAATTTATCAAAAAATACAATAAAAAGCGTATGAAATCCTCTGTTTGGATTTCATACGCTTTTTATTTCGCATTCGTTTGTATCATAATTAGACACATATCATCTGATTGCGCTTTCTTTTGTTCTTCCTTGTAAAACCCTTCTATCTCGCCTTCTAAATCTCCCCATTTTCTTTCTGTAAAAGTACGTAATTTCTCTTCAGACTCAAATTCATCATTTGCAATTGCTTCAAGAACACCATCTGTAAACAATAATATTTGAGCGTTCTTCTCAAAAGGTATAACTGTCTTTTTAACTTTTATTTCATCAAAAAATCCTACGGCACAACTCCCGCGATCTAGTTCAACTACATTTGTTTCATCGACTAAAACGTATCCAGAAGGATGTCCTGCATTTACATATTCAATCGTTCTCTTTTCTGTATCTACTACTAAATATATCGCTGTAAAATAATATGGAATATCGTCATTCTCATTATGTAAAAGAGTCATATATTTATTTAAGTCTTTAATGACAAGTTCTGGATCGATTAAAGATTTAATCGTTTCACGTAATACAGACGAAATAAACATACAAACTAATGAAGCAGATATACCATGTCCCATCACATCTAATAATATAATACCGTAGCGGTTTCCATCGATTTTATACCAATAATACATATCTCCAGCTAATTTAAATGAAGGTAAGTAACTTGCTTCAATTTCTATATAATCTTCTCTTAATGGGCTACTTAATAAGTTTCTTTGTACTTGCGTAGCTAAATCTAGTTCATTCCGAAGATTTTCTTCTTGTTCTTTATGCCAATTTAATTCCGATTTCAAGCGTAACGCTACACGCATACGTGCTAATAGTTCAACTTTATTTATAGGTTTCGTAATATAATCCATTGCCCCCATATCAAGAGCTTCGGCCAACTTATTTGCATCCTCTAAAGCTGTAACAAAAATAATAGGAATATCTTTAAACTTCTCCTCTTTTTGTAATCGCCTACAAACTTCAAGTCCATCAATTTCAGGCATCATAATATCTAATAGTATTAAGTCAATTTCATTATGCCTGGAAGAATCTTTTCCAAACTGTATGTATTCGAAGAGCTCTTGTGCAGAATTGAGCGATACAAGATCATGATATCCGGCTTGTTTTAAAATTTTCTCAATTACAAATATGTTAACCGGATTATCATCAACAATTAAAATGGACACAAGTTATTTCCCCTTTTCTTATTTAAAATGTAAATCTAATATCATTTTCTATTTTTCTAGTATTACATACTCAGTTACAAAATGAAAATTTCGTACTCAAACATATTTATACAACAAAAGAACAAACCCCTAGAAATAGGAATTTGTTCTTTCACTGTATAAATTTCTACTTTTAATTTAACACCATTGCTTTATCATTTAAAAGACGATCTAATTCTTCCATATGATTTGTTTCATCTGCAATCATATCTTCTAGTTTTACAACTAACTCTGTCATATTTAATTTCGCTGCCTGTTCTTTTCTCGTTTCATAACGCTTAATTGTTTCATATTCTGATTGTCTAGCGGATTCTAACATTTCTCTAACATCTTCTACTTGTTTCACTGGTAAAGGGATCGTAGTAGGTGTACCACCTAACGTCTTAATTTTCTCCGCTAAATATAGGGCATGTCCTTGTTCATCACTAATTTCAGATTCAAAGAAAGGTTTCAATACTTGTCTATATATACCAGAAACTGTAGCAGCATTATGGTTATACATAATAATTGCTGAGTATTCTCCTGCTAAATCTTCATTCAATCCTTCGATTAGTTCTTTCACATCGTGTGACATTTTTATATCTCCTCCTATACTTAATAACTACCCCTTTTCTCATGTTTTAAACATAATTCTTTTAAATTTTTATGTATCTAAAAATGCAGCTTGCTTCAATTTACTTATCGCTTGTCTTTTAATACGAGAAACGTGCATTTGCGAAATACCTAACCGTTCTCTTGTATCTTTTTGATTTAAATTTTCTCCAAATATATAATGAATAACACTCTTTTCCATATCATTTAATACGTTAAAAATATCCTCTAAAACGAGACGTCTTTCTGTCTGTTCATATCCTTGCTCTACTTCACCTACAGATTCAATTCTCGCTACCGAACTGCCGTCAGATGAATTTTCAACTACATCATCTAAGGAAGATACTCGATAATTATTTTTCGCATCCATAATCTCTAGAACTTCCTCTTCCGATAGTCCTAAATGATCTGCAATCTCTATAATCTTCGGTGAACGCTGCAGGTGATCTGTTAACTCCTCTATCGCAAGTTTAATTTTCCCGCCTAAATCTTTAATTCGCCTTGGAACATGAATACCCCAAGTTTTATCACGTAAATACTTCTTTATTTCGCCTACTATCGTAGGTATTGCAAACGGCTCAAAAGCATTCCCTATCGAATAATCATACCTTCTTATTGCGCCTAAGAGCCCTAACATTCCTACTTGTATAATATCTTCATGCATCGGCCCACCTTTTGAATAGCGATATGCAATGGAATATACGAGATTTTTATAATGATCAACTAACCTTTCCTGCGCTTCATTACATTGGTTTTGTTGGAATTCTGCAATTAGCTTAATAACGTCTTCTTTAGTAAGAGTTGTAGGTTGAGATTGGATTTCCATCATTCTCCACCTGCTCTCTTTGTATATATTTTGTCATTAAAACTGTCATGCCCTCATCATGCATGATTTGTATATCATCCATTAACGTATTGATTAAATATAAACCTAAACCATTTTCCGGCAAATGTTCTACTGGTTTATTAATATCATACGGACCGACTTTACTTTTTAAGCTACTGAAATCAAAGCTAACTCCATTATCCGCAGCCATAATTTCTAATCGATCTTCATATAGACCAAAGACAATTGTAATTTCTCCAACGTCTTCTTTATATGCATGTTGTACAATGTTTGTACATGCTTCACTAATAGCAATTTTCATATCTTCTATATCGTCATAAGCAAAGCCCATTCGATTCGCAACACCAGCCATTGTTAAACGAATAATAGCCACATATTCTGCTTTTGCAGGAATTTTCATTTCTATCTTTTCAAATCTCTCCATCATCCCTAGTCACCTTCTTTCTACTTTTTCAAAATCGGAATTCAAATTTAATATTTCTGTTAGCCCTGTAATATCAAATAATCTTTTTAGCCTTTTAGATACACCAATAAACTCTAGCTTCCCATCATTTTTCTTAACTGCTTTTAATAAAGCTATAAAAACTCCTAAGCCTGTACTATCCATATAATCTACGTTATGAAAATCTACTACAATATGAACCTCTTTTTCATTTGCAATAGGCATAATCTTATTTTTTAAATCTGATGCCGTATATGCATCAATCTCACCATTAAGTTGTACCGTATAACCTAAATCATTTTGCAAAATATTTATTGCCAAATTCATCATTTCCGCCCCCTTATCTTAAACTTCTACTATGTAATTACCCATAAAAATTAGTTTAAAACATATTTTTTATTTTAATTATAAATAAATTTTCTACACCTTTCTCAGCTTAACACTAAAAAAAATACTACCAAATGTTTAAACCTTATAAATTTGTGTATGTATAATGTATAAACATTATTTTTAGGGGGATCTATCTATGGAAGAGCAAAACTTTAAAAAGGGAGATTTCGTTCAATTTTCTTATCGACACGATCATGCTACAAAGTTAGTTGGTTCCATTATTAATATACTAACGAATACAATTGTAGTTGATATAGGTAATAACGAGGACTTATCTCATATAGAACCAAGGCAGGTCGTAAGAATAAATAATTGTAAAAGAGTAACGATGGTTTAATATGTAATATAAAGTGTAATCTCAATCAGTGGGGCCATCCTCACTGATTATTTATTGAATAAACATGATGATTGCGAGCAACCTTCATACAGATTACATTAAAAAAGCATCCAAATTATTTTAATTGGATGCTTTTTTATGTATATTTATCAGTTCATTAACCCTATCGCTATATATAACAAACTTAAAATTACTATTCATTATCATACTTACGCTTTCCGTAGCATTCTAGAGAAGAATGTGACGATTAAAATAAAGACGATTGCGCCTAATAAAGCTGGAAGAATAAAGATGCCTCCCCATTCAGGACCCCAGTGACCAAATAATGCACTACCAACCCAAGATCCGATTAATCCAGCAATTACATTACCAACTATACCTAAAGGAAAGTCTTTCCCTGTAATCATTCCAGCTAACGCACCAATAAGTCCACCTACAATACATGTAATAATAAGTCCCACAATTAAACCTCCTATATTATTTTTATATTGGATTCATCAAGCTTTGGTATGTAACCAAAGCTTGATGAAAATGTATTATTCTTTATTATCCAACTCATCGCTTATCTTTTGTTTCACTTTTCCGACTTTTTCTTTTATCGTTCCCTTCGTCTTCTCCCACTTCCCTTCAGTTTTCAACTCTCTATCTTCTGTAACTTCACCAATTCCTTCTTTTATTTGTCCTTTTTTCTTTTCAACTTTACCCGTAATTTTTTCTTTTAGCCCGCTCTCACTCATATTTCCCATCTCCTTTTCGTAATAGATTTATAGATTTAAAGGATACAAATTTAAATAGAATACATGCATCTTCTTTCTTGTAACCATTCACCGACTCTTTCTAAATCCTTAACGAATAACAAGATTTTCCCTTCATCCAGCTTTTCTTCATAAAAGTTCGCTTCTTCCTCATTAAGCCCTAACTCCTGCATCTTATTTCTTAACTGATCTCCTGTTTTTTGAAAGACGTTAATAATGCTTGTCCCAAGTCCCTCCTCTTTTATCCCAATTGTATTCACGTCTGCATTGTCTGCAATTCTATCTGTCCTATCTTTCTCATGTGTTAATACGTAAATATCTTTTTGTTCTATTCCTTTCTTCACTAGATCATTCGCTGCATTCATGACCTCTTTCTCCGTAATAAATTCATATACAAAAGGTTTACTATACTTCGTTTCCATCTTTAACTTCCTCCTTTAAAATGAATTATTTGTTATATTATATGTAGTACACCTATTTTCGAAATGTTAAACATAAAATTCAAAAAAAGTTATGTGAATTTTGATTTTAATAGAAAATAAACAACATCATTTACCACTTTAAAACATCTTCTACTTACAATAACCTCCTAAATTAACGGAAAATTGTTATAATTGAACGTAAGGAGGGATAATATGAAAAAAATCATATCTATATGCGCTCTAACCGCTCTATCTTTCACTTTAATAGGTTGTACAAGTACCTCGGTTACAGATAAAGCTTCACAAGTTAAGCAAGAACATACACAAAATACCTTTCAATTAAACTCCGCAAATATTACCGACATTGAAATACTGAAAACAACAAATCATACTACGTCCAAATCTCAAACAGATAATGAAGAAATGATAAAATCTATCGTTTCAGCAGTTCAAAATGGAACACCTAAAACTATCACTTTAGATCAAAAAAAGAAACAATCTGTGCATTCTACTATAACCGTTACATATAAAGATGACGAAAAAGAAGAGTTTCTTGTTTGGGTTGATAATAAGGAACAAATTACAATTGCCAAAGATGAGAAGAAAGATAAGGTAGAAAGTGTGATAGTGAATATTAAAGATACTAAAATGATGAAGGATTTCTTTTAAAATTCTAGTTAACATTAAAAAAAGAGTAGGATTACATCCTACTCTTTTGTTTAATCATACCCAATAAATAGACTTTTATAAGATCTATTTAAGGTCTAATTTTGCTAAATCATGTTGTAAAACATTATTTCCTTCTTGTGGGTTAAATACGATTGCACTAAGACCAAAAACATTCGTAACAACATCTCTATCTTTCGGACGAATGATTCTTACTTCATAAGCAAAAAGTGCTGGAGGAAGAGCTGCTGAACGAAAAGTAACATATCGATTAGGTGGCAATGTTTGCGTTGAAGGGTCTATTAATGGTAACAATACCGGAGAACCAGATGACCAATCAAACATTTCAACAGTTACTCTACGAGTATCGTCGGGATCAACATTCATAGCATCCACAGTAAGAAATAACGTAGCGGAATGTCTACGTAATATACCCGTTGATAAAGTTTCATTATGATGTTCACAGCATTTTTTTGGAGGGTGACCATAGCCATAACTCATACCAATTCCCCCCTTTCATTTACAATTAAGGACAAGTATTCCTTATAATATATAATGCTAGTATTCTTTTATTGAAAGGTATAAAAGCGGATTTCTATCTATATTTTTGGATATTTTGTTTTTTATTTATTCGCTCTTAAAGAATAAAGTGAAACTTTAAATCAGCCCTCGCCAATAGAGGTCTTACTCCCCGACAAATAGCGGGATAAATCTATTTTGAAAAGGACCTGCTCCATTCATTCGTAAAAGCATAAAGTAAATGGAATCCGTTAAAACACATGAGTGACCCCTTGGTTTTCCCTTCCTATTAAAAGGAGGAACTGTTATGGGCTTTGGTGGTAGTTGTGGTGGCTGTGGCTTCGCTGGAGGATTTGCTTTGTTAGTTGTATTGTTTATTTTATTAATCATCGTTGGAGCTGCTTGCTTCTGCTAAAAAACTATCGGAAAAGACACCTTTATATGAGTGTCTTTTCTTCATAAAAAATACGCAATGTGCAGTTTAAGTGTAAGATGTAGTATTACATCCCCCTCCAAAATGAACTTCGATACTATAAATTTCGTTTAGGTGCAATCTTAAAATTTTAGTTTAATAGCAATATGGTGAAACTCTATTCCATATAATATTGCTATTGCAGAAAAGTAAAACAAACTGGACAACCTAGATTTCAAACTGTAAGATTAGATGTTGGTGAAATTGGGCGGCAAAGCATATATAGAAAATAGGTGTTAATTTTGAAAATCAATAAAAAATTCGAACCAATAATTTTTAATATCTTTATGATTTTAGGTATATCTAGTATTATCTCTTTCGTCATGGTTTCAATGAATGTTGGATATACAGCTTTATTTCTCAAATCATGGATGAAAACATGGGGAATTGCTTTCGTACTTGCATTTTTAGCTTCTAAATTATTACCCTTTGTAGTTAAAAAGATAATGAAAATCTTCACTTTTGTTGAGAATGATGCTTAAGAATAAAGTGATGTACTACTCCGGTTCATTCCAATTAAAAGAGTTTATTATCACAAATACTTAACCTAGTAAAATGTTTCAAATCGGAGGAAGACACCTTACAGGTTGTCTTTTCTTTATAAGTAAAAAAAGCCCACCTATTTCCGTAGGCGGGCTTTATCTTTATTACACAATACGAAAGTATACTCTCTTTTTCACTGAAATTTTATGTAATTTTACATATTCATGAACATACATGTCTTGATGGACTTTATCTATATACTCATGGCAGTAATCCATTGAAAATGTATCTTCTTGAAAGCAAAACTCTCTTTTAGAAAAAAAAGACACCCTAAAGTTCATTCCTCCGACTTGAACCTCTTTAATTTTAATAATATGTATTGGACTCTTATTTAAAAAATAATCTAATGTATTCCAATAAGAGAAAGATAATGATAAAATAAAAGTGCAACAAGATGTTGCTTAGTTTTTAAATTTTATGGGAATAACACAAAAGCTAGGTTTGGTCGCCAAGTTTTTTCATTCCTATCGGTCATGAAATACCCCGGTTGGTCGCTGGGGTATTTCTTTTTTATTAACGTATATATAGGTCTATTATGGACAAAATAAAATATAATCTTAGTAGAAGATAGAACACTGACATCTTTGCCGCTTCTAAATCACTTTGGTCTTGTGCGAAGAAAGTATGGTCAGTACTTTCAGCTCAGTGTTCGATCTACTTTAGTTTTTGAGTTGAGTGTTGCTAATCATAGCAGCACTTTTTTACATTCCAATTTGTTCTTTGATGAATTGAATTATATGTTTTACAAACTGGCTTTGCGTGAAGAAGTAATGAATATTTCTCAGTACTGTCGTCCACGATGCTAGATTACTTACGAAAGACTGGGATTCTGTCTTTTTGGTCGCCTTTTTTTTACGTTTTTTCATTCCTGTCCCTCCCTTCATAAGGGAAGGGCAAAGATGGCACATTTTATATTTTAAAGAGTTATATAGAAGAGGACAAGCTATTCATTAGCAAAATAAAGAAAAGACACCCTAAGGTGCCTTCCTCCGACTTGAACCACTTTAATTTTAATAATATGTATTAGACTCCCATCCAACTATTATTTTACTATGTTAAGTTATTTTTGTTTATTGAGAAATACAATAATTTATTTATGTTGGTCGTCTGTATGGTCCATGCAGCGATTAACAAGAGGACAATAGCAGTGATGACACCTAAAAGTCATTGCTTGAGCCGATGGCTAGAAACATAAGCATTACTGTGTATTTATGAAATCTCATTATAAGCAACCTCCTAGTGGAACTACACATTGCTAGAAAAATATATATACTTATACTTGATAAGTTCTTATTTTAATCATATATAAAAGGAAATGAAACCGGCTATAACAATCAATGGAAAGATTACTGCGAGTTTATTTTTTAGAGGGACACGCTTGCCTGGGACGCCGGGGATGGATAACAAAAGCTAGTAAAACAATTACTCCAATAATACCTAAAAGTGTATGAATGATGATCATCCTCCTAAGTAATATTATTATTAAAATTATATCACATTCAAATGTTTATAAAGTAAATATTTTACAATATAACCCAGATGTTGCATTTTTAAATTCAAAAAAGCCCCTCAAAGCATCAGCTTTAAGAGACCCCATCCTATCATCTTCTCTCTTCATACAATCGATTTGCTTTATACGAGCAAACGAAATACATACATGTCACAACGGGGATAAATGTCAAAAAAAGTCCTCTCATTAATGCAAATGGCGTTTCAAATAAGAATGACCATAGAAATGATACACCTTGCTTATCCCATAATCCTGGCGTCAAGTATAGTTCTTTCGGATTTACAAAGGCTCCTAAATTCATTGTATTACTATACATAAATAAAAATAATATCGGCAAATAACAGATCGCTAATTCTAAAAATGTTTTAGATAGACGCTTATACTTCCCTGCTCGTGACATTGGATCTGAAAAAATGTCATCTTCACTTTCTTCATCTACCTTTTTAAAATATTGCGTACCTGACCACCTATTACCAGCTATATGCTCCCAGCCACTATCTTCAAATAATGTGCAGTAATTAATAAAATCACTTTTTCTACTAAATACTCTATGGTCTATTTTAATCGTCGCATCTTCCGGTTCTGTATATCTAAATGTATAACCAAATGTATTGCTTTCTAGTTGATAGCCTTTCCAAGCCATCTCCTCTAACCATTTTTCCTCTTTCTCAAAGTCTAAAAAGAATTTCAATCTCCACATCATCGTTTCCCCCTAACTATACGTGTAATAAACTTTTTGTAACCGCAATAATGTGCTGCATTCTCATAAAGTCTAAATGCAATACTTCTTTCCCGCGTTCCGTAATGACATACACTTTTCTTCGTTTATCTTCGCTTTTTACCGATTCTATTAACCCTTGTTTTAATAAATTTTCAACCGCACCATACAATGTACCCGCTGCGATTTTCACTTGATGATTACTCAGTTCCTCCACCTTTTGCATAATTAAATATCCATGAGCTGGCTCTAACAAAGCTAAAAGAACGTAATACGTTGTTTCCGTTAATGGTAAATTTTTATCTCTATTCATAAAGACCTCCAATGTAACGATAAGTATATAGCTAAACTATATAGTTCAACTGAATAGTTTCATTTTATACAGTCAGACTGTATATGTCAAATGTAGGAATAACTTTATAACCCAAAACAAAAACGCTACCTTTTTAAAAGATAGCGTTTTTGTTTTATCCTTGCTTATTCTTCGCCTTCATTTGCTCTTCATAAACAAACTTCGCGGTCATAAAGTCGTTAGAAAAATCTTTCAATGCATTCTTCATTACATTTAATTCTTCTTGTGATTTAATTTCAATACTGTTTAAGAAATCAAATGCTTTTGATTGTTCCTCCGCAACAAAGTTTTGTGTCATATAGTCATCTTGGAAGTCTTGCTTCGCCTTTTCTTTTACTTTATTCATTGCATCTGTTTTGTTTATGCTTTTCATAGGGTTTTCGAATGCTCCAGTAGGTTGTTCCGGTTTTGGCTCTTCTTTCTTTTCCGGCTGTTGCGCTGGTGCTGGTTGTTGTGGTTCTTGCTTTGGTTGTTCTTGTTGAACCGGCTGCTGCGCTACTTGTTGCTCTTTTTTCGCTAACTCATCTTTTAACTTCTTCACTTGCTCATCAAGAGATTTTTTTTCAGTTTCTAACACACTCATATCACTTTTCAACTTTTGCGTCTCTTCAAAATATTCATCTACTAATTTATTATATTCTTTCTCAGAGTACATTTTTTCACTGGTTGATGTCGTTTTCTCTTTCGTAACAACTACATTAATAATTATAAATAAGGCTACAATTCCTATTAACGCAGCGAAAATCTTCTTTTTATTCATGATTAATCCTCCAAAATGTAAAATTTCAAAAATTATCATAACAGACCAATTCGTTTTCACCTGTCATATTTTGTCGAATCAATATAATAAAAAAAAGCATCTGAAACAGATGCTTTTTTCTCATTCTTAATACGTAAACGTAATCGTCACTAAAGAATACCCTTCTTTCGCATTGTAAGGCTCCGCTTTATAAGAAACTCGATTTGCCCCTTGCGGATAATCGATTTCGCCAATTGCCTTTTTCACATCTTGCAGTGCACCATTCATTGATTGCTTGTACAGCACTTCAATTTTCTCTGGTTTTGCACTATAACGCTGCTGCATTTTATTTTTTAATTCGGTATAGTTGTTTACGATATATTCATTTCCTAAATAGTTTAACTTTGTATCTTTTAATATTTGCTGATATGCAGGCGTTTTCGTACTACCTGCCGCAATTTTGTTTGTCAGTGTACTATAATAATTTGTTGTAGCTTGCGGATAGTCTCCGCGGTTCCACTCATGATTTCTTGCGATTTGTTCATCTGATAAATTGAAATACGAATACGTTACGCGGCCCTGTTCATCTGGAACCGGATCATCGAATGTTGTATCCAAGTGATACCATTTGTTTTCGATTTTCACTAAATTCCAAGCATGAGGTTGTCCGTCCCCAGTTCCTGTCACGAAATGATTTTCAATTCCTGCTTCTTTTAATAATTGATAAGTTAATAGTGCGTAACCTTGGCAAACCGCAGAACGATTTACAAGTGCTTCATATGCTGTGTAAGCTTTATAAGACGTATCATAAGAAACATGTTTTACTACGTAATCATGAATCGCCTTCACTTTTTCGTGATCATCCATTCCAACTTGAGTAATAGAAGAAACGATTGCTTTCGCTTGTTTCATGACATATTCCGTCTGTTCTTTCGTTTCACGATATGTAATCTTAAGCGTAAATGTATAATTTCCAGGTGATCCAGAAAGTCCATATGAAACATTCGATCTATTATTATTTGTATACTCATTTTTACTTGCAACTTCTTTATATGCGTTAAAAAGTGTATTCATCACTTCGTTTGTATTATTGTTTTTCGTTTTATATGGAAGTGTAATAGTCGTTTCATACGTATTAATACGCTTTTGTACTTCCTCTTTAAACGCTGTTAATAATGCCGCATCTCCTGTGTCTTTCACATCAGCATTTTTATACTTCAAAGTTTTATATAAAAACTGCGCATACTGTTCACGTGTTACTGTGCCATACGGTTCAAAATTCCCGTTCCCTGTGCCATCTGCGATTCCATTTGACTGCACTGCACTAATTGCGTTTTCTGCCCAAAATGGATTTGGAACATCCTTAAAGGTATGTTTTTGTTTTGCCGCAAGATGGAAAGCATTTGTAAGAATTTGTGCCATTTCCGCACGACTCACAGAAGCTTTCGGTCTAAATTGGCCATTTTCATCACCTTTAAAAACTCCTAAATTCGTTAAAGTTAATACCTCTTCTGGAAACATTGTAGAACTTTGATTAATATCACCGTAAGGATTTTTAAACGTAGACCCATCCTTTAATACGTAACGAGTTCCATCATTACTAAACGAACCGCCTTGTTTATTCGGTACTAACACTCGATAAATTAAAGCCGCAACTTGCTCCCTTGTCGCAACATCTCCAAAACCAAATATCCCATTTCCATAACCGGAAATAATATTTTTACTCGCTAAATCTTTAATCGCAGGATATGACCAATGTGATGTCGGCACATCAGAAAAAACACCCACTTCAGCAGCTTTTACATCGCTGCCATTTGTATATAACAACGCACCACCAATAAGTGATAGTGATGTAATTGATTTTAATAGTTTTGTGTACATAATTTCTTCTCCCAATATGTTCTCTATTTTTGTTGGTTTATGTCGAAAAATCTAAAAATATGACAAAATATATTATACAATTAAAAGTTTTTGAGGGATATATCGAATTTTAAAATATGCAAAAATTCATATTGTTATAAGGATTCATAGTGATATTATGTTGTTTTACTTGCGAATATACAAATAAAAAAACGCTCATCTGAGCGTTTCATCTATATACCTAATAATTACTTTTTCTACACTTCGAACTCTTCTTCGGTAATAATCCTTTAATCTAACAACTCTTTATTCTCCAATATTTCTTCAGCCCGATGGCCCTCCATGCGTATATTGTATAACACTTGTTGTATTAACCTTTGATTGGTCTGTTGAAACATTTCATCCATTTAGAAATAGTTCTATTGAATTTTTCACCACTAGCCATAAAAATATCTTATAATCTTTATATAATAAATTATTGTATTAGGAGTAGATAAAATGCCAGTTACACTCGAACTTATTCTTTTCATTCTTATAGCAATTAGTGCTGTTGGCTATTTAATAAAAGAATTTCAAAAAACTAGGAAACGAACACTTGGAATTTCACTAGAATTTTTAATTCTTTTCTGGTCAATATGGAGAATATCAACTATCATAATCTAATTTATAAAACATGAATTCCTTTGAATAAAACTCAATATTATGTCCATAATGTTGATAGGCTGTATGCCAGAATCCATTTAGTCTTCTCTGTATCTCCTTGTATTAAGCAGTTAGCCTTTGCTAGCTGCTTAATACAAGGAAATATTTTTTATTTAAATTAACTATTTTGTTCACTTTTTTGATACATTTACGAAACATTCATATGTTACGTTATATAAGTCCTTTTTTAAATCATATTCATTCTAGAAAAAAGTCCTAGTCCCCCTAGGGCTTTTTTCATTCAAATAAAGAGTTTTATTGTTTCTCAATAACCGCAACTATTTAATGTGGTAAAATAATAATTGGATTGGCATCCAATACCATATTACGATGGATCAAATCGCAAGAAGGCACCTTAGGGTGTCTTTTTTATAGAAAATCAGTTTAAAAACTAAAAATAAAAGAACCTCAATAAATGAGGTTCAAAAAATCTACTATTTTAAATTACCTTCGTAAAAAGCAACTCCATTTTGAACATGTTTTAAATACCACGTAATCGTCCCGCCACAAACATTTTCATTAAAACTATTAGCATATACTCCATTTGAGTAATAAAGAGTTCTTTTGAACTTACCGTTAGAATACTCATAAGGAATTGAGCATGTTGCTTGTTTCGGAGAGCTCACAGCTTTTTGCGTATCAGCTGAAGCTGCCCCAATTCCTCCTGTTAATGCAATACCTGTTGCCAATAGCCCTACTACTAATTTCTTGAACATAATAAATCCCCCTTTAATAGTTTTTATAACTTACAACTTAAATGTACCACTTTTGTAATTTATGTAAATATATTGAATATGTAGAAATATTTATTTAATTATTGGTAATATTAGGATTTTATTTTATCAAATGGAAAATAGAGGGATTAGGAAGGTTTGTAAAAATCCATACTAAGTAAACTAAATATCACGATATATCATTTATGGGCTGATCCAAAATTTTTTCTGATTGGAAAACTATAGTCTCATATATCAATTGCGAGGATACCTTAAGGTATCTTTTTTGTACATATAAAAGTCTCAGCATCTTATTCCTTTAAAACAATAATTGCAACTATATTAATTTTACATTACATTAAGGTTAGGGAATATTCTTATATTAATAAAGTGAAAGTGCTAAATAGTAGGTGGAAGAATGGAATTTAACGATTTGGGTATTACCATTAAAGAACTTAGAATCAAAAAAAATATATCACAATCCGAATTATGTCATGGAATATGTTCACAAAGTCAAATTAGCAAGATTGAAAAAGGTATGATTTATCCATCTAGTATATTGCTATATCAATTATCAGAAAGACTTGGTATTGATCCAAATAATATATTTGCACTAACTCAAAATAAAAGATTAAAATATGTAGAAAATGTAAAATACGTAATAAAAGATTGCTTAAAGCAAAAACAATATAAAGAACTTTATGAAATAGTGAAAAAAGAGAAAAACTTAAATAATTTTCAAACAAAAGAAGAGAAACAATTTCTAATATGGCATGAAGCAATTGCTATATTTATAGTGGATAAATCATTAAAAAATGCTTTAGATTTTTTAAATAATGCATTAAAACTGACTTTAACTAATTCTGATTTTTTATCAGAAAGAGAAATAGATATTATGCAAACAATGGCTATATTTTATGCGGAAAATAAAGAATATGAAAAAAGTATTAATATATTAAAAAGATGTTTAAGTAATTTTAATAAGTTAGATTTTCCTAGAGATAAAGAAATTAAGTTGAAAATCATGTTAAATTTAGCAAAATCTTTGGACTTCACATATCAACATGAAGAGGCAATAAAATACATTGATAAGGGCATCAAATTAGCAATTAATCTAAATACGTTATACCTATTAGGTGAACTCTTCTATTTAAAAGGTCAGTTTTTATTAAAAATTAAACAACATAATGTAGAAGATGTTATTTATAACTGGAAAAAAGCATTATTTATATTTGAACTAACAGAAAAAGAATATTATACAAAAATGCTACCAGATGAACTTATTGAATTACAAAATAAAAAACACTCATAATTTCGTAAAAACTACTTACAAATCCCACAGAAAAAATCCCTATAGCTTTTAAACTTAGAACGATAATATTAAAATAATTTAAGTCGGCAGAATGCTCCTTTTGGTATCTTTTCTTTATTTTTACAAGTACCTACTCAATTAATTCTTAAAAACATAATAGGAAACATTGTTTTATTTATCCTATTTTCATTCATGCTATATATAAAATTCGTTAATAAACCCACCTCAAATACTAGTTCCTTTTATAAGTCGTTTTTTTGATGTAGCTGATATTATTCTCAATACAATAGAATTAATTATTGGAACATATTTAGCAATATATATCAAAAAACAATAATAAGAAGATCCCTTCCACCTTAAGGTAGAAGGGATCTTCTTATTTCTATTTCAAACTACTCGCAATCTCCGTAAAGATAACCCCAAGTGCGTCAACAAGCGTTTTTTCACCAACTACCGCTCCTCTACCGAACGATCTTTCACCGATAGATTGTATGCCTTGAAGTGCTGCTTGCTACATTTCAGCGAACTCTTTCACTGTTAGCTCACGTTTTTCGCCTGCTGCATTTACGGGCAGCCCGTTAATACGGGATAAATGTTAAATCAACTCCTATTTAACATTTCAATTCAGATATACGACCGTAAAGAATACATCATCACGGTGTCAGCAAGCAAAAGTGTATTCTGCATTTCTGAAAACAGTAGATGGCAGATTATGCCCTACTGAATCTGCTAAGAAAGAATATACAAGAACATCCTTAACATCATCTTTAGTTCCACTAATGATGACATCAAGGAAATCTTCTATTTGGAATTCTGGAGTAAACAATACAATCTTAGTTGTTCTGTTTGGTTCTAAAGAAACAAAAGTACGAGAGATTTCAACTAATTCATTTTGAGTTGGGAAAAAAGTGTTTCGGCTTCTCTTAACAGTTACCGTTACATTACTAGTATGGCAGCGTGAATCATTGTTTAACATAATGTTGAGAGCAGTTGGAATAATCCCATTTTCAGAAACTGGAACTCGAAACACCCCAGTAGATTTATGAGCCATATAATCACATCCTTTCAAAATAAAATATATTTACAATATATTAGATGCAAAAAACGTTCATTTTGATATGGACAAATTATATGATTAATATATCTATAATAACCCTCGGTATTACTAAGCTAATGTTTTAAAAGATTAACAAATATCGCGAGAACCAATCGAATGTATATTAAAATTAAAAAGAATAAGATGTCTAACCCACCCCTATTTTGTGCCAATAATGAGACATTATGTTAATCTTATATGTATAGCTGCACAAAATTGAGAAACTTAAGGAGACAGATAAATTTTATGAGAAAATTATCTATATTACTTACTTTCATTCTAGTATTAGTCAGTGTTACGGCTGCTTGCACACAAGATAAAACAGATAGTGCCGTTGAAAATGCTCCAATAGAAGAACCAAGCGCAAAAAATGTAAATGAAGAATTAATAAACTTTGAAGAAAAGGAAGATATGAGCCGCTTGGAACAAGGTATTTTATTAGTTGGCGAGAGTGTTAAGGGAGGCTATTACTTGGCCGCTGTTCAAAGTGCATATTTAAATGCTAGCAACGATTCCGTCATGGTTAATGTCTCTGTAAAAAATGTACGAGGTCAAACGATTGGACTATCAGAATTAAAATATAACTTAAAAGATGAAAAAGACGGAAAGATCTATAAAGGAAAGGTGCTTGATCAAAACCCTTCTGATATACAAGTTAAACCAAATGAAACGGTAGAATTGAAAATAGCTTTTGAAGCACCAGGTACCGTAGATGAATATATGTTTTATATTGAAAGCTCTTTAGACCCTCTACAAACATACTGGAAAATTGATAAGCTGCAATCACAAAAAAACTAAGTCTAAAATACAATTTGATTGAAGAAATCTCTCAAATAAGCAAAAAGTACCGGAAAATTTGATATAGATACAAATGAATAATATATAAAGTGAAACTTTAATCAGTGGGGCGTTTACGGGCAGGTGATCCTCCACCTAACTTCTTTGCTTCCGCTGAATTTTGAGGTGTGGGTCTTACTGCCCGTTAATGCGGGATAAACATAAAACCATCGATTTAATGAATCGTTGGTTTTTTTCAAAAAATGCTCCATTAAAAATTAAGAGACAAAAAAGAACTAATCCCTAGAAGAGATTAGCTCAATACATCAAAAGCTATTATAGTACATAGTTTTATGAGCAAACGTTATATAATGTTGTATGGGATACATAACCTGTCATCCTTTTATATGTAACTTTTAACCACTGTTTAGAATTACTGTAATGACCTTGAACATATTCACCGGTTACCCATGTTCCAGTAATTTTCGTACCATCATTAAATGTATGTAAGACAGGTGATCCAACAGTGTAACCACTGCGCATCTTTGCACCATATACACCTACCGTACCTCCCTTTGCACAAGCTGCTACTACTGTTTCATTTTCAGTAGCATTCGTAGCCGCGAAAGCAGAGCCGTTAAATGTAAACAAAGTAAACATAAAAGCTGTTAGTACTGTACAAATAGATAAACGACGTAACAAAATAAATTCCCCCTTTTTTTATAATATATTTCTTCATAAATGATCACCTTGAATATTCTAACTATTTTCAATATATTAATGTTGAGAAATATTAGTTGTAGTTTTGAAATAAGATTTTATCAAAAATAGTAACAAACTCATATTTTACAGAGAGAGCACCGAAAGAAGTCTTCTACATATCAACTATATAAAAATCCCTCCACCTTAAGGCAGAGGGACTTGCTAATTCCTATTTCAAACTACCCGCAATCTCCGTAAAGATAACTCCAAGCGTTTTATCACCAACTATCGCTCCTCTACCGAAAGATCTTTCACCGATAGATTGTATACCTTGCAGTGCTACTTGCAGTATTTCAGTGAACTCTTTCACTGTTAGCTCACGTTTTTCGCTTACTACAAGATAATCAAATGAATAGAATGCTTTTCATTAAAAATCCCCTTATATTCTACAAACTATAGTTAATAATAAACTTATTTAAATTACAGCCGTTATACGGATTAAGGATTTTTAACATACCAAAAGGTACAGGAAATCAATTGAAATATGTCAAAAACTTGCCTAAATTGTGACACAAGGTACAATTTTATACTTTTGATGACGTGAACCCTATTTACTTTATATCTTTATTTCTATATATTCTAATATAACTCTTATAAGTCGTATCAAAATAATAACATCCAAATTTGGTTTGTATTTTTTATGAGGAGGAAAAAAATGAAAAACAAAAAAAGATTTGCATTAGGAAGTAGTGTATTCGTGGCATGTCTACTAGCAGGAAGTCTTGTAGCTTCAGCTAGCTCATATTCTTCAAGTTTAGATATAAGCTCAAACTCAACGGTAACCGGAGCAAAGAGAAGTTTTTCTGCAGGAACTCATAATATAAAAATGACACCAACTAGTTATAAAGAAGGTGGAAATCATACTAGTGTAAGCACTAGCGTTCGCACTGGTGGTTCATGGTCACATACTACACACGCTAGCGGCATAGTAAATCTAACTGGATATTACACTAATAATAAAAATTTAGGATATGTAAAAAGCGGCAAATACTTCTACCACTTTAGTACATCCGATAGAGAAGGATTGACAGCTGATCCTGTAGTAATGTCTTCAAGATAAAATAAACCAAAAACCAAGTATTTGTGTTTTAAATACAAATACTTGGTTTTTAATCTATACTAAGGAGTATTTTATGAGTAATACATTAATTTATGCAAATAACATCTATAAAGAGTATAAAGATAATTTAGTCATACTAGATAATGTGAATTTAGAAATTAAAAAAAATAATTTTTATTCTATAGTTGGGAAATCTGGCGCTGGAAAAAGTACATTGTTGCACTTATTAGGATTACTCGATATCCCAGACAAAGGAGAAATATATATAAATGGGAAACAAACTTCTAACTTAAAACCTAAAGAAGCAGCATTTTTAAGAATGTCTACTATAGGGTTTGTTTTTCAATCATATCACCTAAATAATTTATTGAAAGCTTATGAAAATGTAATGTTACCAATGTATGTTAATCCAAAATACAATTATCATGATATGGAAATAAGAGCTGATGAGTTATTAAAATTAGTTGGTTTAGAGCATAGAAAACATCATTTCCCAAATGAATTATCTGGAGGAGAACAGCAACGTATAGCAATCGCAAGAGCATTAGCTAACGATCCAGATTGTATTTTAGCAGATGAACCAACAGGTAATCTAGATAAAGAAAATGAATCAAATATATTTAATATATTCAAAGAATTAGTGAATATAGGAAAATCAGTTGTTGTTATATCTCATAATGAAAGCGTGAAAAATTATACCGATACAATTTACGAGTTAAAAAATGGGGAATTGGAGGAAAAGCATTGAAAATAAAGCTTTATATAAAATTAGCTACAGTTAACTTATTAAGAAGAAGAAAAAAAAATACAATCAATATATTAATTACAACAATTGCTTTAATATTATTAACATTAACCATTTGTATATCAAACGGACTCAACAACTTCATACAAACAAAATTACTTAATACTGTTGATTTCAAAACTTTAATTGTAGAAACAGGAACACGCGATGATAACAAAGAGAAAATTTATGAAAAATTCAATAACCATAAAGATATTATTAAAATTTATCCTTGGATTAGTAATAATGGCGGAGAAGTTCAGATTGAAAAAAATCAAAATCTAACCAAGAGAGAGATATTCCTTAAACCCGCATTAGATAAAATTTCACCCAATATAGTAAAAGGAAATGGAATATATGAAAACTCCAAGAACGTTGCCCTTATACCAACTGAATTTTCCTTAGATCCTCTAGGTTATGAAATAGGATTAACTAAAGAAAAAAACAATTTTTTAAATGGTGCAGATTTTATAGGGGAATATATTACATTAAAATATAAAATATACAATCAAACTGGTCATACATATGGGGAATATAAATTCAAAGTAGTAGGTGTATATGATCCAACAACTACATTTGATACACCTGACACATTCTATATTCCTTATTCTGATTTACTAAATCTAAATACTAGTTTCCAAAAAGAAACTAATGTACAAAATATGGCTGTAGTAGTTAACAAATATGAAAATTTGAACAACATAAAAAGCATAATTGAAAAAGAAAAATTTAACGTTATTTTAAAATCAGAGCTTGGAGACATAAAAGATATTCATTCTTATATAAAGATGATAGGTTTCTTGCTTTTGTCACTAACATTAATAATTTCTATATTTAATATAATTTCAAATACTTTAGAATCAATACGAGAAAGAATGAATGAAATTGGTATCTTAAAGACCGTAGGATATTTAAATTTAGATATTTTAAAATGTTTCTCGATAGAAACTCTATTTATTAGTGGTTTAAGTGTATTGTTAAATCTAATTATTTCTGGGTCACTACTAATAATAATAAAATTTCTCTCAAATAAATTTCTTACTATATATTTTGCTGATTTTAAAATTGATATAAACGATTTTATATTATCTAATATCATCTGTCTTATATTAGGTATAACAATACCAATTTTAAGCAGTCTGATTTCCTTGTTTAAAATCGCGAAAATTCAACCGACTAAATTAACTAAGACGTAAGATTATGACATACAAAAAAATGTTTACGCTTATCAATAAACAAATCAAAAATTCATTTATAATCTCTAACGAATACATTTGGATTATTATATATAATACAATTGGAACGATTGGATTATATTTCAATTTTAAATTTATTCTATTTATACAAAATTATTTTTATCGAATACGCCATGAAGAAATAACAAATTTATTCTTAATAATTTTTATTATAGTTAAACTTTCAATAATCATAAGCTTATACTTTTTTATCCAAAGAAATATGCAAAAAAGAGTTAAAGAAATGATAATTTATTATATATCCGGGTTTATTTGGAAGGAAATATTTTTAACATTCTTAATTCAATATACCTTATTTGCAACTATCGGATTTCTTCTAGGAATTATTTTTTCAAACTTAATTATGAAATTAACAACAGTCTTTATCCCTATCACTTTGAAAATTATGAACTTAGGAACAATACCAACTTTTAATTTACCTCTATGGTTTAGTTTAACTTTAATACTAACAATCAATATTTTAGTACTGTTTATAATGGTATTCAGTAAAAAAAGAACAAAAATAATTGATCTATTAAAAAATTAATTAGCGAATGATCATTTTGGAGATGAAAATAATGGAATTAAAAAACACAGGTTTTATAACATTGTTTCTCATAATTTACTTTTTATTTATTAGTTATAAAATAATAAATAAAACTAAAATTGAACATAAAAAAGAGATTCTTAATTTCACTTTCTATAGTTCAATTATATTTATAATAAGTTTAACTATATTCCCAATAAAACTAGATCCAGAACTATATACTATAAATAGAATACATAACTATATACCTTTTTATAGTATGTTTGATTTTGTTGAAAACAAATCAATATTTATCTCTTTCAAAAATATAATAGGGAATATTGTTTTATTTATCCCATTTTCATTCATGCTATATATAAAATTCGTTAATAAATTAACCATAAACATACTTATATGCATGGGAGTAAGTTGTTCAATTGAACTTCTCCAAATACTAGTTCCTTTTATAGGTCGTTCTTTTGATGTAGATGATATTATTCTTAATACAATAGGATCAATTATTGGAACATATTTAGCAATATACATATCAAAAAACAATATTAAGAAGATCCCTTCTACCTTAAGGTAGAAGGGATCTTCTTAATCCTATTTCAAACTACCAGCAATCTCCGTAAAGATAACTCCAAGTGCATGTGCACCTGCATCTGGATAGCCTAAGCTTCTTTCACCAACTGTACCGGCGCGGCCCATGCGAGCTACGATTTCTTTCGTATACTCCGCTCCTTTAACTGCTGCTTCTGCTCCTTTTTCAAAAGCAGTTTTCATGTCTTCTTCGTTTGAAGCGCTATTTAACCAAGAGTCTACACATGGAGCAAGTGCGTCAACAAGTGTTTTGTCACCAACTACCGCTCCTCTACCAAATGATCTTTCTCCGATAGATTGTATACCTTGAAGTGCTGCTTGCAACATTTCAGCGAATTCTTTCACTGTTAGCTCACGTTTTTCGCCTGCTGCTTTGCTAGCTGCGCGGAATGCACCACCCCAAATTGGACCAGATGCGCCGCCGCAATGTTCCATAATAATCATTGAACAACCGTCAAGGAATGACCCAATCGTTACGTTCTCTTGATTTACAATAGAATGCCACTCACGTTTTAATTGCTTAAATCCTTTTGCCACACTCATTCCGAAGTCGCCGTCACCTGCGTGTGTATCTAACTCACAGAACGGTACTTCGTTTTTAATAATAACGTCGCTCATTTTATCAACGAGATAAATCATGTTGTTTAATGTAATAACATTATCCTTAATCACAGCATGCTCTTCCGCTGTTTCTATTTCAAAGGAAACTTCCTTCTCTTCTTTCTCTTCAAGTACATTCACGTACTCTACACTTTCAACTGACCCATCTACTTTAAACGCTGGTGTATTACACTCTTTTGATAGTAATGTTTTTAACTCATCATCTAACTTCATCACTGTTAAAGACATGCCAGCCATATCGATACTTGTCATATAGTTACCGACGAATACTCTATTGATTTTAATGTTTCTAGCAGCTAATTCTCTCGTCACTGCGTTGTTAAATAAGTAAAGTTCTTGCAGTGGTGTTCCGCCAAAACCGTTAACTAGAAGTGCGATTTCCTCGCCATCTTTTACTCCTAAATCTTTTACAAGATCATTTGTCATACGGTTAGCTAGTTCATCTGCTGACAGCATTTTTTCACGCTTAATTCCTGGTTCGCCGTGAATACCTACGCCGTATTCCATTTCATCTTCCGCAAGTGTGAAAGTAGGTGATCCGCTCGCTGGAACTGTACAAGAAGTTAACGCTAAACCGATTGTGCGCACGTTAGCCGCTGCTTTTTCCGCTACAGCTTTCACCGCTCCTAAATCCATACCTTCTTCCGCTGCTGCGCCGGCAATTTTATGAACTAAAATAACTCCCGCAACGCCGCGGCGTCCTACTGTATATAGGCTATCTTCTACCGCAATATCATCATCCACTTTTACGTAGTCGACTTCAATTCCATCTTCCGTCGCTAAATGAGCTCCGTTTTTGAAATTCATAATATCGCCGCTGTAATTTTTAATAATTAATAACGTTCCTTTTTTACTAGCTGTCTCTTTAATCGCTTGATACACCTGAATTTGTGAAGGTGACGCAAACACATCTCCGCACACCGCCGCATCTAACATTCCTTTTCCGACTAATCCTGCATGTGCCGGCTCATGGCCACTACCGCCGCCACTAATTAATGTTACTTTGTTTTCGTTCATTTCTTTCTTCTTAATAACTTTATATTTTTTCAAAAGTTCAAGCTCTGGGTGAGCCATAACCATTCCGTTACACATTTCCATTACTAATGTTTCTGGTTTGTTTATAATCTTTTTCATTGTGATTATCCCTCAATTCCTTTAATATATTGTGATATATTTGAAATCTTCTTCTTACTACTCATGTTAAAATGAAAGCGTTTTATAGTAAACGGACAAAATGGACAATCTGTCTAAAGACACCGCTCTCATTTATAGATAGGATTTTTATATTACTAACATTCTAGGGATGATTCAGATGACCTCTTCTATAATTTCTAAAAAAATAATCGCGAACTCATTGAAATATTTAATGGAAACAGAGTCGTTTCATAAAATATCAGTGAGCGATATTATGTTACACTGTCAAATGCGTAGGCAAACTTTTTATTATCATTTTAAAGATAAATTTGAACTATTAAGCTGGATTTATAGAGAAGAAACGAAGGAAAACATTATCGACTTTCTCGACTATGAAACATGGGAAAATATTTTCGATTTATTATTTGATTACTTTTACGAAAATCAAAAATTTTACCGAAATGCTTTTAAAGTCATTGAACAAAACTCGTTTAATCACTATTTATTTGAGCACACGAAAAACTTATATATGAAGATTATTGATGAACTATCCGTGAACTGTGGCTTAACTCTTTCTATTGAAACGAAAAATACGATTGCCTCCTTTTATAGTCACGGCTTCGTTGGAACGATAAAAGATTGGATTGAAAGCAAGTGCGAAGTAAATCCATCCATTATGTCTTCTCTCATGAAAAATATGATAAACAATCAATTACTACTATTACTGGAGCAGTCAGCAAAGTAATTAAAGGGTGGCAAAAGCAATGAAAAAGATTATGAATGATGTACAAAATATTGTTCAAGATATGATGCATGGCTTTTATTTTGAACATAACGACAAAGTAAATTACGACGAAACAAATAACATCATTTATGTAAAAGATATTGAAAAACTGAAGCAAAACGTTGCTATAATAAGCGGCGGTGGTAGCGGGCATGAACCCGCTGATATTGGCTATGTAGGAAAAGGAATGCTTACGGCAGCAGTAAACGGAAGCATCTTCACTCCGCCTACAGTGGAACAAATTTTGGCGGCAACTCGCCTCATGCCGAAAGATAAAAATATTTTATTCATCATTAAAAACTTTAAAGATGACGTTGAAAACTTTCTAACGGCAAAGCAAATTGCTAAAGAAGAAGGAAGAAAAATTGACCACATCATCGTAAATGACGACGTTTCAATTGAAGATGATGCTTCTTTTAATAAAAGAAGACGCGGCGTAGCTGGCACTGTTTTCGTTCAAAAAATAATTGGTGCGGCCGCTCTTGAAGGACATTCTTTAGAAGAACTAACAGCACTCGGCCGTTCTATTACTGAAAACTTACACACATTAGGAGTTGCCCTTTCCCCTGCCAACGATCCAGTAAAAGGAAAAGCTTCATTCACATTAAACAATGATGAAGTGTTTTACGGCGTCGGCATCCATGGCGAAAAAGGTTACCGTAAAGAAGCGCTATCCTCTTCTGAAATATTAGCGATCGAACTGATGAACAAACTAAAAAGCATTTATCGCTGGAGAAAAGGAGACAATTTCGCTATCCTCATTAATGGACTCGGCGCGACACCATTAATGGAACAATATATTTTCGCGAATGACATTCGCCGTTTGTGTGAGCTGGAAGGATTACATGTGGAGTTCGTAAAGGTTGGTACGCTGTTGACTTCTTTAGATATGAAGGGTGTTTCGCTCAGTTTGCTTAAGGTAGAGGATTTGGATTGGGTGAAGTGGTTGAAGGCGGATGTTAGAGTGGGTAATTGGTAAGTAAAAATTATGATGATAAAAGCCTTTAACTATAACAAGTTAAAGGCTTTTTACAAATTGAAATATCGCTCGAGCGTTCAAAAGAAATTCATACTCACCTCACTGAATGATTACAGGTCTTCCAAATAAAGCTGGATAATAAATGAACATCGCACCTACAAATGAACACACTAAACAAAAAACAGCCTCGTATTTTATGACTAGAGACGAGTTTGTATCAAGCTTTTTTTCCTCTCTTTTCAATATCAATTTAAATAACGCTGTATATAATACTTTATATAAGACATACCCAATAATTGCCCCAAGGGTATTCGTAAATAAATCATCAATATCTGTAATTCTATTATTTAGTAATTGATTTAACTCAATTGCCAATGAAAAAAAGAATCCCGCGCATACGGTGTTTTTTATCTTTCTAAACTGCGGCCAAATAGTCGGTAATAAAAAACCTAACGGCATAAACAGTACAATGTTCAAAAGATACGTAGTACTACCTAGCGTATCAAATAGAGTCAAGTTGATTTGACTTACACGAATCCACGTTTCATATCTACTTATATCCCATACAGTCGCGATTTGCGTCACCTTATACACTAGCGAAAGGTAGAATAGAAAAACATACACCCATAAAAAATGCCGAATAGATATATTGTTTTTCGCTTTAAAATAAAATCCAATTTGAAACACAATACAAAAAATTATAGTAAAAAAATACGTATACAAATAACTAATCAAAACTCCTGTATGCATGTAGAATCCCCTAACTTTACATTTTCATCTATGACTTTGTCTTTTTTAGTCTCCTTCATGATGTAAGTCATTTATAGGATAGGAAAAACTTTTAAAATAAAGAGTGGGATAAACATAAAATTTTTCTTAAATCTTCAGTTGGGTTTTATTATTACTCTTCTTAGGAATCCGCCATTGATAGCTAGGCAACAACATGCTTAAACCTAACAATACTATCATTTTTGCCTGTAATACTTTAACCGATGCAGCATATATAAACTCATGTGAATCGTTTGTTCAGTTAACACATGAAATTAAGAAATATATGACGTACTATAATCACTCTTGCTATCAATAGAATTTAAAGAAAATGACTCCTGTTTGCATACAGAAATCATCTTTTTTAGGTTGCCTAACTTTTTTTAGAATGTCCTTTACAAAAGGTACAGATCAAGAGCACCCTGTTCCTATTCGAGGGGATCAACTATACCTTCTTCCCTTAAAATCACACAAACCCATTTACAAATCTATAAAAGTAGATATAATATCCTTATGGAACCTTTATTAATTTATAAAGCATTGTCAAATGAAACAAGATGTCAAATTTTATCATGGTTGAAAAATCCAGAAAACCATTTCGATGAAAAAGCTTATCTAGAGCAAGGCCTTAGTTTTCAAGTTGGAGTGTGCGTAGGAGATATCCAGCTTAAAACTGGCTTAGCCCAATCGGTTATTTCTAGTTATTTATTAACTATGAAAAAAGCAGGTTTACTACAATCTGACCGAATTGGAAAATGGACCTACTATCGCCGAAATGAAAAAACAATACGAGAGTTTTCTGAATACGTTCAAAACGAATTATAAAATGAAAGCAAATAATCAACCTACCAATCGATTATTTGCTTTCACACATTCTACTTTTATATAGCTGTCCAATACATTCTTTTTAAAACTTCGCTACCTATAAAAGTAAGAAACATAGAAAGGAGCATTTTTTTAACATATCATATCTAGTTATTTAGATATCTGTCTTTGTATTTAACATTACATAATTCTAATACTATTGACATCCAATCATGCTCATTTCTTTTTTAATAAATCGATTTTACTTTCAAAATAATAATAAGAATGGAGAGTTTTACAAATGAAAAAAGTAAGTCCTTTACTTATTCTTACACTAGCAATAGGGGTGTTTGGAATTATTACTACCGAGATGGGTATTGTCGGCGTATTACCACAAATCACTCAGAAATTTGGCATTTCAACTGCACAAGCAGGATTTTTAGTAATTATATTCGCACTAGTCGTTGCTATTTCTGGTCCGTTTTTAATTCTGCTCATTTCTAGTATTAATCGCAAAATAATTTTATTAACAGTCATCTTTGTTTTTGTTATTTCAAATATAATCTACGCTTATACAACACAATTTGAAATCATGCTTGTTTTTCGTATTTTACCAGCAGCACTTCACCCACTCTTCTTTTCAATCGCTCTTGTAACAGCTGCTAAACTTGCCCCTCCTGAAAAGAGTGGTCAAGCGGTTACAAAAGTTTTCATGGGAATTACGGTTGGCTTTGCACTAGGTGTACCATTAACCTCTTACCTTGCAGATCAATTTTCATTAGAAATTGCTTTCTTATTCGGAGCGCTTATTAACGCCCTTGCATTCATTGGAATGCTAATCTCACTTCCTTCTATGCCCGTTAAAGAAAAAATGTCTTTCGGCAAACAAATTCGTATACTCGGCAAACCAGGATTATGGTTAAATATTTTAACCATCACATTCCTTTTTGCAGCTATGTTTTCCGTATACAGCTACTTCGCCGAGTACCTTGCAAAAGTAACTTCCATGAATGGATCTCTCATCAGTATCATGCTATTCATATTTGGTATAGTTATGATTTTAGGCAATCATTTATTTGGTAGTCTCTTGCAAAGAAGCATAGTAAATACAGTAATATCGTTCCCTATTTTATATTCTATTGTTTACATATTGGTTTATTATTTAGGTTCTTATCTTGTTCCAATGATTTTTATGGTATTCATTTGGGGAATCGTGCATGCTGGTGGATTAATTGTTGGTCAAACATGGTTAATAATTGAAGCAAGAGAAGCACCCGAATTTGGTAATAGCCTATTCGTTTCATTCTCAAATCTCGGAATTACTCTAGGAACAACTATTGGAGGCTGGTTCATTTCAAACTTAGGTATTCATCAACTTATTTGGAGTGGATTTATATTTACACTACTTTCATTTCTATTAATTATAATAAAACTAAAATTTTTCACTTCTAATAACCTAGCTTCATTATCAAGCTAGTACATTTTCAATTCCAAATTGGATAAAAAACATTATAAAGTGAAACTTTAATCAGCTCTCACCACTTGGGCGTTTACAGGCAGCCCGGCAAATAGCGGGATAAATTCTATATAAAATACTGGTTATTCTTCTTATAAGATTTTATAAACTATACAGTATGACACTTAGAGCCTATAGCTATAATTACAAGTTAAAGGCTTTTTATATAAAAACAGCTTTAAAAGGTGCTAATCTTATGGAACATCATCAAAATAGAATACTAAAAAAAGGCTCCATTGCTGGAGCACTCAAAAAATAATATAACTAAACGAATTAAAACAAGGAACAGACAATTAAAATATACAAATAAAACATAAATAAATCTATATATATGTAATATTACATATAAAAACCCTATTTATCGCTGCTATAATAAACTTACTCGATGATTGTTATATTATTCATAGGTTATACCTTCTTAACACCAATTTTACAAAGAAAAAAGGACATCTTAATTGATGTCTTTTTTCTTATATGATAACGACGCAATACAATTAAGATGATTCCAATCGAAAGAAGGCACCTTAAAGTGTTTTTTCTTCATTACACAATACGAAAGCATACTCTCTTTCGCCTTCAACTTTATGTAATTATACATATTAACAAAAAATACACTTAATGAATATTAAATATAGTAAAATATAAACTGTGGACACGTTCTATAAAGCAGATTCTTTTGATAGGCGTAACATATCAATCATTTTAGGGGATGTGGCTTTACTCCGATACTAATCTCAAATTTCTTGTATTTTATGAACTAACAATCTGGTGTATATAGATGATTCTGTTTTATAGGGTGTGTTTACATTTATAACAAAGGGGTAATACGGATAGATTCGTATTAAATGAAAATGGTTCAAGTCGAAGGAAGGCACCTTAGGGTGTCTTTTCTTTATTCCTCCGCATCCCTCATACTGTAATACCCCAAATTAATAATAACCAAGAAATATCCCCCCATGATTCCAGCAGTAAATGTCCACATGAATTCATGGTGTTCTATTTCATACATAATAATTGCACCTAGTATTGCGGCTGCGAACCGATTCATCATTCCGAGCATCGGTGCTTTTTCTTTTTTTACAATGCTATCTCCGAACTTTTCAATACGCCTTCCTAAAATCCAGGCGCAGTACATACTCACCAAAAGGCCAATACTTATCCCTACAAACTGGGCTGAAAAAGGTGTCATCAACCATCCCAATAACATTACGCCTAGCAAACAATACATTTGTATGTTGAACGATCTTAGTGCCATACGAATCATGTTATTCTCCTTTATCTTTCTCATTGTAGTTCCGTATCATCAATCCAATCTTTCAGGCTTCAAGCTTTCAGCTATATCTTTTTTAAAATGAGGAAATTTGATTTTGCTCACCATTAAATAAGCGAGTACGCATGTACCAAATGCCACGGAAACTGGATTATTTAGGCGGCATAAAATGAGGATACACATCGCCGCAAATGGAATGGGCATTCCGATGAATGTTGGGAGTTTGCTTTGCCGTGTGTTAAACCTCGCAAGCCGAAGCATTCCACAAATACTATACGCGAGGGCACATATCATCCCGATAGACTGTAAATCTTTTAACGAAGCACTATATGCAAGAATAGACGGTGCCACACCAAAAGTAACTAAATCCGCAAATGAGTCTAGCTCTCCGCCTATTTCCGAAACAGAATCAAGTTTCCGAGCGACCATGCCATCAAAAAGGTCAAACAACATACCCGTAATAATAAAAACTGCTCCCAAATAAATATCGTGAACGAAAACAGCGTGAATAGCCCAAAGCCCACACACAAAATTTGCTATCGTAATCATATTCGGTATGTAACTCATCACATGCTTCCCCTCCTTTCTACTAATTGTTTCATCTTGCTTCTTACTCATTACAATCAATATCCTTCTGCTTTTCTTCCAATATCACTTTATTTATTTTCGTTAACGTATCGGTCATTTGCTCTAGGGCATTTATATCGATTTTGGAAAAGTATTTCTCAATTAATACATCATCTAACTCAGACAACCGCTCTATATACTTACTACCTTTTGGACCAAGTGTAAGAAAATACTCCCTTTTATTATTAGGGTTTACTTGTTTTGAAATCATCTGTTGTTTTTCCAATTTCGATAAAACTTGGCTCACAGCACTTTTCGTTATATTAAACGTACTCGCAATGTTATTTGCTGTCGTGTTTTCATTTAAATGAATATGAAATAACATGCTCTCTTGCTGCCCAGTAAGACCGAACTCATCCTTTAAATCTTGAAATAGTAAAATATAGAGTTCCGTATAGGCTCGATTCATTTCATTAATTACTTCTTTATACGTTCTAGTCATAGCATCCTCCATGCTTTTATTTCGTTTCACTTAATAGTTAAGTTTACTTAACTTAACTATATTATACCGTTATGTTCGTGTAAAGGGAAATATAACTCTACACTTTATCAGCTGTGCTTTTAATGTATGTAAAACTTTCTCTCTTCATAATCTTCTACATCAGCTTCTTCCCAAAGCTCACGATTTTCCCCTCGCTCGATTAATGCAAACCTCCCCTTTCTCCAGTTGTATTGCCGCAAGACCAATGTATAAGACATAGCACCTATATCAAGTTCATCTAAATACTCTTCTAAAACAAGCTTAGTTCCTTCATCTAAACACTTAACAAATAGTTATGAATAATCAAAATTAAAATCAAATAAATTCCATATAGACCCATTACTGGTTAAAATGTTATAATGAAATCACCCTACATAGTTACTCATAGCCAGACTGAGGAACTAGCGTCTTATTAAGTAATGCGCATAACTAAAATAAAAAAGACACTTTAAAAAGTGTCTTTTTTATTTATATTCTATTCCTAGGAATTATCTCTTTTATAAACAGAATCTATCAAACAGTAAAGGAGACTAACAGATGGAACATCCTGTTGCAAGAGAATTACGTTTTATACGTGTATGTCTTATCGTTTTGATTATTGTCATTGCATTCTGGGATCGTGAGAAAACTGTGGAAATCACTGATCACGGTAGTGAACCTATCGTAAACACGAGCAATATGACCCAAGTTGGTGAGAATACATTTGCATACAAAGACGAATCTAATCAAATTAAAATATTTAAGTTTAATCCAGATACAAATGAAATAAAATTAATAAAAGAGTTTTATGCTAACGAATATTAATGAAATTACATTGGACAAAAGGCACCTCAAGGTGTCTTTTTTATTTTCAAAAGGACCCGCTCATGTTTATACTTCAAAACATAAAGTAAATGGAATCCGTTAAAAAACACGAGTGACCCTTTGTTTTCCCCTCTTATTAAAGGAGGAACTATTATGGGATTTGGCGGTAGTTGCGGTGGAAGCTGCGGTTTTTCTGGAGGATTTGCACTATTAGTTGTATTGTTTATTTTATTAATCATCGTTGGAGCTTCTTGCTTCTGCTAAAAAACTATTGGAAAAGACACTCTTATATGGGTGTCTTTTCTTTGTAAACTAAAATGTATGTGAAATGAAAACATAGTAAGAATAGAATACTCACTTAAATTATTTTTCACTTCACAAACTACATCCAAAAAGTTGGATAATTTCTTTTACTACTCATATTATTAATGAATAAAGCAATAACTACAATAACAACGGAGCCAATTAAAACTGGTGTTACTAAATAACTCCAACTATTTGCCCCTAAAATAACGATAATCGGATCGGCGCCTGCTGGAGGGTGCGTCGTTCTCGTTAACATCATAACGGCTATTGCCATCCCCACCGCTAAAGCAATTGTCCAATATTCATTCCCAAACAAATGATATATTGATAGACCGATGAAAGTTGAAATCAAATGTCCTCCAATAATATTACGCGGCTGAGATAATGGCGCATTCCAAACTCCAAACGCTAATACACAACTCGCCCCAAATGGAGCCATTAATAATTCTGTAGAGGTTATGCTCGTTAAATATGTTAAGGTAAGAATTGTTAAAAATCCCCCTAGTAGTCCCGTTAAAGAGTCCTTTACATTTACTTGTAATGGGCTTCTTCCTTTCCCTTTCATTTTTGTAAAATATCGTACACTTATTGGTTGAGGATCTTTCTGCTTAGTTGCTGTTATATTATCCATCGTTCTCCTCCTTTATTTACCAACAATTATAACCTGACATAACTAACCTGTAAACGTTAATTTTAAGGGTTATTTCAAGAATACAAAAAAAGAATCAACTGTTATAAGTTGATTCCCTAAACTTCTTCACATTTTCGATTCTGGAATTTTGCTACCTTTTTCCGGTTCCCACATATTTTCATAGAACACCATTTTCGTTTTCCACTCTTATCTATAAATAATAAAACACAGTCAGGGTTTGAACACCTTTTAAGGGAAATAAGCTTATTTTCTACTATTAAAGTTAAAGCATCAAATGCAATTAACGATGTGAGTACATCCTCGATTTCTCCAACCGGGATAGGTACTAGCTGCTGTTCAATGATTTTATATGTAAACGGTGCTTTCTCAATTTGTTTTTCTAAATACGTAATAAAATCATTGGAAATTTCGTGCTGATCAGCAATTGCCTCAAACTGCTTTCTCATTATATTTCTTATTTCTAATATACTAGATGTAACCAGCTTCATTCGCTCTTGAATCCCTATAAATGTTTTTCCATTCAAAAAAGGAAGATTAACCTTTATTACATATAGCCATTCTAATACATCTTCATCTGTTATTAATAAATCATAACGTTGTCCACGCTTAACTAACTCTGTATTTACTAAATCTAATGAGAGATTTCCCGATATAAGTGGGAATTGTTTTGTTTCCTGCATGTACTCATCACCTTCTCTTTAAATAATCATATTCCAAATTAATACAGAAGTACAACTTTTTTATAAACTACAAAGTATGAAGATTAAAGTCTTTAGCTATAATTACGACTAGAGGCTTTTGTATGTAAGTAAATGAAAAAGGAGCTAATTTTATGGAACATAATAAAAATGGAGTGCTTGCTTTAATTGTTTTATTTTTAGGATTAGTGTTTTTTGTTAGTGGAATGGTTTATCATTTATGGGGCTCATTTTAATTTCAACTTTTAGACAGATAAATAATTCGAATCAGAGAAATGCACAATATTTTCCCTTTTCCTTCCAAAATCAATATAATAAGATATAAAATGTAATACATATAAAGATAAATATATATAGCACTCATTAAAAGTGCTTCTATTTTGGAAGGAAGAAACAAACGATGAACAAAAAGTTATTAACATCATTATTATGTAGCACATTCTTGTTTGGAGTATCAGCTTGCAGTTCACATGATACATCTGCGAAAAACGAGCAAAAGACTTCAAAAAAAACAGAGAATAACGAACTTAATCGTAAGGTTCCGCAAAAAGAACTTCCTACCAATGTAGATTCCTCTGATGTATACATGTCAATGGGATCTGCCGAGTCATTAGATGTTCTAGGGACTGGAGAAGTTAAAGCACAAGGTGTCTTTAAAGTATTAGATATCGCAGTTTATAATCACAAAGAAGAACCCATTACACTAGATATCAACAACTTTAAATTAATTGATGGATTTGGAAGAGAATATCACATTTCCAATGAATATCAGTCAGTACTTAAAGCTGCAAATATCTCCACATTCAAATTTAATATTGTTAATCCTAATGAAAGTTCGGAAGGAAACATTGTATTTAATGTACCGAAAAACACGCAAGGATTAACTTTAAAAATTAATAATGATAAGTTAGATAAAGAACTCCAATTAAAAGTGGAATAGGCCAAATAAATACGTCTACCTTAACATTCTCTACTGACATAAAAAAGTACAGTCTTTTCTACAGCAGACTGTACTTTTTTACTTATCATTTCACATAACATTCCCTAATTTTTTTGACTAGATGCTCTCCAATCACGAAAAGATGTTGGGCGTCCAGAAAAAGCTCTTTGCTTTGTAACAGATGGTTTTTCTTCAGGAGTCATTGTTTTTTCTTTAAGAGTCGCTGGTTTTTCTTTAAGCGTCACTGATTTTTCTTCAAGAATAGTCACAGCTGTTTGCATTTTTTCTAACTGTTCTTTCAACAATTGTTGTTCAATCTTTAAATCCGTAAGTAAACGTAAAATCATCTCAGAATTAGCCATAAGATCCTCCTTCCCCCAATACACAGAATAAAATACAATATGTAGAAGACAAAATACCGGTGACAAAAATAAGGTCGTCAACTCTTTTTAACTTCCAAAATCCTTTTATTTTTTTAAGGACCTGCTCCATTCATCCTTAAAAACATAAATTAAATTAAATCCATTAATAAATGGTCTTTATGGAAGGAGGAGTTAATATGGGCTATGGCGGTAGTTGTGGTGGAGGCTGTGGTTTCGGCGGCGGATTTGCCTTACTTGTTGTGCTCTTCATCTTATTAATCATCGTTGGCGCTAGCTGTTGGGGCGGCGGATTCGGCTGCTAAGGAGAGGCACTCTTGAGAGTGTCTTTTTTTTGATATGCGGCTCGTATACATATTGTTCAAATCTATATATTTTTTAAAAATATAGATTTAAAACATATTTCTCAATGAATAAAATAACTTAACATGGTAAAATAATATTTGGATGGGAGTCCAATATATTATTAAAATTAAGATGGTTCAAGTCGAAGGAAGGCACCTTAGGGTGTCTTTTCTTTTTTATAAATAATTATAAATTAAAATCGCAAAAGATACTTACTACTTATAAGGAACATTTTGTTTAGTCCAACTATCCCCATATTTATTTGAAACTAATTACTATCATAAATATAAAGAAGTTATGGATAAAATAGTGAGGTAAATAAAACAAAATATAGATTTGATTCATATTTCTCAACGAGGTACCACCAGCGTTTTTTTTAAAATAAGCTAAGCAAAAAAATAATCAGCTGCCCATATGGACAGCTGATTTACATCATTACATTTCTATTATTTATCTTACCACCTGAACAGATGCTGGTTTCCACCCCTGATTTTCTACCCAATCAATATTAACCTTATATTTTTTATTATTTTGCTTATCTCGTACATTACCGTAGGCTTTATTATTACCATTATTCCCAATAAAATCGAAAATCAATTGGCTCTCTGGAACATCAACAGCATAAGAAATTGCTTTTTTCATCTCACTCCAATCTACTGTTCCTTCTTTAAATTTCATTTCAGGTTTTGCTCCTTGCTCGGTACCAATTGGCTTCCAAGAAGGATTAGTTTGAGAACCCTTTTCTTGAGATGCCGCTTTTTCTTCCTCATTATTTTCATTTCCGTTTGTTTTTACCGATTTTTCTGCTTTTGATTTCTCTTCTAGCTGTGCTGYTTCTTTATCTTCAGTTTTCTTCTCTTCTATCTTTGCTGTTTCTTTATCTTCAGTTTTCTTCTCTTCTATCTTTGCTGTTTCTTTATCTTCAGTTTTCTTTCTCTTCTATCTTTGCTGTTTCTTCTCTTCTATCTTTGCTGTTTCTTTATCTTCAGTTTTCTTCTCTTCTATCTTTGCTGTTTCTTTATCTTCAGTTTTCTTCTCTTCTATCTTTGYTGCTTTCTTTTCTTGAGCAATTGCTTTCTTTGATGTATTAGAAGCGGTAAATAACTGGTATGTCACTATACCAACTGTCACTAATATTAAAGTAAATGCAATATTAAAAATTGCCTTTTGACGACGATTCTGTTGTTTTTCTTGAAATCTACTTACTTGTCCCATTCTTCAAACCTCCGCGTTTACTTTCTCCTCTACTCTTTATGTATTATCTCTATAATTTTCTTAATATTTTATTAAATAATAGAAATAAACTACACTTTCCTACAGGATCTCATGTCATAATAAAATTTATTTTTTTCAAGCATCTGACATATGTCATTCAAAATAGTTTAATACATTAAAAATTGATAAGCTTCCGCACTTAAGAAACCTTCAATTTTATTCAAAGGTGATTCCGATTATGTCCACATTAGATCTCCTGTAGAAAGCTTTTTAACAATTAAACCTCTTCTTCCCTTATTTATAATTTTTAAATTAAATTTCCCTCTATAGTATAATAAAGATGTTTCGTTTTCTAATGGGGTATGTCGTAAAATCAAAAGGGATTTTATCTCTTTTACCTTCTTTTCAGAGTAAATTTCACCACTAGGAAATTCTATTATTCCTAATGTAATCTTTAATTCGCTCTCATCGAAAGGCCACTCCTTATTAAGTTCCCTTATCTTTTGTATAAAGCTTCTTTTGGTTTGTCCTATATATAGCAATGTTACATTCTTAGCACATACTCTAGAGATTGCAAATATCCCCTTCTTAGAAGCTTCTTCCCTATTATAAAAATCATTTATACTATACATTCCATACCATTTAATATTTACTGTTTCTATGAATCTCACCTCATTTTTAGACAATATTATAATTTCTGAATGTTCAAATTATAATAGACGCATAGTCCTGATTACTTGAATTATAAATTGTGCTTTTCAATAATACATTTTATTATTACTAATTTCAATAATACAAAAAAAATACAATATTATAGTTTAATTACAAAACTTTATAAAAAAACAAAGTGATGTCGTACCAAATATTATATTTTTTCAATATCAGACTATCGTGAACAAAAGTTAGAGAGTTATGGAATAAAATATAATTTGTATGTACATACATTTCTTTAAAAAGAAGTTTTGTAGTTTGCAACTGAATTAAAAAAACATAGATTTTTATGACTCTTTTTGGGGATATAGCAAAGTGGGATCTTTTATATGCACGTTACTATACCGAACTAAATTTCGGTATAGTATTTTTTTGCAGCTCCTTGATTTTTCACCAAATACGCATAAAAATCAATAGTATGAAAATAAACTACTGGCTAAAAGTTTACTTTCGATAAAATAAAAAAGAACCTGCTCCATTCATTCTTAAAAACATAAGGTAAAGTGAACCCGTTAAAATACACGAATGAACCTTAGTTTTATCCTCTTACCTAAAGGAGAAACTATTATGGGCTATGGTGGTAGTTGCGGAGAAGGCTGTGGTTTTGCTGGCGGATTTGCTTTACTTGTTGTACTCTTTATACTATTAATCATTATCGGATGCAGTTGCTTCTGCTAAAAAACTATTAGAAAGGACACTCTGATATGGGTGTCTTTTCTTTATGGAAAATATCTACTATCCACCTAATTAATTTTGCCTTATAACTTCTATCATCAACAAAGGGTGATACAAACTATTACATATGTTTGTACCACCCTTTGTTGATGCGTTTAGACTTCACAAGTGTTGAAGTTTTAGACTTCTCCCTTAGTGCACCCATATTATTAGAACATCCTGTAATCTGTAGACAAAATGTAGCTAATAAAAACAATATTAATAATTTCTTCAATAAATCCTCCTACATACATAAAACACCATATGTTACAAAACAAACATAACATCAACTCTTTATAAAAACAATATAATCCTCGGTCCTTAAGCTATCTCTTAACATAGGAGTACCGTCACATATCCATCAAGCTAAGATTTTAAAATATCCCCTGCTTAAGGAATTTGTAAGTATCAAGTAAGAAAAACGAGAGCTTTGTTTCCTATAATCAAAATAGAAAGTGAAGGAAAAAAGATTATTTCTGCGATTAATATGCATGTAACAAGAGAAGAAATCTACATTTTTTTAGAATAATAATATTAGTATGTCCAAGTTTTGGAGATTGCTTGCAAATATTTTGAAGTTTTCGCACCAGAATTCTAATTACCATACTTGTTTTTTGCCATCACATATTGGAGGTTAAAACATGATTAAAAAAAAGAAAATACAAAGATTAGCACTTACCTTTATCCTACTCTTTTCTTTAGGCATTTCATCTTTCTCGCTTACAACAACTATTCACGCAGATACAAGCGAGGAACAATCTGCTGAAAAGAAACTAGTCTCTTTAACGGAGCGTACATCATTATTTTTTGAATATCTCCAGCAAGGTAAGTATGCAGAGGCACTACAGTTGACGTCTACTACTTTTCAATCCAAGTTTACAGCAACCACATTACAAAACTGGTGGACACAAAGTGGTTGGAGCGGGATAAAAAGCATGGGAATCCCCGTGATAAAAAAACGAAACTTGGTCCATCAGACGGTGGAAATTCCAGCAGATACCGAAGGAACTACCATACCGCTACTCCTTAAATTCACACCTGGCGGGAAAGTAGATGAAATTGGAGAAAGGCCACCCGAGGAATCTTATACCATCCCGCATCCTAGCTATGATCAACCTGACTCCTATCAAGAACGTGAAATCGTCATTGGAAATTCTACCTATCCGTTACCAGCGACATTAACAGTTCCGAAACATAAGCGTGGTGAAAAACTGCCCGTAGTTGTTCTTGTTCATGGTGCTGGCATCCATGATCGCGATAGCACATATATGGGAACAAAAATCTTACGAGACATTGCGGTGGGCCTTTCATCCAACGGAATTGCAGTGTTGCGCTATGAAAAGCGCACCTTAGAACATGCATTAAAGATGAGTGCAGAACCTGTTACATTAGACCGTGATACTACAGATGATGCCATATATGCAGCAAAATCAGCAGCGCAGCAGGAAGGCATTGATCCAAATAATATTTTCATTCTTGGACATAGTCTAGGAGCTGGCACAATGCCACGTATACTGAACAAAGCGCCTTCCTCACTTGTCCGAGGAAGCATCTTACTCGCACCACCTGCACGCCCTTTGACTGACATTGCCATTGATCAGTATGAATACCTTGGGGCGTCAAAGGAAGAAATCACTGAACTAAAAAGACAGGCTGCTTTTATTCAGGATCCTACTTTCAATCCTGACCATCCTCCAGCTGGCTACAATTTTGGGTCACCTCATTTTATGTATGATGTTTCTAGGTGGCGTCCAGTTGAAGAGGCAAAATCACGAAAAGAGCCTTTACTCATTCTGCAAGGAGCACGTGATTATCAAGTAACAGTAAAAGATGAATATAGAAAATGGCAAGAAGGGCTTGCAAACCGCGGGAATGTTCAGTTCAAAAAATATCCGAAATTGAATCATTTCTTCACGGAGGGTGACGGGGAATTAAGCCTCCCTAGTGAATATGAAATCCCTGCTAATGTTCCCGAGTACGTCATCCAGGACATTATTACATGGGTTAACGAGACAAAAAAATAAGCAAACATCAAAAGCCTTCATGCAATCATTATTGCGTGAAGGCTTTTTGAAACTAGTGATTCAGAGATAGCTATTATTTTATATAATATTTGCCCCAAAACGAAAAATTAGAGTCTTTTATAGCAATGAAGTTCATTTTAAGAGCAACCTGTTCTGTGAGCTTAACGGTGATGGGCGGTACCCCTAGAATAAAGAAACAAGAGTAGTTAAAGAGACTACTCTTGTTTCTTTTCCTTCTCTTCTTTTTCAATTTCAGATACTGATTTTGCTGGTTTTTTAATCATTTTATCTAATTCCCCAGAACAACCAAACTTATCCTCAAATTTATCTGTAGTACTTATACTTGCATCAAACCATAATTCCTTATCATTATTTATATATCCTTCTACAGAAGGAACCCCCATAGGGCTTACACTATGATCTGAAAGTGTGATAGATTCCACATTTTCAATATTATAATGAATATACTTTTCTATCCGTGACTCTTGTATCTTCCAAAACTTTTCTTCTTGTTCTTTTTTATTTAAGTATTCCATAGTAAAATATCCTCCTGCTATGAGTATCACAGCAGATATAACCAAAATCATTGCTTTCTTCATTGGAAATCTCCTTATAAAAAGCCTACCAATGTATTCTTCTTAAAATGGGATAGAGAAGACAAGAATAGTACAAAGACTACTCTTGTTTCTTTTCCTTCTCTTCTTTTTCAATTTCAGATACCGACTTATCAGGATTTTTTATAAGTTTTCCTAATTTCCCAGAACGCGTAAATTTGTCTTCAAAGTTTTCAGTTGTACTTATACTAGCTATAAAATCTAATTCTTTATTATTATTTATATAACCTTTTATATGAGGAACTCCCATTGGACTTATCTTATTTTCTGTAAATGTAATAGATTTTACATCTTTAATATTATAGTGAATATACTTTTCTACTCGTGCCTCTTGTACTTTCCAAAACTTTTCTTCTTTTTCTTTTTGTTTTAAGTATTCCATAGTAAAATATCCTCCTGCTATGATCACCACAGCAGATACAATCAAAATCATTACTTTCTTCATTGGAAATCCCCTTATAAAAAACTTACCATTGCATTCTTCTTAAAATGGGATAAAGAAGAAAAGAATAGTGCAAAGACTACTCTTGTTTCTTTTCCTTCTCCTCTTTTTCAATTTCAGATACGGATTTTGCAGGTTTTTTTATCATTTCATCTAATTCTCCAGAACATCCAAAATCATCTTCAAAATTCTCGGTAGTACTAATATGGGCTATAAACGACAATTGTTCATCTTTATTTATATAACCTTTTAATTTAGGAATGCCCATAGGACTTACCTCATATTTTGTAAACGTAATTGATTGTACATCTTGAATATTGTAATGAATGTATTTTTCTACTCGTGCCTCTTGTGCCTTCCAAAACTTTTCTTCTTTTTCTTTTTGATTTAAGTATTCCATAGTAAAATATCCTCCTGCTATGATCACCACAGCAGATACAACCAAAATCATTACTTTCTTCATTGGAAATCTCCTTATAAAAAGCCTACCAATGTATTCTTCTTAAAATGGGATACAGAAAATAAGAGTAGTGCAAAGACTACTCTTGTTTTTTTTCTTTCTCTTCTTTTTCGATTTCAGATACAGATTTTGCAGGTTTTTTTATCATTTCATCTAATTCTCCAGAACGCGTAAATTTATTTTCAAAGTTTTTAGTTGTACTTATACTAGCTATAAAATCTAATTCTTTATTATTGTTTATATAACCTTTTAATTTAGGGACTCCCATAGGACTTACACCCTTTTCTATAAACGTAATAGATTTTACATCTTCAATATTATAATAAATATACTTTTCTACTCGTGCCTCTTGTACTTTCCAAAATTGTTCTTCTTTTTCTTTTTGTTTTAAGTATTCCATAGTAAAATACCCTCCTGCTATAATACAAATAATGGATAAAAAAATCACCAATTTCTTTTTCATTAAAAATCCCCTTGTATTTGAATATAGTTAAAATATACCATGAAATGAGTTGAGACATATGAATGAATTAAAAAAAAATCCAATTGCGACAGATGAAGATTATTTCGAGTTATCAGATAAAGTTTATGATCCCGAAGTTTTAAAAAAGAAAAAAGTAATAACAGGAAGTAACGGGAAAGAATGGAAAGTTATAGAAACATTTGATGCAGATAAAACAAAAGTAAAAAATGGATTACAAGCAATCGCTGTAGTACCTGCAAATAAGTATAAGCCTGGTAAAAAACAGTATGACGATGTAATCATTGCATTCCGTGGTACTGAATTTGATAGATTCGATGGAGATAAAACCACAGATATAGTTCAAATTACACTTGGACAGAAAAAGAACCTTGGTGTAGCAGGCGGAAAAGCTCCGACATCATTTGATAGTGCATTAGAATTCACAGAAAAAATTAAGAAAAAATATAATCCTACATCTATTCACACTACCGGACATAGTAAAGGTGCTGCGGAGGCTCAATATGTAGCAGCAGAAATGAATTGTTATGCAACAACATATGCTGCACCAAATATTTATAGATTACTAAGTGATAAAGCAAAAAAACGAGTAGATGAAGGCGTAATGGAAAATAAAGTAGTAGATTATACTCATAAAGAAGATGCTGTAGGAAATTTCAATCAATTTGGAGCACCTATGATTGGTAAACAATTTACAACGAAAAGTAATGGAACAGATAGTATTCTCGCGGCTGTATTTATGGGACAACATCCAATGTCAACATTTCTAGAAATGTTCCACAATAATGGTAGTGTTCGACTAGAATTAGAACCAGATGATATCATTCGTCATGCAAAAGAGATACAAAAAATAAGCGATATATTATCTGATATTATTAGAAATATAGAAAGATTTCAACAACAAGAAGAAGAGGAAGTTGCGAAATTAAAGAGTCAATTGAAGCATGAGACAGGCCCTGGAGGAAAATATCATCTGTTAGAAGAACATGAAGTAGATGAAGCAATTAGAGAGGTTGCAAAAATATCCCAAAACGGAAGAGACTATTTTCATGATGTACAACTAGCAGAAGAACTAATTCATCTTTTACGGAAAAAACAAAAAGAATTGATTCATTTTGGAGATGACATTGCTTATGCAGCTAATTCATTACGAGATAAAGATAATCAATTAGGAACAAATTTTGAAGGACTGGTGGCGAGATAATATGACGGATTTTATAGGGGAAATTCAAAAAATAGAGAAAGAAATAGAGAAAGCTACAGTTGGTGCAGTTGGAACTATTATAGATGAGTTGCAAGCTGTTAAAAAGCAATTAGAAAAAGAATTGCAACAATCACTTTTAAAAACTGATGTAGCATTCAAAACAAATAGCATAGTAGCAAGCCAAAAACATGCCATTCAAAAAAACAAAGAAGCATTTCATGATGTATGCAAAAGTTTATCTGAACAAGGAATTGAATTAAACAAAAGTTTTGAAAGCAAAACAGGTAGTGCAATAAAAGAAACATTAAATAAACATCTCAATCAAATTCGAAATGAAATGATTTCTAAACAATATGATTTAATTAATAGTTGTGGAAAAAAATAAAAAATTTCTATTATTATTTTAATCTATATGTATTAGAAAAAGTCCCCTTATGTAGGACTTTTTCTAATACACGAATAGATGCTATATTATCAAGCATTGCTCCTGCTTCCATTCTATGTAGCTTTAATTTCCTAAAAGCGAAATCTACAACAAGTTGAAGAGCCTCTATTGTATAGCCCTTAGCATTATGCTCCTTATCTAAAGTAAATCCTGTATAACAGCTTTGGAGGTCTCCCCTAACAATTTGAGTTAATGAAATGTCTCCGATCAGTTTATCATTTTCTCTTAAAAAGATTCCAAAAGGATTACTTGCCCTTCAGCTTTCTTTTTTAACACTTGTTCAAGACGTATTTTTTGATGTTATTTTGTATAAAAAACTTTTGCTATCAACCTGTTCGAAAAATTGATAAAGAATAAGCGATTGAAGGATGAAAACAGAAGACTACAAGGAAAACTGTATGAACAAATATAATGAAACAAGGCTCTTACTTTGTAGTCGTATCCACGAAGTAAAAGCCTTGTTCTTTCTACTCGTTTTTTATATTAGTCTTGATTTTCCGATGGAAAGGCACAGAAAATCTACTACAGAAGTTGTGATACCTCTAGGATTAACAAATTCTTTAAATTTCTGTGTACTACGTACAAGCCCTCTACTTTTGGCATGTGCCTCTAATTCAGCTCGAACTTGTATTGTATCCGGAGCCATTCTTTCTAAAGCATGTTCAGAATATTTACGAACATTGATTTCAAGTTTTTAAAACTCATTTATTGTAACTGTAAAATGTGGCTTGAATTTTACTTCGATTGTTTTGTTTTCTTCTGTACCTAGAATGTATAGTGAATCATTACGAGTATATATTTCTTTCACTGATTCCATCTTGGTTTCTATGATACGTTTGTCTTCGTATAGCATTATTAATTCAACTGTTGCATCATAATAGAACATATTCATAACCAGTTCAAATCCAAGTTTATCAATTTTACTATATCGATACGCACCTGCACCTGGAATATAGTAATCTTCTGGTTCGCTTTCGAAAATTTCTAGTAACTCATACTTATCATGTTTAATATCCAATATTCCTCAACCTTTTTGTCATAGATTACTTACTATGCTATTCATTCTATTCTTTTTTCTTTGCGGGAACAACTGTGATAACATCACCTTTATCATTTATAACTACGTAGCCTTCGTCTCTAACGTATTTCCAAGTACCAGGATTGTCTCCTGGTTTGCGAGTGCCCGTTTTTATAATATCTTCAACTACATTTGGAGTCATTCCCCGAGGATCAACTTTTTTTAATTCTTCCATGTATTTATCTGATCCGAATGTATACCCTTTTCTTTCTGCTCTCTCACGTGCTCGCTTTGTAAGCTCCGCTCGAACTTGAACTGTATCAGGTGCCATTCTTTCAAGTGCATGTTCAGAGTACTTACGCCCATCAATGACGCCACCACCTCTTGGCATACTCCATCCAATCTCTTCAGTTACCTTTGATACTTTTCCTAAATCCTTCGCTTTTTGCTCTAACTCTCCATATTTAACAAATACTCGACCAATAACTTTAGGAGTGCCACCTACAACTGTAGAAACAGTTCCCCATACATAATCATTCGGCTCATATTTTCTATCTGTGAAAAATTCTCTTCCATTATAAATTTGTAAACCTTGTTTAATTTGTCCAACAACTGGAATAAAACCAAGCGCCATAGATCATCTTTCCCTTATTTTCAAAAGGATCTGCTCAATTAATTCTTAAAAACATAAGGTAAAGTGAACCCATTAAAATCCATGGAATGAACCCTAGTTTTACCCTCTAATCTAAAGGAGGCACTATTGTTATGGGATATGGTGGTAGTTGCGGCGAAGGCTGCGGTTTCGCTGGAGGATTCGCTTTATTAGTTGTATTGTTTATTTTATTAATCATTATCGGATGCAGTTGCTTCTGCTAAAAAACTATTGGAAAAGGCACCCTTATATGGGCGCCTTTTTGTATATTAAAAACCTCCCTATTTCCGTAGGCAGGCTAAATGTGATTTTGCACAATTGAGTTATAGCAAAATCATTTATATTGAAAGTAATGAAAATTAACTTAGTAATCCTAATACCTTAATAATCTCAATTGTTTTATTATCTTTTATTTTAAAATAAAGCCTTTTCCCTATACGTTCACTAATTACAATATTTCCAAAGGCTAATTTACGCAAATGTTGTACAATCAAATCCTCTGTAATTCTTGTTTGCTTACTTAAATCAGAAACTGACAACGATCCATATGTAATCAATTTACAAACAATTGATAAGCGAGTAGAATTCCCTAATAACCCTAAAACTTTTATACTTTCGGTATAGAAACTAAAATCCATATGAAAAGCATGTAACAGATTTTCCAACCTCCTAAAATAAGATGAATATCAACCAAAATATCTTAACATAAAAATAGTAAAAAACACCCTAAAATATACCAAATAATCATTGAGAAAAATGTTACTTGAATGGGAGTCCAATACATATTATTAAAATTAATGTGTATTGGACTTTCCATCCTCAATGAATGGAAAGTAGAGATGCTTCAATTATGTACCGATCTGGAGCGTCTCCTATATAGTCAAAAGGATAACAAGTTGTTAATGTTAATGTTGGCTCACTTTTTTCTACAATAACTGTTCGATCTTCTGAATCTGTTATCCAATGCTTGTTAATTTCATATGTATATGTTTTATTTTCATATTCCACGATAAGTTGGTCATTTTCCTTTAATTGACCAAGCTCGGTAAAAACAGTATCTCTATGTCCACTTAAAACTGTATGACCATTTCCAGATGGTGTAGTAGTTAAGTCACTAACAAACATACCTACACCCTTTTTTAGTACTTTATCATCAGCTCCCCAATATATAGAGTATTTCTTTTGTATTTTAGGGATAATTAAATATGCTACTTTATCTCCTAACTGATGGTTTACCTTTGAAGCAGGAATTTGTACAGGTTTTTCTTGTAATGAAGTGTCAGTCTTTATCTCTGTCTCTGTTTGATTGATGTTTTGCGTTTCATTTTCTTTAGAAGGTGTGGAGGTCTCATATTGTTTAGCCTCGTTAGTTGTTAACGACTCTGCTGATTGTCTAGCACTATACCATTCTAGAAAATAATAGGAAAAGATAGTAAGTCCAATAACAGTTAAACATAAGCCTATCCATTGTTTTTTATTCACTTTTATCACTCCATTTGAAAACGACAGGATTTCTCCTGCCGTTTTAAGGAACTATTTTATGCGTTTGTCTTTTTACGACGGAACATTAATACAGAACCAGCTAATGCTAATCCTAAGCTTGCTAACATCATTGTAACACCGTTTGATGCTGTATTAGGTAATTTTTCACCTTGTTTTTTTGTTTCTTTTTTCACAACTGTATTAGTATTTTTCTTTGTTTCTTTTGCAGTTGTTTGAGGCTTAGTTTGTTCTTGTTTATTATTTGTTGTTTGGTTGTTTTGTTTTGAATTCTCTTGCTTAGTGTTTTCTTGTTTAACAGGTTCTTGTTTAGTATTTTCTTGTTTAGGTTGTTCTTGAGGTTTATTAGTTTCTTTATTTTCTGTTGTAGTATTTGTGCTCTTTGGATATTTATAATCTTCACATGGAATGCCGTCTTTATCATTATCTAAACGGTGTGGATCATTTCCAACACCATATCCATTTTGATCCCAGAATGCTTGAGCATCTTGTTGACTTTTAAAATGGCCACAGTTTTTTGTATCATTAGGACTCTTAGCTGCAAATGCAGAAGAACTGTACCCCACTGTTAATAGTGTTACCGCTGTTGCTGAAGCTAATAATTTTTTCATAAATTTCTTTATCCCCCTAAATGGTATGTATTTACATTGAAATATTTTACATTTAAAAATCTAAAAATACAATAATAATTTGTAGATAAATGTAAGATTTCTAGATAATAATATCAAACTATTAATTCGTATATTGTCATATTATGTCGAAAGAAAATAAAAAAAGAGCCAAGGCCCTCTTTAATAACTACTAATAACCATAGTCACTATTCTCACAGTAATATGAATTTGATTCATCACAACAAATATATGCTGTTTGTTGGATAAATAATGGACTCGGTGAAGCGTTAGCTGTAGTAGCATTTGAGAAAGTAATACTTGAACATCCTCAAATAAGAAAGTTCTTGTATCTCCTGGTGTTAATGTAATTATTACAATTCTACATGCCTAATAAGGAAAAGGTATACCGTATACTTTATACAGTTGGCTATTGTCAGGAATCATTTTGCACGAAAGAAAAGACACTCTATATGAGTGTCTTTTCCAATAGTTTTTAGCAGAAGCAAGAAGCTCCAACGATGATTAATAAAATGAATAACACAACTAATAAAGCAAAGCCTCCAGAAAAGCCACAACCGCCACAACTACCACCATAACCCATAATAGTTCCTCCTTTAGATAAGAAGGGAAAACTAAGGTTCACTCATGTATTTTAATGGATTCGTTTCATCTTATGTTTTTCCGCATTGATTGAGCAGGTCCTTTCGAAAACTATTCACATATTAACTATATTTTTAAAAATGAATAATTTAACTATAACAATAAATAGATAAATTAATATAATGTATTTATTCTAAAAGAAGGGAGGAATAGCCATGCAATTAGTTTGTTTTAAAATAGTAAGTGGTCAGTATTTCTTGTTTGTAGAAGGTATTCAAATTCCTGTACCAATTCCAGCAGTTGCTGCAGCTTTATTAATTGGTTTAGGAGTAATTCCACTTTGTTCTTAATGTAAAGAATTCGGATCATTCCTAACTTTCAATTGGAAAAGCCTCAAGTATATGAATACTTGAGGCTTTCTTTATATCAAAGAAAAAACACCTTATAGCGCTTGAAGACCTCCTGATTTAATTAATGCGGCCGTTACATCATCACCGAAAGTATTGAGACAGAATACTTGCTCGTCTACCTTATCCATCACTGTAGCTTCACCTATCACGCCACCTTGAAGTTTAATAAAATAGTTATGTTCTTCTACAATTTTACTAAAATCTCTATTTGCCCATCTTTCAGTAATTGCTAATAGCTCTTCTTTGTTCTTGAAATTGTTTCCGTTTAGAATATTTCTTACTTTCTCTGCATTCTTTTTGGACATAGGGGTTGCTCCCTTTCCTTCACACGCTTTTACTTTTTGATGAGTCATGCTATGCATAGCTGAAATAACTTCTTCTTCAGTAGAAGTTACTGTAATGTGAAGTTGTGCATTTGAACCTTTCACTTCTGCTTCATTCGATAGTATGTCTTCTTTATTAACCTCTGCAAAAACATGGTCCTCACTCCCCATTGGGACTTCAGCAAACTGTAATATTCCATAAGTCATACCAGTTGCAAGTACTACTACCCCTATAATAGATGCTAGCCAATACGTTAGCTTCTTGTCCATCTTCATTTCCCCTGTCTTCGTTTAAATATCTTAACTAAATAATACCATATTTAATTCCTTTTTATTGAAGAGTCTCTAATTTCTACTATTTAAAAATATTCTCATCGTCTAATGCAATACGATATAATCATTTTATAATACAAAAAAATCATATTCTCATTCCCTATTTTTTTGGAGGTGATTGTCTTGAATAAAAACATCAATCTACTTCTTCAAATAATAATTGGAATTATAATCATGATCGCACCTATTCTCATAACAGGATCTATATACGATGTCACTAAATCATTTGGTGAACTATTAGTGGCAGAACTTATTATAAGAACACTTTCTCTCATTATTGGACTTTTAGTTATTAGTACGGCTTTGCATCGTTATTCTCAATAATTATTCATGTTCAAAAAATACAAATATTTTACATACCAATTCTTATGTATAAAGACACCCAAAACAAGTGTTACGAAAAAAATATAAAAAAGACATCTTTTCTAGGGAAAGATGTCTTTTTTATATAAACCTTAATGTTCGTTCTGTAAAACCCTCGCTGCCTTTACTCCTTCTTTCTCTTCTTTTAAGAATAACGATACGATAAATGCAACAATAATAAAGATTAACCCAAGTGCAAATGCACCTTGGAACCCTGACGTTAAACCGTTTAACTTCTCTACTGGATCCAGTGGATTTGCGGAGCTTTCCATATAGCTAGTTGTTCCTGAAGACATTTTCGATATGAATATAGCTGTACCAATTGCGCCAGCTACTTGTTGCAACGTACTAAATAGTGCTGTTCCGTGCGGATATAAATCTGGTGTTAATTGATTTAAACCGTATGTTTGTGCTGTCATGACAAACATGAGTCCAACCATTAATACGCTATGCATGACAATAATTTGTACCATTGATGTATCAGGAGTAATGCCTTTAAATAAGAACATTGCAATTCCTACTAAGACAATGCCGGGAACGATAATAACTTTCGGACTAAATTTATCAAATAGTTTACCTGCGATTGGTCCCATTATGGCGCTAATAACACTTCCCGGAAGCATGATAATTCCTGATTTAAAAGCTGTAACGAGTAAAACGGTTTGCAGGAACATCGGTAATAAAGTCATCGTTGAAAATAGCGACATCATCACAATGACAATTAATCCAACTGATAATGTAAACATCGGAACTTTAAATGCTCGTAATTCTAAAATTGGATTCTCAACTTTCAATTGTCGAACGGCAAAAATACATAATGAGATAAGCCCAACAATTAAAGTGCCATACACTTTTGCATCGGACCATCCTAAATCACCCGATGCACTAAAGCTATACACAAGCCCGCCAAATCCTAATGTCGATAAAAGGATAGATGGGTAATCTACTTTTGGCCTTGTTAACTCTGAAACATTTTGAATGTACTTCATCCCAATCATAATGGAAATGATCACGATAGGAATAACAATATAGAATAACCAGCGCCAATTTAATGAATCCACAATTACTCCAGATAATGTAGGACCAATTGCCGGAGCTGCCATCATCACAAGTGCGATTAATCCCATTGTCGCACCACGTTTTTCAGGCGGACAAATAATTAAAATCGTATTCATTAATAACGGTGTAATTAATCCCGTCGCTACAGCTTGGACGATACGGCCGACTAATAAAACGGAAAATGTCGGTGCGAATCCCGCAATTAATGTACCGACTAAAAACGTTACCATAGCAATCAAAAACATTTGTCTCGTTGTGAGCCATTGCTGAAGTAACGCTGTAATTGGGACTAAAACCCCAACTACTAACATGTAAGCTGTAGAAAGCCATTGAATCGTTGAAGCTGTTACACCAAATTCTTTCATTAATACTGTTAACGCATTACCAAGTAACGTTTCGTTTAATAATGCAACCATTGCCCCTAAAAGTAATGCAATTAAAATGGGGGTATGTTTCATATTAGAAGTATCAACTTTGCTACTTGCTGGGCTCTTAGTTGTCATATTCATTTGCAAATTCTCCTCCTGTTTCTTACTAAAAACTTTAAATACACCAGAACACATGTAATATAATATACATATGTAGATTAAAAAGGGAGAATCAATTTTCAGCCACTGTATATTTAATCTACAAAAAAGGAGAATTGTAGATGAACGATAATGAAAAACAAATTGATTTACGTATTAGACGTACACATAAATTACTATGGAATTCCTTATTTGAATTAATGACACAATCAAAACAGAAATATAGTACGATCACAATTAACCAAATATGTGACCGCGCGATGGTACACCGAACAACCTTTTATAAACACTTTGAAGATAAAGATGCTTTATTAGCATTTGGATTTAAACGATACAGTAAGATGATTGCTGAAATACCCGTTTCAGATCGATTAAGTAAACCATTTCAAGTAATGGAACAATTTCTACACCATGAAGAAATCGGTAAAATATTAGAAACGCAAATGTCTGATGAACAATTTATTAACCGGACACAGTATTTAAGTCACGAAACGAGAAAACAAGAAATAGAAGCGTTACATCAACTGCGCAAAAATCATACGATGCCAAACGATTTAATCATTGAATTTTATTCAGGGGCAATCACCTCATTAAGCACATGGTGGTTTAAAAATGAAAGAAGCGTTTCTGCTGCTGAAATGGATAGGTATCTTCACCAACTCATTAACCGGGATATTTTTCAGTTTGAAGAGGAATAAGACTACACCTTTTCAATCATGCAATCAAATTGACCACAAAATAGGAATATGATATATTTTCCGTAGAATACTATATAAGTGTGACAGCGAATAAATTGGCATATAATAAAAAGAAGAGATGCGCTAACATCTCTTCCTTAACTGCTACCGTATAGGGTGGTGGTTATTATACGTTATTATTTTTTTACGAAACCCACCCTTTTGCTTCCTACGGCGCGGAGTGGTTTTTTGTTGTCCTTACCCAGAAGTTGCTTCCGCAAAAAATACGCTGAAACTTCACGTACAGTCGCTTTCAGAAACTCTTTTACAAGATTAATCAAAAACTCCATATTATCACCCCCTTTCCTTCCAAATGGAAAGAAGGGATAACCACCCACCCTCACAATATGCAGTTACATATATTTTATCAAATGATTGTAAAGATATTATGTAAACAAAACAAATGAAGTTTTACATAGAAAAATATGAGTTTATATTATTTTCATTCTCTTCAATTAGATTTTCTTTTTAGATGCTATCTTCAAATAAGGTAGCATCTAAAAAACGTTAAAAGGAATTTTCTCCCTAGTGTCTTCTTATATTTTATGTAATCTGCGTATTTAACCTTTTCTACGTTCTTTAATTACTTACTGAATATAGTCATACAGATTTTTCGCTAACAATAAACAAGTTACTGTAATGAAAAGAGCACGAACATACCCGCTTCCTTTTTTTATAGCGAATTTGGAGCCAACAATCCCTCCAGCAATTTGAGCAATCCCCATTATAAAACCATACACATAGTTTACTTGCCCTACATACATAAACATCAACAATGCACCAACGTTACTTCCTAAATTAAGAAACTTCGCAGTACCTGCTGCTTTTAAAAAATCATACCCAATAAATAAAAGAGAAAACATTAAAAATGAACCTGTACCAGGACCTAAAAAGCCATCATAAAAACCAATAGCAAAAATAAAAAAGGTAAAAATAATGACGTGTCGACCAGACAATTTCTTATGAGTGGAAATACTTCCCCAATCCTTCTTGAATATCGTATAAATAGCGACCACACCAAGCATGATCAGCATTAATGGCTTCAGTACTTCTGGGTTCATTAAATGAACGGTCCATGCCCCTATTATGGAACCTATAAAAGTGATTGGAAATAATTTAAACGCCGATTTCAAATCAAGATTACCAGAACGATAAAACACAATATTACTAGTTGCACTTCCCATTGTCGATGCTAGTTTATTCGTAGCTACTGCACTTGCTGGATTCAGTCCTGTAAATAATAAAGCTGGTAAAGCAATGAGTCCACCACCACCTACAACTGAATCAATAAATGCAGCTACAAATCCAAAAACAATCAAAATCATTAATACGGATGGGTCTAAATAAAAATCCATACTAGTAGCCTCCCCTTTAGTCACTATTCGAATAGTAACTAATAATTTGCTAAATGTAAACAGTTATTGTAACGTTAAAATATAAAAGCAAACATCGGAGGACGAAAAAAGTGGACTACATAGTGCAACAACTAATAACTAATAATTTGCTAAATGTAAACAGTTATTGTAACGTTAAAATATAAAAGCAAACATCGGAGGACGAAAAAAGTGGACTACATAGTGCAACAGCTTAAAAAAATTGGTTTCAATGAATATGAAGCTAAATCTTATGTATCTCTTGTTAAACAAGGGCCTGTCACAGCCTACCAAGTGAGTAAAGATTCGGGTGTCCCAAGAGCGCGAATTTACGAGATTTTAGGTAACCTTGTAGAAAAAGGAATTGTCATGAAGGAAGAAATAAATGACACCACTCGCTATTCACCTCTACCTGTTGAAATCTTTTTACAGAAAGCTCAATCAGAATGGCATTCTACTTATGAAGGAATCAGTGATTCATTAAAAAAACTCGAAACTTCCGAGGAAAAAACGGATAATCGAGTGATTACTTTAAAAGACAATCAAACAATCATTAGCTATTGTCAGGCATTAATAAAAAAAGCAGAACAACGTATTGTCATTTCAATGTGGGATGAGATGTATGAAGCGTTAAAAGAGGAACTATGTGAGGTAGCTGATAAAGTTTCAGTACAAGGTATTACCTTACATGTTGAAAATCCAATTAAAAATCTAGAAGCTCATCGTATCACACCTTATACAGAAACCCTCTCTACAGAACATTGGTTTATTGTATCGATAGATTCTAAAGAGATGATTTATGGACCATCAATTGAAGAGCGTAATATTGCTTTTTATACAGATGACCCCGTTCATATATACTTACTTGAGGATTATGTATGGCATGACGTTTTAGTAAATCGACTTGTCCGACGTAGCCAAGATGACTTGCAGCAGTGGATTACTGCAGAGAGAAAGTCTTTCTTTATGGGGAAATGAGGAACATATTCAAGAGCAAACCAAAAGATTTGCGTATTAAACCTAACAACTTCTCCGTACAAAAATAGCCGACTATTATATAATAAATATTCGGCTATTTTTGTATAAATTTATACAGACGCTGCCATTACCCCAGCGATTAATGAGATAAACGCTTCTCCCACTCTTTCACCTTTTCAATTGTTACATCTAATTTTTTAGCTATTTCTTCTACACTCATTCCTTTAAAGAGCATTCCAGCTGCCGAAAGTGCTTTATCAATTTCTTCTTGCTTCTCCTGTTCATATAAACGACCCACTTTTGTCATCCGTAACCACTCCTTTACTTTTTTCGCGTAGTCTTCATCAATAAATTTATCTGTAGCTACAAGAATTCCGGCAATAACTTGAATTTGTTCTTGCTCATCGGAGATACATTTTGCTACTTCTATCGTCTTCTCAATTAAAATTTGTCTTTTTTCTCTGCTATGCATAAGTGGTACAAGTATCAATTTCATGGTTTCTTCATCCGTCAAAGATTTTCCTTCTTCCATTTTTTTAATAACCTTTTGAAGGATAGCATCACCATTATATTCGCTTAGTAAAACCGCTTTGGAATTTAAACGTATACTAGATACATCTATTTTTTCTATTGGATTCATTACCTCACTTGTATAAATAACCACGATTCGAATATCCGGTAACTCTTTATTCTTATTATAATAACGATACATAATTTGATTTGCATAATCCATATACTTCAAATGGTTTTCAAGGAAACGGGTATTACTTTCATACTCTAACATTAAAATTGAACCATCTTCCATTTCAAATAAAGTATCTGAGCGCCTTTGATCTGCACGAACTCTCGAGAATTCATTTAATAACAGCTCTTTTATTTTTGGAAAGCCTTTTAATCCATATGCTTCAAGCCCTTTATCCCTATAACATTCACTTAAAAACTTCATAAGAATATCTTTATTATGATAAGAAATATCATTCCCTGCCAATAGCTAATCCCCCTTAACTATTAGTTACCATTTTCTTTATTATATAACTTATGAAATTAGCATTACAACTTTGGTTCACATGCAGATACTATTTTCAAAACAACTTGCCCTTTCACTACTTTATCCCCTCCACAAACTGCCCAAACTCCTTCAAAAACCTCAATTTAAAACTCCCCACAGGCCCATTCCGATGCTTTGCCACATGAATCTCCGTCATCTCTTTCTGCACCGTTTCCTTATCATAATAATCCTCGCGATACATAAGCATAATAACATCCGCATCTTGCTCAATTTGTCCTGTCTCTCTTAAATCAGATAAAAGAGGGCGCTTATCTTGCCGTGCTTCTACCGAACGAGATAATTGTGACAATGCTACTACACAAACATTTAATTCCCGCGCTAATAACTTAAGCTTACGAGAAATCTCACTAATCTCTTGAAATCGATTTCCCTTATGCTTCGGATCACCCGTAATAAGCTGCAAGTAATCTACAATAACTAAAACCTTCTTATCACCGTGCTTCCTCTTTAACTTACGAGTTTGCATCCAAATATCTTGCACCGTAACACCTGCGTTATCGTAAATCTCAAATGGTAATTCCCCGATTTCCGCAAACGCCTTACTCACCTTTTCCCAGTCCTCTATCGCAAAACGATGCTTCGGATTTTTTAGCCTACCTCCTGACACTTCACCTATGCAAGAAGCCATCCTTTTTAACAATTGCTTACTACTCATCTCTAACGAAAACAATCCAACCGCCGCTCCAGACTTCGCCGCATGCAGTCCAACATCTAGTGCAAACGCAGTCTTCCCCATAGAAGGACGCGCACCAAGAACGACAAAATCACCTTCCTGCAATCCGCACGTCATTTTATTTAACGATGTATAACCAGACTCAATACCAGTAATCTCTTTCACATCTTGATGAAGCTCTTCATATAAATCAACTAACGCATCCTTCAAATCAAACTCACATACACAGTCCTTCTCCTCTAACTCACAAAGTGCCGTAATCGTCTCACCAATAATTTTCTCATTCTTCTCCGCAATAAGACGCTCCCCCATCTTGTGCCCGAGAACACCCGCCTGATACATTTTCCAGGCACCTCGAACAAGCCCCTCATAATAAGAGAAGTTGGCAGTCGTAGGCACACCATCCATTAACCCTATAAAATACTCCATTCCCCCGATCCCCTCTAAAAACTTCGGATCTACCCTAGAAATGAACGTCACAAGATCAATCGGTTGCCCCTCTTCTTCCATTTTTCGCATTAACTGAAATATAGACTTATGCACTGACAGAGAAAAATACTGCTCCGTCAAACGGCACTCCTTAATAAGCTCTCCATCAAGTAATAGAGAACCTAACACCGTCTTTTCCGCCTCCACATTTTGAATACTCATGGACGCCACCCGCGCTCCGCTAAAAAGCGCTGCAACTCTTCCTCAGACGGCGCATTCTTCTCCCACTCCTCACACCTCGCCAAAAACTCCTCCGTCTCCCCCGTACTAACAGCCGACTCCTTTTTCCTAAAGCTCGCCGTATCCGCCTCAACCTCAGAAACTTTCGTAAATCCTTTCCCGTGCCATCCTCTCAAAATGCCCTTCACATAAGCAACCGTCCGCTTATTATTCTCAAACGCAATTTGAAGAGCCTTCAGCACAAGCTCCTCTGACAAATCTTCCATCCACGCACTCAATTCCTCCACCGTATGAGGGGACAAACTACCAAAATGCTGCTCATAAAAAGAAAACACGCGACTCCCCGTCTCTTCCTCTATAACCTCTTCTTCCTCTGTCTCCTCACAAACTGGCTCAACATCATCCACAGCCAAATCACTCGGCATACCGAAATGCGCTAAAAGCATCGGAACATTCAGCTCCTCCTCTACGCACTTCTGAAGAAACATATGTACAAACTCCTTATTCTTCACACCCTTCAGCTCACGAAGCACACACTTCTCCACATTCGTATTCGTCACTGGATTATAACGAAGCCAATTTAAAACGAATAACTCCCGTGTCTCCGCATCATAAAGAATCTTCCCATAATCAACAAAGCGCTGCACAAGCTTATCAACAGTCTCCCGATTATAACCCGTCTCCATCTCAGCTAATCGCTTCGGAAAAGGAAAAATCCCACACTGCGTCGTCTTCGAACAAGTCAACAAGTACACATAAAAATACCGCTCCTCCGGCGTCAAATCCAAAACAAAATCATCCTGCCAAAAATTCACCTGCACAGTACGATACACCGCCATCCCAATTCCTCCCGTCCTAATTCAAAAATGAAAATTTCCTCTTTGTACTATATATAGGAAGGAGGGCCGGGTTTTTGGCGTGTTATTTCAAAATTTTTTTCGACTCCTACTACGGTGTTTGTTGGTGTTTTTGTTTTGTTGTGTTTTTTCTTAGTGATTTATTACTTGGTAGGGGCTTGCAAGGGGCTTAGGAGGGGTTAGTTATCGGTTACTTTGATTAGAAACACTCGATCTGAGAAGCCACCTCGTTCTTCTGCTTTCTTTTTACGGATGTTGTTGATTTCTTCTAGAGTTGTGCCTTCATGTTCGGCTAGGGCGTTTATTAGTTCTAGTAGGTCGGATAGTTCTTCGAGTTTATCGGTTTTGTTTTTGCTTCGATTTATTCTGTTAGTTCTTCTTGTGTTTTCTTGCAGAGTTCCTCTATGTATTCATCTTCGTTTAGGATTCTTGTTGTGGGTGTTTTTCCGTTAGCTTTTATTATTTGTTGGATTTTATTTCGGATTAGTTTGTTGTAGGTTAGCATGTGGGTTTCCTCCGGTTGGTTTTTCTTCTATTATAATGGAAAAGCAGTTTAACTAGGTGTTAAACTGCTGCATTGCTTTTTTTATATAGTTTTCTTCTTTGGTTGTGAATTCGGATAGTGGCCAAATTTTCTAAACCCTTTCTAAAACCATCTGTATCCTCATAATTTCCTCTATCAGCAAGTATGGAAATTTTACTATTAGCAACTATCCAACAAATTTAGTAGACTATGTTATCATAATTCATATATTATTCACTTCATGTAAAAACGATAAAGTACTCTCCAGTAAGTAAATAAATAAATTTTTTACTCACCCTCTATTATCAAGTATTTGGATCAATTTTTTCAATTCATTATCGATAACTTTAAAATTATTATTTACATTTTCTTTCATAATCCTAAATCTTTCTTCCATCACTTCATCAGACTTCAACATTTCCAAGCTTTTCAATAATCCTTTTTCTTCAAACAACTTATTAGTATTTAGTTCTGAAATCGGAATAAACTCTTTAGTTTCTTTGTGTAATAAAATACCTTTTATTTTAAACATTCTAATCAAATCTTTTAATTTTTTATCGTGTGATAAGAAAAAAGGAACAAAGAAAGTTTTTTCTTTATTTACATTAATTTGAAATTCCATAACTCTCGGAACCAAAAAATCCCATGCGATATTTTCAATTTTTTCTAATAGTCTTTTCTGATTACTACCTTTGTTAATTTTATTCAACATACCGACAGACTTAGCATCTTCAAAGTACTTTAATGCAATAATTAGTTCTCTTTCGTAATAAACCCCTACCTTGGTTCTTACAAAATCAAATAATTTTTTCATTTTATTTTTAGCATTAGCTTTACTACTAAACTTTATTTGCCAAATACCGATTAAAAGTAATGTAATATTTTGATGCATATCAATAAAAATCCGAAGTCCATCTTTATTAATATTATTATAAATAATATTAATTAATTCATCTGTTTTTTGTTTAGCTTCATTCTCACTAATCATAAACTCTATTTTATTGCTATTAATATATTCTTTATGATTAATACTTTTAAATAACTCCAGATAATATAAGTTTTCGTATAATGCAATATGACTAGAGTCAGATATTGTGAATTTTTTCTCCCCAGAAGAAAACAAATTTTTATAGTTTTCAATCAAGTAGTAAGTATAATCATAATTAAATTTATTTCTTAACAAAGTATCTAACGTTTTATAAATACTCCCCTCAGAAAAGTTAGGTTTATTAAAATCCTTTAAAAAAGTTTCAATGTAACTAGTATAATTTGTATCTAACATAATTGAATAGTCATATTGAATCTGTACACTTGAATTTTGTAACATCGATTGTATGATAGTAGTATCTAAGAAAAATAATTTTTCCGACATAAAGTATGGGACAAAATCAGTATCTTTTTGATTTAAAATATTTACAAGACCCTTTGGGTATACAGCGTCCTTATCGTATTCTTTAGATACAGCAATTAATCTGTAATCCTTCGTAATTCGATTATACATTCCCCATTGCAAAATATATTCTGATGGCTTTTCAGAATGAACTAAATTATAAAGAAACTCTCCTAACTCCATATTAACACCTCTAAATAATATAATGTAAAATTCAACACTTTTATTATGGACGTATTTTACCCTACTAATTGGCTGACATTAAATTTTATAAAAAACCACTTTTTTAATTGCTAATGTTGCTTAACTCTAATACTTACTTGAAGCAACACTACACTTTCTGCAATTCTTTTGTTTCAATTTCAACACTAAAACCAATTCTTCTTAACTTAACAATCAATTCCTCTGAGAAACCTTCAATCTTAGATTTATCAACAAAAATAGATAAGTTGCTCCTTGCTCTTGAACAACCTACATAAAAAAGTTTATAAGCCGAAAGAACACCATACACAGTACTTTCTTTAAAACACTTTTTAATATTTGTAACATTGGGATTGAGAATATATTTACTATAAGATTCTTCACATAAATCCTTAAATATAAAATCAGCCTCAAAATGCTTGCATAATTGCTCTACCCTTGTTTTTAAATAAATCTTATGTTCATTGTGACTTTCTTTATTTAAATCCGATATTTTACATCCCAAGTGGCTAATTGTATCTTCAATCCATTTATTATAATCATAATAAAAAGATTCCAAAGAATCTAACGTTAATTCCTTAATAGTCCATAATTTTAAGAATTTATGCATATGAACTATTGGCGTCCTAAAAGAATCTTCTGCAATAAAGAATACAGTATTATGACTCTCTCCTTTTACCCCGTGCTGTGTTGAGACTGCTGGATTTCGCAAATAATTTGATAGTGCTTTAAATTCATTTAATTTCACTTTTAAAACTTCCAAATATTCATCGCCCATGTTATCTATATAGCTGCTTTTAAATAGATTACATCCCCTCAATAAAGTTAAAAATTCACTTATCGAGATTTCTTTATGATAATCTTCATACAGCTGTTTTAACAGTTTGGTCAAATCAATTCTATCCCGATGACTAGTAATTGTACCAATCCCCATGTCAAATAATTTACGATTCGCTTTAAAAATTTGAATTATACTTCCAACATTAGACTTTTTATAATAATCTACCACTTCTCCGACTATAAAAAGTAGTTTTAAAAGAGGATCTGTATTTTCACTAGTATTATCAGATAAAACATCCGTGGCACTTAATTGTTTTGCATGTGAATATCTCTCCAAGTGACTAAATTGTTTATATAATTCTCTTGCACCAATTGAAGCAAATTTTTGTTGATTTAATAAAAATAGCAATAAAGCATCGGGATAAATTGAACACTCTCTTTTTAGCCTTTCTTGAATGTTATCACACATTATTATTCTTGGTGGATGGTCTGGTTTAATATCAAGATTTTTTTTAGACGGGTTCTGTTTAAACCCCTTATCATTATATATATTATTTAGCACAGAAACGATATCTGGTATTGAACGGTGATTAATATCTAATTTAATATCGGTATTCAAAGTTTTTAATTCTTCTTCAAATGATCCATCATAGTTCTTATATATTTGTTGCATCTTGTCACCAAGAAAATAGAGGTTTGATTTTGTATTAAGACATGCCTTATAAAACATTCTTAATACACTAGCAGCCGAATCTTGATACTCATCAATGAAGATTGATTGATACTTTTGCGTTAGTCTCATTTTAATCTTCGGAAACTTATCAAACACCTTTTCTGCGAATAACAATAAACTATCATGGGCTAATCCCCCTGTGTAAAGATGATTGTTCGAAGACTCATTATAATAAATAGCATCTATATTCGCTTTGATACTCTCTACCGATAAACAACCATGCTTTTCAATATACTTTTGGTTTCTTGTAACTATATGTTCTTTTTCCTCTTTATTCTCTATACTTTCTTTGATTAAGTCCTCAAACATTTCAAAATATAAATCCTTCATTTCAGTCTTACAAAAATATATTTTTAAAAATTTATGAAGAAATGAATGAATTGTACTTATATGAATCCCTTCTTCATTAAAATCTTTGTTAAGCTCTTCCGCAGCTCTCTTTGTATAGGTTATACAAAGTATATTATCTATTGGATGTTTTATCTTATGATTTACAATCATTGATTTTATTTTTGTTGTTTTACCACTACCTGCTGGCGCATTAACACAAAACATATTCTCCACTATTTCTGTAGCCAATCCAATCCCTCCTCAATATAACTAGGAAGCATCTTTTCTATTAAACCATTTAAAATCAATGAGTACATAAAATCAGTCTTTCGATTTTCTGTATGTTTAACAATATCCCTAATACTATATTTGTTATCTGGATTTGGATTATCTTCATTTGGTTTAACAGGGTTCGGAACAGTATATTTAAGTTTATCAATATCCCTTCTTTGAATCCAAAAAGCTCTATCTTTTTTTCTAATACATTAAAATTATAAAACTTTGATAACATAGCCTCTTCTAAGGTACGAGCGTACTGTTCAGCTTGTCCTTGATAACTGAGTAAAGCTAGTCCTCCGAACATGTTATTTTCACCGTTCTCTTTCCATTTATACAGATCAAGTACTGTTGGAAGATCCGTCCCTTTTGAATCATTATAGTAGCTATTGATTGTTGCATTTGTTGTGTTAGATTCCTTTACTGCTTCTACAGTTACTGCTCCTTTTTTATAATCTAAATCCGTTAGAATAAGTGTTTTTATTTTCAGGAAATCGATTACCTTACTATACTTGTGCGCATAAGCACCACCTACCTGAACATACGCTATGTACTTTTGATTAAGCTCTTCATATGCATCTAAAGTCAATAACTTTCTTATAAGCAGTCGTTCTGTATCACCCTCATAAAGAATAACTCTGTCTGCAAAAACAATTTCTGAAAATCCAATTTCATAAAACCAATCATAGAACGTATCCAAAGTAATATCGCCACTCAAGCTCTCCTTAAAAATCGAAAAATCATAAATTTTACTTTCTAAATGATTTAGTGGTCTTGAGACTCTAAGGTTTTTCATTTCAGTTAGACGCACCATTTCTCCAGAATGAGTCGTTATTAATCCTTGTATTTTTTTTTGAAGATAGTATTTTTTTAAATGTTTCCCAAAGATTCTTTGCATTTGAGGATGCATATGTGATTCTGGTTCCTCTATAACAAATAAATTCACTACTAATGGGTCTATTTTTCTTTGATATGTTTCTAACTGAAGAAGTATATAAATCATATTACTATAACCTAACCCTTGAGAAGCTTCATCAAGAATATAACCTTCATACTGATATTTAGTGTTAGTTATTTGATTAAGGAGAGAAGTTATTGTTTCCTCATTAATGTCTATATCAAGAATCATGCTGCCCGTATTTCCTCCACTTGCTTTAGAAATCGTTTTAACTGTATTACTAAGATTTCTAACCGAAGCACTCCTTACCTCTTCAATAATTCTTGCATCTTGTATAGGACTGAGTATTTGATCTGGCAACTCCTCTAGTAAGGTATTTAAATTACTGTTATGCGTTGCAAGTTCAATCATATTTTTACTAAGACTTTTAAAATTACCATTACTTTGATCATCAAGTGGTCTACCCGCATTGATATATTTATAATTAAATAATCTTCTAAAAATCGAAACATCAATCTCTACTTTATCTATATAATTCCTATCACTAAAGTAACACTTTTCAATAATACTAGCTTCATATATCGATAATATAATTTCTTTAAATTGCTGGACCTTTGAAGATGAACCTTCTAAGGATTTTATTTTCTTATATCTTGCATACAATTTGTTATAATTATCCTCCAATGCTTCTCTAAAGGATTTCCTAGTTGGTTGGAACAAATATTCAAAATAGAAGTTTTTATTATCCGGATCTAAATCCATAATAAAATCAGCAAATTTTCTAATATCATCAGTTTCCGTATATTCTATTTTAAAACGTATTAGTGTTGCAGGTATTATTAAATCACCTTTTAAACTAGATAATTCATCACCAAATAGTTCATGTACAATCATTTCAACTGTAGATAAAACATCTTCATCAAAACACCTTACAAATATTTCATATACTTCATCGACCCATTTTTTTGATAATTTTACTGGAATGTCCGAAATACAAAAGGGGGTTTTACCACTTTGCATTATTGATCCCATTAAATTAATCATGGACGTCTTACCACTATTGTTTGCCCCAGCAAGCAAGGTGATATCATCAGCCATTGAGAACGATTCATTTTTAAATTTTCTATAATTTTTTATAATTATTTCTTTTAAAAGCATCTCAAAACTCCTAACTATATAATTACTATCTATATTTCAATTCTTAGTATAAAATCTATAGTGATTCCAGTGTGATAATTAATATATTTTAAAAATATTATTCATTAAATGAAAATAGGAATTTTTTAGAGCCCTTAAAAAATACATGTACTTAAAACTTCATAATCACTCAAATTTAATTTAGATATACATTTTTTTATTTATAGTAATTAAGTAATTCACTCTTATTTATGGTTATACCACAATTATTTAATCTATTAATTCTAGCATCATATAACTTTTTTATTAACGGTTCTATCACTTTATATTCAGCATGATGTAATTTTTTATGGCAGTAGGCACATAATGAAATTATGTTCGCTTCCACATCTATACTTTTTTGAAAATCATCTTGAAATCCCATTGGAATTAAGTGATGCGCCTCTACATAATTTCTCTTTGTAACTTTTGAAATAAAGTACTCATGATTCAAATCAATTTCACACTTATAATTCGCTAAAACAATTGCGTTTTTTGCTGTTTTAAAATCTCTTTTATAAGCTCCACTACCCTCTCCCTTAGATTTAGACGGTACATTTTTAGGGATATCCTCTATTATTACGCTACCAACATTCTCTTGCTCTACCTGATATTGATAATTTGCCTCAGGGTTTCTAAGTATTTCAATTATTAAATCTCGTAAACTTTCACTAATATTAGTAAGAAAAATACTTCTTGGATTAGTAACATTAAGTACCTTTTCTCCAGTACTTTCCACTATTATTTCATTAACTAACTTACTATTAATCTTTACTAATGTACTCATATCAACAAATACACTTATTTTTTCAGCAGAGGTACCCACTGTTTCTGAATAATAGGCTGGAATAAATTCTTTTAATGGACTAGTGGCAGTAATTTCTTTTTTATCATATAACCTATTTATTTTTCCAACAAATAATTCTCTTTCTTTTCTATTATTCATTAAAAAGAAGGCAAAAGAACCTATACCAGCATTCACCTGATTAGTAATTCTCTCTCTATTTGTATTTGACACCCTCCCAGTCCCATTGGAGAACTGACCCCATATCAATCTATTTTTTTCTTCAAGAACTGTTTTATGTTCTCTAATTGTATTAATTATACAATCGGAAGTGTTAACTTCTCCTTTGAATTTAAAAAATAAATGTAAATGCTTTGTCATTTTAATACCTCTCAATTCAATTTTATATCGCAATGCTTAGAGACTAAAAAACATAAATTTCATATATACGGAAATATAGTAATATTTTACTATATTGATCACCCCAGAAACAGACTAAATAGAAATAAACCCCAAATGTTCACAATCTATATTAAAACCTCCTATTTTAACAAAAAAATTATCTTTCATATATAATCGATGCCCCAGTCTAATTGCTCAACTTTCATAAATTAATTTTGTTATAATACTAAACCGTAATTTTCAATATTAAAACCATTGAGTAAATAAATATTGATCCAAAACATATTATCGCCTACTTTTTCCAATACATACTTATTTAAATAACGAAATTCAAATACAATACCAATATGATTAATTCCGTATTACTTTCCAAGCAACATTGATTATTAGAACTACCTATAAAAATATAATCCTAAATAAAAATCATTAATAAGCGAGCTAAGATTAGATACTATTAGTTCTAGTTAATAATTATTCTCCTTTTTTTCAAAAGTAATGTTTGTATACTTTATTTTTACGTAACAATATAATGTACATGAATAGTCATGACAAAATTCCTATTGCTGCTAACAATAACAAGCATGATGACATTTCTTTTTTAGGATTTTCATGAACCGTTTTGTCTTCTTTTAGTATTAGAGCGGACATTTTAAGAGGAACAAAAGGTAATTTTTATTTTAAATTTACAAAAAAACAGTAATGCTTATTTCAGCATTACTGTCCGTCAAAATCTTTTATCATACACCAATCTATAAACCTAAATATTCCATTCTGATTTTTTTAGAGTATATTTCCCCTACCTCTTTAAAAATACTTATTAACTCATTATATGTATTTTCACAATCACCAATCTTATTCCACATAGCTGCACCAATCAAAACACTTGGATCATTATCCATGTTAAATAACTTATACGGAACACTATGCGCTTGTTTATATACATTACCTTCCCCTGCTGGATTAAAAGGCAATGCAAAATACGGATCGCATTCTGGGTTCCCAGCCTTTAAATATAACATATCACGCTTAGCAGTCTCTGTTTGATCCAAATTAGGCTTCACTGTTTTAAAACTGTAATATTCTTGCCTTCCGTCCTGTCTGTGTACATATAAATCACTTTTCACTGTAATTTCTTCAAAACGCTGATTCTCTAACAATAATATTTCTTGTACTTCTTCAACCCAATTTGCTGTTTTTTTATTCTTCCCTTTTCCTCTTTGAGATTTTAAAACCTCTTCAATTCTTTCGATTCTCCATGTATTAATTGTCATGGTAGTATCATGTTGATTAATAGCAATAGCACCCGTTCCTTCTGCAATTATTTTACCTAACTGTTCTAAAATCCCTTGACCTAGACTTGTTACAAACGAACGTTCAAATTTAGCTCCTTTCCATACTTCAATTGGGACTAAATAATATCCAAATGGATTATTTCTTTCAATGTCACTCTCTAAAAAAGGCTCATCGATTGTTCTTTTTTTCACAAGACGTTCCATGACTTTAGACAAATGCTCGCGTACACGTTGTTTAGTTTGTTCATTCATTTTTTCTCTCTCCCTATCATCCAAAAATTACATAATTCTATTATTCCATAACACAAAAGAAAAAAGCCATAATAAATTATGACTTTTCCCATCTTTTCTATGCCTCTAAAGTTTTACGAATCGCATCACCTAAAACTTCTGCTAATCGAACAGGTACTGCATTTCCAATCTGCGTATACTGTTTCATTAAAGTGCCTGCTACATGATAATTTCCAGGAAACTCTTGGATAGCTAAATATTCTTCAATACTTAAAGGCCGATTTTCAAATGGGTGCCCTAAATTGGTACTTTTTTGAGCTGGAGATGTTAATAATGTTGGAGATGGTTTCTCTACATTTAATCGACGGAAAAAACCCACCTTTCCTCCACCACTTGTATAAGCTCCCCCCATTGCAGTTTGTACCACATCTTTAGGTAGATTGCGCCAGTTTCCACCTCCAGTTGGGATCATCTTCATATATTTTAAACGTTCTGGAGAATATGTTTGAAAATGGTGTTCCTCTACTTTTAGATTTTTTAGAACTTCTCCTACTGTAACCCACGACTCTTTCCCATCCGATCCTAACTCATTGTGTGTTGGTTCAGGAAACTCGAATGTTTTTTTCAAATCTTGACGAATTCCTATAATAAATACACGCTCACGCTTTTGAGGAACTCCATAGTTAGCTGCATTTAGTATTGTAGGCTTTTGAATATTGTACCCTGCAAATTGCTCTAACAAATATGATAGTGCACTTCCTGGCTGTTCTTCTGCAGTTAAAGGCAAAGCATCCTTTCCACGTTCGCTTAATGGACGATGTTTTAAAGCTGCAGATAATAGTCCTCGTACATTCTCAATCATAAAAGCTTTTGGACGAATTTCACGTACAAGTTCTGCGAATTTTAACATAGCCTGTCCACGTGGATCTGAAAAAGCTTGACGTTTCCCTGCTGTACTAAATGATTGACATGGACTCCCACCAATCATTAGATCCACTTCGCCTTCTTTCAAATTAGCTTGTTCAAGCACTTTCTCTTTGTTATACATCATAATATCGCCTTCCACCACATTCCAATCTGGGTGGTTCATTCTTAATGTTTCACAGTATACCGATTCAATTTCCACTGAAACCCTTACATCGAATCCAGCTTTGTGAATTCCCATATCCAGTCCACCTGCACCTGCAAAAAAGCTAATACAGTTCATATGTCTAACCTCCGTGTCTAAAATCCTAGAGGTAGTATAACACAGAACATAGAATCGGTCCAGTAGTAAAACTTACTAAAGTTATATTATAAATCCGAAAAAACTTTAATTATTCTCACCATATATAACTTCCAAAATACGCTTTCCTTATTAATCCAAACCTACAAATCCGTCCAAATCAATTAATCAAATTAAAAACTACAAAATTTAGGTATTAAGAGATAAAACATGGGTTTTTTTTGATAAAATTATGTGATACATAGATTTTTAAGGAGGAATTTTTATGACTGCAGATATCATCCCCTCAACTCTCGATGAATTGAAGGAAACACAAGTCCAAGTAATTCAAGCTACTCATAAAGGAGACTGGACTCCCACAGGTACAGATATAAAAATTGAGTGCTATGTACTAGAAAATGGAGAACGTGTTTTCTCCCTCAGGGGAACTGCTAGAACCATGGGACTAAAAGGTGGAGGCGCACTTGCTTTACCAAGAATGCTAAGTGCAAATTACCTACAAAAATATTTAAGTGATGATCTAAAAAAATGGTTAAGTGAAACCAACGAAGGTAAGGTTCAAAAAATTACACCTCCAGAAGGGGGAAATCCTTTTCATGCTTTCAAAGCTTCATTATTAGTGGATCTCTCTGATGCTTTTTATAGAGCAAAAAACAATGGTGATTTCGCTAAAATGCCTTACCAAAATGAATTGGCAGAACGACTTTATAACATTACATTGGCTTTCTCTAAAGTAGGAATAGATGCTTTTATAGATGAAATTACAGGTTACCAAGAAACACGCGAAAAAGACGCCTTACAAAAATTACTAAACCTTTATGTAGAGGAAATTTTTCATCCTTGGAAACGCAGATTTCCGGAAAGTTTCTATCGAGAAATCTATCGCCTAAAAAACTGGGAGTATACAGGAAACAGTCAAAGACCACATCTAGTCGCAAAAATAACAAATGAATTTATCTACAGCTTTTTACCTGAAGATGTTATGAGTGAAGTACGTGAACGTAAAAAAGGGAAAGAAAAATTACATCAATGGCTTACATCCGAAACAGGCTTGATTCATTTAGAGAAACAAATCGTTTCCACCACTACTTTAATGCGTGCAAGCGATTCTTGGGAAGAATTTGAAAAACTATTTAATCGCTCATTCAATAGAAAAACATCCGAACAACTAAGTTTATTTTGATTTTTTAAGAGGAGGAGACCCTCCTCTTAAAGCTACACAACATACTATACAAAACTAAAATTGTTTAAAATCCTCAAAAATAAATAATAATAATCACACGAAACTTTTTTATAACAATAAAATACGCAACTTACAGTCCTAATCCCTAACAAATTCCAAGCAAGAAAGCATATTCATTCCCAAACAAATATGGTAAAAAACCAATTAGTAGCCATTCTTTTTTCGTATAATACTTTTCATCTCCTTAATACTGTACGCAGGTTTTCTTTTATGTAAAATGGCATGACAATTGGGACATACAGGCCTTAAATCTTCAATTGGATCTACTTCATACTGTTCATTAATTTCCCTTAATTCAATAAGATGATGAACGTGAATAAATTCTTTACCCACACTCCCATATATTTCTTCAAAATTAAAACCACAAATTATGCAATTTACTCCATAATGTTCAATACATTTCATTCTTGCAACAGAATTGCGTTCGTAAACATTTACATTTATTTGTTTAGTAGCGCCTTCAATATATTTTTCAGGATCTATTATTTTTTCTGGTAATTTCAGCAAATTCATTTCATTTTCGATATTAATCTTCCATAAAATCCTTACCGGCTTTGTATCATCGTACTCCTTTACATCCCCTGTGCCTCGGTATGTAAAAAATATGTTCTCATTACTTTCACGCGTAAATATATATATTCTTCCTTTTGGATTCAGCATAGCTTGAATTGTAGGCGCATTTAATGAATGTGTATTTTTACTGAACCATTGCAAATCATTACCGATAAACCGATTATCATAATCATGCCCAGTTCTCCCTGCTGAATTTACGTTAACGAATATATATATATCTTTATTAAAAGTAGTATATCCCGTATTCCAAATCCCTCCCTGTTTTTCTTTTGGAACGTTTTTAATTATATATATATCTTTGCGAGAATATATATTTCCTATAATAAAAGACAATATCCAAACTCCCCTTCTCATCCTACCTTTAACCCTTTTATTTTACTTCCTAACATTTGTTGATACATTTATTTAAATATGAACACCCTCTTCAGCGATATCCATTAATATTTGAATAATATTTTGACAGTCCGTATCATTAAACAACTCGTTCATAGCCTGTATAACAATGTCTTCATCTGACCAATTACTTATATTACTTGTATTTGTGTAAATTCTTGTATACGATGCTTCTGGCCTTTTCGCCGCCGTACTTATTTTTCTTCCTTTACTTTCAAGCCTTGTTAATAGCGTTAATCTCTTTTGTGATTCTAGTGGTCCGATTTCTAGCGTCAGTTTCAATCTATTATCTTTCAAACGTTCGAACCACATAATCGCACAGTTATTTAACCACCAATTCCATTTTGGTGTTCCAAATTGTTCTTCTAGTTTGCGAAACTCCGGCATAATAAATGATGGTAGCCGGTGATGAATATTGTAAAAACCTTCTTGGAACTTTTGTTCATGGACGAATAATTGAAAAGCGTTAGCTAAAGTATCCACATCTGTTTGACTGTTTTCTACCGCAACAATTTCAGAAGAAGAATCCTCTTCTCCGTATACAAGCCCTTTTATAGTATCTCCTATAGCTGCAACCACTTGATTAAAATCAGCATTGTTATACATATCATTCATCACACGGAGAATTTCATCTTGATCTGCCCAATCACTTATATTTTCATATCCAGCATAAATTCTTGTATACATGGATCCAGCTTCTTTTGATTTTTCTTTAATAGTAATTCCATTTTCCTCTAACTTGCATAATAACTTTAATCTCTGCTTGTATCCCAACGGCCCAACTTCAACAATAAGTTTCATACGCCCATCTATTTTTCTTTCGAACCAAGTTATAAGAGCATTGTTTAGCCACCACTCATGATTGGGAACTCCAACAATCTCATCAAGCTGTTTCCATTCTTCGAAAATGAAAGATGGAATGCGAATATGTTCATGGTAACAATCTTCTGGCATTTGATTTTTCTCTACAAATTGTAAAAATGCCTCTCTCATAACGCTATTTCCAGCTCCATGTATAAAGTGAAGCGTTTCAGCATACTTCTTATAAATTTTGCGAAGATCTTCCTTTTCTTCAGCGTTCAACTTCTTCACAGCACTTAACAACTCTTTATTCACAAACTTTCCAACTACTTTTCCGTTACCATTTAAACATAGAAAATCAACAGCGGCCTTATGGCTCTTGTACACTGTTAACGCTAGCTCAATGTCTTCCTCATCACGAACAAGTTCTCCTTCTAATATATCAATATAGTAGGAAAGGAAATCTTTTATCGTACTAGACGTATACTCACTATAAATCTCCAATTGCCCTTTTAGAATATTTAATATATCCCCGTAATCTAAAGTAAGATACGATTTATGACTTGGAACGCTACCATCTAAACTTAAAAAAATTGGAATGATCGTATACCCTTCATATTTCTCACTAACAAAGTTTATGTAATTTTGTAATTGTCCATCTGACTCAGATGACTTATATTTATTTTCAATCAAAATAGCAACCTTTTGCGCCTCTGATATTGCCAAAATGTCAATTCGTTTATTATTTTTCGTCTGTACTTCGCGGAAAACTTCCAAATCTTGAAGAGACTGCTTATGTAATTTAATAAAATTATATTGACTAATTAACTCCTCATTCTCTGCTTTGACAAACGTTTTAGAAAGCAACTTATTTACAAACATAGAACCTAGATGATGATTCTCCGTCGGCTCTAGTAACCAAGCAATCATATTAGAGTGCCGAATCTCAAACTTATCCACCTTTAATATTTTAAAAGGATTAAAACGAGTAAACTTACTATGTAACTTCTCAAACTCAATTGAATTATCTAAAAGTGATAAAATCTCAAAATTATAATCCATTCCCCACACCACCGTTTATAAATTTGTGAATCAATTCTCTTGAATAATCATTTTAATAAATTGTTATAAATAAATTACAACTTATAATGTGGCATTATTTATGTCACATATCCTATTTCTTACAAATGAACATTCATCAATCACTAAATTTCACCATCCCCCCATACCACCCACTACTCTCCTCCAAAAACCCCCTACTCTCCCCACTCCCCTTATAAAAACTCTCCCAACCCCGCTCCCTCAAAATCCCCTTCCAACTATCACTCTCAACCATCTTCTTAATAATACCATCCCAATAAGCAACCTCTTCCTCCGTCATATCTTTCGGGCCCATAATTCCTTTCCAGTGCTGGAAGATGACGTTGATTCCTTGTTCTTTCCATGTTGGGATTTCGGGTAGGCGGTCTAAGCGTTTTGGTGCGGATACGGCTAGTATTTTTATTTTGCCGGCTTTGTATTGTTTTTCGGCTTCGGATAGGGTCATGGTTGCGGCGCTGATTTGTTTGTTCGTTAGAGCGTTTATGATTTTTTCTTTGTTTTCATAGACGAAGAATTGTAGTTCGGCAGGGTTTATGCCGAATGCTTTGCTTACTTGTACGAAGGATAGGTGATCGTCGTTTCCTAGGCCTGGGGCAACTCCGATTTTGAAGCTTTTCTTGTTTTGTTTTAGTTGTTCCATTAGTTGTTTTGCGTTTTCTATGTTTGATTCTTTTGATACGACAACAACTTCCCAGTCCGATGCCAGTGTCGCAAGCGGCGTGAAGTCTTTGTATGTTAGTTTACTGTGACCTAGTAGGTTGTTCGTTATGAGTAAGCTTGAGTTAATCGCCAGTACGTGACCGCCTTTTTGTTTCGTATATTTCCACCCGACATCACCGCTGCCACCTGCTTTGTTTGTGACAGTGATTGGTTTTGTGAAGATTTTTTCTTCTGTTAGCGTTTTTTGCATCGCCCGCGCTGTTAAGTCCCACCCTGCTCCTTGAACGTTTGGCGCAACGATTTCTACTTTGTCGATGTTCACTGTATTCGTATGGGATTTTTCCGAAGAACAACCAGCTATTACTCCTGTCATGATCCATATACATAGTAAGAATCGTTTTTTCATAGTCCTCGTCCTATGCGATATTTTCGTTCTGGTCGTCCGATAATACCGTATGTGTATTCTACTGTGCATTCGTTTGTCGCTACTAAATATTCTAAGTACCTTCTTGCGGTTGTTCTGGAGGCCCCCATTTGTTCTCCCATTTCTTCTATTGTAATGCCCTCTTCGAATCCTTTTATAATGCCTTTCACTTTTTGCAGTGTTAACGGATCTACACCTGTCGGTAAGTTTTTTATGTCTTGTGTTTGCGAAATGCCGAAGAAGTTATCGATGAGTGCTTGATTCACTTCATTGTTACTATGTAATAATTGCTTCTTTCTTTTATAGTCTTCAATTGTGCGAACGAATTTTTCTAACGTGACCGGTTTTATAAGGTAGTTACTTACGCCGTTTCGAATTGCCTTTTCTAGCATATGGTTTTCATTTGCCGCAGTAACCATAATGACGTCAACGTTTGGGAAGTCTGCATGAATTTTCGGTAATAAGTCTGTGCCAATTCCGTCTGGTAAATAATTATCTAATAGAAGCAAATCGATTTCTTCCCTTTGTAGTAGTTCCATCGTTTCTTTCGCATTCAATGCTTTTCCAATCACTTTTACGTCCTTTATTTTTAATAAAAACTCTTCCTGAATTTGTGCGACGCGAAAATCATCTTCTGCAATTGCAACCTTCAACATATGCCCATCCCCCTGTTTGTCATGTACTTTCTCTCAATGTTTTCGGAAGGTAAATTGTAAAAATTGCTCCCCCATTTTTCTCGTTTTGAATTTCAATTGTTCCCCCTAGTACATCTACCATTTCTTTCACGTTTGCTAGTCCGTAACCACGATCATTTCCTTTCGTTGAAAACCCTTTTTGAAAAATGGTCGTGATTTTTTCTGCCGGTATCCCTGCTCCACTATCTATCACTTCAAACACAATGTCGTGTCCAATATCCGTAACGAAGAAGGAAACACTCTTTTCCTCTCGTTCACTCACCGCATCAAATGCATTATCGATTATGTTTCCAAGGATCGTAATAAGGTGTGAAACTTTTATATGGTCTGGTAACGGATGAAGCGCACTATCTCCTTCAATATGAAAATCAATTTTCTTCTCGGATGCTGTTCCGATTTTTCCTAATAAAATAGCTTGTACTTTTGCATCATGAATTTGATGGAATAAAATATGGTTTTGACTTTGATGAATATTAGATTCTTGCTGAATAAATTCAATTGCTTCTTTGTAATGTCCTAGCTGAAGTAATCCCGATAAGACGAAAAGCTTATTTGTAAATTCATGTGTTTGAGCGCGTAAGTCCTCAGAATACTTTCTTACCTCAGATATTGTATTAACAAGGTTTTGCAGTTCTGTTTTATCTCTAAAACTACATACAACGCCTACCGTACTGTTATTTTCAAGTATCGGTGTCATGTTTAAAATAAACACTTTATCTTGAAACGCGATTTCTTGATCGCTTTCTAACACTCTCTCCATATTAAATTCCGATAAAACTTTTGAAATGTGTTGCTGCATATAATCATCATGTACATGAAGCATTTCTTCTGCTGATGTGTTCATCATCGTAATAAAACCGTTTTGATCAATAGCGATAATTCCTTCTTTTATAGATAGTAGTATGGCGCTTCGTTCCCTGTATAGCGCTGCGATTTCATTCGGCTCTAAACCGAGTGTATCTTTACGAATACTACGTGCTAAAAGGATGCCACCAACAATGCCGGCTAATAATACTGCTACGGAAAAGAGGATAATTTCTTTCGTTCTGCTCAGTATGTTAGATTCAATACCTTTTATTAAAAACTCTACTGTTACAACGCCTACGACTTGATCGTAGTCTCCGTTATGAACAATAATGGGCGCCTTCGCCATTAAAGCAGGACCACTTTCACCATTTCCTTCAAGCGTATAATAGCCACCAAAAGTGAGTGCTTCATAGTTATATGGATTGTTACGCTTTGTACCAATTAACTCCGAATTAGAATGGGAATACATAACCCCAAAGCGATCTTCTATAATGACAGTATCTGCGCCAGCTTGCTCACGAACTTGTTCCGCAATGGATTGAATCGTACTTTTATGCTCGTTATTTTGAAAAGCATCTTTTATAGCAGGCATAAAAGAAAGCGACTTCGCTGTTTGTAGCGCTAACTGCTCCACTTGGCGCTTCGTATCAACGGACTGAATGTAAACAAATATTCCCGCTAATAGGAGAACAACAAATAAAATTAACGCGATAATTAAGCTTACTATTTTCGTTTGTAATGACACTTTGCGTGATTTCTTCATGCTTCATATCCTTTGATAAAATATTCAAAACTATCAATCTCCTTTTTCTATTATTATGACAAAACGAATAAGGAAGCAACTATTAAAACTCTCCATGTACATAAAGTACAAAAAGAATAAAATTGTCACAATATTGAGATTTAATTCTGTAGACAGTACAATTCAACTATAATGAACACGCTTTCATATATACCTTTTATTACTAAGCAAGAGGAGGAATTAGTATGGCTCAAGTAAAATCAAACCGAGTCGCCGGCAATATTTTCAAAGGTTCTGTCGGCAATTTAATTGAATGGTACGACTGGTACGTTTACTCTGCTTTCGCTGTTTACTTCTCAGCAGAGTTCTTTCCTAAAGGAGATCCAACGAGTCAGTTACTGAACACGGCAGCTATTTTCGCAGTTGGGTTTTTAATGCGCCCTATCGGAAGTTTATTAATGGGACGCTATGCAGATCGGCACGGACGCCGGGCAGCATTAACACTTTCGATTACGGTTATGGCCGGTGGTTCTTTAATTATCGCCTGTACACCTAGTTACGAAAGTATCGGTATTATGGCACCAATTATTTTAGTTCTTGCCCGTTTACTACAAGGGTTATCACTCGGGGGAGAGTATGGAACTTCTGCCACATATTTATCTGAAATGGCTAGTAGTGGTCGCCGCGGCTTTTATTCAAGTTTCCAATATGTAACGCTCGTTGCTGGGCAAATGGTTGCGTTAGGCGTTCAAATTGTTCTTCAGCAATTACTAAGCGAACCAGATATGAAAGCTTGGGGATGGCGTATTCCGTTCATTATTGGAGCGATGGGCGCAGTAGCTGTATTATGGCTTCGCCGCACGATGGATGAGTCGGAGCAATTCGCAAACATAAAATCACAAAAACGCGAAAGCGCAGGAACCGTTCGCGCGCTTATGAAACACCCGAAAGCAGTATTAACAGTAGTCGGCCTAACATTAGGAGGTACTGTCGCATTTTATACGTACACAACATATTTACAAAAGTTCATGGTAAACACAGTCGGTCTTCCGAAAGAAGTTGTAAGCTGGATTAACTTTGTCGCACTACTTATTTTCGTTGTACTTCAACCAATTGCGGGGCTATTATCCGATAAAATTGGACGTCGCCCACTATTAATGGCATTCGGTATTCTCGGAACGTTACTAACAGCACCAATCTTCTTCTTCATGGAAAAAACGACAGAACCAATCGTAGCGTTCTTACTTATGATGGTCGGTCTCATTATCGTTACTGGTTACACTTCCATTAACGCCATTGTAAAAGCAGAACTCTTCCCAACTGAAATTCGCGCACTAGGCGTAGGTTTACCATATGCACTAACCGTTGCGATATTCAGCGGAACAGCTGAGTTCATCGCATTATGGCTAAAGAGTATCGGAATGGAATCACTATTCTACTTCTACGTAGCTGGATGTATCGCGATCAGCTTTATTACGTATTGGCGCATGGATGAGTCATCGAAGACTTCGCAGATTGAGGCGGAGCTTGGTGGTGGGGATACATTAGTTAATAATAAGTCTAGTTAAAATTATGTATTCTATGTTTTTCGTTAATCTGAACTCGATTTACTTTATCTAAAAAAGCATAATTCATTAAGATATAATTTAAAAACCTCTACTTATATGTAGGGGTTTTTGTATGACGAAAAAACACGTATTATCGATAATTGCAAAAAGCCGGAGATTTTGCCAATGTAGAATCCATTGGTACTCACACCATGCGAAAAACCTTCGGCTATTGGTTCTATAAACAAACAAAAGATGTTGCTATGTTACAAGAAATTCTTAACCATAGCACACCACACATCCCCCTGAAATATATTGGAATTAATAAAGAAGAAAAAGATAATATTCTTGATACATTTCAAATTTAATTCACTTAAAATTACTATTTCAATCATCATAAAAAAGACCTTTTATTTTAAAATAAAAGGTCTTTTTTTATAAACATATATGTATTAAGATTTATATTTTTTTACTGTACAAGGAATAGTTACAATGTACAAATCTATAGCATAGATTGTAACCCAGATACCTTTACCTTCAGCTTCTAACTTTTTATCTAGTTGAGACAAATGCTCTGAAACTTTTCTTTTTCCCCATCTTCTAGGAAACCATTGAAAAACCTTAGGAACATTATATTTTTTATTATACCAAGTATTCAATCTCCAAAAAATGAAAAAAATCAAAACAATAATTATGATACGAAAAATATCAGAATATGAAATTCCTAAAACCATATTATATTTTCTCCATTTCCACTAAAACTCAGATAATTTACTTCTTAATTCTAATTCATCCTCTGTTTCGAAACCCTTAAATAATAAATGAATTATTTGATTATGATTAAAAAACACATTATATTCTTTTGATAAATTACCATGAGGATATGGACAAGAAACATAATCGCATAATTTATTATCAGCTTGTTGTTGCTTTCTTCCATAAATCATAAGAGGTTGATTAATTTCTTCTATAAGAGCTACAGAACCAATTGGTAATAATTAGCCTCCAATTGGAAAATAAGGGACAAACAAGGACAATCTACTCAGCTACCCTAAGATTTTAATGGTTTAATATTTTGATTTTCAAGTTTGCCTTCACAAATTCCTGTTAACACTGATAATAAGAAAAACAGGCCGTAACGAGCGATCAATTTGATCATAAAGGTCATACGCTTCGCCAAGTGGAACATCCGAATCATGTGGCTGTTCACCCTGTAACAATTACTAACAGCAAGTAGAAAACGTTTGGATAAATAAAAAGCAAATAAATTATTAAAAGATTGTAACCCCTACTATAAGAAATACTATTATTACTAAAGGAAGAATGATAATCATAAAGGATATTATTATTGTTAATAATGCTTTCCATGCTGAAAATTGGTGTGCTTCCCCTAAACATTTTAAGGAAATAATGATTGTCCAAATTCCAATAACTATATCAATTATGGCAAAAATAAGAAACAAAATCGTTAAAGTTATGCTACTATCCATTTCCGGTGTCTCACTCGTAAAGTTTTCTATCCCAAACAAGAAAAATGAAGGCACCCAAACTAATATAAGAGAATAAACGTAAGGGATATAAGAATAGGCAACTGAGTAACGTGTTTTTTCAAATGTACCTTGTCCACCAAGTTTTTTTGCCACCCAATTAAATAACGCTGGTAGCAAAAAATAATAAATTAAGAAAGCAACGAAGGTACCGAATATAACCATTGAGATTATTGAAACTGGACTACTTATTGAATCCCCCACATTTTTAGAAGATGCTCGATCTAAAGTCTGTACGAATGAGCCTAGTAAAATGAGTAAAAACACATTCTTAGGTTTGGATATAAAAATTTCTTTCATTGTATCACGTGGTTTTATCCAAATGGAGAACCAAGGATTAAGTGCACGTTTAAATTGATTTTCTGGAGTTTCCATATAAAAAACATTCCCCTTTCTTAAAACATATTAAATGCAAATCCCTAATTATCCCAATTGTGTACATATAAATATTAAAGCATAAATAGTCGATTATTTAATTTCATCTGAAACTTAGGGGGAGTGCTTCTTAGCAATTACCTCTATATTTTCTTACATTTTTAACTATGGGCTGATTAGTTACTTTCATTTTTGAGTACCTCACATTCTTTAATACACGGGATAAACAGCTATAATCTTATCATCAATAAGAACAAACCTAATTTCCATTCCTTCAGATGTTTTACCAGAATATAATCTTCCACTTATACATCTTTTATTGCTATAAGCCTCGTGAATGGCTTCCATAAGAAGAATGCAATTATACACTTGAAATGCAACAAATCCTCTTTAAAAGCCTATACGTATTTTCCCTCCATCTTCTATATGCTTACGTAAATAATAATACTTATGGAGTTCTATAATCATATAAAACAAAGCAAACGAAAACACTGTGCATGCAGACATAAATACAATTGCCCCCATCTGTTGTGTTGCAATGCTAAGAATTATATTAGCAATTAACTGCCCCAATCCCGCTGCAATAGCTGCTACTTTTACACCACCAGTTCCTTTCGATGATTTTGATTTTTTTCTTGGTTCCTGAAGTTTTTCAATATGATTTTTATAAAAATGATACAAAGCGAAACTATACAAACCAAATGAAAGAATAAAATAGATGGGAGTTTGTAATTGCAACACTTCATAGGCAAGTTTTTGCGTTATAACCAATAATCCGACTGAACATATGGTGCCATATACTCCTCGAAATAGAGTGTATTGTAATTGTCGTTTCCGAGGATTGATAGCAATCCATATCGCCCACAAATTTAAAAAAACAACTGGAGGAGTTACTATATATACATAGAGTAATTGAAAAGGATTCGCGAATGCAGGCAAAAGAACAAACACGTCTGCCCCCAAAAGGACAAGAACAATTACGTGGACTCTTATTTCATTTACAGGATAAAGAGCCATATAATGTGCAAAAGCTTTCTTATTAAAATTTAGACTTTTTTTCATGTTAATTAAACCACCCCGCTACTGTTGACCAAGTTTTTTTCATTTCCCTTTTAATACATAATGAGTAAAATATGAATCGGTTAATTTTACTAAACATATTACGAGATTTTGTCGCGAATTTTCAAACATCAAATCTTTTTATTGAATATTAGCATATAATCAATTCTAATCATGAAACATTCTACCTTTTATAATGATTTTGGATAAGTTATAAATAGTCTCTACCTATTAATATTGTATAATTCAATAAATTTGTTAAGACCGTCTTCTAATCTCTTAATTGTGTTTGGATACTTTTTTGAATAACCCTCGCACATTTTTTTAAAATAATGATAAAGTGTTTGATAATTAATTATTACCTCATCACCACTGTATAATACAAATTCTACCCCTTCAAATGAATCTCCATTGGCAATATCATACTCATCCAAATCTCCTGGAAAAGTACATGCGCCATATTCCTCTCCAAATCCTACTCCTTCACAAACTGAATTGATTACCTTTAAAAATCTTTCATCATCTACCATATTAAACACTGCTTGTATAGGAAAATGGGTTAAATCTAGTAAATCCTCATCTTTTAATCTAAATTCTCTTTGCATACATATCTCTCCTCGTATATCTTTAATTTATTCTGGAAAAAAAGAAGAGATTTCTCCACCTTTATGGTATCCTCTCCAAGTTATTTCTTTACCGTCAACACCTGCCCCTTCTCTCGAAAGAACTCCATCACTGGTTTTTAATTTAGCGTCATTAGCTGCTTCAATTCCACGGTTAATAAATTCCTTATCACTTATAATTTTAGGATCATAAATGTTGTTTGTGAATACTTTATTTCCATACTCTCCTGTAGGGGTGCCATCCATATTTAACTTAGGCATATTGTATTCTACTGTTTTTACACCTAGAATTTTTGAAGGTGATTCACTGACTATTTTTAATATTGTTTTTAAAGAACTCTTCACTGTTGTGTGCTCCATCAATACCTCTCCTTCTTGGAACAGAGGGATCTATATTTTTAATATGATTTTCTAATTTAGGAGTCGCTTTAAACTTTCAAGTGATTTAATGGTGAATATTTTTGATACTTTTTACCTATTATGGACATTAAAAAAGCTTATGCAGGTTATACATAAGCTTTTTTACTCATGATTAGATATTTTTCAAATGCTACACCTTAATGCAAGTCTTAAAAAGATTAAATATAATAGTCAGGATTTTCATCCATTTTAATTAAAAATTCTTCTAAAGAATCCGCTATTTTCTCATCTTCAGAGTAAGTAGGACATTGACCTAATTCATTTTCCTCTTTAAATTTAATTATTAAAAAGTTAAGTTCTGTTACTTCAAAAAACACTAATGAATCATCATCTAGGTTTGGATTATATTCATAAATATCTTGCCTTAAACGGAAATCTGCAACTGAAATCGGGTCCATAAATCTGTTGAAAAACGTTCTTGTATCAGACTTAAAAAAACCACAACCTATTTCTTGATAAAAGCGTTTCAGTTCTTTTGGAAGTTCCATTTGTAATAAGCTTTCTGCCTCATCTATCTCATCTTGATATATAGGATAGAAAATAGGTTTTTGTTTAGAACGGACACTTCTGTCTGCTACAACATATTCTTTCAAAAAATTAAACATAATTTTTACTACCCCCTATTAAAGAAGGGTTATTTTTAACGCTTCCTCAAGCATTGTATTAAAATCATTATATGTGTTCATTACCGTACCTGATGGTTTATCAAGTTCTAGATAAGTACCGTCTGATAAGTTTTTGCAAAACCACGCAATATTTGAATCCCCAAAGAAAAGATACTCTTTTTGAAATTCATTTTCATACCAAATCTCATTCGTATCTATAAAGCCGCAAATATGTTCATGTTCATCTTTTTCTGTTTCTAGTAAAGGAGAATCGACTCCGTAAAGTACCAATCCATCAAAGTCTAAACCATTTACAGTTTTAAGAAACTCTTCGTATTCACTCGGTAAATCAACATTAAATTTCTCTTTTGCATGTTCTCTTAATCTCTGAACTTCAGTATCCGTTGCGGGTGTATTCAGCTTATAATTAACACTTTTCAGTATATCTCCAATTTCCAAAATCATATTTTTCCACATATAAAAACCTCTTTCTAAATTTATTCCCCTTTAGGGTAGATATTGTATTTTGGTATAGGCCAGCTTATGTCTACACTATCTCCAGGTTGTAAGCCTTTAGTTAATGTACGTTGTGTATTAGTTATAGCTTTATGATATGGGTGATTTTGTATTAAAGTTAAATTTTCAAATGCATTTGTCCCTCCATCATCTAATGGAAGATTATGATGTACTTGCCACCCTATTGGAGGCTTTCCTCTTTTCATCAATTCTATATCCCCATCTGATATACCAGCATTCTTAAGTTCAGCAAGCTTAGCAGGGTCATTAACTAAGGATTTAAGAAAATCTTTTCTCACACTCTTTCGAAGTTGTTCAGCTTCTTCTCGAGTTCTCTTAGAGTAAGTAATTTCATCAACTTTAACATCTTTAAGAATCACATCTTCTCCATTAACACTCATACTAATGGTGCCTTACATTTCACATAGTACATATTAATTACTATAAAAACTTCTTCTTAACTTTGGGTTAATATTAAAAAGACTTATGCGTAATTCACATAAGTCTTACTTTTGTTACTCATAATTAATTATTCGTCCTCGTCTTCAAACTCATATAAGCTATCAAGTAATTCTGCAAAAGATGAGCAAACAGGATAGATGGATTCTTCCATTTCTTCTTCCTCATGGTCCCAAAATACGACTGTTGGTGACTGAGGATTATTTCGGTAATCAAAGCATAGAAGGTTACCAAACGGGTCTCTAGCAAAAGGATATACTTTATCTACCAATCTATCTTTTATACTATTATATGTTTGCAGCATAGAAATTTTTCTCTCAGAGTCTAAGGTTAAAAGATTATTAAGTGAATCTTCATCCTGATTAGGAATATTGAATGTATCTGGAGTAGGATAGCCACCATCATATTTCTTTACACACTCAATAAAATCATTAGGAAATTTAATACCAAAGTACTGTTCTAATTGTTCAATTTGTTCATCTGTAACTTTTTTCTCACTTACATTAATCCATGTAATGTTGTTCATAATTATAAACCTCCCTATTTATCACTATCTTTTCCCCAAATTTTATATCCACCTGTATGACCAGTATCGTGATGTATTTGATAATCTACAAGTTGCATTCGACCAGGTTCCTGATGATGATGCCATGTATAATTTTCTGGTGTTTTCCCTATTCTAAATAGTTCAATCTCTTCTTTCGTGAATTTTGAAGCTAATTTAGGGTCTTCCATTATTTGTTTGTATAGGTCCTTATTGCATCTTCTAAAATGTGTTGTTCTAGTTTTTTTGAAGTCTGTCTCTTTTAAGGTTACCTCGCCCTTAGATTTAAAAATAGGAAATCCATCAGCATCATAAGGTATACCTGTAACTGGATGTTTATCTCCTGCTAATTCACCCATTCTTAACCTGATTGTTTTTGGACCATTCGGGCCTTCATAGGTATAATTAGCTGCTTTTTGTAAATATTGCTGTGTTCCACCTGCAAATGCAAAATCACTTTCAAATTTCCCTGTGTAATTATTAAATACGTTTAGTGTGTTTCTATATGTAACAGAATTAGTTACTCTGGACATACCTTTTGTTAGATTTGCAGTAGTTGCTACCTTCGATACTTTACTTAATCCTTTATCACCAATAAGTCCTAATCCAACTTGTGTTAAAGCATAACTTCCCCATTTAGCACGACTGACTTTCAGCATCTCCATTTATTACATCATCAATAAATGAATCTGACAATACATTATACATCGTACTGAGGGTATCAATAGGGTGCAAAGCAGCGTTCCCCATGTTTTCCCACGTTTCCCAATCTCCTAAAGCTTTTATTCCGTCTATTGTATCGCTAACTGCTTGTCCCGTACCATCTACAATACCGTCCCAAATTTTTTCACCAGTAGATTTTTCAGGTAGCTTACCACACATTTCACCTTCTTCAATTGAATTGGCAGCTTGTCGTGCCCTCTCTTCTGTAATCGCTTGAATTGAAGTTGTCCATTCCATATTCAACCCTTGCGTACTAAATGTACCACTTGCAGGACTAAACCCTTTCCCACTTTGAACTTCCGCAAGACCTGCAGCAATACTAGCTGCTAATTGAAGTGCTGTACTATAATTATTACTAGAGGTCTGATTGAATTGATACAAATAATCCAGCTTTTCTTGCAGTTTTTTCCTCATAACAGTAAAAAGATTCGCCATAGCGTCCATACCTGGGATTGGCATAGCTTGACTGATGGCTTCCATACTTGCTTTCATTCGGTCAATTTCTCGAATTTGTTCTAATATTTCTTGTTCAATTACATCTGTGGAAGCGACTTGTGATTGAAATTGACTTGGAAAAGCATCGTTCTGGCGAATTAACTCTTCACACAGATAAATGATTCCTTGCGCTAAAGGACGAAAGGTTTGTACAAAAAATGATTTTGCACTGCTATAAGTTTGTCCTTGTAGAACAGTATCAATTGCAAAGGCATCAATTGACTGAATGACTTGTTCCATACCTTGAATAGTAGCGTTACATACAGCATTCATGCTTTGAGTTTGGCTTCGTACCTCTCCCAAATACATATTTAAACTCATGCATTGACCTCCCTTGTTAATTGTTGTTGTTGATAGGAAAGGGCGTTTTCTAAATCATTAAGGTCTCGTCTTTCTTTAAGCAACGTTTCTTTTTTGTTTTCCAATTCAAATGTGACTTTTCGTTCAATATGTTGTGCATCTTGATACGTATTCATAAAAAACTGGGACATTTCTCTATCACCATGCCAAGTTCCTAAAATCCGATCAAACAAACGACGATTTCGACTTCTACATTCATAAAAATCTGCTTCCGCTTGTTCTTGAGCTTGAATCGCAGATTGATTTCGGTCTTGTTCTTCAAATACACTTCGTAACTTTTGATTTACTTGATTAATTTGTTTTTCAATATCTTGACTCATCTTTTTCCTCCTACTATTTTACTTTACGTAGGTTGTCACATTAGCGAAAAGTATTGTGAAGTTCGTTATCCATTCTCTCAAATTCATTAGATACCGAATGAATATTATCAACCGCTTGTTGAAAGGCAGCGGAAAATTGTTTCGTCAAGTCTAACATTTGTTGATTCGCTTCTTGTGCTTTGAAGTTAACAGATAATGTTGTACGCGTCGCCTTTGTTATAGAACGAGTTGTTACACTTTGAATCCTATCAGAGGCTGATTCCATTTTCGTAGCAATTTGCGTTGCTGTTTGTAAATTACTTTGAAATTGTCCCATTCTTTCAAACCCTTTCTATAAGTTTTCCAAACGCATCAAAGAAATCTCATAAAATATATATCCCTATCAATATCACTCGCTCTAGGCATGCAATCAAATGAGCCATACAATATAAGCTGTATGGCTCATTTGAAATGCTTGTTATATAGATTATGACAATTTTTATTTCAAACCGAAATTACGTGATAATTCTTCATCATGAGAAGCAACAGCTTCTGCAGTTTTATTCAGCTGCATATTAATTTCTTGTAATAGCTGTGCAAAGTTTTGTACTTTTGGCTTTAATTCATTGAACTGTTGATCAAAACCTTCGAAAGCACGACCTTCCCATTCTCCTCTTAATTCATTTTGCAAGTTTTGTAGTTGACTTAAAATGTCCTCAATTTGATTTGCACCTTGTCCATATCGAGCCGCTTTTGATTTAAGCTCCTCTGGTGACATACGAATTTGTCCAGCCATTTTCATTTCCCCTTTAATACATAATAAGCAAAATATATTTTGGTTAATTTTACTAAATAGATTATAATGTATTATTTTGAACTTTTAAACACTTTATCTTTCTATTGAATATTAGAATATTAATATTCTACTTTTTCTTGCTTTACAAGATTTTATGCAAAAAAGACCACCAAAAGGCAGTCCCTCAAAACTCAATCCCATCCCTGAACTGACCCCATAAAGTTAGACAGGTCGTTTCATTAGGCAGCCTTTAGGGCATGAGTTCGATATTGTACCGGACTCATGCCTTTTAGTTTTGCCTTAATTCTTTTGTGATTATAATAATCGATATATTTTTCAAATTCTTGTTTAAAGTGTTCTATGCTTTCAAAATCTTTTAGATAAAGAAATTCAGTTTTCATAATACCAAAGAAACTTTCAATAACCGCATTATCGTAACAGTTCCCTTTACGAGATATACTTTGCGTAATCTTGCGTTCCTTTAGGGCGTGACGATACTTCTTCATTTGATAATGCCAGCCTTGATCAGAGTGAATAAGGAGTTCGTCTTCTTCTGTCAATTGTTGAAAAGACTTCTCCAACATCTTCGATACAAGTGAATAGGTTGGTCTTGAATCAATTGTATAAGCGATTATCTCTCCATTAAATAGATCTAACATCGGTGATAAGTAGAGCTTCTCGCCACATAATTTAAATTCTGTTATGTCTGTAACCCATTTTTCGTTCGGCTTTTCAGCTTTAAAATTACGTTCTAAAATATTTGGCGCAATCTTACCTACTTGTCCTTTATACGAGCGATATTTTTTCATACGAACTAGACTCTTTAAACCTAATTTTATGGTTGATTTTGTGTCCTTGGTTCATTAACTCATCGCGAATACGGCGATATCCATAACGACCTTGGTGTTCATCGTAAATGTTTTGAATTAAGGATCTTTAGCTCTTTATCTTTATCTGGTCGATTAGAATTCTGTATCCAGTAATAATATGTACTTCGTGGGAGTTCTGCTAATTTTAAAAGTGCCTGCACCGGAAATGCTTTCCTTAGTTCATAGATTACTTGCGCCTTATCTTGTTTGGTGATTTTTCCTTGTTTTGAACTAAGGCATTCAACTTTTTTAAATAAGCATTCTCCATACGCAAACGCTCCAATTCAGCTTGTAATGTTTCTACTGACTCTTCTGTTTGTGTTTGTTTCTTAATTGATTTTTGATTGTCCTTAGTCATAGATTGACGCCCCTTTTTCTTCGATTTAAGGGCGTCTACTCCTTTTTGATGTAGCTGAATACGCCATTTTCTAATAAGTCCAGGTGAAGAAATATTAAAAATGACTGCCGTTTCGTTTGGAGACGTCCCATTTTCGAACATATAATTTAGTACGTCTAGTTTATACTGTGCAGAATACGTTGTATAGCCTTTTTCAAAGGCCAGGATTCCATGATATTCAAATTGTTTTATCCACATGCGAACCACTTCGTGATTCGCTCCCAATGATTTCGCAATATCTTTTATACTCTCACTTCCATCTTGATAATGTATTACTGCATTCATTTTGTCTTCTGAAGTAAATTTAGTCATAAAAAAACTACACCTCCAATTGTTAGACTGTGTCTAACAATTGGGGTGCAGTTTTTTTATTGTTTCTTGCAAGTAAATTATTTATATTCCTGTCTATATAATTTAAACGAATAAATAGCTCCAATAAAAAATACAAAAGCTTCAAATAATATAAAGATTTGACGGAAATTCTCAATATCTTTACCAACTAAAGAAATAAATATAGCATTCATTAGAATTTGAGTAGTAAACATACGAGAAGTAATTTTTAAATAAATAGCATTTGTGCTTTCATCTGGTTTACCAATTTTTTTGTAAATAATAATAAGTGCAATTACTGAACCCAAAAATAGAAGTGCTGTAATTCCTACAACGATATTGAAATTGCCTGTACTTTCTAACATCCATTTATTTAATAGATCAATCATTATTATCTTCCTTTCCTACATAAGAGAATATTTCGTCCTTCTTTTTCACTATAATAAAAAAAGAAAAAGGAAAACATCGAACTTTCTTACAAACATTCGTGTATTCTTACAGTTTTGTCATTTTGTAAATGTATTCATCGCCTTGCCTTTCACTATTTTCTTTAGAAAACATAGTGAATTACGAGAAAGAGCGCTACAAGATCAACTTCCAAGGAGTAGTGCACTAAAACTCTTAATTAATGCAATTAGTTTGTTTTAAAGTAGTAAGTGGACAATACTTCTTAGTTGTAGAAAGTATCGAGATCCCTGTGCCAATTCCAGCGTTTGCTGCAGCTCTATTAATTGGTTTAGGAATAATCCTGCTTTGTTCTTAATTTAAGGAACTCCAAACAGCCCTACCTTTCAATTGATAAACCCTCAAGTGTATGAATGCTTGGAGGTTTCTTATAAAAAAAAGACGCCATAAGGCGCCCCCACAATTGGGTAGATAAGACTTTAGTTTTCCAATCTAAAGAAGTTTTGTATCAGCTCTTTGAGAGTATATCATAATATTCGGTTCATTTATTATGTATTTTTACATACCTATAAAAATCCCTCTATTTTCCACTTAATAAAATGAATTACCAATATTAATAAGATTCAAATAAACTTTTCTACAAATTCAAAACATTTACAAAATAAGAAAAGTGATATATTTAAGGTGCAAGTTATAAAAAATATTAAGGGGGATTTATTATGTTCAAGAAATTAGTAGTTGGAGCATTAGCAACTGGTATTAGCTTAATTGTTAGTGCATTTGGAACACCGTTTAATAATAGGATGCAGGTGTTAGCCATGTTACATAGTAAATTCGTTGAAGATTCGGTTCTGGTGCAAAAATGTTAGTTGAAAACATAGAATAGCAATTTTCTCTTCATTTCTATCTTATGAAGCTAAGCCAAACCATTTAGGAATAAATTCTTTCTGATTTTGGACAGACTTATCCGGTAAAACAAGTTGCCCGTTTTTTATCATATGCATAGATTCGACACCACTCAATATAGAGATTGCTGTTTTAAATGACTTGAATCTCTACAGGATAGGCAGGGTTCTTATCTACTGTTATCACACGAGGTTTAGAAACATGCGAAAAAGCCAAGGCTTTCTTGAAAAAGCGCTTGACTGCTGGTTTATCTCTTGATTTACTTAGATAAAAATCAATTGTATTACCCTCTGAATCAACTGCACAATATAACTATATCCATTGACCTTTTACTTTTCTTTCAACTTAGGTCTTATATCTTTCTGTAACGTTTGTGAGGGATTTAAGTGTCAATTCTTTGTACGATAAATTTCAATGTTAAAATCCGCTTTTTTCTTTTTTCTTTTCTTCAGACCCTCTTATTGATTCTTCTAAACACTTCAATAATACGTCTTCACTTTTGCATCGAATAGCTTCATAAATTTTAGGTCCAATGTTCTCAGGCAATTGCCTAACTGCAACATAGAATCCACTAAACAACATTTCTAATTCACTTGCTGTAAACTCATACTTCTTTAACTCGCCTTCCGATTTGCGTACAGATTCATTCACCAGAGCATTCTGTGTTATATCTAACAAACATATTAAATAATCGTATAAACTTGCATTTTCTTATATATATTCAATAACTTGCAAACGTTCATTAGGAAATCTTCTCAACGCTTCCATTTTTATCTGTCTATAACTCGGAGTGTGCTCATGAATATCTGTTAAAAACTCTTCAGTGCTCATAACTCTTCCCCCTACATACTCATGTTATATATTTTAACATGTATAACTTGTCAGAAATAGAAACATTTATTTAGAATGCTAACGGATAACCATTTTTAATTTAATCCCATAGATGAGGTCTTTTTAAACCTAAAGCCCTCATATCTCTTAATAATTGCCCTGTATGTACGGCTTCATGATACGCCATTCTCATTAACATATCTCCAAGGTTTCTAGTATATCCTACATCTGAGCGATCTATTTTTATATTTTCAAGATCTTCCTCATTTAATCCCATTATAAAATCTAAGAAATTTTTTCGATAAGGTTTTGCAAAATCAACCTCATCTTGAATGGTTGTAAAATCGCGTGTATTGAAAGGATTTGGTTCATCATCGCTATAGGGCAAACTTTTTCTAGTCTTTAAAATTTCAAGATATAAATATTCAGCTTCTAAAACATGCCGTACTTGTTCTAATATAGTCATTGAAGATGAATCAACCCTATGAAATAAAACCTCACTGGGAATAGAACTCCATAAATTTAAACTTCTCCGGCGTACTTCATTAGAATTCATAATTATTAGTTCAATTTTGTTCATAAAATAACTCCCTTTACACTTAACTAATTACAATGCTGTATCATTTTGAATCTTATCTAATCTTTTTCTATCAAATAAACCAAGACTTACACCTACGATTGATGATACTATCGCGAAAGCACCTGCAACTAAGAAGATTGACAAAACATTTATTGACTCAGCCAAAAAGCCAGCTATCATAGCACTAAAAGGTAAAGCTAAAAATGCTACCATTCTAGTAGAACTGATAACTCTTCCGAGCAACTTGCTAGGTACAGTCTCTTGTCGCAATGTAAACCAATTAATAGCTAATAAAGTAACTGATCCTTTAATAAAAATTTGACAGAATACTAAAATTACTAAGCTGAATTGAGAGAAGTACAGGAGCATCTGGGCAAGTCCTATAACAATCCCTGAATAAATAATAACATTTCCTCTTGGAATATGTTTAAATTTACTTGCAAAATAAACAGCCAAAATTGGTCCAATTGCCTGTAATGAAAAAATTAATCCAATATTTATAGGACTCAAGCCTAGATAATCTTTCAAGTAATACATAAAAAGAGATTCTACAGCTCCAAATCCTATATTAATACCAAAAATAACTAGAGAACCAACTAAGATAATTTTCGTTCCAAAGACATATCTTAGTCCTTCAACAATAGGTTTTACTAATTCAGGGCGTTTCTTCTCTTCTTCAGCAAAATCTCTAAATTTTAAAAATAAAAATATTGTTCCTGATAAAAAGAAGGCCACACTTGTTATTAATAAAACATTCGAATTCCCAAAAAGCGCTATTGCAATCCCCGCTACGGCGGGTCCCAAGAATGTGATAATCGTTTCGCTTAGTCTAAAGAATGAGTTACCTTGAATAAGATCCTCTTTAGATAAGATTTCAGGAACTGCAGATTCAAAACTAGGATGATGAAAAGCTGCTAAAGCAGATAAGGTAAAAGCGGCAATATATATAACTATTATGCTGTTATAACCACTTAAAAAAAGTATAGGAACTACGAGTACAAAAAGCGCTGAAGCATAGTCTCCTATTATCATTATCTTCTTTTTAGACATTTGGTCTGCTAATGCCCCACCTATTAAACTAAAAATAACTTGGGCTCCAAGCTCTAATGCTAGTACGAAGGCCATTTTACTTGGAGAATGGGTTAAATCATAAACAATTAATGGAATTGCTATAGTGAAGAACCACATTCCTAATTTACTTATTGTCATCCCAGAAAAAAGTATTACATAACTCTTATTTAAAAAAACTTTAGGTAGCATATCAAATCACTTCACTTCACTTTTAACTTCACTTCACTTTTAACTACTTGACCACAGAGAGGACAATCTAACATTTTTTCCCACGAAGAAACAGTATTAGTTTCTAGGGTTAAAAAGTCCACTTCCATAACTTTCCCTAAAGAAATAGGTTGTGCAATCTGCGTTAAAATTTTTAATGCTTCATTAACAATTGTTCCAGCTACAATAGCTACGTTTGGACTTATAGCAGCATTGTTTCTAGTAAACTCCATGTTATTCATAGCTTCTAATTGCTCGTCTTGTTTATCGTTTAATTGTCTTGCATAATTAATGTGACATTGTACACAACCTGTCTTAGAAGGAATCATAGAAAAGAATCTACCACGAGTATTTAATACTCCACCATAAACCATTGGCAGATTACATTTAACCACACCTTCGTTTACCCAGTTTGCAATATGTAATGTTGGCTTATCTGCAACACATATCACAAGCTCAGTTCCTTCAATATGTTCAATCACATCTTGAGGTGACTCTATTTTCTTATTTATAATTTGAAGATCCACATTAGGGTTGAATTGGGATATTCGCTTTTTAGCCATTTCAACCTTACTATTCCCTATATCTGATTCCGAATAAAGCAACTGTCTATTAAAATTACTTAATTCAATATTATCAAAGTCCAGAGCTTTTATATTATGAAATCCTAATGCTGCCAAATGATACAGTACTTGTGTTCCAAGTCCTCCTACACCAAGAAGTGCAATAGGCGTTTCTAAAATCTTTTCTTGAATTTTATATTTATCTTCTCCGAATTTCGTGAATAGTGAAAAATAATTTATATTCGCTTTATATCTTTCTAAGATGTAATCATTGAGTTCTGGTACAATTGAATTATCTTCTAAATAACCTTCATTTCCTAAAACTTTTATAGCCTCAATAATTTCATTTGAACTAATATTAGGAAATTCTTTTTGTACTTCTTGAACGATGTTTGGAATGTTTCTCTGGCCATCTAATTTATTTATTAGAAATGAGATGCTACCAGTAGGGTCTGGAATTATACCTGCTAAACCTTCTTCTTCACCAATTTGAATTTCTTTATTTAGGAAAAAATAAGGGATAGTTTCTTTAAATTTTGGTTTCATTTTATAACATCTCCTTAATTAATTGATTAATTAAAAAATTAAGAAGAACCGGAAATCCGGTTCTTCTTAATGACTTAACCTGGTACATTAGTAAGTGCATTAGCAGCAACTACTTTTTTAGAAGCTTTTTTTACTTTAACAATCATATGTAATCACCTCCTACATTTGATAAATCTAGCATAACACACAAAAAAGAGAAATTACATAATAGTCTGATAGTTTCGGGTTGAGAAACTTTTTTTTGAAAATTATAGAAATAACTATTTTTAGTAGTTTATTCACCTGTAAAAAATCAATCCATAAGCAAGTTTAAGTCTTGATAGGTTAAGTTTCCATTTGAATGTAATAATTTCCCCTGTTTAAAGGTGCTGCTTATCTTATCAAGGTTTGTTAGAATATTCCTAAAAGCTGAAGATCCAAGACTCACTCTCTCAATTTTTAATGTCTTTATGTTTTGCATGGAATTTAAGTTTTCACTTTGAAGCAAATTTATAGGTAACTCTATATTTTCTCTAAGTACTTTTATTGTCTCAATATCCTTAACTCCAGGAATAAAAATACAATCTGCTCCGGATTTTTTATATTCTTCTGCACGAACGATTACATCCTTAATACGATCTTTTAAATCGCCAATATCTAGCCAAAAACTATCAATTCTTGCATTTATGAAAAGATGAGGCGAATAAGCTTTAATAAAGTCTAAAATGACCTTTTGCTCATTAATTTCTCTTAAATACGTACCTCTCCCATCCTCTATATTTATACCTACCACTTCAAATTTTTCTAACTCATTTAATATTTTTCGTAAATCAAAAATATTAGCGGCATATCCTCCTTCAATATCAGCTGAAACAGGAAGTTTGGTATTTTTCGAGATATTACTAATGGAATTTAACATTAACTCTAAAGGAATCTTCTCGCCATCTGGATAACCTAAGGTTGCTGCGATACCAGCACTAGTAGTCCCAATCGCTTGAAAATCGTTTCTCTCAAAAATCTTAGCACTTGATGCATCCCATGCATTTGGAAGCATTAATGGATTGTTTTGATCATGTAACGTTCGAAATAACTTAATTTTCTCTTTAAATTCCAATTTAAACACCCTTTAGTAAATTATTTTTTTAGTTTTACACTTGACTTTTTTTGCACCTACTAGTTATGTTGTTTTACATAACGGATTAAATTAGATCTTGCAGAAAGGATAGGTGTGAGTATATGAAAATTGCGATAGTAGGTTTAGGACCAAGAGGTATATCAGTATTTGAAAGAATAGTCTCTAATATTTTATCTGAATTAAAATCAGAATCTTATGAAATTTCCTTGGTTGATCCACATCCTCCAGGTGGAGCTGTATGGAGAACAGACCAGTCACCTCAACTTTTAATGAATACAGTGGCTTCGCAAATAACTTTATTTACTGATGATAGCGTCCAGTGTCGGGGTCCTATCGTTAATGGGCCTAGTCTATTAGAATGGGCAAATGAATTAAGGGATAAAATTGACACTTTGGATATGCCCACCGTTATTACAGAAGAAATTTATTCCTTAGAACCTAACTCTTACCCTACAAGAGCTCTATACGGCTATTATCTTAAAGATTCATTTAATACTATTCTTGAAGAATTACCCTCAAATATTAAGATTAACTTAATTCAAGACACATTAATTGATCTCTATCCGAACAATGAAGATTATACTTTATTTCTTAATAAGTCTTTAACACCAATTAAAGCTGAAAAGGTTATCTTTACAACTGGGCACTCAGATCAGAAATTAACTTCAGCTGAAGAACATTTCTTTGAGTTTGCTAATAGTAACAACCTAAATTACTTCCCACCATCCAATCCAGCAGATGTTAATTTAGATTCAATAGAACCTAAAACTCCCGTAATAATAAGGGGATTAGGCCTTAATTTTTTTGATTACATGTCACTTTTAACAAGTGGGAGAGATGGAAAGTTTGAAGAAATTAATGACAAATTAAATTACATTCCCTCTGGTAAAGAACCTTTATTAATTGCAGGTTCTAGGCGAGGCTTACCTTATCACTCTAGGGGACAAAATCAAAAAGGTTCTTCAGAAAGACATATCCCACTATTTCTAAAAAATGAAGTTATCGAGCAGTTAAAACATAAAAATAACCTAAGCTTTAAAAAAGAGATATGGCCTTTCGTAAAATTGGAAGTTGAAAGTATCTATTATACAACTTTAATTCGCAATCTCTATGGAATAGAAAAATCTTGTCAGTTCCTTTACGAGTTTGTTAATTGTGCCATAGAATACCATAAGGATCTTTTAATCAACTTTGGAGTAAAATCAGAACTATTTTTTGATTGGCACAAAATTAGTTGTCCTTATGGTGATAAAAAATTTAATTCAATAACAGACTTTCATAATTGGTTAGATACTTACTTACATAATGATATTAACGAAGCAAACCTGGGTAATAAAAACAGTCCACTAAAAGCCGCATTAGATGTTTTAAGGGATATCCGAAACGAAATAAGAATACTTGTTGATCATGGAGGAATAAATGCTGAGTCTTATAAAGAAGAGTTACGCAATTGGTATACACCTTTAAACGCATTTCTTTCAATTGGCCCTCCTGTTCAAAGAATCAAAGAATTGAGGGCATTAATAAGAGCCGGAATTTTAGTTTTAGTTGGACCTGAAGCAACTGTAGCTACTTCACCTATAAATAAAGATTTTAAAATTAGCTCTAACCGTGTTAAGGATTCGATATTTCATGCAAAGAACCTAATTGATGCTAGACTACCCTCAGTTAATATAAATCAAAGTAAAAATATTTTAATCTCAAATATGTTAAAAGCAGGTCTAGCCTCAGAATTTAAGATTGCAACGAACAATAATTATATTTTTGAAAGTGGAGGTTTAGCAGTGACTCCCCCCCCAAATAGATTAATAGATAAAAACGGTAAAGTTAATCCTAATTTATACTCCTTTGGAATTCCAACAGAAGGCGTTCATTGGGTAACTGCTGCGGGAGCGCGACCAGGGGTTAATTCTGTAACACTCCTTGAATCCGATTCAATTGCAAGAGATGTTCTAGGCTGCAATATTACAATTAATAATGTGTATAAGCAGACCATTAGCTGAGGAATTATTCCTCAGCTAATGGTCTTAAATTGGTTTTATGTATAACTCAACCACTTGTTATAAACATCATCAACAAACTTTTCACTCAACCCTGTGTATGATTCTGGATTAGTAAGGGAATTTATCTCTTCATCGCTAAAATACTTCTTAATTTCATTGTCTTCTAATAAAATATCTTTTAAATCTTTGTCTTCTTCAAAAGCTCTCATTGTTAATTCGTACAATAAATCATGGGCAGTAGTTCTACCAATTATCTTCCCCAATTCTAACATTACGTTCTCAGATACTATTAAACCTTTGGTAAGAAAAAGATTCTTTTTCATTTGTTCTTCATTTACTATTAAGTTTGTTAAGACATTTTTAAGTTGTTCTAATGCGCCGCTTAAAGTTATGCAAATTTCCGAAATATAAGACCATTCAGATTGCCAAAATGTAACATCTCTTTCGTGTTTCTGAATCATACTGTCAATAGCTAAAGTTGATTTTCTATTGACTATTTTAGTTAATCCCACAATATAAGAGCAAGTCATAGGATTTCTTTTATGCGGCATAGTGCTACTTCCTACTTTACCAGAATGGTACCCCTCTTCTACTTCTCTAATCTCTGTTCCTTGAAGGCTTATTATTTCTTCTGCAACTTTAGCTGTAGTTGCTCCTATCATATTTAAAATCATGCTAAATTCTGCAAATCGGTCTCTAGACGTGTGCCAAGATACTAAGGGTTCAATTAGGTTTAAATTTTTTACATACTCTTTTCTAACAGCTAACCCTTGCGCTCCTAATGAAGCTAAAGTACCAACTGCACCTCCCAGTTGCCCCACTAAATATCGGTCTGCACCTTGTTGTAACCTTTCTAAGTGACGACCAAGTTCATCTGACCATATAGATATCTTATATCCAAAAGTAATCGGTAAGGCATGCTGACCTAACGTTCTGCCTGGCATTACTGTTGACTTATATTGCTGGCTTAATCTCAAACATATCTTTAATATTTCTTGAGTTTGATTATAAATAAGTTCATGAGCACCTTTAATTTGCAGGGTAAGTCCCGTGTCAATTATATCTTGTGTTGTTGCTCCCCAATGAATGTACTTACGTGATTCTTCATCACATAAACTCTCGAACTCATGTAGGAATGCTACAAAGGGGTGTCCAGTTTTTTTCATTCCTTCTCTAATCTTATTAAAATCAAGTTTATTTTGGTCAGCTGCATTTGCAATATTAGTCGCTGCATTTTGAGGTATAATACCTAATTTAGCTTCAGCTTTTGCTAAGGCAACTTCTGAATTAAGCCACAATTGTATTAAATTCTCGTCTGAAAAATTTGTTCTCATTTGTTTTGTACCAAACTGGTCCTTAAAGATTTCAGAATCAATTGGTGTCGAATTCATTAGTATCACCTTTCTTTTTCATTAATTTAAGATAAAATATCTACTATTGATATTAGCATATTAATGTAAGTAATTTGTCTTAAAATTGATTTTATATATTTTTGAAACCTAAAATGAAAAGGAATACGGGAACAAAAGAACAAAAAAACACAACAGATAAAAGATTCTTTTCGTAACAAACGAAGGGATCTTTTATCTGTTGTAAGAACCATGGGTTCCCAAGAATCCTTCACCTATCATTTATTCATTTCCTGTTCCCAATTATCAACTTAAATATCCGCTACTCCCTGTTCCAATGGCTACACATCTCCTTTTGTTACTGTAGCTTGTTCATATAACGTGTTTAACGATGTTATTCCCCATAAAGAAAAAGATAATCCACTTAAAATTGTAATCTCGATGACAGTTTTCCCCTTACCTTATATAACGTAGAAAGCTGAAAAAGTACTTGTTATATTGTTATTATTCCTTCATACTCGTCTCTACATAGTCTAAATTCAATTCATTAAATTCTTCTAATGTATCTAACGCTCTAACGTATTCTATGGGGGTATTTCCTTCTTTGTTGGATAATAGCTTGTTGTATTTTCCCATCTGTTTGCAATTTTTCGACAGCAATGTCTCATACGATATGAAAAACTCTACTAGGGTGTCTTTTACCCAATATTCAAAAGGTTACATGTGTTTGCTGACTAAAAATTATTTCCTTATAAAGGATAGAATCACAATAATTATGCATATAATTCCGCCTAAAAGCTTGTCCTATTTCAGTGATTTTGTCTAAAAAATTTTGCGTATTTTTTTAACTGTGTTCCTTTAAAATTTCTCATTTCTCATGAGTCTGTTCAGTTTTTTAAAGTGTAACTTTGTTTAAAAAGCTTTGCAACAGAATTACTACCAGTAACACTCGTCATATAATTAATAATTTGTTGTATATATTCAATATTAATAATAGGCCATTGAATACCTAATAATTTTAGTGTTTTTTGAGTTTCAGTCGAATCAAGATTTATTGGTTTATAACAATTATCTTTTGGTTCTTCAAATGTCATGAGGTTTTGAATATCTTCCTGTTTCTTTTTATCTTTAGAAAGTTCTAAAATAAATTGTTGATACTCTGTTTCAGAAATTACTTTAATTGGATATCCCATTGAATTTAGTAATTTTACAAGTACATTTAAATTTAACGTAAGATGATTGTATATATGATTTACGCAATTTTTGCTATTTTCATGTATTTCATTTGAAGTTACAAACCCTGTGATAATTTTGCTGCAATAATCTACAGGTGTAAACTCAACTTCACTTGATAATAATACATCTGTCACGATACCATATTGTAATATAAATTTTAATTTGCTCATAAATGCATTTTCGGTGAAGTTATATTGATGTTGTCCATCAATATATCTATTTGTAAGATTTCCTACTCTATAAATAGTAGCATCTGTTCCCGTTAATATTGCCTTGAATATTTCATATTCCGCCAAAAATTTACTTTTCACATACACATTATCTTTGTAATTTTGTTTTACATAAAAATCGCTTTCTTTAAATATTGTTTCCGTTTCATTTAATACAAATTGTCCGGCTACACCAGTTGTAGATATATGATGTAAATCCTTAGTATCACCAACAAATGCAAGAAGTTCTTTTACCGCCTGGACATTTGCTCTTTCAAATTCACTATACTCGCCAAAATGTTTTGTTAAAGCTGCAGCATGAATAACAGTTGATATTTGTTGATGAAGCTCCTTATATAATTCGTTTTCTAATCCCATATTTTGTTTAGCTAAATCACCTTGTACAATAAAGATACGTTGATTTACTAAAGATTGATAGCTTACAAATTTATTTTTAAAATAAAATTTTAACATGTGTAATAAACGATTATTTGCCTCTTGTTTATTTTCCCCACGAACTAAACAATATATCTTACATTCTGTAGTATCCAATAGTTGTTCTAGTAGGTGAATACCTAAGAATCCTGTAGCACCTGTTAAAAGTATTTTGCTATTATTACTAAATTCGTGTCTTTTTGTTTTCTTTAGCTTCTTTGGAGGAGTTGTCAATTTAATATCTAATGTATCTGAATGTGAATTTACTTTATATCCATATTGAATTTTTTTAGCTATATTATTAATTGTTTTTAATTCAAAGTAATCTTTAATAGTTACATTCCAACCTTCAGAAAATGTTTTTACTAAAGTACTCATAATTTTTAAAGAGTGCCCACCTAGATCAAAAAAATTATCATTTATCCCAATGACAGAGGAGTCAATCCCTAATACCTCTGACCAAATTTCTACCATTTTTTGCTCTACTCTATTCCGAGGTGCTATATATCCATCGTTCGTTTGTATAATAGAGGCCCATGCAGGTAA
>NZ_LMJQ01000008.1:0-2627 GCF_001429475.1 Bacillus sp. Root131
GCATATGAAGCGACCGCGTATATGTTAGAAACAATGGTATGTCACGCACGTAATGCCTTCTGGCAACTGTCAGACGTGCAAGAAGCAACTGGATATACCAAATAGAATGAGAGGAGCGACTAGCTCCTCTTTTTTAAACTTCACGGAGGTATAGATCATGGGCGTGTGTGAACGACGTGGATTTCAACGAACAGTTTTAAATGACATCTATCATGTGGAAGAACAGCTACAATCCTATGATCCTCACTTGTATCTTATGTGGAATCCTAAAAATGGGGAACATGTCATTATGGATGGACTATTAGATATGTCGATTATGAAAATTCCACAAATCGGATTTGANCCACTTGTATCTTATGTGGAATCCTAAAAATGGGGAACATGTCATTATGGATGGACTATTAGATATGTCGATTATGAAAATTCCACAAATCGGATTTGAACAATTGGACGCAAGAATTGTAGACCACATCAAGAGAATCCATACAGTGAATGGGTTCTCCGCTGTTCAAACTGTGGAAGATACAGAGAAAAAGAGACAACAAGAAGAAGAGAGAAAACTGAATGATCTAGCGGAAGATTATGCGAGAGAATCAAAAGAAGCCTTTTGGAATGCGCATGCATATGGTCGTGTGGATGGCGTACAGAAATATGTACAGGGTGTAAATGTGGGAGGGAATGGAAATGAACCTGCAAGAGCTAATCCTACAAGTGAACCGGGATGTTGATGACATTTTTGAAAATGGAGATATTCAACATTGGCTCAATCGTGCATTAGATGATATCACCCCGATTGCAAGGGTAGAAAAGAAAGCCACTTTAACATATCCATACACATTACCAAATGACGTACAAGATATGGAACGAGTGATGCAAATGAACAAAGTATTTACGCGCATACCTGTAGGAGAACAAAATCAGCAAGGGTATTGGGTGTGGGGAAATGAATTGATGCTACAAGGTGGGAGTCAACAACCTATTGAAGTCTATTATTATAAAAAGTTAAGTCATCTAAAAGGAATGGAAGATGTACCTGAAATTGATAGTCCCTATCACGATTTATTAATTTTATACGCTGTTGGACAACTACAGTTTATGGATGGAGATTATGCGGATAGNCTCCCAATATAGCCTAATGCGAAACCTCGCGTAGAAATTCGATCCATTCATCTAAAAGGAATGGAAGATGTACCTGAAATTGATAGTCCCTATCACGATTTATTAATTTTATACGCTGTTGGACAACTACAGTTTATGGATGGAGATTATGCGGATAGACCAGATCGTATGCAGCGATATGAACAACGTAGACAACAATATGCTGTCTTTCGTGAGAAACGGAAAGTAAAGAGGTCCGGTGTACGAATCAAGACCGTCCACGAGTATAGTGATGCTGCTCCTACCTTCCTTGCGGATTGAAAGGGAGTGATGAGGATTGAAGGATACTGCTGAATTTAAAGATTTTTCAATGGGATTGAATGATACGGTTTATTCAAATTTAATTACGGATAAAGAACTCAGTAAAGTAGAAAATGCAGTGATTGGTGTGGGGGAAATTCGGAAACGAACAGGTTATAAGCAAGTTGCTTATGTAGGAGAGAAAATAACAGGCGCCTATACATTTCTCAAGTCAGATGGTACAAATGAGTTATTGATGATGGGTGACCGTCTGAGGAGATGGAATGGGAAATTCTTTGTTGATATCCCAGGTCCGCCCTCTACTGGTGACAGAGCGAATTTTATCACGATGAAAGACCGAAAAGGAAACCGTGTTGTTTTAGTTGCCAATNGTTGATATCCCAGGTCCGCCCTCTACTGGTGACAGAGCGAATTTTATCACGATGAAAGACCGAAAAGGAAACCGTGTTGTTTTAGTTGCCAATAATATCTCTCTAAAAGTGTATGCTGAAAATCAGTTATCCTCTGTCACAGCATATGTACCTACTGCGGATGAACAAAGAAACCCAGGATTGAATGATATAGGTTCTTTATTTAACTGTAAATACATGGCTTTCTTTGGCGGACGGTTATTTGTTGTGGGTCATGACATAAAGAATCGCGTTTCATTCTCCCACATCGATCCAAAACTTGGATACGCTGTATATGATTATTTTCCCGCCATTAATTTTTTTGATGTGGCAAGTAATGAGAATGATGAAATCGTAGGGCTGGTAACGTTTCGGAATAGTTTAATTATCTTCTGCAGGTATTCCATATGGGCTTTATATGGAAAAACAACATATGATTATGAATTAGTAAAGATCAATACACCAACGGGCTGTATGGCACCTGAGAGTATTAAAGTAGTTGGAAATCAAATTTTTTATTTGAGTGATACACATGTATATGGATTATTTGCGAATGATTTTAATATGGTAAGTGCACAAATTATAACCAAGCAAATAGAATCGACAATGCGTGCAATCCCACTTACAGAAAAAAGTAAAGCTGTTGCGGGTTATTTTGAAGGGAAGTACTATCTATCTTTTCCAAATGGAAAAACACTTGTCTATGATGAACTGCTGGCGTGTTGGACTGTTTATTCGAATATCAAAGCGGATGTATTCGTAAACTATGATGGGAATTTTTATTTTGGAAGCAATAAAAATGCGTATGTCTTTCATCCT
>NZ_LMJQ01000008.1:2635-107373 GCF_001429475.1 Bacillus sp. Root131
TGGTTTGATGACACAAGACAAAAAGATTCATCGGATATGGTTGCATAGTAATCAACCCAACGGGTATCGGTTAGGAGTGAAATTAGATTTTGAAACCAAACAGGTAGATGGTACAAGACCAAATGCTGCGAATGTGTCCAATTGGGATGAAGCGATTTGGGATCAGAATACATTTGATAGAATCGAAATGTATATTAATCGACTACGTGTAAGTAATCGAACGAAAAAAATAGGCATGATTATTGAGGACGTAACTCATATACGTCCTTTTGTTGTATACGGCATCGGGGTCCAGTATGAATTGAAAAGAAGAAAGGAGACGTCCTATGGTACAAATTCAAAGAAAATATAATTTTATGCCAGGTACAACCATTTCATCTGGGCAAGTAAATCGTCCTATGGTACAAATTCAAAGAAAATATAATTTTATGCCAGGTACAACCATTTCATCTGGGCAAGTAAATGAAGAATTTACGAATTTAATTAATGCCCATAATGACAATGATGGGATTTTACAAAATTTGAATGAGTATGGGTTCTATAAAAATAACATACGAGCAGGAAAGACAGAGTTTATTCAGATAAGTCGTGGACAAACGTTGCAGAAACAAATCTTATTTACTCCTGCCTTTTCCCAAACTCCAATTGTTACGGTGACAGCGGCGAATGGAGATATTGGAACAGGAGACATCGTGGTATATCTTTCGCAAGTTACGACGACTGCTTTTACACTTACTCTGCACAATAAGAATACAACAAGAGATACTTCATTGGCTTTTCATTATATTGCCATTTCAATGGGATGAGGTGAGTTTGTATGACGAATTATCCAGTGTTTACAACGCCAGAACGGCGTAATTTAAGTATGCAAGATGCACGCTTACAAGCGNATTTCAATGGGATGAGGTGAGTTTGTATGACGAATTATCCAGTGTTTACAACGCCAGAACGGCGTAATTTAAGTATGCAAGATGCACGCTTACAAGCGAATGACGAGCTRGGTTCTTTATATGAAAGAGCATTGCAAAACATGCAAACGAGTGTAGCGGATAGTCAAACRCAAGCAGCAGAACAAGCAGCYGCAAGAGGGATGGGAAGCTCGGGTTTATCACAAGATGCGATGAATAAAATCGCGATTGCAGGTYTATCACAAAGAGGAAATTTAGAAGCAGAGCGTACACAAAAAGTTGCTTCTTTAGCTCGCCAACTRATGGAACGTGACCAAGACCTTGGTTTCCGTGAACGCCAACAGGCGTTTCAGGAATGGAGTGGAGAACAAGGAATGAAGATGGATCAAGACCGYTTTGCCTATCAACAGAAAAATGATTTACGAAACCATAATTTTGATAAAGAGCGCTTCRATTATCAACAGAAAAATGACACGTTAAATCGTGATTTAGAGCGTGATAAGTTTGATTATACGAAAGACAAAGATTGGAGAGATTATCAATTCGATAATAAACGATTTGACCATCAAGTGAAAAATGATAATCGAAACTATGGTTTAGAACGAGACCGGTTTGATCATACGGTTCGAAATGATGATAGAAACTATGATCTGGATATAAATCGTTTCAACCACACCGTGAAAAATGATGATCGAAATTATGATTTAGACCAACAGCGTTTTAATTATACGATTTTTAATGATGGTAGAAACTATAGTCTTGATAAAAATAGATTTAACTATCAAATGAAAAATGATGATCGGAATTATAATTTAGACCTGAACGTGATTATAATCTTGATGTGAGCCGATTTAATCATTCCGTAAATAATGATAATCGGAATTACAATCTCGATTTGAGTCGTTTTAATTATGGGAAACAAAAAGATACACGTGATTATAACTATCAAGTAAGTCGGGACAGTGTATCGGATAACCGTTGGCAGCAAGATTATAATTACCGGGCCGGTCGCGACAGTGTATCCGACAATCGTTGGCAACAAGAATTCAATTATCGTTCTGGGAGAGATGGTGTATCTGATAGCCATTGGCAACAGGAGTATAACCTAAAAAAGCAAGCAGCCGCCTCTAGAAATAGTGGTGGAGGTGGCGGCTCGCGAGGAACGTCAAGTAGTGGAAGTTCTTCAAGCAGTTCACCAAGTGTAAGCTCAAAATCTTCATTGAATGGTTATACACGCGATCAAATTAATTGGTACAGTAACCCAAATAATGCCCCGTATGCATATGGACAAAAGAAGGAAGAAGTAAAGAAAGCACCATCTTATGTGGAGTCGCTGTTATTGAGGAAACCATGGGAGTCTTCTTCTTTGTTGAAACAGTTTGGGCCGAAAGGGGTTAGATAGTATTGAAGAANTAATTGGTACAGTAACCCAAATAATGCCCCGTATGCATATGGACAAAAGAAGGAAGAAGTAAAGAAAGCACCATCTTATGTGGAGTCGCTGTTATTGAGGAAACCATGGGAGTCTTCTTCTTTGTTGAAACAGTTTGGGCCGAAAGGATTTTGGTAAGGAGTGTGAAGTATGCCTCGTAAAAAGAAAAGTGACATAGAAAAAGAACAAGCTTCTTCTATGGTGAAGGATTGGGAAAAAGATAATGGTGGTCTAGATGATAATCAGCGTGCTACGCTTCAACGCATGATTGAACTCAATTCAAATACAGCTCAGCAAGATGTTCGTCGTGTGGATTATTATAGTGGGAATCAAGATAAATATGAAAGAAGTACGCAACCCATTCAAGTTCGGAATGAAAATACAGGTAGTCTTGTAAAAAAGAAAAAAGAAATCTTCGCATTGAGAAATGGTGAGGAAGATGAACCAGTAGAGAATGTGTATCAAAATCTTGAATTTGATAAGAACAATGAGGATCATAGAAAACCACCAGAGAGAAATCCATTTTTAGATCAAATAAAAGCAGCTAACAGTATTTCACAATCCATATCCACAGACTGGATGAAACAACAAGAAGAAGCTAGTCGTACCAATCGTATGATGGGTACGATTGATCGTATCGCGAAACAGTCACCTCCTCAGGAAGGGGGTTTTTTTGGTGACTTGAAATTTGCCGCGCAAAAGTTTGGTGAAATGATTAAACCACCAGAAGGGAAAACTCGTCAGCAAGTTTGGGATGAGTACATGAAAGATGGCGGGAAAAGTGAAGCCACAAAAGAGGTAAATCGCTTTGCTACTCGTACACTGGATTCCACTTTACTCAATGCACCAAGTGCTACAATGAAAAAAGTAAGAGGGCAAGATGCAGTTGATTGGCAAGATCACCGTGAGGGTGTAGGAGAAAACATCGCTGATTTTGCTTCTATGGGACTTGGATATGTGCTACCTGGTGCAGGAGCGGTGAAGGTAGCTGGTAAGCTAGGGCTTGCCGCGAAGGTGGGAGAAAATACATCTAAACTCGGTAAAATAGGGCAATACGCAAAAGAGGGAGCTGCAACAGGTGCCCTTATTGCAGGCGCAGAAACACCAGCAAAAGCATATGTGAATCCTGACCAAACGATAGAAGATCATTTGAAACGAATTGGCGTAGAGACCGCAGCGGGGGCGGCTATTACCCCTCTTGCCTATGGAATTGGTAATGTGATTAAAAGCTTACGTAAGACGAAGGGTGATACTTCTAACATAGCTGATGATGTCATTCAGCAGGAAAGACAACAAAGGGAATTAGTCAATCAAGCTGTGGAAGAACAAGTATTACAAAATACGCGTACCAAAAACGAATCGGAATCTTTACCGATTCAATCTGAATTAGAAAGCAATACTTTTTTTAAAGAATATAACGATGCAGTAAATGAGCAATATAAATATTTGAAAAATTCATCTGGAAAAGGTGTAGAACCAGGTGGGATTATTCGGGATGAATTAGGAGATGTTGTTAATCGGTATGGACGTATTTCAAATAATCCATCTTGGTATCAAGAATTTTATAAAACAAATGGAAGGAAACCAAATAACACGGAACTTCGTGAATTGGCAGAAAGTCATGTTCGCAATGGATATCAAGAAAACGGGGTTGATATTCCTTCTTGGAGTCCATCGTCTGTTAAAAAGATTGACGAGCAAATTGGACAGGCAACGGCATTAATTAAACAAAATCCTTCCGACCAAGAAGCGTTACAACCAGTAATTGATGCACTCAAGCAGGAACGAGAAATCGGATTACAAAAGTTTTATACAGAACTAAATGGTAAGAAAGCTTCTTCAAATGGAGAACTTCCTGATGACGTACAAGCGATGCGCAATGCACCACCGGTCATTCAATCCGCTATGGCGCCAGATGGGCGGACCATTACGCAGAAAAAGTTAATGGATAGTTTCCGTGATAATGTGGATATCACACTTCGTACGGGGCGCATGGGAGTGGGAGACGATGCGGTTTCGGGTATTTATAAAAATGGTCCCGAAGTCATTCGTACACGTGATTATGGGGACTTAGAAACGTTAGCGCATGAAACAGGTCATCATTTGGATAAGAAATTTGGATTGAATGACCCAAAATTTGATGACGAATTAATGAAACTTGGTTCCCANCTTAGAAACGTTAGCGCATGAAACAGGTCATCATTTGGATAAGAAATTTGGATTGAATGACCCAAAATTTGATGACGAATTAATGAAACTTGGTTCCCATACATCCGGTCAAAATTATACACCTGAACAAATTCGTCAAGAAGGTATGGCGGAATTTATGCGTCGTTATTTACTCAACCCAGCCATGGCAGAACAAGAGGCACCTGCATTTATGAAGCATTTTCAAAATACCATTCCGGAAGATGTACAAAAGGGATTGAAAAAAGTACAAGAAGATGCGCAAATTTGGGCGAATCAAGGGGATGAAGCGCGTTTCCGCGGAAAAATTAATGTAAATGAAAAACCTAAGAGTCTTGAGCGTGTGAAGCAAGTGCTGCAAAAACTACCAAATTCGAAAGAAGAGTTATATACAGATGTAATAGATAGATTGTATCCAATTTCTAAAGCAGAGAAAGAGATACTTGGTGGAGAATTGGCGGATGCTTCTGTTTCTCCTTATAAAAAAGCAAGGCTTGCAGCGGGAACGCCTAAAAAGGCGCAAATGAAGGTAGAAGAGTTCCGTAATATCTTTGGAGATTCAAAGGTTGATATGGCAGATATACGTGATTATGTGACCGCTACGCATGCAAGAGACTTAGAAAAACAAGGCATTAAAACTGGGTTTACTCCGGACGAGATAGAGAAAACAATTGCGAAGTTTGATAATCCTGAAATACAAGCNGAGACTTAGAAAAACAAGGCATTAAAACTGGGTTTACTCCGGACGAGATAGAGAAAACAATTGCGAAGTTTGATAATCCTGAAATACAAGCGGCACACCAAAAGATTAAAGCCTACAATGATTCCTTGTTAGATATGTTGGTTGAAGGAAATATGTTATCTAAGGATGCTGTTACTGCCATGCGTGAAAAGCATCCAAACTACATGCCATTTAACCGTTATTTTGATGAAGAGGGCGTGGGTGAAGGCTTCGGTGGTGGAAAAGGCTTTGTAGATTTGACCAATCCTGTTAAGCGTATAGAGGGATCGAGTCGAAATGTCATTGATCCATTTGAAAGCATTGTGAAAAATACCTTCAAGTCTATGCAAGCAATAGAACGGAATAAAGTTGGACTAGCTCTAGCAGATTTAGCGGAAAATGAAGGCGCAGGGAAATGGATTGAAAAGCTTGCAGGTGATGGAAAAGAGTCGGTAGCGAAAGAGAACATTGTAACTGTTTTTCAAAATGGGGAAAAACAACAATATCAATTAGCGCCTGAATTATATCGTGCCGTGAAAGCAATGGACAAGGAAGTTACAAATAAATTTATATTGGCGGCATCGAAACCGAGTGATTGGCTACGTGCCGGGGCAACCTTAACTCCTGAATTTGCCTTGAGAAATCCGATTCGTGACCAGTTTGCAGCTTATGTGGTAAGTGATACAGGGTACAATCCGTTTGACTTTGTAAAGGGACTTAAAGAAGTTGGGAAGAAAAAGTTCGGGAAAGGTTCAGAGGTGTATGATGACTGGGTAAATCAGGGCGGTGCATATGGTGGATATTTATCTGCCGATCGTGACTTGTTGAAAGAACAGTTATCAGGATTAGAAAAACAAGAATCTGGACTTCCAAAAGCGATAAAGGCTATTACAGCTCCTGTTAATCCTAAAAATTGGCTGAAAGTACTACAGAATATCTCCGAAGTATCGGAAGAAGCAACAAAAGTTGGAGCTTATCATAAAGGATTGAAAAAGGGATTAACGCCAGAAGAATCAGCTTATCAGGCACGTGATTTAATGGATTTCAACCGTATGGGGAATTCCATGCAATCTGCCAATCGAATATTTACGTTCTTAAATGCAAACGTACAAGGAAAAGACAAATTAATTCGTGCGATGAAGGAACATCCAGTTCGAACAAGTGCCCGTATTGCAGGTTCAACCCTACCACCAAGTGCACTAGCCATCGCAAGTTATGCAAGTGCAAATGATAAACAAAAAGAAATGATGGATAATATGCCGCAACAAGAGAAGGACACGTATTGGTCATATGCCATTCCTGGTACTGATAAAGTGGGACGGATTCCTAAGCCTTTCGATATTTCATTACTAGCTAATACAGTAGAAAGAGCAAATAAATATAGAGAGGGAGATCAGTATGCGTTTGATGGATTTGATAAGACTGTAAATGATGCGGTGAAAGTACCTTGGATACCGACTACGTTACAACCAATTGTCGAGAATATGGCAAACTATAGCTTTTTTAGAGATGGTCCAATTGTTCCAAAGCGTGATGAGAAAAATTCACCGAAAGAGCAATACGGTCCGAATACGAGCCTAACAGCTCGTGAAATGGCAAGTGCATTAGATAAGATAGGAATTGAAGCTTCTCCATACAAAATTGATAATCTATATAAAGGGTACACGGCTGGATTAGGTCAATTTCCATTGAAAGGATTAGATAGTGCTATTTCTTTAATATCTAATAAAGATGTGCCTACGCCAATTGCACAAGAATGGAATGAATCGACACCGGGTGCGAAAGCGTTCTTTGTAAATGGACAAGGTGGTGGGCAAGTCATGGAAGATTACTATAACATCATGGATGAACAACAAGCGATTCAAGCGGATAGTAAAAAGAATGAAGAAGATGCATCGAATGCCGAAGAAATGAAAGCATTTAATAGAATTGATAGAGAAATGGCTAAATTACGTAAAGAATATTATGTTGTAAAATCGAATACCGAGATGAATCCAGAAGTAAAACGAAGTGAATTAGATCGTTTGGATGAAGAAATGCGTACACTTGCACGAGAAGGAATTACAGTCTTTAGACCTGATTATAAATAAGGGTTCTACATACTCTGTTTGAATAAGAACATCTTGTCCATTTTTAGAATAATATATCTAGATGCTTCGTATTTAATTAGAACAAGGGATGTGGAAACATGGAAGACATCAAGAAAAAAATAGAGGAGTTGACTTTGGAGCAAAAAGAAATCATGCGAGAAATAAGAANAATTTAATTAGAACAAGGGATGTGGAAACATGGAAGACATCAAGAAAAAAATAGAGGAGTTGACTTTGGAGCAAAAAGAAATCATGCGAGAAATAAGAAATTTAGAGATGCGTACAACGATAAATGAAAAAGATATTTCTACAGTTAATAAGCAATTAGAAAAAATCAGTTTAAATACAACTTGGATTTTACGAATTGTTATCGGGGCGGTTGTAACAGGGGTTTTAGGTCTAGTAGTTAAAGGGATAATGTAAAAATCGTATCCAAAAGAGCTCCTAAAAGGGCTCTTTTTTCTATTGCCAATAAAGGGGATGAGAACAATGGAGGAGCAAATTTTTAATTCTATGATTCAACAAGGGGCATTCGCAGCGTTATTCGTGTGGATGCTTTTTACGACGCAAAAAAAGAATGAACAGCGTGAAGAACAATATCAGAAAGTCATTGAAAAGAATCAGGACGTTATCACAAAACAAGCAGAAGCTTTTGGGGATTTATCAAAAGATGTTTCTGAAATTAAACAAAAAATCTTAGGAAGCGGAGATGTTCAATAATGGAAATCCGAAAAAAATTAGTTGACCCAAGTAAATATGGTACGAAGTGTCCGTATACAATGAATGCGGAGTTTATTACAGTTCATAATACGTATAATGATGCTTCAGCGGAAAACGAAATCGCTTATATGATTCGAAATAATAATGAAGTATCCTTCCATATTGCGGTAGATGATAAAGAAGCTGTACAAGGAATTCCTTTGGAGCGTAACGCTTGGCATTGTGGTGATGGTGGAGGTAACGGAAATCGTAAATCTATCGGGGTTGAAATTTGCTACTCTTTAAGTGGTGGAGATCGATATTATAAGGCGGAAAATAATGCGGCTATCGTTGTAGCTCAACTCATGAAACAGTTCAATATTCCAATTAGTAAAGTTCGTACACACCAATCCTGGAGCGGTAAGTATTGTCCACATCGTATGTTGGATGAAGGGCGATGGAATTCCTTTATAGAAAGGGTGCAAAACGCATATAACGGTGGCGGCAATACAGCACCATCCACACAACCGTCAAACAATGGTGTAGGTGTTGTTACCATAACAGCAGATGTATTACGCGTTCGTACGGGACCAGGAACAAATTATGACATTGTGAAAAAGGTCTACCGAGGTGAACGCTATCAATCTTGGGGCATTCAAAATGGCTGGTACAACGTTGGAGGGGATCAATGGGTATCGGGGGAGTATGTGCGGTTTGAGGGGTAGAGAGTCACACGGTTTAATAGGCGTGCATACTATGTAATTACCAAAGGTTTTTATATATGCGTACAATAGGGCAGACAAACAGCATTCCCCTGGCGAGGGAGGAATGCTGTTTTAACATTATAAAGATATACATCTCTTATTTGGTTTGCAATAGTATTATATATAACCGTAAGAATTAATATGAACTGTAAAAAATAATGACTATGTGTAGATGGAGTAAGGAGGGGAACCAAAAGAGGCCCCTCTTGTCTATATAAGGAGACCTCTTCTAGGGATGTCAGTTATTTGTAAAGCTTATTATATGATATGCAATAGTTACAATATATTATAACAGTAAAAATAAAAAACCAGTGCACTCTTGACTGAGGAGTACGCTGGTTTCGTGGTTTCTCTTGAACCATTAAATATATATGTGAAAAAATTATATTGTATTACTAAAAAATAAAAAAAGAACACTCCAATATAAGGAATGCTCTTTATGTAGAGTAGTATAAGGTTCTAATGGGAGAAAACTGTTATTAGTTTAGCTATATGCATGTTAGGTACTTAATATTCCTTAAAAATAGAAAAAGACACTTTCTCTCAGTTGAAAGTGTCTTTTTCCATGAGGAGTATTCTCCGATGACATTCTTACTATATGCGCGTGAAAATAATGTATGAATACAAAATAAAAAGACGCTTTCTTTAGGAAAGCGTCCGGTTTATATAAATTTCTCTCGGTGTTAGTTTTAGTATATGTAATAAAAGCGAGCGATAGAACGAAATATTGACGATAGAGTATATTTTTATTATATTCTTTAATCTAAAATTGTATGTAAAGAAAAGAGCCGTTTCCTTTAGTGGGGACGGCTTTTTTGTTGGTGGGATTACATATTGTGAAAAAGGGTAAAATTATTGAAATGGAGGTGTTAAAATGTCTGTTTTCACAATTGTTCTCTTATTTATAACGTGTATTTCTGTTATTAATTGGGTATTGTTACGAAGGAAAAAAGAGCACGACTTTTTGAATTTATTACATTTAGCAAATAATGATGTAGATTTTAAAAAAACTGTAGCTATGGGGCTGTATTATCGATTCATGAAACAGACAGAAGAAGAAAAAGTATCTAATGTATTTATTGGGGAAGATCCAATAGCATTTGAACATTTTGTTGGAGACGTATTTGAAAGGTACTATGGAGGATCAGTTTACGTAACGAGGGGGTCAAATGATTACGGTGTTGATTTTGAACATAAGTTAAATGACGAATTATATCTTGGACAAGTGAAATGTTATAATTCGGACATGCCTTTTAATGCTATCGCGTTAGTTCATTCAAATATGGTAAAAGAAGACGCGAAGGGCGGATACGTAGTAACAACTGGGAGTTATACTGTAAATGCCCAGCGTTATGCTGAAGGATTAAATATCCAACTAATCGATGGACCAAAACTTGCTGAGATGTACATAGAAGTGTTGCAAAATGAAAGAAATCCTGTTTACAAATTGGACCCTGTTAATAATTAATTAGCAGGGTCATTTTTTTGTACTTCATATAAATCGTCAACTCTACAATTAAAGATACAAGCTAATTGGTATAAACGATGAACATTTGGAAAAGAAGTTCCAGTTATGTAGTTGTTGAGTTGTTTTACGGTTATTCCTAGTTTATTCGCTATAAAATCTTTTCGATATCCACTTTTTTCTACCCAATCTCCAATTTTACTTTTAAGTTTTATCTCCATATTTTATCACCTGCAAATTATTTCAACACACATAAAAAAATACCTCTATTATAATTTATCTTCTATATTAAAGAAAAATAATTTCTCAATATGGGTAATAATCCTTCTTCTAAGTCATATACCTATATTAATACCATGAGGAATACCAAGTGGAAGCAAGGAAATCTGGAGGGGAGAGAGCACATATGCGTTGGCAATATTCACATTTAAACGAAACACCTTATCTATATCCATCGAAGGAATTGAGAAATATGCATAGGAGTTCTAAGGGTAAGAAAGAAATGAATGCGATAGTGAACCACATGGAAAGACATGAAGTATTTAATAATCGTGAATATAAAGGCTATTACCATTTATCAAGCGAAATTATCGATGATTTATATGAAGATGGAGATGAAGTGTTGGAATGGGGGGATGTCATTAACGATTATCAACCAATAATGAATTCAAAGAAGGTTCTACAGCTAAAAAGAAAAGAGGGGTTTAGATGACACTTGCAGGGGAAGCGGTAATTATTTGGACAGCAACAGGTTTGTCTGTAATCGCGATGAGTGTAGCTGAAAAAATGGGGAAGAGTGTTCCGCATTGGCTTCCACGTATAACCTTGTATACGACGCTTACGGGCTCGTTCTTATATCTTCTACGTTATATTCTCGTTATGTTTCTATGAAGGAATACGATGTGGAAGAGAGGGACAATAGACCTCACAAGCAAAAATGCTCGTCCTGTTATCTTCCAAAAAAATGCAACTATATCCTTATAGGATATATAAGGAGTGTTCATCAATGCTTGAATTATTGTTAATACCCGTTGCTTCATTTGGATATGCCTTGGTAAGTGATAAGCTCAAACGTAAAGATGATGATAAACGCAAGATACAAGTATTCTTTGAAGTGTCTGGAATCGCAATCAAAAAAGAAGAAAAGCTATGTTATCCAAAATTTCAAAAGAAAAATATTGATGATCGCAGTACAACATACATTTACACTTTACCTGTTGGTATGCCAAGTAAAATCATTCAGAAGGTCGAGGATGTTGTTTCTGAAGGACTAAATAAACCCGTTCGAATCCAGTATGATAATTATGAATTGAATATTCGAGTATTCCATAAAGAAATACCTACGAGATGGGAATGGTCAACGAATTTAATTCAAGAGCGCAAATGGCGTGTACCAATCGGGCAAAGTTTAGAAGAGTTAATTTGTCATGACTTTGATAAAACACCGCACATGACTTTAGGTGGACTAACGAGGATGGGAAAAACGGTGTTTTTAAAGAATGTATTCACTTCACTTACTGTAGCTAATCCAGAGCATGTTCACTTTTACATTATTGATTTAAAGGGTGGATTGGAGTTTGGACCTTACACGAACGTAAAACAGGTAGAATCTATTGCGGAAAAGCCAATTGAGGCCTTTCAACCATTATACCAATGTGGTAGAAACAAATATAAAAGAACGCTATTTTATTATCGTGGATGAAGGCGCAGAACTTTGTCCTGATAAAAGTATGAATAGAGAACAACAAAAGTTATTAGGAGCTTGCCAACAAATGCTGTCTCATATAGCGCGTATAGGTGGAGCATTAGGGTTTAGACTAATTTTCTGTACACAGTATCCAACTGGGGATACGTTACCACGCCAAGTGAAACAGAATTCAGATGCGAAGCTAGGCTTCAGGTTGCCAACAGCAACAGCTTCACATGTTGTTATAGATGAACCAGGGCTTGAAACCATACACAGCATTCCAGGGCGTGCGATTTTTAAGACTGATCGATTGACTGAAGTGCAAGTTCCTTATATTACGAATGAAAAGATGTGGGATGTACTAAAACAATATGAGGTGAAGAAAGATGAACATCCAGACACATATCAAAATCAACAGACAAATGATGATTCTGACCTCGATTAGAAAGCTGAAATTTGCTACACGTAGGCATTTAATGGCTATACATGATTTAGGTGGCATAAGAAATGCAAACCGCATATTAAAGGATTTAAGCTCATTTGTGAATAGTACAGTGTATAAAAAAGAACATGTATATTACCTAAATAAAAATGGTAGAGAGCTATTTGATGATAATGAGAAAGTTATACCCAATAGTCGGTTAGCGCATAGTCTTATGAGAAATGAAGCATGGCTTTATCTGTTTTGTCCCGATGACTGGCAAATAGAAGCACCCATCCGTTATAAAGTAAATGACCGAAAGAAAACGATTATTTCTGATGTGAAATTCCGGGATGACGACGGGATATTAAACGCTGTAGAAATTGATCGTAAACAGACGATGAATATAAACGCTGAAAAAATGAATCGGTATGGTGAATTCACTGTGTATTATAAAAACAAATATAACGGGAAAGTCCCTATTATTCACTTTTTTACACTCACATCATACAGGCAAAAGACGTTAGAACAATTCGCTGTGCAACAAGGTGTATATGCAAAAGTACATGTTATACCTGAATTGTAAAGTGAAATCAGGACATCTGCTCTATTCAATATAGCCCGATTTCATCAGCTTCTTCTTTAGATGTTTTATAATATACACCTGGAGTAAAAGGGTTGTCTATTGTCTTTGTGGAAGGTATTTTTGAGCCATCAACCTCTAGCCAATTATAAAATATTCCATCACTAGTGCATGCACTTGTCTTACGATTTGCAAGGTTATGTATCTCTCTAAAGCTATCAATGTAGTTATAGACCATCCTTTTGAATGTTCGAGTAAAGTATCCAATAGGATTTTTCATCAAATTTCCGTTATGCTCGTACTTATGTGTTTTAGNTATCAATGTAGTTATAGACCATCCTTTTGAATGTTCGAGTAAAGTATCCAATAGGATTTTTCATCAAATTTCCGTTATGCTCGTACTTATGTGTTTTAGAGTACAAAACCGAAGAAGCATTCGCAAGAAGGTTGTGAAATATATCTGTATCCGCTAGTAAATTAAATTGCTTTGCAGCCTTCTTCGCAATATTTTTGGCATTTTTGAAAGATTCATTAATAACATTTGATGAAAAAGCAGTTTGTAATTCCATACGCATAGATTGTGGCACACGATAATCAATGAAGTCTAAATCATGTTGAAAAGATTGCGAAACTTCCTCTTTACGTTTGTTTATATCTTTTATATTTTGTTTTAAGGTTTTTGTAGTTGTTTTCTTGGTGTGACAAATTTCCACAGTTTTAGTGGGGGCTTCTGTGACAAACTCTTCTTTTGTGATGATTGGCTGGATTACAATAATGTTACTTGTTTGTCTCATATCACTTTTACGTTTCATTTCTAGCTGTTTGATGATACCAAGTAATTCTAAGTGTTGGCATGCACGAATGACCGTTCTACGGCTAATATGAAGTACTTCAGCAATCTTTTTTTTGGATTTAAAAGAAACGCCAAAATATTTACAAGAATGGGTGTGTAAGTGATTGAGTACAGCCAATTGATTTTTATTTAATTGATCAGCAAATTGATCTTTATATGCGCGCACAGTGTCATTTAACTCCTTGAGATTTTGAAAAGATACTAAGTTTTCATATGTTTCTATACTAGCAAGAATGGTAATTGCTTGTTTCTTTTTCATAAGGGCTCGTCTCCTCCGAAAACAAAAAAGCAACAGTATGCCACAAAATGTAAGCAAACTGTTGCGGAGGAACCCTTATGTACGATAAAATGAGGTACATAAAGAGTTACAGCAAGTGTTTGCCTAGTGTGATTAGGCGGACGATTAATAGAGTGTCTCACCACTCTATTAACACGCTGTGCTCTTTTGTTTTTAATTGTTCAATCCGGTAACAAATTGGTAACGGAAATGTAAAATAACACGATTATTTCACTTCTTGAAGATAATCCAAAAAGTTTATATACCAACGCTTTGTATCACTTTTAATACGTTTGATTTCATTAATACCAGAAGGTTAACTTCTCGTTTGTTTTATGCTAGAATAGAAAAAGATGTAAAACAGCAGTGAGGACACCTGTATGAAGGTGTCCCTTTCACATTACATAGCTGTTGGTAGAGGGGGTTTGTATGAGCAAGAAGCAGAAGCAAAATAAGAAAAAGACCCACGTTCCTTTTCGGTTAAACGTGCTGTTTTTCTGCGTGTTTTTAATGTTCTCCGCGGTTATTGTAAGGCTCGGATATGTACAAATTGTTCGCGGTGAAGAATATAAGAATGAAGTGGAGAAGAAAGAAAACTCAACGATAAGTAATCCTGTACCGCGTGGGAAAATATTTGACCGTTATGGGCGACCTGTAGTAGATAATGCAGCCATTCGTACTATTACATTTACAAAAATGAAAGGATCAACGGCAGAGGATCGCTTAGAAACAGCGAAAAAGCTAGCAGATTTGATTGAAGTACCGACAGATAAATTAACAGATCGCGATAAAAAAGATTATTGGCTTGCTATGCATAAAGAGGAAGCTAAAGAAAAAATTACGAATAAAGATCGCCAAGAGTTTAAAGATAAAAAAATTGATGATAAAGAATTAGACGAGCGTCAGCGAAGTCGTGTAACAGAAGAAGAGATTAATCAATTATCCGCAAAAGATCTAGAAATATTAGCGATTAAAAGTAAGATGGACGGCGGATATGCAATGACACCTCAAGTTATTAAAAAGGATGCTACAGAAAAGGAATATTCGATTATTAGTGAAAACCTAGCAGCATTACCAGGTGTAGATACGAATGTTGATTGGGATCGAAAATATACGTACGATGATTTATTCCGAAGTGTACTTGGTGGGGTGTCGACATCTGATGAAGGCTTACCGAGAGAAAGACTAGATTACTATCTTGTTCGTGATTATAATCGAAATGACCGAGTAGGAAAAAGTTATCTTGAACAACAGTATGAAGATAGCCTGCACGGTACGAAAGCAGAAGTTAGAAATGTTACAGATAAAAACGGTAATATTTTAGAAACGATTAATGTATCAAAAGGACAAAGTGGTAATGACTTGAACTTAACAATTGATATGGAATTACAAAAGCGTGTGGAAGATATTCTTGCGAAGAATTTAATGAGATTTAAAGGAAGCGAACCTCTTTTAGATCGCGCATTCGTTGTAATGATGAATCCAAAAAATGGTGAAGTTTTATCTATGGCGGGGAAACAATTAGTTAACGAAGATGGTCAAACGAAAGTAAATGACTTTGCATTAGGTACCATGACAAGTTCTTATCCGATGGGGTCAACTGTAAAAGGTGCAACAGTACTTACTGGATATCAAACTGGTGCGATTCAACCAGGGTCGGTGCAATTGGATGAACCAATTAAATTAAAAGGTACACCTACGAAATCGTCTTGGAAAACGATGGGATACATTAATGACCTTACAGCTTTAAAAATGTCTTCTAACGTTTATATGTTTAAAACAGCGATGAATATCGCCGGTGTTCAATATGTGAGAGGTGGTACGTTAGATATACCTCAAAAAGCATTTGATACGATGCGTTATTATTTCGGACAGTTTGGACTGGGTGTAAAAACAGGAATTGATTTACCCAATGAATCTGCTGGTCAGATGGGTAGAAGTAGTCAACCAGGTTTCTTACTAGATTTATCAATTGGACAGTATGATACGTATACACCGCTTCAATTAGCGCAATATATTTCGACGATTGCCAATGGCGGATATCGTATGCAACCACAAGTTGTAAAAGAAATTCGTCAACCAGCAGTGAAACCAGATGAAGTTGGGAAAGTTGTTCAATCTATGGAACCGAAAGTATTAAATCGTGTTGATATGCCAGAATCGCAAATTAAACGTGTTCAAGAAGGATTTAGACAAGTGTATAATGATTCAGGTGGTACAGCTACAAAATACTTTACAGGTGCAAAATATAAAGCGGCAGGGAAGACAGGTACCGCGCAAACTGTGTATGGCGGAGATAAAGAGATTGGTAGAAAGGCAAACGGTGAACGTGTGGAAACATATAACCTAACATTAGTAGGTTATGCGCCACTTGAAGATCCAGAAGTAGCATTCTCTGTTGTCGTTCCGTGGGTACATGATGATAAGACTGGTATTAATGGATATATTGGTCGTGAAATTATGGACGCTTACTTTGATTTGAAAAACAAAGAAGTAAATGGTGAAACTCCAAAAGATGACAAAGACAATAAAAATAAAGATCAAGATGATGAATAAAAAAATTGTAAAAAAGCACACTATCTGAAAAGATAGTGTGCTTTTTTTTATGGTTTATGCATATCGTGTAATAAATGTGGACAAGTATACAACACTGAAAAACACGCGGCCGTATAAATGATACTTGTATATGATGAGATAGGGGATAACTGTTTTATAGGGAAATCATCAGAGAAAATGAATAGCTACTACTGATTAAAATTGTATCGTATGTTGATCTTTGTGGAACTTTACAAAACTTTTACAAACAATTAAAACCGAATTAATAGTTTAGCAGTATTCTTATATCTGTAATCCTGTTATTTCCGGTTACTTCTAGGAGGAAGAACACGTGAAATGGATGCGTACACCGATTAAAATTTTCGTACTATCAATATGGTTCCTCTGTTTTGAAATGTCTACTGCATTTGCTTTAAATGATACGGGAGAAGTGAGAGTTGATGGATCCTCAACGGTTTTTCCTATTATAGAAGCAGTAGCGGAGGAATATACAAAGGTGCATCCAGACGTGAAAATTTCCATCAGTATTTCTGGAACTGGGGGAGGATTTAATCGTTTCGGTAAAGGAGAAGTAGATATAAATAATGCTTCGAGAGTAATGAAACAAGTCGAGAAAAATGAAATGAAGAAAAATTCTATTCAATTCACACCTTTTGAGGTGGCTAACGATGGTCTTGCAATTGTTGTGAATTGGCACAATACATGGGTAGACGATATGTCAGTAGACGAGTTACGTCTACTGTGGAGTGAAGATGGAAGTGAGAAGCGATGGTCACAAATTCATTCAACATGGCCACGTGAACAAGTGAACTTTTATGCACCAGGCGTAGACTCTGGTACGTATGATTATTTTCAAAATGTCATCTTACAAAATCATCGCATTGTAAAAAAAGTCTCTTTGTCTGAAGACGATCAAGTTATTATGCAAGGGGTAATGAATGATAAACATGCCATTGCTTTTGTAGGATATGCTTATTATATGGCTAATCGAGATAAGGTGAAAGCAATAAAAGTAAATGGTGTATTTCCGACGAAAGAGACCATTCAATCAGGTAAATATAAGCCGTTATCTAGGCCGCTACTTACTTATGTGAATAATGCATCTATCCGAAATAAAATGAATGTAGCAAACTATGTTGAGTTTATGATTCAGCATGTTGGTAACCTCGCTGAAGAGGTCGGTTATGTAAAATTGCGAAAAGAAAAATACAATGAACAGCTGCGTATGTTAACAGAAATAAAAAGGTAATGTCAGGGTGGAAAGGGGTTTTCATCTTTGGCTCATAATGACAAAAATCAAATTACATTTTCTGTACAACATTTGATTGAAAGAAATAAAAAGCAAAGAAAAAAAACGCAGCGAATCAATCGAATAGTACCTTTATTACTAAAAATAATTGCTAGCGTTTCTATTGTGACGACACTTGGAATTGTTTTTACGCTCTCTAATGAAACAATCATGTTTTTTCAAAAAATATCACTATACTCCTTTTTGACGGAGAAAGAATGGTTACCATTTTTTGAAGATCCTAAATTTGGTATAGTACCACTTATATGTGGAACGTTCCTTGTAACAGCGCTTGCTATGTTTGTGGCAATTCCTATCGGTTTAGCGTGTGCTGTATTTTTAAGCGAATATGCTTCAAATAGTGCACGGAAAATATTAAAGCCGATGTTAGAGCTATTAGCAGGTATCCCGACAATTGTATACGGTTTTTTTGCATTAACAATTGTTACACCGCTTTTACAAAGGATTATACCAGATTTACAGTTTTTTAATGCGATTAGTCCAGGAATCGTTATCGGATTTATGATGATGCCTACAGTTGCATCTCTATCTGAAGACGCGATGAGATCTGTGGCGAAAGGGACGAAAGAAGCTTCATTAGCACTCGGAGCGACGCGGTTTGAAATGGTAAAACAAGTGGTGTTTCCGTCCGCTTTTACAGGGATTATGGCAGCAATTATATTAGCGGCTTCTCGTGCAATTGGTGAAACGATGATCGTTGTAATTGCAGCAGGATCCACACCAAATGTATCGCTTGATCCGACACATTCTATTCAAACGTTAACAGCCTATATTGTGCAAGTAAGTTTAGGTGATGCTCCGCATGGAACGGTTACGTATTACAGCATGTATGCTGTAGGTGCAACTTTATTTATGTTTACTTTTATTATGAACATCATTTCGCAGTCTATTATGCGCCGTTTTAGGAGGATGACATAATATGCGAATGTTGAATCATAATAAAATACAAAAAAACATGGCATCACGCTTTTTAAAAGATCGAATTTACAAATTGTTATTTTATATAGCAATTTTATTTTCAATCGTAATTTTGTCTGTGTTACTGTTTCAAATTGTTGAAAAAGGCATAAGTTATCTTTCAATAGATTTCTTTACAAATTTCGCTTCACGTAATCCGAAAGAAGCTGGTATTGCTGCAGCTTTGTCAGGGACAATATTATTTATGAGTATTGTTATACCTGTTTCTTTTATATTTGGAGTTGGAACAGCTCTTTATTTAGAGCAATATGCGAAGGAATCTCTATTTAAAAAAATAGTAGAGATTAATAATCAAACGTTAGCAGGAGTACCATCCGTTGTATTTGGATTGCTTGGTTTAACTATTTTTGTATATGCTCTTCATTTAGGAGAGAGTATAGTTGCAGCAGCACTGACGATGAGTTTACTCGTCTTACCAACAGTTGTTGTGGCGAGTCAAGAAGCAATCCGATCAGTACCAAGTGTATTATTAGAGGGTTCTTACGGATTAGGTGCTACGAAGTGGCAAACGATGTATCAAATTGTATTGCCATATGCTTTTCCAGGGATTATAACGGGCTGTACGTTAGCGATATCAAGAGCAATTGGAGAAGCAGCACCACTATTAGTGATCGGGGCACTTGCGTTTGCGAATTATGTTCCATTTAGTATGTTTGATAGATTTACAGTTTTACCAATCCAAATTTTTAATTGGATGAGTAGGCCACAAGAAGAATTTCAGTATGTAGCAGCAGCTGGGATGATTGTTTTGTTAGGTTTGTTGCTATTTATCAATATATTTGTTTTATGGTTACGAAATCGAAAATAAGTTGGAAGTGGATGAAAGGGGAATTCAAATGGTAGCAACAGTAGTAAATGTACAGGTGAAAAACGAAGAGAAAATCGAGACTGCGCCAAAGAAAGTAGTATTTGATACGAAAAACTTAAATTTATGGTACGGGGAAGACCATGCTTTAAAAGATATTAATTTAAGTATTCATGAGAATGAAGTTACAGCCATTATCGGTCCAAGTGGCTGTGGTAAATCAACGTACTTAAAAACGTTAAATCGCATGGTAGAGTTAGTACCGATCGTTCGAACTACAGGTGTAATTGAATATAGAGAACGCAATATATTTGATAAATCATATCCAGTTGAAGAATTAAGAACACATGTAGGAATGGTGTTCCAAAAGCCAAATCCATTTCCAAAATCTATTTATGAGAATGTAGCATACGGTCCAAAAATCCATGGTATTCGTGACAAAAAGACATTAGATGAAATTGTTGAAAAAAGTTTACGTGGAGCAGCGATTTGGGATGAATTAAAAGATCGTTTGCACGATAATGCATACGGTTTATCTGGTGGACAGCAACAGCGTCTATGCATCGCACGCTGCTTAGCTATTGAGCCAGACGTTATTTTAATGGATGAGCCAACATCGGCATTAGATCCAATTTCAACATTAAAAGTAGAAGAATTAATTCAAGAGTTAAAGAAAGACTTTAGTATTGTTATCGTAACGCATAATATGCAACAAGCAGCGCGTATTTCAGACAAAACTGCTTTCTTCTTAAGCGGGGAAGTTGTGGAGTATACAGATACAAACAAATTATTTACGACTCCTTCAGATAAGCGTACAGAAGATTATATTACAGGTCGCTTTGGCTGATATCGTCGCAAAGCTAAGAGAAAATGCCCTCTTAACAGAGGGCATTTCTTATTTTTATCTCACTTTAATAGGGAAGTAATACTTCCTTTATTTTAAGTTTTATTACAAGTGTAAGAGGCTATGTAGGAGATTTATCCCGCTATTTGCGGGCAGTAAGACCGGATTTCAAAATTCAACAAAAGCAAAGAAGTTAGATGGCGGGCCGCCTGTAAAAGCCCGATTGATGAGGGTTGATTAAAGTTTCACTTTATATATAATGGCACATAATATTGAGGGGGAAGAAAAAATGGTAAGAGAACAGTTTCAAGGTGATTTAAAAGTGTTACAGCAAAAGGTAATCGAGCTTGGAGAATTAGCAAATGCGGCTTTATTGATTGCTATGGAAGGTCTGCATACAAGGGATGTAGAGAAAGCGTTAGAGGTCATTGATGGTGATTACCGCATGGATAATTTAGAAGAGGAAATAAACGATCTTGCACTTATGCTTATTACGAAGCAGCAACCTGTAGCAAGTGACTTAAGAAGGATCTTTATTTCAATTAAAACAGCGACAGATTTAGAGCGTATTGCAGATCATGCTGTTAATATTGCAAAGGCTACAATTCGTCTTGGGGAAAAAGAAGTGGCTGTTAGTTTGCACAACCTGGATGAAATGTTTGCGATTGCAAATGAGATGTTGCATTTAGCGTTAGAAGCATATGAACAAGAAAATTTAACTTTTGCGAAACAAATCGCTGAAATGGATGATTCTGTTGATGAAATATATGGAAAATCAATTCGTGAGTTTATATCTTCAGTTCCGGAACAACCAGAAGCAATTACGCAAATTACACAATTATCATTTGTGGCGAGATATATTGAGCGTGTAGCAGATCATATTACAAATATTGCTGAAAATGTCTTTTATTTAGTAAAAGGAAAGCATTATTTATTGAATGAGTAGGAATTAAAGCGGGTGATGAGAAATCACCTGCTTTTTTTAGTCAAAACATGACAAAAAAAGCTCGTTGTTTCCTTTAGTTTATGATGATAAGATGTATCATAATGTAATGGGAAAATTAGTATATATGTTGTTCGTTAATAAGTATTATTTATCAATTAATAGTAAGCGCTTTCTTTGAGTTTGAACCGTACGTTTTTATAGGTGGGACATTTAATTATAGGGTCTTTTAAATGAGGATTCGTTTAACTAATCAAGTTTATGCTGCTAGTTCATGTGGGATAGAGAATATACATATGGTATATGGAGCTACTGAACATTATATAAGTGGAGGCTGAAGTATATGAAGGGGGTTATTTTAGCTGGAGGAAAAGGAAGACGCCTTAGACCATTAACATGTAATACTCCAAAGCCGATGTTACCATTATTAGAAAAACCAGTTTTAGAATACAATATTGAGTTATTACGCCAGCATGGTATTCGTGAAATTGCAATTACTGTTCAATATATGAGTACGACCATTAAGCAATATTTTGGTGATGGTAGTAAATGGGGAGTTAACTTGTATTATTTTGAAGACTCTCCTCCGCTTGGTACAGCAGGGAGTATTAAACAAGCAGAACAATTTTTAGATGAAACATTTGTTGTGATAAGTGGGGATGCATTAACTGACTTTCAATTATCAGAAGGAATTAGGTTTCATGAACAAAAGAAAAGAATAGTAACAATGTTTGTGAAAGAAGTAGAAAATCCACTCTCATTTGGATTGGTTGTAATGAATAAAGACCAGGAGGTTACACGATATATAGAAAAGCCGGGCTGGAATGAGGTAGTCTCTAATGTTGTGAATACAGGCATATATATTATGGAGCCAGAAATCTTTTCTTACATACCGCCTAGGCAATTTTTTGATTTTAGTCATGATGTGTTTCCGTTATTGGCAAATAAAAATGTGTTATTCGCATATTTGTCAGAAGGTTATTGGTTAGATATCGGCACATTTAATCAATATCGACAAGCACAATTTGATTTGTTAACGAAAAAGTTACAAGTACCTATTCCTTATACGGAAGTATTACCGATGGTATGGATGGGAGAAGGGGTGACGATTGGCAAAGGGACGAAAATTCATGGCCCCTCTTTTATTGGAGAAGGAGCAAAGATTGGTACAGGAGCTGTAATTGAGCCATATTCTATTATTGGGAAAAATAGTATCGTTTCAAATTATTCTCATCTTCAAAAAAGTATTGTTTTTGCAAATGCCCACATTGGGAAGTATTGTGAACTATTAGAAACGACAATAGGAGAGCGTACAATAGTTGAAGATGACGTTACACTGTTTCAAAAAAGCGTTGTAGCGGATCACTGTCATATTGGGAGAAGCACGGTAATTAAGCAAAAAGGAAAACTATGGCCTTATAAGGCCATTGATAGTCATTCGATAGTAGGAGCAGCTGGTATTCAAGAGAGTGAAATGAGTGCAGGTTGGTTACAAAAAAGCCGCATTGTAGGAAGAGGGAATGTTGAAATTACTCCCCAGTTTATCGTGAAGATTGCGATGGCGTATGGATCTCTTTTTACAAAAGGAGAGAGTATATTAATTGGAAGTCAAGAAAATATAGAAACAACCTCTTATAAAAATTTATTTTTACATGCTATTCATGGTATAGGGATTCATACGATGGAATGTAAAGAAATGAACGAGTCACTTTTTCAATATAGTGTTCATCATTTGCAATGTGCAGGTGGTGTTTTCATTCAAGTGGAGAATGAGAATGAGATTGTTATAAAGTTATACAGTCAAGCTGGCATGCCGTTAACGTATAAGCAGCAAAAAGAGATAGAACAAGTATATATGTCCGAATTGTTTTATTACGTACATGAGAAAGAAATGGGGCGTAATGAGCTGGTTCATGTTTCTATGAATGAGTATATAGAAGTTATATTGGAGCATATTGATATCGAGAAAATACAGATGCAGAAGTTTCATCTTCTTATTAATAAGAGAAATGATACGTTGCAACATTTACTTATGCTCTTTCTGCAAAGACTTGGTTGTACAGTTACATGGATTTATGCAAGCGAACAAAAAGATCATGTGAAAGCTTTGATGAAATCAAGTAAAGCGAATATGGCTCTTATGTTTTCTGAGCAAGGAAATCATTTCGAGTTATACGATAAACATAGTAATATTTACCAGGGTACAGATTTGGAAGAGGTAGATATTCCGGATTTTTTACTCGAATCGACAGGAAATATTTACCCGATGTCTTTGAAGTTAGGAGAATGTTATCTTCTATTTTATACGCAGGATGAAAGAAAGTCGTTTCAAGTAAGGTGGAAGCGAGATATTTTATATCGAATTGGAAAATTATTCGAGCTAATAGCATTGCAAGGAAAAACGTTTCTCAGCATAGTAGAGCAATCACCGCCGCTCTATTTACTTTATGATGAAGTGGTATGTTCATGGAATGAAAAAGGGGAAATTATGAGGAAATTATTGGATGATATAGAAAGGAAGGGAGAAGGTATATTTGAAGGAGTACAGTTCAAATATACTGAAAAAGAGTGGTCTTATATCGTTTCTGACACAAAACAACCAAAATTTTTAGTGTATTCACATGCTAGAAACCCAGTAATAGCAAGGGAAAACATGAAAAATCTTATAGAAAAAATTAGACAATATCAAAAGGTGTAGAATTTTTATTTTAAAAGTGGTATTATAGTATAGTCTGATTTAAGTTATTAGTACTGGAGGGAAATAAGAATGCGTGTGAATATTACTCTAGCATGTACAGAATGCGGAGATCGTAACTATATCTCAAAGAAAAATAAACGTAACAACGCTGAGCGTATCGAGCTTAAAAAGTATTGCAAGCGTGACAAGAAGTCTACGTTACACCGTGAAACAAAGTAAGCAGTAGGAATATTTTCCTACTGTTTCTTTTTTTATTCGATTCCTATGTTAAAAGTGATACACTATCATCATAGAGAAAAGTGTCACTGTAGGGGGGAAATGTGTGAAAGAAGAGAAAGTGCGTTTGCGTAAACAAATAATAGAACACATGAATTCTTTATCAGAAGAACAGTATACAACTTTATCAGAACAGATTGCATTTTTGCTGTATGCGCAAAAAGAGTGGGTTGAAGCTAAAACAATTGGAATTACTCTTTCAATGGAAAATGAAGTAAATACATATCCTATTATTGAAAAAGCTTGGGAAGAAGGAAAGAAAGTTGTAGTTCCTAAGTGTAATAAAGGAACAAGAACGATGTCCTTCCGGCAAATTAATAATTTTGATCAATTAGAAACGGTGTATATGAATTTACGCGAACCGATTCCCGGGCTTACGGAAGAAGTGAATGTGGATGGAATTGATCTTCAAATTGTGCCGGGCGTAGTTTATACAGAACGAGGAGAGCGAATTGGGTACGGCGGTGGCTATTATGATCGTTATCTCGTGCATTATAAAGGGAAAACGCTATCATTAGCGTATGGTTTTCAAATGGTAAAACACATTCCGGTAGAGCCATTTGATAAAAATATAGAAAAAATTATTACAGAAAAAGGAACAATGCTTATAAATGAGCTTGTCTAGACAAATAAAAATTGACGAGACTTTTTCTTCTTGATTATAATAAAATATGTGAACGTTTTCTTATTATAATTTTTTATAGTAAGCAAGCATAGAGGGTGATGAAATGGTATCTATTTATGATATTCAGCAATTGCTAAAGAAATTTGGTACGATTATTTATACGGGAGATCGAATTGCAGATTTACAATTAATGCAAGATGAATTGCGTGAATTAAATCAATCACAGCTAATCGATCCACAAGACTATCAAACAGCTTTATTTTTATTGAAGCAAGAAATTCAAAAAGAGCTAAATAAGAATTAGATAAAGGTAGGTAAGCAACATGGAAGAGAAATGGTTAGTTGGTGTTGACCTTGGTGGTACAACGATTAAATTAGCATTTATTAATGTATACGGTGAAATTTTACATAAGTGGGAAATCCCTACGAATACAGGTGAGCAAGGAAAACATATTACACTTGATGTTGCGAAAGCAATTGATAAAAAGCTAGAAGAATTAGGCGAATTGAAGAGCAAGTTAATTGGTATTGGTATGGGAGCTCCTGGCCCTGTACATGTGGCATCTGGAATGATTTATGAAGCGGTTAATTTAGGGTGGAAAAACTATCCGCTAAAAGATTTATTAGAAGTAGAAACAGGATTACCTGTTGTTATTGATAATGATGCAAACTTAGCAGCGCTTGGTGAAATGTGGAAAGGTGCTGGTGAAGGTGCAAAAGATTTAATCTGCATGACACTTGGTACGGGCGTTGGTGGTGGTGTAATCGCCAATGGTGAGATTGTACACGGCGTGAGTGGTGCTGCTGGTGAGATTGGACATATTACAGTAGTTACAGAAAATGCTTTCCCATGTAATTGCGGGAAGTCTGGTTGCTTAGAAACAGTAGCATCTGCAACAGGTATTGTACGTGTTGCTATGCAAAAAATACAAGAGACTAATAAAGAAAGCATGTTGCGTTCTATGTTAGCTGAAGAAGGACGTATTACATCAAAAGATGTCTTTGAAGCACTTGGACAAGGTGATGAATTAGCAGGCGGAGTAGTAGAAAAAGTAGCTTCTTATTTAGGATTAGCTGTAGCGAACCTTTCTAGTACGTTGAACCCAGAGAAAATTGTTATTGGTGGAGGCGTGTCTAAAGCTGGAGATGCGCTATTAGAACCAATTCAACGCTATTTCGAGCAATACGCTTTCTCACGTGCTGTAAAGAGCACGAAGTTAGCTATTGCAACACTTGGTAATGATGCAGGTGTTATCGGAGGAGCTTGGCTTGTAAAAAAGCACAAATACGAAGCGAAGATGATATAAGATGTGAAATATGAAAAGAGGAAGGGGGAACCCTTCCTCTTTTTGTGTGAAATCTCGATGAAGAATAAAGTGTAAACGAATTAAGCTGCTGGTGGATACCCGTTATATAGAACAGTCATGATCGTAAACCATCCGAAAACGAGTACAGTTGCAATTGCAAAGCCGCTCGCGAAAAAGTTTTTTTCACGAAGTGTTCTAAGCGTAGCAAATACAGCTAACAGAGTGACAAGTGTAAAAATAATAACAAGGCCCATACAATATCCTCCTCTGTCTACCCATTTCTTATTATGAGTTTTTGGAATATTTACTCTTTTATATTGTACATGTTTTAAAAATGATTGTCGAGATAGCATCCTTTCTTTTCCTCAGAGAAAGAAATGTTGTATCATTAAAAGTAAGTTTAATAATTGGAGGAGATTTCATATGAAATGGATACAAATGCCGTTAGGCCCATTGCAAACCAATGCTTATATTTTAATGAACGATCAAAAAGAGTGCATTATCTTTGACCCTGGTCATGAAGGTGAAAAGCTCGTTACATATTTACAAGAAGAACAATTAAAACCATTGGCGGTTTTATTAACACATGCTCACTTTGATCATATCGGTGCTGTTGATGCGGTAAGAGACGCTTTTTATATTCCTGTATACGTACATAAAGAAGAAGCAGATTGGTTAGGAGATGCAACTGTAAACGGCTCTCAAATTTTTATGATGAACCGCAGTATTACAGCAAAACCAGCGGATCATATTATTGATGCAGAAGGTACATTAACAATTGGATCATTTAATTTTGAAATTTTTGAGACGCCGGGACATTCTCCAGGAAGTATTTCTTATTATAGTAAAGAGGCGAATGCTGTATTCTCAGGAGATGTATTGTTCCAAATGAGCATTGGAAGAACAGATTTGCCTGGTGGAAGTTTTGCTGAATTAATTGGAAGTATTGAAGAGAAATTATTTGTATTACCAGATGAAACAGCGGTGTTATGTGGACATGGTCCAGAAACAAGCATTGGCTTTGAAAAAGAAAATAATCCGTTTTTACAATAAGGAGTCATTATGGGAATGGAGCTCATTTTAAGAGAATGGATGGGGAAAGAAAAGGATTATTCAATTTCATATAGTACGTATATGAACCTTGTATTGTATACAGAAGGTCATGGATATTATATGAAAGAACGTGAAAAGATTGGAAGAAAAGGGGATTTTTTTACAAGTAGCAATGTATCCTCTGTTTTTGCAAAAACTTTTGCTAAACTTTTTATTCGTCTTGTTGAAAATGGTGAAGTTGCTTCGAATATTTGTGAGGTTGGTGGGGGAACTGGAAAGTTTGCCTATGATGTTTTACAAGAATGGAAGCAATTATCTCCAAAAACCTTTATTGATTTAAACTATTCAATGATTGAAGTGAGCCCTTTTCATAGGAAATTACAGCAGGAGCAACTTGGCTCATTTTCTAATGTATCGTACTATACCTCCTATAGTGAAATGGGAGATTCTTTCGAGGGAATTCTTTTTTCGAATGAGTTGTTTGATGCATTTCCTGTTGAAATAATTGAGAAAAGAAATGGTATGTTGTATGAAGTACGTATTACATATACAGAGGAAGGAAACCTTTCAGAAGTATGTAGGCCGTTAGATAAAAGAATTGGTCGATATTTATTGAAATATAATATTCATATTGCTGAAGGGCAACGTTTTGAAGTACCAATTGTGATGGAGGAGTATATAAAAGAAATTGCGAAATGGTTTCAAAAAGGTATATGTATTACAGTTGATTACGGATACACAAAAGAAGAATGGATGCATCCAGCACACCGTGAAGGAAGTTTGCGAGGGTATTATCAGCATAAGCTAATACGAAACCCACTAGCGTATCCAGGTGAAATGGATCTTACTACTCATATTCATTGGGACGAGCTAACTGAGATGTTTAGTCTGCAGGGAATGAGTGCAGTATGGCATAAGAAACAATCTGAGTTCTTGTTAGCTGCAGGAATATTAGAACAGCTTACGAGCCATCAAGATACGAATCCTTTTTCTGAAACGCAAAAAAAAAATCGAGCAGTTCGTTCTATGATTTTGAATGGAGGAGTAGGGAGTGCGTTTGATGTTGTTATACATACAAAAGATATGCAACATTTGCATTTGGAGCAGTATGTAACAATATAAAAAAACAAGACACAGTATATACTGTGTCTTGTTTTTTAATACGACTTATGTAGTATTATATATTTCCTCTCATGATATATATTTATATTAAAGATATGAGATGAAAAATATAGAATACGTTCTTTTTCTTCGATTATTAGTCCCTAACCTAATAATACGCGAACGAGTTGAATTATTGTTTCGTTCTCTACTTTGTAATAAATTTCCAATCCTTTTCTTTCACTAGAAACGATTTTAGCGCTTTTTAATTTTGCTAAATGCTGTGAAATTGTAGATTGTGGCATGTTTAAGCCAGTATACATTGTAGAAACGTTGCTTGGACCGCGCTCAATTAATCCTTTTACGATACATAAACGAACAGGATGAGCTAGTACTTTTAATAATTCTGCATTACTTTCATATAGTTCTAATTCTTTTTGAAAGGTTTCTAACATGTTCTTTTCCACCTCCGTGTGAGCTATTATACCATACTATACATACCAAAAATTTAAAGAAAAGAAAATAGTTGTTGCAGAAAAAAAGTCCTAAAGTAAAGAAATTGTAAGAAAAGAGACCCTGATGTAAATAAAATAGGTAAATTAGCACGTTTTTGTAAAATAAAATTTTTGGGTGAAAATTTCGATGCGTTTTAAAAATTGAAAGATATAGATATATTTGTAACACAATTTTATCATGATTTTCTTATTCTTTCAAATGAATATACAAAATTTTTAAAATAATATGACAAAGGAATTGTAATGATATATATAGAATATAAAACAGTTTAAAAGAAAAGAAGCTGAATGTAATTCGCTTCTTTATGATGATAACGAAATATTTGATTACAGCTGATAAATCTTAGGATAATCAAGTCATTAGTCATTTATTCTAAAATTCATCTTTTAGCAACGTTAAAAACCTGTGATTCCATATGTTCTCGTAAAAATCAATCGTCTCTTTTGCGGACATAAAAGGATTCTTCAACGTAGAGGTTGTTTTCTGTGCCATAAAGTTTTCGTATCCCAGTCCGTGGGCAAACTTAATCGTAGCATCCATACAGTACTCTGTTTGGGCACCACAAAATTCAATGCGCTTTACAGATAATTGATCTAAAATTTCTTTTAAGTTTGTTTTATAAAATGAATTTGCATGTGTTTTTCTTACAAAAAAATCTTGTTCTTGAACATCTAGATCGGTATGAATAGCCCAATTTTCTTTCTCGGGTACTAAATCATCATCACAATGTTGAACAAAAAGGATTGGTTTATTTAATTTTCTGTATGAAGAAATTCTTTGATTTACTTTTGTTAGTAAGTTCTGTAAATCAAATAGATGCTCTCCGCTATAACATACTCCATTTTGTAAATCGATAACGATTAAAATATCTGTACAAGTATCCATTATTTTTGCTCCTTTTTATTTCTTAATATATCAATTAATCCATTACTTGGAAATAGATAAAAATTTTATTTTTTAATGAACTATATAGACAGAAAAGCACTAAAACGAGTATGGTAGACAGCATAAAAAAAGATATGAAAACTTAATTTCATATCTTCTATTCATTCTATACATTTACAGGTTCTTCTACATAAGAAAGGGCATTTTCAAAATCGGATATTAAATCGTCAACATTTTCAAGGCCAACTGATAACCGAAGTAATGAATTAGAGATCCCTCTTTCATCACGAGCTTCTTGCGACAGTGCTGCATGTGACATTTTTGCTGGGTAAGAAAGAATTGACTCTACCGCTCCTAAACTAACTGCAAAAACGGGTAATTTTACTTTTGACAAAAATTGGCGGAGTGCATCTTCTGACTGCAAAGTAAACGATAAGACCGCTCCAGCTGATGTTGCTTGAGATTGTTGAATATCAAATCCGAGATGCGTTTGTAATCCAGGATAATAGACATTTTGTACTTTAGCGTGCTCTTGTAAATAATGTGCAATTTTATTGGCATTTTTAGCTGAATGCTCGAGGCGTACATGCAATGTTTTTAGGCCACGAAGTACGAGAGAACAATCTTGAGGCCCTAAAATAGCACCGAATGCATTTTGTAAAAATCCAAGCTTTTGAGCGAGTTCTGCATCTTTTACTACTGCTAATCCGGCAGTAACATCACTATGACCAGCAATAAATTTTGTAGCACTATGAAGAACGACATCAGCTCCAAGTTCAAGTGGTTTCTGGAATAGTGGTGTCAAAAAAGTATTATCAACAAAAGTAAGAGCGCCAATAGATTTTGCAAGTTTAGAAACTTCGCGGATATCTGTCACTTTTAAAAGTGGGTTAGAAGGTGTTTCTACATAAAAGAGCTTTGTATTTGGTTTAATGTTTTGTTTTATTTCTTCTAAATTGGTCATATCAACAAATGTATGTGAAACACCGTAACGGGAGAGTACCTCAGTTATCACTCTGTAAGTGCCTCCGTATACATCTTCTGAAATGAGTACGTGATCACCTTGTGAAAGAAGGAGGAATGCAGTGGAAATCGCTGCAATGCCTGATGCAAAGGCGAATCCCTTTGTTCCACCTTCTAATAAAGCAATGATATCTTCAAGAGCTTCACGAGTTGGATTTCCTGACCTGCTATAGTCATATTTTCCGAACGTATCTACATCAAACTGGTGAAAAGTTGATGTGTTATAAATGGGAACGTTCACAGCGCCCGTTTGTGAGTCATGTTTATATTGGTTGTGTAGTAAGAGTGTATCTATAGAATAGCTCATATTTTTACACCTTCTTTTACGAGTTTAATGGCTTGCTTTAAGTCTTGAATTAAATCGTTACTATTTTCAATGCCAACGGAGAATCGAAGAAGACGATTGCATACACCGTTTGCTGTTCTAATATCTTCAGGAATATCAGCATGTGTTTGCGTTGCTGGATAAGTCATTAAACTTTCTACACCACCAAGACTTTCTGCAAATGTAATTAAGGATAAAGATTGTAAGAATGGATTAATCCAAGCTTCATCTTTAAGGCGGAATGAAATCATGCCGCCTCTTCCTGGATAAAATACATCTGTCACCCCGTTTTCATCATTTAAATATGCAACAACTGCTTTCGCATTTTCTTCATGTTGTCTCATGCGAAGCGCTAACGTTTTCATACCGCGAATTAATAACCATGAGTCAAATGGGCTTAAAACCGCGCCTGATGCATTATGATAATGAGCGATTTCCTCGCAAAGTTCCATTCCTTTTGCAACGACAAGTCCGCTTAGTACATCGTTATGTCCCCCTAAATATTTCGTTGCGCTATGGAGTACAATGTCAGCACCTTCTGTTAATGGTTGCTGTATATAAGGTGTGTAGAATGTGTTGTCTACAATAAGAAGTAGTCCGTGCCTTTTCGCTACAGTTGCGACAGCAGCAATATCAGTAACTTGCATTAATGGATTAGTTGGAGTTTCTATGAAAATAGCCTTCGTTTCAGTTGTGATAGCTTGCTCAATTTGTTTAATAGATTGTGTGTTTACGTATCTACATCGAACATTCCACTTTTTTTCGTGCTCAGAAAATAATCGATACGTTCCTCCGTATAAATCTTCAGATACAATAAGTTCGTCTCCAGAGCGGAATAGAGAAAGGACGAGGAGAACAGCCGCCATCCCTGAACTACAGGCATAACCTTGTTCGCCATATTCTAAGTCTGCGATCGCCTGTTCTAAAAGACCGCGAGTTGGATTGCCAGTTCGTGAATAGTCAAAGCCAGTAGATTTACCAATTCCTTCGTGACGATAAGCGGTTGAGAAATAAACCGGTGGATTAACCGTTCCTGTTGTAGTTTCACTGCGATTTCCGATTTGTGCTAGTTTCGTTTCGGTTGTTGACATGTGAAAATTCCTCCTTTTTAAATTGAAACATTAAGTGAATATAAAATAAAAAAAGCCTTCTAAGAAGAAGGCTTTCGGTTTGAATAGAGTCTTCTTCTCATCTGTCAAATCTTTCACAATTTGCTGGAATTAGCACCTTATTAACAAACTGTTAATGGTTGCTGAGGCGTCATAGGGCCAGTCCCTCTACCTCTCTAGATAAGAATGTTCGTATGAAATTTTTATTATGTTTTTAACTTTACAACAAAAGATAATTGAATTGCAAGTTTATTTTAAATAATTTTTATTTTTCCGCAAGTATCATTGACTTTTACTTTTGTGCATGCTAAATTTATTAAAAAATTAACAAACATTGTTAAAAGGGGAACGCATTTCCTTTTAGCTACATAAATAAAATAATAAAGACAACTCTTATTGAGAGCGGTGGAGGGAAAGGCCCTGTGAAACCCGGCAACCTTCAAACGAAATGTTTGAAACGGTGCTAATACCTGCAAAACGAATGTTTTGCATAATAAGAGGAGGAACGATTATGTCCCCCTCTTCAAAGTGAAGAGGGGGTTTTTATATTGATAGAAATGAGGGAGATTCGTGAAATTACTAGATTTATTATCAAAAGGAATTGTAATAGGTGATGGTGCGGTTGGGACGTTATTGCATTCACATGGTTTGCAAAGTAGCTTTGAAGAATTGAATGTATCTGATCCAGACTTAATTATATCGATTCATAAACAATATGTAGCTGCTGGAGCAGATGTAATTCAAACGAATACGTATGGGGCAAATGAGACGAAATTACGTATGTATGGTTTAGAAAATCAAGTTACAGAAATTAATAGAGCGGCAGTAAAACTGGCGAAAGCATCTGTTACAGACAGAAATGCAATTTTAGGAACAATTGGTGGTATGAAACACATCGGAGCCGTTACAACGACTGATATGGAAAGGGAGTTTATGCTACTTGAACAGGCAGGGGCTTTACTAGAAGAACAGGTTGATGGATTACTATTAGAAACTTTTTACGATGAATTTGAATTACTTCATGCCGTTAAAGTATTGCGTAAGCAAACGAATATTCCAATTGTTGCTCAATTAGCGTTACATGAAGCAGGTACGACTCAAAATGGAAATGATGTCAATGAAATATTAAAGCAACTTATAGATTGCGGTGCAAATGTTGTTGGATTGAATTGTCAACTAGGGCCGCTTCATATGACGGAAGCTTTCAAAATGATATCGATTCCGCAAAATGGCTATTTATCAGCATACCCAAATGCAGGTCTCCCGAATTATGTGGAGGGACGTTATGTATATGAGGGAAGCCCAGCTTATTTTGAAGCGATGACACCGAGATTTATTGAGCAAGGTATTCGATTATTGGGTGGTTGTTGTGGTACGACTCCAGAACATATTCAAAGTATGAAGCGCGCTGTTGCGAATATTACCCCTGTAATAGAAAAAGACACGATTCAAAGGCCGAAAGTCGTTCATACGCATGAGAAACGTTCGAAGGCTCACGTCACTCTAGCAGAGAAAGCGAAAAAACAAACGACAGTTGTAGTGGAATTAGATCCACCGAAAACGTTAGATACACAGCGTTTTTTTGAAGGAGCAAGAGCGTTAAAAAGAGCGGGAGCAGATGCTATTACTCTAGCAGATAATTCATTAGCATCGCCTCGCATCTCGAATATGGCAATGGGTGCGTTATTAACCAAGCATGATATCCCAGTATTGACACATTTAACGTGTAGAGATCATAACGTCATTGGACTACAATCTCATTTGTTAGGTTTATCGGCGTTAGGGATGGAAGAAGTGCTAGCTTTAACTGGTGATCCAGCGCGCGTTGGTGATTTTCCCGGTGCAACTTCTGTATATGATTTATCCTCTATTGAGCTCATTAAAATGATTAAAGAAATGAACGATGGACGTTCAATTTTAGGGAAATCAATTGGACCGGCGACAAGGTTTTCTGTAGGCGGCGCATTTAATCCTCACGTGAGGCACTTAAAAGCAGCGGTTAAGCGAATGGAACGAAAAATAGATGCTGGAGCGGAGTATTTTTTAACTCAGCCAATTTACGATATCGCGCTAATTGAAGAAGTGTATGAAGCGACAAAGCATTTGGAACAACCTATTTTTATTGGAATTATGCCGTTAGTAAGTAAGCGGAATGCAGATTTTCTTCATTTTGAGGTGCCGGGTATTACTCTTCCTGAAGAAATAAGAGAGAGAATGGATGGACACGAAACGAAAGAGGCAGCAATTGAGGAAGGGATTCGCATTTCGCAAGAATTAATCGACATAGCGATGAAATATTTTAATGGTATTTATCTTATTACACCATTTTTAAAGTATGAAATTACAGAACATCTTGTTAAATATGTAAGAGAAAAGCAAGAAGTGAAAGAAGGTATTAATTGATGAAGTGTATAGAAGAAAAATTACAGAATAGCATTTTAATATTAGATGGGGCAATGGGGACAATGATTCAGCAAGAGGATTTAACTGCTGAAGATTTCGGAGGAGAAGAGTACGAGGGCTGTAATGAATATTTAGTAGAAACAAGACCAGACGTTATTTTAAAAATTCATAAAGCTTATATTGAAGCTGGAGCGGATATTATTGAAACAAATACATTTGGGGCAACGAATATTGTACTAAGTGATTATGAGCTGTCTCATTTAGATGAAGAACTAAATGAAAAGGCAGCACTTTTGGCGAAGCAAGCTGTTAAAGAAAGCGGGAAGGAAGTATATGTTGCAGGAGCAATGGGACCAACAACGAAAGCAATTAGTGTTACAGGTGGTGTGACTTTTGAAGAATTGATTGAGGCTTATACAAGGCAGGCACGAGGATTGTTAAAAGGAGAAGTTGATGTATTACTCGTTGAGACGAGTCAAGATATGCGTAACGTGAAAGCAGCTTATATTGGAATTCAAGCTGCTTTTGAAGAAATGAAAAAAACGGTTCCTATTATGATTTCAGGAACGATTGAGCCAATGGGAACGACTCTGGCTGGGCAAACAATTGAAGCTTTTTATTTATCAGTAGAACATATGAAACCATTATCTGTTGGATTAAACTGTGCGACTGGTCCGGAGTTTATGAGGGACCATATTCGTTCACTATCTGATTTATCGGAGTGTTACATTTCTTGTTATCCAAATGCAGGTCTTCCTGATGAAGATGGACATTACCATGAATCTCCATCTTCTCTTGCTGAAAAGGTGAAGCGATTTGCTGAAGAAGGATGGGTTAATATTATCGGTGGTTGTTGTGGCACGACACCAGAACATATAAAAGCAATGAAATCCGCGCTAGCATCTCTTAAGCCTCGTGACCATCATGAGAGAGAAGGACATGGAATTAGTGGATTGGAGGCACTGCAATACGATGAGTCTATGAGACCGTTATTTGTAGGTGAAAGAACGAATGTTATTGGATCACTTAAATTTAAACGATTAGTAGCAGAAGGGAAATTTGAAGAGGCTGCTGAAGTGGCAAGGGCGCAAGTGAAGAAAAATGCTCATATTATTGATATTTGTATGGCAGATCCTGATCGTGATGAAATAGAAGATATGGAGAAATTTTTGACAGAAGTTACGAAAGTGTTAAAAGTACCGATTATGATTGATTCAACGGATGAAAATGTTATGGCAAGAGCACTTACTTATATTCAAGGAAAAGCTGTTATCAACTCTATTAATTTAGAAGATGGAGAAGAGCGTTTTGAAAAGGTAACACCGCTTCTTCGTAAGTATGGTGCTGCAATTGTAGTTGGTACAATCGATGAAGATGGTATGGCAGTAAGTGCTGAAAGAAAATTAGAAATTGCAAAAAGAAGTTACGAATTATTAACGACGAAATATGGAATACGTCCGTCAGATATTATTTTTGATGCACTTGTGTTTCCAGTAGGGACAGGTGATGAAGAATATATTGGTTCAGCGGCAGCGACTATAGAAGGAATTCGTCTTATTAAAGAAGCGTTACCAGAGTGTTTAACGATTTTAGGTGTAAGTAACATATCATTTGGTTTACCACCAGCTGGACGTGAAGTATTGAATTCCGTCTTTTTATATCATGCTACGAAGGCTGGATTAGATTACGCGATTGTTAATACGGAAAAATTAGAACGCTATGCGTCGATTCCAGAGGAAGAAAAACACCTTGCAGATGCATTACTGTTTGAAACGACTAAAGAGACGTTAGAAGAATTTACAAACTTTTACCGAGTCGCTAAAAAGAAAGATGTCGTTGTGCAAGAAACGTTAACGCTTAATGAAAGACTAGCAAATTATATTGTAGAAGGTACGAAACAAGGATTACACGAGGATTTAAGTCTTGCACTTGAAGAAGGAAGAAAACCTCTTGATATTATTAACGGTCCGCTTATGACAGGGATGGACGAGGTAGGACGACTATTTAATAATAATGAACTTATTGTTGCTGAAGTATTGCAAAGTGCCGAAAGTATGAAAGCTGCTGTAAGTTATTTAGAGCCATATATGGAATCTAGTGATAGTGCGAAAAAAGGGAAAGTATTATTAGCAACTGTAAAAGGTGACGTGCATGATATTGGGAAAAATCTCGTTGAAATTATTTTAGCGAATAACGGGTATGAGATTATTAATTTAGGAATTAATGTACGTTCAGATCGAATTGTTCAAGAAGTACAAGAAAAGAATCCGGACATTATAGGACTTTCAGGTTTATTAGTAAAATCAGCGCAACAAATGGTAACGACTGCTGAAGATTTAAAAGCAGCAAATATTGATGTTCCCATTGTTGTAGGTGGTGCAGCGTTAACGAGAAAGTTTACAGATAATCGGATTTCACCATCATATAAAGGGCTCGTTTGTTATGCGAGTGATGCGATGACGGGGCTCGATATTATTAATAAGCTTCAAAAAGAAGAAGAGCGTGAGAAGATGAAACAGGATAAGAAAGAACGGCATCTTCATATCGTAAAAAAAGAGGAGAAGAAAGTAGAAATTCCAGCAGTAATTGAGCCATTACCAAAGGCTGAGGTTATCGTGCCTGATTCAACAAAACGAATTGTATTACGCGATATTCCCGCCCTTCATCTCGCTCCATTTTTAAATAGACAAATGCTACTTGGGCATCACCTTGGATTAAAAGGAAATGTGAAAAAGCTTTTGAAAGAGGGAGATAAGAGAGCGCATGAATTAAATGATTTAATAGATGAATTATTGCAAGAAGGACAATCTTGGTTAAAGCCAAAAGCAGTGTATCAATTTTTCCCAGCGCAAAGCGATGGACAAAACATTGTAATATATGATCCAGAAGATCATACGCGTGTTATAGAGCGTTTCACGTTCCCTAGACAAGGAAAGGCCCCCTATCGTACTTTAGGCGATTATTTGCGCCCAATTGGAGATGAGATGGACTATGTTGCTTTCTTATCTGTTACGGTTGGGGAAGGAGTTCGGGACATTGCTGAAGAGTGGAAGGCGAAAGGTGATTACTTACGTAGTCATGCCATTCAATCGTTAGCGCTTGAATTAGCAGAAGGACTTGCTGAAAAAACACATATGCTCATTCGTGACCGCTGGGGCATTCCAGACTCACCTGAACTGACGATGGAAGAACGTTTCCGTACGAAATATAGAGGAATACGCGTGTCATTTGGTTATCCGGCGTGTCCAGAACTTGCAGATCAAGAAAAGCTATTTCGCTTAATTCATCCAGAGGAAATAGGTATTTCATTAACAGAAGGATTCATGATGGAGCCAGAAGCGTCCGTAACGGCTATGGTATTTTCTCACCCTGAGGCAAGATATTTTAGTGTATTATAGTCTAGAAGGGGGAGACGTATGAAGAAAATAGTCTTTACAGGTGGCGGTTCGGCAGGACATGTAACACCTAATTTAGCCATTATCCCACATTTACAGGAAGACAACTGGGATATCTCTTATATTGGTTCTCATCAAGGTATTGAGAAAACGATTATAGAAAAGGAAGGCATTCCCTACTATAGTATTTCGAGTGGAAAGCTACGTCGTTATTTTGATTTGAAAAATATAAAAGATCCTTTTCTTGTAATGAAGGGTGTTATGGATGCGTATGTAAGGATTCGAAAACTAAAACCAGATGTGATTTTTTCAAAAGGCGGTTTCGTATCTGTACCAGTCGTAATTGGAGGATGGCTAAATAGAGTACCAGTTTTATTACATGAATCTGATATGACGCCAGGACTAGCAAATAAAATTGCGCTTCGTTTTGCTTCGAAAATATTTGTTACATTTGAAGAAGCAGCGAAGCATTTACCGAAAGAAAAAGTAATATATACGGGATCTCCTGTACGTGAAGAAGTGCTGAAGGGAAATCCTGAAACAGGTTTAGCATTTTTAGGTTTTTCACGTAAAAAGCCAGTTATTACGATTATGGGAGGCAGCTTGGGCGCGAAGAAAATTAATGATACGGCTCGAGAAGCATTACCAGAACTTCTTAAAAAGTATCAAATTGTTCACCTTTGCGGAAAAGGTAACCTTGATGAAAGTTTACAAAATAAAGAAGGATATAGACAATTTGAATATGTACATGGAGAACTGCCGGATATATTAGCGGTAACAGATTTTGTTATTTCACGCGCGGGCTCCAACGCAATTTTTGAATTTTTAACATTACAAAAGCCGATGGTTTTAATTCCATTATCGAAATTTGCAAGCCGTGGAGATCAAATATTAAATGCAGAGTCCTTTGAAAGGCAAGGGTATGCCTCCGTATTATATGAAGAAGATGTAACTGTAAAATCTCTGATAAAGTATGTCGAAGAATTGAATCAAAATAATGAGAAGTATAAAACAGCACTAAAAAAATATAATGGAAAAGAAGCAATTCAAACAATCATTCAAAATATTTCAGAGGCATGATGAAACAATCATGCCTCTTTTAGTAGGGTGAAAGATTCCAAGAATTGATATTTTTATGTTACAATAAAGTGAAACTTTAATCAGTTGGGTGCATCCCACATCTAACTTCTTTACTTTTACTGAAATTTGAGGAGGGAGTCTTACTGCCCTCAAATAGCGGGATAACAACTGGGTTAATAGAGAAATTCCAATTAATGAGGCGTGAAAATACGAATGGATTAGGAGTGACTGTGTTGGAGCTAAGTCTCTATGAAAATACTGCACTTATTATATGCTTTGTGTTGTACGTTGGTAGTGTTATTGTTTATATTTCAAGGAAATTTTCGCAAGAAAGAGAGCTTGAAAAGTCAGAGATAACAGCTGAACTAGAAATGTTAGCTGATGAAAGTTATAAAAAACAAAAAATAAAAGAAGACCATGAAGCATCCCATCATTTAAACGCAAATAAGTTTTAAAGATGGGGATTTTTTTTGAAGTTGTTATTTATTATAGCTATAACAAATAACGCTAAAAAGGAGTTTCCCCATACATAATGAAGGAGTGTATATAAATGAATTTTTATATCGCCTCAGGTTTCCAAAATAAACATCTGGTATGTTCCGTAGCAAATGAACTGAAACATGCAGGATGGCACCATACATATGATTGGGCCAAAAACGAAAGAGCAGCGAATCAAGAACAATTAAGAGAAATTGGTCAGGCAGAACAAAATGCTGTAAAAGAAGCGGATGTGTTTTTACTTATATTAGATGGCGGAAACGGGAGCCATACAGAGTTTGGAATGGCGATTGCGCTAGAGAAAACGATATATGTATATCATGCAGGAAATCCGCTCCAAACAACGTTCTATCACTTGCCAGAAATAAATATTTTTGAAGGAGATGTAGCTGAGTTTGCATCTTATGTTATGAATCATGTGAAATAATGTAACTACCTAAAAGGTTATAAAAGTGATTTTTTGGGTACAGTGATGATAAGAAACGTATATAAAGGAGTACATAATATGAAATTAGAAAATGGATGGGAAACGAGCTTTTTAGAAGTCGTACAAAATAGTGAATTTAAGAAAGAGGCACTTCTTAGTCAATTGCTTTGTCAGGATAGTGAAGAAGTAGAAGAGCTTGTGGATGATTACGGCTACGAAGAACTTGTTGAACGTGAACATGATGATGAGTTAGCTGAAATCTTAGGAGAAGAACTTTTTAGTGAGATGGAACGCCAAGTATTCTTATCTTCAAACCCAGAAGAAAAACTTATTGCATTCGTCAATGGATTAGGTTTTCATGTGTTAGATTGGATCGTTCTTCTTGAAACAGAATTTGGAATTGATAGTGCAAACTTTACATCAGATGCTGTAAAGGTGTTAGAAAAGCGTTTCAGACAGTTTCCGTACATAGAGGACAATACAATTTTTGATATGACATTTGGAGAATCGATGGATGTATTAGAATCTGTTACAGGATTACAACTAAAGGAAAAGATGAACATATAATGAAAAAAGAACGTGATTGGATCACGTTCTTTTTTTACATAATAATAATTTTATCATCTAGTTTTGTCTGCCCGGTAAGAAGTGCGTTTAAATATTCCACTTTTCTTATACAAGCTTGTATATGTCTTTCAACCTCTTGTAACTCTGCTTGGTGATGTGTTTCAATTGGATGAATTTGTACGTTGAATTTTTCAAATTGACTACTATATGTTATTTCTGCATAGCCGCTCATAATATCGGTTTCGTTATGAAATAAAAATTGCCTCGTTTTGTCACAGAATGATACATCCTGAAAGCCATATACTTTTAATGCTTCAATTACTTTTTTTATCATTTTTGTATTCATTTTTTTAACCCTCTTTACGAAGTTCTACTTTTATATTATAACACAAAAAATTACATAGAAAGCGCTTCCAAGTGTATTTTATTATAAACTTTACGTTTCAATCACAAAAATGAAACAAAGAAAAAATAATTGTAAAGAAGGAAGGACTCTTTTATTGTTTCGTCATATATATAGAGAAATAGTGCAATGAAAGGAAATTTTCCGAGGTGGAGATCGTATTTCCAATTTGAGCGCAGTAAAAGAGGTGAAAATCTTGAACTTTGATATTGTAGGACAAAAAGCATATATAAAAGATGGACCGCATCGGAACCGAATTGGAATTGTAAAGAAAAACGAGACAAAATTAGCATCGCAGTTTGCTATTGTAATTGGAGAACAAATCATTGATGTAGAGCTAAAGGATATCGTGTTAGTTGGAGTAGACGTAGGACAATTTCATAAATGGTGCGAACAAAATGGTTATTTGTGAAAAGGACGGGCTGTGAGATAATGAAATATATTTGAGAGAAGAGAATATGTTATTATATTCTCTTTTTCTATGTGTAAGGAGGCGGAGATGAAGTATACAGAACGAGATTTTACACTGGAATTGAAAGAGAAAATTCAATGCATGGAGAAGGAAATAGAACGGATATCACTTAAATTTTATAAAGAGTATTCGCATTTATACATAGAAAAAAACATGGAATTAGATATGGGATTTGCAAGAGAAAAAGAGAATCCCTTTGAGGTGGGTTATTATTCATCAGTTGCTATAGCTATATTAGATGAAGAAAAAGAGATGATTGGATTTTACAATATACCAATTTGGAAATGCGAAAGAATCTTTTTAGGAATGCCAATTCAATCAAACATTTTGGGTAGTAAGAAAGTAGGGGAACTCGCTGATGAATCTTGTTATGAGATTGAGGAAGAGTTAAAAGAGCAATTAAAAGAATACTTGGAGTGATAATTCTCAAGATAAGATCTATAAAGAGGGAACGGAATAAAAAAGACGCTAACAATTGTATGTTAGCGTCTTTCTTTCATTATGAAGCAATTTCACCAGTTTTTGTATCGTCTTGATTGTACGTATCTTGATCTAATTCACCAAGCCATTTACTTGAAATAAGACCTGCTGTCATAGAACCACTTACGTTAAGAGCTGTACGACCCATATCGATTAATGGCTCAACTGAGATAACTAGAGCAACAATACCGATTGGTAAGTTCATTGTAGATAGTACGATTAAAGCTGCGAATGTTGCACCGCCACCAACTCCGGCAACACCGAATGAGCTAATAGCAACAACAGCGATTAAAGTTAAAATAAATTGTGGTTGTAATGGATCAATTCCTACAGTTGGAGCGACCATCATTGCAAGCATTGCTGGATAAATACCTGCGCAACCGTTTTGTCCGATAGATACCCCAAATGAAGCTGCGAAGTTTGCAATTCCTTCGGAGATACCAAGCTTTTCTTTTTGAGCTTCAATATTTAATGGCATCGCACCAGCACTAGAGCGAGATGTGAATGCAAAAGTTAGTACAGGGAACACTTTTTTCAAATATTGAATTGGATTTAAACCAGACAATGCAATTAATAATAAGTGAATGATAAACATTACGATAAGTGCTACATAAGAGGCTAACACGAAGTTACCAAGCTTTAAAATAGCATTTATATCGCTACCAGCAACTGTTTTTGCCATAAGAGCTAATACGCCGTATGGAGTAAGGCGTAAAATTAATGTTACCATACGCATTACGATTGCATATACAGCATCAAGCATTTTCTTAAATAGCTCTGCTTGTTCTGGATATTTTCGTTTTACACCTATAAAGGCAATGCCGATAAAGGCTGCAAATATTACGACAGAAATTGTTGATGTTGGACGAGCGCCTGTTAAATCAAGAAACGGATTTGTAGGCAATAGCTCTAATAATTTATCTGGAATTGTTGTCTTTTCAATAGAAGTAAATCTTTCTTCAACTAGTTTCAGACGAGCAGATTCTGCATCACCTTGTTGCAAGCCTGTTGCAGATACATCAAATCCTGCACTTGCAGCGATACCGACAGCTGCAGCGATTCCTGTAGTAAGAATTAAAATTCCAATAATAAGACCACTAATTTTACCAAGGTTTTTCGTTAACTGTAATTTTGTAAATGCTGAAATAATAGATACTAAAATAAGTGGCATAACGATCATTTGAAGTAATTTCACATAACCGTTACCAATTAAGCCAAACCAAGTATTTGATTCAATAATTACTTTAGAAGTTGGCTCATAAATGAATTGTAATATAAGACCGAATAAAATTCCGACTCCTAAAGCGGTAAATACACGTTTATTAAAAGATACATGCTTACGTTGCATATAATATAATACGCCAACTAAGATGAGCATGACTGCAACGTTAATTCCGACAAGCAGTGTATTCATGTTGATTCCCCCTAATTCCAATCTGTTATATAGAATATAAGGTAATAAAACCTATAAGTCAACTAGGAAATTCCGGGATTAAAAAAAAGATGGCAAAATGCCATCTTTTAATGTCCAGCCCCAGGGACAAGTAAAAATGTCGTGTAGTATGTAAATCCTATGAAGAAAACAGTTAAATATGCCCCGAATACGTATATATACATACGCTCTGTTAATTTTAAATAGCTTAAAAGTACGAAGAAACCTGTTTGTCCTAAAAATAGTAGTGCAGCCTGTTGCATATCTCCTACGTAAAACATAACCGAGAAAATTCCAGTCCAAAAGCCGAGAACGCGAAACATGCGATCCATGCTATTTCCCTCCTTTTCTAGAAAAAGTAAAACCTCTTTTCATTATAGTTTATTTTTCTTACTATTGTAAATATTCATTCATATAAAAAGAAGCCAATTATTATTGGCTTCTTTTTATATGAGAAATTAAATTGTTAGTTTATAATTACAAGATTTACATCCATCTAATAGACTATCATTTCGAGTTAATTCCATGTTAGGGAATAGGATTTCAAAAATTCCTTTCATCATATCTCCGTGCATGTTACAAATTTCAGTTGGATGATGAACAGCCACTTCTTTAAATGGACAATTGTGTACATCATAGAAAATTTTTGTTCCATCTGCACTTAATTCAAATGCAGGTGATAAGCCGGCTGTTGAGAAAGCTTCTTTTGCAATTTGAACTTTTTGTTCTACTGTTAAAGCATCTTCACTCACATTTAAACGTTGCATATGTTGTTGCATTAATTCGGCCCCGAATTGTTTTCCTGTTTCGTATAGCGCTTTCTCACCAGCAGCGCCAAGGCTAAGTAAAGAATTAAATGCTATTCTTGCTAACAATTGATAATCACGGAATGGAAATTGCAATTGAATAACATCTTCAGATAAGACATATAATCTGCTTGGTCTTCCGCCTTTTCCAGTTTTCTTTGTTTCCGATTTAAGCATATGAACATCTTCTAATTTAGATAAATGTAAACGTGCTACGTTTGGATGAATATCGAATTCATCTGCAATTTCTTGTACAGTTACGTAACTATGTTTTTGCGAAATATATTTATAAATGTAATAACGAGTTGGGTCAGCTAAAACACCTGTAATTTTTAAAGCTTGTTCCATGAGGATCTCCACCTTTATCACTTTATCCAAGATAATAACATTATAATACAGATAAACATGAGTATAGGTAATTTCAGACAATAATTCGGAAATTGTTCATAATTTCACAAACATATTTTTCCTTTTTACTCTATTGAAAATACAAAAATCCAAATTTTTATTGTGCATGTTTTCATGCTATATACATAGTGAGGAGGGAAAAGTGATGAATGGGATTGAAATTTTTGCTAATACAATTTTAAAAGAAGCGTGTAGGGTACAAGCGTCAGATTTACATATTGTGCCCCGGCAGAAGGATGTAGCGGTGCAACTACGTATAGGAAAAGATTTAATGACGAGACAATGTATTGAAAAGGAGTTTGGAGAAAAACTTGTCTCACATTTTAAATTTTTAGCATCTATGGATATAGGAGAGAAACGGAAGCCACAGAATGGTTCGTTGTATTTGCAAATTGATGGACAAGAAGTGTATTTACGCCTTTCAACACTTCCAACAGTATATCAAGAAAGTCTCGTTATTCGCCTTCATTTACAAGCATCTGTTCAGCCCTTATCACATCTTTCGTTATTTCCAAGTACGGCAGCAAAACTACTCTCGTTTTTACGCTATTCACAGGGGCTACTCGTGTTTACTGGACCGACTGGTTCTGGGAAGACAACGACAATGTATGCATTATTAGAGGTAATTAGAAAAAAGAAAACACGTCGTATCATTACACTTGAAGATCCGGTTGAAAAAAGAAGTGACGATGTATTACAAATTCAAATAAATGAAAAAGCGGGTCTTACATATGAAACAGGATTAAAGGCTATTTTACGTCATGATCCAGATATTATTTTAGTCGGTGAAATCCGTGATGAAGAAACAGCAAAAATAGCTATAAGAGCAAGTTTGACAGGACATTTAGTAATGACAACGCTGCATACGAATGATGCGAAAGGAGCAATCATTCGTTTCATGGATTATGGTATAACGAGGCAAGAGATTGAACAGTCTTTATTGGCTGTAGCTGCACAGCGACTTGTCGAATTGAAATGTCCGTTTTGCAGAGGGAAGTGCTCAACTTTATGTAAATCAATGAGGCAAGTAAGGCAAGCAAGCATTTATGAGCTGCTATATGGGTATGAGTTAAAACAAGCGCTTAAAGAAGCGAATGGAGAATGTGTTACTTACAAACATGAGACTTTAGAATCGTCAATACGAAAAGGATATGCTTTAGGGTTTTTAGAAGATGATGTTTATGTTTAAGAAAACTTGGAGTTTAAGTAATCAAGTAGTATTGTTGAAACGTTTAGGAGAATTATTAGAAAAAGGCTACTCTCTTTTACAAGCATTAGAATTTTTACAGTTTCAATTACCTGTAGAAAAGAAAGTACAATTGCAACGCATGGTTGAGGGATTAAAAGATGGGAAAAGTCTACACGATTCTTTTCATCAGTTAAGGTTTCATCAGGACATGTTAAGTTATTTATTTTATGCCGAGCAACATGGTGATATTTCTTTCGCTTTGCAACAAGGAAGTGCACTTCTTTATAAGAAAGATAAGTATAGGAGAGACATGATGAAAATAATGCAGTATCCTATGTTTTTGGTGTTTTTTCTACTAATCATGCTTTTTATTTTCAACCTCATCTTATTACCTCAGGTTGAAATGGTTTATAGTTCGTTCGGTTCTAATACACCACTACTTACAGAACAAATTTTAAGTGCAATAAAAATGCTACCTTACATTATTTTAACCGCTATTGTAACTGTTATTATTGGATGTAGTTTATATATGTTGTATTTTAGGAAACTTCCACATATTAGACAGGTAAAAATCATGCATCGTATTCCCTTCATCAAAACATTTCTTATTTTAAAGCATTCACATTATTTTGCTACTCAGTTGAGTGGTTTATTAAATGGTGGACTATCAGTATGCGAAGCTTTAACAATAATGATGGAGCAAAGATATCATCCGTTCTTTCAATATGAAGCGAGCCGAATTGAAAGACAATTAATTGGAGGAGAACAGTTACAATCTATCATTGCTAAAAGTGGGTATTACGAGAAAGAACTTTCTTATGTTATTACGCATGGACAAGCAAACGGTAATTTAGCGATTGAATTAGGTGACTATAGCGATCTTATTATGGAAAAGATGGAACGGAAAATTAAACATATGGTAGTTATCATTCAGCCTATTTTATTTACATGTATTGGAGGAATCGTTGTCCTTATGTATTTAGCGATGATTATGCCGATGTTTCAAATGATGAATTCTATTTAGGAGGCATTTGTATGCAGAATGAGGAAGGATTTACTCTGTTAGAGATGCTATTAGTAATGGTTGTCATAACTATATTATTACTATTAATTATTCCGAATGTAGTTACACAGCGCTCATCGATCCAAGGAAAAGGGTGTGCAGCTTACGTGAAATCTATAGAAGCGCAAATACAAGTATATCAATTACAACATAATAAAATTCCATCGTTAAAAGAACTGATAGATGAAAAGTATATTACAATTGATAAGTGTCCGAATGGCGAATCTATTCATATTTCAGATGATGGCACAGTATCAATTAGGACATTGTGAAACAACAGGGGTTTACTTTTTTAGAGATGTTACTCGTTTTATTTGCTATTTCTATATTGAGTATAGTTACGTATTTTAGTGTTCATTCCTTATACGAGCGACAAAAAGTTGAACAATTTTTGAGACAGTTTTCAAATGATGTTTTGTATATGCAGCAATTAGCGATAAACCGTCAAAAGCACTATACATTACGTTGGTATAAAGATAGAAATTTGTATGCTATAAAAGAGTTAGGTACAAAGTATTATATCGTCAAGCGGGAGTATGAAGAAGATATACAAATTGATTTGCATACGTTTCCAAACCCGATGACATATAATCCAAGTGGAAATATTAATAGAGGTGGTACGATTATAATTTCGTATCGAAATTATAAATATGAAATTGTATTTCAGCTTGGAAGAGGGAGATTTACGTATCGTGAAATGTCAAAAAGGGTCCATAATGGCTGAAATGATTGTGTCGTTAAGTGTTTTAATGATGGCTGTATCGTTACTACTACCGCAAACAGTATTAGTTATGCAAGAAAGAAAAAATATACAAATTCGTTATAAGGCATCTGGGTTATTAAAAAAAGAAGCAGCTATATATATGTATGGAAATGAAGAAAAGCGAATAATAGAAAAGAATATGAATGGAATTGTGTATTACACATATTGGGGAGGCAATGAAGTTTGTACCATGTGGAGAGATGTGAAAGAAAGAATGGTGGAACAATGCTTTTATGTAGGAGAAAAAGTAAATTAGAATTTGGTTTTTCATTAATAGAAATGATTGTATGTCTGTTTCTATTATCAATATTTTTTTTGCTCTTTCCCCGCCTACATTTCATTGAAATGGAAAATAAACAGTCAAAAGGATTAAATGATTGGGAGTGGGATGTGTTTTTAGGTCAAACGCAATTGGAGTTTCGTGAAGTATCATCTGGAGAACAGCTAGCATTTGAAAATGGAGAAAGTATTTTAAGATTCCGATCGCGTAATGGGAGTGAAGTATCATATGAAAAAGAGAATAGTCGTCTTATAAGAAAGGTAAATAGGCGTGGGAGAGAAGTTGTTTTACAAAATATTGGAACGGTTTCTTACAAACTAACACCTCATGTACTCATTATAAATGTGAAAGATACTAGTGGGAAAATATATGAAGGGGTAGTTATGCGATATAGTGAAATGGAAATGAATGTATGAGAGGGCAAAATGGGTTTACAATGCCTGGAACGATCATCTTTCTTATTTTATTAACTTCTTTTTTTATATACGAAACCAATATGCTGCTTACAGATAAAAATTTTTATATGGAAATAGAACAAAAGTTTTTACTGGATGAACTACTTAACCGATCTATTACAGATATAAAAAAAGACTTACAGCAAAAAGAAAAAGAAGGTGCATTTTTCTTTCAGTATGAAAAGGGAGAAGCGAGTGGGAATTATGTTTTTGAAAATGATTCAATTTTCGTTGCGTTGCAGTGCAAACTCAAACAGGAAGCTTTCTATACGGTGAGCTTTCGGTATAGAAAAAAGGATGGAAAAATAGTCGATTGGATAGAAGGATAATATGTAAAAAATACGAAGAAAAACCAGGGATTTCTATTGTGAATTGAATTGATTTTTTAGAAGAAATGGATAAATATAATGATTAAAAGTTTAAATTTTCTCAAAAAAGAGAAAGGTAGAAAGAATGTGATATATTCATGCTATCCAATCATTATTTTTAGGGAGAATAGGGAAATGACAAACAACAATCAAATAGGTGAAAATAAGGAACAAACTATTTTTGATCATAAAGGAAATACGATTATGACAGAAGATAGAGAAATACACATTATTTCAAAATTCGAAGAACCTCTTATTGTCGTATTAGCAAATGTACTAAGTGATGAAGAGTGTGATAAATTGATTGAAATGTCTAAAAATAAAATGAAGCGTTCTAAAGTTGGTTCATCACGTGATGTAAATGATATTCGAACAAGTAGCGGTGCATTTTTGGAAGACAATGAACTTACTTCAAAGATTGAAAAACGAATTTCATCTATCATGAATGTTCCTGCGTCGCATGGTGAAGGATTGCACATTTTAAATTATGAAGTGGATCAACAATATAAAGCACACTATGATTATTTTGCGGAACATAGTAGATCAGCTGCTAACAATCGTATTAGTACGCTTGTAATGTACTTAAATGATGTAGAAGAAGGCGGGGAAACGTACTTCCCGAAATTAAATCTTTCTGTACATCCTAGAAAGGGAATGGCAGTATACTTTGAGTATTTTTATCAAGATCAATCACTAAATGAGCTTACGTTACATGGAGGGGCACCTGTAACGAAAGGCGAGAAATGGATTGCAACGCAGTGGGTGAGAAGAGGTACTTATAAGTAAAAGCGAGTGTTACGTTTTGTTCTTCATAGTATAAGAACAAAACGTTTTTTTATTAAACAAAGTAGCATCTTTCGTTATAATAACAATTAATAAATGACGATTGAGAGGACAGAAAATGAAATCTATATACATAACCGGCTACATGGGAGCAGGGAAAACAACAATTGGAAAAGCGTTAAGTAAAGAACTTCATATGGATGTTGTAGATACTGATCAAAAAATCGAAGAGAAGCAAGAGAAGGCAATTCGAAATATTTTTGCCGAAGAAGGCGAAATGGCTTTTCGGGAATATGAAAGCGAAATGTTGCGTTCGCTACCAGTCCATAATGTCATTATTACAACTGGTGGGGGAATTATTGAACGAGCGGAAAATCGCAAGTGGATGAAAGAGAACGGAACTGTCGTGTATTTATATTGTGATCCGCATGTAATTGCAGAAAGGCTTCGTGAAGATACGACACGTCCACTATTTCAAAAGAAAGATATAGATGCATTCGTAACGAAATTTGAATCACGCCGAGCTTATTATGAAGAGGCTCACATTCATATCGATACGACAAATAAGTCTGTAAAGCAAATTATGAATGAATTAAAGGAAAAGATTAATGTATAAAAAAGTGGACATACTAATCAAGTAGAGGTGATGATAATATGTCTACTAATGATTATGTTCGCTTTGTGACGCAGCAGTTTGTGTCGTATATGGATGCTCCAAAAGAAGATCGAAAACAAAAGAAAGAACAACGCCGTGCTGAAAAAGAGCCATTTATGAATAAGTGGTTTGGTGTTATGCCGCTGAGTGCTGCTTTGTTTTACCGAAATGTAAAAAGTAAAAGAAAAAAATCAAGTTGAATTTTAGTCATATGTTTAGCAAACCAAAAATCCCCTAGTGTCGTATTACACTAGGGGATTTTTATTTACTGCACGGATTCTTGTTCTTCCGTAACGGCATGTATTTTATTGTTCACCCATACAAATCCTATTCCGATACAAATAGAAATGCCCCAGCCTACAGCGGTCATAATCGCTCTCATTTCACCATAGCCATCTACACCAAAAACAGAGATGAAATAAATTTTTAAAAAGCTTTTTAATATAAATTGTAGCCCGAAAAATAACGTTAAATATTGCAGTGCTGGATATATACGACTATCACGATAAAGCTCACGACTTTTATCGCGATCATGGCCTTGCAGCGCTGCAATATCCGCAGCGAAATATAACATGAGTGGTTTTTTTATGAAAATTGTACAGATGACGATAATACCGAGTACGATGTGATAATATGCATCATTCCACAACATTCGTTCAGCTGAACCAGATAATAAATCTACCGTTGTATTAGAAATGAGTGTAATTAAAATAAAGAACCCTGTCACGTTAAACTGTTTTTCTTTTTTAAAGGTATACAGTGTATAAATAATCCCCGGAACAGAGGAAAGTAACATCGCGTAATAAGGATCGATATAAGGTTTTGCAAATTTCCAAATGAGGAATGGGATTACGAGATAAAAGACAAGATCTAATATAGCTTTTTTATTTTGATTCATACAAAGCCTCCTTAAGTCATACATATATTTTATAATATAATTTCTGAAAATTGTATAAGGTTTAATGGGAAAAGAAAAAATATATCAATTTTCGAGGGGTTAGTAGATTGAAAAAAATTGCCCCTAGCGTAGTAAGTTTTTTTAGTATATAATAAAGGAAACGCTTTCATTTTTAATTTGTTCACAAAATGGACGGAAAATCACATATTTACTATCGATATGTTGCTTTATAATGAAACTAATTAAATATACATGCATACAATATTGTGAAATAAATAACATAAATAATCTATATAAATGTAAACGTTATCAAAAGAGAGAGGTGGAGACAATGAGTAAATTTTTCTTCAATCATAATCCAGCAACAGTAGAGGATGGAAGGCTTGTTAAATATGCTGAAATTATTTATGGAGAAGGTGGCCGTTCTGTATTAGAAAATTTAATGGTGAAGGCATCTATCAGATTGCGTGATCGTTATCCGAATAAATCTGACGAGCAGATCTCGAACCTAGTAAATAAAGGCATCCATGATATGTTTCAAAAATATGTGAGCGAGTAAGAGTGGCCAATGGCTGCTCTTATTTTTTTGTATAAGGATTGTAACTCTAGCTGAAAATAAACATGTATTCTGAAAAACGTAAAAAGGAGTGGGAAAGATGAGCAATGGAATTGGACGTTCGAAAGAAAATCTTCCAACTGATGCAAATCATGTGAGCGCGAAGGATCGTGCGTATCAAAAACGCATGGCAAAGCAAAAACAAAAAGAGCGTAATGAGGATAGAGAGTAACTCGAAATAAAGCTCCTTCTAAAGCAGAAGGAGCTTTATTTTGATAGAAAATGATTCGCGGTAACATAAAAGAGTCCACCGTTAATAATTTGCACTGTAATACGTGGTTCATACTGTTCTTGCAGAGCTTGTTTTTCAATTTCATAGCTCTCAGGAAGTTCGTCACTTTCTTCATAAAAACGGTTTAAAAGGTCTAAATCATGATTCCAACGCACTCTTGCTTCTTTTGCCCATGTATGGTCATCTTCTGCAATTATATTTTTTAAAGCGTCTTCTATGCGTTGTAAACCACTTTGAGGTTTAATGATGGGCGAGAGCGTAAAACAAAAATCAGGTATTTTTGGTGTAAGTTTAATGTTTGTTAATGTTTCATGAAAGTTTGCCATCATTGTTCCAGAAATGAGATGAATACCAATCGAGTGAAGGATGTCTTTTTTTCGATCACATTGATAGGAAACTTTTATATTAATACCGAGCCAAGGGTGGAGCGGTGTATGTGTTGCTCCATTATGTCTTACATCCTCATATAAACGTATGTATGAGCCTAATTCTTTTGTCGTTTGGAAAATTTGATGTAGACGTGGTGAACCGTAGTGAATAAGCTCACCATCATTTTCTTCATTTTCTGGATTTGTAATAAGAGTAAGGCGCATCGGATTCGGTACGCCTCCTGTTTTCTCAAGATAGTGCCAATAAAAAGGGCGATTCATTAATAATTTATCCATCTCAATTGTTAACTGTACATCTAATAAATGAGGAGAACGTTCTAAAATTTCACAGTTATTCGCCTCAAAGAAATTGTATAAGTAATTATGAATTTCATGTTGCTGCATAGCCTTGCACCTCAGCTTCATTTCGTTTCGCAAAGTCGATAATAGATGTTAAGTTTTCCATCTTAATTCTAATTTCACCTTCGCTTTTTGATTGCGCGAAAATTTCTTGAATGTGCGCGTCGATGTTTTTCATATTAATTCTCGTTAAAATTTCATCGAGTTCACCGATAACACGCTCGAATAAGTTGATTTTTTCATATAACAGTTTCAAAATATGTTCTTCAACAGTATGCTTTGTAGCTAAGTTATAAATATGAACATCATTCTTTTGACCGAGACGGTGAATACGCCCGATTCTTTGTTCAAGACGCATTGGATTCCATGGCAAATCATAATTGATCATATGGCTACAAAACTGTAAGTTAATCCCTTCACCACCAGCTTCAGTTGCAATTAATACTTGTGCGTGGTTTTGGAAAAGCTCCTTCATCCAATCTTTCTTCCCGCGTTTAAATCCGCCGCGGAATGGAACGGAAGAAATACCGTGTTGTTGTAAAAACCATTGTAAGTACATTTGTGACGCTCGATATTCTGTGAAAATGACGACTTTATCGTCAATTTCTTTTATAAGCTCTAGAGCTTTAGTTGCTTTCGAGTTGAAAGGAATATGATTAATTTTGTCCATTAGCACATCGATATGTGGATCTTTTATATAATGTTCATTTTCTTTCTGTCTTTTTTCTACATGCTTTTTCAATGAATAGTAAACAGCCTCACGACTACTACACGCTTCCCGTTTTAAAGTTAACGATGAGAAAGCAGATGTGAAGGCGTCTTGTCCTCGCCAATTTTCGATATCATTATATAGAGCTTGTTCTTGTTCATTAAACTCAACAAAAATTGTACGTACATGTCTCTTCGGCCAATCGATACCGGTATTATGTCGTCTATTTCGCACCATTACTTTGTTAATGAGAGCTTTTAAGTCTTCATCTGATTCGGCTGAACGATTTTTGGAAGCGTAATATTCTTCAAAGTTGGATTGATTGCCTAGATGTCCTGGCTTTAATAAAGAAACAAGGTTAAAAATTTCATCAATCTTATTTTGAACAGGAGTAGCGGTTAGTAATAAACAAAACTTCTTTTTTAATCGTTGTGCAAATTCATAGTTTTTTGTTTTATTATTTTTCAGTTTATGTGCTTCATCGATAATAATAAGGTCATATTCTAAGTTCAACACGATATCGCGATGTGGTGAACGTTTCGCAGTATCAATTGATGATACGATTACGTCAGCTTGTTCCCACGAGTAGCTTTTCTTTTGTGCTACAGCGGGAATGAAAAACTTTGTATTCAGCTCGTATGCCCATTGTGATACGAGAGAAGCTGGGACAAGTATAAGTACCTTTTTCACAAGCCCGCGGACCATGTATTCTTTCAAAATAAGTCCAGCTTCGATTGTTTTTCCAAGACCTACTTCATCTGCTAGAATCGCTTTACCATTCATTTGTTCAATTACATTTTGAGCGACTTCTAATTGATGCGGAAGCGGCGTGAAATGGGATAAATGTTTCGGTGCTTGTAGTCCATCAAAAGTAGGAACAAGTAACGATTTTTCTGTTTCATAAGCTAAGTGATATAAATCCCAGTTTGTCCAAGGACCATCTTCATCAATTCTATTTAAAAAATTGTTTTGCCACGTCCGATCTACGGAAATATCGACATTCATTACGACTCTCCCACCTTTTATAAACTAAAGTAATTATTTTTAATGTATGATGATTTACCTTAAAAGAAGGCATAATTATCGTTATTAAAGGCTATATGATAGACAATAATAAAGTATTAAATCTCAAAAGCTGTATTTATTGTGTTTTAACATAAAAAATTCTAAATTATTTTTTATGCTAGAATATTGATGAAATATAGCGAATGATGTTAGGATAATGGTGTGAAATGTGTGGAATCTTTCGTATTTTATCCAAGAAAGTGATTTTTTATTTACGCTTTCATAAAAAAATATAATGAGATTCCGTATATCCTATCTTTTCAGAATGAAAATGTTTAGAAAAGGGAAGCAACTTTTATTGATTTGTCAAAGCATAAGGGGGAGAGAGCATGATTACATTACAACGTACACCGTTATTTGATGTATACGCGAAGTATGGTGGAAAAACAATCGACTTCGGTGGTTGGGAATTACCAGTTCAATTTTCAAGCATTAAAGAAGAACACGAAGCTGTACGTACAGCTGCAGGTTTGTTCGATGTGTCTCATATGGGAGAAGTTGAAGTAAAAGGTGTAGATAGTTTAGCATTTTTACAACGTGTTGTTACAAATGACGTATCTACCTTAAAGGTAGGGGGCGCACAATATACAGCTATGTGCTACGAAAATGGTGGTACAGTAGATGATTTATTAATCTACAAACGTGGTGAAGAAGACTATTTATTAGTAATCAATGCATCAAATATAGAGAAAGATTACGAATGGTTAGCAAGTCATGTAATTGGCGATGCGACAGTAGTCAATGTTTCTAGTGAAGTTGCACAGCTTGCAATTCAAGGACCAAAAGCAGAAGGCATTTTACAAAAAGTTGTGTCAGAAGATTTGAAAGAAATTAAGTTCTTTAAATTTAAAAACAATATTCTTGTAGATGGAATTCCAGCACTTGTATCTCGTACAGGTTACACAGGTGAAGATGGATTCGAAATTTACTGTAAGAGTGAAGATGCTGCAAAACTTTGGGAGAAACTTCTTGAAGTTGGAGCAGAAGAGGGCTTAAAAGCATGTGGTTTAGGTGCTCGTGATACACTGCGATTCGAAGCAACATTACCACTTTATGGACAAGAATTATCAAAAGATATTACACCGATTGAGGCTGGAATTGGCTTTGCGGTAAAAACAAATAAAGAAGCAGACTTCTTTGGAAAAGCAACGTTAAAAGAGCAAAAAGAAAACGGTGCGCCTCGTAAATTAGTCGGCATCGAAGTAATCGAACGTGGAATTCCTCGTACGCATTACCCTGTATTTATTGGTGAAGAAAAAATTGGGGAAGTAACGAGTGGTACACAATCTCCAACGTTAAAGAAAAGCATTGGTTTAGCACTAATTGATGTAAAATACGCAGCAGTTGATACAGAAGTAGAAATTGAAATTCGTAATAAACGCGTCAAAGCAGTAGTTGTTCCAACACCATTTTACAAACGTTCAAAGTAACGGGGAGAGGGGTAGATTTCATGTTGCATCGTTATCTTCCAATGACAGAAGAAGACAAAAAAGAAATGTTACAAACGATCGGCGTTCAAACGATCGATGAATTATTCTCTGATATTCCAGAGAGTGTTCGTTTTAAAGGGGATTTAAAAATTAAAGAAGCAAAATCAGAGCCAGAGCTTTTAAAAGAGCTATCTCAAATGGCTAGTAAAAATGCTAACTTAAAAGAATACGCTTCTTTCTTAGGAGCAGGCGTATACGATCATTATGCTCCAGTAATTGTAGATCATGTTATTTCTCGCTCAGAATTTTATACAGCTTACACACCATACCAACCGGAAATTTCACAAGGGGAATTACAAGCAATCTTTGAATTCCAAACAATGATTTGTGAATTAACAGGAATGGATGTAGCAAACTCTTCTATGTATGACGGGGGTACAGCTTTAGCTGAAGCGGCAATGTTAGCAGCTGGCCATACTCGCAAAAAGAAAATTCTTGTATCTAGCGCGGTTCATCCAGAATCAAGAGCAGTACTTGAAACGTATGCAAAAGGTCAAAATCTTGAAGTTGTTGAAATTAATCATAAAGATGGTGTAACAGATTTAGACGTATTACAAAGTGAAGTAGATGATACAGTTGCTTGTGTAATCGTTCAATATCCAAACTTCTTTGGACAAGTTGAAAAATTAGCTGATATTGAAAAAATCGTTCATCAACAAAAATCATTATTTATCGTTTCTTCAAATCCATTATCATTAGGCGCATTAACACCACCAGGGAAATTTGGTGCTGATATTGTAATCGGTGATGCACAACCATTTGGTATCCCAACGCAGTTTGGTGGACCGCATTGTGGTTACTTTGCAACAACGAAAGCATTTATGCGTAAAATTCCAGGACGTCTTGTTGGACAAACTGTAGATTCAGATGGTAAACGTGGATTTGTATTAACGTTACAAGCACGTGAACAGCATATTCGCCGTGATAAAGCGACATCTAACATTTGTTCAAACCAAGCGTTAAATGCATTAGCAGCTTCTGTTGCAATGACGGCACTTGGCAAACAAGGTGTGAAAGAAATGGCACGTCAAAACATTTCTAAAGCACAATATGCAAAACGTCAATTTGAAGCGAAAGGCTTTACTGTAACATTTGCTGGACCATTCTTCAATGAGTTTGTTGTAGATTGCAAACGTCCAGTGAAAGAAGTAAACGATGCATTATTACAAAAGAATATTATCGGCGGTTACGATCTAGGCCGTGATTATAAAGAGCATGAAAACCATATGCTTGTAGCGGTAACTGAGCTTCGTACGAAAGAGGAAATTGACACACTTGTAAACGAAATGGGGGCTATCCAATGAAGAACCAAGACCAAGCACTTATCTTTGAAGTGACTAAAGAAGGACGCGTAGGATATAGCTTACCCAAATTAGATGTAGAAGAAGTGAAACTAGAAGATGTGTTTGAGAGCGATTATATTCGAGTAGAAGATGCAGAGCTACCAGAAGTATCTGAACTTGATATTATGCGCCACTATACAGCACTTTCAAACCGTAACCACGGTGTTGATTCTGGATTCTATCCACTTGGATCTTGTACGATGAAATATAATCCGAAAATTAATGAGAGTGTAGCTCGTTTCGCAGGATTTGCAAATATTCATCCACTGCAAGATGAAAAGACAGTACAAGGTGCAATGGAATTAATGTACGACTTACAAGAGCATTTAATCGAAATTACAGGTATGGATACTGTTACTTTACAACCAGCAGCTGGTGCACACGGAGAATGGACAGGTTTAATGTTAATTCGTGCATACCATGAAGCAAATGGTGATTTTAACCGTACGAAAGTAATTGTGCCTGACTCTGCTCACGGAACGAATCCAGCATCTGCAACTGTAGCTGGTTTTGAAACAATTACAGTAAAATCAAATGAAAATGGCCTTGTTGATTTAGAAGACTTAAAACGTGTTGTCAATGAAGAAACAGCAGCACTTATGTTAACAAATCCTAATACATTAGGTCTATTTGAAGAAAATATTTTAGAAATGGCAGAAATTGTCCATAATGCAGGCGGTAAATTATACTATGATGGTGCAAACTTAAATGCGGTATTAAGCCAAGCGCGCCCAGGAGATATGGGATTTGACGTTGTGCATTTAAACCTTCATAAAACATTTACAGGTCCTCACGGCGGTGGTGGCCCAGGTTCTGGTCCAGTAGGTGTGAAAGCTGATTTAATTCCGTACTTACCAAAACCGATTTTAGAAAAAACGGAAAATGGTTATCACTTCAACTACGACCGTCCAGAAGCAATTGGTCGTGTGAAGCCATTCTATGGTAACTTCGGAATTAACGTTCGTGCATACACGTATATTCGCTCTATGGGTCCAGATGGCTTGCGTGCAGTAACTGAGTATGCTGTATTAAATGCGAACTATATGATGAGAAGATTAGCGCCATTCTACGATCTTCCATTCGATAGACATTGTAAGCATGAATTTGTATTATCAGGTCGTCGTCAAAAGAAACTTGGCGTACGTACATTAGATATTGCAAAACGTCTGCTTGATTTCGGTTACCATCCACCAACAATTTACTTCCCATTAAATGTGGAAGAATGTATTATGATTGAGCCGACAGAAACAGAATCAAAAGAAACATTAGATGGTTTCATTGATAAGATGATTCAAATCGCTAAAGAAGTAGAAGAAAATCCAGAAGTTGTACAAGAAGCACCGCATACGACAGTCATTAAACGTTTAGACGAAACGATGGCTGCACGTAAACCAGTTTTACGTTATGCAAAGCCAGCTCCTGTACAAGTTTGATTAGAATAACAAAAAAAGAACTCGCTGCGGCGGGTTCTTTTTTTGTATGGAGAATTTGTGCAGAAATAGTGAAGAAAATGTTAAAAAATTATATTTTTTGTTTCCTAATGGTGTAAAGGTGTAGTTTTATAGGTAGTTTTGTTGAAAAAGTCGGTTTGATAAAAGTATTTATTTTTGTTAGAATTTTATTGAAATTAAGAAGATGTGATGAGGCAAAAATTACTCATTTTTATGTATATGTGAAAAAACGAGCAAGACGGGGGTGAAAGTGTGGGATATCGATGTTATAGAATGGTATACCATTTAGAAAATGGAGAAACAATTAAAGATGTAAAAGAATTTTGCTATCGAGACCAAGGGAAAGTGTTAGAAAGAGTAGCAAATCGTGTAATGGATAATAGAGAAGTGACGGCAATTGATAAACAAGGAACAATCATTTCAATAGCATGTGAGGACATTGTAAAGGTGGAACTTGATTACATAACAGAAAGTTAACCTTGAGTCATATCGAATTATTCGATAAAATAAACTGTTGAATGGTGAAGTGAGAAGAGAGGAGTTTATCATGGGTAGTACAAGACACTTTTATATGTTTATCTTAGCGTTTGTTCTTGTTGTGGCATTAACGATTTACTTAATCGTTGACAGCAGCTGGTACAACACAGTTCATCCGGCATTTCTTCTGTTTATGTATATAGGAATTGCAGTAGTAAGTTTCGGAATGAGAGACGAGATGTTAGATCGCTTTGAAAAGTGATACATATACGAAAGACCAACAGGGAAATGTTGGTCTTTTTTTCTTGGGGAAATTTCAAAAGGCACGTTCTTCAATAACGACAATACGAGAGCAGTAGTTTATAAAAAGAAACGCTATTTGGCACATCTTTTGGAGTATGTAATATAAAGCTGAAAACGATGATGAGAATAAGAAATAGGAAAAATAAAAATAGGATTTGTTTATGTATAGAATTTGGCATATTATTCACTCCTTTTTTAGGTAGTCTGTCCAAAAGAAAGGAGTGTATGAAAAATTTTAGGAGGGGAGAATGATGAACAAAAGAAAATGGTTATATAGAATAGGGGTACTTTTCGTTTCAATCGGTCTCATATTAGCAAATTTTTATTCAGACATACCATCACCGTTTCCTAATTTGCATAAAGGGATTGGTATAAGTATTGTCATAGTTGGTCTGTTTTGTCTTATTGCATCTAACTTTTATAGAAAATCTGAATGAATACAAAAAAGGACAGTTACTCTTTTTTAGAAGTACTGTCCTTTTTAAATAACTTATTCCATAGCTTGGCGATACTCCATATAATGACGATTGCAATGGAGGCGATAATGGACCAAACAATCGATATAATTTCAAGTGTCATGTTAGGAAGGAATGTGAGAATGGATAATACTTTATGAAACAATGATTCTATTATATGAAAACTTATTTGTAATAGAATGACAATCCCGAGTGTAATCCATGCTAACAGTTGATTCCCTTTTTCTTTCCACATGACATTCACCTCACGTTAGCTTAATAGTTTTAAGCCAACAGCGCCGCATAAAATGCAGCTTAAGAAAGCAAGACGACGCCAATCCGCTGATTCTCGGAAAATGAGAATGCCTAGAAGTGCACTTCCAGCAGTTCCGATTCCAGTCCAAATCGCGTAAGCAGTTCCCATCGGTAACGTGTTCATCGCAAGAGATAAGAAGAAGAAGCTTACGCCGAAGTTAGCGATTAAAATAACTTTTGGTGCCCAGCCTTTCTTTTCAGTGGCTACTTTCATAAAGAGTACACCAATAATTTCACAAATACCAGCTAGAATTAAAAATACCCAAGCCATTTTATGCAGCCTCCTTCGTTTCTTTTTCTTCTGTTACTCGTTTTAGACCAATTACTCCGAAGAAGATTAAACCGATTAATAAAACTTTTACAATAGAGAAAGGTTCTCCGAAGATGAAAATCTCTGTAAGAACGATTCCGCCAGCTCCGATTCCTGTGAAGACTGCATATACAGTGCCGACAGGTAAATCTTTATAAGCTCTAAATAATAAGACGAAACTAATTGTAATTAATAGAGCAACACCAGCCCACTCAAGTGGTGCCTCCGCTTTTTTTAGTCCAATCACCCAAAAGATTTCAATAATACCAGCGATGATTACATAAATCCATGCCATATGTCATTTCTCCTTCCTACCAGTCGTTAGGTAAAGTGCTTAAAAACGACGCATTGCAAAGGAGCAATCCGTCAGTTTGAAAGTCCGCGCCAAAATACTTTCCAAGAAGCGTCTAAACGTGTCTCAAAACGATTTAAACCTGCGTATAATAGTTCAACCATAAGACCATCGAGTAAGCATAGAAAAGCCTCTAAGGCGTCTTTTACTTCAATGTTATGCAGCTCATCTTGTTCGCTTGCTCTTTTAAATACAGGGAATAAAAGTTTTCCGACGTTTTCAATGTGTACATTTGCTTTATCAATAATTTGTTCGCGAAATGCATCAGGCGGAAAATAAGAAGTTCGTAACCAAAACATTGATTCTTCACTTTCACCAAATCGTTTTGCATAGCCTTTTAATAATTTTAAAAGCAATTCTTCAGTGGACGAATTGGAAAAGCTTTCGATATCGCCTGTGAAGCTCTGCAAATCTTTTTGAAGAGCAGATTCTAAGCATATGAAATATAGCTCTTCTTTTCCTTTAAAGTGTGCGTAAATCGATGGTTTTTTAATCCCAACTTCTTGAGCAATATTTGCCAATGAAGTTCCTTCATAGCCGTAGCGTGCGAAATGAGAAAGTGCTACAGCTTTAATGCGGTTTGCTGTCATTTTCATCCCCTACCTACCGTTCGTTAGGTTAATTATATGAGATGAAAAATATAATGTCAATAGGTGAAGAGCTGAAAAAGAGCGTTATAGGTAACGCTCTTTTTAGACAGTCTCTCGCTTAATTAAATGGAATGAAAGCTCTTTTGGACTGCCGACAATTTGCTCGCTTTGAATCTGCTTATGGAATAAAGAAAAAGCATGTGAGCCCATTGCGAGACCGGGATGTTCAATTGTGGAAATTTCTAATGCCTTTGAAATTTCATGATTATCAAATCCAAGGATAGCAAGGTCTTCAGGTACTCGGATGCCATGTTTTCGAGCCTCTGTTAATAAACCAGCTGCAACTTGATCGTTCGCTGTGAAAATAGCAGTTGGACGATTTTTCATATTTAAAATACGATGGAGTATTTGTGCTCCGTCCTGCATTGTATAGCATTGGTGGAAAATCCATTCAGGATGCAACGTCTTCCCTTCATTACAAAGTGTATCGGCGAACGCCTTTTCACGCTCCATGGAATTTACACTTGTTTTTCTCGCTAAACAAATTCCGATCTTTTCATGGCCTTTACTTAGTAAATAGGTAGTACCGAGACGAAAGCCTTCATAATGATCTACGTAGATGGATGAAATGAGGGGATGGTTCATTTTTTCACATGAAATAATAGGGGCAAATTTTGCGAAAGGTTCGATTTGTTCCCAAGAGCTCGTCCGGGAGCAAATAATCATCCCATCAAATTGTTTCATTTTCATCATTTCAAGAACACGAATTTCTTCAAGGCTATCGTAATTTGTTTGGCATAAATTAATGTGATACCCAGCTAATAATGCTTCGTTACCAATTCCTTCAATAATGGTACTGAAGTAGGGGAGGTTAATGAAAGGGAGCATAACGCCAATTGTATATGTTTTCCCTCTTATTAAATGGACAGCATTTATATTTTTTGCGTAGTTTAATTCTTCAACAGCATCTAGAACACGCTTACGCTTTTCTTCTTTTACGTAAGGGTGATTATTCAGGACACGAGAAACAGTTGATATCGATACACCAGCAGTTTTAGCAATTTGTTTTATATTGGCCATATGTATCACCTCTTTCTCTTATTATAAAGGGAAAATAATAAGAAAGAAAAAATCTTGACCTGAAAAGCTTTTCACAAACTATGGTATTAATAAGACTTCTTTTTATTCGCGTAACCTTTTCACTTGGGCGTAAGAATGATAGGGGTCTTTTTTGTTTGCAAAAAGTGTTGTCAAAATGTGTGAGAATAACGTGGAAAGTTTTCAAAGGTGTAGTTTGGTGACAAAGCGAATATGAAGAGCATATAAAGTGAAACTTTAATCAGTGGGCGCCATCCCCCACTGATTATTAGCCGGCACTAATCGGGCCGTTAGTGCGGGATCAACGCTTCGTTCGTTAAGAGAGCGGTATGAAAGGGCGGAAACAAATTGAAAAAAAGAATCATTTGTTTCGTGTTTTCTAGTTTTGTACTTAGTTCGTGTTCGTTTCAGCAAACGATGCAAGAAGAAAAACACTTTGTGGGAACAACAGGAGGAGCTATGGATCGTGTTACGGATCCTATTCCGCTAAAGGAAATTCCAAAATATTTTCCGGTGAAGTTTAAAGTTCCAACGTTTTTACCGTACGACATTATAAGTGATGTAAAGGGTGAAGTAAGAACGCTTGGGAAAAAGAAGGCTGTCTTAACGATTAAATATAAACAGCAGGAGCAAGGTAGAAATGAGTATATTGAGTTAAATGTCGCGAACTTTCCTTATAGTTTTCCGGATTTCGTGGAAGAGAAGCGATTTCAAGAACAAATGAAACTAAATAATGGAACGTCTGCTTATTTTAAAAATAAAGATGATTATGAACGTGGTGACGAATTTGCTACGCTTCTATGGAAAGAGAAAGGAATTGAATATCAGCTATTGTATCGGAATGTAGAAGAGAGCGATAAAGACACGATTAAGCAAAATTTATTATACATTGCGAATAAGATGAAATGAAAAAACTAGCTGATTTATTCAGCTAGTTTTTTGTATGTTATTATTTCTTTTTAATTTTGCCTGTCCAAGATTTAAATCCACCTTGTAATTGGTAGAAATCTTTGTAGCCTTGTTTTTTTAAGTATTGCGCTGCACGACCTGTACGGAATCCGCTTTGGCAATATAAGTAAACAGGTTGATCTTGACGAAGTTCTTTATGGCGAAGGCGAATTTGTGATAACGGAATGTTACGTGCACCTAAAATGTGCCCTGCGTTATATTCATCTGTTTCACGAATATCGATAAGCTGTGCTTTACGGTAGCCAGCGCGAAATTCTTCTTCTGTAAGAGTTTTAATTAATTTTTTCTGATAGAAGTACATCCATACAGTGTAGCCGATGAATGCTACGATTACGGCTAATAAAATAATCCAAGTTGTTGACACGATTCTATCGCTCCCTTTTTTCTTATCCTACTTTCAATATTATAATGCCCATATGTATTTATGCAACAGATTCATTTGCATATAAGAAGAAATTTCGTATTCTTTCACAAATTTTGTCGAATTTGGTAGACTAGAGAATGTGAAAAATACTTGGTTATATGAGGTGCAGGATGGGAAAAGAAAAATGGTGTTATATTAACTCTGGTCAATGTTCACCGGCATTTAATATGGCGTTAGATGAATGTTTATTAAATTGGCAAAGTGAAAAGAAAATGCCACCAACAATTCGTTTTTATGAATGGGAAGTACCAACATTAACAGTTGGATATTTTCAACGTGTTGAAAAAGATATTAATATGGATGTAGTTAACGAAAAGAAATATGGATTCGTTCGTCGTCAAACAGGCGGCAGGGGTGTACTACATGACAAAGAGTTAACGTATAGTGTTATTGTGTCTGAAGATCATCCGAATATGCCGAAAACAGTTACAGAAGCGTATCGTGTTATTTCGCAAGGCTTATTAGATGGTTTTAAGGCATTAGGGCTAGAAGCATATTATGCAGTTCCAAAAACAGAAGCAGATCGTGAAAATTTAAAAAATCCACGTTCAGGCGTATGTTTTGATGCACCATCTTGGTATGAAATTGTAGTGGAAGGAAGAAAAATTGCTGGTAGTGCTCAAACACGTCAAAAAGGTGTTATTTTACAGCATGGATCGATTCCATTAGAAATTGATTTAGATGAACTATATGATCTATTTTTATTCCCAAATGAACGTGTGAAGGAACGTATGAAAAGTATGTTTTCTTCTAAAGCGGTAGCAATTAATGAATTAACAGACCGTACATTTACGATAGAACAGTTAATTAAAGCGTTTGAAATTGGGTTTGAAAAAGGATTGGATGTAGAACTTGTTCCATATGAATTAACAGAAGAACAGTTACATGAAGTTCAAACGTTAGCGAAAGAGAAGTATGAAAGTAATGAGTGGAATTATAAAAAATAAGAGATGGCAATTGCCACCTCTTATTTTTTTATAGTAAATTAAGTACTTTTTCTACTTTGATTCCTTTATCTTGTAAAGAACGAAGGCGACTTACAACGTCCATAATTTCTTTGTCAAATGTAACGCTAATACCTTGGCTTTGTAGTTCTTCTTTTAAGCTTTCAATAGAATCATCTATGTCGATGCCAAGCTCGTAATCTTGACAAACTTCAATTGTCTTTTTCACGAGTTTAACATAATTTTCTTGTAGTTTTGAATTTGTTTCAGTCAAAGCAGGCTGCTTCGGTTTTGCAGGAGCAACCGGTGCTGTTTCTTGCTTTGTAACTGGAGTAGGGACTACTTTTTTCACAGGTGCTGGAGTAGTTAGTTCTACAGCCGCTTCTACACTTACTGGCTTCGGTGTCGGTACCGGAGTAGGCTTAGGTGCCATAGCAGGTGTTTCCACACGCGTAACAGGCTTAGGAGCGGGTGGAATTGCTTTTGGAGCTTCTACAACTACTTCTTTTTTCGGCGCTGCTTCTACCTGTGTTTCTTCTTGCTCGGCAGCGTCTTTATTTTCTTTACTCCACATAACGCGTTCAATTTCTAGAGAAACATTGTTTTTGTTCATCGCTGTTAATGTAACTTTACCAACTTCAGCGTTTCCAGTGAAATCAACAATTTTATAAATAACACTCTTGTTCCAATCCACGTTTCCGCTCAAAAATAATTCTTCGTTACATTTCGGCGTTAAGCCCTCGATTTTAATTTCTGCGTTTACACCGTTTTCACTATATACCATAATTAGCGAAGCATTTACATCTTCGTCTGCTAACATTAGTTCACGTACCATTTTGCCGGTGCGTACTTGCGTTTTCTTCTTAACTGACATCTAATTTCTCCTCTCAAAAATTCAGTAATAATAAAAAAATCGTATAACGAAAAATAATTGCTCACGAAGATTTATGATACCGATAATAAAAGCATCACGTCAACAATTAACTTTAATTATTTTGCATTTTTCTTATTTTCTTTATGAAATTTTTCAATTTGTAAAATTAGACAGAAGAAAAACAGCCTTTTGAAGGGCTGTTAAAAATTTGATTTTTTGTATAGTAATTTATATAAAATAAAAAATAAGATAGCAATTAAGGCACTTTGCCAAAAGTTTAGATGGTAAATGAGATAAGGTTGCTTTTGGAAATAAATATTTAAGAATACAGCGGAACAAAATGGAGTAGCAAATGCGAATCCAAATAGAATTCTTCTTTTCCAATTCATTTTCTGATCAAAGGAGTAACGCTTTAATAAATATAAAATAAATAGTATACCTAGTATAATTATTGAAACAGACAAAGTAGTTCCAAGGATGCTAAAAGGCGGACTTGATAATGTATTGTTTTTTTCAAAGAGAAACATAAAAAATGAAATAATTGCATTTATGCCAAACTGTATAGCAAGAAGTAAGCTAATAGAAAATCCAATTAAAGAAGTTTTTTCTAACTTTGTTTGAGTTGGTAAAGCTGATATAAGTTCATCGCAATAAGATTGTAAATTATCTCCAAAGATGTCATAAGCGTTTTTATTTTCTGCTTGTGCTTCGATGAGGTGATCTAATATTTCTAGTAACAGTTCCTCCATTTGTTGCTCGGGTACGTTTGATATTCGAAGATATACTAACATATCACCATAAGCAGCCTCGTTTTCGGAAGTTAGAAGCTCACGTTTTTTATTATTCAATTCAATCATGTCTTGTGCATTCATCCCTATCACTCCCCCTGTAATAAGTTATTTACCGTAGTAGAAACCATTCCCCAGCTTTGTTTAAATTCTTCAAGTTGTTCTAACCCTTTATCGGTTACGTGATAATATTTTCGCTTTGGACCGAGTGAGGAAGCTTTTAATGTTCCTTCAATCAATTTTTGTTTTTGCATACGTAACAATAACGGATATATGCTTCCTTCGCTTACGAATGTAAAGCCGTGCTTATTTAATTTTGTACTCAGTTCATATCCGTACACTTCTTCTTGTGAAATAATGTATAGGATGCAACCTTCGAGCACACCTTTTAACATTTGGCTGTGCATGATTTCACCACCTTTTATTTAGGTAACTTGCGTTGCAAGGTAGCTGTTATCCAAATTATAACATTCAGTAACTTGCAAAGCAAGTTACTGAAGTGGAAAACTTTAATGCGTGTTAATTTTTCAATGCTTCCCATACTAACGAGAGGAGGGAAGCATATGAAACCATTTATGCCAAAACTCGTTTACTTTGAACCAAAGGCACTTGAATATCCACTTGGAAAAGAGCTTTATGAGAAGTTTACGAAGATGGGATTAGAAATTCGTGAAACGACATCACATAATCAAATTAGAAATTTGCCAGGAGAAAATGATTTGCAAAAGTATCGTAATGCAAAGGCTACACTTGTCGTTGGAGTGAGGAAGACGCTAAAGTTTGATACGTCAAAACCGTCAGCTGAATATGCAATTCCGCTCGCAACAGGGTGTATGGGACATTGTCATTATTGCTATTTGCAAACGACACTTGGGAGTAAGCCTTACGTTCGTGTGTATGTCAATCTTGATGAAATATTTGAGAAGGCAAAGCAATATATGGATGAAAGGGCACCTGAAATAACAAGATTTGAAGCAGCGTGTACATCAGACATTGTTGGAATTGATCATTTAACACATGCATTAAAGCGGGCGATTGAATTCATTGGAGAAAGTGAATATGGGCGCTTACGTTTCGTCACGAAATATTCGCACGTTGATCATTTATTAGATGCAAAGCATAATGGGAAAACTCGTTTTCGATTTAGTATAAATTCACGATCTGTAATTAAAAATTTTGAACCAGGGACATCGCCGTTTGAGGAGCGAATAGAGGCTGCACGTAAAGTAGCAGGTGCGGGTTATCCACTTGGATTTATAGTTGCGCCGCTTTATATGCATGAAGGGTGGGAAGAAGGATACCGTGAACTATTTGAGCGACTGTACAATGCACTAAAAGATTTGTCGATACCAAATTTAACATTTGAATTAATTCAACATCGCTTTACAAAACCGGCAAAAAAGGTCATTCAAGAGCGTTATCCGAAGACGAAACTTGAAATGGATGAGGAGAAGCGTAAATATAAATGGGGACGATACGGCATCGGAAAATACGTATATAAAAAAGATGAAGCAGCAGTATTGGAAGAAACGATAAGAGGTTATATAAATGAGTTTTTTCCTAATGCAGAAATACAATACTTTACTTAAGGGGAGTCTGTATGCAAATACAGATTCTTTTTTGTTTTATATATTTAGGCTCGTTTCCACCTTGTCACGTTATTCTTTCTGGTGTATCATTTTATTGATTGCTTCGTACGGAATAAGCAAAATGAACTTGGATGGAGGAAACCGATGCCTACCCCTAGTATGGAAGATTATATTGAACAAATTTATTTGTTGATTGATGAAAAGGGTTATGCCCGCGTATCTGATATTGCTGAAGCGCTTAGTGTACATCCATCCTCTGTAACAAAAATGGTGCAAAAATTAGACAAAGATGAATATCTAATTTATGAAAAATATAGAGGGCTTGTATTAACAACAAAAGGTAAAAAAATCGGAGAACGTCTCGTATATCGTCATGACTTGCTAGAGCAATTTATGCGTATTATCGGTGTGGATGAAGGTAAAATTTACAATGATGTAGAAGGAATTGAGCATCATTTAAGTTGGGAAGCGATTGATCGCATTGGTGATTTAGTGGAATACTTTGAACAAGATGCAGTCCGAGTGGAAACACTTCGCGGTGTTCAAAGAGCAAATGAAGAGAAAAGTAATTAAGGGGAACGTATGGCGTTTCCTTTTTTATTTCAATTCGAAAAGGATGGGAGAATTATGAAAGCAATTATTTTTGATTTTGATGGATTAATTGTGGACACAGAAACGATATGGTTTCACTCTTTCAGAGATGCTGTTCGTGAATACGGCGAAGAACTACCTTTAGAGGAATTTGCGAAATGCATTGGAACAACAGATGAGGTACTTTATGCATATTTAAATGATCAATTAAAAGAGAAGTTTAACAAAAGTGCATTAAAAGAAAAAGTGGCAACTTTACATAAAGAGAAAATGAAAATACCAAAAGCTCGTGACGGGGTAAAAGAATATTTAGAAGAAGCGAAAGAAATGGGATTAAAAATCGCACTAGCTTCTAGTTCGTCTAGAGAATGGGTTATTCATTTTTTAGAAGAGCTACAGATTCGAGATTATTTTGAAGTTATTAAAACGAGAGAAGATGTTGAGAAGGTAAAACCAGATCCAGCTCTTTATCGAATTGCAATAGAAGAATTAGGAATTAAGCCGTCTGAAGCTGTTGTGTTTGAAGATTCATTAAATGGATTGAGAGCAGCAATTGCAGCGGGATTAACGTGCGTTGTGGTACCTAATGATGTGACACGGAATTTACCATTTGAAAATCATCATCTTCGAATTGAAAGTATGAGAGAGAAAAGTTTAAAAGAAGTGCTTCAAAGTATAAAAAAAGACCGTATTTCCTAAAAGGAAGCACGGTCTTTCTTTTTGCTTTTTTTGCCTTCAATGACAGTTAAATGAGACTGTTTTCTTTTTCGTTTCAAAGTGGAAGAATTCCCTTTTTTACTTTTGTCATTAGAAGTATTTGACTTAAAGAAAGAATTGCCTAGGGGTGCTACATTTTGTTTCCCATGTTTGCGGTTCGATTGTTTTGCCGCACGCTTATATGAGCTTTGCGAATTTGCAGAACCACTGGAATTTGTAAACATCTTGTATAGCAAGTAAAAGATACCGACAACAAGTAACATGTACCCGATATTTCTTAATACACCCATGGGATTTGTAATAACAGATGAAACAAGGCCGAATATTGCCAATCCGATAATAAGCACAAATATAGCGAAAGTAAACGAACGACCGTTCATAAGGGACACCTCCTAAAAACGTATATTAAAATTAGTATATTAACGATGAGGAAAGGAGTTGAACACCATTTTTAAATAATTATTGTTTGTTCTCTAAACGTAATAATTCTTCAAACGATGCAATTGCTACTTCCACTTGATCATCTGTTGGTTCTTTCGTTGTTAATAGTTGTAGCCATAATCCAGGATATCCAAGTACGCGTAATACGGGAATATCTCGTAATCGATTTGTAAATTGCAATACTTCAAAAGAAATACCAAGTACAACTGGAATTAATAAAATTCTGTTTATAACTCGTGCCCAAAGAGGATCTGTAGGGACTAGGAAATAAACGAACATTCCAATAATGACTGTAAATATAATAAAGCTACTGCCGCATCTATAATGGAGACGAGTTTGCTTTTGAACGTTTTCTACAGTCAGAGGAAGGTCATTCTCATAAGCATTGATTACCTTATGCTCTGCACCGTGATACTGAAATACCCGCTTAATAAGTGGGGTTAAAGAAATAAAGTATATATAGCTCAATAATAGCATGAGCTTAATGACACTTTCGACAATGATTTGCCCAGTATGAGATGGGAAAATCGGTCTTGTTAATTCAGCTAATAGTGCAGGAACTGCTGTGAAAATGACTTTACCGAATATGAAAGATAAAACGCCAACAGCTGCAACTCCTAATACCATCGTTAATTTTGATTGTTCTTCTTTTTTATTAGCAATTTGTTCATCATCTTCTGGGTGGACGTCAAATCGTTCAGAAGCGAAGTTTAAATGCTTTGCTCCATTCGCACTTGCATCCACAATAGCGGCAATCCCTCGTAAAAATGGAATTTTTTTTAGGATAGATAATACTTTATTACGAACGCGTGGTAATCGATAAAATTCAATCGATTTATCTTTACGACGAACCGCTGTAACAGTATATTCTCTACCGCCAAACATAACTCCTTCTATGACCGCTTGCCCGCCATATATTTGTTTTGACTCTTCTGCCATGTTAACACCAACCTGTATTTGTTTCTCTCTTATGTAGAAAAAGAGGCAATTGTCATACTGGGTTCTGTCGTTTTGAAATAAGACAATCACCGAGTTTCCTTTATTTTATCGGCAAATACAAGTAGATGACAAGGGAAAATATTATGAGAGTCGGACATTTCTTATTCTTTTTATAGACAAATTTCGCAGGATTTAAACATGCTTCAAAATAGTTTCGGGCATACTATTGAGCGGAGGTGTCGATGTGAGTCAAGAACAATTAGGAACAAGGAATTTTGTGCAGATCGGTTTGTTTGGTGGAATCTTTTGGGGCGGGATATGGTATTTCCTTCATATATTTTCATTCACGGAGGCGGGACCGAATTATTTCCTTTTACCATTTGCGTTTGGAAGTTGGAAAGAGGGGGTATGGGGCAATGTGTCCGGAATAGTGTGTATGGGACTTCTTTCAATTTTGATTGCCTTTTTATATAAAGCATTTTTTGCAAAGTTTGAAGGGATTATTGCGGGAATTATTTATGGGCTATTTTGGTGGGCATTACTGTTTTTTGGGATGGGTTTAATGGCTCCTGTTATTAAAAGTGCGCTCCATTTGCCAAAAGAGACAATTGTAACGACAATATGTATTTTTATATTATATGGTGTGTTTATAGCATATTCTGTTTCTTATGCAGTAAATAGCAATAAAGTAGAACAAGAAGGGCAAGAGAAGACGAACTATTCAAATAAGTAACTCCTATGTTAAAATATTGTATAGATATTAATATTAAGGAGTTTTAAGAATATGAAAAAGTTACTCCTCGTAAACGGTCCTAACCTAAATCGCCTCGGTGTTCGTGAGGTAAATGTATATGGAAAGGGCACGCTAGCGACACTTGAAGCAGATATGAAGCAAGAAGCAGAAACAATGGGAGTGGAGTTAGAATGTTTCCAATCGAATCATGAAGGTGCCATTATCGACATTATTCATGAAGCGGAAGATATATATGAAGGGATCATTTTAAATCCGGGAGCATTTACGCATTATAGCTATGCGATTCGTGATGCCATTGCGAGCATTTCGATTCCTGTTATTGAAGTACATATTTCTAACATTCATCAGCGTGAATCATTCCGTCATGAATCTGTGACGGCAGCTGTTTGTGCAGGTCAAATTGTAGGATTTGGTTTTTATGGCTATAAGTTAGCGTTATTTGCATTAATGGAGAAATTGAGGGGGGCATAGAGTAATGGAGAAAATTGAAGGATTACGAAGTGCATTTGATGAGGCTGGCATTGACGGTATTTTGTTAACAAATGAACATAGTCGTAGATATATGGCTAACTTCACAGGAACAGCAGGCGTTGTTCTTATTTCAAAAGATCGTGCTCAATTTATTACAGATTTCCGTTACGTCGAGCAGGCAAGTAAACAAGCGGTTGGATATGAGGTTGTACAGCACGCAGGATTGATCATTGATGAAGTGGCAAAGCAAGTGAAAGAGCTTGGAATTCAAAAACTTGGTTTTGAGCAAGATACTCTTACATATAGTTCTTATTCAGTGCATAAGGAAGCGATTGATGCTGAATTTATCCCGACTTCTGGACTTGTAGAAAAGTTACGCTTGATAAAGACTGATTCAGAGATTAAGATATTAAAGGAAGCTGCACAGATTGCAGATGCTGCCTTTGAGCATATTCTATCATTCATTCGCCCGGGAGTATCTGAAATTGAAGTGTCAAATGAACTTGAATTTTTCATGAGAAAACAAGGAGCAACATCTTCTTCGTTTGATATTATCGTTGCTTCAGGTCTTCGTTCGGCATTACCGCACGGCGTGGCATCTGAAAAAGTGATAGAAACAGGAGATTTCGTTACATTAGACTTCGGCGCTTATTACAAAGGATATTGCTCTGATATTACTCGTACGATTGCAGTCGGTGAACCATCTGATAAATTAAAAGAAATTTATAATATCGTTTTAGAAGCACAACTACGTGGTGTGAACGGTATTAAAGCTGGTTTAACAGGTCGCGAGGCTGATGCGCTAACGCGTGACTACATAACGGAAAAAGGATATGGTGAATACTTTGGACACACTACTGGTCATGGAATAGGTCTTGAACTCCATGAAGCACCAGGTTTAGCGTTCCGTTCTGATACAGTACTTGAACCAGGTATGGCTGTAACAGTAGAGCCAGGTATTTATATTCCAGGTATTGGCGGCGTACGTATTGAAGATGATATCATTGTGACAAGTGAAGGTAATGAAGTAATTACGAAATCACCAAAAGAACTTATTATTTTGTAATACACAGGAGGATTTTTTTACATGATTTCAGTAAACGATTTTCGTACAGGTTTAACAATTTCAGTGGACAATGCCCTTTGGCAAGTACTTGATTTCCAACACGTAAAGCCAGGTAAAGGTGCTGCATTCGTTCGTTCTAAACTACGTAACATTCGCACAGGTTCTGTTCAAGAGAAAACATTCCGTGCAGGTGAGAAAGTAGAAAAAGCACACATCGAAAACCGTCGTATGCAATACTTATACGCAAGCGGTGAGGCTCACGTATTTATGGATAACGGAACTTATGAGCAAATCGAACTTGGTGAAAAACAAATCGAGCGCGAGCTTAAATTCCTAAAAGAAAACATGGAAGTAGCAATTATGACTTACCAAGGCGAAGTACTTGGTGTTGAACTTCCAAACACAGTTGAATTACAAGTTACAGAAACAGAGCCTGGTATTAAAGGTGATACTGCTTCTAACGTAACAAAACCAGCTACATTAGAAACTGGTCTTGTTGTACAAGTACCAATCTTCATTAACGAAGGCGAAATGCTTATCATCAACACTGGTGAAGGTAAATACGTTTCTCGTGCATAGTAAAAAAGCACTCGTGATAATTCACGAGTGCTTTTTTTATAGGAAATAGGGTAGATAGTAAATAACTGTTATTATAAAACTGACTAAAACAAGTGAAAGAGTACCCATAATAGATGGAGTCAAAACAATTTGAAATGGCTTTATTTCGCCAGTCTCAACGCCAGTTAATGTTTTACTTATTGCGTGATCTGTAATGTTATTTCTATGGTTACTCATAATAATTAACCACATAATTGCAAATATTGCTAAACTACCAAGGAAAAAGGTCTCTATAAATGACCAACCGACCAATAATGAAAAAAGATAAATAAGAGCTAATTCTACTACAACGGTTAAACTAACTTTCAATACCTTCATATTTTGCCTCCTCATTCTGTAATTTCAACCAGTTTAAAAAATTTTCACGTGACACGACATGCAGAGAGCAAGGTGACTTTACTTCTTTCTCTAGTGCAGCGTGTTCGTCTGGAAACTTGTTTTCCACATGCAATGAAATATAAGGTAGTTTTTCTTGTGCTTTTAAAGAGCGGATATTATTCGTTTTAGCACCAGCAAATACGTAGGAAAGTTGTAAGTCTAAAAAGGCGATTTTAAAGATTTCTTTTTTAGCAGCCTCGTTATAGCCTTTTCCCCAGTACGGATAGCCGAGCCAACTACCAATGTGAGATTGCTTTTTCTCATTATTAATATGTTTAAGTGTGGTGAGGCCAATTATTTCATTTTCTTCATTCACAATCATTCTCGATAAGGATTTCTTTTGACGCTCTTCTTCTATTGCGAAAAGAAGAAATGTTTTCGTGTCTTCGATGTTTTCTACCGTTATCCCCAATGCATTTTTTATATGTGGATCACTTGATAGCTCGAAAATCACATTTGTATAGCATAAATCTAGTGGTAATAAAGTGACGTGCTGCATGGTTTAAACCCCTTTTAAACTAAATATACCATAATATACCATGAAATAATATGAATATTCAGATTGTAATTCAGACTTTAGAGAAAAATTATGTTTTTACTTCTGAAATAGACAACCTCTGCATATGGTTGTACAAATATATTCTTTTTTAGAATACGAAGTTAGTAACTGTTACGGGAGAAGGTGGAAGAATGAAACAGTGGCTAGCGGCAATGGAAACATCCGTGCTTGTTATGGGGGCACTTCGATTATTTTCAGGTAGTGCGGAGATATTTGCTGCTTTGCTTATGCTTTATGTGAATGATGCGAAGAAAGCGTTGTTTATAAATGGTATGTTGGCGTTTGTTGGACCTACCGTATTAATTTTAACAATGACAATTGGGATAGCGAGTGTAGCAAGTGAAATTTCTTTCTTGAAGCTCTTTTTTCTAGCGCTTGGAATTTGCTGTATTTTTATCGCATTACTGAAATAGTAAGTCGAGTATAGTGGGGAGAAGCCGATGAAAGAGGTATTAGAAGTTTTACCAAAAACGATGAAGTACTTAATTGAAGAATGTGAGCAATACGATGCTTTAGAGGAAATTCGTGTTCGAATTGGAAGACCGCTAGAGTGTATTGCACACGGAAAGGTGTTTTTTTATGACTATATCACTACTGCAGAGGATGCTATTTACTTATTGAATAAGTTAAGTCAATTCTCAATTTATACGATGGAAGAGGAATTAAAACGTGGGTATGTGACGCTTCGCGGGGGGCATAGAATCGGGTTAGCGGGAAAAGTCATTACAGAAAAAAGCGCAGTGAAAATGATTCGTGATGTCTCTTCCTTTAATATTCGTATTGCTCGTCAAAAAATAGGGATTGCTGAACCGCTTTTGCCATATTTGTATGAAAAAAGATGGTTAAACACGATGGTAATTGGCCCTCCGCAAACGGGAAAAACGACGCTTTTAAGAGATGTAGCACGTTGCATGAGTCAAGGGGTAAGTGCTTCGGAAATTCCTTCCTGTAAAGTGGGGATCGTTGATGAACGGTCAGAAATTGCCGGCTGTGTGAAAGGGATCCCGCAATATGATTTTGGTACCCGAGTCGATGTGTTAGACGCATGTCCAAAGGCAGAAGGAATGATGATGATGATTCGTTCTATGAGTCCTGATATTTTGATCGTAGATGAAATTGGTCGTAAAGAAGATAGTGAAGCAATTATGGAGGCAGTGCATGCAGGTGTTCAGCTTTTTATAAGCGCACACGGATTTTCCTATGAGGATGTTGTGAGACGTCCATCGCTCAAGGCAGTGCTAGAGCTTCGTATATTTGATAGGTTTGTGGAGTTGTCAAAAGCGAGGGGTCCAGGAACGGTTATGCAGGTGAAAGATAAATATGGAAAACCAGTGTTATCAAATAGAAAGGCTGAGGGCGTATGGTGAAAATATTTGGTGCAGTGTTAATCGTTGCGGTCAGCACCTTTTTCGGGTTTTCATACGCTAAAAGATACAGTGAAAGGCCGAGGCAACTTAGATTATTAAAATCAGCACTTCAATCATTAGAGGCAGAAATTATGTATGGACACACACCTTTATCAGAGGCTGCCGAGCGATTAGTTAAACAAATGCCGAAGCCATTAAATTGGATATTTCAAAGTTTCGCTAAAAAACTAGAAAGTGGAGAACAAACAGTAAGGGAAGCTTGGATAGATAGTTTGAAAGAGAATTGGAAGTTGACGGCGTTTCAACAAACCGAGTTTGAAATACTGCAGCAATTTGGTGAAACGCTCGGGCAACATGATCGTGAATCACAACAAAAACATATTCGCTTATGTATTACACATTTGGAGAGAGAAGAAGAGGAAGCAAAAGCTTTACAACTGCAATACGAGAAAATGATCAAGAGCTTAGGGGTACTAGCAGGGCTACTTATTGTAATTTTACTGCTATAGGGGGGAGAAAGGCGATGTCCATTGATGTTGGATTAATATTTCAAATCGCCGGAATCGGCATTGTTTTAGCTTTCATTCATACTGTACTAAAAGAATTGAAGCGTGAGGATATTGCAAATTGGGTTATCCTTGTCGGTTTTGTCGTCATTTTATTTCATGTCGCATTTTTAATTAATACGCTATTCGACAAGATTAAAAGTGTCTTTCTCTTCCAGTAAAGGAGGCGGTTCGAATCGAAATTATACAAATTGTCGGATTAGGCCTCGTTGCTACGTTTTTAGCTGCTGTTTTGAACCAGCATAAATCTAGCATTACATCTTTATTTATTGTGTTCGTAGGTAGCGTGATGTTTCTTATTTTAATTGATCAAATTCATGCTATTTTACAAATGATTGAGAGAGTAGCGAGTGAAGCGAAAGTTAGTAACGTCTATGTGGAAACGTTACTAAAGATTATTGGAATTGCTTATATTGCTGAGTTTGGAGCCCAAATTACAAAAGATGCTGGTCAAGGTGCCATCGCTTCGAAAATTGAACTTGCTGGGAAAATCCTCATTCTCGTTATGGCAATTCCTATTTTGACGGTTGTAATTGAAACTATTCTCGGATTTTTACCGACGGGATAAGGGGGAGTGAATGTTGAGGAGGTTTGGAGCTAAGCTGCTATTTGCTTGCTTCCTTTTCTTTTCTTTACCGGTTGTTGTACAAGCTTCTCCTGTAGAAACAAACGTCGTTGATCAACAATTGGATAAGCTCGGAATTGAAGATGTGAAGCAATTTTGGGACGGGCTTGTTACAAAATATGGAGGCTATTTGCCAGAGAGTCAAAAAGGGAGTTTTATGGAGTTTGTAAAGGGAGAAAAAGAATTCTCTCTAAAAGAGTGGATGATAGGGTTATTAAAATATTTATTTCATGAGCTTGCAGCTAATGGAAAACTGCTTGGCACACTTATTATGCTCACAATCTTTAGTGCATTGTTGCAATCACTGCAATCCGCTTTTTCAAAAAGTAGCGTAAGTAAAATTGCTGATGCTGTTGTATATATGGTACTTATTATTTTTGCTTTAAATAGTTTTTATGTCGTTATGACATATGCAAGAGAAACGATACAAACAATGGTAGATTTTATATTAGCATTATTGCCAATTTTGCTGGCGCTTATAGCAACTGGCGGGGGGGTTGTATCTGTATCGTTTTTTCATCCGGTTATCATTTTCTTAATGAATACGAGTGGGCTTCTTATGAATTATATCGTTCTACCACTTTTATTACTGGCAACGATATTAAGTATTGTAAGTACAATGAGTGATCAATATAAAGTGACGAAATTGTCCAAGCTTCTGCAAAATGTTAGCGTTGGGATTATCGGTATTTTTTTAACGATTTTTTTAGGAGTATTATCTGTACAAGGAACAGCAACAGCTGTTGCTGATGGAATAGCTGTGAAAACTGCTAAATTTGTAACAGGAAACTTCATTCCAGTAGTTGGAAGGATGTTTACAGAAGCGGCAGATACTGTTATTAGCGCATCAGGATTATTGAAAAACACAGTCGGAATTATTGGGCTCGTCATTTTATGCTTAATTGTTGCCTTTCCAGCGATTCAAATTTTCTGTATCGCATTTATTTATAAATTCGCAGCAGCAGTATTGCAACCGGTTGGCAGCGGAGCAATTATTCAATGCTTAGACATTATTGGACGAAGCATCATTTACGTATTTGCTTGCTTAGCTATCGTATCATTTATGTTCTTTTTAAGTATTACAATTATTATTGCTGCGGGGAATATTACACTTATGATGCGGTAGGAGGTGAAGAGTATGCAATTTGTTACAGAGTGGATTAGAAATATTATCGTTTTTTTGCTCTTAGCGACAATGCTTCATCTTATTCTTCCAAATTCGAATTTGCAAAAATACGTTAAATTTGTTGTAAGTCTTTTGTTAGTTGTATTAATTTTAACGCCTCTTTTTAAATTATTGCAGACAGATGTAAATGAAGTAATTGCAAATTTTAATGAAGAAAAGTACGTAGCAGAAGGATCTGTAAAAAATTCAATAGATTCGAAGAAAAAAGAAATACAAGCTCTAACACGTGCATATAGTTTAGAAGAGATGGCTACCAAAATGAAAAAAGAAGTAGGAAAAGAGTTTGAGAAAAAGTATGGTATGACTGTCTCTGAAATACAAATAGTCGCAGCAGAAAATACAGAAGAAGTAAAGTCGGCGAAAGATATTCAATCTGTTGTTGTGACGTTGAAAGAAAAAGAACGCAGTAAAAATGATGCAATCGAAACAGTAAAGCCAATTGAAATTAATACGAAAGAGCCTCCAAAAAAAGTGGAAGAAACGAATGTGGAAATGAAAGATTTCTTTTCAAGCAGGTGGCAACTAGAGGGTAAACAAATCCAAGTTCAAATGGAAGGGAGGACAGGTAGAGTAAATGGACAATAAAGATAAAAATTCGAAGTTCTCATTTTTTCGAAACTTATTGAATGGGGATCAAAAAGAAAGCAACGAGAAGGGTAAAAAGGTAACACCTAAGTTTTTACTTGTCCTACTCATACTTGGAATTTTGCTTATGTTTTCTAGTAGTCTATTTTCAAGTAAAAAAGAAGAAGTACCTGTATTTAAAGAACAAAAAACTCAAAACCAAGAAAAAGACTTACCAACTTTCGGACAAAAAAATAATGATAGTATGTCAAATGTAGAAAAATATGAAAAAGCGTATGAACAAGAATTAAAAGCTGCTTTAGAAGAAATAGCAGGAGTAAAAGACGTAACGATTAAAGTGAATTTAGATTCATCTGAAGAAAAAATTTTAGAAAAAAATACAGTGAAACGCTCACAAACAACAGGTGAAACAGATAAAACAGGCGGTAAGAGAGAAGTAGAGGACGAGTCTCTTGATGAAAAGACTGTCATTATACGTGAAGGGGATAAAGAAACTCCTGTTGTTTTACGAACAGAGAAGCCGAAAGTACGTGGTGTTCTTGTCGTAGCAAAGGGAGTGGATAATATACAAGTTAAAGCAATGGTAAAAGAAGCTGTGATAAGGCTGCTAGATGTACCAGCCCATCGCGTTTCAGTTTCACCGAAAAATTGATAGGGAGGAAATAAAGTGTTAAAAAAACAAACAGTTTGGCTATTAACGATGTTAAGTTTAGTTGTTGTACTATCTGTGTATTACGTGACAACTCCTGACAAAATGAATACAGCATCGCCGGCAACAGGTGAAAAGATTGGACAAGAAAAACAAGGTACTGATAAAGCAGTAACAAACGAAGCACCTAAAGAAACCCCGAAAAAAGAAAATACAAGCAAGGAAACAACAAATAAAGAAACAGACAAAAAAGAAAATACTAAAAAAGAAACAAGTAAAAAAGAGGGTAATGTATCAGTTCAATCAAGTGATGAGAATTTCACAGCCTTACGTATGCAAATGGAAGATCAACGTAGTGAAGCGAAAGCAAAATTACAAGAAGTGATGAATTCTTCGAAATCTTCAGCAACAGAAAAGAGTAAAGCGAAAGATAACTTTGATGCAATCACTACAATGGAAACGAAGCAAGAATTACTTGAGACAGTAATTAAATCTCAAGGAGGATATCCAGATGCTCTTGTAAGAGCTGATGGTACAGATATTAGAGTAACGGTTAAAGCGGCAAAACATTCACAGAAAGAAGCAAATAAAATTATTCAACTTGTAAGAAGTGAAGGCGGATCAAAAGATGTAGGTGTGAAATTTGATCCACCAGCGAAATAAGTGAAACTTTAATCCGTAGGGGGTTTCCCTGCGGATTATTACCTTTTACTAAGCAAAGGGTATGCAAATAGTGGAATAGAGTATGTAAGTACGTGTGAATAGAAAAAAGCTATCATTTTCGATAGCTTTTTTCTATTTTGTCTTTGTAGTTATTTTTACTATGTTCAACTCGGAATGGAGAAACACGTTGTGAGTAAAAGATTAATGGTTCATGGTACTGATGATTACTTTTTCCGGATTTGACGTGGATGCAAAGAACACATGCCCAAACGATTACGGCAGGTAAAAAGAGGATGAGCCATATCATATTTCCACACCTCAGCACAATATATTTTCTACACTTTGAACATACTATTCTTATATGAAGGAATGATGAACGGCGTGTAAACAAAAATTAATATTTGGTAAAAATATGTTATTGACTATAGATGTGGTGAAGAGTGGAGAGGGAATGGCGTGTTTGCTATGTAACGTTTTGCAAAAGTAGTCAATGTTTTTTTTTGAAGTGGTCTTGCCAATTTCGTGTGAAACTTGGTATTATTACTAGGTAATAATTTTTTATTGGAATAATATTTTTTACAGGAGTTTCGATTTATTATAAAGAAATATAAATTGGAATGTTTAAAAAATTTATCGTAAGATGGAAATAGTAAATATTTCTATTAGTTAATGAAATATATTTTCTAATAGAATACATCGTATTTTTACAGTCAATCTAGTTTTGTGACGAGAATCTGTAAAAACGGGACAAACAAGAGTATGGGAGTGGATTTTACATGTTTAAAATTCAAGAAGTTCGTGAATTAATTAAATTAATTGATAGCTCTAATATTGATGAATTTGAATACAAAAAAGACGGTACAACAATCAAAATGAAAAAGCGTGGTAATGAAGTTGTTGCTGTGCAAGCACCTGCAGCAAAACAAGCTATGCAACCAGTAGCGCCTGTTGAAGTTGAAACGACAGTAGCAGCAGCGCAAGCAGAAGCACCGAAGCAAGAAGAGAAGAAAACTGTTCAAGATGAAAACCTACATAAGATTACCTCACCAATGGTAGGTACATTCTATTCTTCATCTTCACCTGATACACCTCCATATGTAAGTATTGGGGATAGAGTATCGAAAGATTCTATCGTATGTATTGTCGAGGCTATGAAGTTATTTAACGAAATTGATGCTGATGTAGAGGGCGAAATTGTTGAAATTCTTGTTAATAACGGACAGCTTGTTGAGTATGGACAACCGCTATTTCTTGTAAAAGCGTAATAAGGGAGTCTTTGTGATGATAAAAAAAGTATTAATAGCCAATCGTGGGGAAATTGCTGTACGAATTATTCGTGCTTGTAAAGAAATGGACATTGAAACAGTTGCAATTTATTCAGAAGCAGATAAAGAGTCACTTCACGTACAGATTGCAGATGAGGCGTATTGTGTAGGACCAACGATTTCGAAAGAAAGCTATTTAAATTTGACGAATATTATTAGCGTTGCGAAGTTAACAGGCTGCGATGCTATTCATCCGGGATACGGATTTTTAGCAGAGAATGCAGATTTCGCAGAGTTATGCCGTGAATGTAACTTGATTTTTATCGGTCCAAGTCCAGAAGCTATTTCAAAGATGGGCACAAAAGACGTTGCTCGTGATACAATGAAAGAAGCAGGGGTTCCGATTGTACCAGGTTCACAAGGGATTATTAAAAATACCGAAGAAGCGATCGAGCTTGCTAATCAAATTGGATATCCAGTCATTATTAAAGCGACTGCAGGTGGCGGCGGAAAAGGTATTCGTGTTGCACGCCATGAAGAAGAGCTTATAAAAGGAATTCAAATTACACAGCAAGAAGCTAGTACCGCTTTTGGGAACCCTGGTGTATACTTAGAAAAGTACGTTGAAGATTTCCGCCATGTTGAGATTCAAATAATGGCAGATACACACGGAAATGCCATTCATTTAGGAGAGCGTGATTGTACAATTCAGCGCCGTTTGCAAAAACTATTAGAAGAAAGTCCATCACCTGCACTTGATGAAGATATTCGCAAGCAGATGGGTGAAGCGGCAGTTAAAGCGGCGGTAGCGGTTGATTATACAGGTGCTGGTACGGTTGAGTTTATTTATGAATATAAAACGAAAACCTTTTATTTCATGGAGATGAATACGAGAATTCAGGTTGAGCATCCAGTTACTGAAATGGTAACGGGAATGGACTTAATTAAAGAACAAATTCTTGTTGCTTCAGGAGAAAAGTTATCGTTACAGCAAGAAGAAGTACAATTTAATGGTTGGGCAATTGAATGTCGAATTAATGCGGAAAACCCTGCCAAAAAATTCATGCCATCTCCAGGTAAAGTAGAAATGTACTTACCACCAGGAGGATTTGGTATTCGCGTCGATTCAGCTGTATATCCGGGATATTCAATCCCACCTTTCTATGATTCGATGGTTGCTAAATTAATTGTTCACGGAAAAACACGTGAAGAGGCAATTGCAAAAATGAAGCGCGCACTTAGTGAATTTGTCATTGAAGGCGTACATACAACAATCCCGTTCCATTTGCAATTGCTAGATCATCCTGATTTTGTAAAAGGTGAGTTTAATACGAAATTTTTGGAAGAGCATGAACTTGTGACGCAGTGATACATTAAAGGAGGTTTTTTTCATGGCTGAACATATGTTAGATATGGGTCAAGATACAACTCTTGGTAAAGTAGAAATTGCACCAGAAGTAATTGAAGTAATTGCAGGTATTGCAGCTGCTGAAGTAGAAGGTGTAGCGGCAATGCGCGGTAATTTTGCTACAGATGTTGTTGAGAAGTTAGGTAAGAAAAATCATGGTAAAGGTGTAAAGGTTGAATTAGCAAACGAAGATATTATCGTTGACCTTTATGTTGTAATGTATTTTGGTGTAGCAATTCCAGTTGTTGCTCAAAAGATTCAAGACAATATTCGCCAAGCGCTCTTTACAATGACAGGACTTGAGCCAAAAGAAGTGAATGTTCACATCGTTGGCGTAACATTCGAAACACAAAAAACAGAAATCGAACCAGTGTAAGAATGAAAAGGTGCCTAGTAACATAGGCATCTTTTTTATCGTTTCATTTCTTCACAAATTACAATCCTCTAATTATTATACTATTTCAAAAAATAAGAAATAAAAAAGAAAATGTGTCGTTTTTCCAAAAAACGTACATTGTGATAAGATATGGAACTTGAAGTTAATCTTTTTATTATTTTTCAGCCTTGTAACCCGTGTGTGAAACGATAAATTGTGTTATTATCATTGTATTATAAGGTTGGAAAATCAATGAAAACTGTAAGAGTAAGTGAATTGACGGCTTATAAATTATAATAATATAACAAAGTATAAGGAAAGACTTGAAGCATAAAGGAGAGTTACAATGAAACGTAGGACGGCTAGAGAAAGAGCAATGCAAGCATTATACCAAATGGATATTACAGGTGAATTAGAACCGAAAGTAGCAGTGGAAAACACGCTAGATGAAGGCGAAGAAACAAATGAGTTTCTAGAGTCACTTGTAGTGGGTTTTGTAGAAAATAAAGAAGCAATCGATGAAGCGATTCGTCAAAACTTAAAAAAGTGGAAGCTTGAGCGTATTAGTATTGTTGATCGCAGTATTTTACGTGTAGCTGTGTATGAAATGAAATACATGGAAGAAATTCCACACAACGTAACAATTAACGAAGCAATTGAAATTGCTAAAACATTTGGGGATGAGGAATCTCGTCGTTTTATTAACGGCGTTTTATCTAATATAAAAGATACACTGTAAATTCTTTAAGGGGGAATCTTAAAATGGTAGCAGTAATCATCAAAGGAAATGAAGTTGCGGAGAAAAAACGAGCACAATTAACAGAAGAAGTTGTGAAGTTGAAAGAGCAAGGGATTGTACCAGGATTAGCAGTTATTTTAGTTGGAGAAGATCCAGCATCTCGTTCTTATGTAAAAGGAAAAGAAAAAGGCTGTGAACAAGTAGGGATTTACTCAGAGCTAATTGAACTTCCTGAAACAATTACTGAGGAACGCTTGCTTGCTGAAATCGATCGCTTAAATGGCGATGACCGTATTAATGGCATATTAGTGCAATTACCTTTACCGAAACATATTGAAGAAAAAGCTATCATTGAAAGAATTTCACCAGAAAAGGATGTAGATGGATTTCACCCAATTAGCGTGGGACGTATGATGACGGGACAAGATACATTCCTTCCATGTACACCGCACGGTATTGTAGAATTAGTAAAAGAAACGAATCTTGATATTTCTGGAAAACATGTAGTAGTAATTGGAAGAAGTAATATTGTCGGTAAACCAGTGGGACAATTGTTCTTAAATGAAAATGCAACTGTCACATATTGTCATTCTAAGACGCAAAATATGAAAGAGTTATCGAAGTTAGCGGATATTTTAATCGTAGCTGTTGGACGACCTAAAATGATAACAGCGGATTATATTAAAGAAGGAGCGGTTGTAATTGACGTTGGTGTAAACCGTTTAGAAACAGGGAAACTTTGTGGTGATGTTGATTTTGACAACGTGTTAAATGTTGCGGGTTACATTACACCTGTGCCAAAGGGTGTTGGTCCAATGACAATCACAATGCTTCTTCATAATACTGTTGAATCTGCCAAACGTGCAGGTGTCGTTTGTAAATAATTTGAGTCGGCTATGAGGAGAGAGAAATGGAGAAGCAATATTTAACCGTTACAGCGTTAACACGCTATATAAAAACAAAAATAGAATATGATCCGCATTTGCAGTCTGTTTGGTTAAAAGGTGAAATTTCCAACTTTAAAAATCATAGCCGTGGCCACATGTATTTTACATTGAAAGATGAAAATGCAAGAATCGCAGCGGTTATGTTTGCGGGTCATAATCGTAATATTAAATTCAAACCTGAAAATGGGATGAAGGTACTCGTGAAAGGGAAAATCTCTGTTTACGAGGCGAGTGGTTCTTATCAAATTTATATTCAAGACATGCAGCCTGACGGAGTCGGAAATTTACATTTAGCGTACGAACAGTTAAAAGTTCGTTTAGAAGAAGAAGGACTTTTTTCTCAAGTTTATAAAAAAGCAATTCCTCCTTACGCTAAAACAATAGGTGTGATTACGTCGCCAACAGGAGCAGCGATTCGTGATATTATAACAACGATTAAACGTCGTTATCCAATTGGGAATGTTATTGTATTTCCGGTACTTGTACAAGGGGAGTCAGCGGCTCCCTCGATTGTACAAGCGATTCGTACAGCGAATGAAATGGGAGAGATAGATGTACTAATCGTTGGCCGTGGTGGAGGTTCTATTGAGGAATTATGGGCTTTCAATGAGGAAATGGTTGCAAGAGCAATCTTTAAGAGTGAAATTCCTATTATTTCGGCAGTAGGCCATGAAACGGATTTTACAATCGCAGATTTTGTTGCAGATTTACGCGCGCCAACACCGACTGCAGCAGCTGAGCTGGCAGCACCTAACATTATAGAGTTACAAGAAAAGGTATTGCAAAGAACTCTGAGATTGCAAAGAGCGATGAGAGAGTTAGTACATAAAAAAGACGAAAAACTACAAGTGTTGCAAAAATCGTATGCGTTCCGTTATCCAAGACAAGTATATGAGCAAAAGGAAGAGCAATTAGATAGAGCGCTAGAACAGCTTGTTTTAGCGAAAGAGCGCTATATTGATAAAAAGGTGAATCAGTTAAAGCAACTTTCATTTTATTTAGAGAAGCACCACCCATCTCAAAAAATTATGCAAACAAAGGTAGCTGTTGAAACGTTGCAAAAGCAATTACAACGTGAAATGCAAACGTTACTTCAAACGAAAGAATTTGCCTTTGTAAGAGCTGCTCAAAAACTTGAAGCGTTAAGTCCGCTTAAAGTAATGATGAGAGGGTACGGGCTTGTATATGATGAAGAGAAGCAAGTGTTAAAAAGTGTGAAAGATGTAAGCCTTGGAGATGCTGTTTCAGTTCAATTACAAGATGGAATACTAGATTGTAGCGTATCAGGCATAGAGGAGCGTGAATTGAATAATGGAAAATAAATTAAGCTTTGAAGAGGCAATTTCGCAACTTGAGCATCTTGTTTCTAAGCTAGAACAAGGTGACGTACCGTTAGAAGAAGCGATTTCTTATTTTAAAGAGGGCATGGAATTATCTAAGCTTTGTGATGAGAAGTTGAAGAATGTACAAGAACAAATGGCAGTTATTCTTGGGGAAGATGGAGAGCTTGAACCGTTTACTGCTGTAGGAGATGAAGCATAGTGACGATTGCTTTTGATACTTTTTTGAAAGAAAGTAAAACTTTCGTAGAAGAGAAACTTGTAAGCTATGCAAATGAATTACAATGTCCAAATGTACTTCGTGAAGCGATGGCATATTCTTTGGAAGCGGGTGGAAAACGTCTCCGCCCGTTACTTTTGTTTGCAACATTACAAGCGTTTGGGAAAGAAAGAAATCTTGGAGTAGGTGCAGCTTGTGCTCTTGAAATGATTCATACATATTCTTTAGTTCATGATGATTTACCTTGTATGGATGATGATGATTTAAGAAGAGGAAAACCCACAAATCACAAAGTATTTGGTGAAGCGATGGCAGTTTTAGCAGGAGATGGCTTATTGACGTATGCTTTTCAAGTAATTATGGCATATGAGCAAAAAGAAATTTCTGCCGAAAAAAAAGTAAGACTTGTACTTGAACTTGCAAAAGCAGCAGGACCAGAAGGAATGGTTGGCGGACAAGTGGCAGATATGGAAGCTGAAGGGAAACGCCTTACGATTGATGAATTGGAGTACATCCATAAACATAAGACGGGAAAACTGCTTGAATTTGCTGTGCTTGCGGGTGCGATACTTTCTGATGCGACAGAAGAGCAAGAAGAAAAGTTGCTTACGTTTGCCAAATATATCGGTCTAGCTTTCCAAATTCGAGATGATATTTTAGATGTCGAAGGAACCGAAGAAGAGATTGGGAAACCGATTGGTAGTGATCTTTCTAACGAAAAGAGTACATATACGACGTTGTTTACTGTAGATAGAGCAAAGGATATTTTAGAAGAAACAATTGCAGAAGCAAAAGGTGCGATTAGCTCCTTGCAATTACAAGATGAATATTTACTATCTATTTGCGATTTAATTGCAAAACGTAATAACTAATATAACAGCGTTTTCATTTGTTGAGTCATTTATCATTTTATGATATAACTGTAGGAAAAGGTTTTTCTTTTCTTGTTATTGGCAAAAATATATGTAGATTACATTGCCGTTATCACTTCGTGTTAGCGGCTATTTTTTTCATCGCCTAAAGAAATATGGTTTATAATAGGATTAGGGCGCAATAGACTGGTTAATAGCGGGACAAGACGAAAAATAGAAAAGAGAATTTCTTGTTTTGTGTAAATGTTTTTTATAATATTTGACATGTTGACAGATTATGAAATGAAAGTGAGTGATCCGTGTGGATCTAACGCAAATTCAAAACCCTAGTTTTTTGAAAGATATGTCTATCAGTGAACTAGAGGGATTGAGTGAGGATATTCGTAAGTTTTTAATTGAAGAGCTCTCTCAAACAGGTGGACATATTGCGCCTAATTTAGGTGTAGTAGAACTCACAATTGCTCTGCATAAATTATTTGATAGCCCGCAAGATAAATTTTTATGGGATGTAGGACATCAATCCTATGTACATAAAATTTTAACTGGACGCGCGAAAGAGTTTGGTACATTAAGGCAATATCAAGGCCTATGTGGTTTTCCGAAACGTTGTGAGAGTGAGCACGACGTATGGGAAACTGGTCATAGCTCGACATCGTTATCGGCTGCAATGGGAATGGCTCTGGCACGTGATTTAAAGAAAACGAAAGAATATGTTATACCAATTATTGGAGATGGTGCTTTAACAGGCGGAATGGCTTTAGAGGCATTGAACCATATTGGACATGAAAAGACAGATATGATTGTTATTTTGAATGATAATGAAATGTCAATTGCACCAAACGTTGGTGCGCTCCATAATGTACTTGGTCGTTTACGTACCGCAGGAAAATATCACTGGGTAAAAGATGAATTAGAGTATATATTAAAGAAAATCCCAGCAGTTGGCGGGAAAGTGGCTGCGACAGCAGAGAAAATAAAAGATAGTCTTAAATATTTACTAGTATCTGGTGTCTTTTTCGAAGAGTTAGGCTTTACATATTTAGGTCCAGTCGATGGGCATGATTATGAAAAGCTATTCGAAACGTTGCAATATGCAAAGAAAACAAAAGGCCCAGTGCTTGTTCACGTTATTACGAAAAAAGGAAAAGGTTATAAACCGGCCGAGAGTGACGTTATTGGAACTTGGCATGGAACAGGACCTTATAAAATTGAATCAGGTGACTTTGTTAAGCCGAAAGAAGTTGCACCAGCATGGAGTGCTGTTGTTAGTGAAACAGTACTTAAGCTAGCGAGAGCGGATGAGCGTATCGTAGCAATTACACCTGCAATGCCTGTTGGATCAAAACTTGAGAAATTCCAAAAAGAATTCCCAAATCGTATGATTGATGTAGGTATTGCAGAACAGCATGCTACAACGATGGCAGCAGGTATGGCAACGCAAGGAATGAAGCCATTCTTAGCAATTTATTCGACATTTCTACAAAGAGCATATGACCAAGTTGTTCATGATATATGCCGCCAAAATTTAAATGTTTTCATTGGAATAGATCGCTCAGGATTAGTAGGAGCAGATGGTGAAACGCATCAAGGCGTATTTGATATCTCATTCTTACGTCACTTGCCAAATATGGTGCTTATGATGCCGAAAGATGAAAATGAAGGGCAACATTTAGTTTATACGGCGATGCAATATGAAGATGGACCAATCGCATTGCGTTATGCGCGCGGTAATGGACTTGGCGTTCATATGGATGAAGAATTAAAGGCGATTCCGATCGGTACGTGGGAGACGTTAAAAGAGGGTACACAAGCAGCTATTTTAACGTTTGGTACGACAATACCAATGGCGATGGAAGCCGCTGAGCGTCTTGAAAAAGCTGGAGTTTCAGTGAAAGTAGTGAATGCTCGCTTTATTAAACCAATGGATGAAGCATATTTACATGATCTTCTAGGAAAGAATATACCGATTTTAACGATTGAAGAAGCTTGTTTAATTGGTGGTTTTGGAACAGGAGTAGTTGAATTTGCATCTGAAAATGGTTACCATAGTGCATTAGTTGAACGAATGGGTATTCCAGACCGCTTCATAGAGCACGGAAGTGTAACAAAATTATTAGAAGAAATTGGTTTAACGACAGATGCTGTCGTAGACCGTATTCATACAATGATTCCATCAAAACAAAAAAGGGCGTAACAAATGAGCGTAAAAAAAGAAAGAGTAGATGTACTATTAGTAGAGCGAGGACTTATAGAAACGCGTGAGAAAGCAAAGCGCGCCATTATGGCGGGACTCGTATATGCAAATGAAATGAGACTTGATAAGCCAGGAGAGAAAATCTCGCAAGATACTGAGATTACGGTGAAGGGACAAGTTATGCCGTATGTAAGTCGTGGTGGTTATAAACTTGAAAAGGCATTAGAGACATTTCATCTTGATTTACAAGATAAAGTTATGATAGATATTGGTTCATCAACTGGTGGCTTTACAGATTGTGCGCTTCAAAATGGAGCGAAATTATCTTATGCATTAGATGTAGGATACAATCAACTAGCGTGGAAATTACGTCAAGATGAGCGTGTTGTTGTAATGGAACGAACAAATTTCCGTTACGTGACACCAGCAGACTTAGAACGTGGTTTACCTCAATTTGCAAGTATTGATGTTTCATTTATATCATTAAAGCTTATACTGCCAGTTTTAAAAACAATGCTTATGCCTAACGGAGATGTAGCGGCGTTAATTAAACCACAGTTTGAAGCTGGAAGAGAGCAAGTTGGGAAAAAAGGTATCGTTCGTGATAGAAAAGTACATGAAGCTGTTGTAGAAATGATTGTCGAGTTTGCTTTAAAAGAAGGCTATGATGTGGAAGGTTTAACATTTTCACCAATTACGGGTGGAGACGGTAATATTGAATTTTTAATTCATCTGAAATGGCATGGTGAACGTGAGAATGGCGAAAATCATTCTCCGATTTCTATAGAGCAAGTTGTTACAGAAGCGCATGACGTTCTAAAACAAAAAGGGAAAGGGGAATAACATATGTTGTTCCTCTTTTTGCTGTAATTGTATAATGATTGTAAAAACAATTGTGTACAAGAAACGAATTATAAGTTAACATAAATAAGTGAAGTATACCAATGTTTAAACTATGGTAAGAGATAGTGTGAGGTGCAAATGTATGAATAAAGGTCAGCGCCATATTAAAATCAGGGAAATTATTGCAAACAAAGAAATTGAAACACAAGATGAATTAGTTGATATTTTACGTAATGAGGGATTTAATGTAACGCAAGCAACAGTATCGCGCGATATTAAAGAACTGCACTTAGTGAAGGTGCCATTACATGATGGGCGCTATAAATATAGCTTGCCAGCAGATCAACGATTTAACCCGTTACAAAAATTAAAACGAAATCTAGTGGATTCATTTGTAAAATTAGACACGGCAGGACATATGCTTGTGCTAAAAACATTGCCTGGTAACGCTCATTCACTTGGAGCACTTATTGATCATTTAGAGTGGGATGAGATCATCGGAACCATCTGTGGTGATGATACTTGCTTAATTATTTGCCGTACACCTGACGATACAGGTGTTGTCTCTGATCGTTTCTTAAATATGTTGTAACAAAAAATCTTGTTTGCTTTCCATCGTAAAGTGGAAAGTGAACAAGATATTTTTATTGGTTAAAAATATGAATTTTCAATTGTAATATAATATTTTGTTTGCATAAAGTTAGAAAATAGATGGATTGACCCGTAAAACAAATGTTTGGTACAATGAAGCGGGTTAGAAGAGTATATACATACAAATATATAACATGATTATTTGAATGAAGAACTGAGAAAATCCTTTAGTAAGGGATTATTTTATAACGAGGTGAATGGGGCATTGTTATCGGAATTATCGATTAGAAACTTTGCTATTATTGAAGCATTAAATATTTCTTTTCAAAAAGGTTTAACGGTTTTAAGCGGTGAAACAGGGGCCGGAAAATCGATTATTATTGATGCGATTAGTTTACTTGTAGGTGGCCGTGGATCAGCAGAATTTGTTCGATATGGAACAGAAAAGGCTGAGATTGAAGGGCTATTTTATGTTGAAGATGAGAAGCATCCATGTATTGAAAAGGCAGAAGAGTTAGATATAGAAATAGAAGATGGCATGATTATTTTAAAGCGTGATATTGCTGCGAACGGAAAGAGTGTATGTCGTGTAAATGGGAAGCTTGTTACACTTAGCATATTAAAAGAAATTGGGAAATCACTTGTTGATATTCATGGACAGCACGAAACACAAGATTTAATGAATGAAGAACGACATCTGTTTATGCTTGATCACTTTGATGGGGATCGAATCGTTAAACAATTAGACATATATCAAAATGTATACGCTGACTATGAAAAATTAAAAAAACAATTGAAATCGTTAAGTGAAAATGAACAACAAATGGCACATCGCTTAGATTTAATTCAATTTCAGCATGAAGAAATTCGCAAGGCAGATTTAAAGATGGATGAAGAAAATGAATTAACTGAGGAACGATTGCAAATTTCTAATTTTGAAAAGATTTATAAAGCGTTAGGTGATGCATATCGTTCGTTAAGTGCCGACGGACAAGGGTTAGATAATGTAAGAAGTGCAATGGGACAAATGGAAAGTATTACACATTTAGATGAAATGTATCAAGAGAATTATGATTCAATTGCAAATAGCTATTACTTATTAGAAGAGGTTGCCTATCAACTGAGAGAAAAGCTCGATATGATGGAATATGATCCAAATCGTTTAGATGAAATCGAAACACGTTTGAATGAAATTCGTATGCTAAAGAGAAAATATGGAAATACTGTAGAAGAGATTTTAGCGTATGCAGATAAAATTGAACAGGAAATTTTTACAATTGAAAATAAAGACGTTCATATTGAAACGACGAAGAAACAGTTGAAGGAATTAGAGAGTGTTATTCTGAAAGAAGCAACGTTGTTAAGTAATATGCGTCATGAGCTTGCAGAACATCTTACAAATGCAATTCATCAGGAATTAAAAGAATTATATATGGAAAAAACGAAATTTGAAGTGCGAATTATGAAGAGAGCAGGAAATGCAGAAGAACCCCTTGTGGAAGGTGCACCGGTAAGACTTACGGTGGATGGTTACGATCATGTGGAATTTTATATTTCAACGAACCCAGGAGAGCCGCTAAAACCACTTTCAAAGGTTGCTTCTGGCGGAGAGTTATCTCGTATTATTTTAGCTTTAAAAAGCATTTTTTCTAAGCATCAAGGGGTTGCATCTGTTATTTTTGATGAAGTGGATACGGGTGTAAGTGGCCGAGTCGCACAGGCTATTGCGGAAAAAATTTATCGAGTATCAGTAAACTCGCAAGTACTTTGTATTACGCACTTACCTCAAGTAGCTTCAATGGCGGATTCACATTTATTTATTCGAAAACAAGTAGCGAATGATCGGACAATTACATCAGTTACTGTTTTAACTATGGAGGATAAAGTAACAGAAATAGCTCGAATGATTTCTGGTGTAGAAATCACAGATTTAACGACAGAGCATGCGAAAGAATTACTTACGCAAGCGCATCATTTTAAACAGACAGCAGAGGCTATCCAGTAATGGATAGCTTTTTTTCTCAAATGACGATTTCTTAATTCTTCCGGTTATAAATAATGCACTGCAAGGAGAGATTAAAAAGTGAAGCCAAGAGGCTGAATGTGGGGTAGGAGCGAGGAGAGTGAACAAGTTGAAATTAGAAAAATTTCGAAAAATAATAGGTCTTTGTCTCCTTGTTTCTTTAGTTTTTATTGGATGTTTTAAACCGCTTCGAACGTTTATTTCATCACCGAAACAACTTGTTGTTTTTGAAGGACAACAATCAGAAATATCATCATTACCAGTTTTCAAAGCTTCATCCACAAATCGTCATGTATTTACAGTGAGTTCGAATGAACAAAAACAAGAACTTATGGTAAATTCTCATCAAAATGGTGAAGCTGATATGGTATTTCAGCTTGCTGGTTTTCCAGTGAAAAAAGTAAATGTGAAAGTGTTAAAAGATTTTAAAGTAATTCCAGGTGGACAATCAATTGGTGTGAAATTAAATACAAAAGGTGTACTTGTTGTAGGCCATCATTTAATTCAAACTGAAAAGGGTAAAATATCTCCTGGTGAAACAGCAGGTGTACAAATTGGAGATATGATTACTGAAATTAATGGTAAAACAATTGAAAGAATGAGTGATGTAGCACCGTTTATTCATAATAGTGGAGAAACAGGTGAACCGCTTAATCTTGTATTGTTAAGAGATGGAAAATATATTCGTACGAAGCTAACTCCACAAAAAGACAACGGTGAATCGTCTTATCGAATTGGCTTGTATATCCGTGATTCGGCAGCTGGAATTGGAACGATGACATTTGTTCATCCAGATTCTATGAAATACGGGGCACTTGGTCATGTTATTTCTGATAATGATACGAAAAAGCCGATTCAAGTCGAAGATGGACAAATTATGCGCTCGACAGTCACATCAATTGAAAGAGGTAGTCATGGGAATCCAGGGGAGAAATTAGCAAGATTCTCACCAGATCGTGAAGTGATTGGCAATATTACAATTAATAGTCCATATGGTATTTTTGGCAAATTAAATACGAATATGAAAAACGGTATAATGGATAAAGCGATGCCTATCGCATTATCTCATCAAGTAAAAGAAGGACCGGCAAAAATATTAACAGTTATTGATCAAGATAAAGTAGAAGCGTTTGATATTGAAGTTGTTAGTACAGTGCAACAAAAATTCCCAGCCACAAAGGGTATGGTAATAAAAGTAACAGATAAACGTCTATTAGCGAAAACGGGCGGTATCGTACAAGGGATGAGCGGAAGTCCAATTGTACAAAATGGAAAAGTAATTGGTGCTGTTACGCATGTATTTGTAAATGATCCAACATCAGGATATGGTGTTCATATTGAATGGATGTTACATCAAGCTGGAATTAATATTTATGATCAAGAGAAAAAAGCGAGCTAATATATATATTAGCTCGCTTTTTCTGTTGAAAAATTCGTTGAAATTTTGTAAAAGCTCCGCAAGAGGTGTTTTTTGTTGTAAAATAAAAGAAAAGGGTTGAACGTTTCGTTGTATTTCTATGATGGAATGTGTTGCGAAAGGGAATAAATGAACGATAAACATATTTTTTTGTGATTTTATCGGAAAGTAAGAAACTTTAAAAGGGAATTTTCACACAATTGTCGAACAATTCATGTAGCCTAGAAGGATACACATGTCGGAGAATCGATTCGGTAAGGGAGGAAAAGCTGTGGAGAAAATTAAAGTATGTCTTGTGGATGATAATAAAGAACTAGTATCAATGTTAGAGAGCTATGTAGCTGCTCAAGATGATATGGAAGTAATCGGTACTGCTTATAATGGTCAAGAGTGTTTAAACTTATTAGCAGATAAGCAACCTGATGTACTCGTTTTAGACATTATTATGCCACACTTAGATGGTTTAGCTGTATTGGAAAAAATGCGACATATTGAAAGGTTAAAACAGCCTAGCGTAATTATGTTGACAGCATTCGGGCAAGAAGATGTGACGAAAAAAGCAGTTGACTTAGGTGCCTCATATTTCATATTAAAACCATTTGATATGGAGAATTTAACGAGTCATATTCGTCAAGTGAGTGGTAAAGCAAACGCTATGATTAAACGTCCACTACCATCATTCCGATCAGCAACAACAGTAGATGGAAAACCGAAAAACTTAGATGCGAGTATTACGAGTATCATTCATGAAATTGGTGTACCCGCTCATATTAAAGGATATATGTATTTACGAGAAGCAATCTCCATGGTATACAACGATATCGAATTATTAGGATCGATTACGAAAGTATTGTATCCAGATATCGCAAAGAAATATAATACAACAGCAAGCCGTGTGGAGCGCGCAATTCGTCACGCGATTGAAGTAGCGTGGAGCCGTGGGAATATTGATTCTATTTCGTCCTTATTCGGTTATACAGTATCCATGTCAAAAGCAAAACCTACGAATTCTGAGTTTATCGCAATGGTTGCGGATAAGTTGAGACTTGAACATAAAGCTTCTTAAACGCTGTAGTATCAAGGTGTTAAGTGTATTTCATAATAAAATTTAAAAACCAACGAATTACGTATGTAGGCAATAAAGTACATAGGTAATTGGCGGTTAATTTAAAAACCTTCTATTTATTGGATTGAAATTTTAATTCCAATAGCTAGGAGGTTTTTTTGTTGTATGAATAACTTTCAGATGAACGTTGAAAACTTTTTGCTTCATTGTGATGCAAAGCATCTAAGTAGGAAAACAATTCGGTCATATGACCAAACGTTGAAGTTATTTACTTCATATTTAGAAAGGGAATTAAAGATTACGGATGTTGATAAGGTAAAACCTCTTCATATTCGGACGTATATTAAATATTTAAGGGAACGGGGTAAATACACATTTACATCTAATACAGCTAGTGAACAAATTAATTATCCAACACGTAGAACTGATTATGGAAAGACCATTAGTGAAACAACAATTGCTAATTACCTTCGTAATATTAAGGTTTTTTTCAACTTTTTAGAAGCTGAAGAGGATATTGCTAAGAATCCAATATCTAATATTGAATCAATAAAGCCGCAACGGAAACAAAAGATATTGTTATCAGTAGATGAAATAAAGAAAGTGTTGTATTCAATAGATATAAGTACATTCCATGGGTTTAGAAGTTACGTCATGATTAAACTTATTTTAGATACAGGCATACGTGCAGGAGAATGTTGTAGTATGCAAGCCGAAGACCTAGATATAAAAAATAAAAGTATCTTAATTACGAATCCGAAAAATAAGAAACAACGATATGTTTATTTTTCTAATATCATGGCTAACGATTTAAAGCGTTGGTTGAAGTATAGGGATAGATTTAGTGATGCAGAGTATTTGTTTCCTACGATAAGAGGGACAATGTTGAACGTCAATAATTTTGAGGCGAGTATTAGAAGTATTGGTAAAAAGGTAGGTGTACATTTCACACCTCACCAATTAAGAAATAACTTTGCAAAGTATTACATTCTTAATGGTGGTGATTGGTTTAGCTTGTCTAGGGTATTAGGTCATTCATCGGTAGAAGTAACTCAAAGGGCGTATTTAGACTTTACTGATGATGAGATAAAAAATAAATATCAACGTCATTCACCACTAGCAAGTATGAAATTCTAAGTAAAAGAAAAAAGCCACGTGTTACCAGCACGTGACCAAAATTTAAACAATCAAATTAAAACTAAATAACGGATATTCCGCACATTCAGCACCTCCATTATAGATTTTTAAAAAATATAATGCAAGAGGTCTAGTTTCTTATTGCCTTTTTTAGGTGATTCGTGGCGTTGGTGTGCGGTAATTCCGAACGTGGATACCGTGACCACGAAGGAATGCTGTGAAGTGTACCTTAAAATAAACGGGGTTTAATGTAGCCAACGCAGAAAATACATTCGGATATCGGTTCATTGACGCATTTATAACCGTATAACGTAAGCGAGGTAAAGGACACAAGCCTTGTATACCGAAGCCTAAGGGACGTAAGTTCTAACCGCGATGATACCCAAGACGTGGATGGTAAAGAGTGTCTGGGGGGTCAAATAAGACGTAATTGTACGGCTGTAGTTAGCCATTTACTATTAAGCGGCGATTACGACACTGATTCACGGCTGTTTTCGTAATTTATTGCGAGGATATCGGGTTTTGTAACGAATTTCCTGAAAGGGAACGGTGTAGGGCGTGGACACGCACCGTACGGCGAAACAACATTTTGTACTAATAGTCGATAAGTTACAAGCAAACAGTATAGTGTTTCGATAGCTATAGCTGATTGCAGTCAATGCGTCTTTCATACAATACGGATACCTCGTCGGCATGACGATAGTATTGTGGTTAGGCTTTAACCTTATATATTTTCGCAAGGGAGAAGTCTATCCACCAAGCCGTTTTCCTCGTAACAATCCGATAGTATAAGACCTTCAAAACCAAAAGCCAACATGCCTAATGAAGAAAGTTGAAAAAAATTAGGTTTTCCGCTGGCTAAGATAAAACCACTATACTGAAGCATAGTAAAGATATAGAGAATGATTACTGTATAAAGAGTAGATATAGATGACCATATAAAAAGATTAATTGAAGAGGTGAAATATATATGATTGGATTTAGGAAACTTTGTTCTTTGCTTAAAGAAAATTGTAAGTTTATGTAGATTTTTTAGTCGGAAAATTATAAAATTTTAATTGGTTTATAAAATTCTGTCAAATGAAAGGTGAAGAAGGAATGATAAATGAATTTAGGCATTTGGATGAAGGGTATACAGTAATATATTGCCCAGATGCAGAAACGCAACAAATGAAAGAGGTATATATTGAAACAGAAGATTTTTCAAAGATTGATATTGCCATAAAAGGGGCATGGAAAAGTTGGAAAAGGGATAAGAAAAAATTTATAGGCGGAGTTGATGGACGAAAAGCAATTAATTTAGCACGACTCATTATGGGTATTGATAATAAGTTAAAACACGTTCTAAATTTAACAGATAATCCTTATGATTTGAGAAAATGTAATTTAATTGTTATTAATTGTGGAGATAACCAAAAATCAGACGTAAGAAGTAAAATAGAAGAATTGAAAAGAAAGGTGCCACCTATATTAAAAATTCAAAAGGAAAAACCTCAAGCATCAATGCAACAGCAGTTAGTACTGCACAATGATGAAGGTGGAAAGTATTTAAACCGTGCTGAAGCAGCTGAAAATCTAGGGATTGCAAAGAGTACTATTAATTATTGGAATAAACGAAATAATCTTTCTGTAAAAAGGGATGAAATGGGGAAGGTTATATATGATGATGAGTTAATGGGAAAACTGAAAGAAATAAAAGATACAGCAAAGCTAATAAGAAAAGAAAAAGTAAAAAAAGAGGATTCAGCAAAACAACAGAATCCCCAAAAACAAGATATCCGAATTCTGAAAGATTACAAAACCAATGACTATTTGTTAGTGGAAATAGAGAGTGCTGGCACACTTTCTGTAATAAAAAAATTTAATAAGAAACAAATAGAACAATTGAGAGAATCTTTTTCGAATATACTTTTATAATAAGGTCGTAGGTTTCTTTGTCAATATCATGGATAAAATTTAGGTAAACTTAAAGAAGCTGAGAAACTCACAAAGGCTGCTAAATGTTTTTAGTAGTGATAGGGATACGTATTAATAACAAGCTGTAACGAGAAATATAACAAGCAAGTATTATTTAGCAGGGGCGAATTTGTGTCCTTGCTTTTTGGGTATTTAGATAAAAATACAAAAAATATAAATTTCTTGTGACAAAATAACGAAAAAGATTGTATTTATTAATGTATAAGAAGGGAAAGAAGTTAATAATACGCAACAATAGATTATGAAACCTTACGTAATACTACCTATTAACATTCGGTATCTTCTCAGATGAATAAATCAATAAACCTTGCATAACCTATGGGACGTAAGTACTAATAACGATGGTAACCAAGATGTTAGCGGCGATCATGACACTGATTCACGGCTATTCTTGTATAAGCTTTATTGCAAGGATATACGGGTTATATAGCGAATCACCCGAGAGGAAAATATAAGTAGCTACCACTAGCTACAATAGGGTAATATAGAGTGTAAACGATGTGTAGATTAAAAACAAAAGTAAGAAGGTGGAGAAGTGAACAGAAAGACAGAAGGAGTAAGCATCAAGCCATTAAGACAAGATAGTGAATTCATTGTTCTAACGTTGTTTCTTATCTTGGTGACATCGACAACAAGTTTTAAAAACCCCGGATTATCGGATTATGTTGGAATTGCATCAACAATCGTACTGATCGCAGCCATCGGACTTAAACTAATAGCAAATTGGTATAACAAAAAGGACTAGAAGACGATTAGTAATAAACCATACATAAAAGCGAAGATAATCAGCTAGAAATCGCAATCTCGGTAATTTGCAACGTTCTAATGTTTGATGTAAGTTTTATTTGACATACGTTCTACTTGATGGAGTCCCTTATAGGGGATTCTTTTTTTATGAAGCACTTACGTTTCCTCCTTTATTATCAATTTCATATTTCTCTCGAAGCTAGCGATCTATTTCGCTAGCTTTTCTTTTTTGAAAATAAATATCCCAATTTGTCTAATTCGTCTTGTACCGAAGGGCTTTAGAAGGATATAAGGGTAGGGAAAGCTTAACGGCTTCCCGACCAATGCCAATCATTTCAGTTATAACTATCGGGTTATATTCCTACCTAAAACGGGGCGTCGATTATTCGGCGTCCTATTTCTAATTCAAACAATCAAAATTCTACATATAAAACGGAGGTCATTTCGTGGAAAACAATAAAGCATTAGACATCATGTTACACGGGAAAACAATTCGATTCTTTCGTTCCTTAAAAGGTGTATCTTGTCGAGAACTAGCGGAGATAAGCGGCGTTAAACAATCATTACTTCATAAGTTCGAAACGGGGCGTCGCAACATAACTCAATTATCGAACTATCGTATCACACGGGCATTACAAAGTATGGGACTGGATTTAGACGAAATACTTGTAATCAACTTGTATGTAATCCAAAAACACGGGGGTATCACATCAAATGAGTAAGAAGCTAACACCAACACAAAGGGATTTTGTAACAGAAGCTTTTTATAGAAAACGAAATGGAGAAAGTTACATCAGTATTGCGGAGTCATTCGGTATCGACCGTAGGACCTTGTTCGGATACAGAAATTGCGAAGAAGGTCAGCAAATTGAAAAGGAATTGCGTCAGAATCTCATATCACAATCCTTTGAGAGTATTATGGAAACCGTGATTGATAAAGCCCGTCTAGGGTCGTTCCAACATGCGAAATTGTTTATGCAGGTTACTGGAAAGTTGAAAAATGAGGAAGTGAACGTGAAGCAAGAAATGAATGTTACGAAAGAAACGACGCCAGAATTGCTAGCACAAATTGACGAGTTACTCAAACAATAGGGGGATATAAATTTATGGGACTATTATTTAAAAATAGTGTAGAAAAAGCGGATAAAATCATTGCGAAGTACGAAGCGAAACGCACGGAACTACAAGGGAAGATTGTTCAATTAAATGACGATGCACGTTTCTTGCAAAGTGCGGTAGAAGACGATTTTCAGCGTGCAATCATGGAAGATGGCACACCAAACGAGAAGTTGAAAACGGACTTGAATAAAGTTCATGCGGAACGTGAACAAGTTCAGAAGATGCTAGGTAATATGGACAATCTTTTGCGGAAAGCACTTGAAGGAATACGTTCAGAAGTCGAAGCAGATCGCGAGAAGATTTTCAAAAAAACAATGCAAGAACAAGAAGTTATGACGACGAGGTTAAAGGATGCGAAGCTAGCTTATTTGAAGTTACTTGTTGAGTACAGCGACGTAGCGGGTAACGTTGACCGTGAATTAGCTAAGTTTGGTCAGATTGAACAACGATTAGGATTAGAACCAATTCCGCATTATAAACGTCGTGCGTTTGAATTTAATGTGAACCGTAACTATGACAATACTTTTCATCCAATTATAATAACCGAAGATTCCAAAGGGGCGTTTGGTGGGCTTTTAGGCTACTACGCGATCCAATACGAAGGGCAAACGAAATAGGAGGAAATAATTATGGCAAACCAAGAACTAACACCATTACAATTGATAATGGTTGGATATGAAGAATTGAAGAAGGAAGCAACAAAAGAAGAAGACGCGGCGGCGACGCTTGCAAAGGAACAAGAAAAGGTTGCTGAAGGCGTTGCATTGAAACAATCGGGGAAGACGTTTTTTGAAATGTTCAATGAGGGTAATCCATTCAAAAAAGCCGTGCCGGCACACTTGCTTGTTAAAGCGGGCTACGACATTAATAATCGTCCCGAAGATGCAGGAACAACAGAATAATAATTATAAAGGGCTAGTGACGTTGTAGGAGGCGTCGCTAGTCCTTCTTTTGTTTTCTGTGAATCTATATATTAGGGTATTGATACGTGGACGCTAGGTGATTTAAAACGAACGCTGTAAATGTTCATGATTCGTCCCAAACGTGTACTAAAATAAAAATCATGTTTGTGCACGAAGTTCAAGTAAACCCGCGTCATTGCTGGCTTTATTCATTATTCAGCTATCAATGAAAATATAGCGTTGGGAATATATTCTAGTGAAGTATGGTGTCACAAAGTCATTACAAATTGGACAAAAAAAGGAATCCTGTTTTACAGAATCTCCTTTTCCTTCGCAATTGCATATAGTGATGATCGCGTTACGTTGTATTCTTCGCATATCTGTTTAACCGTGTATCCGTTTGATTTACGATTTGCTAACATTTCCAAAGCGGTATTTAAAGCTTTATTGTTATCATGGTACTTCTTCGGCTTCGTCTTGTACTTGCCGTTTGCCTTTGCGATTGCAATGCCCTCACGTTGACGTTCTAGCATTATCTCACGTTCGAATTCAGCAACGGATAGTAAAACATTCATGATTAGTTTAGACGTAGGAGAACCGTCGAATAAGCCCATATTAAGAATGTGTAATTTGATTCCTTTCGAAGTTAATTCTTCGATTAATTCAATGCCACCTTTAATTGTTCTAGCGATTCTATCAATCTTTGTAATGACCAAAGTGTCCCCCGCTTTTAACGTAGAAAGCATTTCTTGTAATCCTTCACGGTGCATATCTTTTCCTGACTTCTTATCTTGGTATATTTTCGTAGCCCCTGCTTCTTCCAGTGCTTTTAATTGTGCGTCCAAATTCTGTTCTACCGTACTAACCCTTGCGTATCCAATAATCATATGTAATGTCCTCCCGATGTCCTTTATTCTGTCCTAATTGTATAACGAGAAAATGGACGTGTCAAACGGACGTTATGAACTGCATGAAATCAAAGAAGAATAAAATGTCCGAAATCCCCTGCCATAATGGACGTTTGGTAAATTTAAAGGGGCGGTGCATTATGGATTCGCAAGGATTAAAAAGGACTTCGCACATAGACGGGGGCTATCTAAATCAAAAGGCGGTACACTTCAAGCGGGGCTATGTATTTAAACGCCCCCGTACATCGTTTGTAATCCTGCCATTCCAAAGGGGATGGTTATTGTTATGCACGAATACTACCCGCACGGCAGGACGGTTACATCTGTATTCCATTACTATCTATTGCTATCAATCGTAGCGTAAGTAATACGTCATAGCGTTGGGCAGATTGCGTCTCGTAATACTATCCCGTATCTTATCCCACATTAGAACTATTACTATCTAATACTATTAACCTGTTCCATAACTCCATCGTTTATGAAACATTATTTGTCACTGCTACTGAATCCCTTTAAATCAACATTGATTTTGTTTCATAACTTCGTATCAAAACCTTTTCTTGTTTTCATATCATTTTTCTACTTGAATTGATTCATTTTGATTATTAATATTCAATTCTTCTTTCATTACTTCTTTATCTACAAACCTTCCTGAAGAAGCCGTTCCATACAAAATATATATGTAAATTTAATCGAATAAAGGTAAAGACCTCCCGCCATGCGGGAGGGGGTACTTAGTTTGCCATGTAGGGCGTTTCAATAATACACACTATATTTTTCAGTTGAAGACGAGAATCCCAGCAATCAGTAAACGTTAAATAAATTTTATAATAAAAAATTAATTGAGTTTGGGAATTTTCATGTTAGTAATAGTTCTTCGTATTTTTAGGAGTTGCCTTCATAGTATGCAAAGAAAAGTTAGAGAAATTGAGGAAGAATGAATAATCTTCCTTTCTATTAATCAAAAAATAAGTGTCACGAAACTTATGACTACGGAAGAACAGAAAGTATAAGAACAAGAAATACTTTCGGAGGAATTTTATTATGACAAAATTAATTACAAGTCAAGAAACATTTATTATTGACGCTAACGTTCGTGAATCTCACATGAACCGTGTAGAGGTACTGGAAAAGGTGAAAGGCTTGCTACTATTACCTAACTTAGAAATGGCAACTACGAAACAAGTTGCGGATTTTTACGAAGTAAACCAAAATACGCTACGCCAACTAATCAAAGAACATCGTGACGAACTAGAACAGGACGGGCTACATTATAAGAAATATGCTGAAATTAAGGCGTTAGGTAATCTCACGCCTAAACTGAATGAACTAAATGCATTAGGTATTAGCCGTGCGGGGGGAAACGTATTCCCACGCCGTGCAATCTTACGCGTTGGTATGTTACTTCGCGATTCAGAAATTGCAAAAGAAGTTCGAACTCAATTGTTACACATCGAAGAGAAAGCAACAAGTGAAGCTAAAGTCGCGGATATTGATGAAGAGATACAATTACAAATGGCGATAGGACAAGCATTTATGTCGGGCGATATCAACGCACTGGCACATGCTTCTGAAAAATTAATAGATTTTAAAAGTCGTCATATTACTAAAATTGAAAACAAGTTACAAGAACAAAAAACGGTAATTAAAACGTTAGCAAAAGAAGAAATGCGGTATAAAACTCCTGAAAAGATTCTTCGCAAGCTTGTTAATCGTTATTCTGTAGTTATTCACGGTACTATTGGGACAAATAAAGGTTGGCAAGACCTTTGCAGTCATCTTGTAAATAAGTTGGAGAAAGGAATTAATCTGAAGTCTCGAAGAACTAACGCGAGAAGAGGTAACCCTAGGGCGTCGTATATAAGTGTCATCCGTCCTGAAGAATTTGAAATCATTATTCCTGCAATGGTGGGAATATGTATGAGTAGTGGAGTGGATGTTTCCGATATCCTGAAAGATGCTTAAAGACAAAAAAACCGCGATCTGTGAAGTGAACCCGAATAGTGGTACATGAAAAAAACACCTCCTGAATTCGCATACTAAGTATGCAAATTCATTGGAGGTGTTTTTCGTTTGAAGACAAGA